>NZ_JBIAOF010000005.1:0-302762 GCF_042878785.1 Nonomuraea sp. NPDC003560 | reverse complement strand
CCCCGCTCTGGTCGCTGCGCTCCCGCCGCTCCTCCAGACGCCGGCGCTCCCTCGCGGGTCCAATGGCCTTACTGCGTGAGGCGGCCTGGGGGGCCAGGTGGGGGCGCTCCCTCGCGGGGTCATGGTGGGGGGAGGCCCAGGAGGCGGCGGGGGTTGGTGGAGCGGATGGCGTGGTGGGCGGCGGTGCCGAGGCCGGGGTCGGGGGCCGTGGCGTACGGCGCGTCGGAGCCGTTGACGACGACGTCCACGCCCAGCTCGCGGACGATCGCGTCGATGGCACGCGGCCCGTACGAGGACGTCTCCACGTAGAAACCGGGATCGACCAGGCCGCGCCCGGTGCCGCCACGGGCGATGAGCCGTTCGGAGTGCAGCGGCGCCAGCCCCGCCAGCAGCGCGAAGCACACCCGCAGCCGAGGATGCCGGGGCCGGACCACGGCGTGGAAGTGGTGCCAGGCCGCGTGCATCTGCTGCACGTACGGCACCAGCGCCGGCCACCACGGCGGCGTCCCCGGCGGCGGCGGCACGGTGGCGGGCCCGGGATGCACGAACAGCGGCAGGTCCCGCTCGGTGAGCACGTCGAGCAGCCGGTCGTCGGGTACGGCGGTGGCCGGGATCTGCAGCCCGGCCAGCCCCCGGTCGAGGTCCTTGGCCAGCCGCTCCGGATCGGGCTCGCTGTGACAGGTCGCCGCCCACACCCCGAACGGCTCGCCCAGCCCGAGCGCGCCCTCGTGGTAGGCGTCGATCAGCGGCCACGCCTCCTCCGGCGGCAGGAACTCCACGCCCAGCGGGCTCGACATCGACACCAGCGCCAGCTCGAGCCCGGCCGTGTCCCGGTGCTCGTGGTCGGCCGGGTTCACCTCGTACGGCGGCTCGCCGTCGAGCAGCAGCGTCCAGCCGTCGAGCCGGGGCGGGGCGGTGCGAGCGCGCAGCGCGGCGACGAACGAACCCGTCCACAGGTGCTGGTGCACGTCGATGCTCACGATCACACCTCCCTCTATTTCCTACTGAGATTACAGGTAAACGAACTGTACTGCGAAATCAATCAGGTGAACCGTTTCAGTGATACGGTTCAGTGAACCGCTTCACTGCCCTATTTGTCAACGGTTCGCACGTTGAGGGCGGTCCCAGAAGAACCGCGCGAGCCCGTGCGGGAGTCCGGCTTCTGTCGGTGGCAGGCAATAGGCTGGCGGGATGCCGCGGAAGAGAGCGACGATTCGGGAAGTGGCCCGCGCGACCGGCCTGTCTCCGGCGGCCGTCTCCTATGCGCTGCGCGGCATGCAGGTCTCGGAGGAGACCATGGAGCGCGTGCGCGCCGCCGCCGCCGAGCTCGGCTACGAGGCCGACCCCATCGCCAGGGCCCTGGCCAGCGGCCGCACGGGCATGATCGGCCTGCTCTGCGGCTCGCTCGAAGACCTGTGGCAGCAGTCGCTGGCGGTCGGCATCAGCAGGGGCCTGCGGGAGAAAGACCGCTATGCCCTGATCCTCGACGCGGTCGGCGACCCCGACCGTGAGCGCGTGCTCGCCCAGCAGCTCCGCGACCAGCGCGTCGACGGCATGATCGTGCAGCCGGTCGACCCGGCCGCGCCGTTCTGGGCCGAGCTGTGCGAGTCGCTGCCCGTCGTCGCGATCGGCGACTCCCTGGCGGGCACGGCCGGCGAGGTCGTCTTCGACAACCGCCGGGGCGTCACGCTGGCCCTGGAACACCTGGCCGGCCTCGGTCACCGTCGGATCGCCGTGCTCACGCCCACCCAGGCCAGCACCCCCGACCGTCCGGCCGACGTGCACGTCCTGGCCGAGGCCGACCGGCTGGGGCTCGACATCGAGGTCGTCACGGCCCCCCACGACCTGGCGGCGGCCACCTCGGCGGCCCACGAGATCCTCTCCACGTCCAGGCCGAGCGCGGTCTTCTGCTTCGCCGACTCCATCGCCTACGGCGTCTACGCCGCGGCCAAGGAGCTGGGCCTGTCCATCCCGGGCGACGTGTCGGTCATGGGCTACGACGACCACCCCATGTCGGGGCTGCTCACCCCCGGCCTGACCACCGTCGACTGGGACATCGACGGCATCGTCAGGGCCGCGGTGCGGCTCATCGCGGCCGCGGCCGACGGCGGCACCCGCCGCCGCCGGGTGGTCCAGGAGCCGACGCTCAGGGAGCGGGGCTCGGTCGCGCAAGCGCCGCCCGCGCCTCGTCCAGCTCGTCGGTGAGCTGCCCGTCGGGCCGTGCCCCCTTGCGGGCCCGCACGGCGGCGGCGCGCTCGCAGGCCAGCACGATCTCCAGCGGTTCGAGGCAGCGCAGCGCGTGGCGGGCGGCCTGGGTGGCGAAACCGGCGTGGTCCTCGGTGCCCAGCGAGATCACCGCGGTCCCGGTCGTCACGGGGGCCGCGAGGTGGCGCAGCTCGGCCAGGGCGTCCTGGGCCACGTACTCCAGGATCATCAGCCCGGAGGCGCCCGGCCGGTCGGCCAGGAAGGGCAGCTGCCCGGTGTAGGCGGGGTTCATGAGGGTGGCCAGGCGGGCGGTGCTGAGCTGGGCGGTCTGGGCCAGCGCGGCGCGCAGCGCGTCGAGGGCCAGGGCCACCGGGGCCGAGTGGAAGTTGCCGTTGTGCCAGGCCAGGGTGCCGGTGATGAGCGGGTTCTCGGTGGCGGCGTTCAGGTCGGTCTCGACGGTGGCGGTGGCACGCTCCAACGCGTCCACGGCCGCGCCGTGCACCTGCGCGAAGGCGCGGTAGCCGTACGGGTCCTGGACGCGGGTGGCCAGCTCGTGGGTGAGCAGGCCGCGCAGGCGTCCGGCCACGCGCGACTGGCCCGGATGCGGCCTGGCCTCCTGGACGGCGGCGGCCAGCGGCTCGGCGGAGGCGTCCACCGCGGTGAAGGACAGGGCGGCCACGTCGACGGCCGCCTCCAGCAGCGCGCCCAACCGGTGGCAGGCCAGCGCGGCGTCGGCCAGCGTGGCCGCCCCCGAGCTGATGAAGGGCAGCGCGTCGCCGGAGGCGAGCGCGAAGCGCGGCCCGGCCGTCTCCTCGCCCGCCCGCCGCCAGGGCACCTCGCCCAGCAGGCACAGGGCCGTGGTGGCGAGCGCGGTCAGGTCGCCGGTGCCGATCGCGCCGTACGTGCGGACCGGCGGCGTGAACCCGCCCGTGACCGCCTCGGCCAGGACGGGCAGCACGGCCGGGTCGATGCCCGAGCCGCCCGCGACGAGCTGGTTGAGCCGCACGACGAGCATGGCCCGCGCCCGCTCGTCGGCCACCAGGGGACCTGCCCCGCAGGCGTGGCTGCGCAGCAGGTCGAGGCCGGGGGAGTCGAGCCGGACGTCCCGGTTGGCGCCCACGCCCGTGCTGCGGCCGTAGACGGGGCCGGTCAGCCCCTGGGCGGTGGCCCACGAGGCCCGGGCCCGATCGAGGGGACCGATCGTGACCCGGGCCCGGCCGTGGGCGGCTTCGTGCACCTGGGCGCAGGTCAGGCCGGCGCCGTTGAGCTGCATGGGGAGGGGATCAGTCGTTGTCGGGGATGAACAGGCCGAGCAGCCAGCTGACCACGCTGATGATGATCGCGCCCCAGAAGGCGGCGGGGTAGAAGTTGTCGACGTGGAAGGGGATGTCGAACTGGCCGGCGATCCAGCTCGTCAGCAGCAGCATGGCCGCGTTGATGACGAGGAGGAACAACCCGAGGGTCAGCACGATGACCGCGCAGCCCAGCGCCTTGACGATCGGCTTCACGATGGCGTTGACGACACCGAAGATCAGGGCCACGAGGAGCAGGACGCCCCAGTACTTGGCCGAGTTCTCCGGGGCGGTGATCCTGATGCCGTCGAGGAGCTGGATGGCGACCCAGAGGGCGGCGGCCGCGGCCACGGTTCTGATGATGAATCTCACGCTGGTTGATCCTCCCACTTCGCGATCGCCGGCGCGATAGATCGACCGCGCGAAGCCGGTCGATCACGCACTGTGGCGGCGGTTACCTGTGACTCATGTCGGGAAAGGGAGCGGGATGGACGCTAATGGTCTTGATTCGTTGCCCGCGGCGGAGTTGCACGACCGAGCGGTGCGGTACGCCGTACGCCATGGGGATCTGGGCTTCCTGTGGAACCTGCTGAAGGTGATCCCGGCCGCCGAGGCCGCGAGCGGTCACGAGAGTGAGACCGCCAACGACCTCAGCCGGGTGTCCGCGCTGCTCAGCGACGCGCTCGCGGCGGGCGAGGGTGAGCTGGGCGAGGCGTTGCGGCCGATCTACCTGGAATATCTGCGCGATCATCCCGACGCCTGAGCCGCGCTCAGCCGGCCAGGCGCGCCCCCGCGGCGATGCCCGAGATGCCCGGCGTGCTGACCTCCTGGCCGTCCCGGAGCACGATCATGGTGTCGTACGCGCCGGCCTCGGCCAGGTCGGTCGCGAACCGCCTGGCCAGGGTGGGGCCCATGGCGTACATGGCGGTGGCGTAGGCGTCGGCCACGCCGAGGTCGGGGCCGATCACGGTGACCGAGCCGAGCGTCTGCTGGCGCTCCCCGGTGCGCGGGTCCACCACGGCCGCGCCGCCCGAGGTGGCGATGCCGAGGTCGTGGGCGAACAGCGCCTTCCTGACGACGTCGGTGCGCGGGTCGCGGATGCCGACCCGCCACGGCTTGCCCGGGGCGGCCGAGCCGCGCACCCTGATGTCGCCGCCCGCGTTGATGCGGTGGTCACCGGCGCCCGCGTTGCACAGCGCCCGCGACAGGCGTTCCAGGGCCCAGCCCTTGATGTAGCCGGACGGGTCGATCACGCCGTTGATCCGGTGCTCGAACCAGCCGCCGGTCGCCTCGCCCAGCTCCTCGCAGCGGTGCAGGACCTCGACGAGCTCGGGGATCTGCCTGATGGTCAGGCCGTGGTTGAGGCGCCAGATCTGGCTGTCCTCCTTGGCCGGGCTGAAGGTGTCGGCCACCCAGCGCAACCAGGAGAAGGCGTCGTCGAGCAGGGGGGTGAGCTCTCGGGCCGGCAGAGCCGTGCGGATGTCCACGCTGACGGGCATGCCCATGACCGTGTCGACACGGGCGCTTCCGGGGAAAATCGTCACCTGGCCTCCTTGTCCGCTGCCCACGCTCTCACGTCGGCCGTAACGTGGGGCTAAACCTTTTGCCCTGGTTTGAAATGGACCTGTGATCTCGGGATCGCGAGGCGTGACAATGCGCCGCCGACGTACCGGGTGAACGGGCGCGGGCCCTCGACGACCACCTCGCGCTCGGCGATGTCGGGGATCTCGCGGCTGAGCCCGGAGGCGCTGATGCGCTCCTTGGCCCTCGGGTCGTGCTCGGCGCCGGTGACGAGGATGAGACCGTACCTGGTCTCCAGGTCGCGCAGCTCGCTGGTGGCGCGCTCGGCCCGGTAGACGGCCACGGTGTCCGTCCTGGCGCCCGCGCCGGCCAGCCGGGTGCGCAGGGTGTCCGGGTCCATGCCGGACGCGATCAGCACCCTGCCCCTGGTCTGCGGGACGACCGTGTGGCTGCGGACCGCCATGACCGCCGCCATCGCGTACAGCAGCAGCGAACCGACGCGGCTGAGTTCCGTCACGTACGCGGTGGAGCTCAGCTCGTGGGCCACCAGCAGCGCGCCGGCCAGGTAGCCGCCGAGCCGCAGCCGCTGCCGGGCCTGCTCGGTGCGGAGCAGGTCGGCGGCCTTGACGGTGGCGAAGCCGAGCGCGACGAGCAACGCCGCGGCGGCGTAGGCGGTGGGCCGCCAGGGGTAGCCGAACCCCGGCTGGATCGCGCCGAACTCGGCGACCGCGACCCCGCACCAGAAGAGGATGGGACCGTGACTCGCATTCACCTCACTAGCCATGTCTACGACGATGCTGAAGGAACATGAGAGCTTTCTGAGTAAGGTCTGAAACATGGCTAACGTGCGTGTTGAGCGGACAGAAGACGGCGGTTTCCGGGCCACGAACGCCCGCGGCGCCGAGGTGAAGATCGGCGGCGGCGACGACGAGGGCGTGTTCACCCCGGTCGAGCTGCTGCTCGCGGCGGTGGGCGGCTGCAACATCGTGACCGTCGAGCCGCTCACGGCCAAGCGCGGGCACCGGCTGGTGCGCCTGGCCATGACGGTGGAGTCGGAGAAGGTCGAGCCGAACAAGCTCGGGCCGGTGACGGTCACCTACGACGTGGAGCTGCCCTCGGAGGCGGCCGACGAGGTCTTCAGGGCGGTGGCCGGGCGGGTGCACGACAAGTACTGCACGGTGAGCAGATCGTTGCAGGACGGTACGGAGGTTCGATTGGAGCTTCCCTAGTCGGATTAAACGCTTATTCGACCCCGTTATGACGCGACCGTTGCATTCGTCTCGGTAGCGTTGTAGCAGGTCGAGAGGCCACAACAGACCTTCACCGATGCGGACGCGGAGGGGGACCGCGGTCCGCGAGTGCGGGACCGCCGACGTTTTTGGGGGAAGACGTCGGCCTGGACCGCCACCGATCGGGGCCGGGCAGATTTGGGGGAACTGCCCGGCCCCGATCCATGCCCGCAGCCGGCACGGGCGCTGCCTCATCTGCCATCGGCCATGCGTATTGTCCTGTGGTGTGAAGAAAGTTCTCATCGACTGCGACCCCGGCATCGACGACGCCCTCGCCCTGGCCCTCGCCGCCGGCTCCCCCGACCTCGACGTCGTGGGCGTCACCACCGTGGGCGGCAACGTCGACCTGGAGCTGACCACCGCGAACGCGCTGGCGCTCCGGGAGTTCCTCGACCTCGGCGACGTGCCGGTCACGCCCGGCAGCGCGGGTGCCCTGCTGCACCGCACGGTCCGCGCCGGGCACGTCCACGGCGACACCGGGCTCGGCGACGTCGTCCTGCCCGCCCCCGTGCGTCCCCTGTCGGAGGGGCACGCGGTGGACTTCATCGTGGACGCCCTGCGTGCCGCGCCGGGCGAGATCACGCTGGTCGCGGTGGGCCCGCTGACCAACATCGCCCTCGCCGTACGCCGCGAGCCCCGCGTCGTGGAGTGGGCCAGGGAGCTGGTGATCATGGGCGGCTCGTACACCCGGGGGAACCACAACCCGGCGGCCGAGTTCAACATGCTGGCCGACCCCGAGGCCGCGGCGATCGTCTTCGAGGCCGGCTGGCAGGTCCGCCAGCTCGGCCTCGACGTGACCCTGTCCGCCCTGGTCACCGCGGACGTGCTCGACCGCATGCGGCCGCTCGGCCGGCTGTCGGAGCTGCTGGTGCCCGCCGCGCAGTTCTACGGCGTGGTGACGGCCGAGGGCGGCCCGGCCATCCACGACGCCTGCGCGGTGGCGTACGTGCTGGACCCGTCGCTGTTCACCTGCGTGCCGGCCGTGGTGAACGTGGAGACCGCCGGGACGTACACGCGGGGGATGACCGTCACCGACTTCGACCTGCGCGGACGGCCGGCGAACGCGCTGGTCGCGACGTCCGTGGACGTGAAGGGGTTCTGGGACCTGGTGCTGAGGGCGTACGGGCGGCTGGGGGAGCGGCTCGGCTGATGTGCGGGCACCGTCCGGCGGCTGATACAGTTAACCCTGTTGCGCCGCTAGCTCAGTTGGTTAGAGCAGCTGACTCTTAATCAGCGGGTCCGGGGTTCGAGTCCCTGGCGGCGCACCACCCCGAAACCGCCTGGCTCGCCAGGCGGTTTCGCTGTTTTCGGGGCCCCGTCGCTCCCCGCGGCTTGCGACAATCGGTCGGTGGACGAGACGTTTCCGGAATGGCTGGCGGGGCTGGGGCGCGAGCGGCTGACCGAGCTGCTGGCCGCGCGGCCCGACGTGTTGCGGCCCGTGCCGCCGCGGCGGCCGGCCGAGCTGGCCGAGCGGCTCGACGCGCCGGAGTCCGTGCACCTGGCGCTGTCCCGGACACCGCTGCCCTGCCTGCTGCTGGTGGAGGCGATCCTGGTGTCGGCCCGCAGCGGCCGGCCGCTGCCCGACCTGGTGACCGCCGGCGCCGACCTGCCCGGGCTGATCGACCGGCTCGAACGCGTCGCGCTCGTACGGCGGGGCGAGGGCGGCGCGCTGCACCTGGCCGCCGGGTTGCCCGCGGTGCTGCCGACGCCCCTGGGGCTGGGCCCCGCCCTGTCCGGGCTGCTCGCGCACGTCACCGTGGCCGAGCTGACCGACGTGCACCGGCGGCTGGGCGGCACGGGCACGCCGCGCAAAGCGGCGCTGATCGAGTCGATCACCACGGCCCTCCGCGATCCCGGCAGGCTGGCCCGGCTGGTCGCCCGCGCCCCGGCGGGCACCCGCGAGCTGCTCGACGACTTCCTCGAACGCGGTCCCGCGCGGGTGCTCGACGAGTTCCCGCCGCGCGGCCGGAACCAGCCGCGGGGGCCGGTGACCCCGGCGCGGTGGGCCCGCGACCACGGTCTCGTCTGGAGCGTCGACTGGGAGCGCACCTACGTCATGCCCATGGAGGTCGCGCTCGCGCTGCGCGGGCCCGACCACCGGATCGACCTGCCGGTCGAGCAGCCGGCGGTCCGTACCCGGCCGGTCGCCGCCGACCTGGTCGCGCACGAGGCGTCCGTGGCCGCCCTCCGCCTCCTGGACCGGGCCGCGGCCCTGCTGCAGGACGCGGCGGCGCAGCCGTTGCCCGAGCTGAAGGGTGGCGGCGTCGGCGTCAAGGAGGTGCGCCGCCTGGCCGGCCGCCTGGGCTGCGCCGAGGACGAGGTCCGCCTGCTGCTCGACCTCGTGCACGCCGCCGGGCTGCTGGCCGCCAACCCGCTCACGCAGGTGCGCACCCGGCGCGCGACCGAGACCCGGCCTGCCGGGGTCTCGCCGACCAGGGCCTACGACGCGTGGTTGCGCCTGTCGCCGGCCGACCGCTACGCCGCGCTGGCCGAGGCGTGGTGGCGGCTGCCGATCAGCCCGACCCGCCGGTACGACGGCAAACCCCGCACCCCGCTCGCCCCGGCCGGGACCGGGACACCGTCCAGCGTCATCCGGGAGGTGGTGTTCGGGCTGCTGCCGGGCGCGACGGCGACGGGGGAGGCGGCGGCCGTGCCGGACGCGGAGGAGGTGGCGGCGGCCGCGAGCTGGCACCTTCCGTTGTTGCAGCGGGCGAGCTGCCGCGAGGTCGTGCTCGCGGTGCTGGCCGAGTCGAGGCTGCTGGGCCTGCTCGGCGCGGACGCCCTCAGCCCGCCCGGCCTGGCCCTCCGGACGCCGTCCGGGCCGCGGGTGGGGGAGGCCGCCGCCGGGCTGCTGGCCGGCGCCCGGCGGCAGGCGTTGTTCGGGACCGACCTGACCGCCGTGGTCACCGGCCCGCCCGCCGCCGCCCTGACGGAGGTCCTCGACCGGGCCGCCGACCGCGAGCCCGGCGGTTCGTGGCGGTTCGGCGCGTCCTCGGTGCGCCGCGCCCTGGACGCCGGTCACACCGCCGCCGAACTCGTCTCGGCCCTGGAGGAGGTGGCCGCCGGCCCGCTGCCGCAGCCTCTGACGTACCTGATCCACGACGTCGCCCGGCGGCACGGGGAGATCGAGGTGGTCCCGGTGGGCTGCTGCGTGATGGGCGGCGACGAGGCCCTGCTGGCCGAGCTGGCCGCGCATCGCAGGCTGGCCAAGCTGCGTCCGCGCCTGCTGGCCCCCACCGTCCTGGCCAGCGCGCTCGACCCGGCGCAGACCCTGGCCCTGCTCAGGGAGGCCGGGTACGCGCCGGTCGCCCGCGAGGCCGACGGCACGCTCACCGTGACCGGCCGCGCGCCCCGGCGCGCCCCGGCCCGTCCGGCCGGCCGCGAGCAGGGGGTCCTCAGCCCGGAACGCGCCGCCGCCTGGCTGGTCACCACCGCCGGCGAGCCGCCGCCGGGCCGCCACGGCCTGCGCGACCTCTTCGCCCGGTACGCCACCGCCCTGTCGCCCAAGGCCCGCGAACGGGTGGCGATGGAGCTGGAGTACCACGGCACGGCCCGGATCGTCCACGACGGCGAGGAGCTCACCGTCAGCGGCCCGGAGGTGCGCGGCGCGGATCTGGACGTGTGGTGCCACGAGCCCGCCGAGTTCCGGCTGCTGGACCTGGCGAAGATCACCAAAGTGCTGACCTGATCAGGCGTCCAGCTCGTCGCGGGCCGCCATCAGCGCGAAACCGAGCAGGTTCAGCCCGCGCCAGGTCGCCGCGGACGCGGCGCGCTCGTCGTCGGCGGCCAGGCCGATGCCCCAGACCCGGTCCAGCGGGCTGGCCTCGACCAGCACGTGCGCGCGGGTGCCGACCAGGAACTCCCGCAGGTCGGCGTGCGCCCCGAACTTGGCGAGCGAGGCGCGGACGACGATGTCGAGCCGGTGGGCGTCCCATACGGCCTCGTCGAAGCCGCGCACGGTGCGGCCGAGCTTCTTGGCCTCGCCCGGGGTCGCGGCCAGGAGGATGCGGTCGGCGCTGTCGTGGTCGCCGAACAGCCACGCCTTGTGGGCCATCATGTAGTGCTCGGCCGAGGCGAAGGTGTGGCCGCCCTCGGTGAAGGTGACCGGCCACCACTGCGACAGGCAGCCGCGGCCGGGACCGCCGTCGCGGGCCGGGCGGTGGCCCCAGAAGTAGAGGTAGCGCGGCTGGCGGCCGTTCCGCTCCGCCTCGACGGCCTCGTCAACGGTACGGGGAAGCTGGTCGGACACCGCTCAACCGTCCCACAGGGGACGGACGCCGGCCAAGCCGATTAAGCCGGCGGATCGAGCCCGCCGGGTTCCGCCTCCACCTGGATCAAGTGCGGCGACCACAGCAGTGAGGCCGCGTGCATCGCCAAGGGCAAGGAGCTCAAGGCGAAGGGCACCTACCTGTCGTACTTCTGCCAGTACACCGGCTTCTTCACGTTGATGGTGCTGACCCGATGACCGCCTGACCGGCCGCGGCCCGGAAGCTCGTCCTCCGGACCGTCCGCCGTCACGGTCGGCCAAGCCGGTCAGAGCCGGCGGATCATGGCCTGCTTGGCCGCCGCGAACTCCTCGTCGGTCAGCACCCCGGACCGATGCAGCTCGCCCAGCTCGGCCAGGCGGCGCAGCACCGCGTCGTGGGCGTCGCCGGCGGAGGCCGCCGGCTCCAGCTCCTCGGGCTGCTCGCGCGGCAGCCGGGCCAGCACCGCCGCCCCGACCAGCGCGGTCGCGCCGCCGAAGCGCTGGATGCCCCAAGACACGCAGTGAGGGTCCTTCTGCGGGGACGCGCCGGGCCCGTCGCCCTTGAGCCGGAAGCGGAGGGTGCCGTAGCCGAGGCCGGACTGCGGTTTCCACTCCACGCCCACCAGCTCGGCCAGCGGGAACTCCTGCGACCCCGCCCGTTCCTTCTCCGTGCTGGCGAAACCGGTCCATTCCAGGCGGACGCGCTCGCCGTCGAAGATCGCGGTGCCGTCGCCCGCCGTGGCCGAGACGGGGATGGCGGGGCCGGGGAGCAGGTAGTGCTCGCAGGGGCCGCTGGGCGTCTGGTTGATCTCCAGGGTGTCGCGGACCTCGTCGGCGAAGTACTGGGCCGCGCCGGCGCGCTCCTTGGGCACCGCCAGCCGGTACGGGTCGGCGGGCGCGGCCAGCGATCCGGCGACGAGGTCGGACAGGGGGTCGGCGCCGTAGCGCAGGCGCAGGCGGAGCTGGCCGCCCTTGCGGCCGGGCTCGAACGCGCACGTCGCGATGGCCTCCAGAGGCACGGCGACCTCGCCGAGCACCTTGCGGAGCTCGTGGACGTTCTTGTCGCCGCCAGGGACGACGCGCAGCATCTCTCCGTTGAACGTCCACGAGCCGTCTGGAACGGCGATCTCGGTCATATTCTCAGCCTAGGACGTCGAGAGGAGCCCGATGAAGATCTTCACGAGCTGGATGTCGTGGGGCCAGGCCGCCGGCCCCCTGGCCGAGGCGCTCCCGTCGCAGACCGTCACGGGGTTGCGCGAGGCGGTGCGCTTCGCCCGGACGCAGCACGGCGTGCAGCAGCGTCCCACCGGGCGGCCGTACGTGGAGCATCTGCTGGAGGCGCTTGAGGTGGCGGTGGCCGGGGCGCAGGTGAGCGACCCCGACGTGCTGACCGCGATCGTGCTGCACGACGTGCTGGAGGACACCGCGTGCACCGAGCGGGAGCTGGCCCGGCGGTTCGGCGCGGAGGTGACCGGGCTCGTCCGCTGGGTGACCAGGCCCGCCGGGCGCGCGAAGGCCGACCACCTGGCCGCGCTGGCCAAGGCCCCGGCGCAGGCGGTGCTGGTGAAGCTGGCCGACCGGGTGAGCAACGTGCAGGAGTTGCAGCGCCTCCACTGGCGGTTCCAGAAGCGCTACTACCACGAGACCGTCGCCCACATCGTGCCGCTGGCCGCGCCCCACCCGTGGTTCGCCGAGTGGTACGAGGAATGGCGGCGGCCCTGGGCCAGGCGCGTGGCCCGCTACCCGGACTAACCCCCCAGCCGGGCCAGCCGGTTGCGCACGCCGTCGAAGTGCGCGTACACGGCCGACACCGCGGCGGCCCGGTCGCCGGCCAGCACCGCGGCGTAGATGTCGCGGTGCCGCCTGGCCACGTCGCCGGGCGGCTCGTCGGGGGCGCCGAGGTGGTCGCGGAGCTGGTGGTAGACGTCCCAGAACGCGCCGAGGAGCTGGCTGACCAGCGGGTTGCCGAGCGGCCGGTAGAGCAGGTCGTGGAAGAGCCGGTCGGTCTCGGGGGAGACCTCGCCGACCTGCGACTCGTGGTCCATGCGGGCCATGACGTCGGCCACCGGGGCGAGGTCGGCCTCCGGGCCGAGGTCGATGAGCCGCTGGACGAGTCCGCTCTCCAGGATCTCGCGGATCTCGATGAGGTGCGCCAGGTGGTTGCGGCCGTTCTGCAGGGTGATGCGGCTGTGGAAGGCCAGCTCGTCCACCAGCCCGGACAGCGACATCCGGCCCACGAACATGCCGAAGCCGTGGCGGATGTCCACGATGCCGACCGCCTGCAGAGCCTTCAGCGCCTCCCGGACGGAGTTGCGGCTGACCTGCAGCTCCTCCATGAGCTCCGACTCCGTGGGCAGCGGGTCGCCCGCGACCAGCCCGCGCCTGACGATCAGGTCCTTGACGCCCTCCTGGGCCTCGACGGCCCGGCTGGGACGTGCCGGACGCGGGACTGCGGCCATGAAGCTTCCTTTCATCGTAGGTAACATTCCGGAAATCCTCTGTTGACCTCAAGACGCTCTGGCGTTTAGCGTCCACGTTACGCACAAGATAGGACATGGGATGTCCTACGTTCTACCTGTTCCCCCCAGGAGGCATCCGTGAGCTCTGAGTTCAGCCGCCGTGACTTCCTGCGCTACAGCGGGGCCACGGGTGCGGCGGCGTTCATCGCGGCCACCCTCTCCGCCTGTTCCGGAGGCCCGGCCTCGACCGGCTCGGTCGGCGCCGGATCGAACAAAGACCTGATCACCGCCGTCATCGGCTACGGCAACGACCAGAGCTGGGACCCGACCCAGACCGCGTCGGCGTTCGCGATGGCCGGGATCAGCCACGTCTACGAAGGGCTGCTCGACACCGACCCGGTCACCCGGGAGCCGTACCCCGCCCTGGCGACGGCGCTGCCCGCCGACGCCAACGCCACGTCGTGGACGTTCGCCCTGCGCGAGGGCGCCAAGTGGCACGACGGGCAGCCGGTCACCGCCGACGACGTGGTCTTCACCTTCGAGCGCATCCTCGGCCCCGACAACGTGCTGACCGGCAACTTCTTCAAGCCCTGGCTCCAGGAGGTGAAGAAGGTGGACGACCGGACCGTGGAACTGGTCCTGAAGTTCCCCTTCCCCGACGCGGCGCCCCGGCTGACCATCGCCAAGATCATGCCGAAGCACGTGTTCAGCCAGGCGGGCGCGTGGGACAAGGCCAAGAGCGGCATGGCGGTCGGCTCCGGGCCGTACAAGCAGGCGGCGCACAACCCCAAATCCAACACCTCCTTCGAGGCGTTCGACGGCTACAACGGCCCTCGCCCGGCCACCGTCAAGAAGATGAACTGGCTGACCATCGTGGACGCCTCCGCCCGGGTGGCCAAGATCTCCGGCGGCTCGGCCGAGGCGCAGATCGCCGACAACATCCCGTACGCCAACGTCGACCAGCTCAAGCAGCAGGGCCTCACGGTCGAGGGCGGCAAGGGCATGAACCACATGTTCCTGATGTTCAACACCGCCGCCAAGCCCTTCGACGACGTACGCGTCCGCCAGGCGCTGCACTACGCCATCGACAAGCAGAAGATGATCGACGTGGCGCTCAAGGGGCACGGCACGGCCTCCAGCTCCTTCCTCAACGAGGGCCACCCCGACCACCGGCGCGCCTCGGTCGTCTACGACTACGACCCCGACAAGGCCAGGGCGCTGCTGAAGGAGGCGGGGGTGACGAACCTGACGGTCAACCTCATGGCCGTCAACGTGAGCTGGATCGTCGACTGCCTGCCCACCATCGCCGCCTCCTGGGAGGCGGTCGGGATCAAGACCACGCTGGAGCCGCAGGACACGGCCGCGCTGTTCACCAAGATGGACCAGTTCCAGGACTACCAGGTGGTCGCGGCGGCCTCGAACCCCAACCAGTTCGGCATGGACGCCGACCTGATCCTGCACTACAACTACGTGCCCGGCGGCCTGTGGATGAAGTACAGCCACTGGGACGGCAGCAAGGACGCCGAGAAGCTGTTCGCCATGATGGACGCGGCCGGCAAGGAGACGGACAAGGCCAAGAAGAGCGAGCAGATCCACAGATATCTGGACCTGGTCGCCGAGCAGGCCGTGCTCTATCCCGTCGTCCACAACGAGCTGATGACCGCCTGGGACCCGAAGAAGCTCTCCGGCATCCGCGCCCAGCCGTACCCCGGCATCAACCTGCTGCAGGCCAAGAGGACATGACGCTCGTACTCAGGATGCTGCTGCGGCGGCTCCTCATCCTGATCCCGCTGGTCCTGGGCGTGGTCGCGTTCGTGTTCGTCGTGATGCGCTTCTCGGGCGTCAAGCCCGAGTACGCCTACTTCCAGGGCGCGAACCCCACGGCGGAGCAGATCCACCGTTTCCAGGAGGAGAACGGCCTGCTGGACCCGCTGCCGCTGCGGTACGTGCGCTTCGTCGCCGACCTCGCCCAGGGCGACATGGGCACCAGCGTGCTCACCAAGAAGCCGGTCGTCGAGTCGGTGACGACCGCGCTGCCGCTGACCCTGCAGCTCACGTTCCTCGGCCTGGCCGTGGCGATCGTGCTCTCGCTGGTGTTCGGCGTGACCGCGGCGCTGTTCCGCGACCGCTGGCCCGACCAGGCGATCCGGGTCGTGTCGCTGGTCGGCGTGGCGGCTCCGGCGTTCTGGCTGGCGCTGCTGATGATCCAGTGGCTGGCGGTCGGCGAGGGGCTGTTCCCGACTGGCGGCTACATCAACCCCGCCGACTCCCTCACCGGCTGGCTGCAGTCGATGACGCTGCCCGCGCTGTCGTTGTCGCTGCCGATCGCCGCCCAGCTCACCCGCATCATCCGCACGTCGATGGTCGAGGAGCTGGACCGGGACTACGTGCGCACCGCGATCGGCAGCGGCCTGCCGATGATCGTCGTGGTCGGCCGCAACGTGCTGCGCAACGCGCTGATCAACCCGCTGACGGTGCTCGGCCTGCGCATCGGCTACCTGATCGGCGGCACGGTGATCATCGAGACGATCTACGGCCTGCCCGGCATGGGTCAGCTCATGATCAACGCGGTGCGCGACGGCGACCCGGCCGTGGTGCAGGGCGTCGTGCTCACCATCGCGATCGGCTTCATGGTGGTCAACCTGGTCGTCGACATCCTCTACCTGCTGGTCAACCCCCGCCTGAGGAGTGCCGCCTGATGAGAAGCGGACTCGCCGAACGCCTGTCCAGGCCCGGCGTCGCCTTCCGGCGGCTGCCCGCGGCGTCGTGGCCGGCGGTCGCCGTCGTCGCCCTGGTCGTGCTGGCCGCCCTGTTCGCGCCGCTGATCGCGCCGCACTCGCCGTACTTCCAGGAGGCCGCCGGCGGCGGCCCGTCGGCCGCGCACTGGATGGGCCTGGACAGCGCCAACCGCGACATCCTGTCCCGGCTCCTGTACGGCGCCCGCTGGTCGCTGATCATCGGCCTCGGCGCCACCGGCCTCGCCCTGGTCGCCGGGGCGATCGTCGGCGCGGTGGCGGCCACCTCGCGCCGGGTGGTGGACGAGACCGTCATGCGCGTGCTCGACGTGATCATGGCCTTCCCCGGCATCGCGCTGGCCGCCGTGCTGGTCGCGGTGTTCGGCGGCAGCATCCCGGTGCTGGTCATGGCCATGGCCTTCCTCTACATGCCGTCCGTGGCCAGGGTCGTGCGGGCCAACGTGATCGCCCAGTACGGCGAGGACTACGTGGCGGCCGAGCGCGTCATCGGCGCGCGCACGCCGTACATCGTGCTCAGGCACGTCGCGGTCAACTGCGCGGCGCCCGTGCTGGTGTTCTGCACGGTGATGGTGGCCGACGCGATCGTGTTCGAGGCGTCGCTGTCGTTCATCGGCGCCGGCGTACGCCCGCCGAACCCGTCGTGGGGCAGCGTCATCGCCGACGGCAAGAACCTGGTGCTGCTCGGCGGCTGGTGGGCCACGGTCTTCCCCGGCCTGCTGATCCTGCTCACCGTGCTGGCCCTCAACATCCTGTCCGAGGGCATCTCCGACGCCTGGGCCGCCCCGGCACGCAGGGCCGCCCCCAGGAAGGACGACGCCTACGAGCAGGCCGCCCCCGGCGCCGGCCAGGTCGTCGAGCTGCCCGGCCTGGCCGAGGCCGCCCGCCGGCTGGCCGGACGCGCCCGCCCGCTGCCGCAAGGACAGCCGATCCTCAGCGTCGAACGCCTGCGAATCGGCTTCGACCCCGGCGTGGACATCGTGGACGGCGTCGGCTTCGAGGTCTGGCCCGGCGAGGTCGTCGGCCTGGTCGGCGAGTCCGGCTGCGGCAAGTCGCTGACCGCCCTGACCGTCATGGGCCTGCAACCGCGCCAGGCCCGGGTCGGCGGGCACGTGCGCTTCGACCAGAAGGAGCTGCTCGCGCTGCCGCGCCGGGCCCGCCGCCGCCTGCTCGGCCACGAGATGGCGATGATCTACCAGGACGCGCTGTCCTCGCTCAACCCGGCCATGACCATCAGGGCCCAGCTCAGGCAGCTCACCCGCAGGGGCGGCCGGCGTACCCCGGCCGAGCTGCTGGAACTCGTCGGCCTCGACGCCCGCCGCACCCTGTCCGCCTATCCGCACGAGCTGTCGGGCGGCCAGCGGCAGCGGGTGCTGATCGCTATGGCGCTCTCCCGCGACCCCAAGCTGATCGTCGCCGACGAGCCGACGACCGCGCTCGACGTGACCGTCCAGGCGCAGGTCATCGAGCTGCTGCTGCGGCTGCGCGAGGAGCTGGGGTTCGCGCTGATCCTGGTCTCGCACGACCTGGCGCTGGTCGCCGACGTCACCGACCGCGTCGTCGTCATGTACGGCGGCCAGATCGTCGAGACCGGCGCCACCGCCGCCCTGGTCGGCGAGCCCGCCCACCACTACGCGCGGGGGCTGCTCGGCTCGGTGTTGTCGCTGGAGTCGGGGGCCGAGCGGCTGACCCAGATCCCCGGCGTGGTGCCCGCGCCCGCCGACTTCCCGGCCGGGTGCAGGTTCGCCGACCGGTGCCCGATGGCCACCGGCGTGTGCCGTACGCAGACCCCGGTGCTGGCCGGGCAGGCCAGGCGGCACGCGGTGGCCTGCCACCACCCGGCGGTCGAACTCGCAGGGAGTGAGACACGTGCTTGAGCTGAACGACGTGCACGTCGTGCACAAGGCCCGCTCGGGAGGGCTGTTCGCGCGGGACCGCGTGCACGCCCTGACCGCCGCCTCGCTGACCGTCGCGCCCGGCGAGACCGTCGGGATCGTGGGGGAGTCGGGCTGCGGGAAGTCCACGCTGGCCAAGGTGCTGGTCGGGCTGCAGCGGCCGACCTCGGGCAACGTGCGCCTGAACGGCCGCGACCTGTGGACGCTGAAGCAGGACGAGCGGCGCGCGCTCGTCGGCGGCGGCGTCGGGCTGATCTTCCAGGACCCGTCCACGGCGCTCAACCGGCGGCTGCCGGTCGGGCGGATCCTGCGCGACCCGCTCGACGTGCACCGCCGGGGCACCCCCGGCGAGCGCGAGGCCCGCGTGCGCGAGCTGCTGGACCTGGTCGGCCTGCCCGCCGGCGTCGCCGGCGCGCTGCCCGGCCAGCTCTCCGGCGGTCAGCGGCAGCGGGTGGCCGTGGCCAGGGCGCTCGCGCTCGAACCGCGGCTGGTCGTCGCCGACGAGCCCACCAGCGCCCTGGACGTGTCGGTCCGCGCCCAGATCCTCAACCTGCTGCTCGACCTCAAGGACCGGCTCGGGCTGGCGATGGTGTTCATCTCGCACGACATCCAGACCGTGCGCCGGATGAGCGACCGCGTGGTCACCATGTACCTGGGCAGGATCGTCGAGCAGACGCCCGCGCGGTCGGTGCCGGGGCGGGCCAGGCATCCGTACACGCGGGCGCTGTTCTCGGCCACCCCCGGGCTGATCTCGCCCATCACCCCGATCCCGCTGGTCGGCGCGGTGCCGTCGGCCACCAGGCCGCCGAGCGGCTGCCCGTTCCGCACCCGGTGCTGGCGGGCCGACGACCTGTGCGCGGCCGAGATGCCCGCCGCCACGCGGGCCGGGGACGACCACCTCTTCCACTGCCACCACCCGGTGGCGGCCGGAGCCACCGACCTAGAGCTGATCCAGGAGCACTCATGACAGATCCCGATGTCGCCGGGGCCGCGACGGTGACCGGCGTGATCCCCCCGGTCTGCACCCCGTTCACCCCCGGCCACGAGGTGGACGCCGCCTCCCTGACCCGGCTGGTGGACCACCTGCTGGAGGGCGGGGTGGACGCGCTGTTCGTGCTCGGCTCCTCCTCGGAGGTGGCCTACCTGACCGACGCCCAGCGGTGGGTGGTGCTGGACACGGTCGTCGGGCACGTGGGCGGCCAGGTGCCGGTGCTGGCCGGGGTGATCGACATGACCACGCCGCGGGTGCTCGAACACGCCCGCGTCGCGGCGGCGGCGGGGGCGTCCGGGCTGGTGGCGACCGCGCCGTTCTACACGCGCACCCATCCCGAGGAGATCCGCACCCACTTCCGGACGATCGCCGCCCGCAGCGGCCTGCCGGTCTACGCCTACGACCTGCCGGTCAGCGTGCACACCAAGCTGGGCGCCGACCTGCTGCTCGACCTGGCCGCCGAGGGCGCGCTCGCCGGGGTCAAGGACTCCAGCGGCGACGACGGCGGGCTGCGCCAGGTCATCCTGGGCCGCCGGGCGCCGTTCAGCGTGCTCACCGGGTCGGAGGTGACCGTGGACTCCGCGCTGTGGATGGGCGCCGACGGCGTCGTGCCCGGCCTCGGCAACGTGGACCCCCACGGGTACGCCGAGCTGTACCGGGCCGCCACCCGCGGCGACTGGGCGACGGCCAGGGCCGAGCAGGAACGCCTGGTCAGGCTGTTCGAGATCGTCCGGGTCGGCGCGGGCCGCATGGGCGGCAGCTCGGCGGGGCTGGGCGCGTTCAAGGCCGCCCTGCACCTGCGGGGCGTCATCGACTGCCCGCTCACCGCGCTGCCGCAGATCCCGCTGAACGACGACGAGACCGGCCGGGTCGGCAAGCTGCTGGCCGCCGCCGGGCTGCTGTAGCCGTCGTTCAGAGGCCGTCGGCGTGGGCGGCCCGCTCGTTCGGCACGCAGTGGGTCATCTTCAGGCCCTCCACGTCGCGCGGGCCGTTGCGCCCGAGCTTGACCAGGCGCTCCCGGTCCTCGTCGGTGAGGTCCTGGCTCGCCAGCGGCTCCAGGTGGGCGACGTCGTCCGGGGTGATGCCGAGGCCCTCGCCGACGCGCAGGCCGAGGTCGTCCTCCACGAGCAGGAAGTGCCAGACCATGCGCTCCTGGATGCGCCGGTCGCACTGGCTGAGCGCGTCGACGAAGTTGTGCACCAGGTCGTCGCGCTCCCACTGCTCCATGAGCAGGTAGCGCTGGCCGGCCTGCTTGTAATCGTTGGTCCGCGGGATGCGCCTGCGCATGAGCCGGCCGCTGATGACCGGGCCCTCCTCGTCGAGGGTCGGGTACTCGGCCTCGCGCAGGCCGCCGCGCAGCGAGGGCTCGTAGTTGATGTGCGGGTCCTCGCCGCCGGTGTCGACGAAGTACGCCATCTGGCCGTCGCGCTGGTTGGTCCTTATGGGCGCGTTCCTGGCCTGGTTGACCGGGAGTTGCAGGTAGTTCGGGCCGACCCGGTAGCGCTGGGTGTCGCTGTAGGAGAACGTCCGGCCGACCAGCATCTTGTCGTCGGAGAAGTCGAGGCCGTCCACCAGGACGCCGGTGCCGAAGGCGGCCTGCTCGTTCTCGGCGAACTGGTTCTCGACGTTGCGGTTGAGCACCAGGCGGCCGACCGGCCTGGCCGGGAACTCGTTCTCCGGCCACACCTTGGTGTCGTCGAGCGGGTCGAAGTCCAGCTCGGGGTGCTCCTCGTCGCTCATCAGCTGGACCAGCAGCTCCCACTCGGGGTAGTCGCCGCGCTCGATGGCGTCGTGCAGGTCCTTCGTCGCGTGCCCGAGGTCGCCTGCCTGGACGACCGCCGCGTCCGCCGCGGTCATGCTGCGCACGCCCTGCTTGGGCATCCAGTGGTACTTGACCAGGAACGTCTCCCCCTGCTGGTTGACCCACTTGTAGGTGTTCACGCCGAATCCCTGCATGTGCCGGTAGTCGGCGGGGATGCCGCGCGGGCTGAACAGGTTGACCAGCATGTGCATCGACTCGGGCGTCTGGGACATGAAGTCGAAGATGCGGTTCGGGTCCTGCCGGAAGGTCACCGGGTCGGGCTTGAGCGAGTGGATGACGTCGGGGAACTTGATGGCGTCCCTGATGAAGAAGACGGCCAGGTTGTTGCCCACCAGGTCCCAGTTGCCGTCCTCGGTGTAGAACTTGATCGCGAACCCGCGCGGGTCGCGGGCGGTCTCCGCGGAGTCGCGGCCGCCGATCACGGTGGAGAAGCGCAGCGCCACGTCGGTGCGCTTGCCGGCCTCCTGGAACAGCTTGGCCCTGGTGTAGCGGCTGACCGGCTCGTCGCCGATCTTGCCGTACGCCTCGAAGAAGCCGTAGCTCAGCGCGCCCCTGGCGTGCACCACCCGTTCGGGGATGCGTTCGCGGTCGAAGTGACTGATCTTCTCCAGGAACTGGTAGTTCTCCAGCGTCGCCGGTCCGCGCGGGCCGACCGTCCGCTGGTTCTGGTTGTCGTAGACGGGATGCCCTTGTCGGTTGGTGAGCACCTCGCGCTCGTCGTTCGACTGCGGACCCTTGCTGGAGACGTCTGTCATCGCACTGTTCCTCTCCCCGGACGAGATCTTCCCCGGCTGCCCTCAAGAACGGGCCGAAAACGGGCAAAACCTCGTCCTCGGGCGGCTACCTGCTCACGTCGTCGGCGGCCCGGCCGAGCAGGCCCAGGTCGGACCGGCGGGGCAGGCTCTCCCAGTCGCCCTGCGAGGTCACCGCGAACGCGCCCGCCGCGCAGGCGCTGTCCAGCCGCCGTTCCGGAGCGGCCCCGGCCAGCCAGTCCGCCAGCCAGCCGGCCGCGAACGCGTCCCCGGCGCCCACCGGGTCCACCTCGGTCACCCGGTACGGCCGCGCCCGCCGCAGCACCCCGCCGGACAACTCCAGCGCGCCCGCCGACCCCGACTTGACCAGCACGTACGAGGGCCCGAGCGCGGCCAGCGCCTTGGCCAGCTCCGCCGGGTCCTCGACGTCGGCGACCAGGCGGCCCTCCGGCACGGTCGCGAACAGCACGTCCACGCCGCCGACCGTCTCGCGCAGCCAGGCGCCCGCCTCCTCCGCCGTCCACAGGGCCCGCCGGTAGTTGACGTCCAGCGAGACGAGCACGCCGGCCGCCCGCGCCACGGCGATCGCGTGCGCCACGGTCTCCCGGGCCGACGCCGACAGCGCCGGGGTGATCGCGGAGACGTGCAGCACGCGGGCCGAGGCGATCAGCGCCGGATCGAGGTCGGCCGGCCGCAGCCGGGAGCCGGCGCTGTCCTTGCGGTAGTACCGCACGTCCACGAGGTCGGCCGTGCGCCGGCCCTTGATCATCAGTCCGGTGGGGGCGTCCGGGTCGGTGACCGCGCGCACGTCCACGCCCTCGCCGGCGAGCGTGGCCCGGATCAGGTCGCCGAACTCGTCGTCGCCCACCCGTCCGGCCCACGTCGCCCGGTGGCCGAGCCGGGTCACGCCGATCGCCACGTTCGACTCGGCGCCGCCGAGGCCCAGGTCGAAGTCGCGGGCGAAGCGCAGCGGCCCGGTACGCCGGGCGCCGAACAGCGCCATGGTCTCGCCGAAGGTCACCAGTTCGGTCATGTGGTCGGCCTGCCCAGCTTTCTGGAGATCCGCGACGCCGCCCCGGCCACCAGCGGCCCGAGCTCCCGCACCCGCGCGGCGGTGATCCGCGAGGTGAGCCCGGAGACCGAGACGGCGGCGACGACGGCGTCGTTGTGGTTGAAGATCGGCGCGGCGACGCAGCGCACCTCGGGCTCGTTCTCGCGGTCGTCCACCGCGTAGCCGCGCCGCCGGACGTGGGTCAGTTCGGCGCGCAGCCGGTCGGGGTCGGTGATGGTGTGCTTGGTGATCGGGTCGAGCGCCAGCCCGGCCAGCGCGTCCTCCGGCTGCCAGGCCAGGATCGCCTTGCCGACCGCCGTGGCGTGCACCGGGCCGCGGCTGCCGATGCGCGAGGCCATGCGCACGTTCGTCTCGTTCTCCACCTTGTCGATGTAGACGACGTGCGGGTGGTCGTAGACGACCAGGTGGACGGTCTCGCGCACCTCGCTCATCAGCCGGTGCGACTCCTCGGCGGCGACCGCGCGCAGGTCCAGCGTGGCCAGGTACGCCTGCCCGAGCTGGAGGGTGCCGTGTCCCAGCCGGTACGCCCCGGTCCTGCGGTCGCGTTCGAGCAGCCTGGCCTCCACGAGCGGGACGGTCAGCCGCAGCACCGTGCTCTTGGACAGGCCCACGGCCTCGGCGAGCTGGGTGAGCGACAGGCCGGTGTGGCCGCGTACGTGGTCCAGGACGGCCAGGGCGCGCCGGAGCGAGGTGGACTGGTTGCGGTCAGGCACGCAAGTCACCATATTCGATGAAATTTCGCGAAATGCAGCACGCTGTTGTGCATTGCACAACATCTCCTGACAGGTCTTCTCGACTCCAGAGCGAATTCCTAGTGTCTGCGCAGGAGGTAATAGTGAAGTTTCTTTACTTTGCCGCGGCCGGAGCGGCCCTGCTCACGCTGGCCGCCTGCGCCCCCTCGACCGCTCCCGCCTCCGGCGGCGGCGACGAGGGGACGGGGACGCTGCGCGTCTGGCTGTTCGACGAGCCCAACCGGGCCCCCAAGGACAAGGTCGTCAACGAGGCGATCAGGGAGTTCACCGCCGCGCACGCGGACGTCAAGGTCGAGGTCACCTACATCCCCACCACGCCCGCCCGGCACGAGAAGTTCAAGGGCGCCTTCAACGACCCGGCCAGCTCCCCGGACGTCGCCGAGTACGGCAACACCGACCTCGCCGAGTACGCCGCCGCCGGTGGCTTCGCCGACCTCACCGCCGACCTGAAGGGCCTGGACCTGACCCCCGACCTGGTCAAGTCGGCCTCCGTCCAGGGCAAGCAGTACGGCCTGCCCTGGTTCATCGGCATCCGGGCCCTCTACTACCGCACCGACGTCTTCGCCGAGCTGGGCCTGAAACCGCCCACGTCCATCGGCGCCCTGACCGAGGCCGCCCGCACGATCCGCAGGAAGAAGCCCGACCTGTACGGCATAGCCGTCGGCGGCGAGTACACCTTCGGCGCCCTGCCCTTCGTCTGGGACGCCGGCGGCGACATCACCTCGCTCGACTCGCCGCAGTCCCGCAAGGGCGTCAAGGCGTACACGGACCTGCTGACCGACGAGATCTGCCCGCCGCAGGCGTGCGTCTCGCTGACCGGCGGCAAGACGGTCGAGCTGTTCGCCGGCGGCAAGGCCGCGATGGGCATACTCGGCAACTTCAGCCGCTCGGCCGTGGACGCCGGCGCGGCGGCCGGCAAGTACGCCGTCGTCCCGCTGCCCGGCGCGGCCGAGGGCTCGATCGCGCCCGCCTTCGCCGGCGGCAACAACCTGGGCGTGCTGAAGAACGCCGGTCACCGCACCCTGGCCGCGGACTTCGTCAAGCTGCTGGGCGGCAAGGCGTACCAGGCCAAGATGTACGACGCGATGGGCAACCTGCCGACGCTCACCTCGGCCCGCGACGAGCTGGCGGCCAAGGACCCGTTCGTCAAGCCGTTCCTGGACACGGTGGCCAAGGGCACCCGGTTCGTGCCGATCGACCCCGCCTGGGTGAAGATCGACAACGGCAAGGTCATCCCCACGATGCTGCAGAAGGTCGCGACCGGTCAGTCCACCGTCGAGCAGGCCACCGCCGAGGCGGCCGCGGCCGTCAAGACCGCCTTCGGCCGCTCGTGAGCCGAGGTACGACCGTCCGCCGCGGGCGCCCCTGGCTCTACCTGCTGCCCGCGGCGGCCGTGCTGGTCCCCATGTTCGGCTATCCGGTCTACATGCTGGGCCTGCTGTCGGTCTTCGACTACCGGCAGGCGCAGGTCAGCGGCGGGCAGCCGAGCACGTTCGTCGGGTTCGGCAACTACGCCGCGCTGCTCGGCGACCGGCGGTTCTGGGAGGTGCTGGCCCAGACCGTGGGGTTCGCGGCGGCGCTGGTCGTCGCGACGCTGGCGGTCGGCGCGGCCCTGGCCGTGCTGCTGACCAGGACCGGGCCGCTGCCGCGGACGGCCCTGTCGCTGGCCGCGCTCGGCGCGTGGGCGGCCCCCGCGATGACCGGCTCCACCGTGTGGATGTTCCTGTTCGACGCCGACCTCGGCCTGGTCAACCAGGTGCTCGGGACCGACGGGTTCAACTGGTTCTACGACCGGTGGGTCACCTTCGGCGTGGTCGGCGCGACGGTCGTGTGGCACTCGTTCCCGCTGGTGATGATCACCCTGTACGCGGGCATCCGGGCCGTCCCCGCCTCGGTGCTGGAGGCGGCCGCGCTCGACGGCGCCTCGGCCTGGCAGGGGTTCTGGCGGATCATCGTGCCGATGTTGCGGCCGCTGGTCACGATCGTGGTCATCCAGTCGGTCATCTGGGACTTCAAGCTCTTCACCCAGATCTACGTGATGACCAACGGCGGCGGCGTGGCCGGGCAGAACACCGTGCTCAACGTCTACGCCTACCAGATCGCCTTCGGCTCCTCCGAGTACGGGCTCGGCTCGGCCGTCGCGGTCGTCATGACGCTGATCCTGCTGGTGATCACCCTGTTCTACATCCGGGCGCTGCGGCGCAGTGGGGAACGACTGTGAACCGACGACGTCTTCTGCCCAACGCGGTCGCGCTGGTGGTCGCCCTGCTCACCGCGTTCCCGCTCTACTGGATGGTGTTGTCGGCGCTCAAGCCCGCCGGGGAGATCCAGTCGCTGGAGGTCAGGCCCTGGACCTCGCACCCGACGCTGGACAACTTCGTCCGGGTGCTGACCGGGGAGAACTTCGCCCGCTACCTGCTCAACAGCGCGATCGTGGCGCTCGTCGTGGTCGTGCTGTCGGCCGGGGTCGCCTTCCTCGCGGCGGTGGCCGTGACCCGGTTCGCCTTCCGGTTCAGGACGACCGTGCTGATCATGTTCCTGGTCGCGCAGATGGTGCCGGTCGAGGCGCTGACGATCCCGCTGTTCTTCGTGGTCCGGGACCTGGGCCTGCTCAACACGCTGGCCTCGCTGGTGGTGGTGCAGCTCGCCTTCACGCTGCCGTTCGCGATCTGGATGCTGCGCGGGTTCGTCGCCGGGGTGCCGGAGGCGCTGGAGGAGGCGGCGATGATCGACGGGGCCGGACGCGCGACCGTGCTGTGGCGCATCCTGTTCCCGCTGGTCGCGCCCGGCCTGGTGGCGACCAGCGTGTTCTCCTTCATCACCGCCTGGAACGACTTCGTCTTCGCGCGCACCTTCATCGTCTCGGCCAAGGACAACCAGACCCTGCCCGCGGCGCTGCTCGTCTTCTTCAAGCCCGACGAGAACGACTGGGGCGGGATCATGGCCGCCTCGACGCTGATGACGATCCCGGTGCTGATCTTCTTCGTGGCGGTGCAGCGGCGGCTCGTGTCAGGGCTTGGAGGGGCGGTCAAGGACTGAGACGTCGTGCTCGTCGTCGGGGGCGAGGAACTCCAGCAGCAGGCGGGCCTCCCGCTCGACCTCGTCCGGCTCGGCGATCGGCGTCCACTGGTGGACGTTCAGCGTGGAGACGCCCTTGGCCCTGGTCACCGTCCAGTCGCCGGCGGTGACGCCGTCCACCAGGATGATCCGGGGGATCACGTTCGTGCCCATGAACGACCCCTGCATGACGGCCGCGCCGCGCTCGCTGATCACCCGCGAGCGGTCGGCGTGCGACAGGAACAGGTTGTCGAAGTCGTACATCAGCCGCACCGGCGCCGGGACGTCCTCCGCCGGCCGGACGGCCTCCGGCAGGTCGTACAGGGTGCGGCCGGCGGCGTCCCGGAAGCGGACCAGGTCCATGGACTCGACGACCTCGCCCAGCCTGGTCAGGCCCGACCAGGTCTGCGCGTCCTGCACCGAGGCCGGGCCGAAGGCGGCCAGGTAGCGCCGGACCAGCTCGGCGGGCGTCATCGGCGGCGCCTGCGCCGGGCCCAGCCACGACTCGGCGGTGGTGTGCGCGACCGGCCCGCTCCTGCCCCACAACCCGCGCGGCGGCACCTGGACCAGCGGCAGCAGCCAGCGAACGCCCTGGCCGAGCGCGTGCTGGTCGTGCTCCGGCCACCGCTCGGCCAGCGCCCGCCCGAGGTCGGCGAAGGTCATCGCACGCTCCTCCAGCAGCGCCCGGCCGGTCGCGGCCAGCTCGTCCAGGTCGACGCCCGCCAGCCGCCTGCCGAACGTCGTGCGCGTCATGCGCTCGGTGACGGCCTGCAGCAGCGGCCGCATGGCCAGGCAGTCGCGGGCGGTGACCAGGTGGATGGTGGAGCGCTGCAACGCGATCCGCACCAGCTCGCGGCCGGCCAGCAGGCCGGAGACGTCCTCGGGCTTGAGCCCCTCGATGCGGTTCCACAGGCCGACGTACCAGGTGTGGGGGGTCTGGGCCTGGAGGCCGCCGAGCCGCTCGACGACCTCCTGCACGCTGCCGCCGCCGCGGCGCAGCAGCAGCTGCCGGTCGAGCGTGGCCCGGTTGAGCGCGCGCTGGGAGATGAGGGGATCCATGGGGACAAAGGTAGGGGTAATCGCGGTCACTTCCGGACCTCGATGTGCACTCAGGCGAGCGCGTCAGGGCCCAGTTCGTCGGTCGTGGAGTAGCCGGACAGGGCGAGCGTGATGTCCAGCTCGCCCAGCAGGCAGCGCAGCACGTGCTCGACGCCCGCCTGCCCGCCCAGCGCCAGCCCGTACAGCACCGGACGGCCGACCAGCACGGCCCGCGCGCCCAGCGCGAGCGCCTTGACCACGTCGGCCCCGGTCCGCACGCCCGAGTCGAACAGCACCGTCAGCCGGTCGCCGACCGCCTCGGCGATGCCGGGCAGCGCGTCGAGCGCGGCCAGGGCGCCGTCGACCTGGCGGCCGCCGTGGTTGGACACCACGATCCCGTCCACGCCGTGCTCGGCGGCCAGGCGCGCGTCCTCGGTGCTCATGATGCCCTTGAGCACGATCGGGCCGTCCCAGTGGTCGCGCAGGAACGGCAGGTCGTCCCAGCTCAGGCCCGGGTTGGGGAACATGCCCGCCCAGTGGGCGACCGGGTTCTCGACCCCGGCGAAGTTCGGGTCGCTCAGGTAGTTGGCGATGCCCGTGCCGGCCAGGAACGGCAGGAAGCCGCGGTCGAGGTCGGCCGGACGCCAGCCGAGCAGCGTCGTGTCCAGCGTGACCACCAGCACCGAGTGGCCGGTCGCCCTGGCCCGGCGCAGGAAGCTCAGGCACACGTCCCGGTCGGTCGGGTAGTAGAGCTGGTACCAGCGCGGCGCGTCCCCGCCCGCCGCCGCCACCTGCTCGAAGTCGTGGGCGGCGGCCGTCGAGTGCACGTACGGGACGCCGACCGCGGCCGCGGCCCGCACGGTGGCGAGCTCGCCCTCCTCGTGCGCCAGCGTCTGCACCCCCATGGGCGCCACCAGCACCGGCGCCGCCATCCGGGTGCCCAGCACCTCGCACGACAGGTCACGCTGCCGCGCGACGCCGCGCAGCATCCTCGGCACGATCCGGCGCCGCTCGAACGCCTCCAGGTTGGCCCGCGCGGTCGAGCCGCTGCCCGCGCTCGGCACGATGTAGCCCAGCGCCTCGGGCGGGAGCACCCGCCCGGCGGCGCCCTCCAGGGCCGACAGATCGGTGGTCAGCTCCGGCGTACGGCCTTCGAGCATGCCCGTCAGGTAGATGCCGAGCTGGTGATCGCCTGCGTTCATGGCGCCCATCCAACCAGCCCGCCCGTCCCCGCCGCGACCACCCTGATGACGGCGACCACGACGCGGCCCTACGCTGCTTCCCATGCACAAACGCGTGATCGACAACCGCTTCGAGCTGACCGAGAGGCTCGGCGGCGGTGGCATGGGCCTGGTGTGGCGCGCCTGGGACACCGCCCTCCACCGCGAGGTCGCGCTGAAGGAGGTCCGGCCGCCCGATCCCGCGTTCGAGGAGCACGACCCCGAGGCCGCCCGCGAGCTGCGGGCCAGGGTGCTGCGCGAGGCCCGCGCGCTGGCCCGGCTGAACCATCCGCACGTCGCCACCATCCACCACATCGTCGATCCGGGCGGCGACGGCTACCCGTGGATCGTCATGGAGCTGGTCACCGGCGGCTCGCTCGCGGACCGCCTCGCGCGCGGGCCGATGACGCCCTGGGAGACCGCCCGGCTGGGCCGCGAGGTGCTGTCCGCGCTGCGCGCCGCGCACGCCGTCGGCATCCAGCACCGCGACGTCAAGCCCGCCAACGTGCTGCTGCGCGAGGACGGCCGCTCGGTGCTCACCGACTTCGGCATCGCCGCCGTGCGCGAGTCGACCAGCCTGACGGCGACCGGGTCGTTCATCGGCTCGCCCGAGTACATGGCGCCCGAGCGCATCAACGGGCACGAGGGCGACCCCGCCTCCGATTTGTGGTCGCTCGGCATGCTGCTGTACGTGGCCGTCGAGGGCCGCCACCCGCTGCGCAGGAGCACCACGCTGGCGACGCTGGCCGCCGTGCTCAACCAGGACGTGCCGCCGCCGGAGCGGGCCGGGCCGCTCGGTCCCGTGCTCGGCGCGCTGCTGCGCCGCGACCCGGCCGGCCGTCCCGACGCCGAGACCCTCGACCGCATGCTCGCCGCCGCCGCCGACCCCGGCTCGCCCCCGCCCGCCTACCCGCCCCCCGCCCCGGGCCCGTTCCACCATGGCCCGCCGGCTGGGGCCACCGTGCCGCCCGGGGCGCGGCAGGGGGCCACAGTGCCGCCCGGGGCGCGGCAGGGGGCCACAGTGCCGCCCGGGGCGCCGCGGCCCTGGGGGCCGGAGCCGTCGTTCTCGCAGGCCGGCACCATGGCGTCGCGCCGCGCCCGCCGTTCGCCGGTCGCCGCCGTGACGGCCTCCGTGGGCGCGCTGGCGGTGACCGGCGTGCTGGTCTACACGCTGCTGCCCGGCGTGCGCGGCGCGACGGAGCCGACCCAGCCGAACACGCCGCAGATCACCCCGGTGGAGACCACCGACGTCGAGGAGCCGAAGGCGAGCGAGGAGCCGGAGCCGCAGCCGGAGAACCTGCTCACCGCCGACGGCATCCGCACCGCGATCAAGGCGCTCAAGCCGGTCATGGGCGGCACCAAGGTCGTCCGGATGGTCGTCTACCCGACGTACATCTCCGCCGAGGCCCCGGTCAAGGGCGACCCGGCCGTCTACGACCGCTACGCCTACCGCGACGGCAGGGCCACCCGCGAGGGCACCGGCTCCACCATCCGCACCCCGGTCGTCGACCTGGCCAAGTACAACTGGGACGCCCTGCCCGGCCTGCTCAAGAAGGCCCAGAGCGTCCTCGGCGTGCGCAAGCCCACCTCGCGCTACCTCATCGTCGATCCGAACTTCGTCTTCACCAGCACCAAGCAGGTGCTGCTCGTCTACATCAGCGACGCCTACCGCACCGGCTACCTGGTGGCCGACCCCCAGGGCAGGGTGCTCAAGACCTACCCCGCCTCCTGACCGGCCGCCCGGCTCAGCACCCGCCCTGGTAGCCGCTCTCCGGGATCAGCCGGCTCCACTCGTCCTGGCTGAGCGGCCCGCCCGCGCGGGCGCACACCTCCTGCGCCGTCAGCGCCGGGTCCACCGGGCTCTCGCGGACGCTGCCGTCCGCCGCCACGCCGCGCAGCCTGCGGCCGTCCTGGCTGAAGGCCAGGCCCTCGGCCCACGACCCGACCTGGCCGACCTCGCGCAGCGTGCCGGCGTCCCACAGGGAGGTGCGTTCCGCGTCGATCGCGAGCAGGTCGCCGCCGGGGGAGAAGCGCAGGTCGCGTACGGGGGCCGGGCCGGTCTCGACCGAGCCGGCCCGCTCGCGCCCGCGGACGTCCCACAGCTCGACGCGTCCGCCGCCGAGCCCGAGCGCCAGCGTGCGGCCGTCGGGGGAGAAGGCGAGCGCGGTGGGCCGGACGGCGGCCGGGGCCAGCGGGGTGACCTCGCCGGTACGCAGGTCGAGCAGGTTCGTGCCGGAGGCGAGCGTCGAGCCGTCGGGGCTGAAGGCCATCGCCAGGTCGCCCGCACCCGCGTAGGCCCTGATCCGGCGGCCGGCGCGCACGTCCCAGGTCTCCAGCAGCCGGCCGCGCGCGGTGGCCAGCGTGTCGCCGCCAGGGGACAGGGCCACGGCGGGCACGTCGCCGCCCGCGTCGATGACGGCGACCCTCCTGCCGCCCGACGCCTCCCAGACGGTGACCGGGTCGCCCGCCACGGCCAGCAGCCTGCCCGCCGCGTCGAAGGCCACGTCGCCGGTGGCGGCGATCTCGGCCAGCGGCTTGCGCGCCACCACGTCGGTGAGCCGGATGGCGTTCCCGACGTCCTTGGCCGCCACCCGGCCGTCGCTCGACAGCGCGGCGGTGCGGACGCCGGAGGAGGGCGCCGGCAGCCCGGAGACGTCGAGCGAGACGACCGAGCCCAGGCCGCTCAGGTAGCGCAAAGTACGGCCGTCGGCGGAGAAGGCCAGGTCGCCGTGCTGGTCGCCGCGGAAGCGGTAGGCGCCGGCCAGCCGCCGCTCGGCCACGCTCCACAGGCGCACCTCGTCCCGGCCGGGGAGGGCGAGCAGGCTGCCGTCGGGGCTGAACACGGGCGTGCCGGCGGAGCCGTCCGCGGGCATCGCCGCGTCGCCCGCCTCCGCCGCGAACGCGGTGGCGGCGGTTCCGGTCGCGGCCTCCCGCGGCGGCCCGGCGCCGGGCGTGAGGAGGGTCACGCCGTCGCGGCCCGCGACGGCCAGGGTGCGGCCGTCGGGGCTGAACGACAGGGGCGGCGCCGACCGGTCCGGCCCGGTCTGCGGCCGGACGGTGAACTCCCGCTCCTTGGCCCGGCCGGGCAGCGACCAGAACTCGACCCGCCCGTCCAGGTCGGAGACCGCGGCCCGGCTCCCGTCGCGGGACACCGCCACCCGGCGGTCGAGCACGTCGAGCAGCACCTCGGCGCCCCGGTAGACCCTGGTGCGGTTGCCGCTGGTGATCGTGTACGTCCCGGTCGCGGGGGCCCGGCCGGTGGCCACCTCGACGGGCTGCCCGCCGGGGCTCTCGGCGTACCGGCCGTCGTCGCTCAGCGCGGCGCTGCCCTCGGGGAGCGCGTGCGCGGCGAGCTGCCGGCCGCTGCGCACGTCCCAGACGGTCAGCGTGCGGTCGCGCCACCTGACCAGCTCGTCGCCGCGCAACAGGTAGCCGGCCCGCTCGTCGGCCGCGGGGTCGGTGAACACGCCCAGCTCCGGCTGCGCCAGGGAGGCCTGCAACGCCACCCGCGCCTCGAAAACCGGCGACAGCCGCCAGGCCGCCACGCTCAGCCGCATCGCCGTACGCGGGTCGGAGGAGCGCAGCGCCTCGGCGCGGGCGGCCACGGCCCGCGCGTTGGCCTCCAGGAGGTGTCCGCGCAGTTCCCGCTCGCCGTTGAGCGAGACGGCGGACATCGACACCGCGACGGCGAGGGCGGCGGCCAGGGTCGCCATCGAGGGCCGCAGCAGCCGCCTGCGCTGCTTGGACATGGCCACGCTCGCGCCGATGAAGTCGCGTTCGAGCTGGCTGAGGCGCAGGTGGCGGCGCTTGGCCGCGGCCCAGCCGAGCGCCGTGTCGAGCCGGTCGCCCCGGTAGAGGTACGTGTGCCCGCGCCGGTGGCGCGACCACCGGCCGGCCGCCAGGCGCAGCTCCCGGTGGACGACCAGCCCGTCCTGCTCGTCGGCCACCCAGCCGCGCAGGCGTGGCCAGGCCCGGTAGAGCGCGGCGCTGGCCGGCGCCACCCGGTCGTCGCGCACCGCCACGAGCTTGCCGACCGCGGTCTCGGTCGGCGGCACCCGCACGCTGCGGCGTACGAGCAGCCCGGCGTCCATCAGCGGGGCCAGCACGCCGCCCTCGTCGTGGGGGTCGTCGCCGTCCATCAGGCGCAGCAGCAGGCCCGGCACCGCCTCCTGCTGGCGCGGCGTGAGCCCGGCGTAGACGCGCTCGGCCAGCTCGCCGAGCGACCGGTGCCCGGCCACGCCCGCCGGCGGGCGCAACGCGGCGGGGTCGGCCTCGACCAGCAGCTCGTCCGCCGCCGGGCGGGCGGCGGGGTCTTTGGCCAGCGCCCGCCCGACCAGCTCGCGCAGCCCGTCGGGCAGGGCGCTCAGGTCGGGATCGACGGTCAGCAGCCGGTGCAGCACCGCGCCGAGACTCCGCCCGGAGAACGGATCGCCGCCCGTGGCCGCGTAGAGCACCACGGCCCCCCAGGAGAAGACGTCCGTCGCCGTCTCGTGGCCGCTGCCGGTCAGGATCTCCGGGGCCAGGTACGTGCACGTCGCCCCCAGCGACCCGCCGACCGCCACCCCCATGTCGATCACCTTGGGGCCGCCCGCCGCCAGCAGCACGCTCTCCGGCCGCAGGTCGCGGTGGGTGAGCCCGGCCGCGTGCAGCGCGCGGAGCGCCCCGGCCAGCGCGCCCGCCAGCGCCGCCAGCTCCTCGCCCCGGTACGGCCCGTGCCGCTCGACCGCCTGCCGCAGGTCGGGCCCGTCGACGAACTCGCTCACCACGTAGGGAATGCCGTGATCGACCCCGGACGCGACCACCTCCGCCAGATGCGGGCAGCTCACCCGCGCGACCGGCTCGACCTCGACCCGGGGCACCTTCACCGCGTAGCGGCGGCCCTCGTCGTCGTAGGCGTCGTAGACCACCCCGCGCGCGCCCGCGCCGAGCCGGGCGGCCAGCCAGAAGCCGCCCAGCCTCTCGGGATCACCAGGCACCAAGCGCATCGTCACTGATGCTTAGATGCGCCGGACCGGCCGTTGGTTGTCGGTGAACGACCACAGGTCCCCCGCGCGCCTCGGGGGACCCATGCGTCATGATCATTATGCCAGGCTTCTGGATCTTGACTGCCACTCCGGCCGCAGCACCGACATCGTCACGGAGTCGTGCCACTCGCCCTCCCACAGCAGGGTGTCGCGCTGCACGCCCTCCTCCACGAACCCGATCTTCTTGTAGACGTGCCGCGCCCGGTCGTTGAAGGTGAAGACGCCGAGGCCGACGCGGTGCAGCGGCGTGGTGGCGAAGGCGTGGCCGAGGACCAGCTCGATCGCCTCGGTGCCGTAGCCCTTGCCGAAGACCCGGGCGCCGATCAGCGCGATCCGCAGGTTGCACGACAGGTTGTGCCGGTCGAGCTCGTTGAGCACGACCTCGCCGACGTACTCGCCGCCGGCCATGACGGCCAGGTCGAGCCGGTCGGCGTGCTCGCCTCTCGTGCTGTACCACTGGCGGGCCACCTCGTGGTCGACCTCGCCGTGCGAGCCCGTCAGCCGTTGCACCTCCGGATCGCTGATCAACGTGATCAGGCCCTCGACGTGCTCGAGGCCGACCGGGAGCAACGTGACGCGCTCACCCGTCAAAGTGGGTTTCTCGGCGAACATCCCCTCTGGGTATCAGTCCTGCTGATCGGCGGGCAAACCCATTTTCCGCAGGGCCGCGTCGCGCACCTCCTCGGGGGTCAGCACGCCGACGTCGCACGTCAGGTCCGCCACCTGCTGGAAGTAGCCCTCCCGCCGGGCCCGCATCGCCGCCGGCTGGAACTCGGGACGGTGCGCGCCCGAGCTCATGCGCCGGGCCAGGACGGCGTCGGCGGCGTCCACCCAGACCACGAACGCCTCGCGCAGCGCCTCGCGCACCCGGGGGTCCTCCACGGTGCTGGCCGCCGCCGCGATCACCTTCGGCTCGCCCGCCAGCGCCGCCAGCACGTGCTCGGCCTCGTACCGGTGCAGCGCCTCGGCCCCTTCGCGGACGGCGATCTGCGCGGCCGTGCCGCCGTGCTCCTTCTCCAGGAACGGGTCGCTGTCGGTGAACGGCATCCCCAGCGCGGTGGCGAGGAGGCGGCCCGCGGTCGTCTTACCCGATCCCATCAGCCCGATCACCACGACTGGTTTGTTTTTCGACATGTGGATAGAGGTTCCTTCGTGTCAAGGAGGTAAATCTGATGACCATCGCCGGAAGCATCATCCTCATCATGCTCGGTGCGATCCTCACCTGGGCCGTCGAGTTCGACCTCGCCGGTCTCGACATCAACGTCGTCGGCGTCATCCTCATGCTCGGTGGCCTGGCGGGGCTGCTGTTCGGCATCTACCGGATCAGCGTCACCCGCAGGGCGGTCGGCCCGATCGACGAGCCGGTGCACCGGCACGAGATCTACGAGGAGCCGGAGACCCGCAGGACCACGGTGTACGAGGAGCGCCGCCACTACGACGAGCCGCCGCTGTAGGAGGTGAATCGACATGCCAGCCGTTGACGAGCTGCCGTCGACCATCAAGCGTTCGCCGAAGAAGGCACAGAACACGTGGATCAAAGCGCACGACTCCGCCGTGAAGGAGTACGGAGAGGGACGGCGCGCGCACATGACCGCGTTCGCCGCACTCAAGCACTCCTTCGAGAAGGTCGGGGACCACTGGGAGCCCAAGGGGCAGAAGGGACCGTCCGACAAGGGCGCGACCGACCGCTCCGGCAGGACCCAGGAGGGCGTGGACGCCAACGCCAGCAAGGAGCACTTGCAGGGCGTGGCGTCCAGGCTCGGGGTGCGCGGCCGATCCAGGATGACCAAGAAGGAGCTGGTGGACGCCATCAAGAAGGCCAACAGGAAGGCCACGGCGAAAGCCCGCTAGTTCCTTCACAACAACCGCTTGACCGCCTCGGCAATCGCGTGGCGGTCTATGCGGGCGTCCGCGAGCTGTTCCTCAGGCGTCGCCGACCCGGGCAACCCGGTCACGGCGAGCTTCACCACCCGCGGGCCGAGCTCGCTGACGGCGTCCAGCACGGCGTCGCCGAGACCGCCCTCCAGCCGGTGATCCTCGACCGTGATCAGGTTGCCCGTCGTCGTTGCGGCCTCCACCAGCACCGCCGCGTCCACCGGCTTGACCGAGTACAGGTCGATCACGCCGACCGGGATGCCGGCCGCCGTCAGCTCGTCGGCCGCCGCCAGCGCCTCGTGGACCGTGATCCCGGCCGCCACGATCGTGGCCCGGTCGTCGGGCGAGCGCCGCAGCACCCGCGAGCCGCCCACCGGGAAACGTTCGCCGGGCGGGTAGATGACCGGCGTCTCACCGCGGGTGGTGCGCAGGTAGGACACCCCTGACACGTCCGCCATCTCGACGGTCAGCGCCGCCGCCTGGTTGGCGTCGCACGGGTACAGCACCGTGCTGCCGTACACCGCCCGCATCATGGCCAGGTCCTCCAGGCCCATCTGCGAGGGGCCGTCCTCGCCGATCGAGACGCCGGCGTGCGAGCCGACCAGCCGGATCGACGCCTGGCTCACGCCGGCCATCCTGATGAAGTCGTGCGCCCTGGTCAGGAACGCCGCGAAGGTGGCCGCGTACGGGGTCCAGCCGCGCACCGACAGGCCGACGGCCGCCGCCACGAGCTGCTGCTCGGCGATGTACATCTCGAAGAAGCGCTCGGGGAAGGCCTGGCCGAACTCCTCGGTCTTGGTCGAGTCGGCCACCTCGCCGTCCAGCGCCACCACGTCGCCGCGGGCCGCGCCGAGCGCCGTCAGCGCCGCGCCGAACGCCGCCCTGGTCGCCGCCTTCGCGCCGACCTCGTACTCCGGCAACGTCGCCGGGCGCGGGTCGAAGTGGAACGGCTCGGCCGCGCCCTCCGGCCGGTGCACGTCCACATGGACGCTGCGCGGTCCGCCCAGCTCGTCGATGGCCTTGTCGGGGTCCTTGAGCGCCTTGCCGTGCGCGCCCTCCCGGTTCTCGACCTCGACGACCCCCTCGCCCTTGCGGGTCTTGGCCAGGATCACGGTGGGACGCCGGCGGGTGTTGCAGGCGTCCCCCAGCGCGAAGTCGATCTGGCCGGGGTCGTGGCCGTCGATCTCGATCGTGTGCCAGCCGAAGGCGCCGAACCGGCGCGCGTACGCCCCCGTGTCCCATCCGTGCCGGGTCGGGCCGCGCTGACCCAGCCGGTTCACGTCCACGATCACGACCAGGTTGGCCAGCCCCTCGGCCCCGGCGTGCTCGGCCGCCTCCCAGATGGACCCCTCGGCCAGCTCACTGTCACCGCACAGCACCCACACCCGGTACGGCAGCCGTTCCAGCCGTCCCGCCATGGCCACGCCCACGCCCACCGGCAGCCCCTGACCGAGCGAGCCGGTCGCGACGTCCACCCAGGGCAGCCGGGGGGTGGGGTGCCCCTCCAGCCGGCTGCCCCGGCGCCGGAACGACAGCAGCTCCTCGTCGTCGATGACCTTCGCCGCCTTGTAGAGCGAGTAGAGAAGGGGGGAGGCGTGGCCCTTGGAGAAGATCAGGTGGTCGTTGCCGGGGTTGTCGGGGCGGTCGAAGTCGTACCTGAGGTGGCAGGAGAACAGCACGGCCATCAGGTCCGCGGCCGACATCGACGAGGTGGGGTGCCCGGAGCCGGCCGCCGCGGCGGCGCGCACGGAGTCGACGCGCAGCTGCGCGGCCAGTTCGGTCAAGTACTGGAGATCGCGTTCAGGCATCAAGACCCTCCTCGTGAGTTTCACGCCGCCTACCCCCTGCGCGGCGCTTAACTCGGGCCTGACGTCAGCTGACCCCATTTGTCGGCAGTTGAAACCTCCCTCGCCTGGGCGGTCCGCGGGCGGCGTCAGGCGTCGAAGCGGCGGCGGGCGGCCTCGATGTCGCCGAGGTGGCGTTGCGTCCACGCGCACATCGCGTCGACCGTCGCGCGCAGGGCCCGCCCCGGCTCGGTGAGCGTGTACTCCACCCGCGGTGGCACGGTCGGATACACCGTCCGCTCGACCAGCCCGTTGCGCTCCAGCATGCGCAGGTTCTGGGTGAGCATCTTGTGGCTGATGCCCTCGACCTGGTCGCGCAGCTCGCCGAACCGCAGGGTGCCCTCGCCGATGGCCTCGATGATCAGGAACGCCCACTTGTTGGCGACGTCCGTGAAGATCTCCCGCGCCAGGGAGTCGGCCCGCCTCAGGTCCGCCGCGCCGTCCGAGCCCTTGAACTGCTTGGTCACCATGAGGTTCCCCAGTCACTGAAAAGTGCGTTCTTCCACGTCAGCGAACACTCTCCTACAGTTCCTCAGTAACCACAAGAGAGTCTTGGGGGCCGTACGCGCGTTCCGGCCCCCCTGTCAGGAGGCGCACGCCATGCCCGTCACCCTGCTGAACCCCGAGGGCCTGCCCGAGATCGACGTCTACCACCAGACGGCGGTCGCGTCGGGAACGAGGCTGATCTTCGTCGCCGGCCAGGTCTCCTGGGACGCCGAGGGCACGACCGTCGGCGCGGGCGACCTCGCCGCGCAGGTCGAACAGTGCTACCTCAACGTCGCCACCGCCGTCGCCGGGGCCGGCGGGTCGTTCGACGACGTGGCGAAGCTGACCGTCCACGTCGTGGACTGGACCCCCGACAAGATGACCGCGCTCCTGGACGGGATCTCCCGGGCGAAGGCGAAACTGGGCACGACGGCGACCCCGCCGGCGACCCTGCTGGGCGTCGCGGCCCTGTCCGTCCCGGACCACCTGGTCGAGGTCGAAGCCACCGCGATCCTCCCGTAAGGGACGCGCGACGTACTGAGAGCAACTGAGAAACGTCGTTGAAAACCCACTTCTCAGTTATCCTCAGTGAAGTGAGGCATGACGAGGTGGACGCGGCGCTCGCTGTGGTGGGGGAGGGCGTCAAGGCGGACTCCCTGGAGTCGGAGACGCTCGACTTCAAGCTGGTGGCCGAGTCGCTGAAGGCCACGTTCAATCTCATCTCCGACGCCCTCGTCTGCTTCGTCAACGCCCACGGCGGCACCCTCGTCCTGGGGGTCGACGACAAGGCGACCGACCGTGTCCGGGCACTTCGCGGTGTGCCCGAGAGCTACACGGTGGAGGGCGTCCGGAAGGGGATCTTCGACCGGACGAGCCCACCGATCACCGCCTTCGTGGAAGAGCGGGTCGTCGAAGGCGCGCGGCTGATTCTGATCACGGTCCCGCAGGGGGCGATGCCGCACAGCAACGCCGCGGGCCTCGCCACCCGTCGTCTCGGCAAGGAGTGCCTGCCGTTCCCTCCGCATCAGCAGCGCGAGGTCATGATCGCTCGCGGCCAGGTCGACTGGTCGGCCGACGCCTCCAGCCTCAGCATCAGCCAACTGAGCGCGGTGGAGTTCGAGAGGCTACGGCGGCTGCTGATCGCCAGCGGACGCGATCATCTGGCCGAGCTGGCGGACCGCGCTCTCCTGGAGTCGCTCCGCCTGATCGCCCCCAACGGAAGCGTCACGAATGCGGCAGTGCTGCTGCTGGCGGATGAAGAGCTGATTCCGCGAGTAATCCCGAGTTATGGCTACTCCTACCAGTTCCGTCCCACCTCGGGCAGCGAAGCCACCGGGCGGACGAGAGGAACCAGGCCGTTGATCGCGGCGATCCAAGCCATGACCGACGCCATGGAGAGCCGTAGAGAGGTGTGGCCGCTCAATCTGGCAGGTGGCGTGCAGCTCCAGCTCACCGACTATCCCAGCGAAGCCGCACGAGAGCTGGTCATCAACGCCTTCATCCATCGGTCGTACGAGACCGGCGGAACCGTCGACATCGAGCACTCTCCCGAGCGGATGATCATCACGAGCCCCGGTGGCCTGGTGTCGGGAGTGACCCCCGCCAACATCCTCACCCATCCGTCCACTCCCAGGAACCGGCTCCTCACGGAGACCGTGTCCGTCCTGCAACTCGCCGAGCGGACAGGACAAGGGGTGGACCGCGCCTACCGCGAGATGCTCAGAATCGGCAAGGAGCCACCGCTCTTCGAGGACCACGGAACGTTGGTCCGCGCGACCCTCGCGGGCGGCATCGGGAACGCGGCCTTCGTGCGGTTCATCAGTGATCTGCCACTGAGGGCGAGCAGGGACATCAACATCCTGCTCTCCTTGACGCACCTGCGTCACAGCAGAAGCATCGACGCGTTCGAGCTGGCTGAGATCATTCAGCGGGCGCCCGTCGAAGCGCAGGAAGTGCTGCGCATGATGCTTGACGACTACAGCCTGATCGCGCCCACCAAGCGAAGCGCCTCCAAGCGGTTCCCCACATATCGGCTGCGAGCAGAGGTGCTCGCAGCCATGTCCCGCTCGGTTTCGTATCGACATGTCGACGTGGATGACATGGGTCGAAAGGTGATCGAACACGTCCGGGAGTACGGCTTCGTCACCAACCAGACGATACGCCGCCTCTTCGATCTGCATGTCTACGCGGCGCGGGACCTGCTCAACAGTCTGCGGGAGCGCGAGATCATCGACAAGATCGGCGACGCGCGTGGGGGAGCGGGCGTGAAGTACGGGCCGGGGCCCAGATTTCCGAAGTCCAAATCCTGAAAGCCGGGTGCGCGGATGGGCCTGGCTCCGGATGTCGTCGGTGCGTCACCTTCGGCGAATGCGTTCTCGTGAACTCGTTGAAGGGGTGCGGTGGCTGACCGTGGGGCTGAGGGATCGGCCCTTCAGCCCCGGACGAGTCGGCAACGGTAGCCGGTACTAGTGTCCAGGTCATGCCTGACGTGATCACGGTTCACCCCGCGCAACCCGGTGACGGGGACGTCCTCGGCGAGATCCACGCCCTGTCCTGGGGCGTCTCGCACGGCCCGCTGTGTGCGCCGAAGGTCGCCGCGGCCGGGATCGAGGAGCGGCGCGGCAAGTGGCACGGCATCCTGGCCGAGGGCGGGGACCCGATCCTGCTGGCGCGCCTGAACGAGCGGCCCGGGGCCTTCGCCCGGTTCGGGGCCTCCACTTCCCGTCCCGGCTCCGCGGAGATCTATACCTTCTTCGCCCATCCGGACGTCTGGGGCAGCGGCATCGCCGGCGTTCTGCTGACGGCCGTCCTGGACGCGGCACGCGACGCCGGGTACGACGACGTGCACCTGTGGACGCTCCGGGACTCGGCCCAGGCCCGCCGCTTCTACGCCAAGAACGGCTTCACCGAGACCGGCAGGACCCACGACCACGAGTTCGAGGAGGGGCCTGCGCTGGCCTTGATCGAGCTGGAGCGAGCCTTGCCAGGGCGAGCCGAACTGCCCTGATCCTCGGGGCCTTCTGGAGCCGAGTGCTGCGACTCTGAAGATCGCAGTGGTCGGAGACGCTCCCGTTGCCCAGCCAGTGATCTTTGGGACGGCTGGTGGGGGATGAGTAGGTCCGCTGCCGGGTCGGACGGTAGGGGCATGGCCGGTACATCGGCAGAGGACACTTCGCTGCGCCCCTGGGCCGGGTGGGCTCCCACGGCCCACCCGGTAACCAGGTGCCAGGCGGGGGCCAGAAAGGCCCCCGGTCAGCGAGCGAGCCGGCGGGCCACCGTGACCGCCGCGGCCACACCCCCCACAGCCGCCATCACCGCCCGCCGGTGCTGGGAGAGCCACACCTGCGGGCTGTGACCGTGGGAGCGCCGGTCGAACGTGCCGTGCGCCCCGTAGTCCTTGTCCTCGTCGGCCGGCTCCCAGAGGTTCGACACCCCGCTCGGCTGCTTCTCGTCCGTCTGCTGGGACTGGATGCCGGTCCTGGCCAGGTACCGGTCCACCAGGGCGGGGGCGACGCGCTGGGCCATGAGGGTGGCCGCGGTGCTGGCGCCCACCCAGTATTCCTTGCGTCCGGGGTGCTCGGCGGCGTACACGATGGCGCGCGCCGCGACCTCCGGCTGGTAGATCGGGGGTACGGGCTGGGGGTGCCGCCGCAGCTTGGACAGGACCCACTCGAACTGAGGGGTGTTGACCGCGGGGAGCTGGACCAGCGTGACGTCGATGCCGCTCCGGTCGGCCAGGAGCTCGGTGCGCAGCGACTCGGTGAAGCCCTTGATGGCGTGCTTTGCCCCGCAGTACGCCGACTGGAGGGGGATGCCGCGATGGCTCAGGGCCGAGCCGACCTGGACGATGGTCCCGGCGTTGCGAGGGCCCATGAGGTCGAGGGCGACCTTGGTTCCCCACACATAACCGAGATACGTCACCGAAGTGGTACGAGCGTACTCATCTGGCGAAATATCGGTGAACTTGGCGAATACTGAGGAAAAGGCGGTGTTGATCCAGGTCGAGATCGGTCCCATCTCCGCCTCGACGCGCTCCGCCGCCGCCTTCACCTGCTCGTAGTCCGCCACGTCCGCCTCGTAGACCTTCGCGTCCCCGCCCGCGGTTCCCACGTCCACGGCGGCCGCGCCCAGGCCCGCCGTGCCGCGGGCGATCAGGGCCACCCGAGCGCCGCGAGCGCCCAGCTCGCGCACCACCGCCCGCCCGACCCCGCCGCTCGCGCCCGTCACCACTACCACGCGTCCTCGAAGGGATGCCATGTCGGTTGTCAGCCTGCCTCTCCCGTGTTTCGGTCCTTCTGCCGCCGGATCGCCAGGGCGATGTCGACGATCGTGATGATGAACAGCACGATCGCGATCCCTGCCATCACCGGCGCGCCTGCTATGAGTCCCAGCACCGTGAACGCGAAGAGGAACACCAGGATGAACGATCCCACCCTGATGTGCACCACGTCGCGCGGTGTGGCGGGCACCATGGGGTGGCCCTTCCGGTCACCCTCTTCGTGCCATCTACCGTCATCCGTGTTCTCAGGCATGCCGCTCACCTGCCCGTCCTGTTTGTTGCCTAACGTGCTGGGTAGCCGCCCTGCGTGCCCGAGCTACATCCCAGTGACCAGAGTGAGCCGGGGATCGTCCGGCGCCGTCGCGGGCGCGGGTTCAGCTACGAAGGACCGGACGGGCGGCCGGTGCGCGACAAGGCGACGCTGGAGCGCATCAGGTCGCTCGTCATCCCCCCGGCGTGGAAGGACGTCTGGATCTGCCCCTCCCCGTACGGCCACCTCCAGGCCGTCGGCGTGGACGCGGCCGGACGCCGGCAGTACCGCTACCACGACCTCTGGCGCGAGCAGCAGGACAAGGCGAAGTTCGACCACGTGCTGGAGGTGGCCGAGCGCCTGCCCGCGTTCCGCAAGGCCGTGGACGACCGCCTCAAGGGCCGCGGCCTGACCCGGGACCGGGTGCTGGCCGCCGCCGCCCGCCTGCTGGACGTCGGCTTCTTCAGGATCGGCGGCGAGAGTTACGACACCTACGGCCTGGCCACCCTGCGGATGGACCACGTGACCTGCAGCAACGGCGTCGTGACCTGCGCCTACCAGGCCAAGGGAGACATCTCCCGCGAGGTCGTGGTGGCCGATCCCGGAGCCTGCACGGTGCTGCGTTCGCTCAAGGCGCTCGGCGCGGAGGGCGAGCTGCTCCGCTACCGCCGCCCGGAAGGCGGCTGGGGCGACGTCAGGAGCGAGGACATCAACGACTACCTGCGCGAACTGGTCGGCTGCGAGGTCACCGCCAAGGACTTCCGCACCTGGCACGCGACCGTCCTGGCCGCGGTGGGCCTGGCGGTCTCCAAGCACGCGCGGGGGAACGGCACCGCCAGGAAGCGGGCGGTCACCCGGGTGATGCGGGAGGTGGCCGAGTATCTGGGCAACACGCCGACCGTGGCGCGGGCGTCGTACGTGGACCCGCGGGTGGTGGAGGCGTACGACCAGGACAGGACGATCGCCGGGGCCCTCACCGAGCTCGGAGCGGACGCCGATTACGGGCAGCTCGCCACCCACGGGACGGTGGAACGGGCCGTTATAGACCTTATTCGCGCCGTTTGAGCCGTTAATCCCCGGGCATGCGGCGACAATAGAAGGAGGCAAGCGATGGAAGCTCCGCAGTACGTCGCGGCCCGCGTCCAACAGGCGCTGGCCGAGGACGGACGCACGAACGAGCTGGGCATCCGGGTCGACGTCCGCGGCGACCAGTTGTTCCTGCGTGGTCAGGTGAGCGGAGCCGAGCAGCGCGACAGGCTCGGCCAGGTGGCGCGGGAGATCGCGCCCCAGCTGCACCTGCACAACGAGATACGCGTGGTCGACGTCTCGGTGCCGGGGGAGGATGAGCATCTTGACTGACCTGCGAATAGCGGCGGTGGGCGACATCCACCTGGGCGAGGACGTCAGAGGCCAGTACCGGCGCAGGCTTGAGGGCATCGAGGAACGTGCCGACGTGTTCATGGTCGCGGGAGACCTCACCCGGCACGGCACGCTGGAGGAGGGCCGGGTCGTGGCCGACGAGCTGCGCGGCCTGCCCATCCCCACCGTGGCGGTCCTGGGCAACCACGACTACCACTCCGATCTGCAGTACGAGATCGCCGCCGAGCTGCGCGACGCCGGCGTCATCGTGCTCGACGACGACGGCACGGTGATCCAGTGCGGTGACCGGAAGCTGGGCGTGGTCGGCGGCAAGGGGTTCGGCGGCGGGTTCGCCGGCAAGAGCGCCAGCGAGTTCGGCGAGCGCGAGATCAAGAACTTCATCTCCCACACGCGCTACATCGCCGAGGCGTGGAAGGTCGCGCTCAAGGAGCTCGTGGCCGACCAGCGCGTGGTGCTGTCCCACTACTCCCCGATCAAGGAGACGCTGGAGGGCGAGCCGCTGGAGATCTACCCCTTCCTCGGCAGCTACCTGCTGGCCGAGGCGGTGGACACGGCGGGCGCCGACCTCATCCTGCACGGGCACGCCCACAAGGGCACGGAGAAGGGCACGACCTCGGGCGGCATCCGGGTGCGCAACGTCGCCCTGCCCGTCCTCGGCAGGGCGTACGGCGTCTACTGCCTGGAGGAGCCGGGCAACGGCTACGACGACTGACCCCGCAGGCGTCACAACACGCGTGCCGCGATCACGCACACGTCGTCGGTGGAGTCGTCGGCGCCGAGCCGCCGCAGCAGGCAGTCGATCGTCTGCTCGGGATCGTCCCCCACGCACGAGCGCGAGGCCCGCAGGAGCGCGGCCATGCCGACGTCCAGGTCCTGCCCGCGCCGCTCCACGACGCCGTCGGTGTACAGGACCAGGGTGTCGCCGGGTTCGAGCTGGGTGACGGTCATGTCGTACTCGGCCGCGTCGAAGGCCCCCAGTAGCGTGCCGGTGACCCCGTCGATGGCCTGCCCGTGCCCGTCCCTGATGAGGACGGGCGCGAGGTGCCCGGCGTTGGTCCAGGCGAACGTGCGGCGCTCGGGGTCGAAGTGGCCGATGATCGCGGTTCCGGTGACGGTGACGTCCTCGTTGGAGTGCACGATGAGGTCGTTCAGCCAGGTGGCGAGCTGACCGGCGGGAGCGCCGGTGTACGCCAGGCCGGCCAGCCCCGAGCGCATCTGCAGCATGATGCTCGCGGCGGTCAGGCCGTGGCCCATGGCGTCGCCGATGGCCAGCAGCACGCGGCCGTCGGTGATCAGCCGGGCCTTGAACCAGTCGCCGCCCAGCCTGGCCAGGTCCTCGCTCGGCAGGTAGCGCACGCCGACGGCGAGCCCCGGGAGCGGGATGAGGCCCCGGCGGATCGGCAGGATCGTGTTCTGCAGCTGGACGGTGATCCGGTGCTCCTGCTCGGCCCGTTCCTTCTCCTTGGTCGCCTGCTCGTGCGCCACGGCCAGCGCGCGTTCCCTGCGGCGGTTCTTGGTGACGTCCTGGACCAGGCAGCGGACCTTGAGCGGCACGCCGTCCCCGTCGAGGATCGGCTCGCTGTAGACGCACAGGTGGCGTACGCCGTGCCGGTGCTGGATGCGGAACTCGTTCTCCACGGCCTCGCGGAACTCCAGCAGCGTGCGGATCTGCTCGTCCATGACGGGCAGGTCCTCGGCGACCACCACGGCGGGCAGCTCCTCCAGGGGCATCGGGCCGTCGGCGCGGGCGCGGCCGAACATCTCGTACATCTGCGGCGTCCACAGGGTGCGCTCGGTCGCCAGGTTCCACTCGCCCCAGCCCAGTTCGGCCAGGCGCTGGGCGCGTTCCCAGCCGGAGACCAGCAGCTCCTCGTCGTCGAGGATGCGCCAGCTCACCAGCAGGCCCTCGTCCACGCGCGCGGCGCGCACGGCCAGGGTCGCCGGCCACAGCCGGTAGTCCATGGCCTCGACGAACTCCAGCGGCATGTGGTGCAGGGACTCGCCCGACTCGTACACGGCGATGTAGTCGTCCAGCAGGCCGGAACTGGCCACGCCGGGGCTGACCGTGAGCAGGCGGCGCCCGGCCAGCTCGTCGGCCGTGCGCCCGGCGGGGGTCCTGGCGTGCTTGTTCGCGGCCAGGACGAGGAAGTCCACGACGCGGCCCGCGTCGTCGTGGACGGGGGTGAGGAAGAGGGCCGAGGCGTGCACGCCCGCCAGCATGCCGCGTACCCACTCGGGCACCTCGGGCCGTTCGAGCACCTGCTCGGACGGCCGTTCGATGCCCTTGGCGACCTCGGTCAGGTCCAGACCGCTGTGCTGGGCCATCCTGGCGAGTTGCTCGGCGGCCTCGCCTGGGCGGATGTTGAGCCGGGTGGCCAGGCGGGCCGTGGCCTCGTCGAGGATGGCCTGGGTACGCAGGTGGCGGCGTACGTGAACAAGTTGCTCACGGACCCGTGCCGAAGCCGCGTTCATCTCGTAGCGGCTGAACGGCGGAAATCTGCTCACTCGCTCCCCATGCCCGATCAATCGGGATTGAGGGCTGGTGGTGCTGATATTTCGGCAAAACTAGGTGGTCCGCTGGGCCGTTCTCGAGGTTCGGCCCAGCGGGTTGTCACGGACGGAGTGCGGGGCGGCGTGCGCCCTACACATTGAAGATGCTGACCCCGCCCGGGCCCACGAGGAAGCCGAGGACGATGAGCACGATCCCCCAGAGGAGGTCGCGACGGGCCAGAATCACGTAGATCCCGGAGATGACGAGGATTACGGCGATGATCCAAAGCAAAGTAGCCATGTGACTGCAACTGCCCCCACGCGCGACTCAGTAACATGTTTTCCTCCGCCGTAACGGGCAGGTGGTGATTCATGACGACATTCGGCTATTTCTTGTCGTGTGAGGAACACGGACCCAAAGAACTGGTACGTCAGGCCAAAGCCGCCGAACGCGCCGGTTTCGCGGCTCTGTGGATCTCCGACCACTTCCACCCCTGGCTGGACGAGCAGGGCCAGGCGCCCTTCGTCTGGTCCGTGATCGGCGCGCTGGCCGAGGCGACCTCCCTGCCCATCACCACCGCCGTCACCTGCCCCCTCATCCGTACGCACCCGGTCGTCGTCGCGCAGGCCGCCGCCACCACGGGAGCGCTCACCGGCGGACGTTTCCGGCTCGGCGTGGGCACCGGCGAGGCGCTGAACGAGCACGTCGTCGAGTCGCGCTGGCCGCCGCTCAGCGAGCGCCTGGAGATGCTCGAAGAGGCCGTCGGGCTGATGCGCGAGTTGTTCACCGGCAGGCTGGTGACCCACCGGGGCGCCCACTACCGCGTGGACACGGCCCGGCTCTACACGCTCCCCGACGAGCCGGTGCCCATCCTGATGTCGGGGTTCGGCGAGAAGTCCACGACGCTGGCCGGCCGGCTGGCCGACGGCTACATCTCCACCGCGCCGGACGCCGAGTCGGTCACGCGCTTCCGCGAGGCGGGCGGCGCGGGCAAACCGGCGCTCGGCGGCCTCAAGGCGTGCTACGCCGCCGACGAGGCCACCGCGCGCAAGACCGTCCACCGCCTGTGGCCCACCCAGGGGATCAAGGGGGAGGCGTCGCAGATCCTGCCGCTGCCGCGCCACTTCGAGCAGCTCGCCGAGTCGGTCACCGAGGACGAGGCCGTGGGCGGCAGCCCGGTCGGCCCCGACCCCGAGGTCCACGCGCGGGCGCTCAAGGAGTACGTGGACGCGGGGTTCGACGAGGTCTACGTCAACCAGATCGGCACGGAGCAGGACGCGTTCTTCGACTTCTACGAACGCGAGGTGCTCCCGAGAGTGCGCTGACAGCTAGTCGGCCGACTTCATCAGCTTGGCGTACCCGAGCTGCAGCCAGTCGGAGATGGCCACCGCGGTCATCGTGGCGCCGACGAGCCTGGTCACCCTGGGGGCGAAGACCAGGCCGACGGCGTACGCGGTGGCCGCCCACTGGGCCAGGCAGAACGGGCAGGCCAGCAGCTCGCCCATCGGCCCGCGCGGCTCCTCCTGGACCTCCGAGGGGCCGCCCTGGCCCTCGTACCTGGTGAAGGGCGCCCGCAGAGGGCTCATGACCGGGTCCTTGGCCAGGCGCCGGGAGACCTTGTGCGTGCAGGCCGCCATGAGCGCGAGGTCGAGGACGCCGACCCGTTCGGGCAGCTTCCGCTTGGTGAGCACCGCGGCCGCCGCCGCCCCGGCCACCCCCGCGCCGTACGTGGCGAGGATGCCCAGGTAGCCGCCCAGCGGACGATCATGCCCGTTGCCGTAGGCCCGTTCCGTCTTCTCCAGCATCTCGGTCATAGGGTGTGGCGCTACCCTCAACCCCTGCCTCTACGCGCCGTCCCCGGGGCTGTCTCTTGGGCTGTTCCCGACGTCTACATGACGATCGTGAGGGTAGCCCGGAACCATGAGCAGCCATGGTCATGCGGTCACTGACGCCATCCTTGACACGTTGAAGCGCGCCAGCTCCGGGCTGAAGGACGCCGGGGTGAAGTTCGCGCTGGCCGGCGGCTGCGCGGCCTACGCCAGAGGCGCCGCCCCCTCCTTGCACGACGTGGACTTCGTGCTCACCGAGCATGACGTGCCCGCCGCCTTGGAAGCCCTGCGCGGGCTGGGCTTCGAGACCGCCAAACCGCCGGAGGACTGGCTGGTCAAGGCATACGACGAGGGCCGGCTGGTCGATCTGATCTTCCGGGTCTCCGACCATGAGATCACCGAGGAGCTGCTGGACCGGGCCGAGCCGTTGAAGGCGTCGGCGGTGATCGTGCCGGTGCTGGAGGCCACCGACCTGGTCATCTCGTGGCTGCTGCCGCTGTCGGAGCACGCCTGCGACTACGGCTCCCTGCTGGCCCAGGTGCGGGCGCTGCGCGAGCAGGTGGACTGGCCGCGGGTGGTGGCGGTGGTGGCCGACTCGCCGTACGCGACGACGTTCGTGACGCTGCTGGAGCGGCTGGGCGTGCTGAGCGAGCCGGTGGTGGCCAGCGGCGAGAGCCGGTGGCCCTGACCCGGCAGCCCTGACCCGGCAGCCCTGAGGAGGGCGGCCCGGAACGGGCGGAGGGCCGCGCCCGGATCGGACGCGGCCCTCCCTCTAGGGCAGACTGCGAGGGTCACCCGCCGTAGCGGCCGTAGTAGTCACCCAGCCGCGTGCGGTACTCGGTCTCCTTGTAGCTGCCCTCGTCGAACTCGGGCGCGTCCTTGATCTCGGCCTTGGTGCGCGCGACGTGCACGTTGCGCTCCTGAGGGTCGATGCGCGTGACGACCTGCGCCGGCAGCATGACCTTCTTGCCGAAGATCCAGGGACCGGTGTCGACGATGATGTAGCTCTCGCCGACCTCGTACGTCGCCTCGTCGACGGACCCGATCTTCCCGTCGGTCGCCTGGACGTGGTACCCCACGAGATCCAGACTCTGACCGCGGTCATAGACGTCAGGACGATAGTTCCAGAGCTCCATCGGGCTCTCTTCCTCTCTTCTTCCGTCTTTTCTCGGGCAAGACCTCCGCTACCCGGACAGACTCCGGTAAACCCCCAACAAAGCGTCGGTGGCGGCGGCTACGATCCGCGTCACGGACTGGAAAGGGGGCCGGATGACCGTCGGCGAGGCGCAGGAGTGGGCCCCTCCGGGCGTCGACGTCACGCGTCCCAGCGTGGCCCGCGTGCACGACTGCCTGCTCGGCGGCGTGGAGAACTTCTCCGTCGACCGCTCGGTGGCGCGCCGGCTCAAGGACGCCGTGCCCGAGGTGGTCGACCTCGTCTGGTGCAACCGGGCCTTCATCGGCCGGATCGTCGACTTCCTCGTCCGCGAGGCGGGCATCAGGCAGATCATCGACCTCGGCGCCGGGCTGCCGACCATCGAGAACACGCACGAGGTCGCCCAGTTCGCCGACCCCCGTACCAGGGTCGTCTACGTGGACATCGACCCCATGGTCGAGCCGCACGCCCGCGCCATCCTGAGCGGCAACCCCGGCGCCACCGCGATCACCGCCGACGCCCGCGACGTCGACGCCGTGCTCGGCCACCCCGAGCTGGGCCGCCTGATCGACCTCGACCAGCCCACGGCCCTGCTGGCCATCGGGCTGCTGCACCTGTTCCCCGACGCCGACGACCCCCACGGCCTGGTCCGGCGGTACGTCGCCGAACTCGCCCCCGGCAGCCACCTGGCCGTCTCCAACATGCTCGCCTCCGGCAACCCCAAGGCCAAGGCCCTGGAGGCGCTGCTCCAGGCCACCATGGGCACCGGCCACTTCCGCGAGCGCGCGGCGATCGAGGCGTACTTCGACGGTCTCGTGCTGGTCGAGCCGGGGGTGGTGCACTTCCCCGAATGGCACCCCGACGAGCGGCTGCCCGGCCCGCTGGCCCCTTGGGAAGAGCTGCTGCTGGGCGGCGTGGCCCGCAAGCCGTGAAACCCGGGTGCCTTCGCGGCGGACGGACGGCTAGGGTGACGCCCATGCCGCGTCGATTCCTCGTCTGCTCCCCGCCGCCGGCCCTCTAGCGGGCGGCGGCGTTTCAGGATTCTCCGGGTCTGACCGATCCGGGGGTGGTTGCTGCCCGCATACGGGCCCATTCCAACCACTCCATCCGGAGAACTCCTGTCATGACCCCTGTCTCCGCCCGCCGTGGCGCCGTCTACGTCTCCGTGGCCGCCACGGCCTGGGGCACCGGTGGCGCCGCCGGCGCGCTGCTGTTCGAGTCGGGCCGCCTCGGCCCCGTCGGCGTCTCGCTCTGGCGTTACCTGCTCGGCGCCGCCTTCCTGCTCGCGCTCACCCGCCGCGCGGCGCGTCCGCGCCGGCTCACCTGGCACGTCCTGCCGGTCGGGGCCGGCATGGCCGTCTACCAGACCGCGTACTTCGCGGCCATCGCCGGGTCCGGCGTCGCGGTCGCGACGGTCGTGACCATGGGCGCGACGCCGATCTTCACCGCCCTCGGCGGGCGGCTGCTGCTGCGCGAGCCGCTCGGACCGGTCGCCCGCGCCTCGCTGGCCGCCGCGCCGGTCGGGCTCGTCCTGCTCACCTGGGAGTCCGTCGTCCAGACCCGCTCTCTGTCCGGCATCGGGTACGCCCTGCTGTCGGCCGCCGGGTACGCCGGCGTGACGCTCTTCTCCCGGCACCACAGGGCGGCCGATCCGCAGGCCACCGCGGTCGGCGGGTTCGCGGTCGGGGCGGCCTGCCTGGCGCCCTTCGCCCTGCCCGCGGGCGTGCTGCCCGAGCTGAGCGTGTCGTCGGTGGCGCTGCTGGTCTACCTGGGCGCGGTGCCCACCGCCCTGGCCTACGGCCTGTTCTTCCGGGCGCTCACCGCGTTGCCGGCCACCACGGTCTCGATCATCTCGCTGGGCGAGGCGGCCGGGGCGGCGCTGATCGGCGTCCTGCTGTTCGGCGAGCGGCTGACCCCGCTCGCCTGGGGCGGGTGCGCGCTCCTGCTCGCCGCGGTCGCCGTTCTCGCGCTGAAAGCGGAAACGGAGATGTGAGGTCCAGGGCCCGTGATGAGTTAAGGTCCGGTACGGCGACGCTTGCCGTATCGTCGCTCCGTTCTCTCATTTCGGCATAACGGAACGGCGCCGGCGAAACGTGCGTTGGAGGAACTGTGGCCTCGATAAAGGGAATATTCAGAAACCTCCTGGATCGTCCAGGCGGCGTGAACCTGAGCCCCTATCTGAAGATCGTCAAGGCGGCCGAAGAGCGCGCCGGCCGGGTCGGGAAGCTCGACGAGCTGCCGACGCCGGCCATGGACGATCTGGCCGAGTTCTGCGCCGTCGTGCGCGAGGCCGCCGACCGCACCCTCGGGCTGCGGCCGTACGACGTGCAGTTGCTGGGCACGCTCGCCCTGCTCGACGGCAAGGTGGCCGAGATGGCGACCGGCGAGGGCAAGACCCTGTCGGGCGCCATGGCCGCCGCCGGCTACGCGTTGCAGGGCAAGCGCGTCCACGTGATGTCCGTCAACGACTACCTGGCCAGGCGCGACGCCGAGTGGATGGGCCCGCTCTACGAGGCGCTCGGCGTCAGCGTGGGCTGGATCGACCAGAACTCCACCCCGGAGGAGCGCCGGGCCGCCTACGCCAAGGACGTCACGTACGGGCCGGTCAGCGAGATCGGCTTCGACGTGCTGCGCGACCGGCTGCGCACCGACCCGGCCGAGATCGTCGTGCCCGCGCCCGAGGTGGCGCTGATCGACGAGGCCGACTCCGTGCTGGTCGACGAGGCCAGGGTGCCGCTGGTGATGGCCGGCGCGGCCGACCCCGGCAACGCGGTGCCGGAGATGGCGGCGCTGGTGCGCACGCTCGTCCGCGGCTACCACTACGAGATCGACGAGCAGGCGCGCAACGTCTACCTCACCCCCAAGGGCGCCGACAGCGTCGAGAACATCCTCGGCGTCGAGCTCTACGACGAGCACGAGCCCGGCACCCTCATCGAGCTCAACCTCGCCCTGCACGCCCACGCGCTGCTCGCCCGCGACGTCGACTACATCGTGCGCGACGGCAGGGTGCAGCTGATCAACCCCTCGCGCGGCCGGGTCGCGCTGCTGCAGCGCTGGCCCGACGGCCTCCAGGCGGCCGTGGAGGCCAAGGAGGCGCTGCCGCCGAGCGAGAAGGGCGAGATCCTCGACTCGATCACCGTCCAGGGGCTGATCCGCCGCTATCCGCAGATCTGCGGCATGACGGGCACCGCCGTCGCGGTCAACGAGCAGCTCGGCGAGTTCTACGGCCTCAAGGTCGCGGTCATCCCGTCCAACCGGCCGTGCGTGCGGCAGGACGAGCCCGACCGCATCTACCCGACCGTCCCCGACAAGGACGCCGCGCTGGTCGAGGAGATCCAGGAGGTGCACGAGACGGGCCGGCCGATCCTCATCGGCACCCTCGACGTGGCCGAGTCGGAGAACCTCGCCAAGCTCCTGCAGCGCCGCGGCATGGAGCCGGTCGTCCTCAACGCCAAGAACGACGCCGAAGAGGCCGCGATCATCTCCAGGGCGGGCGAGCGCGGCGCGATCACCGTCTCCACCCAGATGGCCGGTCGCGGCACCGACATCCGGCTCGGCGAGGGCGTGGCCGAGCTCGGCGGCCTCTACGTGATCGGCTCCGGCCGCCACGCCAGCAGCCGCCTCGACGACCAGCTCCGCGGCCGGGCCGGCCGCCAGGGCGACCCGGGCGGCTCGGTGTTCTTCGTCAGCATGACCGACGACCTGATCACCCAGTTCGTCCCCGACGAGCGGCCGCCCGCCGCCGACCCCGACGGCCTGGTGCGCCACCGGCGCGGGGCGTACATCGTGGGCCACGCCCAGCGGGTGGCCGAGGGCGTCAACCTGGAGATCCACCGCAACACCTGGCGCTACACCCGCCTGCTCGAACACCAGCGTGAGCTGATCCTCGAATGGCGCGACAAGGTCCTCCACGGCGACGCCGCCGCCAAGGCGCTGGCCGAGGCCGACCCCGAGCGCTGGGCCGAGCTGCCCGAGGACACCAGGGACGAGACGGCCCGCCAGATCGTCCTGCACGCCATCGACACCTGCTGGACCGAGCACCTGGCCTTCCTCAACGACCTGCGCGAGGGCATCCACCTGCGCGCGCTGGGCCGGATGAGCCCGGTCGACGAGTTCCAGCGGGAGGCCGTGGCCGAGTACAAGGCGCTGCAGGCCGAGGTCGAACGCCGCTCGCTGGAGTCGTTCGAGGCCCCCGAGCCCGACCTCAAGCGCCCGTCGGCCACCTGGACGTACCTGGTGCAGGACAACCCGTTCGGCACGGAATGGGACCGGATCCTCAAGCGGGTGACCGCCGCCACGCGCCGCGGCTGAAACCGCCGGGCGTACCTGACAGAAGATGACAGGTACGCCTGCGAGCATGGACGCATGACGACGAAAGCCAAGCTCATCGCCTTCACCATCGACTGCGACGACCCCCGGAAGCTGGCCGCCTTCTACCACGAGGTGACCGGCTTCGAGATCCAGTACTCGGAGGAGGAGTACGCGGCGATCGGCGACGGCTCCACGAACATCTACTTCGGCCGCGTCCCCGGTTACAAGCCGGGCGAGTGGCCCAGCGCCGACAAGAAGTTCCATCTCGACTTCCGCGTGCCCGACCTGGACAAGGCGGTCGAGGAGTACACCGCGCTCGGGGCGGTCAAGCCGGAGTTCCAGCCGGGCGTCACCGAGGAGGGCACGCGCTGGATCGTGCTGCAGGACCCGGAGGGCCACCTGTTCTGCGTGGTTCCCGAGCAATCGTAAGCTCCGCGACGCCCCTGCGGGGGCTCAAGGATCAGCCACAAGTTCGTGCAGGTGGCGGCCCCAATTGGGCGAATTATCAGCCTAAAGAATGATGGTAGTGCTCCGCTCGGCTCTTAAGCTGGAGCAATGCTCCTGCACGGACCCCTGCCCCTGCGTGGGCGCCGATGACCTGGATCGGGCTGCTCATCGCGCTGGCCGGAGCGCTGGGATACGCGCTCGGCGCCGCCCTCCAACAGTACGAGGCCGTGGCCGCGGGCGCCTCGCTCAAGCTGGTCCGGCGCCCCCGCTGGTGGATCGGCGGCGTCATCGGCTTCACCGGGGCGTGCCTGCACGCCGTGGCGCTCAGCTTCGCGCCGCTGGTGGCCGTGCAGCCGATCAGCGTGGCCACCCTGGTGTTCGCGGTGCCGCTGGCCGCCTTCATGTACGGGCGCAGACCGTACCGGGCGGAGATCCTCGGCTCCATCGCCGTGGCCGTGGGCCTGCTCTGGCTCATGCTGCTGGTGCCGCAGCACAACGTCACGCCCCGGCTGAGCAGCGGCGCCGCGCTCGCCTTCCTGGGCGTCATCGCGGCGATCGCGCTGGTCTCGCAGGTGCTCGCGCGGCGCTTCCACGGGCCCGCGCGGGCGCTGCTGCTCTCGGTGGGCGCCGGTGTGGTGACGGCGAGCGTCTCGACGTTCGTCCGGGTGGTCGGCGGCGGGCTGGAGGGCGACTGGGGGCGGCTGATCCACTGGTTCACGCTGGCCGTGCCGGTGCTGCTGGTCTGCGCGGTGGTGCTGCTCCAGCGCTCGTACGCGGTCGGCTACTTCGGCATCGCCTACGCCGGCGTCCAGGTCATCGACCCGATCACGTCGGTGCTGGCGGGGGCGATCCTGCTCGGCGAACCGCTGCCTGCCAGCCCGTCCACGGCCATCCCCGCCCTGCTGGCCGGGGCGCTGACCATCGGCGGCACGATCACCCTCGGCCGCCTCACCCCCGACCACTCCAAGCCGGCCCCGGCCCCCGCTCCCGTGCCCCCGGTGCTCACCTCGGCGACCGTGGCCGCCGAGGCCGCGTCCAACACGGCGTCCAAGGCGGCGTCCAACACGGCGTCCGAGACGGCGTCCGAGGGCGCGGTCACCGGTCGGCGGCCCGCGTCCGGTCAGTGACCGCCTCCAGCGGCGGACGCCAGGCCAGCACGTCGTCCATCGAACGCAGCATCAGCTCCGGGCTGAGCCGGCCCGCCACGCTCACCGCGAGGTCGCGCAGCCGTACCGCGAGCGGGTTGCGCAGCTTGGTGACCCGGCAGATCGTCATCGACTGCCGCACGACCCCCGACGTGCGCGCCAGCCGCGCGGCGGTGTAGGCGGCCAGGTCGCCGTCCGCCACGTGCGCGAGCACCACGGCGTCCTCCAGCGCCTGGCAGGCGCCCTGGCCCAGGTTCGGGGTCATCGGATGGGCCGCGTCGCCCACCAGCGCCACCTTGCCCCGGTGCAGGGCGGGCAGCGGCGTCTTCAGGTAGTGGACGTCGTTGCGGATGATCCGGGCCGGGTCGGCGGCCCGGAGCAGCGCCGGGATCGGCTCGTGCCAGCCGCCGAACCTGCGCAGCAGCTCCTCCCGCTCGTCCCCGTGGGCGGCGCCGGCGGGTGACAGGTCGGTGGCGTACAGGTAGACCAGGTCGTCGGTGAGCTGGTGGACGCCGAACACCAGCCCCCTGCCCCAGCTCTCCGACCGGGGGATCTCCAGCCCGTTCCGCGGTACGAGCGCCCGCCACGCCGTCACCCCCGAGTACACCGGCCCCGGATGGCCGGGGAAGAGCGCCCGCCGGGTCGCCGACCGGATGCCGTCGGCGCCCACGACCAGGTCGGCCTCGATCTCGCCCGCGTCCGTGCGGACGATCCCGCGCTCGGCCTCCACGCCCGTCACGGTGACGCCCAGCCGCAGGACGCCCGGTTCCAGGGCGTCGGCGAGCACGTCCATGAGGGTCGCCCGCAGCATGACGACCACCGAGTCCCCGTACCGGGCGTCGGCGTGATCGGTGGTGGTACGCGTCAGCCAGCGGCCGTCCGCCCGCCGCACCCCGAGCGGCCCCTCCACCGTGGACAGCTCGCGCACCCGGTCGCCCAACCCCAGCGTGTCGAGCGCCTTGAGCGCGTTGGCGGCGACCGCCAGCCCCGACCCGACGGGCTCGACGGCGGCCGCCCGCTCCAGGACGCTCACCTCCCACCCCTTGCGGCGCAGGGCCACGCCGCAGGCCAGCCCTCCGATGCCGCCACCGATCACCACAGCCTTGGGCATGACGCCTCCTTGGTTACTACGTCTGTAGTGTCAGCGTACTACGCCTGTAGTCCGCTCGCACTACCCCTGTAGTATTCGGTCCGTGAAACGAGCTGACGCCGTCGCCGACACGGCCATCACCCTGCTGGCCGAGCGGGGCATGCGCGGCCTCACCCACCGCGCCGTGGACGAGGCGGCCGGGCTGCCGCCCGGGTCCACGTCCAACCTGGCCCGCACCCGGGCCGCCCTGCTGGAGCTGACCCTGTCCCGGCTCACCGAGCTGGAGATGAAGGCCATGGCGATCGCCTACGAGCCGGTGCCGCTCACCCTCGACGACCTGCCCGCCCGGCTGGCCGAGGCGGTGCGCGTGCAGCTCGACGACCGCAGGCGCACCCTGGCCCGCTACGAGCTGGCCCTGGAGGCCACCAGGCGTCCGGAGCTGCGCGAGATCTACAACCGGGCGGGCCGCCACTTCCGCGACCCGGCGCCCGCCATGCTGGCCGCCCTGGGGTCGAAGGACCCGGTGCGCCACGCTCGCCAGCTCGTGGCCTTCGGGGAGGGGCTGATGTTCGACGCGATCGCCGGCGCGGGCTCCGTGCCCTCTGTGCAGGAGCTCACCCTCGCGCTGCGCGACCTGCTGACCGGCATGCTGCGTGGCGAGGGCGCCGGCGGATAGGACCGCCGGCGCCCGTGTCGGCCATGCGTGGCCTCGGGCGGCCTACTCCTCGCCGCCCGCGTCCTCGCCGTCCCTCGCGTGTTTGCCGCGAGGCTCCCGGTGGCCGTCGGCCGCGCCGGACCCGGCCTCCGGCGACTCGTCCTTGGGGGGTGCCTCATGCCTGCCCATACGGGGGGAACTCTCCTTCTCTTCGACCAACAGCTCACGGTGACCGTACGACTACGGTTACGTGCCCGGCAAGGGGGTTGGTTCAAGATCCACGCCACGAATTCGAGAAAAACTCGCGTAACCCCGTGATCGGCCGGAATCGGCAAGGGTCAGCCGGGGCAGGTCGCCCGGTAGGGCACCTCGGGCAGATGCCGGGCCCAGTCGGCGGCCGACAGACCCCCGTAGCGGGCGCACACCGCCGACGCCGGGTCACCGGCCGCGGGCGAGCGGGCCAGGTCCAGCGTGAGCACCGTCCCGCCGGCGGCCAGCACGCGGGCCGTACGCCCGTCGTCCGCCAGCACCGCCCGCGGCGGCCGGTCCGCGCCGCCCACCGGCACCTGGCGTTCGGCCAGCAGCACGCGGTCCGGGACGCGCCACACCCGCACCCGGTCGTTGTCCGTCCCGGCCAGCAGCCGCCCGTCCGGGCTGAAGCGCAGGTGGCCGGGGGAGGGGCGCAGCCGGGTGCCGAGCACGGGCACGCCGTCCAGGTCGTAGATCTGGATGCCGGTCTCCTCGGCGATGGCCACCCGCTCGCCGTCCGGCGCGAACGTCGTGTACTCCCACGGCATCCGGTCCAGCCACGGCGCGGGCGTGACGCGGCCGCCGCGCCTGATCGCCGAGCGCCGTCCCTCGAACGTCAGCGCCACCCGATCGCCGGGACCGGCCACCGCGTACTCGCCGACGAAGGCCGCCCGGCGGGCCCGCAGGTCCCAGGCCCACCGCTCGCCCGACTGCCGGGCCGCCGCGAACAGCAGCCCGCCGCCCGGGCTGAACCACGCCGACTGCTCGCCCGGCGCCCCCAGCCCCCTCCCGAACGGCGGCCCCACGCCCTGCCCCGACGCGGTGTCCCACAGGTACGACCGGTCCACGCCGACGAAGGCCAGCGTGCGCCCGTCGGGGGACCAGGCCATCGCCCGCACGCTCTGCTCGGGACCGGCCGTCTCGGCCAGCCGCCGGTGCCCGGGGACGTCGTAGACGCGTACCGTGTCGTCGGTCAGCGCGGCCAGCCGGGAGCCGTCGTCGCTGATCGCGTACAGCGAGCGCGGCCCGGCCTGCGGGTCGGTGAAGACGTCCACAGCCGGGTCGGCGGCCGCCGCCGTCAGCGCCCGCCGCGCCTGCGGCACCTGGGCCAGCCGCCAGGCCGCCAGGCTCAGCCGGCGCGCGGTCACCGGATCGGCCACCCGCAGCGCCTCGGCCCGCGACGCGGCGACCTTGGCCATCGCCTGCTCCAGCCGCCCGTCGGCGGCCCCGCGCTGCCACACCGCGAGCAGCGCCGCCAGCAGCGCGACCGACAACAGGCCGGACAGCAGCCCGACCACGAGCCTCCGGCGCCTGCGCGCGCCGCCGCGGGCCCGCGCGAGCCCCTCGTCCAGGAAGGTCTGCTCGCCGGGGCTCAGGGTGACCCGCCGTCGCCCGCCGGCCGCCCACGCCATCGCCCGGTCGAGGGGTTCGCCCTGGTAGAGGTCGGACTCGCGGCGCCCGCCCGCCTCCCAGGCGCGGGCCGCCCTGGCCAGCTCCCGGTGCACGGCCAGGCCCTCCCGCTCGCCGTCCAGCCATTCGTGCAGGCGCGGCCAGGCCCGCAGCAGCGCCGTGTAGGTGATCGTGAGGGATCCCCGGTCGCCGATCGTCAGGATTCCGGCCTTCCCGTACGCCTCCAGCACCCGGTCGATCGCGGCCACCTCGTCGGGGGCGCGTCCGGCGACCAGGTCGTCGCGGAGGGCGGGGGCCACGGTGTCGCCGCCGGACTCGTCGAGCCCGACCAGGCGCAGGAAGACCTCGGGCACCAGATCCTGGTCCGCCCGGCAGAGCTGGAGGTAGAGGGCCTCGGCGCGGACGCCGAGCGGCGGGTCGTCGATGGGCTCCGGCGGCAGCAGGCGGCCGAGCTGGGACTGCGGGGCGTCGAGCAGGGACATGAGCAGGTGGCGGGCGTCCGGGCGCCGCTCGGGGTCGTCGTGGAGCGCGGCGGCGACCAGGCCGCGTAACAGCCGGTCGAGGCGCTCCCCGTTGCCTAATCGCTCGGTGAGCCCGTACGCGGCGAACAGCAGGACGCGCCCCCACGCCCGCACGTCGTCCGCCGGGCCGGCCTCGGCGTCGGCCAGCCCCAGCCCGACCAGGCGCGGCCCCTCGGCGCCCAAGATGATCTTGTCGGGCGTGAGCGACCCGTGCACCGCCCCGGTCTCGTGCACCGCGGCCAGCGCGGTGGCCGTGGCGGCGGCCAGGCGGTAGAGGTCGTCACCGGCGAAGGGGCCGTGCCGCTCGACGACCTGGCGCAGCGTCGGCCCCTCGATGTACTCGCTGACCAGGTACGGCGGATCGCCCTGCGGGCACGCCTCGACCAGTCGCGCCGCGTGCACCGAGCGCACCTGCGGGACCGTCGCGTACGCGCCCGGTCCGGGCAGGTGGAGGGCATGGCGACCGCCCGACTCGTCGTAGGCCTCGCGGACGGTGGTCCGCCCGCCGCCGTCGAGCCGGGCGCCGAGCCAGTAGCCTCCCAGCCGATCAGTCATGCGGGATTAGATGCCGCCTTCCGTTCAGCGGTTCAGTCGAGCCCGGTGCTCCGGCCATTCCTCTTCGAGGATGCCGAAATAGACCGTGTCGCGCCAGGTGCCGTCGGGCCTTCTGCGGTGGCGGCGCAGGGTTCCCTCGTGCACGCCGCCGATGCGCCGGATGGCGGCCTGGGAGCGCAGGTTCAGCACGTCGGTCTTGAGCAGGACCCGGTTGTATCCGAGGCCGAAGGCGTGGTCGAGCAGCAGCAGCTTGCAGTTGGTGTTCACCGCGGTGCGCCAGTGGGCGCGGCCGTACCAGGTCCAGCCGATCTCGACGCTGTCGTCGAAGCCGGGCACGTCGATGTAGGTGGTCCAGCCGCCCGGCCGTCCGGTCTCCTTGGGGATCACCGTGAACGGCACGTGCCGGTCGTCGCCGATGAGCTCGCGGGCCGCCCTGGCCAGATCGTCCTCGGTGCGCGGGGTGGCGATCGGCAGCCAGCGCCACAGCTCGTCGTCCCCGCCGCCGGCGGCGAACAGGTCGGGGACGTGGTCCAGGGTGAGCGGTTCGAGGCGCACGACGTCGTTCTCCAGCACCACGGGCGCGGGCAGCTTGGCGGTCATGCCGCCACGATAGGCGGCGCTCCCGTCGCAGGTTGACGGCCACCTGGCCCTTTTTACGGGGAACCACCTGTCGACATCCATACCGGCCGGTCGGTAGGCTCACCGGCATGGACTTCGCCTTCGACACCGTCACCGAGGACCTGCGCGAGCGCCTGCTCCGCTTCATGGACGAATGCGTCTATCCGGCCGAGCCCGCCTTCGAGGAGCAGGCCGCGGCCGCCGGCTGGAGCCCGCCACCGCTGCTCGACGACCTCAAGGACGAGGCGAGGAAGCGCGGCCTGTGGAACCTGTTCCTGCCGGGCGCGCACGGCGCCGGCCTGACGAACCTCCAGTACGCCCCGCTGGCCGAGATCATGGGCCGCAGCCCCAGCATCGCCCCCACCGCCACCAACTGCGCCGCCCCCGACACCGGCAACATGGAAGTGTTGTCGATGTTCGGCAGCCAGTGGCAGCGCGAGGAGTGGCTGCGCCCGCTGCTCGACGGCGAGATCCGGTCGGCCTTCGCGATGACCGAGCCCGACGTCGCCTCCTCCGACGCCACCAACATCGCCACCTCGATCGTCCGCGACGGCGGCGAGTACGTCATCAACGGCCGCAAGTGGTTCATCTCCGGCGCGATGAACCCCAACTGCAAGATCTTCGTCGTCATGGGCAAGACGAACCCCGACGCGCCCAAGCACCGGCAGCAGAGCATGGTCCTGGTGCCGCGCGACACCCCGGGGCTGCACGTCAAACGCGGCATGCACGTCTTCGGCTACACCGACGCCGACCACGGCGGCCACGCCGAGGTGATCTTCGAGGACGTGCGCGTACCGGCCGAGAACCTGATCGGCGAGGAGGGCGGCGGCTTCGCCATCGCGCAGGCCAGGCTCGGCCCCGGCCGCATCCACCACTGCATGCGCCTGATCGGCATGGCCGAGCGCGCGGTCGAGCTGATGTGCGAGCGGGCCCTGGCCAGGACGGCGTTCGGCAAGCCGGTCGCCCAGCAGGGCGTGGTCCAGGACTGGATCGCCGAGTCCCGCATCAGGATCGAGCAGTTGCGCCTGCTCGTGCTCAAGACCGCCTGGCTCATGGACACCGTGGGCAACCAGGGCGCCCACACCGAGATCCAGGCCATCAAGATCTCCACCCCGATCACCGTCGAATGGATCCTGGACAAGGCCATCCAGGTGCACGGCGCGGGCGGCGTCTCCCAGGACTTCCCGCTGGCCGCGCTCTGGGCGGGCGCCCGGTCCCTGCGCCTGGCCGACGGTCCCGACGAGGTGCACAAGCGGTCCCTGGCCTATCGCGAGCTGAAGAGGTTCATGTGAACGAAGCGCAGATCAAGGAGCGCGTGCGCGCGTTCCTGGGCGAGCACGACCCCGAGGGGGACCGGCTGGAGTTCCTGCGGGCCAGGTTCGACGCCGGGCTGGCCTGGGTCTGGTTCCCCGAAGGGCTCGGCGGCCTCGGCGCGGCCAGGGAGCTGCAGCAGGTGGTCGAGCACGAGCTGGCCGGCACGCCGCAGATCAACAGCGGCGTCCAGGGCATCGGCCTCGGCATGGCCGCGCCGACGATCCTGGCGTTCGGCACGCCGGAGCAGAGACGGCGCTTCCTGCGCCCGCTGTGGACCGGGGAGGAGATCTGGTGCCAGCTCTTCAGCGAGCCCGGCGCCGGCTCCGACCTGGCCACGCTCGCCACCCGCGCGGTCCGGGACGGCGACGAGTGGGTGGTCGACGGCCAGAAGGTCTGGACGTCGGGCGCCCACCACTCCCGCTGGGCCATCCTGGTCACCCGCACCGACCCGGACGTGCCCAAGCACCGCGGCATGACGTACTTCGTCTGCGACATGCACGCCCCCGGCGTCGAGGTGCGGCCGCTGCGGCAGATCACCGGCGAGGCCGAGTTCAACGAGGTGTTCCTGACCGGCGTGCGGCTCTCCGACGACCTGCGGCTGGGCGAGGTCGGCGACGGCTGGCGGGTCGCGCAGACCACGCTGATGAACGAGCGCGTCGCGATCGGCGGCGCGCCCGTCCGGCGCGGCGGCGGCATGGTCGGCGCGGTGCTGGAAGCCTGGCGCGCGCACCCCGAGCTGCGCACCCACGACCTGCACCAGCGGCTGCTGGCGCTGTGGGTGGAGGCCGAGGTCACCCGCCTGTCCGGGGCCCGGCTGCGCGAGCAGCTCGCCGCCGGCCAGCCCGGTCCCGAGGGCTCGGGCATGAAGTTGTCGTTCGCCAAGCTCAACCAGGCGCTGTCCGGCTTCGACGTCGAGCTCCGCCGCGACCTGGGCTACGACGACTGGACGTTCCGCCGCTCGGAGGACGTCGACTTCTACGGCCGCGGCCCCGGCTACCGCTACCTGCGGGCCAAGGGCAACTCGATCGAGGGCGGCACGTCCGAGATCCTGCGCAACATCATCTCCGAACGGGTGCTCGGCCTGCCCTCCGAGCCCCGCGTCGACAAGGACGTGCCCTGGAAGGACCTGCCGCGATGACTCTGCTCTACTCCGAGGTCGAGGAGGAGCTGCGGGCGGCCGTGCGCGGCCTGCTCGCCGACCGCTGCCCGCCCGCCGCGGTGCTCGGGCGCGTCGAGTCGCAGCCCTACGACCTGGACCTGTGGAAGACGCTGGCGGGCGAGATCGGCGTCGCCGGGCTCCTCGTGCCCGAGGAGCTGGGCGGCGCGGGCGCGTCGGCCAGCGAGGTGGCCGTCGTGCTGGAGGAGCTGGGCCGGGCCGTGGCGCCGGTGCCGTTCCTGACCAGCGCGGTGCTGGCCACCAAGGCGCTGCTGCCCACCGGTGACGCCCTGCTCGGCGAGCTGGCCGAGGGGCGCAGGACGGCGGCGCTGGTCGTGTCGTTCGCGGCCTCGCCGTACCGGCCGGAGCGCGGGTCGTCGGTGCGGCTGGAGAGCGGGCGGCTGTCCGGCGCCGTCACCGGCGTGGCCGGCGCGGACGTGGCCGACGTGCTCCTCGTCCCCTTCGAGGGCAGGCTGTACGAGGTCGAGGACGCCACCGTCGAGGTCGTGCCCTCGCTCGACCTGACCAGGCCGGTCGCCACCGTCACCCTGTCCGGGACGCCGGCCCGCGACGTGGGGGAGTGCGACCTGGCCGGCGTGCTGAGGTTCGGGGCCGGGCTGCTGGCCTCCGAGCAGGTCGGCGTGGCCGAGTGGTGCCTGGACACGACGCTCGCCTACGTCAAGGAGCGCCACCAGTTCGCCCGGCCGGTCGGCTCGTTCCAGGCGATCAAGCACCGGCTGGCCGACCTCTGGCTGGACGTGGTCAGGGCCAGGGCCGCCGCCCGCGGCGCGGCCGCCGATCCCGGGGACATCGCGGTCGCGGTGGCGCAGTCGTGGAACGCCGGGGTGGCGGTGCACGCCGCCGAGGAGGCGGTGCAGCTCCACGGCGGGATCGGGATGACCTGGGAGCATCCCGTGCATCTTTATCTCAAGCGCGCCAAGGCCACCGAGATCGCGCTCGGCACGCCCGGCGACCATCGGGAGGCGCTGGCCTCACTCGCCGGCGTCCCCGGCCCCGAGGGAGTTCAGCAGTAGGTCGGCGAAGTGCTTGCCCACCTGGGCGCCGGTCAGCGGCCCGTCCGCGTGGAACCAGGTGCCCAGGTGGTGCACCGAGCCGAAGAAGTAGTCCACGACCAGTTCGGCGGGCACCCGGTCGCTGAGGACGCCCGTGCGCTGCCCCTCGGCCACCAGGTCGCGGAATCGTTCGTGGTAGCGGCGGCGCTCGGCGCGCACGGTCTTCTGCTTCTCGGTCGCGAGCAGGTGCATCGACCTGAAGAAGATCTTGGAGTCGTCGAGGTTGGCGGTCGTCGTCTCCACGACGTCGGCCGCGGCCCGGTGCAGCCGCTCGCGGATCGTGCCGGGGCCGTCGGCGATGCGCGTCAGCCGGTCCATCTGCATGCGGAGCAGGCGGGCGTAGATCTCGTGCAGCAGATCGTCTTTTGAGTCAAAATAGTGGTACATGGCGCCCTTGGTGACGCCGGCCGCCTGGACGATCTCCTGGACCGAGGTCCCCTCGAATCCACGGGCCGCGAACAGCCTGGTCGCCTCGGCGAGCAACCGCTGCCGGACGGGTTCTTCCTTCACATCGTCCCCCTTGTCACCCGCCATAGCATACCGACTGGTCGGTTGACGGTCTTGCAGGTTTTATTTGCGTCACCTTAGGCTCACCTTGGTTCGTGCTTGGGTATGCCTTAGACCGGCGAGGGATCTTCGGAGTGGCAGATCCTGAGGGTTTCTACTCATTCGGGGAGTTTGCCGTGCCCGGTGGCTCTATCTACGTGCAGCAGGACGAAAAGTACACAGGCTCATCCCCGCAGTGGTGGTACGAGAAGTTCTGGCGTGAGGACGCGCCCAACCGGCGCCGGTCCCGGTACGTCAAGGCGGGCGTGGGCGCGGTGGGCGGCATCCTGCTCGCGCTGCGGTTCGGCTCGGAGTACATGCTGTTCTGGGGGGCCGTCACCGCCGGTCTCGTGGCCGCCGTCGACTGGTACATCGACTGGCGCTCCTTCCGCGCGACGGCCGTCTGGCGGGGCGCCCGGCGCGGCGAGCTGATCACCGGCCGGCTGCTGCGCAGGCAGCTCGCCCGGCGCGGCTACCAGGTGCTCGACGGCCGCGCGATCCGCGACCAGGCCTCCATCGACCACCTCGTGATCGGCCCGACCGGCATCTGGGTCATCGACAACGAGTCCTGGAGCCCCGACACCGAGATCGGCTGCTACAACGGCAGGCTGTTCTTCAGCGAGAAGTACGGCACCAAGTGGGCCAAACCGCTGGTGGACACCGCCGAGGCCTTCGCCGAGCTGCTGACCCGCGAGACCGGGATCGAGGTCACGATCTCACCCATGCTGGCCGTCCACTGCGGGCTGCTGCCGCGCGGCGGCGTCGTGGTCGGCGAGGGGCTCACGCTGCTCAAGCCGCGCCTGGTGGCCAGACGCATCAAGGCGGTCGACGGCGTGGTGTTCACCGACGAGCAGGTCGAGCTGCTGGCCCGCACCGCGGCCAGGGAGCTGCAGAAGGTCTGACCGCCGTCAGGCCAGCGTCTCGATGAACGCGGTGAGCTGGGCGACGTTGCGGCACTCGTGCATCTCGACCACGGTGCCGTACTCGCTCGCGACCGAGTCGCCGGTGTCCCACTGCTGCCTGGGCTCGGGGTTGAGCCAGTAGGCGTGGCGGGCCCCCGACGTGAGGCGCCTGAGCACGTCGAGGGCCGGCGGCTGGTAGTTGGAGCGGGCGTCGCCGAGGATCAGCAGCGAGGTTCTCGGGCCGATGGCGTCGGAGTGGCGCTCGGCGAAGCCCTCCAGGGCGTGGCCGTAGTTCGTGCGTCCGAAGCGCGACATGTCGGCCTCGTCCGCGAGCCGCGTCATGGCCTCCACGACGTCCGCGCCGGGCACGAAGAAGCGGGTGATCTCGTCCACCCGGTCCACGAACCCGAACGCCCGCACCTTCGTGAACTGCTCCCGCAGCGCGTACGTCAGCAGCAGCGTGAAGTGGGCGAACGACGAGACCGAGTCACTGGTGTCGCAGAGGATGACCAGCTCGGGCTTGTGCGGCCGGGGCGGTCTGAAGTGCGTGGTCAGCGGCACGCCGCCGCTCTGCAGCGAGGCCCGTACGGTGCGCCGGAAGTCCAGCCGCCCCCTGCGCCCCTTCCTGTGCTTGATCGTCAGCCGCGCGGCCAGCCGCCTGGCCAGCGGATGGACCTCCTTGCGCAGCCTGGCCAGGTCGGCCCTGGTGATGCGGAGGAAGTCGATCTGGTCGAGCGGCGGGCGCACGGCCGAGCGGGCGATGCGCTCGATCCCCGAGTCCTCGGCGATGCGCCGGCGCACGTCGGTGGCCACGGCCTCCTCGAACCGCCGGATGTTGCCGTTGACGCGTTGCCGCACGGTCTTCTCGGCGAGCCCGCCGCGCTCCTGCCCGGCCAGCACGTTCTGCAGGATGCGGGCCATCAGCGTCTCGGGCGACAGGGCGCGCAGGACGCTGTAGGAGAACCAGTTCTGGCGGCCAGGACCGGTGGTCTGCTGGCGGCCGAACCGCTCGACCATGGCCTGGGCGAACTCCCGCAGCTCGGCGTCCGTGCTGCCGGTGAGCAGCTCCGCCAGGCGCTCGCGCAGCTCGTCCACCGGGGCCGTGCGCGGGTCCAGGCGGGCCTCGGCGGGGCGGGGGGCGTACATGCCGGTCGTGGACGAGGGGAACCACAGGTCGAACAGCACGTCGAAGCCGGGACGGTAGGCCGGCTTCTTGACCAGCGTGGCCGCGTAGGCGGCGCGCAGCGACTCCCGCTCGCTCAGGTCGATCACCCGCAGCGCGCGGGCCGCGTCGAGCCCCTCGGCGAGCGACACCGGCAGGCCCGCCTCGCGCAGCGCGTGCACGAAACCGACATGCCGGTCCACCAGCGATCCGCGCTCAGGCATCCGGCAGCCCCAGCTCCTTGATCGCCCGGGTCTGGTCGGAGGCGTGCTTGAGCACCACGCCCAGCGTCCCGGCCACCGTCGCCTCGTCCAGCTCCGCGCGGCCGAGGGCCAGCAGCGTGTTGGCCCAGTCGACGGTCTCGGCGACCGACGGCGCCTTCTTCAGCTCCAGCGCCCGCATGGTGGCGACCGTCCTGGCGAGCTGCTCGGCCAGGTCGGCGCGGATGGTCGGCACCTGCGCGAGCACGATGTCGCGCTCCCGTTCCGGCGTCGGGTACTCGATGTGCAGGTAGAGGCAGCGCCGCTTGAGCGCCTCGGACAGCTCGCGGGTGGCGTTGGAGGTCAGCAGCACGAACGGCTTACGGGTGGCGGCGATCGTGCCCAGCTCGGGGATGGTGACCTGGAAGTCCGACAGCAGCTCCAGCAGCAGGCCCTCGACCTCGACGTCGGCCTTGTCGGTCTCGTCGATGAGCAGCACGGTGGGGGCGGCCGACCTGATCGCCTTCAGCAGCGGGCGTTCGAGCAGGAACTCCTCGGTGAAGATGTCGTCGTCGGCGCTGGTGGCCTGGATGCGGAGCAGCTGCTTCTTGTAGTTCCACTCGTACAGGGCGCGGGCCTCGTCGAGACCTTCGTAGCACTGGAGGCGGACCAGCTCCGAGCCCGTCGCCTGGGCCACGGCCTTGGCGAGCTGCGTCTTGCCCACGCCGGCGGGCCCCTCGACCAGCAGCGGCTTGCCCAGCGCGGCGGCGAGGAACACCGAGGTGGAGATGGCGTCGTCGGAGAGGTAGTCCACGGCGGCGAGCCGCGCCGTCACGTCGGCGGGCGAGTCGAACATCGATGCTCCCTGTCTGCAGGCCGAACTTTATTCTAGCGGCAGGAGCCCGACCCAGGTCGATTCGACCAACATGCGGATCACCGGTATATTCCTCTCTGCAAGCGCCGCTAGCTCAGTTGGTTAGAGCAGCTGACTCTTAATCAGCGGGTCCGGGGTTCGAGTCCCTGGCGGCGCACCGCACGAAAACCCCAGTTCAGTACGCTGAGCTGGGGTTTTCGTATTTTCCCGCAGGTCTGGCCGAAGGTGTGAGCCCCTGCGTCCCCCGCGCCGTTATGCAATCTTTGCTTGCGGCCATGAGGAAGCTGCGTAATATGAACGTTCATATCGCTGAGCCCTGTTATCCCCGGTCAGCAGCACACTTCCCACGTCGTCATGCCTGGATGAGCCGTCAGAGGATATGAACGTTCAAATTTTTGCGGAGCCACCCGGCTACCTCGACTTCGCCCGGCTGGGGCCGCTCTCCCGCGCGGTCGCGGCGGTCCTGGCCGAGTCGGCCCGCCGCCGCGTCGGCGACATGCCGCTGGCCTGGTTCGAGGAGCAGGCGGCTCGGACGCGCTCGGCGGCGGCGCGGCTGCTGCGGGCGGCCGAGCATGAAGTGGCGTTCGTCTCCTCCACCAGCCACGGGCTGTTCGCCGCCGCCGCCGCGCTGCCCGGAGAGGGCGTGGTGCTGGTGCCCCGGGGTGAGTTCCCCGCCAACGTCTACCCCTGGCTGCGGTTCGAGGGGCGCGGCGGGCTCCGGGTGCGGTGGATCGACGAAGTGCGCCTCACCCCGCAGGTGCTGGCCGAGCACCTGGACGCGTCGGTGCGGGCGCTCGCGGTCAGCGCGGTCGACGCGCTCACCGGCTACCCGGCGCCGCTGGGCGCGCTGAAGGAGGTGCTCGGGCCGGGACGCGTGCTGGTCGTGGACGCCATCCAAGGGCTGGGCGCCGTGCCGCTGGAGGTGGAGGCCGCCGACGTGCTGGTCTGCGGCGGGCAGAAGTGGCTGCGCGCCGGATGGGGGGCGGCTGTCTTCCTGGCCCGCGACCGCGTCGCCGGGCTGATGGCGCCAGGGCTCGGCGGGTGGTCGGGGGTCGAGGGCCCGCTGACGGGGCCCGCGCCCCGGCCGCCGCTCGCGGGAGCGGCCGCGCACACGATGACCAATCCCGACTATTCCGGCGTCGCCGCCCTGGGTGTCGCGATCGAGCTGGTCCTGGAGGCCGGCGTCGCGGAGATCGGCCGCAGGACGGCCGATCGGCTGGGTGAGCTGCTCGACACGGCGCGCGCCGCCGGGGCACGGGTGCTGCTGGACGCGCCCGCCGGCGGACCGGCGCCGCCCGGCGCCGGCCGTGGCTCCGCGGAGTGGAGCGGGATCGGGTCCTTCACGATGCCCGGCCGGGAGCCGGCGGCCGTCCATGCCGCGCTGACCGCCGCCGGGCTCACCACGACTCTGCGGGGCGAGTGGATCCGTCTCTCGCCCCACGCCACCACCTCGGGCGAGGCCGTACAGCGTCTGGCCGCCGCCCTGCACCCCCCGAGAAAGGAATCGTCATGAACCGACGTGCCGTCCTGGTCGTCTCCGCGACTCTCGCCCTGGCCGTCACGGCCTGCGGCGGCGGGGGCGGGAGCGACCAGAGGTCCACCGGTCCGGTGAAGATCACGGTCTGGAGCTGGAAGCCCGCCTCCGACGGGCTGGCCTCGGTGGCCAAGGACTTCGAGCAGGCGAACCCCGGCATCAAGGTCGACGTCCAGGTGGTCGGGAACCCCGCGATCTGGGAGAAGATCACGGTGGGGCTGGCCGCGGGAGGCAAGGGCCTGGGGGACGTCCTGCACATCGGCATCGACTACCTGCCCGGATACATGGAGAAGTTCCCCGGCGGGCTGGCGGACCTGAGCGAGCTGGGCGCCGACAAGTACAAGGACGCCTTCGCCAAGGGCCTGTGGCCGACGGTCACCGGCAAGGACGGCAAGGCGTACGCGATGCCGTGGGAGGTCAACCCGGTCGGGTTCTTCTACCGTTCGGACCTGTTCGACAAGGCAGGCATCGACTCCGCGGCGATCAGGACCTGGGACGACGCCATCGAGGCGGGCAAGAAGCTCAAGGAGAAGACGGGCGCCTATCTGATCGGCCTGAACAAGCCGGCGGCCGGCAGCGTGGACATGGACCTCTTCCAGTCGCTCCTGCAGCAGCAGGGCGCCTTCTACTTCGACCGTCAGGGAGGGGTCACGCTCTCCTCGCCGCCCGCCGTGCAGGCGATGACCCTGATCAAGAAGATGAACGACGCCGGGATCGTCGCCGACACCTCCGGCGAGGGGACGCGGAAGAAGCTGATCAGCCAGGGCAAGGTGGCGGTGCTGCCGTGGGCGGCCTGGGGGGTCGGCTACATCCCCGAGACGTGGCCGGAGCAGAAGGGGCTCTGGCGCGTCATGCAGCCGCCGGCCGTCGTGCCGGGCGGCAAGCGCACCGCGATCGTCAACTCCACGTACCTGTCGGTCTCCGGAACCAGCCCGCACAAGGCGGAGGCGTTCAAGTTCCTTGAGTACGCGCTGACCAGGCCCGAGGTCATCAACAAGATGTTCAAGGACGGCGGGGTCTTCCCCGCTCTGAACGCCGCCTACGCCGACCCGCGGTTCACCGCCGGCACGGACTACTACGGCGGGCAGCCCGCGCTCAAGACCTTCGTGGACGCGCTGGGCGAGGGCGCGGACGCCACCTACTACTCCGGCGACTACGCCCGCGCGCTGAAGCTCGCCAGTGACGCGCAGACCCAGGTCCTGCTGAAGGGCGCAGACCCGGCCGCCGCGCTGAGCCAGGCGGCCCAGCAGCTGTCCCAGCAGTCCGGCAGGAAGCTCGCGGGATGACCGCCCGCCTGCTCACCAGGAGAAACGTTCCGTACTTCCTGGTGCTGCCCGCGCTGCTCGGCTTCGTCTGCTTCAAGGGCTATCCGATCCTGGCGGCGGCCTACATCAGCCTGACGACCGGCGCCGGGGCGGCGCGCTCCTTCGCCGGACTGGACAACTACGTCAGGCTGGTGCACGACCCGCTGTTCTGGACGTCGTTGTGGAACACCGCGCTGATCCTCGTCGTCCAGGTCCCGATCATGCTGATCCTCGCGCTGCTGCTGGCGCTGGGCCTCAACTCCAAGCTCGTACGGCTGCGCGCCCTGTGGCGGCTCGGCGTCTTCATGCCCTCGCTGACCGGCCTGGTCGCCTACGGCGTGATGTTCTCGGTGATCCTCAGCAAGGACTCCGGCCTGCTCAACTGGCTGCTCGGCCTGTTCGGCGTCAGCCCGATCGACTGGCTGGGCAGCCCCTTCTGGGCGCGAATCGCCATCGTCATCGCGCTGACCTGGCACTACTGCGGCTACAACGCGGTGATCTACCTGGCCGGGCTGCAGAGCATCGCGAAGGAGCTGTACGAGGCGGCGATGGTCGACGGCGCGGGAGCGGTCCGCCGCTTCTGGTCGATCACCGTCCCGCAACTGCGGCCGATCCTGCTGCTGACGATCGTGCTGTCGGCGATCGGCACGCTGCAACTGTTCGACGAGCCGTTCGTGCTCACCGGCGGCGGCCCGGACAACTCCACCCTGACGATCTCCCTCTACCTGTACCAGAACGGCTTCCGCTACTTCGACTTCGGTTACGCCTCGGCGATCGCCTACGCGCTCACGCTGATCGTGGCCGGCTTCGGGCTGGTGCAGCTCAAGCTCACCGGAGGCAGGAAATGAAGGGCTGGCTGCTGACCTTCGCGCTCGCCGCGTGCTTCGCCCTGTGCGTCGGCCCGTTCTACTGGCTGACCATGGCGGCCACGCACGCCAACGCCGACATCTTCGGCGCCACGCCCACGTTCTCGCCGGGCGACCAGCTCGGCGCGAACACCGCGAAGCTGGAGGAGTCCATCGGCCTGCTCCGCGTGCTGGGGAACACGCTGCTCGTGGCGGCCGTCCAGACGTCGATCGCGCTGGTCGTGGCGTTGCTGGCGGGCTACGCGTTCGCCAAGTTCGAGTTCCGCGGCAGGAACGCCTTCTTCGTCCTGCTGCTGTCGACGCTGGTGATCCCGGGCGGCGTCACCATCATCCCGATCTTCGAGATGATGAACGACCTCGGGCTGATCGACACCTTCCCGGCGCTCATCCTGCCGAACCTGACCGTTCCGTTCGGGATCTTCCTCATCCGGCAGTCGCTGCAGGCCGTGCCCGACGAGTTGCTCGACGCGGCGCGCGTGGACGGGGCGGGCGAGCTCCGGGTGCTGTGGCGGGTGGTGGTGCCGGTCATGCGGCCCGCGCTCGCGGCGCTGGCGGTCTTCCTGTTCCTCGGCGCGTGGAACGACTTCCTGTGGCCGCTGATCGCGCTGCGCACACCTGAGATGTTCACCCTGCCGGTCGCGCTGGCCACCCTCCAGGGGCTGGCCAGGACCGACTTCGGCCAGGTCATGGTGGGCACCGCGATCTCCGCGCTGCCCATGATGATCCTCTTCCTCGTCCTTCAGAAACAGTTCATCTCCGGCCTGCTGGCCGGGGCCACGAAAGGTTGACCATGCAGATCTGGGAGCCGCACGCCCTCGGGGAGACGACCGTCGTCCGCGCGGGCGAGGTCGAGGTGGCGATAGCCGGTACGGAGGCGATCACGGTCACCCCGGTAGCGCCGGACGTCTGGCTGATCGACGCCCCCGAAGGGACCGCGGCGCAGTGGAGACTGCCGTGCGTCGACGCCGCGGCCTTCTGGACGCCGGGCTCGGGCACCCGCTGGATCCCGCCGATCTGGAGCTCTCCGGCGGCGGCCGGGCTGGTCTCCGGCGCGCCCGTCGTCAGCCTTGTCGGCACGGCGGGGGCCAACCTGTGCACGGTGGCCCTGGCCTCGGTGACCGGCAGCTTCACCGGCGGCGTGATCGAGGAGACCGGCGAGTTCGTCTTCACCGTGCAGAACGAGGGGCTGCGGATCCGGCTGGACCTGTCGGACCGGCAGTTCTCCGCGGCGCTGACCGAGGTCGCCGGATGGTGGCAGGAGGGCCGCGACCTGCCGCCCACGCCGCGTCAGGCCCGGCTGCCCGTGTACTCGACCTGGTACAGCATGCACCAGGAGGTCTCGCGGGAGTCGGTGGAGCTCCAGGCCAGTCTGGCGAAGGAGCTGGGCTGCGCCACGATGATCGTGGACGACGGGTGGCAGACGGCCGACCGGTCGCGGGGGTACGCCTTCTGCGGCGACTGGGAGCCCAACATCTCCGACATCCGGCAGCACATCCAGCGGGTCCAGAGCGACGGCATGGCCTACCTGCTGTGGTACGCGCTGCCGTTCGTGGGCAAGCACAACGCCGCGTTCGAGCGTTTCGAGGGGAAGTTCCTGCGCTACCTCGACCACATGGACGCGGCCGTCCTCGACCCGCGTCACCCCGAGGTGCGCGCGTTCCTCGTCGACAAGCTGGCGCGAGCGGTGGAGGAGTGGGGCGCGGACGGCCTGAAGATCGACTTCGTCGACCGTTTCGGCACCGACGAAGGGGTGGCGGAGCTGCTGAGCGAGCTCGACGTCAGGCTCCGGGCGGCGAAGCCGGACGTGCTGATCGAGCACCGCCAGCCGTACACGAGCCCGGGCCTGTGGCCGTACGCGAACATGGTCAGGGCGGTGGACTGCCCGCTCAGCCCGCAGGAGAACCGGCAGCGGACGATCGACCTGCGGCTGACCGCCGGACCTCAGGCCGTGCACTCGGACATGATCCTCTGGCATCCGGACGAGTCCGCCGAGCAGGTCGCGGTCCACCTGATCAACGTGCTCTTCTCGGTGCCGCAGATCTCCGTGGACCTGGCGGCCCAGCGGCCCGACCAGCTCGCCGCCATCCGGTTCTGGCTGGGCGTCTTCCGGCGCCACCTGGCCACGCTGCAGCTCGGCGTGCTGGAACCGCACGGGGTCGAGCACGGATACCCGCTCGTGCGGGCCTACAGTGAGGAGACCGAGGTCGTGGCCCGGTACGCTGCCCTGCCTGTGGACGTGCCGGAGATCGCGGAGCTGCTCGTGGCCAACGCCGCCCCCGACACCCGCGTCGTCCTGTACGGGCGGGGTGTCGCGGCGGCCGAGGTCCGCGACTGCGGCGGGCGGCTCGTGAGCGAGAGCGAGCTGCGCTTCACCTCCGGCGCGAGCGTGGTCGAGGTACCCGTGGGGGGCCTGCTGACGGTGAGGAGAGACTGAGTGGCGGCACGCCGTGGGATCACCATCGAGGACGTCGCCCGCGCGGCGGGCGTGTCCCGCCAGACGATCTCCAACGCGCTCAACGCCCCCCAGCGGCTCAAGCCGGAGACGCTGGAACGGGTGACCCGGCTGATCGAGGAGCTCGGCTACCGGCCCGACCAGTCGGCGCGCAGCCTCAAGTCGGGCACCAGGCGCATCATCGCCTACCCGACCCCGGTGGACGACCCCGCCAACCCCAACCCGCTGATGGGCGGGTTCCTGGAGGCCGTGGTGGCCTCGGCCGGTGAGGTCGGCTACCGGATCCTGCTGCTGCGGCCGCGCCCGGGCCAGAGTCAGGAGCAGGCACTGGACGAGGTGATCGCGGCCCGCACCGTGGACGCCTTCCTGCTGTCGGACGTGATGCGTGACGACCCCAGAGTCGCGCACCTGACCGCGGCGGGGTTCCCGTTCGCCGCGTTCGGCAGGACGATGCCGGACCAGCCGCAGTCGTGGGTGGACGTCGACAGCGTTCAGGCGGTCATCGAGCTGGTCGGGCTGCTGGCCGCCAGGGGGCATCGGCGCGTGGCCTTCCTGGCCTCCGTCGGCGCGCAACCGTGGATGGAGGACCGCAGAGACGGCTTCCGCGCCGGCGTCCGCAGGCACGGCCTGGTGGGGCAGGAGTTCTCCGCGCCGGGCGACGGCCCCGCGGAGCTCGTCACGGTCACCCGTGAGCTGCTGCGCGGCCGCAACCGCCCGACGGCCGTCGTGGCCGCCGGTGACTGGCTCGCGCTCGGGGTCTACGCCGCGGCCAGGGAGGAGGGCATCGAGATCGGCGCCGATCTCGCCCTGGCCGCCTTCGACGACCTTCCCCTCACCGCGTTCCTCCATCCCGCCCTGACCACGGTACGGCTGCCGCTCCAGCGCATCGCGCGGGCGCTGATCGGCCGTCTGATCCAGACGGTGGAGGACGGCACGACCCCTCAGGCGGGGCTGCTGCTGCCCGGGGAGCTGGTGGTCCGTCCCAGCATCGGCCCATGATGCGCATCGGCTCGGCCAGCTCCGAGCTGGTCGCGATGTTCGAGTGGGCCCGGGCGAGGGCGCTGCGCCTGCGGCACGAGGGCGGCTCGCAGGGCCCCGTCGACGTTGACGAGCACCGGCCCGCGGGGACGGGACAGAGCCGCTACCTGCCCTCGTACTGGGCGGGTTACGCACACCGCAGCGGCTTCTACGCCCGCGACTTCGCCCACCAGATCGTCGGCGCGCACCTGCTCGGCATGGCCGAGGCCAACCTCACCATGCTGCGCTGCTTCGCCGCCTCGGCCACCCCCGAGCACGGCTTCCACCCGGTGTGGGCGTTCAACTTCGACGGCTCCTACCTGTCCATCGACTACCGCGGCCCCGACTCCTTCGTCCGCGAGCTGCCCGCGGTGTACGAGCTGGTGGAGAAGGCCGGGACCGCCTACCGATGGACCTGGGACCGCGCCTACGCCGAGGATCCCGTGCTGTGGTCCTACTACCGCAACGCGCTGACGGAGGTCGTGCCGCGTGCCACCGGAAGGGGGATCTTCGAGGGCGTGGCCAGCTACAACGAGCTGGCCGGCGAGCACCTGGCGGAGGCGGGGGACTCCGTCGGCTCCCGGTACCAGGCATACCTGGCGATGAGCGCCCTGAGCCGGGCCCGCGGCCTGGACGGCGAGGACTTCGCCCGCCGGGCCGCCGAGCTGAGGCGACACTTCAACGAGGTCTGGAGCGTCGGCGAGAACCCCGCGGACCTGGTGCGCGGCTACACCGTGGACGGCGCCCCCGTCACCGGATGGGGCTGTGAGAACAGCTGGTTCATGCCGCTCAAGGACCTCATCGAGCCGGGTCCGCGCAACGAGGCCTACCTCGACTTCATCGACGGCCAAGCCGCCGGCCCCGAGCGTCCGCGCAACATCGAGGCCTACACGTACCTGCCCGACACCTTCTTCCGCCACGACAGGAACGCGGCCGCCTGGCGCTGGATGCGGCACGTCTTCGACCGGCGTGCGGAACCGCACGTCGCGGGCGGGCTCAACGGCGACTACCCGGAGGTGTCCTTCACCCTCGTCAGCCAGGTCGTCGAGGGCCTGCTCGGCGTCACACCCGACGTGAACGCCGTGACCACGCTGTCCCACCTGCCCGACGACATCGCCTGGGCCGAGGTCTCGGGCATCCCCTTGGGCGACGGCACGATCACCGTCCGGCACGACGGCAGGACCGCCACCACGCTCACCAACACCTCCAGCGGCACCACCTACCGCTGGGAGGCCCGCTTCCCGGACGCCCCCGCCGTGGTCACGCAGGTCGCACCGGGGCAGAGCGCCCTGGTCACCGCTCCCGGCCGTCCAGGGTGAGAGCGGGCTCGGCCGGCCTCCCGAAGGGGGGGCCGGCCGAGCGGCCCTATTCGAAGAGGGACGGGTCTCCGGTGCCGCGACGAAGGATCTCGGGCTCGTCCTGTGAGAGGTCCACGACGGTCGTCGGCGTGGCGCCGCATTCCCCCGAATCGATGACGGCGTCCACCATGTGGTCGAGGCTCTCCTTGATCTCCCAGCCCTGCGTCGAGGGCTCGGTCTCGCCGGGCAGGATCAGCGTGCTCGACACCAGCGGTTCGCCGAGCTCGGCCAGCAGCGCCTGGGTGACGACGTGATCGGGGATCCGGACGCCGACGGTCTTCTTCCGGGGATGCAGCAACCGTCGCGGCACCTCCTTGGTCGCCGGCAGGATGAACGTGTACCCGCCCGGCGTCGCCGCCTTGACCAGCCGGAACACCGCGTTGCTCACATGGACGAACTGACCGAACTGCGCGAAGTCCTTGCAGACCAGGGTGAAGTGATGATCGCTGCCGAGGTGCCGGATCTCTCTGATCCGGTCGAGGCCGTCCTTGTTGCCCAGCCGGCACCCCAGCGCGTAGCACGAGTCCGTCGGGTACGCGATCAGCCCGTCGGCGCGCAGGGACTCGACCACCTGGCCGATCAGGCGGGGCTGGGGGTTGTCAGGGTGCAGGTCGAAGTACTTGGCCACGCATCGGATCATAGGAGCACGTACCTCCACGCATGACACGTGGCCCGGCCCGTACGGCCGAGTCGCGTACCCGGCGCGGATCGTCTACGGGCGGGACGGGCGGCGGAGGCGTAAGCCGGTGAGGGCGGCGGCGAGGACCAGCGAGCCGGCCAGCACCAGCGCCCGCCCGTCGGGGCCCGCCTCGCCCCCGCCGCCGGTGTTCGCGCCGCCCGTCGGCGTGGCGGTGGGCGTGTCCTCGGCGGTCTCGTCCGGGGGCGTGGCCTCCGTGTCCGAGGTGTCCGGGGTGTCTGACGTGTCCGGGGTGCTCGGGGTGGTGCCGGCGGCGGTGACGGTCAGGGGGTACGACGCCGGCGCGTCCTTGTTCTGGAGTTCGCACTCGATCAGGCGCTGCTGCGGGGGCGGCCCGAAGTTCACCGACGCGGGCCGGACCGTGCCCGTTCCCGGGTCCCGGGGCGTGGTCCGCAGCTCGACCGTGTCCCGAGGGAGGGGGATGACCGCCCCGGGGACGATCAGGCCGGTGCTGCCGACGCCCGTGGCCGAGGTCAGCCGGTCGATCCCGCTGACGGCGGCGTAGGCGTAGAGGTTGACCTCGCCGTCCAGGCCGGTGGCGGGGGCGCGGAGCTCGGCGCCCTCGACGTACGAGCCGCGCCAGCCGATGGTCATCTGCCGGCCTGCGGAGGCGGTGGCGGGCACGGTGAGCTTGATGTCCATCTTGACGATCTGCGTCTCGTTCGTACCGGTGGTCCTGCACGTGTACGCCGCCACCGTGCCGCTCTCGGGCGCGGGCGTGGCGAACAGCAGGACGGCCAAGGGCAGGATCAGTGGCAGGCGCACGACGTTTTCCCCTTGCGACGGATGTGACACAGAAGGGACGGCGGACGGATGCGACAGGTTGACCGGACCGTCCACATCCGGACAACACATGTTGTGCGGAGCCGGTTCTGTCGGACCCGGGTGGTATCCATGGCTCCCATCAAGATGATCACGCTGGACGGCGGAGGCCCCGGGCTCTCGTGGAGAACGCGCAACTGAAGGTAATCGGTCTGCAACAATTCGTGCATGGCGATGTTGCGGTCAGTCAATGGCCTGCCCCACCACGGGTGCGGCGAGCTCGGGCGGGTGGCTCACGGCGCGCTGACCGGCCCCTCGGAGTCGGCCGGGTGGCCGAGGCTGTTCCTCGGCTACAACACCCTCCCCGACCCGCCGTTCCCGCTGGTCGGCTACCTGCAGTACGAGCTGGCTCCGCCGGCGGGCGAGCTCGACCTGCCCGCGCTGCTGCGCACCATGGCCGAGTCGATGCGGGCCCAGCCCGTGCCGCCCGAGACGGCCTTCGACGAGTCCCGGCGGCGGGTGGCGACGGCGATGCGGGTCGACGCGATGGTGGTCGTCGCCCCCGCGCCTGCCCTCGCGCCCGCGGAGGGCCAGGCCGCGTGGCGACCTCCGGCGCACCGGGAGGGGCCGCGCAGGCCCGCCGCGGCGCACCGGGACGGCGCATGGGAGCCGGCCGCGGCCCTGGCGGTCGACCGGGCGGGCGCGCGGGTGCTGCTGGTGGCCGGGCGGAGCGCCGAGGGCGGCCGCATCGGGCCGAGGCAGTCGGCCGGGCGGCCCGATCCCGCGCTGGCCGGCCTGCTGGGCGAGGTTCTCGACGCCCAGTTCGCCTGGACCAAGGCGGCCTTCGCGCTCTGACGCGGCGCGGCGAAGGCGGCAATGAGCCGGACGCATCCCCGGCCCCCGACTACTCTCCTTTGGAAGGGCATGTCTGGTGGTGGAGGGATTCGTGACGGTCAACGGGGCTGCGAGCCGCGAGGCGTCTCCTGCGGCGATGGCGACCGGTGAGGCGGTCGGCCGGGTCCTGGGCACCCAGGCCGCCTCGCCGCTGTCGTTCTGGGTCGGCCTGGAGCCCGGCAAGGTGCTCCAGCTCGACGACGTCGTGGTCACCAGGCGCGATGTGCCCGGCTACGGTCCGGTGCTGGTCGCCGGGGTGGTGACCACGGTCGAGGCCAGGCACGAGGGCGCCGCCTACGACTCCGACGTGTTCCTCATCGCCGAGGGCGCGCTGCCCGCCGCCGTGGTCGAGGTGGCCGAGGTGCGGGTGACCAGGGTCGAGCCCGAGGTGTTCGTGCCGCCGCTGCCGGGCGCCAAGGTCTTCCTGGCCGGGGCCGGCGACCGCGACCAGGCGCTCTACTTCGACGTGATGGATCGCCGGGTGCCCATGGGCATGGGCCGCGACGGCCTGCCGCTCTACGTCAACTTCGACTTCCTCGACGGCACCCGCGGCGCGCACGTGTCGATCTCCGGCGTCTCCGGCGTGGCCACCAAGACGTCCTTCGCCACGTTCCTGCTCTACTCGATCTTCAACTCGGGCGTGCTCGACGCCGAGTCGGCCAACACCAAGGCGCTGATCTTCTCCGTCAAGGGCGAGGACCTGCTCTTCCTCGACCACGACAACGTGCGCCTCGACGAGCAGGCGCGGGCCGCGTACGCCCGGCTCGGGCTGCCCGCCCAGCCGTTCGGCAGCGTGCACGTGTTCGCGCCGCCGCGGCCCGGCGACCCCAACGGCGTGCCGCACGTGTCCGCCCGCACCCAGGGCGTCAGCTCGTTCTACTGGACGCTGGTCGAGCTGTGCGAGGAGGAGCTGCTGCGGTTCGTCTTCGCCGACGCCGACGACGAGCGCGCCGGCTACTCCCTGCTGGTGGGCCAGGTGGCGGCCCGGCTGAAGTCGTGGGCCGAGCCGGTCGGCGACGGCGGCGCGGTCATGATCAGGGGCACCGCCTGCCGCACCTTCGGCGACCTGGTCGAGCTGCTGTCCGACCAGTTGCAGGACGAGGCCACCCGCATCGAGTGGACCGGCGCCCAGACCCCGCTCGGCACGGTCAACGCCTTCCTGCGCCGGCTGCGCAGCGCGGTCAAGCCGCTGTCCCCGATCGTCCGCGGCGACCTGCCGTTCTTCCGGGCCCACTCGGTGCGCACGTCCGACGCCCAGGTCACCATCGTCGACCTGCACAACCTGCCCGAACGCGCCCAGCGGTTCGTGGTGGGCGTCGTGCTGCGCGGCGAGTTCCACCGCAAGGAGACCTCGGGCACGGCCAAGCCGCTGCTGTTCGTGGTGCTCGACGAGCTGAACAAGTACGCGCCGCGCGAGGGCGACTCGCCGATCAAGGAGATCCTGCTCGACGTGGCCGAGCGCGGCCGGTCGCTCGGCGTGATCCTCATCGGCGCGCAGCAGACCGCCTCCGAGGTGGAGCGCCGCATCGTCTCCAACAGCGCCGTACGCGTCGCCGGTCGCCTCGACCCGGCCGAGGCCGCCCGCTCCGAGTACGGCTGGCTGCCCCCGGCCGTCAGGGAACGCGCCACGATCGCCAAACCGGGCACTATGTTCGTCGCCCAGCCGGAGATCCCGGTGCCGCTGGCCGTCGCCTTCCCGTTCCCCGCCTGGGCGACCCGGCCGGCCGAGGCGGCCTCGAAGGCCAGCCCGTCGGCCGACCCGTTCCAGGGCTTGCCGGGCGTCGAAGACGACATTCCGCCGTTCTGAAGGGAGCTCGGTGAAATTCCTGCACACCGCGGACTGGCACGTGGGCAAGGTGCTCAAGGGCCGCTCCCGCATGGACGAGCACCGGGCCGTGCTGCGCGAGCTGGTCGCGGCGGCCCGCACCCACGACGTCGACGCGGTCGTGGTGGCCGGCGACCTGTTCGACACCTCGGCGCCGACGCCGGAGGCCCAGTCGCTGGTGCTCAACGCGCTCATGGCGCTGCGCGGCGACGGCCGTGACGTGGTGGTGCTGGCCGGCAACCACGACAACCCGCAGCTCTTCGAGGTCTACCGGCCGGTGCTCGGCAAGCTCGGCATGCACGTGGTGGGCGTCTTCCGCCGCCCCGACGCGGGCGGCACGCTGGCCTTCACCGCCCGCTCGGGGGAGCCGGTGCGGCTGGGCGTGCTGCCGTTCCTGTCCCACCGCTATGTCGTACGCGCCGCGGAGGTGCTCACCGGCACCACCGCCGACCACAACCGCGACTACGCCACCCGCATCTCCGAGCTGATCGGCGCGCTGACCGCGGGCTTCCAGAGCGACACCGTCAACCTGATCACCACGCACGGCACCCTGCCGGGCGGCGCGTTCGGCGGCGGCGAGCGCGAGGCCCAGTCGATCTTCTCCTACTACTTCGAGTCCAACGCCTTCCCGGTCTCCACCCAGTACGCCGCGCTCGGCCACCTGCACCGCAGGCAGCAGATCCCCGGCCCGTGCCCGATCTGGTACAGCGGCTCGCCGCTGGCCGTCGACTTCGGCGAGGAGGGCAACACGCCGGGCGCGCTGCTGGTGGAGGTCACGCCGGGGCGGCCCGCGGTGGTGCGGGAGCTGACGTTCGCCTCGGCGCGCCGGTTGCGCACGGTCCGCGGCACGCTGGAGCAGCTGGAGGGCCTGGAGGCGGGCGACGACTGGCTCAAGGTCATCGTGGAGGAGAAGCCCCGCGTCGGCCTGTCCGACCAGGTGCGCGACCTGCTGCCCGGCTCGGTCGACGTCGTCCTCGACGAGCGGTTCCGGCCGGTGCCCGCGGTGCGCCGGGCCGGGTCGGCCGCGCGCAGCCCGCGCGAGCTGTTCCGCGAGTACCTGACCGCGACCGGCCGCCACGACGACCAGGTCGCCGCCCTGTTCGACCGGCTCTACGACGAGGTGACCGGCTGATGCGTCCCCTGCTGCTGCACCTCGACCACTTCGGCAGTTTCCGCGAGCCGGCCACCGTCGACTTCTCCGACACCGAGTACTTCGCCCTGGTCGGGCCGACCGGCGCCGGCAAGAGCACGATCATCGACGCCATCTGCTTCGCCCTGTACGGCACCGTCCCGCGCTGGGGCAAGGAGAACGTCATCGCCCACGCCCTGGCGCCGTCGGCGAGCTCGGGCAAGGTGGCGCTGGTGTTCGAGAGCGACCGGCGGCGCTACGGTGTGGTGCGCTCGCTGGTCCGCGACGCCAAGGGGACCGTCCGCACCAAAGAGGCCAGGATCGACGAGCTCGACCCGGCGGCGCCGCTCGACGCGGCGTACGAGATGGTGCTGAAACCGCTGGCCGAGGGCGAGAACGTCACGCCCGAGGTGCAGCGGGTGACCGGCCTGGAGTACAAGTTCTTCACCCAGTGCGTGGTGCTGCCGCAGGGCCGGTTCGCCGAGTTCCTGCACGCCGCGCCGCGCGAGCGCCAGGACCTGCTGGTGCAGCTCCTCGACGCCGACGTCTACGAGCTGATCAGGCAGCGGGCCGCCCGCGACGAGGAGGCCGCGCGCAACGCCGCCGCCTTCGCCCGCGACCAGCTCGCCAAGCTGGCCGGGGCGTCCGACGAGGCCGAACGCGAGCTGGCCGACCGGCTGGCCGCGCTGCGGCGGCTGGCCGGCACCATCGACACCGACCTCGACCTGCTGCGCTCCCGCGAGGCCGACATCGGGCGGGCCGAGCAGGAACGCGCGTCCGTGGCCGAGCGGCAGTCGGCGCTGGCCGCGCTGCGCATGCCGCCCGCGGTGCCGACGCTGGCCTCGGCCCGCCGCGAGGCCGCCGACGCGGTCGCCGCGCTGGAGACCGAGGCGGCCTCCGTGGAGGCCGACGAGCACGAGGCGTTCGAGGCGCTGGCCGCGCTGGGCGACCGCGCCGAGCCGGTGGCCGCGCTGGCCGCCCTCGACGCCCGCGAGCGCCTCACCGCCCAGGCCGCCGACGCCCGCAGGGCGGCGGCCGAGGCCGCCACGGCGCTGGAACGCCTCACCCCCGCGGTCGCCGACGCCGAACGCGCCCTGACCGACGCCGAGCACGAGCGCGAACGGCTGCGCGACGCCCACACCGCGGCCGGTCTGAGCCACCGGCTGGCCGTGGGGGAGCCGTGCCCGCTCTGCCTGCGCCCGCTCACCGAGCTGCCCCACCACGACCGGCCCGCCGATCTCGGCGCCGCCGACCGCGCCCTGGCAGCCGCCCGCGACCACGCGACCCGTGGCCGGGCGGCCCTGGCCAAGGCCGAGACGTCGGCGTCGATGCTGGCCACGCAGTCGGGCAGGCTCGACGCCGAGCTGGCCGCGCTGCCCGCCCCCGGCGACCGCAACGAGATCGAAGGCCGCCTGGCCGCCATCGCCAAGGCCGAGGCCCTGGCCACCGAGGCCCGTACGGCCATGCGCAACACGCGCAAGAAGCTCGAACGCGCCCGTACCGCCGCCGAACAGGTCGAACGGCAGGCCGAGAGCGCCTGGCAGACCCTCGCAGCCACCCGCGACCGGCTGCTCGTGCTCGCGCCCTCCGGCGAGGCCCCGCCGCCGCTCACCCGCGACGACCTCCACCGCGCCTGGACCGAGCTGCTCGGCTGGCGCGACCGGGCCGCCGAGGCCGCCCGAGCCGCCCTGACCGAGCGGGAGCAGGAGCTCGCCCAGGCCACCGCCCGGCTCGCCGCCGAACGCCACCGGCTGACCGAACGCCTGGCCGAGCACGGCGTCACCGTCCCGCGCAACGCCACCCCCGACCAGCTCGGCGCGGCCGTCGCCGGAGCGGTCGCGCGGGCCGACGGCGCCCTCGAACGGGTCCGCGAGGAACGCAGGCGCGCCGCCGAGCTGGAGACCGCCGTCGCGGAGAAGGATCACGAGGCCAAGGTCGCCCACGAGCTGGCGCTGCGCCTGCGGGCCAACGCCTTCGAGCGGTGGTTGTGCGCCGAGGCGCTGGCCGTGCTGGTCGCCGCGGCGTCCGAGACGCTGATGGAGCTGTCCGACGGCCAGTACGAGCTGGCGCTCGGCGAACGCACCGGCGACATCGAGGTCATCGACCACGGCGAGGCCGGCCTGCGGCGCAGCGCCCGCACGCTGTCCGGCGGCGAGACCTTCCAGGCCGCGCTGTCCCTGGCCCTGGCGCTGTCGGGGGCCGTCGCCAGAGGGCTCGACTCGATCTTCCTGGACGAGGGCTTCGGCACCCTCGACCCGGCCACCCTCGACACCGTCGCCACCACCCTCGAACGCCTGGCCGCCGGTCAGGAACGCATGATCGGCGTCGTCACCCACGTCCCGGCGCTGGCCGACCGGGTGCCGGCGCGCTTCGAGGTGCTGCGCGACGCGAAGGGCTCGCACGTGCGCAAGGTGGGGCCGTGAACCCGGGCTTCACCGTCGACCCCTGGGACCCGGGTTACGCCGCCGCGATCGCCGTCGAGGCCCTGTCCGAGCTGGGCGCCACCAGCGCCGAGCTGGTCCTCGACATCGAGCGGCCGGCCGCCGACTGGAAGCCGGTCACGCCGGGCCCCGGCGCCGCCGCCCCCGAGACGCTGCTGGTCGCCGACGGGGTGCGCCGGATCGACGCCCGCGTGTGGGTGCACGATCCCGACCTGCCGATGCCCGTCCCCGGGATCGCCGCCTCCTACGCCGCCGGGATCGTCCGCTGCGGGCGCGAGGGGGCCGAGCTGGCCGCGATCGAGGTCAACAGGACGCTGATCTCGGCCTCCCCGTACGCGCCCGAGGTCAAGACCGCGCACGCCTCCTACCTGCCGAACAAGGCCGCCGACTCCAGCTTCGAGGAGCTGTCGCTCGCCCTGCAACGCCAGGTCACCCAGCTGGAGGTGGACCTCGCGGTCCGCCACCGGTCGCTGGGCGACGACCTGCTGCTGGTGGACGGCCCGCTGCGGGGGCGCACCCACCTGCCGCGGACGGTCGGCTACATCAAGACGCACCACGCGGCGTACCTGCCGCAGCCGCAGTCGGCCGTGGTGGCCGCGCTCACGCCGGGGCAGCGCACGCCGGTGTTCCTCATGGGCACGAGCTGGCGCCGGCACGCCTGGTACCTGCGGCTGCCGGTCCAGTCGACGGCGCCGTGGGCGGGGATCGCCCGCTGCGAGGCCAGCGCCGAGCTCGACCCCGCGCAGGTCGTCGAGCTGGCCGACGCCGTCACGCTGGCCCTGCCGGCGCTGGCCGGCGTCGACTACAAGGACCCGCGCGCCCCCCAGAACCTGGTCCCGATCGGCGGCCTGGAGAAGCTGCTCCGCCACCACCTGGGCGACCCGCGCCTGCTCTACCGCTCACTGCGCACGGCCGCCCACCAGTAGCCGGGTCAGCCGGCCGGGAGGGTGGCGGTGACGACCAGGCCGCCGCCCTCGCGCGGGCGGGCCGTCACGTCACCTCCGTGCGCGACGGCCACCGAGCGCACGATCGACAGCCCCAGCCCCGCGCTCATCCCGGTGACCACCCGTTCGGCGCCGTGCCGGTGGAACGGCTTGAACAGCAGCGGCACGTCGTACGGCGGCACGCTGGGCCCGCTGTTGGTCACCTCCACCTCGGCCAGGCCGCCGGGCGCCGTCCGGCTCACCACCCGGACCCATCCGCCGTCACTCAGGTTGTGCCGGATGCCGTTCTCGACCAGGTTGTGCACCAGTCGTTCGAGCAGCAGCGCGTCGCCCGCGGTCGGCGCGGGCCCGGCCTCCTCCTTCACGACGACGTTCGCCTCCGCGGCGGCGCGGGCGGTCTGGGCGACCACGTGCGAGACGATGTCGGCGAGGTCCACCGGGGAGCGGTCGGTGATCTCCTGCTCGGAGCGGGCCAGCAGCAGCAGGCCCGAGATGAGCCGCTCGTGGCGGGCGTTGATCTGCAGCAGGCTCTCGCCCAGCTCCTTGACGTCGTCGGAGGCGGTACGCCGGTGCATCGCCAGCTCCACCAGGGCCCGGTTGAGCGTCAGGGGCGTGCGCAGCTCGTGGGAGGCGTTCGCGACGAACCTGCGCTGGCCGTCGAAGGAGTGGTCGAGCCGCTCCACCATCGTGTCGAACGTGTCGGCCAGCGTCTTGACCTCGTCCGGGGGGCCGCCGAGCGCGATGCGCTCGTGCAGGCCGCGTTCGGCCATGGGGGCGGCGGCGATCCTGCGCGCGGCCTCGGTCACCAGGTGCAGCGGGGCCAGCACGCGTCCGGCCACCACCCAGCCGAGCCCGATGGCGGTCCCGCACACCACGACGAGCGCGATCGCGCCCTGGGTGAGCAGCGAGGTCACGGCGGCCTCCCGCACCCCTTCCTCCTGCTGCCGCATCCAGTCGACGGCGGCGGGGCCGACCAGCTCGACGCCGTCCTGCTTGAGGAAGATCACGTTCTTGCGGGTGCCGGCAGTGGTCACGAACCGGTTCTCGAACGACTGCGCGAGCTGCTGGTTGAACAGCAGGTACGTGACGCCCAGCAGGGCCAGCCCGGCCACCAGGAACAGGGCGCCGTACACGAGGGTGAGACGCAGCCTGAGGGTGGGGTGGGGCAGTCTCATGCGATCCGGTACCCCACTCCCGGCACCGTCTCCACCACCGGCGGGTCGGCCAGCTTGCGGCGCAGCTTGAGTATCGTCAGCCGCACCGCGCCGGTGAACGGGTCGGCGTGCTCGTCCCACGCCTTCTCCAGCAGGTGCTCGGCCGAGACGACCGTGCCCTGCGCCCGCATCAGCTCGGCCAGGACGGCGAACTCCTTCTTCGACAGCGGCACGAACCGCCCGTTCCTGAACACCTCCCTGCGCCCCGGGTCGAGCGTGATCCCGGCCCGGCGCAGCACCGGGGGAGTGGCCGGCCGCGAGCGCCGTCCCAGTGCCAGGACGCGCGCCGCCAGCTCGGGGAAGGCGAACGGCTTGGACAGGTAGTCGTCGGCCCCGATGGACAGCCCGCTGACCCGGTCGTCGAGCTGGGCGGCGGCCGTGAGCATCAGCACCCGCGCGTCGGACTCGGAGGCGACCAGCTCCCTGCACACGTCGTCGCCGTGCACGCGCGGCAGGTCGCGGTCCAGGACGACCACGTCGTAGTCGTTGACCGCGATCCGCTCCAGCGCCGCCGCGCCGTCGTGCGCGAGGTCGACCGCGTGGGTCTCGTCGCGCAGCCATTCGGCGATCGCGCCGGCGAGCACGCGCTCGTCCTCCACCACCAGCACCCGCATTCCGTACCTCCGGCTCGATTCTTGCGCGGGTGGTATTTGATCCGGATAAGCCGGAGATGGAAACGCTGGAGAAACACGTCCGCGTATTGCATCTCCCCTCGTAAGGCCACCGGCTTTCGATGGAGGAGAACATTCATGCGAGGACGATCCCTCATGGCGCTGGCCGCGGCCGCGCTGTTCCTGACGGCGTGCGGCGCCCAGGAAGGCGGATCGGACGTGGCGTCGGTGACCGGCACCGGCGCCAAGCCGACGGCCGGCGCCCCGGCCACCGCCGACCGCAACGCGCAGGCCGTGAAGTACACCACCTGCCTGCGCGAACAGGGCCTGGACATCGCCGACCCCGGCCCCGACGGCCGGATCCAGATGAAGTTCGACAAGAGCTCCGGCGGCCCGGAGAAGGTCCAGAAGGCCATGGACGCCTGCAAGGCGCTCCAGCCCGCGGGCATGAACCTGGGCAAGGGCGGCGACCCCAAGCAGGCCGAGAACATGCGCAAGCAGGCGCAGTGCATGCGGGACAACGGCGTGGAGGCGTTCCCCGACCCCGAGGGCGGCATGATGCGCATCACGCCCGAGGTCGGCGAGGACCCCGACTTCAAGGCCGCGCAGGAGAAGTGCCGGATGAACATCGGCGGGGGACAGGGGGGCTCTTGATGGGCACGGCCACCATCGACGGAAAGGCCGAGCCGGACGCCCCCTCCCCCCGCGCCCGCCGCCGCCGCGGCGGGCGGGCGGTCCTCGCCCTCGTCGGGGTGGCCGCCGTCGCGGGAGCGGCGGTCCTGGCGGTCAATCCCGGCGGGGTGCTGGACGGCGGCGCCGCCCCGTCCGCGTCGGCCGGCGCGCTGCCGCCGGCCACCACCCCGGTCACCCGCCAGACGCTGAACGACACCAGGGACGCCGACGGCGAGCTCGGCTACGGCCCGGTCACCACGGCCATGGCCAGGAAGGCCGGCACCGTCACCTGGCTCCCGGACAGCGGCGACCTGATCACCCGCGGCCGGTCCCTGTACCGCCTGGACAACAAGCCGGTCATGCTCCTGTACGGCACCACCCCCGCCTACCGCGACCTGCGGATCGGCAGCGAGGGCAAGGACGTCGAGAACCTGGAGCGCAACCTGCGCAAGCTCGGCTACGACGGCTTCACCGTGGACGACGAGTACACCTACGACACCGCCCAGGCGGTGCGCGAGTGGCAGGAGGACCGCGGCCTCGACGAGACCGGCGAGGTGGAGCTGGGACGGGTCGTCTTCGCCCCCGGCAAGGTCCGGGTGGAGAGCCTGGAGGCCGAGCAGGGCCAGCCCACCGGCCCCGGCCAGAAGATCCTCACCTACACGGGCACGAAGAAGGTCGTCACCGCCGAACTGGCCGCCGAGGACCAGCGGATGGCCAGGAAGGGCACCAAGGTCTCGGTCACCATGCCGGACGGCAAGGACGTGACCGGCCGGATCACCGAGGTGGCCACGATCATCGACCCCGGTGACGGGCAGAACGCCGACCCAGAGACCCGCCTGGAGGTGCAGGTCTCGCTGGGGAACGCCAAGGCCGCCAAGGGGCTGGACCGGGCGGCGGTGAAGGTGACGTTCACCGCCGACCGGCGGAAGGGCGTGCTGACCGTGCCGGTGTCGGCGCTGGTCGCGTTGCGGGAGGGCGGGTTCGGGGTGGAGGTGGTGGAGGGCGGCAGGTCGCGGTACGTCGCCGTGCGGACCGGGTTGTTCGCCGGTGGCCGCGTCGAGATCTCCGGCGACGGGCTCACCGACGGCATGACAGTGGGAATCCCGAAATGACCCCCACCCCGACCCCTTCCGAGCCCGCCACCCCGTCCCCCGCGGGTGCGGGGCGGGGCATGATCGTGCTCACCGACGTGTCCAGGACCTATCCGGGCGGGGTGGCCGCGCTGGACTCGGTGTCGCTGGAGGTCCGGCACGGCGAGCTGGTCGCCATCGTCGGCCCGTCGGGCTCGGGCAAGTCCACGATGCTCAACGTCGTCGGCACCCTCGACCGTCCGTCGGCGGGTCGCGTCGAGATCGACGGCCACGACGTCTCCAAGCTGTCGGACAACCAGCTCTCGGCCCTGCGCGCGACCACGATCGGCTTCGTCTTCCAGCACTTCCACCTGGCCGCCAAGGTCACCGCCCTGGACAACGTGGCCGACGGCCTGATCTACACCGGCCTGCCGCCGGCCGAACGCCGCCGCCGGGCCGGGACGGCGCTGCGCCGCGTCGGCCTCGGGCACCGCGTCGACCACGAGCCGCACGAGCTGTCCGGCGGCGAGCGGCAGCGCGTGGCCATCGCCAGGGCGGTGGCCGGCGACCCGCCGCTGCTGCTGGCCGACGAGCCCACCGGCGCGCTGGACTCGGTGTCGGGCGCCGGCGTGATGGACCTGCTGCACGAGCTGAACGGGAGCGGCACCACCATCGTGATCATCACCCATGACCGGGAGATCGCCGCCGGCCTCCCCCGCCAGGTGAGCATGCGAGACGGCCGGATCGTCTCCGACTCGGGCTCTGAACCCGGTGCGGAGCGGCGCGGGCGCGGCGAAGAGGGCGGCGGCCGGTGCGTGCGCGAGCCCGTCGAATCCGAGGTGGCGTGATGGCGACCCTGGAGCGCCCCCGGCTCTCCCCGGCCAGGATGCGTCCGCGCGACGTGATGCGGGTGGGCGCGGTCGGCCTGCGTACGCGCCCGCTGCGGGCGTTCCTGTCGGCGCTCGGCATCGCGATCGGCATCGCCGCGATGATCGGCGTGGTCGGCATCTCGTCCTCCTCCAGCGCCGAGCTGGACCGTACGCTGTCCGCGCTGGGCACGAACCTGCTCACCGTCTCCTCCGGCACCACGCTCCTGGGCGAGGCGGCCCAGATGCCGACGGACGCCGAGGCGATGATCGAGCGCATCGGCCCGGTGGAGTCGGTCTCGTCCACGGGCAAGGTGCCCGAGGCGAAGGTCTACCGGAGCGAGGAGATCCCGACGCCCCAGACCAACGGCCTGGTCACGATCGCCGCCCGCCTCGACCTGCTGCCGACCGTGGGCGCGACGGTCCGCCGCGGCACCTGGCTCAACGCGGCCACCGAACGCTACCCGGCCGTGGTGCTCGGCTCGGCCGCCGCCCAGCGGCTCGGCATCGGCACGGTCACCCCCGACACGCAGGTGGTGATCGGCGGCATCCGGTTCACGGTGGTCGGGCTGCTCGACCCGGTGCCCCTGGCCGCGGAACTGGACAGCGCGGCCCTGGTCGGCTGGCCGGTCGCGGAGTCCAGGCTGGACTTCGACGGGCATCCGACCACGCTCTACACCCGCTCGCAGGAGGCGAGGCTGGAGGACGTGCGGTCGGTCCTGGCCGGCACGGCCAACCCCGAGGCGCCCAACGAGGTGGACGTCTCCCGCCCGTCCGACGCGCTGGCCGCCAAGCAGGCGACCAGCCAGGCCTTCGCCGGGCTGCTGCTCGGCGTCGGGGCGGTGGCGCTGCTCGTCGGCGGCGTCGGCGTGGCCAACACGATGGTCATCTCGGTGCTGGAGCGCCGCGCGGAGATCGGCCTGCGCCGTTCGCTCGGCGCGACGCGCGGCCAGATCCGCACCCAGTTCCTCGCCGAGTCGCTGCTGCTGTCCGCGCTGGGCGGCGCGGGCGGGATCCTGCTGGGGGCCGGCGTCACCGTCGGCTACGCCTTCTCCCGCGGGTGGCCGGCCGTGGTGCCCGCGTGGGCGACCGTCGGGGGCCTGGCGGCCACGCTGCTCATCGGCGCGGTGGCCGGGCTCTACCCGGCCGTGCGCGCCTCCCGGCTGTCGCCGACGGAGGCGCTGTCGGCGCCCTGAGACGAGCGCCCCGGGTCAGGACAGCGTTGTCTCGGGGGCGGGGGAGTAGCAGGTCGTCCTGCCGACGATCCTGACGTTCGGCCCGTCGAGCACGGTGAGCTCGAACGTCAGGTTCGTCCGGGGGTTGCGCACGACGGAGACGACAGGGGTCTCGTCACGCAGGTCGAGATCCTCGACGATCTGGTCGTAGCCCATGTCCTGGAGGGTGTGCAGCAGGCCGTCGGGGGTGTCGGCGGCCTCGCCCTCGGCCCGGACGAGCCGGCGCACCTGGCCGGGCACGCACGAGCGGTCTTCGGTCTCGTCGGAGCGGTCGGCCGGCGACACATGCAGCGCGGCGCTGGTGAGCAGGGTGTCGGTGTCGGCGGTGAGCTGCCTGGCCGCCTCCTCGAAGGAGGACTGGCGGCCGGAGGTACAGGCTGCCGCGACCGCGACGCATACAAGCACCGCGGACATCACGACCGAGCGACCAGCCAGGCGCACGTTGGGACGATATCGGAGATCAATTCCGGGCGCAGGGGTATTAACGCAAGATTAATGGCCGATATCAAAAGGCAATCCGGCCGCGCATTCTCAGGAGGGGCCGGTTCTCAGCTCGTCCAGCTTGCGTTCGATGCGGTCGAGGCGGCGGCACAGGTCCTCCAGGTCACCGCGTTCGGCCCCCTCCTCCTCGGGGCGCAGGTGAACCAGGAGCGAGCCGCCGGGCTCCAGGCGTACCAGGTCGGTGTCGGTGACGCTCTCGGCCCCCCGGAGCTGGAGCATCACGTTGAGGTCGGCCTGCCGGACGCCCATCCGGCGCAGCGCCGAGGGGATGAAGTGCCCGTCGCGGGCCAGGACGACCGGCGTGCCCTCGAACGCCCTGCCGACCGAGGGCACGGTCGCCGCCAGCCGCACCACGACCGAGTTGACCGCCACCAGGATCACCACGCCCACCAGGCCGCCGATCAGCGAGTTGTCCGGGCCGATGATCGCGTTCTGCACGACGTTGCTCATCAGCAGCATGACCACGAAGTCGAAGTTGTTGAGCTGCGCGATGCCGCGTTTGCCGGCGATGCGAAGCAGCACGGCGATCGTCACGTAGACGGCGATCGTCCTGACGGTCTTGTCGGCGACGGAGACCCCCAGGTCGAACAGGTCGCTCACCGGCGCCTCAGCTTGGCGATCAGCCCCAGGTCCTCCACGCAGCGTCCGAGCCCCAGGGCCACCGAGTCGCTGGGCCGCTCCGCGCGCCGCACCGGCATGGACAGCCCCTCCTGCAACCGCCGGCGCAGTCCGGGCAGCAGCGCGCCGCCGCCGACCAGCACCATTCCGCGCTCGCCCAGGTCGGCGGTCAGCTCGGGAGGGCAGCGTTCCATGGTGTGCTCCGCGGCCCGCACGATGTGCTCGACCGGCTGGACGGCCGCCTCGCGGACGCGCGCCGCGGGCAGCGCCACCGCGCGCTCCTCGCCGGTGTCGGCGTCCCTGCCGCGGATCAGCACGTTCCCGGTCGGCTCCCGCGTCGCGCGCAGCTTGGCCGACTCGGCCTCCCGCTCGTCGGCCAGCAGGCCGTGCTCGTCCTCGACCAGGCGGGCGACCGCGCGGGTCACGGCGTTCCCGCCGCCGCGCACGGTCCCGGCGGCGACCACGGCCCCGCAGGAGAGCACGGCGACCCTGGTGGCGTCCCGGCCGATGTCGACGACCATGTGCCCGGCGCCGTCGCGGACCGGCAGGCCCGCGCCGAGCGCGGCCGCGATCGCGTGTTTGACCAGCAGGATCCCGCGGGCCTCCGCCTCGAAGCCGGCGTCGCGCAGCGCCACCCGCTCGATCGGCGTGAACTCGTCGGGCACGGCCATCACCAGGCGCGGCCGGGGGAACGGGTGCCGGTGCACCTTGCGCAGGAAGTGCCTGATCATGCGCCGGGCGAGCTCGCCGTCCTGGGGCAGGCCGTCGCTGATCGGCCAGTACGTCTCGCCGTCCGTGCCGTCCGAGCCGTCCAGGGCCTCGGCGCCGAAGCCGACGACCCTGCCCGTCTGCCTGTCGCGCAGGACGACCGACGGCTCGTCCAGCACGATGCCCCTGCCCTTGGCGTAGATCCTCGTGCCGGCCGCGCCGAGGTCGATCGCCAGGTCACGACCCAGGAGGCTCATCGCCGTACTGGGAGGTTGAGCATCATGCCTGGGTGTATATCCGGCGCTTCTCCAACGCAACACCAGGAACCGCAGAGTTCCGTTTTACCCTTCGCGCCGCAGGGCGGCCAGGGTCTCGTCGGCCCACTCGATGCCGGAACGCGCCTGGTGCAGGCCGAGGGACAGCGCGTACTGGCCGAACAGGCCCCCGGGCCGGCAGTCGAGCGTCGCGAGGCGGGCCTGGAAGTGGGCCTTGATGCGCTCGACCACGGCGACGGCCTGCCCGGTGTCGAGCAGGGCCAGCAGGAACGCCTGGAGGGCGGTCTCGCTGCGCACGGTCGCCGACGGGTCGTGGCCGACCAGCCACTCGGTGACCAGCGCGCGGCCCTCGGCGGTGATGGCGTAGATCTTGCGGCCCCGGGCGCCCTCGTGCTCGACCGTCACCAGGCCGTCGGCGGCCATCTTGACCAGTTCCGGATAGATCTGCGTGTGCCCCGCCTGCCAGACGTGGTTGAGCGAGTGCTCGAACTTCTTGGCCAGGTCGTAGCCGCTGGCCGGGCCTTTGGTGGCGAGCAGGCCGAGGAGCGCGATCCGCAGGGACATGCCCGCCAGCATAGCGAAGGCTTGACATGTCAGCTCTTACATATCAATCTTCACCTGTGACTAATGACATGAAGACCAAGGGCAACGGTCTGGTGTTGCTGGCGGTGCTCGGCGGGATGTTCCTGGCGATGCTCGACCAGACGATCGTCGGCACCGCGCTGCCCCGCATCACCGGCGAGCTGGGCGGCACCCGGCTCTACACCTGGGTGGTCACGGCCTATCTGCTCACCTCCACCGTGACCGTGCCGCTGTACGGCCGGCTGTCCGACCAGCACGGCAGGAAGCCGCTGCTGCTCGTCGGGATGTCGGTGTTCGTCGTCGGATCGGCGTTGTGCGGGCTCGCCCAGGACATGACCCAGCTCATCGCCTTCCGCGCCGTGCAGGGGCTGGGCGCGGGCGCGTTGCTGCCGCTGTCGCTGGCCCTGGTGATGGAGATGTTCCCGCCCGGACGCAACGGCGCCCGCGTGCAGGGCGCGCTCGGCGGCGTGATGGCGTTGACGTACCTGGCCGGGCCCTTCCTGGGCGGGTTGTTCACCGACCACGCGAGCTGGCGGTGGGCCTTCTACGTGAACGTGCCGCTCGGGATCGTGCTGATCGCGATCGTGGTGCTGCGGCTGCCGTTCCGTCCGGGCACCGGCGGCGGGGGCCGGCCGGACTACGCGGGCATCGCGGTGTTCAGCGTGGCCATCAGCGCCCTGCTGCTCGGCCTGACCGAGAAGGGCCTGGACGGCAACTCCTGGACCTCCCCGCCCGTGGCCGGGCCGATCCTGCTGGCGCTGGTCCTGCTGGCCGCGTTCGTGCTGGTCGAACTGCGGGCGGCGAACCCGGTCATGCCGATGCACCTGTTCCGGGACCGCACGTACACGCTGGTCAACGCGACCTCGTTCTTCACCGCCTTCTGCATGTACGCCGGCGTGGTGTTCCTGCCGCGCTACTTCCAGCAGGCGCTGGGCGTCAGCGCCACCGAGTCCGGGCTGAGGATCTACCCGATGACGCTGGCGATGGTGGCGGGCAGCGCGCTCATGGGCACGCTGATGTCCAGGACGCGCACGTACAAGCCGTGGCTGGTCGGGGCGCCGTTCCTGCTGGTGGCCGGCAGCCTGCTCTGCCTGAACCTCACCGTGCGCACCGACGGCCTGCTGCTGGCCGGGTGGATGGCGCTGCTCGGGCTCGGCATGGGGCCGATGTTGTCGGGGCTGACCGTGGCTGTGCAGCAGGCCGTCGCGCCGCGGTACATCGGCACGGCCTCGGCCAACCTCACCTTCTTCCGGCAGATCGGCGGCTCGGTGGCGCTGGCGCTGGCCGGCACCGCGTACACGTCGGTCATCACCACGGACGCGCCGGTCCACGGGCTCGCGGCCGCGCACGCCTCGGCGGCGGCCGTGGTCATCCCGTCGCTGGGCGTGGCGGGCGCGGTGATCGCCCTGGTCGCGCTGGTCATGATGCCCGGCAGGCGGCTGGAGCAGGCGCCCGCGGCGGAAAGCAGAGTGGAGGCCGGTTTCGCGTCGTAAGCGACGTCGTGCGAAGCTGTGGATGTCCCCAGAACCAGGAGGTCCTCATGGCGGAAACACCGGAGCCGGAAGTCAGCGAGACTCCCGAGGACGAGATGAAGCGCAAGTTCCGCGAGGCGTTGGAACGCAAGCGCGGGCAGCAGGCCGACTCGGCCGCGGGTGGCAGGGGCGTGGACCCGTCGAAGATCCACGGGGCGCACGGTCCGGCAGCGAGTAAAAGATCCTTCAGGCGCAAGAGCGGCGGCTGAAAGGCCCGATTTAGCAGGGGGTACGGCATGCCGTGCCCCCTTTCTCTTTACCTCGATAGGTAGATCTTTACCCGGTTCATGACGATTCGTTTGTATTTGTCCGAATCTCTGGGTACCGTCTTAACCAATTACCAGCTGGTGGCGTAGTCCCTACCAGGAGAGGGACGACAGCTGGCGCCGAATCCCGACTTGTCGGGAACCGGGGACCCATCTCATTGGGGTGAATCCGGCCATGTGCCGGTAGGGCATCTCCACGCCCGAACCCGTCAGCTAACCCGGTAGGCGAGATGGAGAGGACTTCACGCATGTACCACCTCGTCGTACCCCCGGACAGTGTAGTGACGACCGCCTGCTGAGCGGTCTCTTCCCTGACTTCCCCCACGCGCCGCGTAACCACCTTTTCGGCGCTCTGCCCGGTTACGCACCGTAGTCACGCGCGTTCCCCCTGTCCCCTCGCGAAGGACTTCACTGCTTCATGTCTCGATTTGGCCTGCGCTCTCTCGCCCTGCTGTCCGTGTCCGCCATGGGCGCGCTGACGATCTCCGCCACCGGCGCCCACGCCGACACCGGCGACGACCAGAAGATCCTGCTCAAGGGTTCCACGAAGGCCTCCTACTTCTGGGACGACTCCTCCGGCCGGGCCGGCGACACCGGCCTCCCCGCCAGCGGCAAGCCCATGCAGAAGGGCCTGGCCGCCAGCCCGAGCTGGCCCCTCATGACCGAGGGTTACGTGACCTACAACGGCAAGAAGATGCCGTTCTTCGTGGGCGACCGCGGCCCCGGCGAGCCCTCCAGCCGTGGCGTCATGCTCGACCTCGACGCCAAGACCTTCGCCGAGCTGACCGGCGGCACCTTCAACCCCGACACGCTCGGCGTGGACGGCAACGGCGGCCAGGGCCACATCAAGATCGATTACGTCATCACCAAGTGGGGCGACGGCAAGGGCAAGAAGAACTACCCCGTGGCCTTCTCCACCGGCGCGTGGGGCAGGTTCGACGACAACCCGGCCGAGCCTCCCAAGGTGCTGGCCGACAAGCCCGCCGAGGACGCGGCCGGTTCCGCCGGCGGCCAGGTCGGGAAGACCGTCGCGATGGGCGGCACCGTCATGGCCGGCGTGCTCGTGCTGGCCGGCGGCGGCGTGGTGCTCGGCGGCGAGCGCCTGCGCAAGCTGCTCAACGACTGATCTCCGGACAGACCGCTCTTTACGCCTCGCGACCAGAATGACATTCTGGTCGCTGTGATCCAGCGCGCAGCCGCCAACGGCATCGAGATCGCCTACGAGAGCTTCGGCTCACCCACGGGCAGGCCCCTGCTGCTCATCATGGGACTCGGCGCCCAGCTCATCCACTGGGACGACGAGTTCTGCGAACTCCTGGCCGAGCAGGGCCACCACGTCGTCAGGTTCGACAACCGCGACGCGGGCCTGTCCACCCATCTCCACGACGAGGGCGTGCCCGCATGGGGCGCGCCCTCGCCGTACGTGCTGGACGACCTGGCCGACGACAGCGCCGGGCTCATGGACGTCCTGGGCCTGCCCGCCGCGCACGTCGTCGGCGCCTCGATGGGCGGGATGATCGCCCAGGCGCTGGCCATCCGGCACCCCGCCCGCGTGCTGAGCCTGACCTCGATCATGTCCACGCCCGGCCCGCAGGCGGCCCCGCCGACCGAGGCGGCCGCCGCGGTGCTCTTCGCCAAGCCCGCGACCGACCGCGAGGGGGTCGTCGCCGGCGCGTTGACGACCTGGGCCGTGCTCGGGTCCCCCGGCTGGGAGCTGGACCGCGAACGCGTCACCAGGCTGGCCGGGCTCGCCTTCGACCGCTGCCACGACCCGGCCGGCACGGCCCGCCAGCTCGCCGCCATCATGGCCTCCGGCGACCGCACGTCCGCGCTGGGCGGGCTGAAGGTGCCCGCGCTGGTCATCCACGGCGAGGACGACCAGCTCGTGCCGCTCGCCGGCGGGCGGGCCACGGCCGCCGCCATCCCGGGCGCCCGCCTGGTCACCTACCCCGGCATGGGCCACGACCTGCCCCGCGCCCTGTGGCCCGCGATCGTCGCCGAGATCACCGCCCACACCGGCTCCGCGACGCCCGCCCGGCCCGAGCCCGCCCGGCCCGAGCCCGCCGCGTGACCCGCCGCGGAGCCTCCCTGCGCGGGCCGGTCAGAGCTCCAGCTTCTCCTCGATGACCTTGAGCATGTGCCGGGCCAGGGCCAGGTTGGCCCGGTTGCGGTCGAGGGCGAGGTAGAGGAACAGGCCCTTGCCGCTGCGGCCGGTCAGCGGGCGGATGATGTGGTACTGGGCGGTCAGCGTGATCAGGATGTCCTCGATGCCGTCCTTGAGGCCCAGCGAGTCCATCGTGCGCAGTTTGGCCTTGATGACCTCGGTGTTGCCCGCCGCCGCGACCTGCAGGTCCAGCTCCTTCGAGCCGCCGAGCGTGCCGAGCGCCATGCCGCTGCCGTGGTCGACGATCGCCGCCCCGATCGTGCCGTCGATGCTCATCATCTCTTTGAGGGAGACGTCCATGCCTGCCATGCTTTCCTCCGCTTCGGTGGGGATGGTCAGTGCTTGCGTGCCACGGCGGCCACGGAGGCCGCCGTCTTCCTGCCCTCCAGCCGGAGGAGCCCGACGTTGGCGCCGGGTCCCGCCAGAACCGTGAGGACGATCGTGGGGCCCGCGGCGTAGAAGGCCACGAACCCGGCGGTGCCGGACACGAGGGTCTCCTCGAACGTCCCGCGGCCCGCCATGGTCAGCATCCGGCCGCTCATCGCGAGCAGCGCCGCCGACAGCGCCGCCACCTGCTCGCCGGTGTCCCCTTGCAGGTCGCAGGCGATCCGCAGGCCGTCGACGGTGCACGCGACGCTGCCGGTGACGTCCGGCGTGCGGCCGCGCAGGAGCTCCATCTCCGCCAGGACCTCTTGCCGTAGCTCCACGGGTGGCCTCCTCCTGCGTCGTGAGGGGAACCTCACGGCATCTCCTCCAGCGCCTTCTTCAGCCGCAGCAGCAGCGTCAGATCGGTCGGGTCGCCCGTCGGCACCGGCCCGGCGGCCCCCGCCCGCCCGTTCCCGGCGGGAACCGCCACCGCGCCGGGCACCCGCCTGGGCAGCGCCTCCCCGTCGTCCGGACGGCGTTGCGCGGGCCGTACCGGGTCCGGCGGGACGAGGAGGCCGGCGGCGGCCAGCCTCCTGACGGCCACCAGCACCGAGTAGCCCGACCGGCCCAGGTGCCGGGCCAGCTCCAGCGGGGTCGCCTTGTGGTCGGCCCGTACGACGACCTCCCACTGCACCTGGCTGAGCGCCACGCCATGCCCGGGCAGGCGCGGGACCGGCCGCACGGGCTGGGTGTCCACCTCCGGCGAGGGCCAGATGCCGGCCAGCTGCTCCCGGCGGCGGGCGGACTCCCGCACCAGCTCCTGGACGTCGAAGAACCACTGCCCGCCCAGCCAGTGCTCCTCGCCGGGCCGGAACTTCGGTCGCACGCCCGTCACCGGCAGCAGGAAGAAGGCGGCGTCCTGGACCACGCCGAGCACGGCGTACTGGAGCTCGGCCAGGGTGACCGGACCCTCCTGGAGCAGCCGGGCGCGGCCGCCGTCGGCCTGCAGGGCGCGCAGGGCCGACTCCGGCACCCGCCCCCTGGCCGCGAACAGCCGCTCGACGCCCGGCGTCTGGGCGCACTCCATGTACGTCACGCGCCCGTCCGACAGGTAGATCGTGCCGTTCCGGCCCACGCGGAGCGCCCCCGTCGCGCGTTCGCGGGCAAGTCCGGCGAGGAGTGAGTCGAGCGCGGCCATGGCTCAGGTGGTCAGCAGGTCGGAGATGGCCCGCAGGCGGTACCGGGCCAGGGCCAGGTTCGACCGTTCCGGGTCGAGGCGGACGTAGATGACCAGCGGCCCCTCGAAGACCGTCTCCAGCAGCCGGAGCAGGTGGTGCCCCCGGTCGGTGGTGACGAGCATGTCGTCGATGCGCACGATCTCGCCGGGACACGTCCGGGTCAGCCCGTCGGTCGTGGCGCGCAGCGCCTCGGTCAGCGCCGCGGCGGACCTGTCGGCGTCCACGCCGGACGCGCTGCTGAAGGCGACCGCCATGCCGCTCGTGCCGTCGACCAGCATGGCGTCGAGCGCGCCCGGTATCGACATGACCTCCGCCAGGCAGGTGTCCACTCCCAGCACCGCGAGCCTCCCTCCGTCGTGGGACGGGGAAAGCGTAGGGGGCCACAAGAGACCAGAAGGCAGGCGATTTACCGAGGGATACGTTTTTATACGGCCAGGACGAAGAAAAGCATCACTCGTGCGGAAATATGATTAATTCACGAGGTTTTTTCACGATGGCGGAGCATTTCGTGCACGTTCTCCTCGGCCCACCGCGCGACCACCGAGATCGGCGCGTGCAGCGAGCGGCCCAGGTCGGTCAGCGCGTACTCCACCCGCGGCGGCACCTCGGCGAAGACCTCGCGGGTAATCAGCCCGTCCAGCTCCATGGCCCGCAGCGTCTGCGTGAGCACCTTCGGCGTCACCCCGCCGATCCGCCCGCGCAGCACGGTGAAGCGCATCGGCCCGTCGCTGAGGCTGAGCAGCACCAGCACCGACCACTTGTCGCCGATCCGGTCGAGGACCAGCCGAGTCGGGCAGTTCGGGTCGAAGGCATCACCAGTATCCATAAGGTACTTATAGCACGATGAAGTAACCAGTATCCATTGGATACTGTGCTTGTCATGAAGATCCTCGTGTTCGGCGCGACCGGAATGATCGGTCAGCGCATCGTCACCGAACTCACCGGCCGCGGCCACGACGTCACCGGCGTCAGCCGCCGCGGTCCCGTCAAGGGCGACATCCACGACGCCGCCACGCTCGCCGAGGGCTACGACGCCGTCGTCTGCGCCATCGCCCCGCCGCGTGACGGCACCGAGCCCGAGCCGCCGTTCCTGGCCGCCAACCGCGCCCTCATCGACGGCCTGCGCGCCGCCGGGGTGAGCCGGGTGCTGGTCGTGGGCGGCGCGGGCAGCCTCAAGGCCGGCCCGGACGTCGACCTGGTCGACACGCCCGGCTTCCCGGAGATCTACAAGAAGGAGGCCAAGGCCGCGCGGGCCGCGCTCGGGCTCTACCGGGAGGTGACCGACCTCGACTGGACCTACGTCTCACCGGCCGCCGAGATCGCGCCCGGCGAGCGCACCGGCGTCTACCGGATCGGCCGCGACGACCTGCTCAGCGACGCCGACGGCCGCAGCTTCATCACCGCCGAGGACTACGCGGTGGCGATCGCCGACGAGCTGGAGGAGCACGCCCACCCGCGCACCCGCATCACGGTCGCCTACTGATCGTCCTCGTCCGGGTCGTCGGGCAGCAGCGCCTTCTCGTCGGGCTTGTGCACCAGCACGTTGTCCACGTACGACTTCACCGCCGTGGCCAGCCCGACGTCGCCGCCCGCCGTCTCCGACAGGTACCAGCGGTGGTCGAGAATCTCGTGGAAGAGCTGCGCGGGCTCCAGCTTGCCGCGCAGCTCGGCGGGGATGCCGTCGACCGTCGGGTGGAACACCTCGGCGAGCCAGCGGTGGGCGACGATGGCCTCGTCCTCGTGGCGCAGGCCCTTGGCGACCCGGTAGCCGTCCAGGTCGTTGAGCAGCCGCCGCGCCTGGTTCTCCTCCACGTCGAGCCCGGTCAGCCTGATCAGCCGGCGCTGGTGGTGGCCGGCGTCCACCACCTTCGGCCGGACGATCAGGCGGCCGGTGCCGACCTTGCGCCGCACCATCATCTCGGCGACGTCGAAGCCGAGCAGGTTCAGGCGGCGGATGCGCTGCTCCACGCGGTGCCAGTCGACCTCGTCGATGATCTCGCTGTCGGTGATCTCGGCCCACAGGCGGTGGTAGCGGGTGACGATGTCCTCGGCGGTCTCCATGGGGTCGATCGACGGGTGCAGCAGCCCGCCGGCCTCCAGGTCGAGCATCTCGCCGAAGATGTTGGTGTGGGCGACGTCGATGTCGGTCAGCCGCTGGCCCTCGCTGATCATCGGGTGCATCTCGCCGGTCTCGGCGTCCACCAGGTAGGCCGCGAAGGCGCCGGCGTCCCGGCGGAAGAGCGTGTTGGACAGCGAGCAGTCGCCCCAGTAGAAGCCGTTCAGGTGCAGGCGCACCAGCAGCACGGCGAGCGCGTCGAGCAGGCGGGTGAGCGTGTCGGGGCGCAGGGTGCCGGACATCACGGCCCGGTAGGGGAGCGAGAACTGCAGGTGCCGGGTGATCAGCGCGGCGTCCAGGCCCTCGTCGCGGCCGGTCACGTACGCCACGGGCTCGACGGCCGGGGCGTCCAGCCTGGCCAGGTCCCACAGGAGCTGGTACTCGCGCCTGGCGTACCGCTCGCTGATCTCCTTGATCGCGTAGACCTTGCCGGAGAGCCGGGCGAACCGCACGACGTGGCGGGAGATGCCGCGCGGCAGATCGACCAGATGATGCTTGGGCCAGTCGGCCAGCGGGACGTCCCAGGGGAGCCGGATGAGGTCGGGGTCGCCTAGCGCGCCAGTGATCTGCAGGGGCATGAACGTCAGGATATGGTGCGTAGGTGGACGAGTTTCTCAACTGGTACTTTTCCGACCGTCCCGTCGTCGCCAGCCAATTGGGAGCCGACGGCTACGACCACACCCTCGGCGATTTCACCGCCTCCGCCTGGGAGAACAGAGCCCGGGAAGAGCTCCGCTGGATCGACCGCCTCTCCGACGCCCCGGCCGACTCGCTCGACGACGCCATCGACAGAGACCTGGTCCTGTCCCAGCTGAGGGGCTCGGTCGCGCTCGAATCCTGGCCCGAGTGGCGGCGCAACCCTGGCCTGTACCTCTCGGCCGTCTTCGGGTCGCTGTTCAACGCCTTCCAGCAGCGGCTCAAGCCGGAGCCCGAACTGGTCGCCGCCGCGATCTCCCGCCTGGCCGAGGTGCCCGGCGTGCTGGCCGCCTGCCAGGCCAACCTGGACCCCGACCTCGCCGCGCCGCTGCTGGTCACGCGCGGGCTCAACCAGGCCCGTACCGGCCGCAACTTCCTCACCCGCACGCTCCCCGCGATGGTCGGCGACGAGACGCTGCGCGCCCGGCTGGCCGAGGCCGCCGGACCCGCCGCCGACGCGTTCGACGCGCTGGTGTCCTTCCTCGAAGGCTTCCAGTGCGGCGGCACCTGGCGGATGGGGGAGAAGCTCTACTCCACCCTGCTGCGCGAGCGCGAGATGCTCACGTACGGCGCCGCCGAGCTGCACCAGAAGGGCAGGGCCGCCTGGGCCGACCTGGACGCCCGGATGCGCCGGGTCGCCCTCGGCATGACCGGCGCCGAGGACTGGCGGGCCGCCATGGAGTCCCTCATGGACGACCACCCGCCGACCCTGGCTGACATGCGGGCCGAGTACGAGGCCGAGACCCGGCGGGCCCGCGAGTTCGTCCGCGAGCGCGGGCTGGTCACCTTCCCCGAGGGGGAGGAGTGCGAGGTCCTGCCCTCGGCCGAGTACGCCCGCCCGGTGCTGTACGTCGCCCACTACCTGGCGCCGCCGCCGCTCAGCAGCTCGCGCACGGGCATCTTCTTCGTCCCCTACACCCCCGACGACTTCACCGAGGAGCAGGTGCGCCAGCGCCTGCGCACCAACGCGCGCGCCCAGATGCCCTCGATCGCCGTGCACGAGGCATATCCCGGGCATCACTGGCACCTGTCGTACATGGCCGACAACCCGCGTACCGTCCGCAAGGTCTTCAGGACGCCGTACTTCACCGAGGGCTGGGCCCTGTACGTCGAGAAGGTGCTGCACGAGCAGGGCTACTTCGACACCCCCGCCACCGAGCTGGCCCACCTGGACTTCCGCCTCTTCCGCGCCGCCCGGATCATCGTGGACACCGCGCTGCACTGCGAGGACATGTCGATCGAGGAGGCCGAGACGTTCATGGCCACCAAGGCGTCGCTGTCGCCCGGCACCGCCCGGGGCGAGGTGAACCGCTACTGCGCCTGGCCGACGCAGGCGCCGTCGTACCTGACGGGGGCCATCGAGATCGACCGCATCCGGGAGTCGTTCACCGGGTCGCTGCGGGAGTTCCACGACCGGATCGCCGGCTCCGGCGGCCTGCCGCTGGGCCTGGCCGAACAGGCCGCGCTGGCCTGACCGGCCCGCTCGCGCTTTCCGGGCTCCCGGGCTAGCTCGGGCGGCGCGGGAACGCCGGCGGGTTGGCCGCGCGGTCCACGACGGCGGCGAGCTGCTCGTCGGTCAGGACCGCCGGCCTGCCCACGGCCAGCCCGCGCACGTACACCTCGCACAGCCACTCCAGCAGGCGGGTGGCCTCGAACGCCTGCTCCATCGTCGCCCCGATGGTCACCCCGCCGTGGTTGGCCATCAGGGCGGCCTGCTTGCCCGCCAGCGCCGCCCGCACGTTGGCGGCCAGCTCGGGCGTGCCGTAGGTGGCGTACTCGGCGACCTTGACCACGCCGCCCAGCAGCAGCGCGTTGTAGTGGACCGGCGGCAGCTCGGTCATCGTCGTGGCCACGACCGTCCCGAACACCGAATGCGTGTGCACGATCGCCTGGGTGCCCGTCGCCTGGTAGACGGCCAGGTGCATGGGGGTCTCCGACGACGGCTGCAGCTCGCCCTCGACCAGGTGGCCCTCCAGGTCCACGATCGGGCACGCCTCCGGGGTCAGCCGGTCGAGCGCCACACCGGACGGGGTGACCGCCACCTGGTCGCCCCGGCGCACGCTCAGGTTGCCCGAGGTGCCGATGACCAGGCCCAGCTCGACGGCGCGCCTGCCGTACTCGCACAACTGCTCGCGGAGGCTCATGGGTGGGCACAGTAGTCGGTCGTCCGAAATACTTCCAGCGGCTGCCGTTGTCAGAGGCGGTCGAGTGCCTGGAGCATGAGCCGTTCGAGGTCGACGCGGGTGAGCCGGCCCGGGTAGAGGAGCAGGTGCAGGCTAAGGCCGTCGACCAGGGCGAGCAGGTGCTCGGCGAGGTCGTCGAGGCTGCCGTCCGCGCGCACCTCGCCGGCCGCGCGGGCCTGGCCCAGCAGCTCCCGTACGGCCCCGCGCAGCTCGTCGGCCTCGGCCCGCTGGACCTCCGCCAGCCGGTCCGAGGCCAGGCTGCGGCTCCAGAAGCTGACCTCCAGCCGGCTCTCCTGGGTGCGCTCGGCGTCCAGCGGCAGGTTGTCCAGCAGCAGCTCGCGCAGGGCGGCCAGGCCCGTGACGCCCTCGACCTTGCGCGTCAGCCGCTCCCTGATGCGCTGGTGCGACTGGCTCAGCGCCGAGAGCAGGATCTCGTCCTTGTCGGCGAAGTAGTGCGCGAGCACGCCGTTGGAGTAGCCGGCCTCCTTGGCGATGGCCCTGGTGGTGGCGGCGTCGATGCCGTCCCTGACGATCACCCTGCGGGCCGCCGACAGGACCTCGGCCCTGCGCTCATCGTGATCGACGATCTTCGGCATCGGGATCCCCCTCTTCTCGCGGCGACTCCCACCATATTGACTTTTTATTCGGACGTCTGTCTATTTAGTCCATGACCGTCGCCACTGTCGGCGTGCACATCGTCGACATCCTCGCCAGGCCCGTCGAGCACATCCCCGAGGGCCAGGACACCGTACTCGTCGAGCAGATCCGCCTCACCGCCGCCGGCGCCGCCGCCGGAACGGCCGTGGACCTGGTCAAACTCGGCAACGACGTGATCACCATGGGCGCGATCGGGGACGACGAGCTCGGCGACTTCCTGGTGGCCGTCCTCACCAAGCGCGGTGTGGACGCCTCCCGCCTGGTCCGCAGGGCCGGCGAGCAGACCGCCGCCTCGATCCTGCCCATCCGCCCCGACGGCGGCCGGCCCAGCTTCCACGTGCCCGGCGCCAACCTCGGCGTCACCCTCGCCGACCTGGACCCCGACGTCCTGCGCCGCGCCAGGGCGATCCACCTGGGCGGCATGGACGTCACCTTCGGCCTGGGCGACCCCGCCTTCTTCGCCCTCCTCGACGAGGCGCGCGCGGGCGGCGCGATCGTCACGATGGACCTGCTGTCGGAGCTGCCCGACCTGCTGGCGATGGCCCGCGCGTTCCTGCCCCACGTGGACTACGTGCTGCCCAACGAGTCGCAGGCGCTGCTCATGACCGGCGACCCCGACGTGGCCACCGCCGCCGCGACCCTGCTCGCCGACGGCCCCAAGGGCGTGCTGGTCACCCTCGGCGCGGCCGGCAGCCTCGTGCTGACCTCCGGCGGCGGGCCCGAGCGGGTGCCGGCGCTGGAGACGGAGGTCACCGACACGACCGGGTGCGGCGACGCATACTGCGCCGGCTTCCTGACCGGCCTGCTGCACGGCCGCGACGTCGTCGAGGCCGCCCGCTGGGGCACCGCCGCGGCGGCCCGCGTGGCCACCGGGCTCGGCTCCGACGCCGGCCTCACCGACCTCGAATCCACCCTAAGGACTCTCGCATGACTGACGCCGAACTCCGCGAGCGCGCGCTGAAGGTCGTCCCCGGCGGCATGTACGGGCACCTCAACGCGGCCATCTTCGCGCCCGGCTACCCCCAGTTCTTCCAGCGCGGCGAGGGCTGCCGCCAGTGGGACGTGGACGGACGCGAGTACATCGACCTCATGTGCAGCTGGGGACCGGTCGTGCTCGGGCACCGGCACCCGCGCGTGGAGGAGGCCGCCGCGCGCCAGCTCGCGCTCGGCGACTGCCTCAACGGCCCGGGGCCGATCATGGTGGAGCTGGCCGAGCTGCTGGTCGACACCGTGCCGAGCGCCGACTGGGCGATGTTCTCCAAGAACGGCACCGACGCCACCACCCAGGCGCTCATGGTCGCCCGCGCCGCCACCGGGCGCACGAAGGTGCTGATGGCGCACGGCGCGTACCACGGCGCCGACCCCTGGTGCACGCCCTCGACCGCCGGCACCACCCCGAACGAGCGCGCCGACCTGGTCGAGTTCACCTACAACTCGCTGGAGTCCCTGGAGGCCGCCGCCGCCACCGTCGAGGGCGACGTCGCGGCGATCATCTGCACCCCCTTCAAGCACGACTCCTTCGAGGACCAGGAGCTGGTCGAACCCGCCTTCGCGCGCGGCGCCCGCGCCCTGGCCGACCGCATCGGGGCGGCCCTGGTGATCGACGACGTGCGGGCCGGGTTCCGGATCGACCTGCGGGGGTCGTGGGAGCCGTACGGGGTGCGTCCCGACCTGACCGCCTGGTCCAAGGCCATGGCCAACGGCTACCCGATCGCCGCCGTCACCGGCACCGACGCCCTGCGCGGCGCCGCCCAGACCCTCTACACGACCGGCTCCTTCTGGTTCTCGGCCGTGGCGATGGCCGCCGCCAAGGCCACCATCGAGACCCTGCGCGACACGGACGGCATCGCCGCCATGGAGCGCGCCGGCACCCAGCTCAGGGAGGGCCTGTACGCCCAGGCCAAGTCCCATGGCTTCGTCGTGAACCAGACCGGCCCGGTGACCATCCCGTGGCTCAGCTTCGACGGCGACGCCGACCTGTCCACCGCCCTGTACTGGAGCGACGCCTGCCTGCGGCACGGGGTGTACCTGCACCCGTGGCACAACTGGTTCATGTCGGCGGCCCTGACGGACGAGGACGTGGCCCGCGCCCTGGAAGCCACCGACCAAGCCTTCACCGAAACCCGCACCCACTTCAGCTGACCCTCACCCGAACGGCCCACCCGTCGCCCGGTCACCGGCTGGGCGTGCGGGACCCCGCCCCCTCGCCGCGAACGGCGCTTTCGGCTCCCATGGTGGGTCACCAGAGGTGAGCCTTGGGAGTCCCGCTGCGAACGGCTCTCTGGGCTCTGAGGCGCTCCCGTGGTGTCCCTTCGGCCGCGTGCTTCCCCACCCCCAGTAGCGTCGCATCCGGCTCGCAGCCCCGCGACGAGCGCTCCGCTCTGGACGATGGTCACACTACGCGCTCGCCGTGTGACAATAAGTGTCATGCCGTCCCCCCGACATGACGCTCTCAGACAGATGTTCGCCGACCGGCCTCAAGTGGCGGTGGAGATCCTGCGTGACCTGATGGGCGTCGACCTGCCCTCCACCTCGCTGGTCCGGCAGGAGGACCGCCTGTTCAACACCCGGCCTTCCGACGACATCGAGCCGGACCTCGGCATCGTGCTCGGCCCGCCGCAGAGCCCCGCGCACGCCATCATCGTGGAGATCCAGCAGGACAAGTCCAAAGACCCCCGGCAACTGGCCCGTTACGCCGCCGCGCAGTGGCTGATGCTGCGCTGCGACGTGACAGTCCTGGTCGTCTGTCCAGACCGGGGAGCCGCCGCCTACTACTCCCAGCCGATCGACACCGGGCTTACCGGCTACCGCCTCCAGGCGTACGTGCTGGGCCCCGACGACGTACCGGCGATCACCGACCCGCAAGAGGCCGCCGCCCACCTCGAACTCGCGGTCATGTCCGTCATGATCCACGGGCGTGAGCGGAAGGTCATCGAGGCGTTCGCGGCGGCGCTGGCGGAAACCGTCGGCGATCACGCTCCGAAGTACAGTGAATACGCGTGCAGTATGTCCGCACCCGAGGTCAAACTCATCTTGGAGGAGATCATGGCGTCCACCGACTGGCCAGGCCACACCCGCTTCGCCCACCAACACTTCGGCAGGGGCCACGCAGTGGGCCACGCAGAGGGCCACGCGGAGGGCAGTCACGAGACCGCACGGAGAATCGTGCTGTATCTGCTGGACGCGCGTGGCATCGATGTCCCCGAGGACGTTCGCGCGCGCGTCGACGCCTGTACCGACGTCGACCTGCTCATGCACTGGACCGTTCGCGCGAGCAGTGTTCAGTCCGCCCGCGACCTGTTCGACGATTCGGACGGCTGACGCACTTGGCGCCGGGTACTCAGGTGCACCCGGTCCAGGTTCTGATCGTCCTGTCTGCTGGTTCAGCAGCAGATCTTGACTGTGCTCGGGATGACGGGGTGCCGAGGCGTGGCGACGTGCCGGACAGCCGGAGGCCGGTTGAGGGCACATGATCAGTCTCGGTGCGACCCCGTTCACGGCAATCGGCGTTCGAGAGGAGACCATGACGTCCATCAACTGGCCGGTGTACCGGCCTTCCGTTCGCGAGGCGTACAAGCAGCGCCGCACGGTGGCTGACTGGGCGCCCGAATGGATGCTCGGCTTGCTGGCCTTCATGGCGGGCTACAAGGAGGGCTACGGAGAGAACTACAAGGAGGAATACGATGATCACGCTCGGCTGGCCGGCATGAAATGTGTGCTCAAGTGCCTGCTGACCGAGCGTGGGATCGAGGTGCCTGACGACGTCCGTGAGCGGATCGATGCCTGCACCGAGGTCGACCACCTCGTGGCCTGGACCGTCCGCGCGAACGCCGGACGATCTCTCCAGCAGGTCTTCTCCTGACGACCGGGATCACGGCCGGGCGACGGGCGGCGGCGTGATCCTGTAGAGCCCGTCGCGGGAACCGGAGCCGGAGGCCGGGACGGCCAGGACGAGGGCGGTCGCCGGGAACAGCGGGGACGGCAGCTCGTCGTACGGGAACCACTGCCATGAACGGAAGACGTGCGGCTCGGTCACCGCCGGAGCGTCGGCGCCCCGGAGCATGGCGACCGCCGCCGTCACCCGTACGGCTCCCTCCGGGTGGTCCAGGGCCACGCCGGTGACGACCGGCGGCCCGGCGTCGCGGATGCCGGTCTCCTCGGCCAGTTCGCGGACGGCTGCCGCCTCGAAGGTCTCGCCAGGCTCCACCGCCCCGCCGGGCAGGCACCACGACAGGGGCTCGCCCGCCTTCACCCGCTCGCCGAGCAGCACGCGCCCGTCCAGGTCCGTGAGCAGCACGCCGACGCCTACGATGCGATTCACCGTCAAAACCGACTCCTCTCGCCAAGAGCTGTAATGCTGCCAAAAATCCGGACATGGGGTGAGTGTTGTTGATGCTCACGTAAGGAGACCGGATGGGAGCCGATCCCGAGAGCCGGTTCGAGGAGATCTATGCATTCTCCTACAGACCCCTGCTCGGCTACGCGCTGCGCCGCTGCCCCGACCCCGACGACGCGGCCGACGTGGTGGCCGAGACGTTCATGATCGCGTGGCGGCGCATCGAGGAGGTGCCGAGCGGAGAGGAGTCCCGGCTCTGGCTGTACGGCGTGGCCAGGAAGGTGCTGGCCAACCACCGGCGCGGTGAACGCCGCCACGAGCGGCGCACCGAGGCGTTACGCGCGGAACTGGCCGCCGCGCCTGTGGTCGCCGGGCCGACCGTCGAGGACCTGTCGCCGCTGGCCCGGGCGTTCAAGACGCTCTCCGACGACGACCGGGAGCTGCTCGCCCTGGTCGCCTGGGAGAAGCTGGACACGGGCCAGATCGCCACCGCCCTCGGCATCACCCGCAACGCCGTACGGGTCCGCCTGTACCGGGCCCGCCGGCGCTTCGCCCGCCGCCTGACCGAGGCCGGGGTCGAGCGCACACAGGCCGTCGCCCTCGAAGGGAGCCCGTTGTGAACGTCCCAGATCCCGCAAGCGGGCACGACAAGGAGTCCGTTGTGAACATCGCCGATCTCGCCCGGGTGCGCGACGAGGAGCTGGCGGGCGTGCCCGCCGGGCAGGCGTCCGGCGCGGGGGCGCGGACGCTCATGAAGTCGATCACGTCCGAGCCGATCACCGCCGGGGAGCGCGAGCCCGTCATGCGCCCGCGCCGCAGGGCGCCGCGCAAGATGTTCCTGCTGGGGGCGGTGGCGGCCGGGCTGGCCGCCGTGCTCGCCGTCACGCTGCCGATCTTCGGCCCGGTCACCGAGTACGCCAACGCCGCCGTCACCGTCAAGACCGGCGACGACTACATCGACGTCGTCATCACCGACCCCGAGGCGGAGGCGGCGGCCTACACCGAGGCGTTCAGGGCCGTCGGCCTGGACGCCACGGTGAAGAAGATCCCGGTCGCGCCCGAGTACGCGGGCATGCTGTTCGGCCCCGCCACCCCAGGGAACTTCCCGCCGGGGACCGGCGTGACCGTTCGCGGCGTCGAGAATTGCGCGTCGGTGTGGTGCGGCACGATCTCCATGCCGACCGGGTACAAGGGCAAGGTCGTCATCGGGATCGGCCGCCCGGCCGAGCCAGGCGAGCGGTATGCCGCGATGGCGCCGAGCACGGTGGGTGTGGCCGCCGACGGCGTGGCCGGCGTCAAGCTCGTGGGCAAGCCCGTCTCGCACGCCAGGGCCGAGCTGTCGCGCCGCGGCCTCAAGATCGAGTACGTGGTGATGTGGCAGAACCCCGACGGCAGCGGCAGCGGTTACGACGTGGCCGCGGAGCACGTCAAGGACGACTGGATCGTCGACAGCGTGATGAAGGTCGCCTCGGACACGGTCAGGGTGGACGCCGTGGCCTCCGCCGACGTCCCCAAGGACTCCCTTCCGCGGGCCGACCGGCCACAGGACGGCTGGACCGGTCCCTGAGTCGTTGAACCCCGGCACCGGCCCCGCGGGCGCCTATGCGCCTTCGGGGGGTGCCGGGGTTCCCCGGTCCGCCCGGGCCGAGGATTCCGTGGCGGCCCAGGAGAAAATGCCCTTCGCCATCAATGACTGTTCACTCGCCGCCCGGGCGGCGAAAACCTGGGCCCTGACCCGGTGTACTCCCGAGTCGTCAGGAGCGGCCAGCGCGGCCATTTCCGCGAGATGTCCGGCGAGCCGCTCGTCGCCCTCGGAAAGGGCTTTGAGCGCCGCGTCGGCGAGCGCGTGCGGACCGCCCGCGAGTTCCACTACGGATTTGGCCAGCACCGCCTCGGGGGCCGGTTTGAGATTGGCCGGATTGCCGTCGTACCAGCCGCCGTAAAGGCGCCAGAGATTGCGTACGACGAATTCCGGCTCATCATAGCGGGCCCGCAGATAGGGTCGGTCGGAATGGCGCTCGGAAGGTTTCACCGAATGCACGATCTCGTCGAGCCGGGCGCCCGCGTTGAGCAGGTCGAGCGTCTGCGTGATGATCGACTCCAGCCATTCGGCCGTCTCCAGCAGCGCCTGCCGCACGCGGTCGGCGCCGAAGACGGGCGCGCCGTGGCTGGGCAGCATGATCTCGGCGTCGAGGGCCGCCATCCGGCGCAGCGCGTGCACCCACTCACGCGGGTAACGCTGCACCTTCTGGGGGTTGCCGCAGTTGGGCGTCACCCAGATGAACAGGTCGCCGGGCAGCAGCAGCCGGTGCTCGCGCACGTAGCCGACGGTGGCGTCGTCGGTCTCGCCCTTGGCGTGCAGCAGGTCGAAGGTCAGCCCGCCGCGCCGTACGGTCAGCGCGTCGGTGTAGGTGACGTCGGGCCGCCGGTAGTCGGCGGGCCAGCGCAGGCGGGTGTTCTGGAACTGCCGCTGGTTGATCACCGTGTTGTAACCATTTGTCAGCAGGTAGCGGTCGAACCGATCGATCACCGCCTGATGGGCGTAAACCGTGGCCCGAGGGCCCGACTCCTCGAAGGGTCCCGTGCCGAAGACGTGGTCGATGTGCCCGTGTGAGTAGAACGCGGTGGTCAGCGGCGCCCGGGACCAGCGGCGGACGTCCTCGTGCAGGCGTCCGGCGGCCCACGGCCCGCCGGTGTCGAAGAGCAGCAGCTCGCCCTCGGTCTCGAAGGCGATCGCGTTGCCGAACCCGGCCCACCAGCCCACGCCTTCCGTCACGGTCTGAACGCCCTTGCCCTCCATGCCGGTGTCCACGATGCTGTCGTCAGACTCGCCGCGCCACACCCGGTCCGCGTACTCGATAATCATGTGACCCACCCTGCTTCTAGAACGTCGTTCTAGGCAAGGGATCACGGCAAGGTCACGTCTCGATTGCGCCCCCTTGACGCGTGTCGGCGGGCGTTCGTACGTTCGGGCAAACGTTTAGGAAACTTTCCTAACTGAATCCTCTTCGGGAGCCCCCATGACCCACCCGGGCGAGATCACTCGGCGTCAGCTGCTCCGCCGCATCGGCCTGACCGCGCTCGTGGCCGGGCCCGGCGCGAGCCTGCTGAGCGCCTGCGCGACCAGCGGCGGTGGCGGCGACCAGCCCTCGGCGGCGCCCGCCACGTCGATCGCGGCGTCGGCGGACCCCAAGAACCCCTTCGGCGTCGACGTCAAGAAGCCGCTCGAAGTGGTCATCTTCAGCGGCGGCTACGGCGACTCCTACGCCAAGGACCTGCACGAAGAGCTGTACAAGAAGGCCCACGCCGGCGTCACGGTCAAGCACACCGCCACCCAGCAGATCGGCACCCAGCTCCGGCCGCGCATCGTCGGCAACGACATGCCCGACGTGATCAACAACTCCGGCCCCGAGGCGCTCGACCTGGCCGCGCTGGCCGCCGAGGGCCACCTGGCCGACCTGACCCCGCTCTACGACGCGCCCTCCTTCGACGACCCGTCCAAGAAGGTCCGCGACACCATCACGCCCCTCGTGCTGCAGAACGGCAAGCTCGACGGCAAGGACCTGGTGCTCAACTACACCGTCTCCCACCGGGCGCTGTGGTACAACGCCAAGCTGTTCGCCGCCAAGGGCTGGAGCGTGCCGAAGACCTGGGCCGAGTTCACCGCGCTCGGCGAGACGGCCAAGAAGGAAGGCGTCGTGCTCTTCGCCTATCCCGGCAAGAAGGGCCCGTACTACCAGCTCTGGAACGTCCTCTACACGGCCGCCAAGATCGGCGGCAACCAGGTCATCATCGACATCGACAACCTCGTCGACAACGCCTGGAAGAGCGAGGCGGTCAAGCAGGCGGTCACCGCCTGGCTGGACGTCCAGCAGAAGTACGGCGACAAGGCGTACCTGGGCCTCGACCACACCCAGACCCAGGTCAAGCAGCTGCAGAACAAGGTGCTGTTCTACCCGTGCGGCTCCTGGCTGGAGAACGAGATGACCAAGGACATCCCGCTCGACTTCGAGTACGCCCTGGCCCCCATCCCCGACGTCACCGCCTCCGACAAGATGCCGTACGGCGCGATCCAGGTCGGCGTGGGCGAGAACTTCGTCGTCGCGGCGAAGGGCAAGAACCCGCAGGGCGGCCTGGAGTACCTGCGGATCATGTTGTCGAAGGAGGGCGCGGCGGGCTTCACCAAGAAGACCAACAACCTCACGGTGGTGACCGGCGCCGCCGACAGCTCCGAGTTCCCGCCCGGCCTGGTCAGCGCCGCCAAGGCGCAGGAGGCGGCCGGCGAGAACATCATCACCGACGCCCGGTTCGAGGGCTGGTACAAGGAGCTGTTCGACTACGGCTGGGAGCAGACCAACGTCCTGATGTCCGGCCGCATCACCCCCGACGAGTTCTGCGAGCGCATGCAGAAGAAGGCCGACGACGTCAAGAAGGACGACTCCGTCACCAAGCAGACGCGGAGCGCCTGAGCACATGGAGCGGTTGCGCAAGTACGGATTCGTCATCGGGTTCCTGGCCGTCCCGGTCACGCTTTACACGGTCTTCGTGATCAGCCCATATGTGCAGGCTTTCCAGCTCTCGCTGACGAGCTGGAACGGCGTCAGCTCGGTCGTCCGATACGTGGGGCTGGACAATTTCGGCCGGTTGTTCGAGGACGACAATTTCTGGCAGGCCCTGCGCAATCACGGAATTCTCCTGCTGGTGCTGCCGCTCCTGACGATCGTCATCGCCTTGTTCCTGTCGTTCCTGCTGAATCTCGGCGGCGGCACCCGCGGCGCGGGAATGCGCGGGGTGTGGGGGTCGAATTTCTACCGGGTGGTGTTCTTCTTCCCCCAGGTCCTCGCCGTGGCCGTGGTCGGCGTGCTGTTCCAGGCCATCTACCGTCCCGACGAGGACGGTGTGATCAACGGCACGCTGGCCAGGCTCGGGCTGTCCGAGCCGATCGGCTGGCTCACCGAGCCGGGCCTCGCGCTCTGGTCGATCATCGCGGTGATGGTCTGGCAGGCGGTCGGCTTCTACGTGGTGCTGTTCTCCGCGGGCATGGCCGCCATCCCCAAGGACTACTTCGAGGCCGCCTCGATCGACGGGGCCGGCCGGGTGCGGCTGTTCTTCTCCATCACGCTGCCGCTGCTGCGCGACACCCTCCAGGTCGGCTGGATCTACCTGGGGATCGCCGCCTTCGACGGCTTCGCGCTGATCCAGGTGCTGGCGGGCGACCGGGGCGAGCCCGACGGGGCCACCACCATCCTGCCCATCACCATCTACAAGACCGCCTTCGACTACCACAAGGTCGGCTACGCCTCGGCGATGGGCGTGGTGCTGTTCTTCCTGACCGTGACGTTCGCCGTGCTGACGCTCCGCACGACCAGGCGTGAAAGGGTTGAGCTCTGATGGCTTCGCGTGGAGCGGGCAGGCCGCGGCCCGGCGTGCTGAGCGGGCTCTCCCATGTCGCCCTGGCCGTCTGGGCCCTGCTGATCATCCTGCCGCTGTTGTGGACGTTCCTGGCCTCGTTCAAGAGCAACACCGAGATCTTCGGCGACCCGCTGCAGCTCCCCGGGGCGCTGCGGCTGGACGCCTGGGGCCGGGCCTGGGACAAGGCGCACGTCGGGCAGTACATGCTCAACACGGTGATCGTCGTGTTCTTCGGCACGGCGGGCACGATGCTGTTCGGCTCGATGGCGGCGTACGTGCTGGCCCGCTACAAGTTCCTCGGCGGCAAGCTGATCTACTACTACTTCGTCGCCGGGCTCGCCTTCCCCATCTTCCTGGCGCTCGGGCCGCTGTTCTTCGTCGTCAAGCAGTTCGGGCTGCTCGACTCGCACATCGGCCTGATCATCGTCTACATCGCGTACTCGCTGCCCTTCACGATCTTCTTCCTGGCCGCGTTCTTCCGAACCCTGCCCGAGGCGGTCGCCGAGGCGGCGCTGATCGACGGAGCCTCGCACACCAGGACGTTCTTCCAGATCATGGTGCCGATGGCCAAGCCCGGCCTGGTCAGCATCACGATCTTCAACGTGCTGGGGCAGTGGAACCAGTACCTGCTGCCCCTGGCGCTCATGGGCGGCGCGCCGGACAAGTGGCCGCTCACGCTCGGCATCGCCCGGATCTCCACCAGGGCCGGCTACGAGGCGGACTGGCCGGGCCTGTTCGCCGCGCTCAGCATGACGATCCTGCCGGTGATGGTGGTCTACATCATCTTCCAGCGGCAGATCCAGTCCGGGCTCAGCTCGGGGGCGCTGAAGTGAGTTTCACCGAACACGGCGTGTAGCCGTACGGCTACTCGTTAGAGTGAGGGGCCTTCCGCCAGCACACCCGGAGGGTCCCTCATGCGAGTGCCCGCACTCCTGCTCGTCCTGTTCACGGCCGCCGCCTGCGCCGGGCCGCCGGCGCCGCTCCAGGAGGTCACCAAGCCGAGCCCGCCGGGCGTGCCCGAGCTGAGCGGCGGCGGTGAGTTCACCTCCGGCGACACCGCGGCGATCGCCTACGACCGCCGCCTGGCCCCCGAGGGCGCGCAGGCCAGCCTCACGGCCGAGTCCACCGGCGGCGAGACCCGCACCTCGCTGGTCGTGGAGGGCTTCCTGCCCCGCCACCACTACGGCGCCCACCTGCACACCGCGCCCTGCGGCGCCGACCCCGACGCCGCGGGCGGCCACTACCAGCACAACCCCGGCCACGCCGACCCGGCCAGCGAGATCTGGCTCGACGTCACCACCGACGGGTCGGGCGCGGGCCGTTCGACGGCCCGCCATCCCTGGAGCCTCGACCCCGCCGCCCTGCCGAAGTCGCTGGTCATCCACGCCAAGGCCACGAAGAAGAGCGGCGCCCACGCGGGCGAGGCGGGCCCTCGGGTGGCCTGCCTGACGCTGCACTAGCCGAAAGGCGTGCATAATTACACAATTACATATTGTGGAGGTCCCGCGTTGACTAGCCGCCAGTGGCAGCCGCCCCGTTTACGGTTGTTCGAGCAGGTGCACCGCCGGGCCACCTGGCTGGAGCTACTCTACGACCTCGTCTTCGTCGTCGCGGTCGCCGAGCTGGCCGACGTGCTCGCCGGCGGGGCCGACGCCGGTCGCGTCCTCACCTTCGTCGGCCTGTTCGTGCCGGTCTGGTGGTCCTGGGCGGGTTACGTCTTCTACGCCAACCGGTTCGACACCGACGACGTCAGCCACCGCCTGCTCGCGCTGCCGCAGATCCTCGCGGTGGCCACGATGGCGGCCAGCGTCAGCGACATCGAGCAACGCTCGGCCCTGTTCGCGATCTCCTACGCCGCGGCCCGGATCCTGCTGGTCGTCGCCTACCTCAGAGCCGGCCGGCACGTCCCCGAGGCCAGGCCGCTCACCGTGCGGTACGCGGCCGGGTTCAGCGTCGCCGCGGTCATCTGGCTGGCCTCCCTCGCCGTCGATCCGCCGCAGCGGTACGCCTTGTGGGCAGTGGCGCTGGTGATCGACCTGGCCACCCCGCTGCTCAGCCGCGGCCACCAGAGCCGGCTCCCGCCGCAGAGCGAGCACCTGCCGGAGCGGTTCGGGCTGTTCGTCGTGATCGTGCTCGGCGAGGTGGTCGCCGCCGTGGTCACCGGGCTCAAGGGGCACGAGGTCACCCCGTCCGTGCTGCTGGTCGCGCTGGCCGGGGTGGCCATCGCGATGGCCTTCTGGTGGTTGTACTTCGACCACGTCGACGAGTCCGTCGTGCTGCGCACCAAGCTGGCCGGGCAGGTGTGGGTGTACTCGCACCTGCCGCTGTCGATGGGCCTGGTGGCCTTCGGCATCGGGATCGAGCACGCGATCATGCACCCGTCGGGGGCGAGCTGGGCCGTCGGGGTGCCGGCCGCCGTGGTCCTCGCCGTGCTCGGCCTTCAGCACCTGTGCTCGGCCGACCGCCGGGCGGGTGCCGTCCGGCTGGCCGCCGCCGTGCTCGCCCTCGCCTCCTCGGCGCTGCCCGTCGCGGCGGCGCTCCCGCTCCTGCTGTTGTACGGCGCCGCGCAGGTGGGCTACGACCTGCTGCGCCCCTCCCCGGAAGGCACACCGTGACCCAGGAAGTGACCCAGGAAGTGTTCGACCGCCAGCTCGCCGCCATCGCCGACGGCGACCTGGCGGCGCTGCTCGCCCAGTACCACGACGAGGCGGTGGTGGTCCGGTTTGACCGGGCGGCCCGGGGCACCGCGGAGATCCGTGAGCTGTTCACCGGTTACCTGGCGGCCGGGCCGCGGGTGGAGGAGATCACGTCGCTGCGCGTCGAGGACGACGTGATCTTCTACAACGCGGTCATGACCGTGGGCGGGAACCGGGTCACCACGTTCGGGACGCTGGTCGTCAGGGACGGCAAAATCTGGCGCCAGACCGCCGCCGCCCTGCCGCTCACCTGATCGCCGCCGCGGCCGGCACGCGGCCGCGGAGCCCGGCCTCGTGGTAGGCCCTGACCACCTCGCGGGTGCCCGTCATCGCCCCTCCAGGTGTGCCGCGAGCCGCTGCTCGTTGTCGGCCAGCCGCAGGCACAGGTGCCGCAGCGCGGTCAGGTCCGCGGCCGAGAAGCCCTGGAACATCGCCCGCATCGCCATCTGCGACGGCGTGCGGAACGCCTCGATCCACGCCCGGCCCTCGTCGGTGATCACGGCCAGCACCGAGCGCCGGTCGCGGTTGTCCTGGACCCGCCGCGCCAGGCCGTCACGCTCCAGGGTGTCCACCAGGCCGGTCACGTTGCGCGAGCTGACCCCGGCGGCCTGGGCCAGGTCGCCGATGCTGATGCCGGCGCCGGCGCCCGCCGCGCCGAGGCGCAGCAGGACGTCCATCGCGCCCGAGCTGAGCCCGCGGCCCTCGCTGCCGTGCGCGCGCATGCGCTCGACCGCCTGGTACGCCGTCCGCACGGCGGCGGCCGCCTCGAAGGCCGCGGTGTCGCCGCCGCCGGCGAACTCGCTCATGGCCGCCCTGGCCCGTGGGTCGAAGAGGGAGCCGTCCGGCTCCTGGTCAAATTTATGTACGTCCTTCACAATGAATGTCTACCAGAAAAAGCGAAGGCCCGTGCGGGACGCACGGGCCTTCGCGGCAGGACGGTCAGGAGTGGGCGTGCTCGGCCGGGATCGTGCCGAGGCGGCCCGCCTGGAAGTCCTCGAACGCCTGGACCAGCTCGGCGCGGGTGTTCATGACGAACGGGCCGTGGTGGGCCACCGGCTCACCGATCGGCTCGCCGCCCAGCACGATCACGTCGAGGGTGTCCTTGGCCTCGATCGTGATGGTCTCGCCCAGGGTGGTCAGTCCCGGCCGGTTGCCGAAGCCGTCGAAGACCGCGAGCTGCCCGCTGTTCAGCGGACGCCGCTCGGCGCCGACCGTGCCGCGGCCGGAGAGGGCGTACACCAGGGCGTTGTAGTCCTTGCGCCAGGGCAGGGTCAGTCGCGCGCCCGGGGTGATGGTGGCGTGCAGCAGCGTGATCGGCGTCTGCGTGCTGCCCGGACCGGTGTTCCCGGCCAGCTCACCGGCGATCAGCCGGACCAGCGCGCCGCCGTCGTGGCTGCTCAGCAGCGCGACGCTGGACCGCCCGATGTCCTGGTACTTCGGCGCGATCATCTTCTTGGCGCCCGGCAGGTTGACCCAGAGCTGGATGCCGTGGAACAGCCCGCCCTTCTGCACGAGCCACTCCGGCGGCGCCTCCTTGTGCAGGATGCCGGAGGCGGCCGTCATCCACTGGGTGTCGCCGTTGCTGATCGTGCCGCCGCCGCCGTTGGAGTCGAGGTGCTCCATGACGCCGTCGATCATGTACGTGACGGTCTCGAAGCCGCGGTGCGGATGCCAGGGCGTGCCCTTGGGCTCGCCGGCGGCGTAGTCGATCTCGCCCATCTGGTCCATCATCACGAACGGGTCGAGGTATTCGAGCTTGATCGCCGCCAGGGCGCGGCGCACGGGGAAGCCCTCGCCCTCGAATCCGCTGGGCGCGGTCTCGACGGCGAGCACCTTCCGCTCGGGGACCCCCGCCACGGGCGCGGGCACGCGGGGGAGGGTGAGCGGGTTCTCAACGGTTACGGCGGGCATGTCGCGCTCCTTCCAGCGGGATCTGCCCCATGCAACCAAGTTGAGATTTCAACTATTCCGTCGCGTCACGGGATGCGGGACATCATCCGTTCCATGCCGTTGATCCAATTGTCGCGCAGCGCCTGGACGGCCTTGGCCGGCTCGTCGGCCAGCAGGAACTCGGCGATGCGGCGGTGCTCGGCGGCCTCGCGCTCCAGGGGCGCGTCGTCACCGGCGATCAGGTGCGCGTAGCGGCGCATGCCGGCCTTGACGCTGGTGATGAGGTCGAGCAGGCGCTCGTTGCGGCAGCCGCTCAGCAGCAGGTCGTGCCACTCGTCGTCGTGGCGCTCGATGACCTGCTGCTCGGCCACGTTGTCGGGGAAGTCCTGGGCCAGCTTGAGGAGGTCGGGGGCGATCGAGCGCAGGTGGGCCGGGTCGGAGCAGTCGAGGGCCAGCGACTCCAGGGCGGCCACGATCTCGCACAGCTCGCGGAACTCGCGCCGGCTCACCGGGGCGAACCGGAAACCGCGCCCCTGGTTGCTCTCCAGCACGCCCTCGCCCGCCAGCGTGATCAGCGCCTCGCGCAGGGGGGTGCGGCTGACGCCCAGGTCGGCGGCGAGGGAGGCCTCGTTGATGTCGGTGCCGGCGGCGAAGTCGCCCCGGTCGAGCCGGCTCAGCAGCTCTTCCCTGATCTGCTCACGCAACGGTCGCCGCTCGATCGGCATGGGGGACTCCCTCTCGTTCAGGACAACCGAATCTTAACCCTTGACGTGATGCAAAATACTGCACTATGAATTCGGCATACAAAATATTACATTGCATGATCGAGGAGTTCGAGTGGGGCTGACCCGGATACCGGGGCTGCTGTTCGGCGGAGACTACAACCCCGAGCAGTGGCCGGAGGAGGTGTGGGCCGAGGACGCGCGGCTCATGGCCGAGGCCGGGGTCAACATGGCGACCGTCGCGGTGTTCTCCTGGTCGCGCCTGGAGCCCGAGCGCGGGGTCTACGACTTCGGATGGCTCGACCGGGTCATCGACCTGCTGCACGAGCACGGCATCGCCGCCGACCTGGCCACCGCCACCGCGACGCCGCCGCCGTGGCTGGTGCGCGAGCACCCCGAGATGCTGCCGGTCAACGCCGACGGCGTGCGGCTGGAGTTCGGCTCCCGGCAGGGCTACTGCCCGAGCTCGCCGGTCTACCGCGAGCACGCCGTACGGATGGCCACCGCGATGGCCGAGCGCTACGGCGACCACCCGGCGCTGGCCATGTGGCACATCGGCAACGAGTACGCCGACCACACGCTGGAGTGCTTCTGCCCCGAGTCCGCCGCCCACTTCCGCCGCTGGCTGGAAGAGCGGTACGCGACCGTCGGCGGCCTCAACGCCGCCTGGGGCACCTCCTGCTGGGGTCAGCACTACACGTCCTTCGGCCAGGTCGAGCCGCCCAGGACGGCCCCGGGCCCGGTCAACCCCGCCCAGGTGCTCGACTGGCGGCGCTTCTGCAGCGACGCCCTCCTGGAGCTGTTCCTGGCCGAGAAGGCGGCGCTGCGCGCGATCACGCCGGACGTCCCGGTCACCACGAACTTCATGAGCATCCTGCACGGCCTCGACTACTGGAAGTGGGCCGCGGCCGAGGACCTGGTGAGCGACGACGCCTACCCCGACCCGGCCGACCCGACCTCGCACGTGCAGGTGGCGCTCAGCTACGACCTCATGCGGTCGCTGCGGCAGGGGCCCTGGCTGCTGCTGGAGTCGGCGCCGTCCGCGGTGTCCTGGCGCGAGGTGAACGTCCCCAAGCCGCCCGGCATGATGCGCCTGCACAGCCTCCAGGCGCTCGCCCACGGCTCCGACGGCGTGATGTTCTTCCAGTGGCGGCAGGCCAAGTACGGCCCCGAGAAGTTCCACTCGGCGATGCTGCCGCACGGCGGGACGCGTACCCGCGGCTGGCGGGACACCCTGGCGCTCGGCGCCGACCTGCGGCGGTTGTCGGAGGTCGCGGGCAGTGACACCCGCGCCCAGGTCGCGCTGGTGCTCGACTGGCCGAGCTGGTGGGCCCTGGAGGCCCCCGAGTCCATGCCGTCCAACCGGCTCAGGCTCAAGGAGCTGCTGCTCGCCTGGTACGCCCCGCTGCACGCCAGGGGCATCGCGGTCGACCTGGTGCCGCCCGGCCGGGACCTGTCGCCGTACGAGCTGGTGATCGCCCCGAACCTGTACATGTGCACCGCCGAGCAGGCCAAGGCGCTGGAGGCGTACCAGGGCAGGCTCGTCGTGGGCCCGTTCAGCGGCGTCGTGGACGAGAGCGACCAGGTGCACGAGGGCGGCGCGCCCGGCCCGCTGGGCGACCTGCTGGGCATCGCCGTGGAGGAGTTCTGGCCGCTCGCCGACGGGGACGTCCAGCGCACCGGCCTGGGCGAGGCCCGCACCTGGGCCGAGTGGATCAGGCTGGAAGGCGCCGAGCCCGTCGCCCTGTTCGAGGGCGGCGATCTGGACGGACTGCCAGCCGTCACCCGCAAGGGCGCGGCCACCTACATCGGCTGCCTGCTCGACGACGTGACGCCGGTGCTGGAGCCGCTGCTGGACGGCATCGACCGCATCGACGTGCCGCAGGGCGTGGAGGCCGTCAGGCGGGGCGGCCACCTGTTCCTCCTCAACCACACCACCGCCCCGCAGCCGGTCACGCTCCCGCACCCGGGGACGGACCTGCTCACCGGGGCCGAACTGCGGGGCGGCATCGAGCTGGCCCCGCGCGACGCCGTCGTGCTCAGGATCGAAGGAGACAAGTGACGCACCCGTACATACCCAACGCCGAGCCGGGCGTACGAGCCGAGATGCTCGCGGCGGTCGGCGCGTCGAGCGTCGACGAGTTCTACGCCGACATCCCCGCGGAGCTGCGGCTCGACCGGCCCCTCGACCTGCCGGCGCCGTTCACCGCCGAGCGCGACCTGGTGCGCCACATGAAGGGGCTGTTCGCCCGGAACACCGACACCGAGGAGGCGCTCAGCTTCCTCGGCCACGGCTGCTACCCGCACCACGTGCCCGCCGTCTGCGACGAGGTCAACTCCAGGAGCGAGTTCCTGACCGCGTACGCGGGCGAGCCGTACGAGGACCACGGCCGCTTCCAGGCCCTGTTCGAGTACGTCAGCATGATGGGCGAGCTGCTGGAGATGGACGTCGTCAACGTCCCCACCTACGACGGCTTCCAGGCCTCGGGCACCGCGCTGCGTATGGCCTGCCGCTACACCAAGCGGTCGAAGGTGCTGGTCACCGGGGCGATCGGCGCCGACAAGCTGAGCAAGCTGCGTGACTTCCTGGCCCCCGACATCACCATCGAGCTCGCCCCGGTGGCCGAGGACGGGCAGATCGGCGAGGTCGCGCTCGACGACTCCTACGCCGCCCTGTACCTGGAGACCCCGAACGTCTACGGCGTCGTCGAGACCCGGGGCCGGGAGCTGGCCGACCACGCGCACGCCGCCGGCGCGCTGCTGGTCGTCAGCGCCGACCCCATCTCCCTGGGCGTGCTGGCCCCGCCGGCCTCCTACGGCGCCGACATCGTCTGCGGCGACATCCAGTCGCTCGGCATCCACCAGAACTACGGCGGCGGCCACGCCGGCTACATCGCCACCCAGGACCACGAGCCGCTGGTCGCCGAGTTCCCCTCGCGCCTGTTCGGCATCGCGCCGACGAAGGTCCCCGGCGAGTACGGCTTCGGCGACGTCTTCTACGACCGCACCTCCTTCGCCCTGCGCGAAGAGGGCAAGGAATGGGTGGGCACGGCCGCGGCCCTGTGGGGCATCACGGCCGGGGTCTACCTCGCGCTCATGGGCCCGCAGGGCATGAAGGAGCTCGGCGAGACCGTCCTGGCCCGCACCCGGTACGCGATGGACGCCCTGGGCCGGTCGGTCACCGTCCGGCACGCCGGCTCGGTGCACTTCCGCGAGTTCGCGATCGAGGTGGCCGACTCCGCGGCGCTGCTCGCCGCGCTGCGCGAGCGCGGCATCTACGGCGGCGTCCCGCTGGACGAGCGCACGGTGCTGGTCTGCGTGACCGAACGCCACACCATCGACGACATCGACCGGCTCGCGGCAGCCGTACAGGAGGTTGTGCAGGCATGAGCGGGCACGGAGCCGAGTCCTTCGCGGAACTGCCGGTGGCGCCCAAGCCGCCGCTGCGCCGCTTCCACCAGGCACGCTGGGACGAGCCGATCATCTTCGAGCTGTCCAGCCCCGGCCGCCGCGGCATAGCCGTGCCCGAGCCGGGCGCGCCGAAGGTCGAGCTGCCCGAGGGCGTCGGCCGGGCCACCCCGCCGAAGCTGCCCGAGATGGCGCAGCCGCACGTGGTGCGGCACTACCTGCGGTTGTCGCAGGAGAACCTGGGCGTCGACCTCAACATCGACATCGGCCAGGGCACCTGCACGATGAAGTACAGCCCGAAGGTCAACGACCAGTTCGCCAACGCCATCGCCGAGCTGCACCCGCTGCAGCACGAGGACACCGTGCAGGGCGTGCTGGAGATCTACTGGCGGCTGGAGCGCATGCTGGCCGAGATCTCCGGCATGTCGCGGGTGTCGCTCCAGCCCGGTTCGGGCTCGGCGGCGATCTACGCCAACATCGCCATGATCAGGGCTTACCACGCCGCCCGCGGCGAGGGCCACCGGGACCAGGTCATCACCACGATGTTCTCGCACCCCTCGAACGCGGCCTGCGCCAAGGTCGCCGGGTACGAGGTCATCACCCTCATGCCGGACGCCAACGGCCTGCCCGACATCGAGGCCCTGCGCGCCGCCGTCGGCCCGCGCACGGCCGCCCTGATGATCACCAACCCCGAGGACACCGGCATCTACAACTCCCGGATCAAGGAGTTCGTGGACCTGGTGCACGAGGTCGGCGGCCTGGCCTGCTACGACCAGGCCAACGCCAACGGCATCCTCGGCATCACCAGGGCCCGCGACGCCGGGTTCGACCTGTGCCACTTCAACCTGCACAAGACGTTCTCCACGCCGCACGCCTGCGGCGGCCCGGCGGCCGGCGCCTGCGGCGTCTCGCCGGAGCTGGAGCCGTTCCTGCCCGGCCCGGTCGTCTCCTTCGACGGCGAGTCCTACGGGCTGGAGACGCCCGCGCAGAGCGTCGGCAAGATCCGGCCGTTCCTCGGCGTCACCCCGAACATCGTGCGCGCCTACGCCTGGATCATGACCCTGGGCGCGAAGGGGCTGCGCGAGGTGGCCGAGACATCGGCGCTGAACAACAACTACCTGATGCACAAGGTGCTGCAGATCCCCGGGGCCTCGGCGCCGTGGAACCAGCGCCGGATCGAGCAGGTCCGCTACTCCTGGCAGGAGCTGTCGGAGGAGACGGGGGTGCACTCGGAGGAGATCGGGGTGCGCGCCGCCGACTTCGGCGTCCACTACTGGACCAGCCACCACCCGTACCTGGTGCCGGAGCCGTTCACGCTGGAGCCGACGGAGTCGTACTCGCGGGAGGACCTGGACGAGTACGCGGCGATCCTGGAGCACGTCGCCTCGGAGGCGCGGCGGGATCCGGAGTTCGTCAAGGGCGCGCCGTACAACCAGACGATCCACAAGATCGACCCGACGCCGCTTGACGACCCCAAGCAGTGGGCGCCGACCTGGCGGGCGTACGTGCGCAAGCACCTGGCCGCGGGCGGCTGAGCCATGACGTCCGGAGGGAACGGCGTGATCGGGCTGGTCGTCAACCCGGTCGCCGGGCTGGGCGGGTCCGTGGGGCTCAAGGGCAGCGACGGCGCCGACGTGCAGCGCGCGGCCCTGGCCAAGGGCGCCGAGCCCAGGGCCGGGCGGCGGGCCGCGCAGGCCGTCGCCACGCTGCTCGCCCGCCGTCCCGGGGCCCGGCTGGTGACCGTGGCGGGGGCGATGGGCGAGGACAGCGCCCGCGCCGCCGCGGTCCCGTACGAGCTGGCGCCCTCCGGCGTCCAGGACGATGGCATGAGCACGGCAGCGACCACGGCCGCGGACACCCGGGCGGCCGTCGCCGCGCTCGCCGGCGTGGACCTGCTGCTGTTCGCCGGCGGCGACGGCACGGCGCGCGACGTGCTCGACGCCGTGCGGGAGCTGGGCGGCCAGGCGCCGCCCGTGCTCGGGATCCCGGCCGGGGTCAAGGTGTATTCGGGGTGCTTCGCGCTCAGCCCGGCCACCGCCGGGTTCGTGGCCGCCGACTTCCTGGCCCGGCCGGACAGCGTCGAGGCCGAGGTGGTCGACCTGGACGAGGAGCGCTACCGCCGCGGGCTCGTCAGCCCCCGGCTCTACGGTAGCCTGCGCGTCCCGGCAGGTCGCGCGGCCCTGTCGGGACGCAAGGCGGGCTCCTCGGACGCGGCTCCGGCCACGGTCGAGGGCATCGCCCGGGAGGTCGCGGCCCGGCTGCGGCCGGGGGCGCGCTACGTGCTCGGTCCCGGCGCCACCACGGCGGCCGTGGGCAGGGAGCTCGGGCTCGCCACCACGCTGCTCGGCGTGGACGTGGTCGAGGCCCGCGCGGGCGGTGGCGCCGACCTGGTGGCCGCCGACGTGACCGAGGGGGAGCTGTTCGAGCTGGTACGCGGCCGGGAGACGGTCATCGTGCTGTCGGTGATCGGCGGACAGGGCTTCGTGCTCGGCCGCGGCAACCAGCAGGTCTCGCCGCGGGTGCTCGACGAGGTGCTCGGTGACGGGTCCGGCGACCGGCTGGTCGTGCTGGCCACCCAGCAGAAGCTGGCCGGGCTCGGCGGACGGCCGCTGCTGGCCGACAGCGGGGACCAGGAACTGGACCGCAAGCTGGCCGGGCACGTACGGGTGATCACCGGATACCGCGAAAGCACGATTTATCGCATCTGTGCGGCAAGTGAGGAGTTCTACGGATGAACAGGCTCGATGGCAAGGTCGCGATCGTCACCGGCGGTGCCTCCGGCATCGGCCGGGCGACGGCGCTGCTCTTCGCCGAGGCGGGCGCCCAGGTCGTCGTCGCCGACATCGACGGCGCCGGGGCCGAGGCGACGGCCAAGGAGATCACGCGGACGGGGGCGGCCGCGGTGGCCGTCCAGGGGGACGTGTCCGCGGAGGAGGACTGCCGGCGCATCACCCGCACGGCCGTGGACACCTACGGCGGCCTGCACGTCCTGTTCAACAACGCGGGCATCATCCGCCGCACCACCGCGCTCGACCTCGACGCCGACGAGTGGGACCGCGTGATGGCGGTCAACGTGCGCTCGGTGTTCCTGATGTGCAAGCACGCCATCCCGCTCATGACCGCGGGCGGCTCGATCGTCAACACGGGCTCCGGCTGGGGCCTCAAGGGCGGTGGGAACGCGATCTCCTACTGCGCCTCCAAGGCGGCCGTCGTCAACATGACCAGGGCGCTGGCGATCGACCACGCCAAGGCCGGGATCCGGGTGAACTCCGTCAACCCCGGCGACACGAACACCCCGATGCTGCGGGACGAGGCCCGTCAGCTCAACGAGGACTGGGCCGCCTTCGAGGCCGACGCCGCCGACCGGCCGATGGGCCGCTCGGGCAGCCCCGAGGAGATCGCCCAGGCCGTCCTCTTCCTGGCGAGCGACGCCGCCAGTTACATCACCGGTTCCGCTCTCGTCGTCGACGGCGGCGGGCTCGCGTAGCCCCAACAGCACCACCCCCCGAAGGAGCCCATCATGAAGCGTGCGCTGGCCGTACTGGGTCTGCTCGCCACCGCCGCCACCGCCTGCAGCGGCGGTGGAGGGAACGTTCCAGGCGTGAGCGGGAACGCCGCCGCAGGGCAGGTCACCATCCGCTGGTCCACGTGGGGATCGGCGGAGGACGTCAAGCTCTACGAGTCCTTCACCAAGGACTTCGAGCAGCGTCACCCCAACATCAAGCTCAAGCTGGAGTCCGTCGCCAAGTACGAGGACTACCACCCCAAACTGCTCGCCCAGCTCACCAGCGGCACGGCTCCCGACGTGTTCTTCGTGGGCGACGACAACATCGGCAAGTTCGTCTCCGCCGGTGTCGTCTCGCCGCTCAACGACCAGCTCGCGGGCCCGGACTCCAAGAGCAAGCCCGAGGACTTCTTCGAGGGCGTGTACGGCGGCGCCAAGAAGGACGGCCAGATCTACGGCGTCCCGAACGACACCAACCCCGAGGTCCTCTGGTACGACAAGAAGGCCCTGAAGGCCGCCGGCATCACCGAGGACCCGGCCACCCTCAACGCGTCCAAGCAGTGGACCATGGCCAAGTACCTGGACATGAACGCCAAGCTCAAGGCCGCGGGCCTGGGCGGGTCCATCTACTGGAACTGGTACGGCTCGACGTACTCGGTCGTCTCCGGCTTCGGCGGCAAGGTCTGGGACGGCGGCAAGTTCGTCGCCACCACCGACCCCAAGTCCCGCAAGGCGCTGGAGACCCTGGCCAAGGGCTACCAGGACAAGACGTTCCTGAGCGCGGACGTGCTGCCGGCCAGCAACGGCGCGAACACCCAGTTCATCAAGCACAAGGCGGGCTTCTTCGCCGGTGGCCGCTGGATGATCGACATCGTCAAGAAGGGCGGCGAGCTGGACAACTACGACATCGTCCCGTTCCCGTCCGAGACCGGCGAGCCGATGCCCGGCGCCGTGGCGGCCTCCTACCTGGCGCTCAACAAGGGCACCAAGCAGCCCAAGGAGGCCTTCACCTTCCTGACGGAGTTCGTCAGCAAGGAGGGCCAGCTCCTGCGGCTCAAGAACGGCGGCGCGGTGCCCTCGATCAAGGGCGCCGAGCAGGTCGTGCTGGACGGCAACTACCCCGCGCACGCCCAGACGTTCCTCGACGTGCGGGACACCGGCTTCGCGAACTACCCCGAAGAGGTCGCGGTGCCCGGCCTGACCGCCTCGATCAACGAGCACCTGATGAAGGTCTGGCAGGGCAAGCTCGGCTTCGAGCAGGGCATGACCGAGCTGCAGACCCTCGTCGACGGCAAGCTGGGCTAGCGGATGGCCGTGCTCGCCGGGCCGCGCGGCAAGACCGCCGCGCGGCCCGCCAAGAAGCTGCGCGACCGCGACGGCTGGTGGGCCGCGATCTTCCTCGCGCCGCAGGTCGGCGCGCTGGTGGTGTTCCTGGTGATCCCGCTCGGGTTCGCCGTGGTGCTGGCCTTCATGAACTGGGACGGGCTCGGCGAGAAGTCGTGGGCCGGGCTGTCCAACTTCGCCGCCCAGCTCACCGACCCGCTGTTCGGCCGCGCGGTGTGGAACACGGTCAAGCTGGCGCTGCTGACCGTGCCGTTCGGGCTCGCCCTGGCGGTGCTGATCGCGGTGGCCCTGAACAGCATCAAGGGCAGCAACGTCTACCGGGTCGTGTACTTCATGCCGGTGGTCACCAGCTCGGTGGCCGTCGCCCTGATGTGGCAGGTCATCCTGGCCGGCGACGAGAACGGCGTGCTGAACACCTCGCTCAGGAGCTGGTTCGGCGTCAGCGGCCCCGACTGGCTGCTCGACCCCGGCTGGGTCATCGTGGCGATCGCCGTGGTGACGATCTGGTCCTCGCTCGGCCTCAACGTGGTGATCTTCATGGCCGGGCTGCAGACCATCCCGCCGCAGGTCGTCGAGGCCGCCCGGATCGACGGCGCGAGCTCCTTCCGGATCTTCCGGTCGGTCACGCTGCCGCTGCTGTCGCCCACGATCTTCTTCTCCAGCGTGGTCGCGGTGATCAGCTCGTTCCAGGCGTTCGACCAGATCTACGTGCTGGTGGACCCGAAGGACAACGAGGGCGCGCGCACGATCGTGTACCACATCTTCGATCTCGGCTTCAAGAAGTTCGAGTTCGGGCCGAGCAGCGCGGCCGCCCTGATCCTGCTGGTGCTGACGCTGCTCGTGACGCTGGTCCAGTTCGCCGCGCAGAAGCGCTTCGTCCACTACGACTCGTGAGGCGGTACGCATGAGATCACGGCAGATCGGTCTGCACGCCGCGCTCACGGTCGGCGGGCTGCTGATGCTGTTCCCGTTCGTGTGGATGTTGTTCACCTCCGCCAAGGGCGTGCGGCAGATGATCAACGATCCGACCGCCTGGCTGCCCAACCCCTGGACCTGGCAGAACTATCCCGACGCGCTGTCGACCATGCCGTTCGGGCTGGCGTACTGGAACAGCTTCTACATCGCCGCGCTCAACGTGGTGCTCACCCTGCTCACCTCGGCCATGGCCGCCTACGCCTTCGCCCGGATCAGGTTCAGGGGCTCGGGCGTGCTGTTCGTGCTGTTCCTGGCCACGCAGATGGTGCCGGCGCAGGTGACGATCGTGCCGCTCTACCTGATGCTGGCCAAGTTCGGCTGGATCGACTCGCACCTGTCGCTGATCATCCCGACGATCGCGAACCCGTTCGCGGTGTTCCTGCTGCGTCAGTTCATCAGGGCGGTGCCGATCGAGCTGGAGGAGGCGGCCAGGATCGACGGCGCGGGCCGGTGGCGGTGCTTCTGGAGCATCGTCCTGCCCAACATCCGGCCGGGGCTCGGCGCGCTCGGCATCATCGTGTTCCTGGCGTCCTGGAACTCGTTCCTGTTCCCGCTGATCTTCCTGAACACGCCCGAGCTGGCCACCGTCCCGCTGCTGCTCAGCCAGTTCGCCCAGCAGCACGGCGCGACCGACTACGGGCAGATCCTGGCGGCCTCGGCGATCGCCGTGGTGCCGACGCTGATCGCGTTCCTGATCGGGCAGCGGAAGATCATCAACTCGATGGCCGCCTCCGGCCTGGGAGGAAAGTAAGTGCTGGACCTGCGCGAACGTCCCTTCACCGAGCGCGGCTCGCGGCTGCTCGTCATGGCGGCCGACGACGGCTCGCTGCGCGTCGCCGAGGCGCTCTACGAGACCCGGCTCGACGACACGACCGTCCGCGCCGGACTGCGGTTCTACGCCGGTTCCCGGGAGCTGCGCGTGCGCCGGGCCCTGCCCCACCGGGTGGAGTTCGACGGTGACGTGACCCTGGCCTTCGCCGACCCCGACACCCTCGTCGCGGTCGGCGAGGGCGCCAGGGCCGTCTGGGACGGCGGCGAGGCCGCCGTGGACGGCTGCCTCACCCTGGCCGGCGGGCGGACCGTCACCGACGGCGCGAAGGTGCTGGCCGAGGCCGCCGAACGCTGGGCCGCGTGGTTCGCCCGGATGCCCGCCGTCCCCGGGGAGCTGCGCGAACGCGCCGAGCAGGCCTGGTGGACGCTGGCCGTCAACCTGGTGCGCATCCAGGGCAGGGAATCCCTCATCCCCTCCAAGTACGGCTACGTCGGCCTGTGGAACTGGGACTCCTACTTCCACGCCATCGCCTTGCGGCACGCCGACCCCGCCCTGGCCAGGGAGCAGATCCGCATCCTGCTCGACAACCAGCGTCCCGACGGCCTGATCCCCGACGTGGTGCACGACCACGGCGTGCTCGCCGAGACCACCGACCTGCCCCGCTCCGACCTGGCCCGGCTGGCCCAGCACGTCGGCGGCGAGCCGATCGCGCACGTCGTGCCCGTCACCAAGCCGCCGCTGACCGCCTGGGCGGTGTGGAAGATCCACGAGGTTGACCCCGACCCGGGCTTCCTGGCCGAGGTCTACGAGCCGCTGGTCAGGTCGCAGCAGTGGTGGTTCGCCCACTCCGACCCGGACGGCGACGGCCTGGCCGAGTACCTGCACCCGTACTCCTCGGGCCTGGACGACAGCCCCATCTGGGACGGCGGCCCGCGCGCCGAGCCCCCGGACCTCAACTCCTACCTGGCCCTCCAGTACGACCGCCTGGGCGACATCGCCGCCGCGCTCGGCAAGGACGCCGGCGAGTGGCGGGCCAGGGCCCAGGCGCTCGTGGACCGCATGGTCGAACGCCGCTGGAACGGCCGCCGCTTCGTCACCAAGGTCGCCGGCGCGGCCGACGCCGACGTGCGGACGCCGCTCGACCTCATGCCGCTGCTCACCGGCCGCCTCCCGGCCGAGATCGCCGACCGGCTGGTCCAGGACCTGACCTCGCCCGCCTTCTGGGGCGAGCGGCCGGTCCCCACGGTGGCCTTCGACGACCCGCGCTTCGACCCCGACGCCATGTGGCGCGGCCCGGTCTGGCTGAACGTCAACTACCTGCTGATCGACGGCCTGCGCCGCTCCGGCCACCCGGACGTCGCCGCCGAGCTCGCCGCCCGCACCCTGGCCATGGTCCGCGACGGCGGCGGCCTGTACGAGTACTGGAACCCCCTCACGGGACGGCGGGCGGGCCGCGCCACGACCGGCTTCGGCTGGTCCTCGGCCCTGTTCGTCGACCTCGCCCACGCCGCCCTATGAGGACTTGACGAGCGCGAACGCCCCCCGCGTCAGCACCAGCAGCTCCTGGGCCACCGGGCCCTGCTGGAAGGGGGCGTCCGGGTTCACGGCCGTCGTGGACACCACGTAGGTCCGGCCGGCGGCCGTACGGGCGAGGAAGCTCATGGTCAGCAGGCCCGGCTCCGAGCCGCCCTTGTGCCATACGACGGGCCACTGGTTCCTGTCCAGCCGCAGCCCCGCGTCGGTGATCGACAACACCTCGCCGACGCGTGCGTCCTTCAGCCGGGCCAGCCCGGCGTAGGCGCGGCAGACCTGGGCGGGCGTGGCGAACCACTCCAGCCGGTCCAGCTCGCGCGGCTCGGTCCACGGCCGCACCTTCGACAGCGGCACCTTGTCCACGACCCCGGCCAGGTAGCCGCGGCGCGCCGACGTGCCGAGCGACAGGTACCGCTCGGCGTGCCGGGGGTAGTCGGCGCCCTTGAGCACGAACAGCTCCCGGGTCGTCAGGAACGGCACGTTGCGCCGGTCGCCGCCCCACGAGCGCACGACCCGCTCGACCGCCTTGCGACCGGCCTGGTGGATCAGCAGGTCGGTGGCGGTGTTGTCGCTGATGGAGATCATCAGCCGGGCCGCCTCCAGCACTGTCACCTTGCTGTTGTCCGGGCGGTTCTGCAGCTCGCCGCTCGGCAGGCTCTTCAGCTCGGGCCTGATCGTCAGCTCGGTGTCCCAGCCGAACGCGCCGCTCCTGATGCGCTCGGCCACCGCGCCGAGCACGTACAGCTTGAACATCGAGCCGAGCGGGAACGTCTTCTCGCCGGCCACCGCGTGGACCGGGCGGCAGCGGCCGTCGCCGGTCAGCTCGGCGGCCAGGAAGCCCGCCCGCGGCGCGGCCTGGCGCAGCCGCTGGTCCAGCTCCGGCCAACTGGCCGGCGCGACGCCGGTGAACTGGATGTAGTCGACCTTCCCGGTGCCGTCCACCCCGAGCGCGAGGGTGAACGACTTGCCGGCCGCCCTGACGGTCGCCGACAACGTCCGCTCCTGGGCCTGGTCCAGCCGGTCCAGCCGCATGTCCTCGAACCCGGCCAGCGCCTGGTTGAGCTGCGCCGGTGGGATGTGGTCGAGGAAGCTCGGCGCGAAGTGCCCGGCCAGCTCGGCGTCGCCGACGGGCAGCCGGGTGACGGCCTCCAGCAGCCAGCGGAGCTGCCGGCCGACGGGGGTGTCGGGGATCTCGACCGCGGCGCTCGCCGTCGGCGTGGCGGTGACGGACCCGGTGATGGTGGCCAGGGCTGGCACGGGCTGCGTCGCGCAGGCCGTGACCGCCACGGCCATGACGGCGGTGGCCAGTGCGGTGAACCTGTAGTGAGACATGTGCCCAGCCAACAGCCGCGGCCGGGCCCGCGCCCACCATATGCGCCGCCGTTCTCGCAGGTGAGGCTGTCCGTACCGAATGTGCGGTTAACCTCATAGACGCCCATTCGGTTTCCCCTGACGATGGTGGTCCATGAGTTCCAGGCTGCTCGCCGGGTCGCTGGCGACCATCGGCGCCGGGGGCGCCCTGGCGGGTGCGCTGCTGGGGTCCGGGCTGCCCGCGCCGCCGCAGGAATGGGCCTTCGGCGTCCTCGGCCTGGTGCTGCCCGCGCTGGGCTGGCTGCTCACCGTCCGCCGTCCCGACCTGCGGTACGGCTGGCTGTTCCTGGCCGCGGCCGCCTGCTTCGGACTCGCCGCGCTGGGCACCGGCCTGGCCGTCAGGTTCCACTACAGCGGGCCGGTCGTCGTCTGGCTGTCCGCGCTCTATGCCACGTTCTACGGCCTGACCTGGATCTTCGTCCCGCTGCTCTTCCCCGACGGCCGCCTGCCGTCCCGGCGCTGGCGGCCCGTGGCCTGGATCGGCGGGGTCGCGATCGCCATGCACACGGTGGGAAACGGGCTGTTCGGCGTCGACCCGGCCCGGCCCGGCGAGCTGCCGGCCGTGCTGACGACCGGGGCGATCTGGGCGGCCCTGGCCAGCGCGCTGGGCCAGCTCCTCGCCTTCCTGACGGCCGTCGTCGTCCTCGCCGGCCTCGTGGTCCGCTGGCGGCGCAGCGAGCGGGCCGAGCGCGGGCAGTACGCCTGGATGGTCGCCGGCACCGCCGTCCAGCTCTGCGCGGGCGTGCTGCTGCTGTTCCTGCTGGACGCCCGGTTGTGGGGCGCCGTGGTGATCGGCCTGCTCACGGTGATGGCGGCGCTGCCGGTCGCCGTCCTGGTGGGGATCGTGCGGCACCGGCTGCTCGACATCCGGTTCGGCCTGCGGGGCTCCCGCCTGCACCTGATCTTCGACCTGCGGCCCACCGTGGACGAGGTGCTGTCCGGCCTCGGCACCGCGCTGGCGGCCACGCCCGAGCCGGTCGAGCAGCTCGGCAGGCTCGCCGCCGCCGTCCGCGACGGGCTGGAGGCCAGGTGGGCGGCCGTGACGCTGGCCGACGGCACCCGGGTGGCCGCGGGCGAGGAGGAGGGCGGGACGGCGCTGGCCGTGCCGGTGCGCGGCGGCCTCGGACGCATCGAGCTCGGCCCGCGCCGCGCCGGCCGGTACGACCGGGAGGACCGGCGCCTCCTGGAGGCCCTGGCCGTGCCCGCCGGGCTGGCCATCCAGAGCGCCGGGCTGGTCGCCCGCCTGGTCAACGCCCAGGAGGCCGAGCGGCGGCGGATCGAGCGCAACATCCACGACGGCGTGCAGCAGCAGCTCGTCGCACTCATCGCCGGGCTGGAGCTGGCCCGCGTCACCGGCGCCGGCCCCGACGCGCTGGCCCGCCTGCGCGAGCAGGCCCGCCAGACGCTCACCGACCTGCGCGAGCTGGCCGCCGGCATCCATCCGTCGGCTCTCAGCCAGGGCGGCCTGGTGGAGGCCGTGGAGGAACGCTGCTCCGGGCTGCCGGTGCCCACGACCGTCACCGCCGACCCCGGGCTGCGGGCCCGCCGTTTCGCCGACGAGGTCGAGGGCGCGATGTACTTCACCGTCAGCGAGGCCGTCGCCAACGCGCTCAAGCACGCCGCCGCCGCCAGGATCGAGGTACGCCTGACCCTGGCGCCGGGCCGGGTACGGGCCACCGTCGCCGACGACGGCAGGGGCTTCGACCCGGCCACCGCCGCCCGCCGCGGCCTGGCCACGCTCGCCGACCGCCTGGACGCGCTGGGCGGCGGCATGGAAGTCCACAGCGAGCCCGGAAAGGGGACACGCATGCACGCGTGGGTGCCGGCCGATGCCTGAGCCCGTCCGCACGGTCGTCGCCGACGACCACTACCTGGTGCGCGAGGGCACCCGGCAGCTGCTCGAACTGTCCGGCGAGGTGACCGTCGTCGGCGCGGTCGGCGACGCCGACGAGCTGCTGGACGCCGTGCGCCGGCTGGAGCCGCAGGTCGTCGTCACCGACATCCGCATGCCCGGCGGCGAGTGGCGGCCGGGCTTCGAGGGCATCGACGCGGCCCACCGCATCAGGGCCGGCCACCCCGGCACCGGCGTGGTGGTGCTGTCGCAGTTCTCCGACGCCCTGTTCGCCTTCGAGCTGTTCAAGCACGGGACGGCCGGGTTCGCCTACCTGCTCAAGGACCGCGTGGGCGACCTCGACGAGCTGCTCGGCGCGATCCGGGCGGTCGCCGGCGGCGGCTCGGTCATCGACCCCAAGGTGGTCGAGGGCCTGCTGGCCAGGCGCGAGGTCCGCGGGCAGGGGGAGTCGCTGACCCCGAGGGAGCGGGACGTGCTGCGCGAGATGGCCCACGGCCGCTCCAACGCCGGCATCGCCCGTGCCCTGCACCTGTCGATCTCGTCGGTGGAGAAGAACGTGAACGCCATCTTCACCAAGCTGGGGCTGGAGAACAGCGGCGACGTGCACCGGCGGGTGGCCGCCGTCCTGGCCTACCTCGGCCCGGCCGACCGCTGACTCAGCCGAAGACGGCCGGGGGCGGGACCGGGGCGAGCACGGCGTCGCCGTCCTTGATGGGGTAGGCGCCGCCGATGAAGTTCTTCAGCGTCTCCCCGTGCACGCAGCGCGCCTGGGTGAGGCCGCCGGCCGCGCGCCGGGAGAGCAGGTCGAGCGGCAGCTCCGTGCGCGAGGCCGCGACGATCAGGTTGCCGAACCGGCGGCCTCGCATGATCCCCGGCTCGGCCAGCAGCGCCACGTGCCGGAACGCGTCGCACACCGTGGCCAGCAGCCGCTTGGCGAACGCCAGGCCCTTGCCGTCGGCCATGTTGATCAGCAGAGTGCCGTCGGGGCGCAGCACGCGGGCCAGGTCGCCCATGTACTCCGCGGTCGCCAGCTCCACCGGCATCGTGGCGCCGGTGAACGCGTCGAGCACGACCAGGTCGGCCGAGTCGTCCCACACCTTGGCCGTGCCCTCGCGGCCGCCGGCCACGATGACCTTCAGCCGGGGGACCGAGCGCAGGTCGAGCTGCTCGCGGACCAGGTTGACCAGCAGGCCGTCGGGCTCGATCACGATGTGCCGGGAGCCGGGGCGGGTGGCCGAGACGTAACGCGGGATCGTGCACGCGCCGCCCCCGACGTGGACGCAGCTCAGCGGCCCCTCCGGCAGGAGGTCGATGACGTCGGCCATGAGCCGGACGTACTCGAAATCCAGAAATGTCGGGTCTTGTAGGTCAACGTACGACTGAGGTACGCCATCCTTGGACAGCACCCAGCCGTCCTGCCTGTCCAGGTCCCGGAGAAGCTCGACCTCGCCGAACGTCACCGGATAAAGGCCAGGCATCGGTTCCCGCTGTCCACGTGCCACGCTGATCCCTCCCTGGGAGAACCGTATGCGACGCAAGAGGCTGATTGTGCTCGTCATCGCGGTTGTCGCGGTATTGGGGGCGGGCGCCTTCGCCGTTCTGGCCGCCGGGCAGGTCAAGGGCAGCGCCGCCAAGACCGCCGCCGCCTACTTCGACGCCTGGCGGAAGGGGGACGTCGCGGGCATGGCCCTGCTGGTCGACCGGCCGCCGGCCGACTTCTTCGACCGGCACCGCGAGCTGTCGCAGAACCTGCACGTCGAGTCGATCCGGCTCACGCCGGGGCCGGTGCGCGGCACGGGGGAGGAGTCGGCCGAGGTGCGCTTCACGGGCGTGCGGGAGCTGACGGACCTCGGGTCGTGGCCGTTCGACAGCACGCTGCGGCTGGGCGTGCGCGACCGGGCCTGGCGGGTGCTGTGGACGCCCGAGACGCTGCACCCGCTGCTCAAGGACGGCGGCACGCTGGAGGTGGAGGAGGTCGAGGCCCCGGCGGCCGAGCTGGTGACCAGCGAGGGCGCCAAGATCCCCAACGACAGCTACGCCGACGCCTACCTCAACCCGCTCAAGCCCGAGTTCGCCAAGGCCAACCACGGGCTGGAGCTGGTGTCGCGGATGCCGGGACGGCCCGACAAGACGCTGCTGACCCGCCTGCCGAAGGCGAACGTCGAGCGCACCACCCTGTCGCAGCCGGTCCAGGCCGCCGCCGCGCGGGCCCTGGACGGCGCGGCGAACTCCTCGATCGTGGTGCTCAGGCCGAGCACGGGCGAGATCCTGGCCCTGGCCGACCGGCTGGAGGACAACTTCAGCGCGGTGCGCGACGCCTTCCCGCCCGGCTCCACGTTCAAGACGATCGTCGCCGCCGCGCTGCTGGAGAAGGGGGTCGCCACGGGCGACGAGATGGGCTGCCCGGCCTCGTACGCGCCGGACCTCGCGGCGGCCATCAGCAACGACGGCGACGTGGACCGGGGGACCGTGACCTTCGCCGACGCCTACGCCTACTCCTGCAACACCACGTTCGTCGAGCAGGCCACCAGCCGGCTGTCCATGGAGGACCTGCGCAGGACCGCCGCCCGCTGGGGGTTCGACCGGCCGATGGCGACCGGCGTGGGCGGCCGGTGCGGCACGATGCAGCAGACCGACGACACGGACATGTTCTCCCTGGACGTCATCGGCCAGGGCACGGTGGTGGCCACCCCGCTGTGCATGGCCGCCGTGGCCGCCGCCGTGCAGAGCGGCACGTGGCGCTCGCCCCGCCTGCTGTCGGAGGACGACGTGCGCCGCGTGGACGGCGAGCCGTTCCCCGACGTCAAGCTGGACGAGCGGGTGGTCGGGGCGTTGCGGGAGATGATGGCCGCCGTCGTGGACCACGGGACGGCGAGCCAGGCCGGCCTGCCGGAGGGCGTGGCGGGCAAGACGGGCACCGCCGAGGTGCAGGACCAGACGTCGCACGGCTGGTTCATCGGCTACCGGGGCGACCTGGCCTTCTGCGTGTTCGTCAGGAACGGCGGATCGGGCCGCTCGGCCGCGGTGCCGATCGCCGTGCGCTTCCTGAACGGCCTGTGACCTTTGGCACTTCAGCTCAATCCGTAACCTACGGTACCGTAGGTTACATGACGACCATCACCGTGAAGCCGAGGCTGCGTGGCTGGTTGCACACCGGGGCGCTGCCGGTGACGCTGGTGGCCGGGTTCGTGCTCGTGGCGCTCGGCCCGACCCTGCAGGCCCGGCTGGCGGCCGGCGTCTACGCGATCACCTCGGGGCTGCTGTTCGGCATCTCGGCGACCTACCATCGGGGCACGCTGGGGCCGCGCCTGGCCGAGGTGCTGCGCAGGTTCGACCACGCCAACATCTACCTGATCATCGCGGGCACGTACACGCCGTTCGGGCTGCTCGCTCTCGACGGCGCGGCCAGGGTCGCCGTGCTCTCGGTGGTGTGGGGCGGCGCGCTGGCCGGGGTGCTGTTCCGGGTGTTCTGGATGAACGCGCCGCGCTGGCTCTACACCGTCCTGTACCTGGCGCTGGGCTGGACGGCGATCTTCGTGATGCCGCAGCTGCTCGAAGGGGCCGGGGTGGCCGCCGTCGTGCTGGTGGCCGTGGGCGGGGTGTTCTACTCGGCGGGCGCGATCGTCTACGGGCTGCGCCGTCCCGATCCGTCGCCGCGCTGGTTCGGCTTCCACGAGGTCTTCCACGCCTGCACGATCGCCGCGTACCTGGTGCAGTACATCGCGGTGTCGATCGTGGTCTATTCCCACATGTAGGTCGACATTTGACCCGGCACTGGTCTCTTTTCGCATGAATCACGGAAAGCAGACCAGTATGCAGGAACTTTCGCGTTCGTGGTGGCTGCTGCTCGTCCGTGGCATCGCCGCGATCATCTTCGGTGTGCTGGCGTTGATCTGGCCGGGGATCACTCTGCTGGTGCTGGTGATCTTCTTCGGTGCGTACGCCATCGTCTCCGGCGTCTTCGAGCTCTTCGCCGCCTTCCGGCACGGCGCCCGGTCGCGGGCCTGGCTGATCTTCTCCGGCATCGTCGGCATCGTGGCCGGCATCATGGCCTTCGCCTGGCCCGGGATCACCTCGCTCGCGCTGCTCTACCTCATCGCCTTCTGGGCCATCGTCTCCGGAGTCTCCGAGATCGTGGCGGGCGTGCGGCTGCGCAAGTCCATCGAGAACGAGTGGATGTTCATCATCGCCGGCATCCTGTCGGTGATCTTCGGTGTGCTGCTCATCATCTGGCCCGGCGCCGGAATGCTGAGCCTCGTCTGGCTGATCGGCATTTTCGCGATCCTGTATGGAATCGCGATGATTGTGCTGTCACTTCGTTTGAAGAAGTTCACTCGCGGGGCAGGAATACCGTAAATTTTACGGATACGACCGGGTTCCCTGGATGGAACCTCCGGCCTGTCTCACGACATTGGAGAAGGCATGGACGTACACACCCGCCTTGCCCGTCACCTGCTCGTCGATGGCTACCGTCTCGTCCTCGATCTCGAACTCAGCCGTGGCTCCTGGTTGGTGGACGCCCGCAACGGCCGCCGCTACCTGGACTTCTACACCTTCTTCGCGTCCGCCCCGCTCGGTGTGAACCCGCCCTTCGACCCCGACTTCGCCGCCCTGCTCGGCCAGGTCGCCCGGAACAAGCCCGCCAACCCCGACATCTACACCGAGCACCTGGCCGACTTCGTCGACACGTTCGTCCGCGTGCTCGGCGACCCCGAGCTGCCCCACCTGTTCTTCGTCGAGGGCGGCGCCCTGGCCGTGGAGAACGCGCTCAAGACCGCCTTCGACTGGAAGAGCCGGCGCAACGAGGCCGCCGGCCGCCCCCGCGACCTGGGGACCAAGGTCATGCACCTGACCCGCGCCTTCCACGGCCGCAGCGGCTACACGCTGAGCCTGACCAACACCGAGCCGGGCAAGACCGACCGCTTCCCCAAGTTCGACTGGCCGCGCATCGACGTGCCGGCCATCCACCTCGGCGACGTCGAGGCCGCCGAGGAACGCGCGCTGGCCCAGGCCAGGGCCGCCTTCGAGCGTCACCCGCACGACATCGCCTGCTTCATCGCCGAGCCGATCCAGGGCGAGGGCGGCGACAACCACATGCGCGGCGAGTTCCTGCGCGCCATGCAGGCCCTGTGCCACGAGCACGACGCCCTGTTCGTCCTGGACGAGGTCCAGACCGGCGGCGGCACCACCGGCACGCCCTGGGCCTACCAGCAGCTCGGCCTGGCCCCCGACGTGGTGGCCTTCGCCAAGAAGGTGCAGGTCGGCGGGATCATGGCCGGTCGCAGGGTCGATCTGGTGGCCGACAACGTCTTCCAGCTCAGCGGCCGGATCAACTCCACGTGGGGCGGCGGCCTGGTGGACATGGTCCGCAGCCGCGGCCTCCTGGAGATCATCGAGCGCGACGGCCTGATCGCGCGGGCCGGCACGCTCGGCGGCGTCCTGCTCGAACGGCTCACCAAGCTGGAGGCCGAGCACCCCGACACGGTCTCGGGCGTGCGCGGCAGGGGCCTGATGTGCGCCTTCGACCTGCCCGACCAGGCCGCCAGGGACGGCTACGTGACCCGGCTCAGGGAGGAGCACGGCGTGCTGGCGCTGCCCTGCGGGCCCCGGTCCGTCCGCCTGCGCCCGGCGCTGAACATCCCCGAGGCCGACCTCGAACACGGCCTGGGCGCGCTGTCGGCCGCGCTCTGATCGCCGCTCACCCGGCACTCACTCGGTGGTGGCGATGCTGGTGGCGCTGCGGCGCGGCCCGCCGTAGCGCCAGAAGAAGTTCAGCAGCACGCTGACCCGGTTGCGCCCGCCCAGCAGGTACGCCACGTGCACGAAGATCCAGGCCAGCCAGGCGGGCAGGCCGCGCATGGTCAGCCCGTTGCGCAGCTGGAGCACCGCCTCGGCCTTGCCGACCGTGGCCATGATCCCGGGGTCGCGGTAGGAGAAGCGGCCGATCGGCCGCCCCTGCGCCGCGGCCAGGATCTGCCTGCCCACGTGCTTGCCCATCTGGATGGCCGGCTGGGCGAGCTGGGGCAGCGGGTCCGGCTGTCCGGCCAGGTCGCCGGCCACGAAGATCTCGGGATGGCCGGGCACGCTGAGCGCGTCGGTGAGCGTGATCCGGCCGCCCTTGCCCTGCGGCAGCCCCCAGTCGGTCACCTCCTTGGGCGCGGTGACGCCGAGGGCCCAGACGGTCACGTCGCTCGGCAGGCGCGTCCCGTCCTCCAGGATGACGGCGTCCGGCTCCACGCCCGCCACCGTGGCTCCCAGGCGCATCCGGACGCCTCTCCTGCGCAGCGCCTCGGCCGCCGCGTCCCGCAGCCGCGACTTGTACGGCGCCAGCACGTAGTCGAACCGCTCGACCAGGGTGACGCTCGTCTGGTCGGGCCGGATCTCGGGATGCGTCAGCGGCACCGTACGGCGGCGCAGCTCGGCCAGCGTGCCCGCGGTCTCCACGCCGGTCGCGCCGCCGCCCACCACCACGACGTGGGCGCTCTCGCGCCGGCCCGCCGCGGTGTCCTCCAGGCAGTGCTGGAGATGCCGCCGCAGGTCGGCCGCGTCGCGCAGCGAGTAGATCGGCAGCGCGTTCTCCTCGGCGCCGGTCACGTGGACCCAGTTGGTGGTGACGCCGGTGGCGATCACCAAGTAGTCGTAGTCGAGGGTGGAGCCGTCCGCGAACTCCACCCGCCGGTCGGCCGGGTGCACCTTGCTCAGCGCGGCCCGGTGGGCGCGGACGTTCGGCCACTTCGCGGCGAACGTACGGATCGGGTAGGAGACGTCGGACGTGCCCATGCCCGCCGTGGCCACCTGGTAGAGCAGGGGCTGGAAGGTCGAGTAGGGGTTCCGGTCCACGAGCGTGACCAGGGCGCCGCCCTTGGCCAGTTCCCGCGTCGCGGCCAGGCCGGCGAAGCCCGCCCCCACGACGACGACGCGCGCTCTCCGCACCATGACCACGTCCCTTCCCGGATTGCGTTCCATGGTCCATATGGCACCCAGAGGATCGGTTAAACCATTTCTGCCGTAGACACCACCGGGAAGAGGGGAGATCCGGGGTAGGGCACCGGTATGTCTGAGCAAGTGACCACGATGGAACGCCTGGGCCGCCGGATAGCCGAACGTCGGGAATCGCTGAACCTGAGCCGGCAGGAGCTGGCCGAGAGGTCCGGCGTGGCGGTCGGCTACGTCGCCTATCTGGAGGACCAGTCCGGCATCTCGGTGCGCGAGGCCCTGGCCCGCCTGGCCGAGGCGCTGGAGACCACCGTGGAGGGACTGCTCGGGGTGGTGGCCGAGCCCGCCGGCGCGGGGCCGGCCGCGGCGCACCCCACGCTGGTGCCGCTGGCGGAGGAGGAGTGCCTGCGCCTGCTGCGGCCCGGGGGAGTGGGCCGGATCGCCTTCGAGGGCCGCTACGGCCTGACCGTGCTGCCGGTGAACTTCCGGATGTCGGAGGGGGCGATCGTGTTCCGCACCGCGGCGGGCGGCAGCACCGACGAGGACCTGAGCACGGGTGTGGAGGACGTCGAGTACGAGGTCGCGTTCGAGGTCGATCGCATAGAGGAGCTGACGCGGGGCGGCTGGAGCGTGCTCGTCCACGGCTCGCTGCACCACGTCACGACCGAGGACGAGCAGGCCGAGGCGGCGAGCACGGGCGTCGAGCCGTGGGCCGGCGGGCGGCGCCAGCACTACCTGAAGATCAGGCCCACCCGCCTGACCGGCCGCCGGATCACGACCGGCTGAACCCCCGCCGGGTCAGGAGCCGTCCTTCCTGAGCGACAACCACAGTCCGATGGCCGTGACCCGGGAGTCGACGCCGAGCTTGGCGTAGATCCGGTTGACGTGGTTCTTCACGGTCTTCTCGCTGAGGAACAGGCATTGGGCGATCTGGCCGTTGGACCGGCCCGAGGCGATCAGATCCATGACCTCGGCCTCGCGTTTGCTCAAGGAGGTGATCACACTGTCGAACGCTGCGTCGTCGACTCTCATCCGGCCTCCGGGGGCGCGCAGACGGTCTGATCGCCGATGGCCCCCGTGCTTCCGGCGTTAGCGGTAGACAGTGAGCATAACTCGCATTGTCCTGATTTGGGGGCGTTGGCGGGAGAAAACGACAACAGCCGGTCCCGAGGGACCGGCTGTGTGCTTGGGGTGAGTGAAGGGACTTGAACCCTCGACATCCAGGACCACAACCTGGCGCTCTGCCAACTGAGCTACACCCACCATGGCCGCCCGCTCCGTGACGGCACAGGAAAAGTGTAGCGGGGTTCGGGAGTCTTTACGCCATCCAATTAGCCGCTGACCCGCTCGGCGAGTTGCCGGGCGGTCGCCGAGTCGGGGCCGGGCTGCGCCACGAAGATCGCCGCGCGGTAGTAGCGCAGCTCCCTGATGCTCTCCTTGATGTCGGCGAGCGCGCGGTGGCCGCCCTGCTTCTCGGGGGCCGCGAAGTAGACCCGCGGGTACCAGCGGCGCACCAGCTCCTTGATCGACGACACGTCGACCATGCGGTAGTGCAGCCAGGCGTCGACCCCGGGCATGTCCCTGGCGATGAACGTGCGGTCGGTGCCGATCGAGTTGCCGCACAGCGGCGCCTTCTTCGGCTCCGGCACGTGCCGCCGGATGTAGTCGAGCACGAGCGACTCCGCCTCGGCCAGCGTGACGCCGCCCGGCAGCTCGGGCAGCAGGCCCGAGGCGGTGTGCATCTCGCGCACGACCTGCGACATCTGCTCCAGCGACTCCGGCGGCGGCTTGATGACCACGTCGACGCCTTCGTCGAGCTGATTGAGCTCGCTGTCGGTGATGACACAGGCCGCCTCGACCAGCGCGTCGCGCCCCAGGTCGAGCCCGGTCATCTCGCAGTCGATCCAGACCAGCACGTCACTCATTCGATCTCCTCGCCCAGCGGCTCGGAGCAATCCGCCCGCTTGTTACCCCACCAGCCTAGTGCCCCCGCTTACGCGGGCTTGAGCGAGCCGAGAACCTTCGCCACCACGTCCGTGCCCAGATTGTCGGGAACGGAGATGTACAACAACGTCGGACGCTGCCCGGCCCCGCGGTCCATGAGCACGATCGCGGCGTTCTCCTTCTTCCACTTGTAGCCGTTCTTCTCCGCGACGGCGGTGAAGTCGAGCTGGAACTGCATGACCCACGCGTCATGGTCGCCGATCTTCGTGGCCTTGTTCTCGATCAGCTTGGTCGTGTGCTGCGGCTCGTAGAACTGGGTGCTGAACTGCATGAACAGCGCCTTGGCGGTGTCCTCCAGCGCCGAGGCGCCCGTGTAGGGGATGAGCGCGGCCAGCGGGCCGGCGTAGGCGTTGCCGATCCAGTCCTTGTCGCCCTCGTAGTTCTCCTGCGAGCTGGCCTGCACGCCGCTCGTCCACATCTGCTGGGAGGGGTCGGTGCCGTTGACGTCGCCGTACGCGGGCACCTTCCAGCCGTCGGGCGCCTGGTAGGACAGGCCGCTCCGCGGGTCGGTGATGCGGCCGTCCTGTGGCTGCGGCAGCTCGCCGCCCTGCGGGGGCAGCTCGGTCGGCGGGCCGGCGGAGGGCGGTTCGGCCGTCGGGAACGGCTGCGGCTCCTCGGTGGTGGGCGAGGCGACCGGCGTGCTGCTGCCCCGGTTGAGGAAGAAGATCCCGGCGACCACGATCAGCGCGACCACGACCAGCGCGGCCAGGCCGCCGAACACCCACGGCAGCGGGTTGCCCTGCTTGGGCGGCGGCGCCTGGCCGGGGCCGGGCAGCGGACCGCCGGCCCACTGCGTGGGCTGCTGGCCGAAGGCGGGCTGCTGGTGGGTGGGCTGCCCGTAAGCGGGCAGGCCCTGGGCGGGCTGACCGCCGTAGGGGGGCTGACCCTGCGCGGGCTGCTGGTCGGCGGGCTGCCCGTAGGGCGGCTGGCCGGAGGAGGACCGGCCGTACTGGAGCGTGGGGTTCGCCGGGGTGGCCGACCAGTCGGGGGACGACTGGGGCTGCGGCCCGGAGGACGGCTGCTGCGGCTGAGGCTGCCGCTCCTGCGCGTGGGTGGCGTCCGTCCATTGGTTGCCGTCCCACCAGCGGAGCTGCGGCTCTCCGTACGGGTCGGGGTACCAGCCCGCGGGGGTCTGCGTGGTCATGCCCGTCAGATTAGTAAGAACCGCTTTGTTGCGCATTCAGGGAAGGTCAGCACTTGTAGGTGAAGCTCGCCTTGTCGGTACGCGCCGGGCCCGGCGAGAGCACCTTCAGCGTGGCCGTGGCCTTGACGTTGCTCTTGCCCGACAACGTCCAGCGCAGCGGCACCGAGTAGGACGTCTTGTCGGCGCTCGTGCGCAGGCTGCCCTTGACGACCTCCTTGTCCAGGTTCTTGCGCCACTCGTAGCGGATCTCGCCCACGCCGCCGTTGGTGACCACCGTCCCGGTCAGGACGATCGCGCCGCCGCAGCCCAGCGTCTTCTTCGGCGCCACCACGTCGATCGACCGCACCGCCAGCTCGGGGGCGTCCGTCAGCCTGAACCAGGCCACGATCGCGCCCGCCATGACGACCGCGAAGAGCGCCGTGGACAGGATCGTGCGCCGCCGCCGTCGCCGCGACACCTTGGCCACCCGGCCTTGGGAGCGCTTCTCCGGCTGGTGGACGGTCGCGGCGCCGTCGCGTCCCTCGCGCCAGATGCGTTCGGCCGTCGTCTCGGGCTGCCGCACGGTGCCGGCACCGGCTCCCGGGCCGGCTCCCGGGCCGCCCACCCCAGGGCCGAACTGCAGGCGCGGCGGCGACCCCGACGCCGGCACGTGCAGCAGCGTGACGATGTCGCCCTCGTCCTGGGGCGCCGGCGGCGGCTGCGCGGCGAACGACGGCGGCTGCGCGAACGCCGACCGGCCGCGCGCCGCCCGCGCCAGCGCGTCCCGGCTGATCAGGCCGCCGGGCAGCGCCGCGCGTTCCTGGCTCAGCATGGCGCGGGCCGGTTCGAGGCCGAGCGTGGTGGCCGTGCCGGCGGCCCGTTCGAACAGGCCGGCGGCCCGCGGCGCGGTCTGCGTGAAGGACGCGGCCAGCCCGCGGGCCAGCGACGCCCAGCCCGCCGCGTCCCGCTCGCGCGGCGAGACCTGGCCGCGGATCGCGTCGGACAGGCCGCGCTCCGACAGCAGCGCGGCCCCCTCGGCGGTGATCACCACCGTGCCCGGATGCACCGAGCCGTGCGTGACCCCGGCGGCGTGCAGCGCGAGCAGCGTCTGCGCGGTCTCCGTCAGCACCGACGCCGCCCCCGCCGGATCGACGGGCGCGCCGGCGAGCAGGTCGGCCAGCGTGGGGCTGACCGCCTGCGCGGTGAGCAGCCACACCTGGTCGCCCGCCGCGACCACGTCGGCCACCGGGATCAGCCCGCCCATGCCGCCCAGCACGAGGTGCTGGTCGGTCATGACCGCGTTCACCACGCGCTCCCGGACGCCCGGCAGGCCGATGACCCGCGGGTCGAACAGCAGCGCCCCGGCCCTGCGGCCGTCCGGCGAGATGGCGTCGATCCAGTTGCCGAGCTCGGTCATCCACGTGTGCTCGGTCAGCCGGAATCCGGCGATACCGTTCCTGTGGTTGTCCATCCCCCTTGCCCCCCGGCGCGTCTAGCGCTGCTTTCTGTGGCGTCCTGTCATGCGACGTTTCACCGCAAGTGTGACCGGAACCGCGCCGGACGTCATCAGGCCGAGCGCGAGGAGTCCGGCCTGCGCCTTGCCCACTGTGTCCAGGGTGGGCGTCTCGGTGCCGCCGCCCTCGCCGCCGCTCGGCGTCCCGGTCGGGCTGGGCTCCTCCGTCTCCGAAGGCGGCGGGCTGCTCGGGGGCGTCCTGGTCGAGGGCGTCCTGGTGGACGGGGCGGAGGTCTGGGTGGGTGTGGGAGCGGCCGAGGTGGGCTTGCTGCCGTCGCTGGTCGTGCTGTTCTTGCCGGTGATGTTCGGCTCGGGGGAGTCGGTCGGGGTCGGCTTCGGCGTCCTGACCGGCCGCCTGGTCGGCTTCCGCGTCGGGGTCGGCTTGGGCGTCCTGGACGGCGAGGCCGCCGCCGTCGCCGTCGGCAGGACGGGCGGCGGGGTCGAGACGGCCGGGTCCGCGGAGGTCGGCGTCGGGTCCGGCTCCGGGGTGGTCTCCTCGGGCGTCGCGGTCGGCTCCTCCTCCGTGGGCTCCTCGTCGATCACCGGGTCGGTCGCGCTGGGCGTGACCTCGCTCGTCTGGGCCCGCAGCACCGGCTCGTCGGAGGAGGAGTTGACCAGGATCACGCCCACGGCCACCACCACGCCCACGGCGACCGCGCCGATCGCGATCTTGGCCGAGAGCTTGCTCAGCAGGCGGGCGGGGTCGGGGAAACGGGTCTCGGTGAGCGCGGTATGCGTCTCGGCGGCATCGTGCAACGGGCTCGGGAACAGCAGGATGAGCAGGCCGGCGAGCGCGGCCAGGCGGCGGCGTCCGCGCTCCTCCCAGTCGGCGCCGTACGCCTCGGCCGCGATGGCCTCCAGCTCGGTCAGGAACGCCTCGGCGGACGGCGGCCGCTCGCCCGGCTGCTTGGCCAGGCCGCGTTCGACCAGGCTCTGGAGCGCCGTGGGCACTTCCTCGACGGGCGGCGGCGCGCTCTGGTGCTGGCGGGCGAGCGCGGCGATGTTGGGCGCCCGGAAGGGCCGGGTGCCGGTCAGGCACTCGAAGAACACGACGGTGGCGGCGTAGACGTCGGTCGCCGGCCCGGCGGCCCCGCCCGCCCACTGCTCGGGCGCCATGTACGGCGGCGTGCCCGCGGCGCTCGCCCCCTCGCCGGCCCGGACCGCGATGCCGAAGTCCACCAGCTTGCTGACCCCGTCGCCCTGGACCATCACGTTCTCGGGCTTGAAGTCGCGGTGGACGACGCCGATCGCGTGCGCGGCGGCCAGCCCCTGGAGCGAGCCCTTGAGCACGACCAGCGCCGCCTCGGCCCCGGTCGGCCCCTCCGAGCGCAGGATCTCGCGCAGCGAGACGCCGTTGACCAGCTCCATGACGATCGCCGCGCCCTGCCCCGACTCGACGTAGTCGATCAGGCGCGCGTGGTGTGAGCTCTGCAGGGTGCCGAGCAGCCGGGCCTCGTGCCGGAACCTGGCCACGAAGCCCATGTCGGACCTGAGCTCGTCGTTCAGATATTTGATGGCGACTTCCACGCCGTCGTGGTCACGCGTGGCCAGGACCACCCGGCCGGCGGCACCGCTGCCCAGTTCCCGGACTTCGGTGTAGCCGGGGACCCCCCACTGCCCATCGCCGTACATAAACGGTCTCCTCTGGAGTCATTCGGGCCCCCACCCGCATCAAACGCTGCGTAGCTTAACCAGAGGGAAGGGCTTTCCCGCCACCGATATGCCGATATGGCCGAATTTGCGAGGTTAGTCCACAGTGCCGGGCTTATCGGATTGTGGGGATTCCTGCGGTTTGGGTGTTTCCTGTGGTTTTGGGGTTTCTTCTGGCTTGGGTGTCTCTCTGGGGCATTCTGGGGTTTTTCCGCTCGCCCTGTCCGGGCCGCCCGCCGCCTCCGGCGTCGTGCTCGCCGTGACGGTCCAGGTGGCGCCGCACGGGACGGTCCTGAGCGCCCGGCTCACCGTCCTGGTGTACGTGGTGTCGCCGGACAGCGTGACCCGCTCCGAGCCGGCCGGCTCGCCGCCGATCAGGAACCCCACGTCCAGCGTCACCGGCCGGTCGTCGGCGGTGACCACCGAGACGGTCGCCGCCAGGCCGCCCTCGCTCAGCCCGGCCCTGACGATCGAGACCCGTCGCACGGCGGGCGGGCAGGTGACCTCGACCCGGGCGGTCCGGACGCGGTCGCCGGCGCGGACCCGTACCGACAGGGCGGAGCCGCAGGGGCGCGCGCGGAAGGAGTGGGTGAAGACGCGGGAGTAGGAGGTCCGGCCGGACAGGCTCGCCGTACGGGTGCCGACGGTCTCGCCGTCGACCGCGAACACGGCCTCGACCGGGATCTCGCCGGTGCCGTCGGCGGTCACGCCGACCCGGGCGCGCGCGGTCAGCCCCGGCGCCTCGGGCATCGCCAGCGACACGAACAGCCCGTTCACCCGCGTCTGGCAGGCCGGCACCGGCACCGAGGAGGACCGGGCGCCGCCCGGCGCGGCGGGGGAGGTGACGACGGTCAGCGTGACGGTCCCGCCGCACGGCCGTTCGCCGAGGTCCCAGGTGAAGGCGCGGGTGTAGGACGTCGCGCCGCTCAGCCGCAGGCGCTGGACGTGGCCCTCGCCGCCCGGCGCGTTCCACGTCCCGGTGGCGTTGACGGGAGCGCCCCCCGCGGTCCGGACGGTGACGGAGGCGCGCGCGACGCCGTCGCCGTCGATCGTGACGTCACCCACGCTCACCCCGAGAACGGTCGCGACGGGCGTCGGCGTCGGGGTGGGCGTCGGGGTGGGCGTCGGCCTGGGGGTCGGCCTGGGGGTCGGTGTGGGGGACGGCGTCGGGGTCCGGGTGGGCGTCGGCGTGGCGGTCCTGGTCGGCTTCCTCGTGGGCCCGGCCGTCGGCGTGCGCGGCGCCCGGGTGGTGACGGGCGGCCTGGAGGTCGTCGGCGGCGGCAGCAGCTCGGGCGGGGACGCCGGCGACGGCGGCCCCTCGGGAGAGGTCCGCGGCGTCGCCTCGGGCGTGGTCGGCGGCGCGAGCACCGCCTCGGCCGTGCTCGGCGGCGCGGTCACCGCCTCGGTCGTGGCCGGCGGCACCGCGACGGCCGCGCCGACCGGCTGCTCGGCAGGCTGCCGCCGGGCGGCGAGCGCGACCACCACCGCCACCGTCACCACCGCCACCAGGGCGGTGCCCATGCCCACCCGCACCGCGTTGGACCGCAGGCCGCGGAAGACCGTCCTGGCCAGGGACGTGGTGACCTCGGGGGTGGGCTGCGGCGGGGCCGGCAGGAGCAGCGCGAGCAGGGCGACCAGCGCGGCCAGGCGCCGCCTGCCCCGCTCCTCCCAGTCCTCGCCGTACGCGGCCCGCGCCGTGGCCTCCAGCTCCTCGACGAAGGCCAGGGCGCTCGGCGGCCGGTCCCGCGGCTCCTTGGCCAGGCCGCGCCGGACGAGCCCCTGGACCGGCTCGGGCGCGTCGTGGAAGGGCACCGGCGCGTGCACGTGCTGGTAGCCGAGCACGCTGGGCTCGGTGGACCGGTACGGCCGGTGCCCGGTCAGGCACTCGAAGAAGACCGCGGTGGCCGCGTACACGTCGGTCGCCGGCGAGGCGGCCCGGCCGGCCCACAACTCCGGCGCCATGTACGGCGGCGTCCCCTCCGGGTGCGTGGCCGTGCCCTGCGGCACCGCGACGCCGAAGTCCACGAGCTTGCTCATCCCGTCGTCGCGGACGAGCACGTTCTCGGGCTTGTAGTCCTTGTGCACGACCCCGGACGCGTGGGCCCTGGCCAGGCCCAGCAGCGAGCCCTTCAGCACGACCAGCGCCGCCTCCGGCTCGGTCGTGCCGTTCTCACGCAGCAGGGCGCGCAGCGAGACGCCGTTGACCAGCTCCATCACGATGCAGGCGCCGTTCGGCTCCTGGATGTACTCCCACATCGTGGCGATGTTCGGGTCGCGCAGCGAGGTCAGCACCCGCGCCTCGGCCTGGAAGCGGGACAGGGCGGCGGGGTCGCGCAGCAGCGCCTCGGAGAGGTACTTGATCGCGACCTTCACGCCCGTCTCGTCGTGCACGCCCAGCACGACGCGCCCGCTCGCGCCCGCGCCGAGCTGTCTGATCTCCGTGTAACCGGGAGCACTCCACTCCATCGCCCTCTCCCATCAGGAGCCGGCCCACCTGATGAGACGCGTGATCAAGGAGTCGGGTTTGCCAGGTGGTTCCGGATTCATGGAACTACTCCCGACGGAGGATGTGAACCGGTATATCGATACCTTCTGGAAGTGCCGGATCCGGTTGCGGTTCGCCCCACGACGTGACCAGCGGATGCACCCCGGCCCAGACCGGCAGCGCGTAGTCCTCCTCCTCGTCCTCGGGCGCCCCGCTGCGGATCTTGACCGACGCCTCGGCCAGCGACAGGGCCAGCACGGCGGTGGCGGCCAGCTCCTTGCGCGTGGGCGGCCGGACGTAGTCCCACTGGCCGGGGGCGAGCTGCTCGGTGAGCGCCCGCAGGGCCGCCAGCCGCTCGTCGGGGTCGCTCACCAGCCGGGCCCGGCCGTAGACGATCGCCGAACGGTAGTTGATGGAGTGGTTGAAGACCGAGCGGGCCAGCACGATGCCGTCCAGGTGGGTGACGGTGACGCACACCTCGGCGCCGTCGCCGGCCCGCAGCGAGCGCGCGCCGGTGGAGCCGTGCAGGTAGAGGGTGTCGCCGATCCGTCCGTAGCCGGTGGGCACGACCATGGGATGGCCGTCGGCCACCACGCCGAGATGGCAGACGAGCCCGCTGTCGAGCACGTCGTAGAGATCGTTCCGGTCGGTGCTGCCGCGGTGCTTCTCTCGGCCGAGAGCCGTGCGCGGGGTGGAGGAGAGCATGATTCGACGCTAATCGCGAAGTGGACCTATCCTGTAGGGCCACTAACCGACCCTTCCTAGAGACCACTTTCGTGCGCACCCACATTGACCTGCCGGTATCCCTGTCCCGCGACTCGGCCGTCCCGCTGACCACCCAGCTCGCCGGCTGGCTGCGGCACGCCATGATGGGCGGCGCGCTCGCGCCGGGCGAGCGGCTGCCGTCCACGCGGGCGCTGGCCGACCAGCTCAAGGTGAGCCGGACGGTCGTCACCGAGGCGTACCAGCAGCTCTACGCCGAGGGCTGGCTGGAGGGGCGCCACGGGTCCGGCACGTTCGTGGCGGCCATGGAGTCGCACGTCCCGCCGCGCGAGAGCCCGTACGAACCGGCGCCGCCCGCCCGCCGTCCCGAGGGCGAGTGGATCGACCTGCGTCCCGGGGACCCCTGGGTGCGCGACTACGACCGGGCCGCCTGGAAGCGGGCCTGGCGCAGCGCCGGCGAGCTGCCGCCCGGCGACTCGCCCGACCTGCACGGCCTGCCGCGCCTGCGTGAGCTGCTCGCCGACCACCTGCGCAGGGCCAGGGGCATGGCCGTCGGCCCCGAGAACGTCCTGGTCACCAGGGGCACCGGCAACGGGCTCGACCTGTGCGCGCTGGCCCTGCTGGCCGGCGGCGGGCGGGCGGGCGTCGAGGACCCGGGCTACCACGTGGCCCGCACGGTGTTCGCGGCCAGGGGCGCCGAAGTCGTGCCCTGCCCGGTGGACGAGGACGGCGTGATCGTCGACGACCTGCCCCGCGACCTGCGCGTCCTCTACACCACCCCGGCCCACCAGTACCCGCTGGGCGGCCGGCTGCCGATCCCGCGCCGGGAACGCCTGCTGTCCTGGGCCAGGAGCACCGGCGCCACGATCGTCGAGGACGACTACGACGCCGAGTTCCGCTACGACGTCGCCCCTCTCCCCGCCCTCTACGGCCTCGACCCCACCCGCGTCGTGCTGCTCGGCTCGCTGTCCAAGACCCTGGCCCCCGACGTCGGCGTCGGCTGGCTGGTCGGCACGCCCGACCTGGTGAGCCGGATCGCCGCCCTCCGCGCCGCGGTCTCCGACCGCACCAGCGGACCGGTCCAGCAGGCCGTCGCCACCCTCCTGGAACGCGGCGACCTCGACCGCCACCTGCGCAGGATGCGCCTGGAGTACGCCCGCCGCCGGGCCGCCGTCGTGGAGATCCTCGGCCCGGTCTGCCGCCTGCGCGGTGACACCGCCGGGCTGCACGTGCTGGCCGAGCTGCCGGCGGGCGACGTCCAGGAGGTCGTGGAGCGGGCCAGGGAGCGCGGCGTGCTGCTCGACCCCGCCGACCGCCACCACCACGACCGCGCCCGCCTGCACGGCCTGGTCCTCGGCTACGGCTCGGCCTCGCTCAGGGACGTCCGGCGCGGCTGCGCGGTGCTGGCCGGGCTGATCCGGGATGCTCAGACCGGATTGAGTATCTGAGCGCTGGCGCCCGCCGGGCCGCCGTCGGCAGGGTGGCGGGCATGAAACCCTGGCTCCTGCCGGCCTCGCTGATCGTCACGGCGGTCACCGCGTGGCTCGTCCTGTACGCGGGCGTGCCCCTGTCCACCCTCCTGTCGCTGGGCCTGGGCGCGATCTGCCTGGTCTGGCTGGCCGTCCTGCTGACCTTCCCGTGGAACCTGTCGTTCGCCGCCCGGCAGGTGGTGCGCGACATCGAGGTCTCCCGCGAGAGCGGCATCGACGTCCCGGCCCGCGGTGCGGAGGAGGCCAGGACGATCGCCCGCCGCATGCTCGTCCTCGCGGTCGCCGGGCACGTGGTCTCGGCCGTCGTGGTCGCGGTGGTCACGTTCTTCTCCGGGCGGCAGATCGGCTACTACTTCGCCGGGTTCTACCTGCTGGCCACCGCGTTCCGCCCGGCCGGGGCCTACGTCGGGCACCTGCGCGAGCGGGTCAGGACGCTGGGACGCGAGGTCCGCTACCCGCGCCTCGACGTGATCGCGCTGCGCGACCAGGTCGAGGCGCTGTCCGCCGCCGCCGAACGGCTCACCCGGCAGGCCGAGGAGCTCGGCGGCGAGCTCGCGGCCACCCGGGCCGGCCTGGAACGGGCCGACCACGACCTGGACCGCCGGATCACGCTGATGGCCCGCCGCTTCGAGGAGACCGTGGACGGCCTCAACGACAACCAGGAGATCATCACCGGGCTGCGCGCGTTCCTCAGACTGCTTCGCGCGGACCCCACATAGGCGGCTCCAGACCGCGCAGGACGGGCAGCGAGCGGGCCGCGTACAGCGGGTCCACCGGCAGCACGTGCCGGGCCCACCAGCGCGCGGGGCCCGGGTCCGGCGAGGCGTCGGTGAAGCCGAGGGCGTACTCGTCGTACGGCGGGTCGTACAGGTAGCCGGTGGCCACCCCACGGCGCTCCAGCGCGGCGACGGCCGCGTCCCTGTCGCGCACCAGCAGCGGGACGCGGAACAGCGGCTGGTCCAGGTTGTCCAGCACGGCGGGCGCCACCGTGGGCAGCTCGGCCAGCCGGGCGATCCCGGCCAGCCGCCGCGCCCGCTCGCCGGGCACCTTGGCCAGGCGCCTGGACTGGTACCAGCGGACCAGCCGCCCCCGCCGGGCGCGGTAGGCCGCCAGGTCGGCGCGTACCCACGGGTCGAACGGCGGCAGCGCGGGCACCTGCTTGAGCGCCAGCTCCAGCGCGTCGGGCTCCAGGGCGATGCGGTAACCCTCGCGCTCCTCCTGCATGCCGAGGGCGCGCATCAGCGCGAGCGCCGGACGGACGAGGTCGAGCCTGAGCGCGACCTGCCGGGCCATGGAGGTGGCCACGCTGAACAGGTCGGCGCGCAGCGCGCCGGGGACGAGCAGTTCGTCGCGGGCGCGTTCGAGCGCTTCGAGGTCGGCGCGGTCGGTCACCGCGAGCACGCCGCCCGAGCCCGCGCCCGGATGTTTGGACAGGCTGAAGACCCCCGCCTGGCCGAACGTGCCCAGCGGGCGCCCGCCGGGAGCGGTCTCCAGGGCGTGCGCCACGTCCTCGATCAGGATCTTTCCCGTGAAGGCGGACACCTCGTCGGGCAGGCCGTACAGGTTCGTCGTCAGGACGGCGTCCACCGTGGACAGGTCGACGCGGGAGACGTCGATGTTGCCGTCACGCGGGGACAGCGGCGCGATCACCGGGCGCAGACCGGCCGCCAGCACGAGGAAGAGGATCTCGTCGGCCGAGACCGGAGACATGAGCAGCCGCTGACCCGGCAGGCACCAGTGGCGCAGCGCGAGGTAGAGGCCGAGGCGGTTGGATGGGAGCCACAGGCAGTGCCGCCCGGTGCGCTCCGCGATGAGTCTCACCCTTGTAGGACGGTACGCAGTCGCCCGAAAGTTTTCAACGCTTTGTCCGCGGTCTTGAGCAGCAGCGGATTGGCCATCACCGTGGCGCGCGTCTTGCGCACCGGCACCCGCATCATCCAGTGGACCCCGGCCGCCACGCCGGCCCTGGCCACGCGGCCCTCGGCCACCTCCAGCTCGCCGTTCTTGAGCTTCTCCTTGTACTCCTTCTCGCCCCGGCCCATGTCGATCACCTGGACGCCCGACGCGGCGGCCGCCTCGGCCATCGCCAGGTGGTGGATGAGCCCGGGGGAGTACTTGGCGTAGGCGGTGTCGTAGGCCGGGAACCAGCCGGCCAGCGTCGTGCGGGTGCGCACCCCGAAGTGCCCGGCCACCGGCACGTCGTCGACGTAGACCATGTCGAGGACGCCGGCGAAGCTGTCGGACCGGGTGGCCAGCAGCCGCTCGACCAGCTCGACGATCCACCGCTGGGAGAACCGGTCGGTGCGCCCGGTACGCCGGTACTGGTCGGTCTTCCAGCCGAGCAGCGTGTGCAGCGGCCCGGTCTCGGCGATCGCGTAGTCGTGGCGCAGCGGCCCCGACTCGCGCTGCAGCTTGCGCGACTTGGCCAGGGTCGACTTGTACGTCTTGCCGGACCGGGCGCGCAACGTCTCGGTGTAGGGGCCCCAGCCGTCGCGCAGGTCGATGATCGGCGAGGGGTGTGTGGTGCACCGCCCGTCGAGCAGCGGCTGGCCGGAGACCAGGTGGTCGAACTCGTAGACCGACAGCCCGCAGTCCTTGATCAACCGGCGCGGGTCGAGGTCGAGGCCCTTGGCGTGGACCAGGCCCTGCGCGTCGGTCAGCCCCGCGGCGACCGGCTTGCCGATGCCCAGCGGATGGCGTTCGAAGGGGAAGAAGCCGACGATGTCCGGCCCGTCGTACAGGACGGCCACCCGGACCAGGTCGCGGAGCTCGCCCACCGTGACCGTGAACTCCGGGGACAGGAAGGGGTTGTCGAAGGCGGCGTCGGACTCCTGCAGGGCGCGCCATCGGCTGAGCTCGGGCTGTCCCAGATCACGAGGGTGGGCAACGGTGACGCGCATGGGCTCCTACTGTCGGCTTACCACAACCTGACCAGCATGAGGTCAGAGGTGTAGGGCCAGGTTAAAGGATGGGCGCCCATGCCTGGGATGTGCCGGGCCTACTGTTATGCAACTCTCAGCTGGCTTTCAGGACCGAGTGGCGTTCTAATGTGTGTCCATGACGGTACCAGGGATCGACTGGCCGCGGCTGGTCTCGTGGCTGGGCAGGAACGTGCCGGACGCCGGGGAGCCGCTGTCCGTCTCGCTGATCTCCGGAGGCAGGTCGAACCTGACCTACCTGGTGGAGGCGCGCGAGCGCCGGCTGGTGCTGCGCAGGCCGCCGCTGGGTCACGTGCTGCCCACCGCCCACGACATGCGGCGGGAGTGGCGGGTCATCTCCGCGCTGGCGCCGACGCCCGTCCCGGTGCCCGAGCCCGTCGCCTTCTGCGCCGACGAGGAGGTGGTCGGGGCGCCGTTCTATGTCATGGGGTACGTGCCCGGCGCCGCCGTGCAGACCAAGGACGAGCTGGGGCGGCCGACGCCGGCCCAGACGCGGCGGCTGTCGGAGCGGCTGGCCGAGGTGCTGGCCGCCATCCACGCCGTGGACTACCGCGAGGTGGGGCTCGGCGACTTCGGCCGTCCCGAGGGGTACCTGGCCCGGCAGCTCGACCGGTGGTGCCAGCAGTGGGAACGGTCGAAGACCGCCGACCTGCCCGACTACGACAGCCTCGTACGGCGGCTGCGCGAGCGGCTGCCCGCCGCGTCCGACAGCACCCTGGTGCACGGCGACTACCGGCTGGACAACACGCTGGTGCGCCTGGCGCCGCCGCCGGCCGAGATCGAGATCATGGCCGTGGTCGACTGGGAGATGTCCACGCTCGGCGATCCGCTGGCCGACCTGGGGCTCACGCTGACGTACTGGCACGACCGCGGGGACGACGAACGGGCCCGCATCCCCGTGTCGGGCGACGTGACGGTGGCGCCGGGGTTCATGAACGCCGCCGAGTTCGCCGCCCACTACGGGAAGGTCTCCGGCCGCGACATCTCGGACCTCGGGTTCTACGTGGCCTTCGGCAACTTCAAGCTGGCGGTGATCGTGGAGGGCATCCACGCCCGCTTCAAGCAGGGTAAGACCGTGGGGGAGGGGTTCGACCGCATCGGCGCGGCCGTGCCGACGCTGATCTCCCGCGCCCATCGCATGCTCGACCAGCCCTGACCCCGCCCCTGACCCCGCGAGGAGCCCCATGAGCACAGTTGCACTCATCACCGGAGCGGCCAGCGGCATCGGCGCCGCGGTGGCCCGGCGGCTGTCGTCGGGCGGCGCGAAGTGCGTCCTCGTCGACCGCGACGGCGAGGGCGTCGAGCGGGTGGCCAAGGAGGTCGAGGGCGCGTGGCTGGCCGCCGACGTCAGCACCGAGGAAGCCTCCCTGGAGGCCGTCGCGCTCGCCGAGCAGCGGTACGGCCGCCTCGACCTGGTGCACCTCAACGCCGGCATCTCCGGGGGCGTCGACCTGGCGAACTTCGACCTGGAGCGCTACCGCGCGGTCGTCGGCGTGAACGTGGACGGCGTCGTCTTCGGCGTGCGCGCCAGCGTGCCGCTGCTGGCCAGGTCGGGCGGCGGCGCGATCGTGGCCACGTCCTCGCTGGCCGGGCTGGTGGCCTTCGCCGGCGACCCGATCTACACCATGACCAAGCACGCCGTCGTCGGCCTGGTCCGGGCGCTGGCCGAGCCGCTGTCCCAGCAGAACATCCGGATCAACGCGGTCTGCCCCGGATTCACCGACACCCCGCTGGTGGCCGCCGCGCGGGAGATGTTCGTCGACGCCGGATTCCCGCTGCTCACGGCCGAGGACGTCGCCGCCGCCGTCGAGTCCGCCTTCTACGCCGAGACGCCGGGCACCCTGCTCGTCGTGCAGCCGGGTAGGCAGCCGGTGCCGTACCGTTACTCGGGGGTTCCCGGGCCCGCGGGCGGTCAGCGCCCACCCGCTTCCGATTGACAGCAAGTCTGCTGCAAGCGGAACGATTACCGTCATAAGGGCCGGGCACTGCCTGGCCCTTGTACGTTGCGTGATGGTAAGGAGCGTTCCGTGATTCCCACCGAGGGCAGACACGCGCGCAAACGGTCGCCATGGCCGATCGCCCTGGGGGCCGGCGTCCTCGCGGTCGTGCTCGTCGTCGGCATCATGGTCTACGCGGGCATGCGGTCGAGCTCCCGCGAGGGCTTCAAAGGCGGCGAGGTGGCCGAGGTCGGGCCCACCCAGGCGCCGCCGCGGCTCGAACAGCCGCCCGTGCTCCACGACTGGCCCCGGTGGGGCATCACGCACACGCAGTACAGCACGGAGACCGAGCCGCGCCCGGTCGTCGAACAGGCCAGGGGCCTGCTCGGACGGGTGCCGATGCTGCAGAACCAGCACATCATGGGCTGGGGCGTGGGCAACCCCGAGCCGAGCCCCGGCCAGTTCAGCTTCCGCGACCTCGACCGGCGGCTGACGTTCATGGCGTCGTCGCGGGCGGTGCCGGTGATCACCCTGTGCTGCGCGCCCGACTGGATGAAGGGCGGGCAGCCCGGACGCACCGACTGGAGCAAGAACCACACCGTCGCCCCCAAACCGGAGCACTTCGACGACTACGCCAAGCTGGCCGCGCGGGTGGCCCGGCAGTACCCGACCGTCAAGTACTACATGGTGTGGAACGAGTTCAAGGGCTTCTGGGACCCCTCCACCAACCGCTGGGACGCCGAGGGGTACACCCAGCTCTACAACAAGGTCTACACGGCGTTGAAGAAGGTCGACCCGCAGATCAAGGTGGGCGGGCCGTACATGCCGATCGAGACCGGCTCGGGCGGCGGGCCGTCCGAGCTGAAGGGGCCGTGGGGGACCGTCGACCAGCGGGCGCTCGACGCCATCGAGTACTGGATCGAGCACAAGAAGGGCGCCGACTTCATCGTCGTGGACGGCGCCTCGATGACGACCGACAAGGGGAACGTTCCCGACGACTTCGGCGCGCTCGGCAAGTTCGGCGCGATCACGAAGTGGCTGCGGGAGAAGAGCGACGACCTGCCCGTCTGGTGGGCCGAATGGTACGTCGAGCCGGAGAACTCCGGGTGGAGCGAGGAGCGGCGCACGGCCGTGCAGGCGGCGGCGATGATGGAGTTCGCCAGGAGCGGCGTCACCACCGCCCTGTACTGGAACCCGCAGGTGAAGGGGACGGGCCAGTGCGACGGCTGCCTCTGGGCGCCCGGGCGGGGGGACGAGATGCCGATGGCGGGGCTGCTGAGCGGGTTCACCCGGTGGTTCCCGGCGGGGGCGCGGCTCGACAGCGCGGTGACGTCGTCCGACCCGAAGGTGAAGGTGCTGGCGCAGGAGCAGCAGGTCGTCATGGTGAACACGTCCGACCGGGAGGTGACGGCCACGGTGGACGGCAAGGCGGTGACGCTGGGGGCGTACGAGATCAAGTGGGCGGGAAGAGGCGGCGCCTGACGGCACCCGACGCCTGCGGCGCCCATGGTCCCAAACCCGGCGCCTTCGGCGCCCATGGTCCACCCGGCCCGTTGCCTGGTTACCGGGTGGGCCTGTTGGAGCCCGCCCTGGAGAGCGCCTATGGCGCTGATGGTTCCCACCCCTGGAAGGCGCCTTCAGAACCCCGGGAAGGCGCCTTCGGCACCCGCGGAAGGGCGCCTTCGGCACCTCCTGGTTGGCGCGTCGTTGTTCGGTTACCGGCGTGGTACGGCTTTCACCCCGCGCCTCGCCTCCTGGGGTTCGCCGCCGGCCTCCTGCACCGACACCACGACACCGTCACCCCGCGCCGAACACCCACGAAAGCCCCTCAGCCCAGGCATCGCCCTCACCCGCCGGCCTGGCCAAGCCTGCCTCGCCCTCACCCCCGGCGACTCCCGACACCCGAGCCCGCACCCAGGCCCCTCCCACCCGACCCCGGCTTCACGACCCCGGCTTCACGACCCCGGGGCCCGTCCCGGGGCCCGTCCCGGGGCAGCCGCCCGGTACGGTCCACCGCTTCACCGATCCCGACACCCATGAACGTAGAGTGGTGCTCCATAAGCCGAAAGTGACTGACTTGTGATGCCGGGGACCGTGATGACCGACAGCAACGCCGAGCCGCCCATCGTGCACATCCTCGACCCGATGAGCGCGGCCTACGACGCCGCCTTCGCCACCTTCCTGGCCCACACCGACCAGAAGATCCGGGCCCGCGAAGAACTGGCCCGGGTCGTGGGACGGCTGCCCCACCGCCGTACGCTCATCGACGCCGGCGCGGGGACGGGCGAGACCACCGCGTGGCTGGCCCCCAGGTTCGACCGGACGATCGCCATCGAGCCGAACGAGCACCTGCGGGCCGAACTGGCCCGCAGGTGTCCCGAGGCCACGATCCTCGGTCAGGACATCGCCACCGCCGACCCGGAGGAGACCGCCGACCTGGTGTTGTGCGCGCACGTCCTGTACTACCTGCCGCAGCAGTCCTGGCTGCGGCAGCTCCAGAGGCTGGCCTCCTGGACGGCCGAGGGCGGCTTCGCGGTGGTCGTCATGCAGAACCCCGACAGCGACTGCATGCGCCTGCTGCGCCGCTTCACCGGCCACCGCTACGACCTGGACGCCCTCGGACGCGCCTTCGCCGCCACCGCAGGCACCGAATGGGAGATCGGCATCAGCACCGACCCGGCCTCCGTCACCATGCCCGACCTGGAAACCGCCCTGGCCGTCGCGCAGTTCATGCTGAACGTCGTCCCGCTGTCGCAGCCGCCCGCCATGGACGAGGTCGCCGCCTACCTCCAGGAACACTTCCGCACCCCGGACGGCTACCGCCTGAGCTGCGACCAGGACTTCCTGGAACTCCAGCGCAACGGCCCAGACTCCTGACCGCAGGCAGCCGGCCCGGACCGCCCAGCGGCGGCCTGACGCGGCCCTGACGGGCCTCCACGATCGGCCCTGACGGGACCTTCGCGATCGGCCCTCACTCGGCCTGGGTGGCTGGCGGCGTGACGGCCATCGTGAAGGCGGTCTCGGTGAGGAGCGCCCGGTCGAGCACGATGTGCGGCCGCGTGCCGCGTTCGAGCTGCTGGAGGCCGAGCACCACCGCCAGCGCGAGCAGCGCCCGCCGTTCCGCCTCCTCCTCGTCGAAGCCCAGCCCCACCAGGAGCCCGGCGACGAAGTCGACGCGGCGGCGGGTGACCCGGGTGACGATGTCGGCGACGCCCTCGCGTTCGGCGTCGAGGTAGAGGCGGCCCTCGCCACCGCGCCGCCCCGCGCGGGCCGCGACCGTGCCGAACAGGGCGCGCAGCCGGGCGCGCGGCTCGGCCTCGGCGGAGGCGGCCGCGATGATGTGCTCGGTCTCCTCGGCCTCCCAGCGTTCCATGACCGCCCGGACGAGCGCGCCGCGGTCGGCGTGGTGCCAGTAGAAGGAGCCCTTGGTGGTGCCGAGGTCGCGGGCGACGGCCTCGACCCGCACCGAGTCCAGCCCGATCTTGGTGAACCGCGCGTACGCCGCGTCCACCCACTGTTCCGCCGTGATCCGGCCCCCTTGCGCCATTCGCCATACGGTACCGTATAGTCCTCACCATACGGCACCGTATGGAGGCGTCATGAGAACACCCGTCTACTGGTCGTCCGCCCTGGACGACATGCCCGCGCCCGACTACGCCGACGTGGTCGTCGGCGTGCTGCCGCCGCGCGCGACCGACGACCCGCGGGCCTGGGCGAAGGCCATCTTCTCGATCAGGTCGATGCCCCGCTGGATCGCCGCGGCCCTGTGGTTGCGCCAGGCGGTCGTGCCGCTGGTCGGCATCCCGCGCGCGCCGCGCGACGTCTTCGGGGTTGCCCGGGTCGAGGGGGAGGAGGCGCTGATCGTGGCCGATGACCGGCACCTGGACTTCCGCTGCGGGGTGGGGGTCGATCGCGAGGCCCGGCTCGTGCGGGTCACGACCACCGTCCGGCTGAAGGGCCGGCGCGGCCGGCTCTACTTCTGGCCGGTACGCCTCGTGCACCCGATCGTCGTCCGGGCCATGCTCCGCTCCGCCCAGCGCCGCCTGGGTGCGTCTAGAGGGTGACGACGACCTTGCCCGTGGCGTGGCCCTGCTCGACGTGGGCGATGGCCTCGGGCACCTGGTCCAGCCGGTACGTCCGGCTGACGACCGGGACGACCTGGCCCGCCTCGACGAGCCCGCGCACGGCGGCCAGCGCGTCCCGGTCCACGGACGTGACGAAGTTGACCAGGCGCTGCCGGACGAACGGCTTCGTCGCGAGCACGCGCAGGATGCGCCCGGTCGGCCCGAGCAGCGACCCGCCGCCGGAGCCCCCGTTGGGGACGTAGGCGCCGGTGGGGGCGAGGGCCCGCCGGTAGTCCGCGAGGGGCCGGTCGCCGACGTTGTCGAGGATGACGTCGTACCGGCCGGGATGCTGGGCGAAGTCCTGCCGGGTGTAGTCGATGACCTCGTCGGCCCCCAAGGACGCGACGAGCTCAGCCTTGCCGCCGCTGCACACGCCGGTCACCTCGGCGCCCAGCGCCTTGGCGATCTGCACCGCGAACGTCCCCACCCCGCCCGCCGCGCCGACGACCAGGACCTTCTGCCCCGGTTTGACCTCGCCTCTGGTGGCCAGGGCCTCGTAGGCGGTCAGCGACGCCAGCGGCACGGCCGCCGCCTGCTCGTACGTCGAACCGGCCGGCTTCTCCAGCAGCACCTTGTCCTCGGGGACGGCGACGTACTCGGCGAAGGAGCCCCGGAAGTGGCCGAACACCTCGTCGCCGGGCTTCAGCCGGGTGACGTTGCGGCCCGTCGCCTCGACCTGACCGGCCAGGTCCATGCCGAGCCCGTCGAACGTGGGGCGGCGCAGCCCGGAGACGGCCCGCGTCACGTACGGCAGACCGCGCACGAAGTGCCAGTCACCCGGGTTGACGGCCGCGGCCCGCACCCGGACCAGCACGTCGTCGTCGCCGACCGGCGGCGGATCGACCTCGCGCAGTTCGATGACAGCCTCGGGCGGCCCGTAGGCGGTGTAACGGATGGCCTTCATGGCACGCTCCTACTCGACGGTTCTGAGGATCTGCTCGATCGACGCCGTGCGGGCGCGCAGCTCGGCCAGGTCGGCGGCCGAGCGCTGCTGGGCGTCAAGGGTGTTCTCGGCGAGCTGCTCGAACCGGTGCACGAGCCGGCGCAGGTCGTCCTTCTGCAGGGCCTCCAGCTTCGCCTTGCGGAAGTCGAAGAGGCCGACGATGACCAGGCAGATCAGGAAGCCGGTCACGAGCAGCACACCGAGGATGAAGATCACCTCGGGCCAGGCGGTGGGCATCAGGGGCGCTCCTTGGGCTCCGGGTCGGGCGCGGTGAGGGTCTTGGCCGCCTCGGCCAGCGCCGCTGCGGTGAGGTGGACGTCGAAGTCGGTGACTTCGTAGTACTTCATGGCCTTGCCGTCCTCGGAGAGCTCCAGCGTGCCGACGATCAGGCCGGCCGCTTCCAGCCGCCGCAGGTGCATGTGGAGGAGCGGACGGCTGACGCCGATCTCGCGGGCCAGGTGGCTCACATAGTCGCGGCCGGCGGCCAGGGTCGCGACGATGCGCACCCGCAGGGGGTTGCCCAGCGCCGCCAGCATCTCGACCAGCTCGTCACCGGTCGGCCCGGCATCGGTCATGGTTTCCCGTCACGTGAAAGGTTTTCCTTACACATGAGAGCGTACCTCGCCCAAGGGGTTTTTGGGCAGAAGATTTCAGACGGTCTGCGCGGAGTCGGGTGCCTTGCGCCGCTCGCCCGTGGGCCTGCGCCAGTACGTCAGGAAGCGCAGCACCCACTCCACCGGCCCGTACCGGTGTCCCTTGAGCCACCAGTGGCTGTAGAGCACCTGGACGGTGAAGATGGCCAGCGCGATCAGCACCTCGACGCCGGGGCTGACCCGGTCCACCAGGGCCAGGCCGTAACCGGTGAAGATCAGCGAACAGATCAGCGACTGGCCCAGGTAGTTCGACAGGGCCATCCGCCCGGGGGCGGCCAGGGCCCGGCCCACCCGCGGCAGGTACGGCAGCACCCGCAGGAACGTGGCCGCGTACGCGGCGGCCAGCAGCGGCGCGGTCACCAGGTCGATCGCCTCGCCCAGGAACTTGTTCACCGTGCCGTTCCAGGCCGACTGCGTGTAGACGAAGGCCCCGGCCAGCCCGACCGTGAACCCGGTCCACTGCAGCCTGCGCAGCGCCACCTTGTGCGCCGACAGGTTCCGCAGCACGCCCAGCTTGCCGACCGCCAGCCCGATCAGGCACGCGGCCAGCACCGCCGGGCCCTGGAACAACACCCGCAGCAGGACGATCAGCGACAGCTTGCGCATGTGCTCGGAGATGATCTGCCAGAACACCCCGCCGAGGGCGGTGTCGGACCTGGCGGCCTCGGCGGTGCCCTCGGCGACCGTGCCGGAGGCGTCCAGGCCGACCATCGCCAGCAGGGCCAGCATGAGGAACCCGAACGCGAGCACCAGGGTCAGCAGCCCAGCCAGCACGATCGCGGTCTTGGGGCCGATCCGGCGCAGCACCAGCAGCGCGATCCCGACGAACGCGTACGTGGTCAGGATGTCGCCGGGGAACAGCAGCACCGCGTGGGCCAGGCCGATCAGCAGCAGCCCGCCCAGGCGGCGCAGGAACATCGGCACGAACGCCCGCCCCTGCCGGACGGCCGAGTCGAGCTGGAGCGTGAAGCTGTAGCCGAACAGGAAGGAGAACAGCAGGTAGAACTTGTTCTCCATGAACAGCGTCACGAGCCAGCGCACGACCCAGTCGAGCGAGGAGTCGAAGCCGGGCTCGGCCATCCCGGCCATCCGGTAACCGGAGGCCAGGAAGGCGATGTTGACGACGAGGATCCCCAGCAGCGAGAAGCCGCGCAGGGCGTCCACAGAAGTGATCCTCGCGGCCGCGAGTCGTGCATCGGGCATGGCGGGAAGTGTCTCCTGTGTCCTCATCAGGCCTACATCATCCCGCAAAACCTTAGCGTTTCCTGTGAATTCAGTTATTTAGTGCGATGTGGATAAATCTCTCCACGATCACTGCTATTGAGATCAAGAACGACGGGATGGCCAGGAACATCAGCCCTCTGCGCGCCCGCCGTGCCCGGTTCGGCCCGTTCAGCCGGATGACCTCGTAGCCGAACAGCGCCACCCACGTCACGACCAGCGCCCCGATGCCGACGGGCGTCCACGGCGAGGTGGGGTCGCCACGTCCCTTGTAGGGGTTGGGGTCGGGGATCTCCGTGCCCTTCACGAACTTCTTCCAGGTGTAGAGCGCGGCGTCGTCGTTGGAGAAGACCTTCTTCAGGTCGGGCGAGGCGTCCAGCGCGGCCCGGAACCGCTGTCCCCAGTCCTCCGGGAAGCCCTCGTTGAGCTGCAGGTAGCTGACCTGCCCGCGGCTCACCATCAGGTACGAGTTGCGCGGCTGCTCCTTCAGCTTGGCCACCGCGTCGGCGATCTGCGTCGGGTCCTTGTGCACCAGCGCCTGGACGCCGAAGTTGACCAGCTCGACGTCCCGCTCGCCCCATGGCAGGGTCGGCGTGACCTCCGGGCCCTCCTTGGGCACCAGGTAGAGCACCTTGGCGCTCGGCTTGTCGTGATCGTAGACGTAGTGCAGGGCGGCGACCTCGCCGGTGGTGACCCGTTCGAACTTCTCGTTGCCGTACCGCGCCAGCAGGAACGCGAAAGCGAACAGCACGGCGAAGCAGGCCGCGAGCACGACCGAGATCTTCCTGGTCAGCTCGGGGTTGAAGCGCACGTTCCGCCTGCGCAGCGGCACGGTCTCCTCGCGCACGTCCGCGCTGTCGGCCGGCAGGTTCGGGAAGAACGCGTAGGCGGCCAGCAGGCAGGAGCCGGGCAGCGCGAACATGTAGATGCGCAGCCCGATCTCGCCGCCGTAGCTCTGCAGCCCCAGCGCCAGCACCGGCACGCACAGCAGGATCAGCGCGGACCGGTCGAACACCCCGCGGCGCAGCCGCCGGAACAGTCCGGCCGCCGCCAGCGAGAGGATGACCCCGAGGATGCCGAGCCGCGCCTGCAACACCAGCGCGTGCGCCGGGTCGCTGCCCTCGACGCGGTCGGAGGTGGCGCTGCCGATGTTCTGCAGGATCTTGCCCAGGCCGCCGAAGATCGCGTCGATCTGGCCCGCCCAGAACCCGACCGTCATGTAGCTGATCCACGCCAGCGTCACGAGACCGAGGAAGAACGGCAGCGCCCAGGTCAGCGAGGTCCGCTTGAAGATCAGGAAGGCGGTCACCACGCCGAGCATCATGAACGGCGTGATCTGGTGCGAGGCCACCGACGCGAAGAACAACGCCAGCAGCATCAGCAGCATCAGCAGCTTGTCGGCCCGGTAGGTGCCGGTGTTCACGATCTCGCCGGGCGTCATCGCGTCGAGCTTGCCCAGCAGCTTGCGCAGCCCCTTGGGCGGGATCGGCTTGGTACGCGGCTCCACCCGTCCGAACCAGCGCAACAGGATCGCCACGAACGCCAGATACAGGGCGAAGGTGAACCCCTGCGGCGAGAAGTAGTCCTGTCCGATCCACTGCACCAGGATGAACAGCAGCGCCGCGAACCAGCGGGCCCGCGTCGTCGCGACCACCTGGCGCAGGATCAGGACGAACGGGAGCAGGTAGAGCAGGTTCGACAGGAGCGGCGTCCACTGCAGGATCGTCGTCATGTCGGTGATGCCGGCGGCCTTGGTGACGAACGCGAACAACGCGAAGAAGCCCGGCCAGCCCATGCGGGCGTCGATGCTGATCGCCGTCTCGCCCGTCCTGGAGATGAACTCCACGAAACCGGCGTGGATGTACGCCGTGGGGAAGCGCGGCTCGGTGGCCACCAGGGCGCCCGCGCCGTGCAGGGCGAACGTGATGGCGGCGATCTGGAACAGCAGCAGGAACTTGCGGTCGGTGCTCTGGGCGACCGTGACGAAGAACGACACGATCATGATCAGGAGGGCGACGAACGCGGTCGCCGGCAGCGCCGAGATCAGGCCCAGGCCGTTGATGTTCTCCGGGTCCACACCCCACAGCGGGCCCGGGGGCACGCGCAGGGCGAGGATGTACATGAGCAGGCCCTCAAGGACGAGGACGACGGGCAGCCACTTGGGCGCGCTGGCGACCAGCGCCCCGACCCGCCCGCCGGCGGTCCGGCCCTTCTGGCCCGCGGCCACGGGCGCGCCTTCGCCGCCCAGTGGGCCGCCCACGACCTGCCCGTCACCGGAAGCCGCCGGAGCCCGCTCGACCACCGGAGCCCCGACCCCGGACGCCGCGACGGCGCCGGCGTCGGCCGTCCGGGAAACAGGCGCCCGGAAGGCCACGGTCCTGCCGTCACTCTCACCATCGACGGCAGCCCCATCAGGACGGCCCGCCCGGGACCCCCCGGCGGCAGGGCCCTCGGGCCGCCTGCCCTGGGAACCGGACACACCGGACTCGCCTGCGCTCCCCGCGTCGGCGACCCCGGTACGGCCAGAGCCTGCCTCCCCGTTCGGCGAGGCGCCACCCGCCTCGGAGGAGCCCCCGGAACGAGCAGGCCCTGTCGCAGGCGACCCAGCCGATCCCGCAGCACCCGAACCAGCCGATCCCGCAGCTCCCGAACCAGCCGAGTCGGAGCCCTTCTGGCCACTTCCCGCGCCTTGAGGTGTCGCGGAGCTCTTCGAGGAGCTGTCGCCGCTGTCAGCAGTCGTGGGGGAGCCGCCCTTGGCAGCCCCGGCGGCGGGAGCCTGGGGAGACTCCGCCGCAGGCATCGGCATGGTCCCGGCGGTCGGCGAGCTCTTCGCGTCCGAAGCCGCGGGCTTCTCGGTGCCGGACGGCTCGGCCGGGGCGTGGGGTGCCCTGGCGGTGAACGCGTTGGGCCCCACCGTCTTGGGCTGGGCCGCGCCGTCACGCTCCGCGAACGCCTGCGAAGGCCCGGAAGCGGGCTCGTCGTTCGTGGGAGGGTGGCCGATGTGCACGGTTCCGGGGACGCGGAAGGCCGTCGTCGTCTCGGCGTTCACCTCCGCCGGGGAGCCGGACGCCTCCGGCGCCTCCTCGTCCGACGCCGGCGGGGACGCCGGGGCGCCCCCTTGACCGTCGTCGAACGTCAGCCGCGGGATCACCCCCGTGGCCTCCGGATCGAAGGGCGTCTCTGTCTCCTCCCCGGCGTCCTTGCGAACGTCGGAGGAGCCGGTCTTCCCCTTAGTCATGCCATCGCCGTCCCGTTGCCTCACGTTGACCATCATGCGGCCCCGGACGACCCCTGAGTGACAGTCGGCTGCCCAGTTTCACCAAAATTGAGTATTTTGCGTAGATTTCCGAAGATCAGAAGTGCCACCAGGAGCTCGCTGAAGAGCAGTCCGTAACCCACGGCGTTCACCCCGAAGTGCGGGAAAAGGGCCACCGTGGACACCAGCACCAGCACCGCCAGCCCGATCTGCACGATCGCCAGCGTGCGCGCGTGGCTCTGCGCCCGCAACGCGCTCAGGTACACCTCGATCAGCACCCGCGGCAGCACGGCCAGCGCCATCAGCCGCAGCAGCGTGGACCCCTCGTCGGCGAACTCGGCGCCGAAGACGGTCAGGATCAGCGGCGCCCCGATGATCGCCACCGCGATGATCGGAGTCACGATCATGAAGCCGCGCCGCAGCGCCCGCCGGCAGTTCAGGGCCAGTTTGGAACGGTCGAACGACCCCTCGACCGTCAGCGACACCGCCATGTTCATGGCCAGCAGCTCGATCATGCTGGCCAGCGTGTGGGCCATCGAGAAGCGCCCGAACGTGGCCTCGCCCACCTTGGTCGCCACCACCACGGGCACCAGGTAGACGATCGCCAGGATCGACAGCGTGCCGGGGAAGTCACCGGCCAGGAACCGGCCGATCTGCCGCAGGCCGGGCGGCTCGTGGGCGGTGCCGAGGCTCTTGACGTGCCGGGGCACGACGACGCCGAAGATCAGCCAGTTGACCGGGATCAGCGCGAGGGCGGTGGGGATCATCCACGAGACGAAGATCCCGCCGTCGGGCAGCGCGCCGGCCAGCGCGACCAGCAGGCCCATCTTGACCAGGCCGAACACCAGGTTGTTGACCGGCACCCAGGTGGCCTTGCGCAACCCGGTGAGCACGACGTCCTGGAGCGTGAAGACGGCCCACACCAGCACCGAGGCCAGGAAGAACAGCCCCGGCCCGAACCCGGCCAGCACCGAGTACGTCTTCCCCCACAGCGGCAGCGTCAGCAGGAAGCCGAGCGCCGCGACCCCGCCCGTGGCGGCGGCCAGGCCGTAGCCGCGCAGGATGAGGTCGGGCGTGCGCCGCCCGGCCACCGGCAGGAAGCGGGCCAGCGCCCCCACGAAGCCGAGCGCGGTCAGCGACGCGAACAGCCGCATCGCGGTGATCACCGCCTGGCCGCGCCCGAACTCCTCGGGGGTGTAGAAGTGCGCCGCCAGCAGCCAGTAGCCCATGCCGAGGGTGCCCGTGACGACCGTGTTGGCCATCAGGGCGTAACCCTGGCGGAAGAGCGGATTGCTGAGGTCGCGGAGGATCTTTTCCCGCAGGCTAGACATTTCCGCGCACCCGCTGCAGCCCGTACCTCGTCCGCCGGACGACCGCGTACCCCTTGGTGAGGATGCGTTCGCGCAGGTAGATGAGAGGTACGGCGTTGCCTTCGACGGCGCGCTTGAACATGCTGATGGTCGTCGGCTTGCCGACCGTCAGCCGGGGGATGGCGAGCATGTCGTGGCGGTCGGCCGCGATGGTGTTGCTCACGGCGCAGGCGGCGAAGTAGCCGGCCTTGCGCACCTCGTGGCGGACCCGGGCGCTGGAGTAGCCATAGGGATAGGCCATGGTGGCGACCGGCGCGCCGATCTTCTCCTCCAGCAGGCCCTTGTTCCTGCGCAGCTCCTGCCGCAGGTCGTCGGTGCGGAGCTGGTCGAGCTGCGGGTGGCTGTGGCTGTGGCCGCCGATCTCGATGCCGTTCTGGGCGGCCTCGCGGGCCTGGCCCCACGACAGCATGTCGTCGAGCGGACGGCCCGCGGCGTCCTTGCCGGCGTCGGACACCCAGCCGCTGGTCAGGAAGACCGTGGCCGGGAAGTTGTAGCGGTCGAGCAGGGGCAGCGCCTGGCTGTGGAAGTCGGCGTAGCCGTCGTCGAAGGTCAGGACGATCGGCTTGGCCGGCACCGTACGGCCGTCGATCTTGTTCAGCGCGGCCACCAGGTCGCCCAGCGTGAGCGGGGTGAACCCGCTCTCCGACAGGTAGGCGAGCTGCTCGGCCAGGTCGGACGGCCGCACGGCGTGCGGCCGCGTCTCGTCGTTGGGGCTGTCGCTGACCGAGTGGTACATCAGGATCGGAATGCGGATCATGAGCGTGCCACCTTCAGCCGTGCCGTGCCGACCACGTAACCCCAGGTCGTCCAGGCCAGGCCGACGACGATCGCGGCGGCCCTGCCGAGCCCGGACGGATCGCCGCGCAGGGCGTCGCCCACGCCGCGCAGCGCGCCGAGCGGCAGCGTCTTCATCGCGTGGGCGCGCTCGCTGGCCAGGCCGTCCTGGGTGCCGACCTCCCGCGTGACCAGGGCCTTCGACAGGCCCTCCGCATAGCACCTGGACCTGAAGTAGGCGAAGCCCTCGCGCTGCCTGGACACCTTGTGCCCGATGACCGCGCGGGGCTCGAACAGCATGACCGAGCCCGGCTTGCGCTGGCTCAGCCTGATGCAGAACTCGGTCTCCTCGCAGCCCAGCGGGCGCGACTTGCGGCCCTGCACGCTGCGGCCGATGCCGCTGTGGAAGCCGCCGACCTCGGCGACGACCTCGCGCAGGAAGGCGGCGTTGCCGCCCATGACGTTGCGGATCGGCGCGCGCACCGCGGGCATGCCGCGGTACGTGCACCCGACCGTCCAGTCGAACTCGTACGGGAACCAGCGGGGCCGGCGCTTCGACGCCCACAAGGGGTCGGTACGCCCGCCCACGCCCACCACACCGGATTCCTGGAAGCCCTCCTCCAAAGCCTCCAGCCACCCCGCGTCGGCGACCGCGTCGTCGTCGAGAAACGCGACGATCTCACCGGTGGCCGTGGCCACGCCGGTGTTCTTGCCGCCGGACAGCCCCTGCTCGTGCGTGTTCTCCACCACGATGGCCTGTGGATAGGCGCGCTTGAGCTTCAGGTGCAGGTCCGGATTGTGGTCGACCACCAGGATCAGCTCGTGTGCCGGGCGGCTCTGGTTCTCGACCGACTCGACTGCCTGCCTGATGTCCTCCCAGCGCTCTTCTGTGTAGACGCAGATGACAACAGACGTGTTCACAACGGTTCCTCTTACGCGACGCCTCGGTCAGCGGCGGGAGTGGCGGTGGGCTCAGGCTGAGGGGCGGAGGGCTGGCGGCGCCACTCCTTCAGGATCGTCTTGAGCACACGGAAGCCATCTCGTACGGCACGCAGGTTGCTCTCGCCGTGAATGCGGTTGCGCTCGTGGCTGGGCACCTCGTGCACCTTCAGCCCGGCCTTGGCCGCCCGCACGTTCATCAGGGTCTCGACCTCGAAGCCGTCGCAGTCGAGGTCGAGCACGTCGAGGTGACGCGCCCAGAACGCGTTGTAGCCGTAGCACAGGTCGGTGTAGCTGGTCTTGTACATGACGTTGACGATGCCGGTGAGGACCTTGTTGCCCAGGCGCCGGTTGAGCGTCAGGTCGTCGCTGCCGCCGCCGGCGGCGTAGCGCGAGCCCTTGACGAAGTCGGCCCCGGTCACGAGGGCGCCCACGAACGAGATGATCTCGCGGCCGTCCGTCGAGCCGTCGGCGTCGATCATGACGATGATGTCGCTGGTGCACGCGGCGAAGCCGGCGGACAGGGCGTCGCCCTTGCCCTTGCCGGTCTGCGTGACGATCTTCACGTTGGGCCGCAGGCGCTTGGCGACCTCGACGGTGTCGTCGACGGAGTTGCCGTCGACGAGCACGATCTCGTCGACCCACTGGGGGATCGTCGCGAAGACGTGCGGCAGGTTCTCGGCCTCGTTCATCGCCGGGACGACCACACTCACCGTAGGGGAAATGGCCAGGTGAGGGGTGACGGGCGTGAAGCTCGAAGGGGGCGGCATGGAACGCAAGGGCGACTTCTGGACCTTGCCGTTGTGCTTGGTGATCTCGGGACTCATGGCGAGGGATATCCTTCCGGGACCCGGCCCTGCTCACCGCACGGAGTCATCCCCGGGTGCTGCGGGAATGGCGGAGCCGACGAGCGGTGCATTGTTGGGTCCTGTGGAGTGAGGGTGTGTGCTGGTGCCGGGGGGTGGTGCCGGGAGCGTTCAGCCGGCTCCCGTTGGTTCCTTGACTACATTGGGTGACTCCTGCTGCTGCTGCATCGAGGTGCGCACCCGACCAAAGCCCTTGAGGACGCGGTCGGCCGCCTTATAAAGAGACGGTCGATCCAAGACGATTGTTCGAGCTTTGTTGAAAGGAGTTCGGCCCATCCAGTGGACGGCCGCTGTCGCGGACGGTCGTGAGATGCGGCCCTCGGCAACGTACAGGACCCCGCTCTTGAGCCAGTCTTTGTACTCTTTGCCGCCCTTGCCCATGTCGACCATGTGCATCCCGTCGTTCGCGGCGGCCTCGGCCATCTGCAGATGGTGGACGATGCCGGGCGAGTAACGGGCGTACTCGGTGTCGTAGGCGGGGAACCACCCTACAAGCGTCGTGGCCGTACGGAGACCGAAATGCCCGGCGACAGGCACGTCCCCGGCATAAAGCATGGTGAGGATGCCGGAGAAGTCCGATGACTTCTCGGCATGCATCATGTCGATGAGTTCGACGATCCAGGGCTGGGCGAACCGGTCGACCCGGCCGGTGCGCCGGTACTGGTCGGACTTCCAGGCCAGCAGCGTGCGCAGGACCTCGGGGTCGGTGGCGTTCCACTCGAAGCGCAGCCCGCCCTGCTCGCGGCCGAACTTGCGCTCCTTGTAGCGGACGGTCTTGAGGTTCTTGGGGGAGTTGGCCTTGACCTGCTCCAGCCAGGAGTCGAAGCCGGAGGTGAAATCCATCACGGGGGCCGGGCGCACGTCGGCCTCGTACGGGGCGAACGTCGGCTGGCCGGCGACCAGGTGGTCGAAGTCGAACACGCTGAGCTTGCAGGCGCGCAGCAGCTGCTTGGCGTCGAGGTGCAGGTCGGGGACGGCGATCAGGCCGTGGCAGGTGGTGAGGAAGCCGCCCAGCGGCTTGCCGATGCCGAAGCTGTGCCGCTCGTACGGGAAGAACCCGGCGATGCGGTTGCCGTCGGAGATGACCGCCACCCTCACGTAGTCACGCAAGCGGTCCATCGCCACGGCGAACTCGACGGACAGGAACGGGTTGTCCAGACTCGGATCGGCCTTCTGGAGCTCGCGCCATCGGGCGCGTTCGGAGTCGCCGAGGTCTCTCGGGCGCACTACCTGGATGTTCACCTTGCCCTGGCCCCCTGTTCGGTCTGCATGTTCTTCCCCCGGTACAACACGCGAAGCACGTACATGAACCCGCCGAGCACGGCGACCGTCGCCACCCCGGCTCTGGGCGACCATGCGTTGAACAGCAGCATGGCTTCGGCGAGGAGCACGTTCAGGACGAGGCTGGCCGCGGCTCCTACTGATAGTGCGGCAAGGGGGTCACGATCGCGCAACAGTCCCACCACCGCCGCCCCCGGCACCACCATGAGGAACAGGGAGATCAAGAACGGGCGCAGCGGGGTGTCGAGGTCGAACAGCGCGACCACGGCCCCCGCTATGCAGGCGAGCGCCAGCAGCCATGCCAGCGCTCTGCGGTGCTTGAGCATCTCCTGTTTCTCTCCTGCTCTTTCTGGTCAAGACATGGTTGATCGATTTTCATGGGACCAATCCTGGTCCGGGCACGTCAATGCCGACGCTTGGTGAGCCGTTGAGGTTCACCGGCATGGCGAAGTTTCTCCTGTGACTTCCGCCACAGGACGTGGTGACTCCGGGTTTCCGGGCGTGTTCCCCAAGCTAACCAGAATGCCCTATGTGGCCTATGATGTTCGAGCCAGGGTCCTGTTTATCCCGTTATGTCCGCTCTTCCAGGGGAGTTGTTCGTCACCCTTGTGGCGCGGCGTCCACATTCGAGGTCTGTCCGTCGCTCGGCGCCTCGGACGGCTCGGCGGTGGGCGTGGGCGGGTCGGAGGGGGGATCGGACTCCGGGGCGCGGTCGGCGTTCCAGGCCAGCGAGCAGCTGGCGGCGCCGCCGTTCGAGGTGAACGAGACGCGGCCGCGGCCGCCGGCGCTCGGGTCCACGACGGTCACCCAGATCGACACCGAGCCGCCCGCCTTGACCGAACCGCTGGCGGGGAAGACGTCGAGGCCCTGTGACGCGGTCGCCACCCAGGAGACCGCGGCGTTGCGGGCGCGCAGCCCGATCTTGGCGGCGCCCGCGATCGAGGCGGGGCACGTCGTGCCGAGCCGGGCGACCGGCGCGGGCCTGCGGCGGCTCACCGTGGGCGCGGCCGGCCCGCCGCTGGGCCGCCGGGCGGGCCGCCGGACCGACGGCGTGGCGGACGGGGACGCCTCCGGCGCGTCGGCGCTCGGCGTGGGCTCGGGCGTCACGTCCTCCTCCTCCGGCGCCGGCTCCGGCGTGCGCTCGGAGGAGGGGGAGAGCGTAGGCGTGGGCGTCAGAGTGAGCGCGGTCTGCGCGGCGTCGCCGCCGTTCAGCACGACCACCGCCCCGGTCGCGGCCAGCACGCACACCCCGGCCAGCACCACCGGCCCGAGACGACGCGGACGGCGGCGGCGCGAGCGCCGTTCGGCGGCCACCGGGAAGCCGGTGCGGTCGAAGTTGTCGCCGCGGTCGGTGATCAGCGTCCTGGTCTGGTCGCGCCCGGGATCGACGCAGGTGTCCACCACCCGGCGGCGCAGCGAGAGCGGCGGGAACTCGACCGGCACCAGGTCGAGCAGGCGCGACGCCGCGACCTGCCGGTGCTTGCCCTCGGTGCACACCTCGCACCCGGCGATGTGCCCCGACAGCCGCCGCCGCAGCAACGGCGTGAGCGGCCCCTCCCAGGAGTCCACCATCGCCGACAGGTCCGGGCAGTGCGCCCGGCCCGTCTTGGCCAGGACGACCGCCGCGGCCGCGTTCTCCAGCTGGTCGCGGGCCCTGCCCAGCCGGGTGGCGGCCTGGCGGGAGGTCAGCCCCAGCACCGAGGCGACCTCGACCGGCGTCAGGCCGTGCCGCAGCGACAACAGGACGATCTCGCGCTCGTTCCCGCTCAGCTCGCCCAGCGTCTCGCGGACCAGCCCGGCCAGCTCGGAGTCGGGCTCCCCGGACGGCGGCGTGGACGACGGCCCGGACGGCGGCCCGGACGGCGGCCCGGACGGACGCGCCTGCGGCAGGCCCCCGGCGTGCGTGCCGCGGTGGGCCATCCTGGCCCGGACCTGGAACCTGGTCAGCGCGTACACCCAGGCGCGCAGGCGGCCGGCCTCCTTCAGCCGGTCCACGCAGCCCTGCGCGGTCACCAGGGCGTCGTGCACGGCGTCGGCTGCCGAGTCCCGGTCGCCGATCAGCGAGAGGGCGTAGTCGTAGAGCCGTTCGCCGTAGGAGTCGTACAGGGCGGCGGGAGCGTCGGTGTCAGCCCGCCGCAGAGCGGCGACCAGTTCCTGATCGTCGGCGCGGCCGACCGTCGGCCATCCAGGCACGGATTCCCCTCCCCGCGGGTGGAACGGGCGCTCAGGCCCCCACGCGGGAGAGGACGCCGCCTCGATCGGCCAGGTTGACCGGCGCGGCCGCGGTCATGCCCAACCGGCATGACGTCGTGATCCGTGTGACGGGAGTGGCTCAGCCGTCGCAGTCGGGGGCGCAGAGACGGCGTTCCATGCCCTGGAGGAAGAAGTCGCGGACCTGGAGCACGTCCTTGGCGATGTAGGCCTCGCCGCCGGTCGTCTTGGCCAGCGTGTCCATCTGCTTCCTGCCCGCCTCGGCCTCCGGGCCGAAGGCGATGAGCAGGATGCTGATCGGCCGCTTCGGGTTGTAGGTCTTCTTGAGGTACTGCAGGATCTGGGCGTTCGAGACGCCGCCGTCGGGGTCGTCGTTGCCCGCGCCGTCCGTCAGGATCAGCAGGGTGTTGATCTTGTCTTCCTGGTACGTCTTCGTCAGCTCGCCGTAGGCGGCCTTGATGGTGTCGTTCAGGCCGGTGTCGCCGGTGGCCTTGGCCTGGATCTGCCCGAACTGCCGGACCAGCGCCTGCTTGCGGAGCACGCCGTTGGTGGACTCGGCGAGCGGGCCGACGGAGACGAGTTCCTGCCAGTCCTTGCCCTGTCCGTCCATGTGGGTGGAGAACGTCCACAGGCCCAGCTCGGAGTCGGCCGGGAACAGCCCCAGGCCCTCCATGGCGATCTTGTTGATGGCCTGCATGCGGGTCATGTTCGTGCCGGGGACGGGCAGCGCCATCGTGCCGGAGACGTCGAGCAGGGTGAGCAGCCGGGTGCCGAGGTTCAGCCGCGACCAGGTCTGCACCATCGAGGCCACGCTCTTGGCGTCGGGCCGCGGCAGCGCCTCCGGCTTGTCGGGGACGAACCCCTTCTCCTTCGTCAGCGTCTCGCCGGCCTTGCCGTCGGGGCTGCGGAAGCCCGCGTCGCGCAGGATCTTCTTGGCCGCGTCCGTGCCGAGGTCCTGCCTGAAGTCCGCGGCCGCCTTCTGGACCGCCGGGTCCTTGGTGACGATCGTGAGCGGGTAGTCGAGGCTGAGCGTGCCCTCCTTGGGATAGAGGGCGACCACCGGGGCCTCGGGCTTCTTGGCGTTGTGGGCGTAGACGGCCTGCTCGGAGGCGACGCCGACCGGCACCTTGCTGCCCGACTTCACCGTCAGGCTGGCCAGCAGCGCCGCCGGGTCGGAGGCGAGCTGGCCGGAGATCTCCTTCAGCGCGCCGACCAGCGCCTTGTTCTGCCCGGCCTCCTTGGCCGAGGTGGCGGCGGCCAGCAGCGCGGCCAGCCCGGCGGAGTTCTTCTGCGGGTCGAGCGCCAGCACCCGGACCTTCCTGCCGGGACCGTCGGGGTTGGCCACGTTGGCCGCCGCGATCATGCCCGCCCAGCTCGGCGTCAGGCTCCCGGACAGCTTCGCCGCGGCGGACTTGGCCGCGGCCAGCACGACGGGCGACAGGGCGACCGAGCCGGCCGGCTCCGGCAGCGCCGAGCCCGCGGGGGAGTTGCGAAGATTGCCCACCAGCAGGCTGGAGTCGGCCACCCACACGTCCGCGCCGGACTTGCCGGCGGCCAGCCCGTTCGCGGTCTTGGCCGCCGCCTCCCTGGTCACGGTGACCTCGACGCACTTGCTGTCGATCGAGTGCAGGGCCTTGGTGTAGTTGGCGGCGATCTTGTTGAGCGCGGGGTGGATGTCGGGGGTGGCCACGACGCGCAGCGGCAGCTTGCCGGCCGAGCAGTCGTGCTCCCGATTGAAGATCACGAACGCCGCGACACCGAGGAGCACGGCCAGCGCGACGGCCCCGGCCAGCGGTACGAGCACCCTGCCACGCCCGCTGACCGACCGCCTGCGGGAGGGTGGTTCCTGGGCTCGGTAGCCGCCGTCGAGCTCGTCTGTCCGGTGTCGCCCCACGATGTCCTCTTAGGTGTGTTGAGACCTTCCGGAGACCCTAGCGGGAGTTGCTCCGCAATACTCCGGGAACACTACTCGGTGGGCTCTGTGTGGCAAAACCGCTCTTTTGGTGCGCCTATTACGGAGAGTGGCGGTCAATGGCAGCAGGCGTGACCGCGCCAGGCGCGCGCTCCCTCACGCACCGCGACCGCCGCGAGGGCCACCGCCATGGCCGGATCCACCCACCACCAGCCCAGCGTGTTCAGCCACAGACCGGCCAGCACGCCGGCCGCCATGGCGGCGCAGATCAGGTTCTGGGTGCCCTCGCCGGACGTCGCCGCCGACGCCAGGCGCGCCCCCAGCCGCCGCTTGACCAGCCCCAGCGCGGGCATGCTGACCAGGCTGACCGTCGTGACCACGATGCCGAGCACGGTCGGCGTGGCCCGATGGCCGGCGTCGAGGTCGTGCGCGACGTGCCCGACGAGGTAGGGCGCGAGCAGCCAGAAGCTCACCGCCACCGCCCGCCTGGCGGTCGTCTCGGCGTGCGGCGACAGCGTGCGGGCGCCGGTGAAGCGCCACACCACGATCAGGCTCGCCCCCGCCTCGGCGAAGGCCGACAGCCCCCACCCGATCAGCGCGACGGAATGCGCCGACAGCCCGGCGGCCAGGCCCAGCGTGCTCTCCACGGCCAGCCAGGTGAGCGTGGCCACCGACAGCGCACGTGCGGCGCGGGCGGCCCGCAGCCAGTCGGCCGTCGCGGCCGGATGCTCATGAATCCGCTGGTCAGACACCATGAACCCCCGAACTCCCGGCTATCCGGCCGTCGACAGCGTTACGTAACGTACCCATGACCTGGAGTGACTTTAAGCCCTGTGCGGCAAAGGATGTTCAAGATTCACCGGATAATGGCGGTGATCGCGTCCGGGGGAGGGATCGTGCCGTTCACGCCCAGTCACATCGCCGCCGTGCTGCCTCTGGTGGCCTCCGGACGGGCGCGGCGGTTCGCCGATCCGTGGGCGCTCGCGCTCGGGGCGATGGTCCCCGACCTGCCGATCTTCCTGCCGTTCCTGCCGGTCTACGGCGACTGGCACTCCTGGCAGGGCGTGCTCACCCTCGACCTGGCCGCGGTGCTGCTGCTCCTGCCGCTGTTCCACCTCGTGCTGCGCGATCCGCTGATCTCGCTGCTGCCGCCGTCCCTGGCCGGCCCGGCCGCGGCGCTCCTGCGGCCGGGCCGGCTCAGGGTCCTGCCGGTGGTGGCCGGCGGCGTGATCGGCTCGGCCACCCACCTGTTCTGGGACTCCTTCACCCACTCCTACGCCTCCGCCCGCTGGGGCGCCTGGCCGGACACCCCCGTCTTCGGCACGACCAGGCTCTTCAGCGTGCTGCAGTACACCTCGTCGGCCGTCGGGCTGGCCGTGGTCGTGTGGTGGGCCTGGCGCGCGTTGTCCCGCACCGAGGCGGCCGGCGTGCCGGGCCGTCTGCGGCTCACGCCCGCCGTGCGGTGGGCCGTGCTGGCCGCCTGCGCGCTCGGCACGGTCGCCGGCGCCCTCGTGTGGCCGCTGGTGGACGAGCCCAACCCCGCCTTCGGCTTCCGGAGCGTGCTCACCAAGACGGGCGCGGGCACCGTGATCGGGCTCTCGGCCGTCCTGGCCTGCTACGCGATCGGCTGGCAGGTCAGGCGGCGCATGGCAGTATCGGAAGGTGCCTGACTACGTGTTCGACGCCGACGACCCCCGAATCGCCGACTACACCCGGCTGCGGGACGTCGAGCTGCGCAAGAGCCTGGAGGCGGAGCGCGGCCTGTTCCTCGCCGAGGGGGAGAAGGTGATCAGGCGGGCCATCGCCGCCGGCTACCCCGTCCGCTCGGTCCTGACCACCCGGCGCTGGTACGAGTCGCTGTCCGACGTCATCGGCGACGCCACCGTCTACGAGGTGAGCGACGAGCTGATGGCCGGCATCGCGGGCTTCCAGATCCACCGCGGCGCGCTGGCCTCCATGCGACGCCTGCCGCTGCCCTCGGCCGAGACCCTGATCAAGGGCGGCGCCCGCCGGCTGCTGGTCCTGGAGGACCTGGTCGACCACTCCAACGTCGGCGCGATCTTCCGCTGCGCCGCCGCGCTCGGCGTGGACGGCGTCCTGCTCTCGCCGCGCTGCGCCGACCCGCTCTACCGCCGGGCGGTGAAGGTCTCCATGGGCGCGGTCTTCTCGATCCCGTACGCGCGGCTCGACGACTGGTACACCGGCCTCGGCGAGCTGCGGGCGGCCGGGTTCCAGACCCTGGCGCTGACCCCCGACCAGAGCGCGGTCCCCCTCGACCGGGTCCCGATGGGCGACCGGGTGGCGCTGCTGCTCGGCGCCGAGGGCGACGGCCTGTCCTCCCACTGGCTGCACGAGGCCGACCACGCGGTGTGCATCCCCATGAGCCCGGCCGCGATGGACGCGGGCGTCGACTCGCTGAACGTGGTGGCCGCGGCGGCGATCGCCTGCCACGGGCTGATGCGCTCGGCCGCCGCGCACTGACCGTCCGGGCGTGCGAATGGGTCTGGTGGCGCTTCGACCAGGCGTGTAACCCTGTAATCATGCAGACCCTGTTCGAGCACGCCGGCGGCGAAGAGGGCTTACGCCGCTTCATCGAGATCTTCTACCGCAGCCTGCTGGCCGACCCGCTGCTCCAGCCGCTCTTCGGCGAGGGCAAGCCGAGCCACGTGGACAACCTGACCGCCTTCACCGTCGAGACGTTCGGCGGCCCCGACACGTTCTCGGCGGAGATGGGCGGCTTCCCGCTGCTCATCGAGGCGCACCGCGGGCTGGGCATCGAGGAGGCCCAGCGACGGCGGTTCGTCGAGCTGTACATGGAGGCCGCCGACGCGGCCGGGCTGCCCGATGACGAGCCGTTCCGGGCCTCGCTCCGCTCGCACGTGGAGTTCGGCACGCAGGTGGCGTTGCAGAACTCCCACGCCGAGACCGACGACCAGCTCCACCCGCTGCGCGAGGTGCCGCGCTGGGACTGGGAGCGGCCGCCGGGGTAGCCGGTCAGGGGCGGTCGGTGTCCTCGGTGAGCCAGTCGGGGTAGGCGTCGACGTCGTGCAGCACCGGCTGGGCCTCGACGGTGCCGGCACCGCCGTTCGCGCCGATGTGCGCCGCCAGTTCGGCGGCGTGTTCGCGTGGTGTGATGAGGGTGAGCTGCCAGGAGACCCCGGCCTCCGCGGCCGGGACTTCCGCGATGTCGATCGAGGTGGCCAGCCCCGCGAGCAGGATCGTGTGCGCGAGCGCGGCGGCCTGCTCGTGGCCTTCGATCGTCGTGCGGACTTCGATGAATTCCGCCATGATCTTCCTTATTGCGGAGGGGTACATTCGCCACCCTATCTGGGCGAATCGACCGTGGGGTCGGCTTCGGGCGGCCGAAGTCGGCCTGGGTGGCGTCGGTTGCGACGAGCCGGTACCCGAGATCGGCGGCCTCAATCACGACGGGATGCGGCAAGATGTGATCCGCCGATCACCGAGAGCGACCGACGGAGGTCCCGTGAAGCCGACCTGGATCATCGCGGCCACGGTCGCGGCCACCCCGCCCGCGTTCACGAGCCCGCCCGTGTTCACGACTGTGCGCGTTACCGGCGCGGGAGTGGCCGTGCGCCCGGCGGCGGCCACGCATCCGCGGGTCGCCTCCGCCGATCGCAGCGCTCTGAGCTGTGCCGTCAGCTCCCCGGCCGGTCGGCCGCTGACCTTCAGCCCGCGCATCGGCCTGACCGCGAAACCGGTGTCGGCCCGCGGCAACCTCCAGCTCACCGGCTGCCTGTCGGCCGACGGCTCGGCCCCCTACCTGCGCTCGGGCTGGGTCACCCTGAAGAGCGTCGGCCGGGCGTCGTGCGCGAGCGCCCGGCAGGTCCACGGCACCGCCCGCATCACCTGGTTCGGCCTCGACGGGCGGCCGGTCGGCACCTCGGAGGTGCGTACGCGGGCCGACCGGCTGGCCACCCAGAGCCCGGCCGACAGCTTCCTGACCGGCACGGTCGTGTCGGGGCCGCTGGACCGCGAGCGCGTCCGCGGCACGATCACGCCCGCCATGGGCCTCCTGGCCTGCGCGACCGGCGGCCTGGGCACGCTGTCCGCAGCGGGCCGGCTCACCTTCGGCTGACCTCCGCCCGGCTCCCGCGGGTCAGTCGTCGGCTCGTCTCCGGCCGGCTTCCGGCGGTCAGCCGCCGGCGATCTGCTCGCCCGCGAAGTCCAGCAGTTGCTCGGCGGTGCTGAAGCGGCGCTCGTCCCCGTCGTGGAGCAGGACGCCGAACACCCGCCTGCCGCCGCGGTCGCCCGCGAACAGCAGGCAGTACTGCGCCGCGTTCGTGTAGCCGGTCTTCACGCCCACGACGTCCGCCGAGCGGCCGAGCAGCTTGTTGGAGTTGCGCCAGGTGTGCGCGCCGTGCAGGGCCGACTTGGCCACCTTGTACACCTTGCTGCCCACCACCGTGCGGAAGACCGGGTCGGCCATCGCCCGCTGCGCCAGCGTGACCTGGTCCACGGCGGTCGAGTAGCCGCCGTTGGCCGGCGTGGGCAGTCCGTCGGGGTTGGTGTAGCGGGTGTCGCCGAGGCCGAGCGAGCGCGCGGCCCGGTTCATCTTGGCCACGAACGCGGTCTTGCCCGGCCCGTACTTCCTGGCCAGGGCGTTGGCGGCGTCGGCGCCCGAGGGGAGCATGAGGCCGTACAGCAGGTCCCTGGCCGTGAGGCGCTCGCCCTTCCGCAGTCCGGCCGTGGTCGCGCCGTTGCTGGTCGCGTGCTTCGTGTCGGCGGCGGTGACGGTGATCGGCTCGTTCAGGCGTCCCTCGCGCAGGACGACGTAGGCCGTCATCACCTTGACCAGGCTGGCCACCGGCACCCGCCGGGTCTCCCGCTTCGTGAAGTGGATCGTTCCGTCCGAGTCCACTACATATGCCGCCCCCGCCTTCACGGCTGGGACGTCGGTGGCCCGTGCGGCGGACGCCGGGTAAGAGATCCCCACAACCAACGCGAGTACGGCAGAGCCGATGAAACCCCCAATACGCATGCCAGACATGTTCGCAGGAGATCAAGGGTTGGTTTGCGAAACTCGGCCGTAAGTGGCCCTCAGTTGGGGGTAAATGCTTGATAGATCCGACATCTGCGGGGAGACGAGGCCGTGGCAGGCAGGTTCATCATCAGTCAGGACGAGCGGGGCACGTTCCGTTTCGCGCTCGTCGCGAACAACGGGCAGACGCTGGCCGTGGGCGAGGGCTATCCGAGCAAGGCCGCCTGCGTCAACGGCATCGAGACCGTGCGCAGGAACGCTCCCGAGGCCGCCATCGACGACCAGACTCCGCCCACGATCTAGGACGAGGCCAGGGCCTTGCGCCGGCGGCGGACGAAGAACCAGGCCACGCCGGCCGCGACCGCGAGCAGCAGGACCAGCGCGCTGACGGGCGAGCGGGCGGCCAGTTGCAGCCAGCCCCACACCAGTGCCGTGAGCCCGAACCACCAGATGGGCGCCCAGGTCAGGCAGCCGAGCGCGCTCGCCACCACGTACCAGGGATAGGACACCCGCAGCGCGCCCGCCACCCACGGCAGCGTGTGCCGCAGCATGGGCACCCAGAAGCAGCCGTAGACGGCCAGCGCGCCCCACTTCTCGACGACGCCCTCGATCCGTGCGATGCGCTCGCGGCCGAGCCGCACGCCGACCTTGGACTCGTAGAGCTTCTCGCCGAGCTTGCGGCCGACCCAGTAGTAGACCTGGAACGCGCCGAACAGCGCGAGGATGAGAGCGGCCCCCACCAGCCAGTACGGCAGCCCGAACCAGAACGGCCGGGCGGGATCGGGGAGGGCGGCAGCCGCATGCCACATGAGCCCGCTCACCCCCACTCCAACGCCTTAGGTCAGCCTTACCTTAGTCAAGGAAAAGGCGTTCCGCCACATCAGCTTGCAAGGCCGGGTCACTGGCTGCAAGTAGCCGACAACCACCCCTCAACCATCCCGCCCTATACCTGAACTGAGCAAAAGGGGTGTTGATCATGTCGTCGAGAAGTGCGGTGGTCCTGGCCGGCGGTACCGCCAACGCGGTCAAGCTCTTCGTGGCCGCGCTCGCCTTCACCAGCGCCTACGTCGGCTTCTCCGCCTACAGCAGCGCCGGATCGGCCGCCGAGCCGGTGCGGACCGTCACCCTCTCGGCCCGCGAGCTGCCCATCACCGCCCCGGCCCGGCAGAGCGCCCCCACCCGCGCGGGCGAGATCGCCCTCAGCGCCCTGACCGACGGCGCCCCCGGCTGCGGCAAGTCGTTCCTGGCCCGCGGCCTGCTGGTCAACCCGCGGCCCGGCACGACGGTCCTGTACCGCTGGCGGTTGTCGCGCTGGAGCCCGGCGACCGGGACGTGGCGCACCTACCTGGCGGACCACTCCGGGTTCGCCGGCGGCAGCCGGAGCGTGGAGTGGCAGCCGCAGATCTCCGGCAACGCCGGGTGGTACCGGGTCGAGCTGATCGCCCGGCCCGGCGGGACCGTCACGAGCGAGCGTTTCCAGGTGAGCTGCTGACCGAGCGGCGCGCCGCCTCCACCCAACGCGGCACGCCCACCCGCTGGGCCACCTCAAGAGCCTTCTCGTAGTGCTCGCGCGCCGCGTCGGGCTGGCCCAGCCGGATGGCCAGGTCGCCCAGGGTCAGCGCCACCGGCCACAACGCCACGACGCCCGTGCCCGCGCCGGCCACCCGGTCGGCGAACGGCTTGAGCTTGTCGTAGCAGTCGACCATGCGCTCGCGGTCGTCGAGCAGCATGCCCGCCAGGGCCCGCCAGGTCATCACCAGCTCGTAGAGGAAGTCGGGCCGGACGGGCGGGCGGGTGGCGGCCACGGCCCTGGCGTCGTTGAGGTGCCCGGCCGAGGCCAGGGCGAGGGCGTAGGCGTCGAGCGTCCACTTGGCGCCGCGCTGGTGGGCCGCCGCCAGCAGATCGACGGTCTCGGCCGCCCGGCCGTCGACCAGGTGCAGGCAGAACGCGGTGATCAGCGGGAGGTCCTGGCGGCCTTCGAGCATGCCGGCCCGCGCGGTCATCCTGGCGGCCTCGCGGTAGGCGCGTTCGGCGCCCGCGTAGTCGCCGGCGATCATCAGGCGCTGACCGGCGTACCAGACGACGACGGCCGCGGGGGCCGACAGGTCGTACTGCTTGGCCAGACGGTCGGCGGCGGCCGCGTGCTCGTCGGCGACGGCGAACTCGCCCCTGGCCGCCGCGCACTCCAGCAGCACCAGGTGGGCCAGGGCCTGCGTGGCCATCTGGCCCGAGCGCTGGGCGACCTCCAGCAGCTCCCTGCCGATGCCCTCGCGGGTGTCGACCGCCGGGATGTCGTAGGACTGGCGCAGCCGGCCGCTCAGCGCCGCCGCGATCAGCGTCGGGTCGCCGCTCTGCCGGGCCAGCTCCAGCGCCTCCAGCGACGCCTGCCGCCCGCGCTCGGGCGCGGAGGAGCCCTCCAGCTCCAGCGCCAGCGTGGTGAGCAGGCTCGCCCGCAGGCGCTGCTCGCCCGCGGGCAGCTCCATGAGCGCCTTCTCGGTGACGTCGACGATCTCCCACGCGGTACGGGTGAAGTCGCGCGCCATGCCCTTGTGCGGCACCGCCAGCGACGCGGCCACCTTCGCGGTGATCTCCAGGTCGCCGAGCGGCAGCGCGGCGTCCATGGCCTGGCGGCGCAGCAGCCTGGCCGCCGTCATGTCGCCGCACAACGCCAGCGCCTTGATCTGCCGGAGCATCAGCCGCAGCCGCTCCTTGGCACGCTGCGGCTCGGACTCGCGGCCCTTGTCGTCCTTGCGCGGGCCGCCGCGGTCGAAGGCCGCGATGGCCTGCTCCCACAGGGTGGCCGCCTCGCGGTGGGCGAAGCGCCGCTCGGCCTGCTCGGCCGCCAGGCCCGCGTAGTGGACGGCCTTCTCGGCCGCGTCGGCCAGGAAGTAGTGGTGGGCCAGCGCCGCCACGTCGGAGGACGTGCGCTGCTCGATCACCGCGGCGACCGCGGCGTGGAGGCGGGTGCGGCGCAGGCGGGAGGCGTCGGAGTAGATCGTGTCGCGCACCAGGTCGTGGTCGAAGCGCAGCAGCCCGGGACCCGGCTCGGTGACCAGCCCGGCCAGCAGCGCGGCCTCGACCGCCTCGATCACCGCCTCTTCGTCGCCGGCGACCGTGACCAGCACGTCGAGGTCGACGTCGCGGCCGATCACCGCGGCCTGGAGCAGGATCTGCTGGGCGCCGGCGGGCAGCCGCGAGATGCGCCGCCGCAGCACGTCGCGCACGCCCGAGGGCACGCGTGAGAGCACCTGCGTGGCGCTGGCCCGGTCGGCCGCGCCCTCGGCGTCGAGCAGCCGGACGGTCTCGCGCACGAAGAACGGGTTGCCGCCGGTGCGCTCGACGATGGACTCGACCGCGTCCTCGTCGATCTCGCGGACGCAGGTGGCCTTGACCAGCTCGGCCACGGCCTTCGGGTCGAGGCCGGACAGGCCCACGCGCAGCGGCTCAAGGCGGGCCAGGGCGGCCAGCACGTCGGACTGGCGGTCGTCGAGCTCGCTCTCCCGGCACGTCACGACCAGCAGCACGCGGCTGGTGGCCAGCAGGCTCGGCAGCGCGCGCAGCAGGGCCAGCGTCTGGTCGTCGGCCCAGTGGAGGTCCTCCAGCGTGAGCAGCACCGGCGCCCGGCGGGCCACGCCGGCGAGGTAGCCGCCGACCGCGCGGTGCAGGCGGAAGCCGCCCGAGACCTCGTCCTCGTCGGGGTCGGGGGCGGTGTCGTCGAGCAGGGGGGCCAGGAGCTGGGCGTACTCGCCGGCGCCGGTCGTGCCGATCAGCGAGCGCAGGATCTCGACCCAGGCCCAGCCCGGCGGGGTGGCGCTGGAGTCGGGGCAGGCGCCGGAGGCGGTGATCCAGCCGTCGGCGCCGAGCCTGCCGTCGAGCTGGCGCAGCAGCGTGGTCTTGCCCGCGCCCGCGACGCCGGTCACGATCGCGACCTGGAAGCGGCCGGTGCGCGAGGCGGCCGTGGTCAGCCTGGCCAGCTCGGCGTCGCGGCCGACGAACGGCTCGGGCTCCAGCGGCGGCGGCTCGACGTGCGCGGCGGCCGGCCGGGGCGGCCAGGTGTCGGTGACCGGGGCGGGCCGGGCGGGACGCGGCGGCGCGGCCAGCTCCAGCTCGGGGGCCTGGGCCAGGATGTCGGACTCCAGCTTGCGCAGCGCGGGCCCGGGGTCGATGCCCAGCTCGTCGGCCAGCATGTTCCTGGCCCTGCGCAGCGCGGCCAGCGCGTCGCCCTGCCTGCCGCAGCGGTAGAGGCCCAGCGCCAGCAGCCGCCAGCCCTCCTCGCGCAGCGGGTGCTCGGTGGTCAGCGCCTCCAGGTCGGGGACGGTCTCGGCGTGCAGGGCCAGCCGCAGGCCGGTGTCGGCGTGCCGCTCGCGGGCCACCAGACGCAGCTCGGCCAGCCGGTTGACCTCGGCCTCGGCCCAGGGCTGGTCGGCGAAGTCGGAGTAGGGGGTGCCGCGCCACAGCCCGAGCGCCTTCTCCAGGCGGCCGCGGGCGGACTGCGGGTCGCCCTCTTCGAGGTGCTCGCCCGCCGCCCTGACCAGCTGCTCGAAGCGCAGCGCGTCGACCTGCTCGGCGGCCACGCGCAGCGCGTAGCCGGAGGCGACGGTCACCAGCAGGCGGTTGGGGCCGCCGCGCGGCCGGCCCGGTTCGAGCACCCTGCGCAGGCGGGAGATGTAGACCTGCAGGCCCGACTGGGCGCCCTTGGCGGCGTCGTCGTCCCACAGGTCGTAAAGAAGCGTGTCAACCGGCACGACCTGACCTCTGGCCACGAGAAGTCGGGCGAGGACGGCCCGCTGCCGCAACCCGCCGAGGTCGAGTTCGTCGTCGTGTTCGTACGCCTCGACTGGCCCCAGAACCCGGAACGCCACCATGTCAGCCGCCACGCTATGCGTGCTTCCGAAGGGCGCACAAGGTCTTTGATGGCTTTGGGATTGTCACTGCGGGGCCTTCGAGATCGCGGACGGGGGTTCCGCGGCGGCGTTCCGGCCGTTGCGCCTGCGCAGGAGCGCCCACGCGCCGAGCGCGAGACCGCCGAACGGGATCTCGATAGTGTAAGTCCAGAAGCCGAAAAGTAGTGCTGTCGCGACGGCCGGAGTGCCCGGCACGCCGAACGTGATCAGCATCGCGGCGACCCCGCTCTCCATGATCCCGGCCCCGCTGGGCGTGATCACGGCGCTGGTGAGCACCCGGGACAGCGCGAAGACCGCGATCGACTGGGCCAGGCCCGGCCAGGCGCCGGTGGCCGTCATGCAGGCCGCCATGATCGCCCACTGGAAGCCCAGGAAGAACACCATCCCGAGCGACAGGCCGAGCGCGCGCGTGCGGACGACCTCCGTGGTGTCGGCGCGCAGCCGGTGGAAGGCCTCGGAGGCGTGCACCTTCAGGCGCAGCAGCCGGGTGAGCCCGTCGAGCGCCCGGCCGAGCACGACGGCGGCGCGGTCCCAGTAGAGGGCGACGGCCACGACCAGGCAGAGCACCAGGATGGAGATCGCGCCCGTCCAGCCCGCCCTGACGAACGCCGGGTCGAGCACCTCGCCCGCCATGAGCAGCGCGATGATGCCCACGGCCGGCAGGATGAACCTGAACAACGTGTTCCAGATGCCGCTGACCAGCGTCATCACCACGATGGGCCGGTTGGCGAAGCCCCAGCCCCTGGTCATGGCGAACGACAGCGCCACCCCGACCGCGCCGCCGAACGGCAGCAGGTTGCTGACCGCGCTGCCCGCCGCGTTGAGCGCCAGGCCCTGGAGGTTGTTCAGCCCCGGCAGCGAGTTGGTCAGCACGAACGTGTACGCCAGCAGGCTCAGCAGCCACAGGGCCGTCATCAGCGCGATCTGGCCGAAGCTGAGCGCCCCGAAGACCGCCCCGATCTCGCGCCAGGAGACCGGCTTGCCGGTGAGCGCGTGCACGATCTGCGGCAGGTAGACCACGAGCAGCACGGCCAGCCCGAGCGACAGGACGGACAGGGCGATCTGGAGCGGCTTGTTCTTCATCGCCCACCAGTCTGACGGGTCGCCGGAGCCGGCACGTCACCCTCAGGTGCTACTTCGGCCATGGGTCGAAAGGGTGAGTGAGACGAGTGCCGGGCGGCAGGTCGCGGCGTACGAACCACTCGGTGCCGAAGACCAGGCGGTAGAGCGGGCCGGGGACCTTCAGCATGACGGCGAGGGTGCGGTCGCTGTCGCCGCCGCTGGCCTGGGACGCGTGCGCGGCCATCGAGGCGCGCTTCTGCCGGGCGTAGCGGCGGACGTTGACCCGGTGGGTGATCGTGTCGCTCGCCGAGTACGCGCTCTCGAACGTGCGCACGTCGAACTCCGGCGGGAACTTGTACACCCGGCCCGCCATGCGCAGCAGCCGCACCAGCGGGTCGCGGTTGACCGTCGCCTCCAGGACGATCTCCGTGCCCGCGATCTGCGCCGCCCGCTTGCCCACCCGGTGGACCTGCACGTGGTCGGGGTGCCCGTAGCCGCCGGCCGGGTCGTAGATCGACAGCAGGTCGGCCTTCTCCTCCTCCAGGATCGCCGCGAGGGCCCTGGCCGCCGCCTCGGTGTCGGCGTCGATGAAGGCGTTGTCGGGCCGCTCCTCGGCGACGCCGCCCTTGGGGCTGAGCCCGGAGTCGCCGTAGCCCAGGCACTCGACGCGGGCGCAGCCGAGCAGCGCGGCCGACTCGTAGAGCTCCTTGAGCCTGGTCTCGCGCAGCTCCTCGCCGGGGCCGATCTCGGCCAGGCCGCGCTCGCCGGCGGTCGCGACCACGAGCACCACGCGGTGGCCCTCGGCCGCGAGCATCGCCATGGTGCCCGCCGTGAGCAGGGCCTCGTCGTCGGGATGGGCGTGGAAGAAGACCGCGGTACGTGGAGGCACACGCCCAGATTAGTCTGGGAGGGGTGCGGATCTTTCACGTGAGTGACTGTTACCTGCCGCGACTCGGGGGGATCGAGGTCCAGGTGGCCGACCTGGTGCGGGCGCAGCGCGAGGCCGGGCACGACGTGGTCGTGGCCACGGCGACCAGGGGCGAGGCGCTGCCGGGCGTGCGCAGGGTCGTCGCCAGGATGCCGTTCGACCTGCCGGTGCATCCGTTCGGAGTGGGGCATCTCACTCGGGGCATCTCCGTCGTCCGGCCCGACGTGGTGCACGTGCACACCGGCGCGGTCTCGCCGTTCGCCTGGATGGGGGTGCGGGCGGCGCGGCGGGCGGGGGTGCCGTGCGTGGTCACCGTGCACAGCATGTGGGACCCGGTCACGCGGGGGCTCTACCGGCTGCTGCGGCTGGCGTTCGGCTGGCAGCGCTGGGGGCTGGTGGCCACCACGGTGAGCACCGCGGCGGCGGTGCCCATCAGGGCGGTGGCCGGGCCCGGCGTGCCGGTGCGGGTGGTCTCCAACGGCCTCGACCTGTCGGGCTGGGCGCCCGCCCCCGGCGTGCCGGCCGGGCGGGCGGAGGTGCACGTGGTGGCCGTCGGCCGGCTGGCGCCGCGCAAGCAGCCCGTACGGCTGCTCAGGCTGCTGCGGGCCGCGCGGGCGCGGGTGCCCGCCGCGATCCCGATGCGCGCCACGATCGTCGGCGACGGCCCCGCGCGCGCCCGCATGGAACGTTTCCTGGCCGAGCACGGCATGACCGGCTGGGTGTCGCTGCCGGGCCGCTATTCGCGCGAGCAGATCGCCAAGCTGCTGGAGTCGGCCGACGTCTTCGTGGCCCCGGCGCCCCGGGAGTCGTTCGGCATCGCGGCGCTGGAGGCGCGGGCGGCCGGCGTGCCGGTGGTGGCCAGGGCCCAGAGCGGCGTCGCCGACTTCGTCAAGGACGGCGTCGAGGGGCTGCTCGGCCGCACCCTGGACGACCTGACCGGGGCGGTGGCGCGGCTGTGCTCCGACGCCGGGCTGCGCCGGGAGATCGCCGCCCACAACCGCTCGACGCCGCCCGTCGCGGGCTCGTGGGCCGGGGTGCTGGAGGGGTTCGACCGGGCCTACGAGCAGGCGATCGCGCGTTAGGCCAGGCCGCCCCTGCGCAGCGTGTACTCCGGCGCGGCGAAGTCGCCGCCCTGCGGGGTGTCGTCGGTGAAGAAGGCGGCCGGCGTGCCGGTGACGCGGGCGGCGTACGACTCGGCGTCGTCCTCGGGCTCGTAGCCGAGCTCGGGGGAGAGCAGCCAGAAGCGGCGGGTGTTGGCCGAGACGGCGTAGGCGGCCAGGAAGCGCAGGCCGGGCGTGGTGACGGCGGCGTGCACGAACCCGGCGCAGTCGCGCGGGCTCAGCCAGGTCGCCAGGTGGCGGACGTCCTCGGGCTCGGGCTCCAGGCTGCCGATGCGCAGGCAGACCACTTCGAGGCCGAACTTGTCGGCGTACAGGCGGCCGAGGGCCTCGACGGCGGCCTTGCTGACGCCGTACAGGCCGTCGGGGCGCGGCGGCAGGTCGGGGGAGATCGTGGCGGTGGCCGGGTACATGCCGGTCAGCCGGTTGCTGCCGGCCAGCACCACGCGCGGCACGCCGGCCAGCCGGGCCGCCTCCAGCACGCGGTGGGTGGTCAGCACGTTGCCGTCGAGCAGGTCCGGCAGGGGCGCCTCGTCCGGCACCCCGGCCAGGTGCACGATCGCGTCGGCGCCCTTGACCAGCGCCACGGTCTCGGCCAGGTCCGACAGGTCGGTGCGGACGGCCTCCTCGCCCGGCCCGGCCTCCATGGGCGCCCGGTCGGCCAGGACGAGCCTGGTGGCGGACCGGCGGAGCCGCTCGCGTACGGCACCGCCCACCATGCCGGCTGCGCCGGTGAGCACGATCATCTTCATGCCGACATTGTGCGGCATCGGGCCGATGCGGTCAGTCGCGCCGGAGAACGACGTACCCGTCGCGTTCGAACACCTTCGTGTACCCCTCGGTCTGGAGCTGCTCGACCCGGTTGCGCTGGTCGTCGGCAGAGCCGAAGGGGAACTCCCAGCGGGCGGTGTCGGCCACGATCCACGGCGCGCCGCGCGGGGCCGCGCTCCACAGCAGGACGGTGGTGCGCGAGGACAGCGCCGGGCCCACGGAGTTGACCGCCTCGACCGTCACCCCCGAGGGCACCCTGCTCACCGCCTCGGCCGCGGCGGCGGCCTTGTCCTCCTTGTAGAAGGCGGGATGGTAGAGCTGGTCGAGCGCGAACCTGGGCACCAGGGTGAGGGCGACGGCGCAGGCCGCGGCGGCCCAGGCCAGCTTGAGCCCCTGCCGGTCGGCGCGGCCGGTCCAGCGCAGCAGCCTGGCCAGGCCGTCCACGCCGGCGCAGAACAGGATCATCACGGTGAACGCGCTGTACTGGAAGTCGGCCTGCCACCACTGGGGACGGTCGGACAGCAGGCGTTCGAGCACGTGCGGCAGCGCCGCCAGCGACAGCGGCGACAGCAGGCACAGCAGCAACGTGGGCCAGGCCAGCAGGAACAGGGTGTCGACCTTGGCCTCGTCGCTGAAGGGCAGCAGCAGGGCGGCGAGCGGGTCGCGCAGCATCGCCAGCAGCGCGGCGGGCGCGTCGGGGCCGAGGTGGCCGTAGGCCCAGAAGTCCTTGCTGTCGCCGCCGAAGGAGGTGATCAGCAGGCCCCGGACGAGCACGACGGCCCCCGCGCCGACCAGCGCGCACACGAGGCCGCGCAGGCGGTCGCCGACGACGAACAGGTACAGCCCCGCCCCGATCACCAGGAGCCCCATGTCCTCCTTGACGAGCAGGAGCCCGAGCATCGCCAGGAACGCCGGCAGCACGCGTCCGGCGTGGTAGCGCTCGATCATGATCGCGGTGAGCAGCGGGACGAACATCACCTCGTGCGCGTCGAAGGCGACGGCCTGGGCGATCGGCCACGACAGCGCGTAGGCCACGGCGACCAGGTAGGCGGGCCCGGCGCCCAGCACGCGGCGGGTGAACAGCCACAGGAACGGGATCGCCCCCGCGAACAGCAGCGCCTGGGCCACGATGAGCGTCTCGGGCCCGTCGTGCACCCAGTAGAAGGGCGCGAGCAGCGCGTAGATCGGGGAGAAGTGGTCGGCGAGCTGGAGGTAGTCCGTGCCGCGCTCGTGGAAGACGCCCAGCACCGGCACGTACGGCGGCCGGAAGCGGGCGTAGTTGCGCACCGCCTGGTCCACGATCACCAGGTCGAACGTGGTCGCCCGGAAGGTGGCCAGCTTGACCAGCCCCAGAACGGCGTACGCCACCGCGGCGAGCAGCGCGATCGCGCCGACCCGCACGCGGTGGCGGAAGAGCACTCTGGCGGGGAGTGCGGCGCCTGCCGGAGGCCGTGCGATCACCGTTTCGTCGGTCACGGCAGCAAGCGTAAGGGGATCATCCGGTCCTGTCCGTACCCCGTACCGGCGGACCGGATGAGGCGGTCACCGCGCCGGCCTGCCCCCCGCAGGCGGTGCGGCGACCGCGGACCGGTCAGGAGCAGGCGGCGGTGATCTTCGAGGTGAAGCCGCTCATCTTGCCGCTGAACTCGGTCGTCTTGCTGATGTCGCCGCTCTGCAGGCTCTCGAAACCGGCGGCGAAGTCGTTCAGGGCGGCCGCGACGTCGCCGTCGTACTTGCCGGCGAGCTCCTTGGTCTTGGCGGCGGCGGCCTTGGAGGCGTCCCCGACCGCGGCGGCGTCCGTGGCGTTCTTCGTGATGGCGCCGCTCCACTCGGTGGTGATCTTCGAGAGCTCGTTGACGGCGGTGTTGCAGTCAACGGCCTGGCCGACACCGCAGGCGGTGGACAGAGCGGCAAGGGAGATCGTCGCGACTGCGAGGGCGAGTCGGCGAGGGGGAGTCATTTTTGGTGCCCTTCGTTGGTTTTCCGTACGAGGAGGACATTAGCGATCTCTGGTTGATCCCCGCTTGCACGCCACTAACATTCCGGCCGTCAGGCGGGTGTAAAACCGCGCAGCAGCACGTGGACGACCTCCTCGGCGTCAGGCATGGGCAGGTCGAGCAGCCCGCGGTAGGTCACCAGGCCGGCGAACAGGTCCGTGAGGAGGTCCAGGTCGGCGTCCGGGGACAGCTCGCCGCGGCCGATCGCGCGCTCGTAGACGACCCGCGAGCGCCGCATCCGGGTGCGCATGCCGGTGCGGACGATCTCGGCCACGGCGGGGTCGCGGCCGGCCTCGCCGTACATCTGCCTGGTCAGGCGGGCGACGCCCGGGTGGCCCCACAGGGCGAGGGTGTCGGAGACCACCACGCGCAGGTCGCCTTCAAGCGAGCCGGTGTCGGGGACGGCGACGTGCGTGTCCATGAGCCCGCCGATTGATTCGCCAGGGCGCGGATCGCGCGGCGTCCCGCCTTGATCGCCGGCACGGAGGTGACCAACCGGCAGCGCTCGTTCGCGGGCCTGGTCCCCGACTGGATGGCGACCAGGATGCACACGGCGTCGCTGCGCAGGTTCAGCACCTACCTCTTGACAGCCTCGTGAAGGCCGCCGGACGATGTCGCATATAGAGCAACTCGGTGCGTAATACGCAACAAGGGGTGTCGGTTGACCACCACGTCGAGCTTGATCTCCACGCTTCCCGGCCGCTCCTACACCGACCCCGACCTGTTCGCCGAGGAACAGGCCAAGATCTTCGAGAGCATGTGGTTCTGCGCCGTGCGCGCCGGCGACCTGCCGAAACCGGGCGCGTTCCGGACCGTCCAGGTGGGCACGGAGAGCGTGCTCGTGGTGCGCGGGCGGGACGGGCTGCTGCGCGCCTTCCTCAACGTCTGCCGCCACCGCGGCGCGCGGCTGTGCGTGCAGGAGCGGGGCGAGGTCAGAAGGACGATCAGGTGCGCCTACCACGCCTGGTCCTACGACCTGGACGGCAGGCTGGCCGCCGCCCCCAACCTGGCGAAGATGCCCGACATCGACCGCGTCGAGTACGGCCTGGTCCCGGTGAGCCTGCGCGAATGGCTGGGGTACGCCTGGGTGTGCCTGGCCGACGAGCCGCCGTCCTTCGAGGACACCGTCACCGCCGCGGCCACCGAACGCCTGGGCGACCCGGCCGCCATCGAGAACTACCACGTCGACCGGCTGGCCCTGGGCCGCCGCGTGGTCTACGACGTCAGGGCCAACTGGAAGCTGGTCGTCGAGAACTTCATGGAGTGCTACCACTGCGCCACGATCCACCCCGAGCTGGTGGCCGTGCTGCCCGAGTTCGCCGGCGGGTACGCCGCCCAGTACTACGTGGGCCACGGCGCGGAGTTCGCCGAGCGCGTCGAGGGCTTCACCGTGGACGGCGGCGCGGGCTTCGGCCGGCTCCCCGACGTGGCCCCGGAGCAGGACCGCCGCTACTACGCGATCACCGTCAAGCCGCAGGTGTTCGTCAACCTGGTGCCCGACCACGTGATCCTGCACCGGATGTTCCCCATGGCCGCCGACCGCACGGTCGTCGAGTGCGACTGGCTCTACCACCCCGACGTGGTGGCCTCGGGGGCCGACCTGACGCCGTCGGTCGAGCTGTTCCACCGGGTCAACGAGCAGGACTTCGACGCCTGCGAGCGGACCCAGCTCGGCATGGGGTCACGCGCCTACCGGGCGGGCGGCGTGCTGGTGCCGAGCGAGCACCACATCTCGGCCTTCCATCAGTGGGTGAACCAGCGCCTGCGCGGATAGCGCACCCGCAGGCCGCCGTACTTGGCCCGGCCGCCGACCACCAGGTAGAGGACGCCGGGCCGCCGCCTGCCCGGCACGTCGCCGACGACGGTCTGGCCCCAGTCGGTGCGGAAGGCGTCCACGTTCACCACGGCGCCCTCGGGCACGGTGATCCTGGCGGAGCCGTAGTCCAGGTCGAGTTCGAGGTCGACGACCGGGTGGGGGATGACGGCCCGGGACAGGTCGAGGTCGACGCCACCGTACTTGGAGGAGATCCGCAGCCGCCGCGGGACGGCCCAGTCACCCGAACGGCGCACGTGCCCGCTCTTGGACTCCAGCTCGACCACGTCGTCGGCCGGGGCCGGCGGGGCGGGCAGATCGGTGGTCAGGCCGAGCAGGTCGCCGTAGGTCCTGGCGGTGAGCGCCAGCCCGAGCCGGTCCTCCAGCTCGGGACGCGTCAGGCGGCCCTCGGCGAAGGCGTGCTGGAGCCGCTCCGCCGCGCGCTCCCGGTCCTCGTCGGAGACCCGCATCTGCATTTCCGACATGTCCCGAGCATAGGTTCGCGGCGGTCAGAACGGGAGGCGTCGCCCTGAAGGGGTCCGCAGATCGAGGTGGGAGTACCGGCGCCCCCGTAGGGGCCTGCGCACGAGCTGAAGTCGCTTCACGCCCTGTAAATACCCATTTGATTGTCTAAGAGTCCTCATGCGGAGGTACCGTGTGCCTGATGTCGGCGGACCCTTTCGTGCATCCGGCCCTCTTCTACCGAGGTGACCCGGAATATGTGGCTGCCACCACGGCTTTCGTGCGCGAGGGGCTGGCCGCCGGGGAGCCCGTGGCGGTGGCCGTGCCCGCCGCGAACCTCGCCAAGATCGAGGCCGGGCTGGGCGCCGACGCGGCCCGGGTGACCATGCTCGACATGGGCGTGGCGGGCCGCAACCCGGGGCGGATCATCCCGGCCGTGCTGCGGGCCGTCGCCGACCGGCATCCTGACGAGCACGTACGGATCATCGGCGAGCCGATCTGGCCCGGCCGCTCGGCGACCGAATACCCGGCCTGCGCCCAGCACGAGGCGTTGATCAACCTGTCGTTCGCGGGGCGGCGCGTCACGATCCTGTGCCCGTACGACGTGGCGGGGCTGACGCCCGAGGTGCTGCGCGAGGCCGAGCGCACCCACCCGGTGCTGCGCGACGCCTCCGGCGAGCGGACCAGCCCCGGCTACGCGCCCGACGAGGTCGTCGCCCGGCACAACCGGCCGCTCCCCGAGCCGGCCGCGTGCGTCTCGCTGCGCTTCGACCACACCAACCTGGCCTCGGCCCGCATCCTGGCGGCCGGCCAGGCCGAGGCGGCGGGCTTCGGGGACGACCGGCTCGACGACATCCGGCTCGTGGTGGCCGAACTCGGCGCCAACAGCCTCGACTACGGCGGCGGCGCCGGCCTGATCAGGGTCTGGATCGAGGACGCGCGGCTGGTCTGCGAGGTCGCCGACGGCGGTCACATCACCGATCCGCTGGCCGGGCGCCTGCCCGTCGAGGCACGCCGCTCCGGCTCGCGCGGCCTGCTCATCGTCAACCTGCTCGCCGACCTCGTACGCGTCCACAGCCGCCCCGGCGCCACCGCGGTCCGGGCCTACTTCGACCTGCCGGCCTCCCTGGTGTAGACATCGGAGGATGATCCGGCTACGGCCCATGCGGGCGCGCGACGCGGGCGAGTCCCACCGCGTCGCCACCAACCTGGAACTCTTCTTCGACCTGTGCTTCGTCGTCGCGGTCTCGTTCGCCGGCTCACAGCTCCACCACGCGCTCAGCGAAGGCCACCTGGCCGAGGGCGTCCTCGGCTACCTGACGACGTTCTTCGCCATCTGGTGGGCGTGGATGAACTACACCTGGTTCGCCTCCGCCTACGACAACGACGACTGGCTGTTCCGGCTGACCACGCTGGCCCAGATGGCGGGCGTGCTGGTGCTCGCGGCCGGGGTGCCCAGGGCGTTCCAGGAGCACGACTTCCGCGTGGTCTACGCCGGATACGTCATCATGCGCCTGGCCATGGCCGCCCACTGGCTGCGGGCGGCCTGCGGCGACCGTCCGGGCCGGCGGACGGCCGTGCGGTACGCCGCCGGCATCTGCGTCGCGCAGGTCGGCTGGATCCCGCTGCTGGTCGTGCCGGGGGAGTGGTACCTGGCGGCGTTCGCGCTCGGCGTGCTGCTGGAGCTCGCGGTGCCCGTGTGGGCCGAGCGGGGCAGCCCGACCGCCTGGCACCCGCACCACATCGCCGAGCGGTACGGCCTGTTCACGATCATCATGATGGGCGAGAACGTGCTGGCCGCCACGGTCGCCTTCCAGGCCGAGGCGCGCACCGCCGGCCTGCGGCCCGAGCTGATCGTGCTGGCCCTGGGCGCGCTGGTGATCGCCTTCGCCATGTGGTGGCTCTACTTCGACCCGCCGACCGCCGAGATCCTCGACTCCACCAGGCGCGCCCTCCTCTGGGGGTACGGCCACTACGCGATCTTCGCGGCGGTCGGGGCGTTCAGCGCCGGGGTGGAGGTGAGCATCGACCACGCGTCGGGCGCGTCCCATCTGTCCGCCACGGGCGCGGCGCTGGCCGTGTCGGTGCCCGTCGCGGTGTTCCTGTCGATGCTCTGGCTGCTGCACGTGCGGCCCCACCGCTACGGGGCCGCCGACAGCGCGGCCTTCCTGGGCGCGGCCGTGCTCGTGCTGCTGTCGGCGCTGACGCCGGCGCCGATCCCGCTGACGGCGCTCGTCCTGGTCGCGCTGGTGGTCGTGACCGGCGCGACCAGGCGCGCGGCCTAGCGCTCGACCTCCGACATGTTCGGGTAGCGGGCGCCCCGGACGGCGTCCGCGGGCACCGCCCTGGCCAGGGCGTCGAGCTGCTCGGCGGTCAGCGTGACGTCGGCCGCGGCGGCGTTCTCCTCCAGGTACGCCAGGCGTTTCGTGCCGGGGATCGGCACCACGTCGTCGCCCTGGGCCAGCAGCCAGGCCAGCGCGAGCTGGGCGGGGGTGATCCCGGCCGCCTCCGCGATCTCGCGCACCCGCTCGACCAGGCGGGCGTTGTGCTCGGCGTGCTCGCCGGACATGCGGGGCAGGTGCTTGCGGAAGTCGTCGTCGGGGAGCTGGTCGGCGCTCGGCAGCGCGCCGCCGAGCAGACCGCGGCTGATCGGCGAGTACGCCACCAGCGCGGTGCCCAGTTCCCTGGCCGCGGGCCGGATCTCGGCCTCCAGGCCCCGGGTGAACAGCGAGTACTCGCTCTGGAGCGCGGCGATCGGGTGCACGGCGGCGGCCCTGCGCAGCGTGTCCGCGCTCACCTCCGACAGCCCGAGATGGCCCACCTTGCCCTGCTGGACGAGCTCGGCCATGGCGCCGACCGACTCCTCGATCGGCACGTCGGGGTTGCGGCGGTGCATGTAGTAGACGTCGATGTGGTCGACGCCGAGCCGCCGGAGCGAGGCGTCGCAGGCCGCCCTGATGTACTCGGGGCTGTTCTCGACCGTGCGGGTGCCGTCGTGGCGGTTGATGCCGAACTTGGTCGCCAGGACGACCTCGTCGCGGCGGCCCTTGACGGCCCGGCCGACCAGCTCCTCGTTGTGGCCGCGTCCGTACATGTCGGCTGTGTCCAGAAAATTCATGCCAAGGTCGAGGGCGCGGTGGATGACGGCCATCGACTCCTTCTCGTCGCCTTGGCCGTAGAACTCCGACATGCCCATGCAACCCAGGCCGAGGGCCGACACCCGCGGGCCGCCGGTCCCCAGAACGCGCGTCTTCACATCCGCTCCCGATAGTTGTCGATCTTGTGGTCGAGGACGTCCATGTCCGCGCTCAGCTCGGCGATCCTGGCCCGGACGCGCTCCCGGTGCAGCTCCAGCATGGCCAGCCGCTCGGCGGAGGTGTGCTCGCCCATCCGGCGCAGCTCCGCGTAGCGGCACATGTCGGCGATGGGCATGCCGGTGGTCCGCAGCTTGGTGAGGAAGTCCAGCCAGCGGAGATCCGCCTCCGCGTAGTCGCGATGCCCGCTGACGTTGCGACCGACCGAGTGGATGAGCCCGATGCGCTCGTAGTAGCGCAAGGTGTGGGCGCTGAGACCCGAACGCTGGGCGGCCTCTTGGATCGTCATGCATCCAGAGTCACCCTTCGAGTGCACTCCAAGTCAAATCGGGGGTGCCGCCGACTGCACCCACCCTGAGGAGGCAGACCCTACCCAGGGTCGTCTTTCCGCAGGTCACGGGACCGTCCCCGGACTCTGCCGACCAAGGTATTAGGGGACGGATCAGGGCCCGCTGGGGGCTCATCTCCGATGCCGGTCAAGGCCGCCTTACGCGAGCTTTAAGGCATGAGGGGATTGCTTGTCAGCGGATTCACGGCCATCGGCACCGGAGCCGGCGCGATGCTCACCTTGCACGCCGAGGCGGGCCTCGACCCGTTGCACAGCGTGATCAGCGAGTACGCCTTCCAGGCGTCCGGATGGCTGCTGCCGGCCTCGCTGACGCTGTTCGCCGTGGGGTCCGGGCTGATCGCCGAGGCGCTGCGCCGCTCGGGCGCCAACCGCTGGGTCGTCGCGCTGCTGGTGGCGTGGGGGGCGAGCATGTTCCTGATCGGGGCCTTCCCGACCGACCGTCCCGGGGTGCCGCTCTCGTTGTCCGGAGGCATCCACCGCTACGCCGCCTTCGCCGCCTTCCTGGTGATGCCCGCCGCGGGGTTCCTGCTGGCCAAGGCCAGGATCCGGTACGCCAGAGCGATGCGCGTGCTGAGCGGCGTGGCCCTCGGGGCGCTGTTGCTGGTCGTGGTCCCGTACGTGGTGCGCATGTTCGGCATCCCGCTGAGCAACGACGACATCCCGGCGGGCCTGACCCAGCGCGTGGTGGTCGTGACCGAGATCGGCGTGCTGGCGCTGGCGGGCCTGTCGATGCTCAGGCCGGCGGCGCGGCGGGTGTCGGCCGTGCTGGCGTGACGCCTGGCCGGTTCGCGAGGGGCGGGATGATCTCCCCGCCCCTTCTCGCGTGAGAACGGTCCGCTCCTGGAAAGAAGAAGGGCTCTGACCTCGCCCAAGGAGCTGTGAAGATGACCATTTTGATCGCCTACGACGGTTCGGACGACTCCAAGGCCGCCATCGAGTTCGCCGGACGGGCCGTGCAGGACAGGTCCGCCGTCGTGCTGACCGTCTGGGAGCGGCTGGCGATGACCTCCGCCCGCGCCTCCGCCGGGCTCATGATGACCCTCGACAACACCGCGGCCGAGGACGAGGCGATCGGCCAGGCGATGACCGAGCTGGCCGGGCACGGCGCCGAACTGGCCCGCGAGGCCGGCCTCGACGCGACGCCGCGGTGCGACCTGGACTCGGTGGCGGTGTGGTCGACCATCGTGGACGTCGCCGACGAGATCGACGCCACCCTCATCGTCACCGGGACGCGGGGACTGGGCGGCGTGCGATCGCTGCTGCTCGGCAGCACCTCGGACCGCGTCCTGCACCACGCCCGGCGTCCCGTGCTGGTGGTCCCGGGCCCCGAGGCGGCCTCCTGACGGACCCGGCGGCGAGGATGCCAATGGCGTGCGGCAGAGTGGGGCCCTCGGGATCTCCTGACCGGTGACCCGATCGAGGGCGGTGGAGGGGGCGGCATGGCCGAGGGCCTGGCGCGGCGGCTGGGCACCGGCGACGCGGTCGTCGTCGGGCTGAGCGCGATGATCGGCGCGGGCGTGTTCGCCGCCTTCGCCCCGGCCGCCGCCGCGGCGGGCGGCTCACTGCTCGCCGCCCTCGCGCTCGCCGCCGTCGTGGCGTACTGCAACGCGACCTCCTCGGCCCGCCTGGCCGCCCTCCATCCCGAGTCCGGCGGCACCTACGTCTACGGCCGGCGGCGGCTCGGCCCGCTGTGGGGCTACCTGGCGGGCTGGGGCTTCACCGTCGGCAAGACGGCCTCGTGCGCCGCGATGGCCCTCACCTTCGGCTCGTACGTCGCCCCCGGCGCGGCCCGGCCGCTGGCCGTCGCGGCGGTCGTCGCGCTCACGCTGCTCAACCTGTTCGGCGTCCAGCGTTCGGCCGCGGTCGCCCGGGTGATCGTCGTGCTCGTGCTCGCCGTGCTGGCCGCGGTGATCGTCGCCGGGCTGGCGGGGGACCGGCCGTCCGGAATGCCGGGCGCGGGGCTGCCCGGCGCGGGCCCGTGGGGCGTGCTCCAGGGAGCCGGGCTGCTGTTCTTCGCGTTCGCCGGATACGCCAGGATCGCCACGCTGGGGGAGGAGGTGCGCGATCCGGCCCGTGCCATCCCGCGGGCGATCGGCATCGCCCTCGGCGTCACGCTCGTCGTCTACACGCTGGTGGCGGTGGCCGCCCTGCGCACGCTCGGGGCGTCCGGGCTGGCCGGGTCCCCGGCGCCGCTGGCCGACGTCGTGCGCCGGGCGGGGGCGGAGTGGCTGGTGCCGGTCGTGGGGGCGGGGGCGGCGGTGGCCTCGCTCGGGGCGCTGCTCGCGCTGCTGCTCGGCGTCTCCCGCACCGTGCTCGCCATGGCCAGGGAGCGTGACCTGCCGGGCGTGCTGGCCGCGGTCGACCCAGAGCGCCGGGTCCCGCGCCGGGCCGAGGCGGCGGTCGGGGCCGCGGTGGTCGTGCTGCTGCTGGTGGCCGACCTGCGCGGCGCGATCGGGTTCTCCTCGTTCGGGGTGCTGGTCTACTACGCGATCGCCAACGCCTGCGCGCTGACCCTCTCGCGGGCCGAGGGCGCGCCGGTCAAGGCCGTGCCGGTGCTCGGGCTGGTGTTGTGCCTGGTGCTGGCGTTCACGCTGCCGGTCGCCTCCGTGCTCGCGGGGGTGGCCGTCTTCGCCGTGGGGCTGGCCGTCTGGGCCGTACGCCACCGCGCGAGCGGCTCACGGGCGTAGACTGGGCGTGATTCCTCTCGACGATGGCCCGGGCGTGCCGACGAAAGCGCCCTTCCCGTGAACGTTCGCGTAAGGAACCTCCGCCCGGCCGCATGAGCGGCATCCGGGTGCGCACCCCCAGAGAGCTCCGGGCCCAGCGGCGGCGCAGGCGGCCCCGATGCCTCGGCCATCTCACCGTCGCCCCTCTGTGGCCCATGCACGGCGTCAACCTCGGCACCCTGCTGCGCACCTGCGACGCGGCCGGCGCGTGCCTGGCCGTGCCCCGCCTGCCCTGGGTGCCCGAGGCGCTGGCCAGGGGGAACACCCTGCGGGCCGGAGCATGCGTCCACTGGGTCGATCCGCTGCCCTGGCTGGCCTCCCGGCGCGACCGCGTGCTGGGCGTCGAGCTGGCCGAGAACGCCATCAGGCTGGCCGACCTGCCCATGGCCCGCGAGCCGACCGTCGTCGTGCTCGGCCACGAGGCCACCGGCATCCCCGGAGAGGCGCTCGACCTGCTCGACGCCGTGGTCGAGATCCCGATGATCGGCACCGGGGCCAGCCTCAACGTGGCGGTGGCCGGGTCGCTGGTGCTTTACAAGCTGGCCGGGCTGGCCTGACGCCGGATACGATGGCGGACATGACGATCAGCGCGGTGATGATGACCCCGTAGGGGGTTTCACCGACGACGTCCTGTTGAGGCCCTGCGACCCGGGGCCTCTCGTCGTGTCGGGGCCCCTTTCGGGAGGCGACCGATGTACGTCACGACGACCATCCCCTACGTCAACGCCCGCCCGCACCTCGGGCACGCGCTGGAGCTCGTCCAGGCGGACGTGCTGGCCAGGCACCACCGGCGGCGGGGCGAACCCGTGCGGTTCCAGACCGGGACCGACGACAACTCGCTGAAGAACGTGCTGGCCGCCGAGGCCGAAGGGCTGCCGGTACGGGAGTTCGTGGACCGCAACGCGGCCGCGTTCGAAGGGCTGCGCGAACCGCTCGACCTGTCCTTCGACGCGTTCGTCAGGACGAGCAGCCACCCCGCCCACCGCGCCGGGGTCGAACGCATCTGGAAGGCCGTCGAAGGCGACCTCTACCAGCGGCACTACGAAGGGCTCTACTGCGTCGGCTGCGAGCAGTTCTACCCCGAGGGGCCCTGCGCGGAAGGTCACGAGGCGCCCCTGCAGGCGGTCTCGGAGCGGAACTGGTTCTTCCGGCTCTCCCGCTACCAGGACGCCCTGCTCGACCTCATCCGCGGCGGCGGCCTGCGCATCGAGCCGGCCGCCCGGCGCAACGAGGTGCTGGCGTTCGTCGAGGCGGGGCTGGCCGACATCAGCGTCTCGCGGTCGGCGGCGCGCGCCCGCGGCTGGGGCATCCCCGTGCCGGGGGATCCCACCCAGGTCGTGTACGTGTGGTGGGACGCCCTCGCCAACTACGTCACCGCCCTGGAGGGGGCGGACCACGACCGCTGGTGGGTGCGCGAGCCGGACAAGGTGCACCTGGTCGGGAAGGGGGTGATCCGCTTCCACGCCGTCTACTGGCCGGCGATGCTGCTGGCCGCCGGCGAGCCGCTGCCGTCGCAGATCTTCGTGCACGACTACCTCACGGTGAACGGCCGCAAGATCAGCAAGTCGTCCGGGACGGCCGTCGACCCGGTGGCCCTGGTGGACGCGTACGGCGTGGACGCCGTGCGGTGGTGGCTGCTGCGCGAGGTGCCGCGCGTGGGCGACGCCGACTTCACCGAGGGACGCCTGATCGCCAGGGCCGACGAGGACCTGGCCAACGGCGTGGGCAACCTGGTCAACCGGGTGGCCACGATGGTCCACCGGTTCCTGGACGGAAACGTGCCGGAGGTGCGCGAGGAGTTCGGGCCGGGCGACGTGCACGGCGCGCTGCGGGACTTCGACTTCCGCCGGGCCGCCGGAGCGGTGTGGCGGCTGGTGGAGGAGGCGAACAGGTACGTCGAACGCGTCCGTCCGTGGCAGCAGGCCGCCGGCGAGCGGGAGGCGTCGCTGGGCGTCCTGGTGGGGGCGTGCCGGACGCTGGCCGTCCAGCTGGAGCCGTTCCTGCCTACGGCGGCGGCGCGGGTGGCGGCGGCGGTGTCGGGGGAACGGCTGCCGCGGCCGGAGCCCCTGTTCCCGCGCCTGACCCGGTGAATCCCGACATGTGCCGACGCGCCGATCGGGGCTTCGCCGTGGACGGTTGACGGTGCGGCAGGGGCGGCCTACGTTGGGCGCACTTACTGACCAGTTGGTATGGAGGTCCCATGCCCACCGTCGAGACCGTCCGGGGCCCGATCGACGTCGAACGGCTCGGCCAGACGCTGATGCACGAGCACGTGTTCGTCGTGGCCGCCGAGCACGTGGACAACTACGGCCAGGGCGCCTGGTGGGACGAGGAGTTCCGGGTCGCCGACGCCATAGCCAAGCTCGGGGCGGTGGCGGCCAAGGGCGTGCGGACGATCGTCGACCCGACGGTCTGGGGCCTCGGCCGCCACATCCCGCGCATCCAGCGGGTGGCCGCCGAGGTGCCCGGGCTCAACATCGTCGTCGCCACCGGCCTGTACGCCTTCGAGGAGCTGCCCCACCAGTACGAGCACCGCGGCCCCGGCCTGTTCCTCGACATGCCCGACCCGATGATCGACGACTTCGTCCGCGACCTCACCGAGGGCATCGCCGACACCGGGGTGAAGGCCGCGCTGCTGAAATGCGTGGTGGAGCACAAGGGGCTGACGCCCGGCGTCGAGCGCATCTGCCGGGCCGTCGCGCGGGCTCACGTGCTGACCGGGGCGCCGATCACCGTGCACACGAACGCCTTCACCCAGAGCGGGCTGCTCGCGCTGGACCTGTTCGCCAAGGAAGGGGTGAACCTGGAGAAAGTAGTCGTCGGGCACGCGGGCGACAGCAACGACCTCGACTACCTGATGCGCCTGGCCGACACCGGCGCGACGCTGGGCATGGACCGGTTCGGGCTCGACGTCTACAACCCGACCGAGCAGCGCGTGGCCACGATCGCGGCCCTGTGCCGGCGCGGATACGCCGACCGCATGGTCCTCAGCCACGACACCGCCTGTTTCATGGACTACTTCGGCGGCGCGTGGGACGAGGCCAGAAACACGCTCGCGCCGAACTGGCGCTACGATCACATTCACGATGACGTTCTGGCCGCACTGCTCGGCTCTGGTGTCACCGATGACCAGATCGAACAGATGCTGGTGTTCAACCCGAGACGCTACTTCTCGTAAAGTGGTCGAGAAGTGACGACAAGTGGGAAACAACGCGGGTAGGTGGAGCTGGGTGACTTCGGAGCAGGCTTTGTCGATCAGCCTCGGACTCCAGGGCCCCTGCGTCATCGCACGCCTGACCGGGGATTTCGACTTCGGGTCCGCGGCCGAGGTGCGCGACCGGGTCACCAAGGCGCTCGACCTCACCCAGCCGCCGCTCCTGGTCATCGACATGCAGGCCGTCAGCGTCTGCGACTCCTCCGGCCTGTCCGTGCTGGTCTACCTGCACAAGGCCGTCACCGCCTCCGGCGGCAAGCTGCTGCTGTCCGGCCTGAACGGCCGGTGCAAGCACCTGTTCGCGATCACCGCGCTGGACAAGTTCTTCGACATCCGCAGCACGGCCGAGCTGGCCATCGCCGAACTCAACGAAGCCGGGAATTCGCCGCCGTTTACCGGGTAGTTGCCGGTGCATGTCGGCCGCAGAGCCCGACCTGCTCGGCATGTACCTGGAGCAGATCGGAAAGAACCCCCTGCTCTCCGCCGCGGACGAAGTCGACCTCGCCCGGCGGATCGAGGCAGGACTGTACGCGGGCCACCTGATCGAGCGCGGCGCCGCGACCCCGGAGCTCGAAGCCGTCGTCCGCGACGGGCGGCGGGCCAAGGACAAGCTGATCAGGTCCAACCTCCGCCTGGTCGTCGCCGCCGCCAGGCGGTACGCCTTTCGCGGGCTGCCGCTGCTCGACGTCATCCAGGAGGGCAACCTCGGGCTGATCAGGGCCGTGGAGAAGTTCGACTACACCCGCGGGTACAAGTTCTCGACGTACGGGATGTGGTGGATCCGTCAGGCCATCGAACGCGGCATCCACGACAAGAGCCGCACCGTACGGCTGCCCATCCACGTGGCCGAGGACCTGTCGCGGCTGCTCAGGGCCGAGCGGCGGCTCGCCGCCGACCTGGGCCGCGAGCCGACGGACGGCGAGCTCGCCGCATCGGCGGCGCTCACCGCCGGCCAGGTCGCCGCGTTACGCAGGCTCGGGCAGGAGGTGGTCAGCCTGGACCTGCCGGTCGGCGAGTCCGGCGAGAGCCGCATCGCCGACCTGATCGCCGACGAGGACGGGGCCGGGGTGCAGGAGATCGCCGAACGCCGCGCCATGAGCGCCGACGTCCGGGACGTGGTCACGTCGCTGCCGCCGCGCGAGGCGGTCGTCATCAGGCTCCGGTACGGCCTCACCGGGCAGAAGGCGGAGAGCTACGGCGAGATCGCGGACCGCCTCGGGCTCACCAGGGAACGCATCAGGCAGTTGGAGAAGCAGGCGCTGAAACGCCTCCGCCAGTACAGCCCTCTCCTGGCCTGGGCCTCATGACCTCTCACCGCGCCCCCTGCCACCCCTCTTACCTCGCCTTTTCATCCGCCGCCCCTGGACAGGGGGCGTCGTAGCGCGGTCATCCGGTCGGCCCCGGACAGCGGACGGGGGCCGAGCGCGTGCTCGGCCCCCGTTCTCCTCGGGTCTTGGGTCAGGCGGTGACGAGGAGCGCGACCCCGATCAGCACCGCAACCGGGACGAGCCACATGACGGCCTCGACAGCGAACTCCTTGTACATCGCGCAAGTCTCCCTCGAAACGCCCAAGTGGGGCACCGCTAAACGTCACTGCGCAGCATAGCCGCCCCCACCCCCGACTCGATCCACCCACATCCCGGCCGCCGCCCCCACGCCCCTAGGAGGCGCTCACAGCTGCCGGCGGGCGATGCGTTTGCCGAGCCCCGCCAGGGACTCGTCGGCCATCAGCGCGGGCAGGCGCGGGGCGTCCACGTCGATCTGGTGCAGTACGGCGGGATGGGCGCCGTTGAAACGGCTCCACGCCCGGACCACCTCCGGCATCGCCGCCACCGCCGTGTCCGACAGGATGGCCTCCCTCGGCAGCCACGACGTCAGGAACTGGCTCACCCGCGCCGGACTCCACCAAAGCGGACGCTCACCCACGAATTCCGCCAACTTCTCGAACGCCTCCCGCGCCCCCGGCACGTCGGGCAGATCGTGGAAATCGGCCATCGTGCCGTCGGGCGCCTGCCGTACGAGCCCGGGCACGGCCAGGGCCCGCGCGATGGCCAGCGCACGGACGGCGGGCAGCGTGTCGGCCACCTGAGCCCCCATGATCCGGTCGCCCAGCTCGAACGCGTCCAGCACCCGTCCGGCCACCACCCCGGGCTCGGCCGGGCTCAGGCCCAGGTCGTCGAGGAACTTGACCTCCTCGACGACGGCGTCCACCGCGAGGCCGCCGTTGGGCTGGTCGATGCCGACGACGAGGATGTGCGGCTCCTTGCCGTTCGCGTACCTGAAGGACAGGACGGCCAGGGTCTGCTCGCCGTACGGGTCGGCCTTGCCGTACCAGGCTCCTTCGCAGGTCACCTGCCCCATGCGCCGCACCCATCCGGGCAGCCCGAGATCGGCCTCCGCCGTCCCGGGAACCTCCACCCCCAGAACCCGCAACCCTCCTGCCCCGGGCTCCGCCCCCGCTGCCGCCTCCGCTCCCGTCTCGGACTCTGAAGAGGATTCCGCGCCGGGCCATCCGGGCCTGTCGACCGCGGCCAGGGCGGCGAGGGTGAGACGCGACTCAGCGCTGCCGTCCTCGGCCAGCTCGCGCAGGAACGGCCTCACCTCATCGGGCTCCAGAGCGGCGGTGAGCCGGGCCGCCCAGAGCTCGGTCCGCAGCGGCGAACGCCAACGAAGCAGGTCGCGGGCTTGGCCGACAGCCATGGAAAACACAGTTGTCCTCACCCTCCGACCGTATCGCCCCCCACCGGCAACCCCCCGCCCAGTGGGTGGCCGGGCAGCCCTGCCAGGGGGCCGGGTGTGGGGCCGGGCAGCCCTGACGGTGGGCCGGGTGTGGGACCGGCCCGCCGTCAGGGGGTGAGGTCAGCGGTTGTCGTTGCCGAGGCCTGCCTTGCGGAGGGCTTCGGCCATCGCGCCCATGGGAGCCGGACGGTCCTGGCGGCGCTGCCCGCCGCGCTGACCGTCGCCGCGGCCCTGGCCACGACCGCCGTCGCCACGACCACCCTGGCCGCGACCGCCGTCACGACCGCCGTCACGACCGCCACCGCTGCGAGCACCGTCACCCCGGCCACCGTCACCCCGGCCACCGTCGCGGCCGTCGCGGCCGCCCTCGCCACGGGGGGCGGAGCCGTCACGAGCGCTGCCGTCGCGGCGGGGCTCGTTGCGGGAGCCGTCCGAACGGGCGCCCGACTTGCGGGGCGGGCGGCCCTCCGAGGACGGCTGGGTGACGTCGTCCTCCAGGCGGAGGGTCAGGGAGATGCGCTTGCGCGGGATGTCCACCTCAAGGACCTTGACGCGCACGATGTCGCCCGGCTTGACCACGTCGCGCGGGTCCTTGACGAAGGTGCGGGACATGGCCGACACGTGGACCAGGCCGTCCTGGTGGACGCCGATGTCGACGAACGCGCCGAAGGCGGCCACATTGGTGACCACGCCCTCCAGGATCATCCCCGCCACCAGGTCGGAGATCTTCTCCACACCCTCCTTGAAGGCCGCCGTCTTGAACGCCGGACGCGGGTCGCGCCCCGGCTTCTCCAGCTCGCGCAGGATGTCGGTGACGGTCGGCAGGCCGAAGGTGTCGTCGGTGAAGTCCTGCGGCCGGATGGTGTGCAGGGCCGAGGTGTTGCCGATCAGCGACTTGAGGTCGGTCTGGACCGAGCTCAGGATGCGCCGGACCACCGGGTAGGCCTCCGGGTGCACGCTGGAGGCGTCGAGCGGGTCGTCGCCGCCCGGGATGCGCAGGAAGCCGGCGCACTGCTCGAACGCCTTGGGCCCGAGCCGCGAGACGTCCTTCAGCGCCGTGCGAGTGCGGAACGGACCGTTCTCGTCGCGGTGGCGCACGATGCCCTCGGCCAGCGTCGCGCCGATGCCCGACACCCGCGTGAGCAGCGGCGCGGACGCCGTGTTGACGTCGACCCCGACCGCGTTGACGCAGTCTTCGACGACGGCGTCGAGCGAGCGGGAGAGCTTGGACTCGGCCAGGTCGTGCTGGTACTGGCCGACGCCGATCGACTTGGGGTCGATCTTGACCAGCTCGGCGAGCGGGTCCTGCAGCCGGCGCGCGATGGAGACCGCGCCGCGCAGCGACACGTCGAGGTCGGGCAGCTCCTGGGAGGCGTAGGCCGAGGCCGAGTAGACCGAGGCGCCCGCCTCCGACACCACGATCTTGGTGATCGACGGCATGAGCTTGACCAGGTCGCCGGCCAGCTTGTCGGTCTCGCGCGAGGCGGTGCCGTTGCCGATGGCGATGAGCTCGACGCCGTGCTTCTGGGCCAGCGCGCCGAGCACGGCCAGCGACTGGTCCCACTGGCGCTTGGGCTCGTGGGGGTAGATGGTGGCGGTCTCGACGACCTTGCCCGTGGCGTCGACCACGGCCACCTTCACGCCGGTGCGCAGCCCGGGGTCGAGGCCCATGGTCGCGCGGGTGCCGGCCGGGGCGGCCAGCAGCAGGTCGCGCAGGTTGGCGGCGAACACGCGGACCGCTTCGTCCTCGGCGGCCTGCCAGAGGCGCATGCGCAGGTCGATGCCGAGATGCACGAGGATGCGGGTGCGCCAGGCCCAGCGCACGGTCTCGGCCAGCCACGTGTCGGCCGGACGCCCCTTGTCGGAGATGCCGAACCGGGCGCCGATGCGCAGCTCGTAGTCGGCGGTCTCGTCGGGCTCCAGCGCGACGTTGAGCACTTCCTCCTTCTCGCCCCTGAACATCGCCAGGATGCGGTGGGAGGGCAGCTTGGTGAACGGCTCGGTGAAGTCGAAGTAGTCGGAGAACTTGGCCCCCGCCTCCTGCTTGCCCTCGCGCACCTTCGACACGAGCCGGCCGCGGCTCCACAGCCGCTCGCGCAGGTCGCCGATCAGGTCGGCGTCTTCGGCGAACCGCTCGATCAGGATCGCCCTGGCCCCTTCGAGGGCCGCGCCGGCGTCGGCCACGCCCTCGGTGACGAACTCCGCGGCGACCGTGGCCGGGTGGAGCGTCGGGTCGCCGAGCAGCTTCTCGGCCAGCGGCTCCAGGCCGAGCTCGCGGGCGATCTGCGCCTTGGTGCGCCGCTTGGGCTTGTAGGGCAGGTAGATGTCTTCGAGCCTGGCCTTGGTCTCGGCCGCCATGATCTGCGCGCGCAGTTCGTCGTCGAGCTTGCCCTGAGACTCGATCGACTCCAGGATCGCCGACCTGCGCTCGTCGAGCTCGCGGAGGTAGCGCAGCCGTTCTTCGAGCGTGCGGAGCTGCGCGTCGTCGAGGGCGCCGGTGACCTCCTTGCGGTAGCGCGCGATGAACGGCACGGTGGCGCCGCCGTCGAGCAGATCGACCGCCGCCTGCACCTGCCCGTCGCGCACGCCGAGCTCTGCCGCGATCCGCTGGTGAATAGAGAGCACTTGCCTGCCTTTCGATGGTCCCGCCGGTCAATTGTGCAGGACTACGCCGTCTTTCATGACCAGAGTGCGCCGAGGGTGAACGACCACGGCCTCTCCGGGGCCGCTCGCGGGCACCACGACGAGGTCGGCCCGGTCGCCCGGAGCCAGACCGTAGCCGGGCAGCCCGAGGGCCAGCGCGCCGCCCACGGTCGCGGCCTCCAGGGCGAGCTCGATGTCCTCGTCGCGGCGGAACGCGCTGCGGTAGGCGAGGTGCATCGCGCGCTCCAGCATGTCGCCGGAGCCGTAGGGGCCCCACAGGTCGCGGACGCCGTCGTGGCCGCAGGCGACGGTGACGCCCGCGGCGCGCAGCTTCTTCACCGGCGGCACCGGGTAGCTGTAGACGGCGGCGGTGGCGATGGCCACGCCCGCGTCGACGAAGCCCTGGATCAGGCGATCCTGGGCGGCCTCGCCGAGCTCGCCCAGCGCGTACGCGTGGCTGACCGTGACCCGGCCGCCGAGCCCCAGCGCCTTGGTGCGCTCGGTGATCAGCTCCAGCTCCCAGCCGCCCAGCGAGCCGCCGTCGTGGAGGTGGAGGTGGATGTCGATGCGCGCGCCGAACCGGTCGGCCAGGCCGAAGATCAGGTCGAGGTGGCGCACGGGATAGCGGTCGACGCCGGCCGGGTCGAGGCCGCCGATCGCCTCGACGCCGCCGCGGAGCGCCTCGGCCAGCAGGTCGGCGGTGCCCCGGTTGGTGAGCACGCCGTGTTGCGGGAAGGCGACCTGCTGCACGTGGACGGGGGAGCGGGCGGCGGCCTCGCGCACGGCCTCCACGCCCCGCAGGCCCACCGACGGGTCGATGTCGGTGTGGGTGCGCACGTGGGTGGTGCCGGCCTCGCTCATCCGGGTCAGCAGCGCGGCGGCCCGCTCGGCGCTCGGCACCCCCAGCTCGGCGCGGCGGCCCAGGTCGTTGGCGATGCGGCCGGCCAGCGAGTCGTCGGCCGAGTGGGGGATCCAGGGGCCGCCGTAGAGCGTCTTGTCGAGATGGCAGTGGGCGTCGACGAGACCGGGCAGGACGAGCTGACCGGACACGTCGAGGACGAGGGCGCCGGGCGCGTCGAGGGACGGGCCCACCCGGTGGATGCGGCCGTCGCGGACGAGCAGGTCGGCGGGGGACGCGAGCCCCCAGGGCCGCCCGCCGCGGATCAGCACGTCGGTCATGCCCAGCACCCTAGAGGGCGGCACCGACGATTTCCGTGCCCCCGGACGTGAGGATCGTGAGCCGCCCGCGACGGCGGGACGGGCTAATCGGGGCGGGTGGCGAACAGTTCGAGGTGGTGGCAGGAGCGGCAGCGGTAGGCGTCGATCTCCCACTTGGGACGGCCCATCAGCCGGGCGCCGCCGAAGATCCCGCGTGACAGCGCCCCCTCGACCCAGCGGGCGTACCCCCGGGAGTGCTCACCCTGGTCCGCGACGAACCCGGGTTCGAGCCCCTCCGCGCCGCAATGCGTGCACCGTAAGTTGTCCATGCCGAAGAGCCTAGATCTCCGCGAGGTGCGCCACGTTGGCCACGTCGGCCGGATCGGTGCTGGGCCGCCCGCCGAACCAGGCGTCGAGGATCTCGCCGAGCACGACGTCGGAGGTCAGGCGGAGGCTGAGGGCCAGCACGTTGGCGTCGTTCCACCTGCGCGCCCCGTCGGCGGTGTAGGCGTCGGCGCAGAGCGCGGCCCGCACGCCGGGCACCTTGTTGGCCGCGATGGAGGCGCCCGTGCCCGTCCAGCAGCAGACCACCGCCTGGTCGGCCCGGCCCTCCGCGACGTCTCTGGCGGCCAGCTCGCAGGCCCACGCCCAGTCGTCGCGCTCGCCGTCGTCGAGTGCGCCGTGGGTCAGCACCTCGTGACCCCGCCCGCGCAGCTCGGCCACGATGCGCCCGGCCACCCCGTCGTTGCTGTCCGCCGCCACCGAAATCCGCATGGGCCCATCTCTACCAGCAATGTGGTGACGGGTGCGGGGATCGAACCCGCCTGGAGCGGCTTATGAAACCGCCGGGCACACCAGCGCCCCCACCCGTCTGGAACGGGCCGGGGGCCGCCGATCTCAACGGCGGGAGCCCCCGGACGGGTGCGGCATGCGCATTCGCCGGATGACGAGCCGGCTGACCAGCTGGATGACCATGGGCACGAGCATGCCGCCCGCGCCCCCGGCCCCGCAACGCGTTTTCTCAGGTGTACCGGGCGCGCATGCGCTCGCAGAAGTCGTCCGACAGCTTGGTCATCAGCCTGGACAGCTCGGCCCGCTCGGTCTCCGGCCAGTCGGACAGCACCTCCTCGAACCACTCGGTGGTGACCCGGCGGCACCTGCTCGCCACCTCGGCCCCCTCCTCGGTGAGCGCGATGCGCCAGGCCCGCCGGTCGTCGGGGTCGCGTACGCGCTCGACCAGCCCGCGCTGCTCAAGGGCCGCGACGTGCCTGGTCACGTGCGGGCTCTCGACCTGCAGCCCCTCGGCGATCATGCCGATCCTGCGGGGCTCGCCCGCGTCGAGCAGGTAGACGATGATCTGCACGTCGGGCCGGTCGAGCCGGATGCCGGCCGCCTCGGTGAGCCATTCGTGGGTCTTGGCGCGGTTGAGCGTGACGACCAGCCGCCGGAAGGCCGACACCGTCCTGTTGAGATCTTCGCCCATCTGTTTGCTTACCTAACTTACGTATGTATCATCGGTGCTCGGTTACTTACCTAAGTTATCTAAAGGAGCCGACATGGCGACAGCCGTCGTACCCGCGGCGCGTGAGACGTCGATGCGCAATCCCTGGCCCACGGTGGTCTCCCTGGCGTTCGCGGCCTCCATCGCCGCCCTCCAGAACACCGCGGTGGTCCCGTTGCTTCCCGTGCTGCAGCGGGAGCTGCACGCCTCGCTCTCGGCCGTGAGCTGGACGCTCACCATCAGCCTCCTGGTCGCCGCAGTCTCCACGCCGCTGCTGTCGCGCTTCGGCGACATGTACGGCCGGCGCCCGATGATCCTCGGCGCGCTGGGCCTGCTGGTGGTGGGTTCGGTCATGGCGGCGATGGCCACGTCGCTGACCTGGTTGATCGTCGCCCGGATCCTGCAAGGGGCGGTGTCCGCGCTGGTCCCGTTGTCGATCGGGGTGGTCCGCGACCTGCTGCCCAGGCAGCAGCTGGCGACCGGCATCGGCGTGCTGAGCGCGACGATGGGGTTCGGCAGCGGCGGCGGCATGATCCTGGCCGGGCTGGCCGCCGGTGACTATCACCTGGTGTTCTGGATCACTGGCGGGATCTCGGCGGTGGCCGTCGTGATCCTGGCCTTCCTCGTGCGGGACGTGGCGCCGGCCGGCAAGGGCCGTCCCGACCTCGCCGGGGCCGCGCTGCTGACCGCCTGGCTGGTCGCGCTGCTGCTGGCGATCAGCGAGGGCGGCTCGTGGGGCTGGACGTCGCCCGGCGTGCTCGGCCTGTTCGCCGCGGCCGCCGTGCTGGCCGCGGTGTGGGTGCTGGTCGAGCGCAGGGTGGCCGAGCCGCTGGTCGAGATGTCGATGCTGGTGCACAGGGGCACGATCGGGGCGACGGTCTCCTCGATGCTGCTCGGGTTCTCGTTCTTCACGATGCTGACCGGCATGTCGCAGTTCGCCCAGGTTCCGAAGGCGACCGGCTTCGGCTTCGGCGCCTCCACCCTCCAGGTCGGGCTGTTCCTGCTGCCGAGCACCCTGTTCATGCTGGTCATCTCCCTGTTCGCGGGGCGGATCATGCGCCGGTTCGCCGCCTCGTTCATGGTGGCGACGGGCGCGGGCGTGACCGGGCTCGCGGGGGCGTGGCTGGCGTTCGAGCACGGCAGCCCGGCCACCCTGTACGTGGCCTCGTCCCTCATGGGCGTCGGCCTCGGCGTCGGCTACGCCGCGCTGGGCACGATGGCCGTCGAGCACGTCGAGCCGTCCAGGACCGCGCTGGCCGCGGGCGTCAACGCGCTGGTGCGCATCGTCGGGGGCAGCGTGGCGGGCGCGGCCATCGCCGCGATCCTGGCCGCGCGCCCCGGCGTCCTGGGCTTCCAGTGGGTGTTCGGCACCGCCGCGGCGGCCGGGCTGGTCGCGGCGGTGTTCGCCACCGTCTACGGAATGCTGAACAGCCGGGCCGTCACAGCGCCTTCAGCCCACTGATCACTTCCAGCAGCACCTTGGCGTCCGGCGCGGGGGGCGGCAGCTCGACCTGGACGAGCTGCCGCGCGTGCAGGTCGCCGACCAGCACCCGGACCACGCCGATGGGCAGGTTCAGCTCGGCGGCCACGTCCACCAGCCGGGTCGGCTTGGTGCACTTCTGCATGATGATCAGGTGCTCGGGCCCGAGCCCCACCGGGGGCGTCAGCCCGCCGGCGGTGACGATGACCGCGATGAGGTCGATGGCCTCGCTCGCGGGCACCGTACGGCCCCTGGTCAGCAGGTAGGCCGGGACGATCGGACCGGCGTCCTCGTCCAGCCATCGCTCGTCACTCACTTGGCACCACCCGCATCACAGGACGGGCGGGCTCCTTCACGTCGGCCTCCGGTTCCGGATCGGCGACGTGCTCAGCCGGGATCAACACGATCGCGGTGGTCCCTCCATATGGTGAACCGCGTAGCGTCACGCGGATGTCGTGCCTGGCGGCCAGGCGCGAGACGACGAAAAGCCCCAGCTTGTCGCTGTCGGCCAGGTCGAACTCGGGTGGGCTGGCCAGCCGCTCGTTGAGTTCGGCCAGCTCCTGGGCGCTCAGCCCGAGCCCGCGGTCCTCGACCTCGAAGGCGAAGCCGCGGGCGGTCTCCTCGCCGCGCACGATGACCTGCGTGTGCGGCGGCGAGTAGACGGTCGCGTTCTCGATGAGCTCGGCGACCAGGTGGATCACGTCGCCGACCACCGGCCCGGCCAGGCGCTGGCCGGACATCGGCTCGACGGTGACCCGGCGGTAGTCCTCCACCTCGGCCGTCGCGCCGCGGGCCACGTCGAGCAGCGGCACCGGCTTGCTCCAGCCGCGGCCCGGGGTGGCGCCCGACAGGATGATCAGGCCCTCGGCGTGGCGGCGCATGCGCGTGGTCAGGTGGTCGAGGCGGAACAGGTCGTCCAGGGCCTCGGGGTCGGTGGCGCGGTGCTGCATGTCCTCCAACTGGATGCGCTGGCGGTGCAGCAGGGCCTGCGACCGCCTGGCGAGGTTGCGGAAGACGTGCCCGACGCCCTCGCTGAGCTGCGCCTGGCCGATCGCGGCCTCGACGGCGGTCTGCTGGACGGTGGAGAATGCCTGGCCGACGTCGCCGATCTCGACCGTGCTGGTGGCCACCGACAACTCCGGCATCTCCACCCTCTCGCCCTTGCGCAGCTTAGCCACCACGTGCGGCAGCCGCTCCTGGGCCACCTCCAGCGCGGCGAGCCGGAGCGCGCCCAGCTCCTTCGACAGCCGGTTGCCCATCCGGATCGAGAACACGATCGACACGATGACCAGCAGGAAACACGTCCCGGCCAGGATGAACGCCCGCGACAGCACCTGGTCGGCCACGGGGTCGGCGCGCGCGTTGAGCAGCGTGCTGGCCCGCATGAGCGACTCCCCGTACGTCTTGGAGATCGACTCGGTGGTGCTCAGCCAGCCGCGCGGCGGCACGGCGCCGGCGATGATCCGGTCCTCCATCAGCCGCATGCGCTGGTAGACGGGGGAGGTGACGAGGGAGACCTGGGTGTCGCGCAGGCTCGGGTCCAGCTCGCCGAGTCCCTGGTCGATGAGGAAGCGCCGGTTGCCGACGATCTGGGTGAACTGCCGGCGTTCCGACGGCGTGACCGGGCCGAGCGCGATGGCCTGCTCCCTGGTCAGCAGCTCCTTGGCGTAGCCCAGCTCGATGATCACGCGGGACTGCTCGTAGATCGGGATGTCGTCGATGAGCGCGACGCGCCGGTGCAGGCCGTAGAGGGAGTCGATCACGGTGTTGTACGCCTCGCCGGCGAGCAGACGGTCGGACAGGCCGTCGTCGATCTCACCCCGGATCGCGTCGAGCCTGCCGAGCTGCGTGTACACCGCGTCCACCTGCGTACGGATCTCTTCCGATCGGTCCTTGGAGTTGCTGGAGAGCCTTCTGAACTCGTCCCTGGCGGCGTCGGTGCGGGTGCGCTGGTCGGCCACGTCCTTCTGGGAGGCGGCCCGGCGCAGCAGCTTGGCCGAGGAGAGACGCTCGTGCTGGAGCTCGCTGATCAACTTGTACGCCGGATGGCGGAGGTTCGTCCAGAGTGTCTTGTACTGACGCAGCTCCAGGCTCTCGCCGGCGGTGACGGCGGTGATCACGCCCCACAACACGACCATGGAGGTCAGAGGCACGAGTAGTAGTCCGATGATCTTCATGCGGATCGTCCGGCTACGACCCATGGCACCTCACTCCGGTCGGTCCCCTGCTGGCAACCCCGGACGGGACAAGCCCAGAGGATAGCAATTCGATCACCCAATTGCCCAATTTTTCGGGACTTTTGGACATGTGTCCGTGATCTTGCAGTAGGTTTCCCCCAAATCGGTTACAGAGGGAGATGCGTTGCGCCGTCGTCTCGCAGCGGCCGCCGCGCTGGCGCTTCTGTCGGCCTGTTCCGGGCCCACGGAGGTCCCCCGGCCCCCCGCCGCCGAGTCGGTCTTCGTGTACGCGCAGAACCTGGACGTCATCTCCGACTGGGACCCCGCGAGCTCCTACTCCAACGAGCTCATCGCCTTCCAGAACGTCTACGAGACCCTGACCCTCTGGAACCCCTTCACCAAGAAGTCGGCCCCCCGCCTGGCTACCTCCTGGCGCTCGACGCCCGACGGCCGCACCTGGACGTTCACGCTGCGCCAGGGCGCGACCTTCCACACCGGCCGGCCGGTGGACGCCGCGGCGGTCAAGGCGTCGATCGAGCGCACGATGAAGACCGGCGCGGGCGCGTCCTACATCTGGGACGCCGTCTCCTCCGTCAAGGCCGAGGACGCGAGCACGGTCACGTTCGCCCTGAAGTACGCCGTGCCGCTCGACCTGGTGGCCTCCTCCGGGTACGCGGCCTACATCTACGACACGCAGGCGGCGCCCGACCTGCGCTCATGGCTCGGCGCGGGCAGGGACGCCGGGTCGGGGCCGTACACGGTGGCGGCCTGGCATCCGGGCCAGGAGGAGGAGCTGACGCTCAAGGCGTACCCCAAGTACTGGGGCGGATGGGACAAGCCGCACTACAGCACGGTCAAGTATCGCGTCGTGCCCGACCCCGACCGCGCGTGGCGGATGCTGGCCCGCGGCGAGGTGAGCTTCGTGGACCGGCTCAGCCCCCGGCTGTTCGCCAGGGCCGCGGTCACGCCCGGGGTGCGCACCAGCGAGCGGGACTCGTACCAGACGGCCATGCTGCTGTTCAACACCGTGAGCGGCCCGATGAAGGACGTGCGGGTGCGCCGCGCGGTGCAGCAGGCCGTCGACTACCGCGGCCTGGTCAGGGCGCTCAGGGGCGCGGTCGCGCCGGCCAGCGGCATCGTCCCTGAGGGACTGACCGGCCACGTCGCCGGCCGCGCGCCCCGGCAGGACCTGGCGGGCGCGGCGGCCCTGCTGGGCCGCGCCGGGTACGGACCCGCGGGCCGGCCGCTGCGGCTGCGGCTCACCTACGCGCAGGGCGACCACGACCAGCGGCTGCTGGCCACCAGCCTGGCGGCGGAGCTGAAGCCGCTGAACGTCACGCTCGACGCCCGCGCCATGCCCTGGAACGCCCAGTGGCAGCAGGGCAGGAAACACGGCCAGGACATCTTCGTCATGTACTGGTGGCCTGACTACGCCGACGGCTACTCGTGGTTCGGCAACGTCTTCCGCGCCGGCGACCCGCCGGTGTTCAACCTGGCCTACCTGCGCGACAGGACCCTGGACGAGCTGCTCGAAGGGCTGCCCGAGCTGAGCGTGACCGACAAGGAGGCCGCGCAGGCGGCGTACGAGCAGGCCACCGGACGCGTGCTCGACGTGCGGGCCGCCGCGGCGCTGCCCTGGGTGGTGCGGTACCAGCGGGCCTACCTGGGCGGCGTCCAGGGGTACGACGACAACCCGGCCTACCCCGACGTGGTCTTCGCCTACGAGCTGCGCCCGTCCGGCTGAGCCGACTCCGACGCCGACTCCGACGCCGACTCCGCCTCCGCCGCAGCCTCGACGCGCGCACGCAGCCGCGTCCTGATCTCCTCGGGCGTGTATGCCCGCCGCCTGCGTTCGGCGCGCGCGATCACCACCCCCGTGGCCGCGACCCCCGCGATTCCCGCCAGACCGAGCATCTTCCACCAGCGCATGTGCCTAGGCTAGCGATGTGCTGACTCTCGACGAGGCCGTCAAGGTGACCAGGACCGGCGATCTGTGGATCTTCCGCGGCAGGTCCGTGCCCGACCGGGCCATCCAGACGATGACCAACAGCCCGGTCAACCACGTGGGCATGGCGATCGTGATCGAGGACCTGCCGCCCATGATGTGGCACGCCGAGCTGGGCAAGTCGCTGCTCGACCTGTGGGCGGGCACCCACCAGCGCGGGGTCCAGCTGCACGACCTGCGCGACGCGGTCACCGTCTGGGCCGACCGTTACGGCCAGCGTCCCTGGCTGCGCCAGCTCGAACCGCAGGCCACCCCCGAGATGGAGGACGCCGCCCTGCGCGTGGTCGCCCGGCTCGACGGCACCCCGTTCCCGTCCACCGCCCGGCTGGCCGCCCGCTGGGCCAGGGGCCGGGTGCCGCGGCGGGCCAGGAAGGAGGCCACGCTGGAGAGCGCGTACTGCGCGGAGGTCGTGGCCGTCACCTACGAGGAGATGGGCCTGCTGCCCGGCGGCCGGCGTCCCAACTGGTACGACCCGGGCAGGTTCTGGAGCGGCGACGACCTGGAGCTGCTGGCCGGCCGCCGCCTCGGCCGCGAGATCACCGTGGGAGTGCCGCGTACGCGGGCCTGACCCTGGCCAGCGGGATCGCCGCCACGACGAGCGCGGCCACCAGCACGAACCCCAGCCGGTAGCCGGTGTGCCCGAGCACCAGCCCGAACCCGGTCGCGCCCACGCCCATCCCGGCGTCGTAGGCCAGGTTCCACAGGGCGCTGACGCGGGCCGGCTCGCCGCGCTGGAGCATCACCGTCAGCGTCGCGTTCTGCAGCACCCCGAACCCCGCCCCGAACAGCGCCATCCCGGCCACGACCGCGACGGGAGCGGCCGTCCACGCCTGAAGCGCGGTGCCCGCGGCGGCGGCGAGCAGGCCCGGCACGAGCAGCCTGGCCGGTCCGTGGCGGTCGCCGAACCGGCCCGCCCACCAGCGGGCCGCCGGTGTGGCGAGCGACTGGGCGAGCAGGGCCGCCGAGGCCAGCCCCGGCGAGCCCGCCAGCGGCAGGAACGTCACCAGCACGCCGACGGAGAGCGTGACCGAGGCGAAGACCAGCATCGGCGCGGCCAGCCCGCCGGTCCGCCCGCCCGTGCCGGTCGTGACGGGCCGGCCGGCGGGCAGGCCGGTCACCGCCACGAGCCCGGCCAGGGGCAGCAGCCCGGCGATCACGAGGACGGGCGCGAACCCGAGCACGTCGGACGCCCACAGGCCCAGCGGCAGGCCGGCGACCGAGGGCACGCCGACGGCCAGGCCGTACAGGCCGAGCCCTTCGCCGCGGCGCTCGGCGGGCACCAGGTCGGCGGTGAGCGCGGTGCCGGCGACCACGAGCACGCCGAGGCCGGCGCCGCGCAGCAGGGACACGGCCAGCACCACGGGCAGCTCCGCCGACAGCGGCAGCAGCAGGGCGGGCAGGCCGAGCAGGACCAGGCCGAGCGCCATCGCCGCCCGGTAGCCGTACCGGGACAGCAGCCAGGGGACGGCCAGCTCGGCGAGCACCGTGGACAGCATCATCGCGCCGGTGGCCAGGCCCGCGCCGGACGCGCCGGAGCCGCCGGTCGCCGCGTACAGGGGGACGGTGGAGAACAGCAGGAAGAAACCGAGCATCCCGGTCACCGAGGCGGCCATCATCAGGCTTAACGAACGCGTCATCACGCCTTCGACGATGACAAATCCCGTTCTGGGCGGGATCGGGCATGATGCGTAGCCGCCTCTTCATAATGAGGGGTGTGTTCGTGGGACGTGAGGCCGAACTGGACCGGCTGGCCGCCGCGTGGGCCCGTACCCCGAGTGCGGTGCTGGTCGTGGGCGAGGCGGGGATCGGCAAGTCCAGGCTGGTCGCGCGGTTCGCCGGTGACGTGGACGCGCTGGTGGCCGAGGGCGGGGCCGATCCGGGCGGGCCGGCGTACGCCCCGTTCGTGCCCGTGCTGCGCCGCCTGGTCAGGGAGTACGGCGCCGGGCTCGTGCCGGGCGGCGGTCGCAAGGGGCTGGCCTGCCTGCTGCCCGAGCTGGGGGAGCTGGACGACACGCCCGACCTGGGCCGGGCCCGGCTGTTCGAGGAGGTGCTGCTGCTGGTCGAGCGGGCCGCCGAGCGCCGTCCGCTGGTGATCGTGCTGGAGGATCTGCACTGGGCCGACCAGGCCGCCCGCGACCTGCTGGCGTACCTGCTGCGCAACCTGACGCGGCCGGGCGCGATGGTCGTCGCGACCTCGCGGGAGCCGCTGCGGCTGCCCGGCGCCGAGGTGGTCAGGGTGCCGCCGCTCGGCCGCGACGAGGTGGCCCGCCTGCTCGGCCGCGACGACGTCGACGCGATCGTGGCGCGCAGCGAGGGCAACCCGCTGTTCGCCGAGGCGCTGGCCGAGGCGGGCGACACGACCCCCGCCTCGCTGCGCGAGCTGCTGCTCGCCGGGGCCGAGAAGCTGCCGGGGCCCGGTCTCGACGTGCTGCGGATCGCCGCCGTGGCCGGGCGCAGGACGCCCCACGAGGTGCTGCGCAAGATCGCCGGGCTCGACGACCTCGCGCTCGACGAGGCGCTGCGGCCGGTCGTCCGGGCCCGGCTGCTGCTCGTGGACGGCGACACCTACGTCTTCCGGCACGCGCTCATCCGCGAGGCCGTCTACGACGACCTGCTCCCCGGCGAACGCCGCCGCCTGCACGCCCGCTGCGCCCCCGCCCAGCCCGAGCTGGCCGCCGACCACTGGCACGCGGCCGGCGACGGGCCGCGCGCCTTCGGAGCCGCCTGGCGGGCCCGCAGATGGGACCTGGTGCTGGAGCTGTGGGCGCACGCGGACGGCCAGGACCACGCCCAGGTGCTGGAGGACGCCGCCAGGGACGCCCTGCGCGCCGGCGACGCCCACCGCGCCGACGACCTGGCCGGCCGGGCGCTCGCCGAGGTCGCCGACCCGCTGCGCGCGGCCCACCTGCTGGAGCTGCGCGTCGCCATCCGCGACCTGCACGGCGAGGAGGGCCTGGACGACCTGCGCGAGGCCGTCCGGCTGGCCCCCCGCGAGTCCCGGCTGCTCGGCGCCCTGGCCTGCACGCTGGCCTGGCACGGCCAGGACGACGAGGCCCGCGCCCGCGCCGAGGAGGCGTACGCGCTGGGCGACGCCAGATCCCTGGTCACCCTGGCCGCGCTCGCCGCGCTCGACGACGACCTCGCCACCGCCTCCGCCCTGTACGCCCGCGCCCGGATCAGCGCGCCCGACGACGACACGCTGCTCGTCTCCTACGCCGGCGAGGCCGACGCGCTGGAGGCCGCCGGCGAGCACGCCAGGGCCGAGGCGGTCGCGCGGCGCGGCATCGCCGAGGCCGCCCGGCTGGGCCTGGCCCGCTCGCGCGGCGCCCACCTGGCCGCCAACCTGGCCGAGCCGCTCGCCTCGCTGGGCCGCTGGACGGAGGCCCGCGAGGTCGCCGCCCCCGCGCTCGCGCTCGACCCGCCGCCGATCTACCGCGCCTGGATCCTGCTCGTGCTCGGCACGGTCGCGGTGCAGGAGGGCTCGCTGCCGGCGGCCGGCGCGCTGCTCGCGCAGGCCAGGCCGCTCATGCGCGGGCGTTCCCGCGGCTACGACTCCTGCCTGGAGCCCGACCTGCTCGAATGCCGCCTGGCCGAGGCCGGGGGAGACCTGGACCGGGCGCGCCGGCTGGTCGACCACGTGCTGGCGGAGCACGACCTGAGCCGCAGCCGCCGCTACGCCTGGCCGCTGCTGGCCCTCGCGGCCCGCATCGGACGGGTGCGCGCCGCGCCCCCGGGCCTGCCCACCGTCGGGCGGCTGCAGGAGGCGTACCGGGCCACGTTCGAGGCCGAGCTCGGCGGCTCGTGGGCGGACGCGGTCGCCGCCTGGCGGTCGGTGGGGCAGCCGTACGGGCTGGGGCGGGCGCTGGTCGGCGCGGCCGAGCGGGACCCGGCGCGGGCCCGCGAGCCGCTGCGCGAGGCCCTGGCCATCGCCACCGCGCTCGGCGCGGAGCCGTTGCGGCGGCAGGCGGAGGCGGCGGCGGCCACCGCCCGGGTGACGCTGTCGGCGACGCCGGGGCTGTCGGCCCGCGAGCTGGAGGTGCTCGGCCTGGTCGCCGAGGGCCTGAGCAACAGGCAGATCGCCGAGCGGCTGTTCATCTCGGCCAGGACCTCCGGCGTGCACGTGTCGAACATCATGGCCAAGCTGGGCGCCGCCTCCCGCGTGGAGGCCGCCGCCCTCGCCCGCCGGACCGGCCTGATATGAACTCCGGCATGACCACCGTGAACGTCGCCCTCATCGGCGTGGGCAACTGCGTGTCGTCCCTCGTGCAGGGCGTCGAGTACTACCGCGACGGCCAGGCGCCCGGCCTGCTCAACCCCGTGTGCGCCGGATACGCCGTCTCCGACCTGCGGTTCACCGCCGCCTTTGACGTCGGCCGGGCCAAACTCGGCCTGGACCTGTCGCAGGCGATCTGGGCGCGGCCGAACAACTCCCGCCGCTTCGCCGACGTGCCGCACCTGGACGTGCCGGTGCGCGAGGGCATCCTGGCCGACGGCGTGGGCGAGGGCTCGGCCGAGCTGGTCGAGCCGAGCGGCGCCGCGACCGTCGCCGACGTGGCCGCCCACCTGCGCGAGACCGGCTCCCAGGTCGTGGTGAACTTCCTGCCCACCGGCGCTCAGCGCGCCGCCGAGCGGTACGCCGAGGCCGCGATCGAGGCCGGCTGCGCGTTCGTCAACTGCATGCCCGCCGTGCTCGCCCGCTCGCAACGGTGGCGCGACCGCTTCGCCGCGGCCGGGCTGCCGCTGCTCGGCGACGACCTCAAGAGCTCCTTCGGCGCCACGCTCGTGCACCGGGCGCTGGTCGACGCCCTCACCGCGAGCGGGGTGCGGCTGCGCGCCGGCCACCAGCTCCTGGCCGGGGGCAACATGGACTTCGTCAACCTCCAGGACCCGGCCAGGATGGCCGGCAAGCGGGCCACCAAGGCGTCCGGCGCCGGCACCTCCACCCACGTCGGCGCCCAGTACCTGCCCTTCCTCGACGACCGCAAGATCGCCTTCATCCGGCTGGAGGGCGAGGGGTTCGGCGGCTCCCCGCTGGAGGTCGAGCTGCGCATGGTGGTGGAGGACTCGCCGAGCGCGGCGGGGAACGTCCTCGACGCCGTGCGCCAGGCCAAGGCGGCGCTCGACGCGGGCGCGGGCGGCTTCCTGCGGGACGTCTCGGCCGTCCTCATGAAGGCGGTCTGACCACGGACGACGGGACCGGCCGTGGCAGGCTGGGAGGATGCGCCTGGCGACCTGGAACGTGAACTCGATCAAGGCACGGCTGCCACGCCTGCTCGACTGGCTGGCCGCGACCGAGCCCGACATCGTCTGCCTGCAGGAGACGAAGTGTCCCGCGGAGTCGTTCCCCGTGGCGGAGGTGGGCGAGCTCGGCTACGCCGCCGCCGCCCACGGAGACGGCCGGTGGAACGGCGTCGCCGTGTTGTCGAGGGTCGGGCTGGAGGAGGTGACGCCGAGCTTCCCCGGCGAACCGGGCTTCGCCGGGCTCGACGGGGTGGGCGCCGCCCGTCCCGAGGCCCGCGCGCTCGGCGCGACCTGCGGCGGCCTGCGGGTCTGGTCCCTGTACGCGCCGAACGGCCGCGCGGTCGACTCGCCGCACTACGCCTACAAGCTGGAGTGGTTCGCCGCGCTGCGGGACGCGCTGGCCGAGGAGGCCGGCTCGCCGCTGGTGGCCTGCGGCGACTACAACGTGGCGCCGACCGACGCCGACGTCTGGGACCCCGCGCTGTTCGCCGGCTCCACGCACGTCACCCCCGCCGAACGCCGCGCGCTCGCCGAGCTGCTCGCCCTCGGCCTGCGGGACGTGGTGCCGACGCCGATGAAGGGGCCGCACCCGTACACGTACTGGGACTACCGGGCCGGGATGTTCCACCAGAACAAGGGCATGCGGATCGACCTGGTCTACGCCAGCGCCGACGTCGCGGAACGGGTGCGGGGGGCGTACGTCGACCGCGAGGCGCGCAAGGGGAAAGGCCCCTCGGATCACGCTCCCATCGTGGTGGATCTCGACCCGATAAATTAATCAACAAACAGCTGCCAGACGAGTATCGTGAGTAACCAAATGTGCGGGGGCACGCTTCTTCTTCAAGACCGAAAAAGGGGGCCGTGTCGTGGAACCTGCCGATGGTCGTGTCATCCTGTTCGTCCTCATCGGGCTGGCCCTGTTCGCGCTCGGACGCCGCTTCCAGAACATGATCATGCTCAGGCAGGTCTGGAAGCAGACGCAGCGTCAGGTGACGGTGCGGCGGGAGACCGCGCACCATGCGGTGAAGGGTCTGGTCGCCGTCACCGCCGTCGCCGCATTCGTCATCTGGCTGGCGATCAATCTCAATCGGATAATGAGTTAACCGCCATTTAGCTGATTACCGCGATTATCCGGAATGGCGGCGGCGCAGGCCCCATGCGGTGAGCACGGCCAGCCCCGCCGCCGCCAGTCCGACCGCGCGGGTGAGCCGGGCGGCGCGCCGGATGTCCTTGACGTCCGGCTTGGGGCCGTCGCCCATCGTGGGGCGGTGTTCCGTCCTGCCGCCGTACACGTTCGTGCCGCCGAGGGTGACGCCGAGCGCGCCGGCGAAGGCGGCCTCGCACCTGCCCGCGTTCGGGCTGGGGTGGCGGTGGCCGTCCCGTCGCAGCATCCGCAGCGCCCGGACGGGGTCGTCGGCCAGCGCCGCCGTCAGCAGTCCCGTCACGCGTGCCGGTACGTAGTTCGCCACGTCGTCGAGCCGGGCCGCGGCCCAGCCGAACCGTTCGTAGCGGGGGGAGTGGTGGCCGATCATGGCGTCCAGCGTGTTGACCGCCCGGTAGGCCAGCAGCCCCGGCACGCCCGCCACCGCGCCCCAGAACAGCGGGGCGACCACGGCGTCGGAGGTGTTCTCCGCCAGCGACTCCACCGTCGCCCTGGCCAGCTCCGGCGCCTCCAGCCCCGCGGGGTCGCGGCCGCACAGGTGGGGGAGCCTGGCCCGGGCCCGCCGGAGATCGTCCTGCTCCAGGGCCTCGGCCATGTGCACGCCTTCGCGGGCGAGTGTCGTGCCGCCGAGCACGGCCCACGTGGCGAACGCCGTCACCGCCGTGCGGACGGCCCGGTCGCCGCTCCTCTGGGCCAGCACGCCCAGGGCGGCCGCGCCCCCGACGCAGATCCCGACATGGACCACCCCGCGCCACCTCGTGTCGCCGTACGACGACTCCTCCAGCTTCGCCGCCGCCCGTCCGAACAGGGCGACGGGGTGGGCCGAGCTTCGCGGATCACCAAGAACCTGGTCGAGTGCGACACCGAGCGCGAGACCTAGCGGGTCATACCAAATGGGCATGAAGCTCATCTTCGTGCACATCCAGCCACGCTGCCGCCCGGCGGATGCGTTCCCCGGCGCCGCCCGTCCACATCTTGGCCCAGTTCCCGCCCGCGCGGGCGCGGGTGCGCATGACGTCGTAGGAGCGGTGGAAGCGGAGCCTGGACAGCTCCAGCAGCCGCCGGCGTTCGCGGGGCGCGAGGCCGTAGGCGTCGCAGAACAGGCGGATCCTGGCCCCGACGTCGGTGTCGCGCTGGAGGGGGTGGCGGTCGACCGGGTCGGCGATCGGGGCCCAGTGGCGGAGGGTGGTGACGATGTCGAACAGCCGGGTGGTGGGCCGGGCGAGGTCGAAGTCGATCAGCGCGACGGGGGTGGCCGCAGCGGTGTCGGTGTCGTGACGGAAGATCACGTTGTCCGGCGTCAGGTCGCAATGTCCGATGACCTCCGGCGCGCGGTCGTCGTTCGACCCGCCTTCCCATCCGCCGGCGTCGAGCGGGAACCCGGCGGTCGCGTCGTGGAACTCCCTGACCAGTCGCGCCAGGTCGACCAGGAACGCGTCCGTCGAACCGGCCCGGCACAACCCGCTCCGCCCAGGGACGTACGTGAGGATCTCGCGTCCTAAGCCGTCCGTTCCCAGGACCCGCGGCGCACCCCCGAACCCGGCTGCCTCAAGGTGTCTGAGCAGGGCGTGCACGGCGGGCGTGGCCGGACCGACCGGCCTGCGCACCGTGTCACCGACGCGCACCACCCCGTCTGTCACGTCCCCGCCCTGCAGGGGAATCTCATGCAGGAGCGTCGCGACCATGCCACAACAGCTTAGCCCCATTTGCCCCACGGCCGCCTGCCCTTTACCCCGCCCCCTCCCTCCCCGCCCTGCCCCTCTTCCTCCTGCTTCCGGCAGGCCCTTCTCCTGGCTACGGGCCGCCCTGCCCAGCCGTACCGGTCTCCTCACCTTCGCTTTTGTCCCGAACCCACCCCCCGACGCCTGGCACCCGTCGGACGCTGACCGCGCAGGATCCTGAACCCGTGCCCTTTCGCGAGCCTGTGCAGTGTCGCGAGCCTGTCCCGAACGCGTGCCCTTTCGTGAACCTGGGCTGTGTCGCGAGCCTGTCCCCGAGCCCGTGCCCTGTCCCCGGGCCCGTGCCCTGTTCCCGAACCTGGGCTGTGTCGTGAGCCTGCCCCCGAGGTCGCCGGGTCCCTCCAATTCCGCGGCCGAGTGTCGTACCGCTCCCGCCCCCCAGCCACCCCCTAGCCTGAGGAACCGTGCCCATCCTGCTCTCCTTGGCGGCCTTCCTCATGACGCTGCTGGGCGGGCTGGTCGCCGACCGCGTCAAGAACAACCGCCACCTCGTGCTCGGCGCCGCCGCGGGCGTGATGCTCGGCGTGGTGGCCTTCGATCTCCTCCCCGAAGCCCTCACCCGGGACGCCGTCGACGTGCTCGGCGTCCCGCTCCCGATGCTCATGTTCGCCCTGGCGTTCCTCGGCATCCACATCGTCGAACGCTCCATGGGCATGCACGACGCGCACGAAGGCGACTACGCCGCCCACCGCCACGCGCGAGCCGGCGTAGGCGTCACGGCCGGATCCGCCCTGGTCGTCCATAGCCTCCTGGACGGCGCCGCCATCGGAGCCTCCTACCAGACGGACGCCTCGCTCGCCGTCGCCGTGGCCATCGGTGTCATCGCCCACGACTTCACCGACGGCTTCAACACGTACACAATCACGTCGCTGTACGGAAACGCCCGCCGCCGCGCCCTCACCCTCCTGGCCCTGGACGCCCTCGCCCCCGTGATCGGCGCCACCCTGACCTTCCTCATCGCCATCCCGGCCCACGTCCTGACCGCCTACCTGGGCCTTTTCGCCGGATTCCTCCTCTACCTGGCCATCTCCGACATCCTCCCGGAGGCCCACACAACCAGACGCGCCACCGGCTGGACCCTGGCCGCCACGGTCACGGGAACCCTCTTCATGTGGCTGGTGATCGCCCTGTCGGCCTGACACGACCAGAACGTGTGCGTGACAAGTCGCCGGATCATGCACAATAAGGCAGGAGCGCCCTTAGCTCAGCTGGATAGAGCACCGGACTTCTAATCCTGTTAACCGATCTGTGTGTGCCGACCTGCGTGTTCGCAGGTCGGCATTTCTGTGTCTGCAACGAATCCGATGCTGTAAAAGTTGGCTGGTCAGAGGCTGTTGGGTGATGCAGATGTGCCTCTGGCGTCAGAGGGGTTCACGGCGCGTCTGATGGGGCAGTGAGGAAGATTCGCGCTGACCAGTGACAGCAAGCGATCTTTTGGCTACGATCCGAGCTTTATGTCGCTCTCTGTGGCGAGGCAGAGGCCCGGACGTCGCACCGGTCCCGGGCGTCCTCCCCCCGGGAGACGCGGCAGCAACCGGGCCGGTGCGGCCCCGCAAGGGGGCGGGGACCCCGACAGGGTAGATGTCGGGGTCCCCTGTCCCTCTTGGGCGCACCGTCGCCCTTCCCCCTACTTCGCCGGATCGTCAGATGCGGGCGCCGGCTTGTCGGCCACGAAGCTGCCGAGGTGAGGCACGGTAGTGATCAAGCCTTCATCTCGCAACGCCTTGACCGCTTTGCGGATGGTGTTACGGGCTACGCCGAACTCCTCGACCAGTGTCGTCTCGCTGGGCAGCACTTGACCAGACCTGTATCTCCCCGCCGCTATGCGGGCTCGGAGTTCGTCTCTGACCTGCGCCCATACGTAGGCGTTGGGCTTCCACTCGATCACGGGAGAACCGTAGACGATCATGGTTGACCCTGCTCATGCGGCGACGTGCATGGACGTGCGTGAACGTGCATGCACAAGCGTGAACAAGCGGCTCGAACGTAGTTCCGAGGAGTGGTGGGGATACTGTCCGGAAAGGAAGGCTTTCGTTACCTTTACGCCGACCTGTCTACGTGTGTAGATCTACATTTAAACTATATTCCCAGGTAAACGCGTGGATGCGTCCTGTCAGGAATAATGACCCGTCTGTAATGATATTGGGCGGCAAAAAACATCCCTCGTGTCCTGTTCCATACAGTTGCGAACCTGTCCTACAGTCACATGGCTGCCGCGAATCCTGGGGAACGAAAGAATGTCGCAGTTGGCCGCCGCAGCTGCGTCATGCCACAAAGGGGTGGATGTGAAAGAACGCACCATGCGCTGGATCGCGACGAGCGTGGCCGGAGTCACTTGGGGGACGTTCATCGTCACGGCCACGATGATTCAGCCACACATCCAGGTGTACCAAGCCGTCTGGCTGGCGACTCTGCTCGTCAGTCTCGTAACTGTCGTCCTCTGGTTCACCCGGCCTGACCACGGGCGACTCGCCCACCTCCGCCTGAGCGGCAAGCTGCAGCGGCTCGAAGAGGCGATCAAAGAGGAGGCTGCTGGCCAGGCCGGCACGGACAAGGAATCGAACACCGCACAGGCGCGACTGAAGTCTGTCGTCTGAGAAGGGTTCGAGGTTTACGCGTCCCCGCCGATTTCTTCGCGAATTCTCTGGAGTCCTTCAGCGGCCCGATCCTCGATTTGCCGTCGCTGTCGCGCAGAAAGATGCGGGGATGCGATAATCCCCTCAACTTCACTCTGAAAAAGCGCTATTGCGTCTCTCGTGGGACTGTGGTCGCGGACCTGTAGCTCGTCTCGTTCGACCAGCCCCGATTCCAGGAGAAGTTCGGCGAGAGTCTGACCATGATGTTCAGCGATCACCCGTAGAGCGTTGATGGACGTGGTGAGATCTGCCAGCGAGATCCTGCGGCGACGGAGCTCCGTGAGGAACCATCGTTGGATTCCCGGCTCGGGAACGCTTGGGATGTCCGGCTCTGGCGTCGAGGTGGGCGAGGTGGCGGCGCCGGCCTCTACGGGAGGCTGGCCGGCAAGGATCAGATCGATACTGCCCGCTTGCCATGCGAGGGCGTCTTCGATGCCTCGCTTGGTGAGGGGCATCATGCGCCGGGTCTCAGTGCGGACGGACCGGAGTCCCTCCTTGGTGAGGCCTGCCTGCTGCGCTACCTGATTCCAGGTAAGCCGAAGCTGCTCACGGCGCTCGTTGATCGCTTCGGAGAGGCGCGCGCGGGCCTCGGGATCGGTGTCACTCGTCTGTGGCACGTACGCATCATGCCTGACTCTTGATGGCAGGTCTAGGCAGATCTGGTAAGAGCGGTGCAGGTCAGATCCCCCATGAAGCATTGACAACAGGAGTAACAGGGGCAACTAGAGGCAGACAGGGGGCAGATAGAGCCAAATAGGTCTTGTGATCTGCCTTGATCTGCCCTAGCTTCTTGCCATGGCCCAACTCACACAGGCCGACGGGACCAAGATCCGTCGCGAGCGCGAACGTCAGGAGCTCACCGTCGATGAGCTCGTGGCGAAGCTTCGTGAGCAGGAGGGGATCCAGAGGCACCCCGACTACATCCGCAACATCGAACTCGGCTACAAGCAGCCCTCCGTGCGCCTCCTCGGCGGCATTGCCCGCGTTCTCGGAGTGCCGCGCGAGCAGCTGGAAGGCGCGGAGAACCCCAAGCTGGTCCGGCGCGCCAGGCGGGTGACCCGATGAGCACCCGTTCCGAGCGCAGCACCATCGCCCGCATCGCCGCCAACACCCGGTGGGCCAACGAAGACGACCGCATCGGCGCGACCGCCAAGGCGCGGAACAACTCGCCGGCATCCATCGAGTACTGGATGAAGAAGGTGGACCCGGGCAACGAGATGCCCCGGGACCAGCGTCTCCGCCGGGCCGAGAACGCCAAGACCGCCTACTACCAGCAGAGGATGCGCGCAGCTCGCGCGGCCAAGGCTCGCAAGGCGGCGGGGGAGGCGGCGGCATGAGTGACATGCAGCTCTTCGACAACGGCGAGTTCGAACTCCGCATTCAGCCGGTCGGCGACTCCTTCAAGGTCGAGGCGCCCGGCCTGGCGCGGTCGCTCGGCATCCGTGACGCCTACCGCCTCACTGAGTCCATCCCGGACGAGGAGAAGGGGTACACGACAGCGTGTACCCCTGGCGGTGACCAGCAGGTTTGGTTCGTCACCGAGGCCGGCTTCTACCGGGCGCTCGGCCAGCGGCAGACCGCCCGGATCAAGAACGAGGCGACACGCTCTCAGGTGGCCCGCTTCCAAAGCTGGGTGTACCGGGAGGTGCTGCCGTCTATCCGCAAGACGGGCAGCTACACCGTCCCCTCCCAGCCACAGCAGTTCCAGATCCCGCGCGACTTCGCCGAGGCGCTGGAACTCGCGGCACAGCAGGCACGAGCCATCGACGCAGCCAACAAGCGGATGGCCGAGCTGGAGCCGCGCGCCGCTCAGGCTGACCTTCACCGGGCCGCTGACGGCCTGATGGCGGTGGGCGACTTCGCCAACAAGTTGAAGGCGTGGGCGAAGGATGAGCACGGCGTCCGGGTGCTGCACGAGGAGGTATGGGACTTCCTCGGAGAGATCGGCCTACTGATCCGCGGCAACACGATCCGCAAGAACCAGCGGACTGCGTTCGCCGCCGAGAAGGACTTCGTCCGCATGAAGGAGACGGAGTACCCGACCGCCTCCCACGGCATGAAGACCAGCTCGTCCCCGCGGCTCACCCCGGCAGGGGAGGGCTGGGCGTGGGATCGCGCAGTCCGCCGCATCGCCGATAACGGCACTCTCCGCCGGCTTCGCATGATCAGGGGCGCGTCGTGACCGCCGTCGAGCGGTGGGGAGCCGCCTACCTGACTCTGGGCCTGTCGATGCGGGTTTCGGAACTCGCCGAGATCGACCGGGACGACGCCAGGGACTGGTTCGTCCCCGCTCAGCGCACCCCTACCCCCTGACATGCCGCGAGGCCCAGCAACGCCATGCCGGACCTCGCGTTCGACCACCCGCTCCAGAACCTAGCTGACTGATCAGACAAGAGAGCGAGCAAGTCATGAACAAGATACCGCCCACGCTGAAGGACTGGCAGCGCCAGATCGAGTTCTTCGAGTGGATGAAGCGTGAGACGCCCGGCGTCTACCAGGCCGTCGTCACGGTGATCGAGCAGCGCCCGGAGCAGGCCCGATGAGCCCCGCCCTGGAGGCGCTCGCCGCCTTTGTCTACGAGCACCAGTACGACGCCGGAGGTCCTCGCCTGCGCACGTCGCTGCTCACCGCGATCCTCGCCGACCGGTACGGCCTCGACCCCGCCAAGGCGGTCCGTGTCGCTGACGGCGTCGAGGACGACGACAACGTCGACGCGGCGGGCGACCTGCGGGACCACCTGATCGAGCAGGCGCGGCGCGCTGGCCTGGCCGCCCAGATGGGCGAGGAGGTGCCCGCGTGAACGCCGAGACGATCCTGAACGCCGCGATCAGCGTCCTGAAGCAGAAGGGACGCCACCTGGGCGACTACGAGTGCGACGGCAAGGTCTGCGTGCTCGGCGCGATGGGCGTAGCTGCCGGGCTCACGCCGGACTACTGGTCTGAGGTCGAGGACGCCGACCTGGACGATCTGGAGCCTGTCGATGACGTCCTGCTGGACGCTGGACGCCTCCTCGTCCATGTGATCGCCCCGCACCGGGCGGACTACGACCACCTCCACCCGGCCGCGGTGATCGACCTGGTCGGCCGCTGGCATGACGGGCCGACCGAGCGTGCCGCTGACCAGGTGCGGTTCTTGGACCCGCCTTCGGACACGGCAGTGTTCGAGGCGCTGGCAGAGGCTGTCCGTCTCGCCGAGCAGGCGGGAGCGAGCGCATGAGCTTCGAGATCCGCTTCGAGGACCCTCCACGGTCCACCAGAAGGTGGGCGAAGGCTCTCCCGTTCGACTACGAGCAGGTAGCCGCCACCTTGTGCGCACGTCCGGGGGAGTGGGCGTTCATCGGCGCGACTGCCACGCCTACGCGGGCGGGCGGCGTAGCCCAGCGCATCCGCGACGGGGTGGTCGAGGCGCTGGCCGCACGCGGGAAGTTCGACGCTGTCTCCCGGACGGTTGATGGCGAGTACCGCGTGTACGCCCGGTTCCTGGGCGAGGCCGGCGAGGTGGCGTCATGACGGGCGTCTGGTTGACCCGTACCGCCGTCGCGAGACGGCTCGGCATCACGCGTGACCAGGTCGAGGACCTGATCGCCGCCGACGTGCTGCACCTGGAGTCGATCGCAGGCGACCACGAGGTGATCTCCGAGCAGTCCGTCGCCGACTACGAGCGCACCCGCGAGCGCCGGCCGTCCGTGCGCGGTGGCGATCCGCTCCCGCTGGAGATCGAAGACGAGTACTGGAAGGGGCAGGACACGTGACCGAGCCGATGGAGCCCGTGTTCGTTGACCCGCCGCCGGCTGGGAATGGCTCGCCAGACACCTCCATGTGGGCGGCAACCATCGCCGTCCTGATCGAGAACACCAGCCAGTGGGCGAAGGTCTTCGTCGGCGACTACAAGGACGCCAACCGCCTCGTGGGCCAGGTCCGCAAGAGCCGTGGCGCCTGGGCTGGCCACGAGTGGGAGGTCACCGCTCGGAACACGCTCTCGTCCACAGACGCCACGGTCTACATCCGTCACATCAAGCCCCTAGACACCCCCAACAACGAGAGAGACGAGCAGCAGTGAGCGAGTCCACCGAATTGGAGCGCCGACAGGTCAGCCTTGGGGCTCCACTGACCGATCTGGATGACGCCTACCGGCTCTCCAAGGCGCTGGCCATGGCCGCGCTCATGCCGGACGCGGTGCGCGGCAAGCCTTCGGATGTGCTGGCCCTGCTGCTGTACGGACAGGACCTCGGCCTGTCGCCAATGCAGGCCATCCAGGGCATCTACGTGGTGAAGGGCAAGCCGCAGCTCTCTGGCACTACCTGGATCTCTCTGGCGCGTAAGGCCGGCCACCGGGTTCGGATCATCGAGTCCACCGACGAGCGGTGCACGGTTGAGATCGTCCGTGCTGACGATCCGTCCAGCCCGCACCGAGAGACCTTCACCCTTCAGGACGCTGCCCGTGCGGGGTTGTGTGCCATCAAGGACGGCAAGGCGCACGCGCGCAGCAGCAAGGGCGATCCGCTGCCGTGGGAGTCCTACACCCGGACCATGCTGCGCAACCGGGCCATCTCCAACTGCGCCAAGTTCGCCTGCCCTGAGGTTGCGCTCGGCTTCGGTGTCGAGGGCGACTACGACTACATCGCCGACGCCGTGGTGGAGGTCACTCAGCCTGAGGTGGTCGAGGCCGAGACCGTGGTCGACCCGGAGAAGGTGGCCGAGGAGATCGGCAACTTGGCCGAGGAGTTCAACTTCGCCGACACGGTGGACGCCGAAGTGGTCGAGGGCCCATCCGAGGACTACCGGTGCGAGACGTGCGGCCTGGTGGGTGACCACTTCGAGGACGAGTGCCCAGGTGGTTCCCGTGCCTGACCTGCGAACCAAGGTGCTCGGCTATCTGCGTGACGAGAAGGTCCGCATCCTAGAGGCGGCCACGGTCAAGCCCGCGCTACGTCCCCATCTGGTGACCGCGCTCGTGCAGGGCTTTAACGGCCGCTACCTGGTTCTCTTCCTTCAGGACAGTTGGTCGTGCTCCTGCACGGGCGGCGACGGGTGCGCCCACATCGCCGCTGTTCAACTCGTCACCGGCTGGCCATCGGCGGCCAGCCGGACCTCCGCGGCGGTGGTGGCTACCTCATGAGGACGACATCGGAGCTGCTGCTCATCGCCGACCAGCGTCGGCCCCGCACCCAGCAGAAGGATATCGGCGTCTCCGACCTCGGCTCCTGCCGCCGCAGGGTCGGCTACAAGTTGGCCGGCGCTGAACCCGTCAACCCGTCGGGCAACATCCAGGCTGTCATCGGTTCGGCGATCCACGACATGGTCGCGCAGATTATGGAGAAGGTCGCCGAGCCGGGGGACCTGGTCGAGCATGAGGTGCGCTTCGCCGGCATCCTCGGCCACCTGGACCGGTTCGAGGCATCCACCGGCACGGTGGTCGACACCAAGACGACCGGGTCGCGCTGGCTGGAGCACATCAAGCTCCATGGTCCGGAGCATGCCCACCTGTGGCAGGTGTCGGTGTACGCCGCCGCGCTGGTCACGATGGGCTACGACGCCAAGCGGGTGCGGATTGAGTACCTGGCGCGCGACACGGGCGAGGAGTACCTGTGGCCCGGGCCGGACGGGGCGCCGCTCAACCCGCGCAACGTCCGCGACGCGATGGAGTGGCTGCAGCAGGTCCGTGACACGTCGCTGGACATGCTGCCGCGTGACTACGACCCCGACAGCGTGTTCTGCCTCGGCTGCCCGTTCGGCGGCCCGGATGGCGGCATCTGCTGGGAGGGCCACGTCCCGGAGCGGGACCGCAGGTCGGTGCTGTACTTGGACGACCCGAACGCCCAGAAGTGGGCTGACGAACTCTTCGACCTGCGTAAACAGATCAAGGATCTGCAGGACAAGGAGAAGCGCGCCAAGGGTGCGCTTGACGCGATCCGGCCCGAGATGGGCGGACACGTTCGCTGCGGCAACAAGACGATCGACTTCCGCCGCAACCCCAAGGATCCCACCAAGTTCTCGCTCTACTTCGTCGCCGGGGGTGAGTCGTGAAGTCGCCCGCGTGCGGATGCGGTCGGAAGGCGTTCCTGTCGGAGAAGGACGTCACCGCCCGTTTCGAGAAGATCCGGCGGCTCAACCTGCCAGGTGAGCAGCCCACGGGTTTCACGCAGTGCCATGGCGGCGTGTGGCATCTGAAGTTCGCTGAGTCGGACACCGGCCCGTCCCCAAAGCTCCGCTCTCTGGTGGAGGCACGCGACCAGGTGTGCGTCCGCTGCGGCCTCCAGGTGCCGCGGGATGAGGACTCGATCCACCACCGGATCCCGCGGGGCCGCGGCGGCGAGAACACGGCGGAGAACCTGCTGCTGCTGTGCGGGTCGGGGACGACGGGCTGTCACGGCTGGGTCGAGTCCCACCGGGCCGAGGCGTACAACGCCGGCTACCTCGTCCACACCGGTATCGACCCGCTGGACGTGCCTGTGCTGCTGCGCGGCACGAACTGGGCCTACCCAACCCCGGACGGCAAGTGGGTGATCTCCGGTCACGTCACCGGCCCGCACGGCAGCCCTTCGGACCTCTTTCCCGCCTGACCTCTGATCTTCCGCTTCCCTCGCCCCGACCGTATCGGGGGACGGGGCGAGGGGGCGGCTCTCCCAAGACCTCAACACACCCCAGGAGCTCAAGTGAGCAACAACGTCGCCGTCATCGAACCGCAACGCCTGGCCTACCGGCCGAAGGTCGTCGAGCTGATCTCGCAGGTGACTGAGCCGCAGATCCAGCAGGCCAACGCCGAGATCACCAATATGCAGGAGCAGGTCAACGCCCTCCAGGTGCAGATCGCAGACAGGAAGCGGTTCATCGCCGAGCTGAGGCAGGCGCAGAGCGACATAGAGGCAAGCGCGGACCTGCCGTTACCTCACCTGCCGCTGCAGGGGCAGGGCGATCCCGCGCAGCACGCGGAGTGGTTCGGCGGCCCACAGACGGGCGCGGTCCTGCCGAAGGGGTCGTTCCCGGAGACGGAGCCGGACGGCTACTGCATCCACTGCGGCAAGGCCGCCTGGCGGGTCGAGGCGTCCACGGTCTGCCCGAAGGGCGCCAAGCACTCCTACGGCGCCACCTGCAACCCCGACGACCCGGCCAGCAACGTGGCCGAGCTGGGGCCTGAGTCGTGAGCGCCGCCCTGGAGCTGGTGTGCCGGCTCGTACTGCCTGCGAAGGGCCGCCACGGCAAGCACCGCCGTCCCGCTCCGCTGGCCGTGTGGCCTCTGGCCGACGTCGAGGAGTGCCGGCCCACCGACCTGATCCCGTTCGCCCCTGAGCCCAACTCCCCGAAGGACGCCGCGTGAACGCCCTCGACAAGATCGCCCCCTCCCCGAAGGCGGCCGAGGAAGCCACCGCTGAGGCAATGGCCCGCCACTTCGCTGCCTTCGCCTCCCTTCACTGGCGGCTCGGGATGGACCACCCTGACGCGGCTCAGGCCCGCCACTCCACCAATCTGGCGATCGCCTATCACGGGCTCACCTGCCTGCTGCGTGAGATGCCCTCCCGAGAGGGCGACCGGGTCGCCAAGGAGTTGTGGGAGACCTGGGACTCCGATGGCGGTGCGGGTGTGGACCTGTGGAACTGGCTGGAGGAGTACGGCATCGACCACAAGGCGATCGACGCGATCGCCCGGCAGGTCACGGCCGCCAACCCCGAGGCCGGTACCCAGGCTGGGATGGGTGGTGCGGCATGAGCGAGATCACCCCCGCTGAGAACCTGCTCGGTACGGTCCGCCGCAAGCCGAACGGCTGTGTCCTCGCCGTGCTGTGGCCGTCCCCGCCGAGCCCCGCCCGCTGGATGGTCACCGACATGTGGGGGTCGTGCGGCTACGAGACCGACGAGGTCGTCAAGGACTGGCCGGTCGTGGGCGCTGTTCCGTTCAGTCCTGCTGCTGGGTTCCCTCTGGCGGCTCCCGAGAAGCAGGAGACCTCCCGATGAGCGAGATCACCCCCGAGAAGGTCGCCGCCACTCCTCCCACCCCGGAGAACGTCGCCGCCATGCTGACGTCCGGCGACAACGACTACCACGACGGCAACTACTGGCACCCGTCGATCGGTTCCATCGGCAATGTCGTCCACATCGGGATCACGCCGTACGCGGATGACGACGAGGGGACAAAGCTCCCCGAGGTGCACTTCCGGGCGGTCGTCGTCGAGGGCGAGACGGACCCGATCGTGCTGCCCCGCCCGGACACATCGTTCCTCGGGCTGGACTTCGAGGGAGGCGCGTTCGGCGACGACGATGCCGAGGGCTGGCAGGTCGTGCCCTACTCCACGCAGCGGAGGTGGACGTGCTCCGTGCAGGAAGCGAACTGCGTGGAGTTCAGGGGCGCTCCTGGCCGCATCTCCTTCGCTGAGGCTCGCCGCTTCGCTGCCGCTCTCGTGGCCGTAGCTGACGCCGCTGAGGCCGCTCAGGCAGAGAAGGGCGGCACCGATGCCTAAGCCGCTCACTTCCAACCAGTTGGAGAACGCCGTCCGCATGGCGGCGAAGGTCGTCGAGGTGTTCGGCGACGACTGGCAGCTCCACTATGACCCGGACGGCGACGAAGTCTCCTGCCGGACCGACGACGAGGGCCCGATCGAAGGCTCGTACGTGGAGGTGTTCTCCACCTCGCAGTGGCCCAGCGACCTCGACCATTCCCCGGTCGCCGAGTTCCTGTGCGCGTCGATCGTGATGGTGCCGGCGCTGGTCGGCGAGGTGGAGCGTCTCAAGGCTCTCCTCGCCGCCTCCGACTCAGAGCCGGGCGGTGAGTGATGGACGCTCTCCGCAACCTCGCCGACTGGATCGAGGTCGTGAACGTCGCCTCCGGGGGGACGTTCCTCCCGGTCGTCGCTGGCCTCCTGCTCGTGATCCTCGTCGCCGCGATCTCGTGGATGTGGCGCCGCTCCCGCCCTGTGGAGGAGATGGCGGACCCGTCCTACAACCCGGGCTTGGACCGCCACCAGAGGATCCTGCGCGAGGTGTTCCACGGCGAGGCGGAGCGCTACCCGGCCGACCTCTACGACGTGTTCGAGGAGGACGACCGTGGCTGACCTGACCGTGGACCTGTTCGCCGGCCCCGGTGGTTGGAGCGAAGCCATGCGCCAGCTCCGGCTGCGCGAGGTGGGTCTGGAGTGGGACACCGCGGCCTGCCTGACCCGGCGGGCTGCGGGTCATGCCACGATCCAGTGCGACGTGGCCGCCTACCCGACCGAGCCCTTCAAGGACCTCATCGCAGGGTTGGGCAGCTCGTCCCCGTGCCAGCCGTGGTCCCGAGCCGGCAAGGGGCTGGCCCGCAAGGACCAGCCACTCGTGCACGAAGCCGTCCAGGAACTGTCCCGAGGCCACGACACCCGCGCCAAGCTGCTCGGCGCCTGCCGGGACAAGCGCAGCCTCCTCGCCGCCGAACCGGTGCGCTGGCTGTACGACCTGCGGCCCGCCTGGACGGTCATGGAGCAGGTACCCGACGTTCTGCCGCTCTTCCAGCACATCGCAGACATCCTGCGCGGCTGGGGATACAGCGTGTGGGTCGGCATCCTCAACGCTGCCAACTACGGCGTTGCCCAGACGCGCCGGCGGGCCATCCTCCTCGCCTCGCGCACCCATGAGGTGGCCGCCCCCTTGCCGACTCACACCGAGCACGACCATGGCGTCGACCTGCTCGGCGAGCGCCGCCTCGGCTGGGTTTCCATGGCGGACGCGCTCGACCTGCCCGCCGGGATGCGGATCAACACCCGCGGAGACAGGAAGACGTCGGGCGGCAATGAGTTCTCCTGCGATGGCCCGTCCTGGGCGCTGACGGAGAAGGCCCGCTCCTGGTGGGTGCTGAGGCACAGCAAGCGCGCCAACGCCACCGAGCGCCGCCTGGACCAGCCCGCCGCCACGCTCGTCGCCGGCCACGCCCGCCACGACTTCCAGTGGGTTCGCGTGGACGGCCGGACCGATCTGGAGAAGCGGCCCCTGCTGCTGTCGGAGGCCGCTGTGCTTCAGGGCTTCCCCGCGGACTACCCGTTCCAGGGCAGCGAATCCAAGAAGTTCCTGCAGATCGCCAACGCGGTCCCGCCGCCACTGGGTGTGCATGTCCTGGCCGCGGCGTCCGGTGCTGGCCTCCCTGTGTCCGCGGAGGTGGCGGCATGACTGTCCCTGCCTACTGCTGCCAGAGGGCGTTCGTGGACGGCGAGACGGCTGAGGAGCACTTCCCTCGCTGTGACGCCAGGGCGGAGGACCCGCCTTTGGACGCCCTGTTCGAGATCACCCCGCCCGCTCGTGAGGAAGGAGGGCCACTGCTGTGACCGTTGATGTTCGGAGCGACGAAACTCTCGTCGCAGAGTTCCTCGCCGGCGAGAAGGACGCGTTCGCCGTCCTCTACGCCCGCTACGCGGCCCCGGTGGAGGGCTACATCTACAAGCGCAAAGCCCAATCCGCGCGCGAGGACCTCAACGAGCTCGTACAGGAGGTGTTCGCCGAAGCGCTTGCGCTGCTGGACACCTTCTGCGAAGGCGACTACGACGGCGCTCACCCGTTCCGGCAGTGGCTGTTCAACATCCCGGCCGGGAACGTGCTGTTCCAGGACCGCAAGCGGCACTGGGCCGAGCAGGAGCGCTACCTGAAGTCAGCCGACGACCTGGCGTTCAGGCTCCGAACCGACTTCGTGTCTGCGCCAACCGACGTGCAGCTCAGTGACAAGATGCGCGGCACACTAGACGCGCTGAGGCCGCATTACCGGCAAGCGATTGAGCTGCACATCCTCGAAGGCCAGTGGCTGATGACCGCAGCGTCGATCATGGGTCGAGACGAGTCATCCGTCCGCTACCTGGTGCGCGCTGGACTGGAGAAGCTACGTAAGCCCTTTATGCCTCAGGTTGCCTTCGGCGACGGCAAAGGGGCACTGATTGAGGCCGCTCGCCGGCTCATCGCCGAGCACGGTGTCGATCGTGTCTCTGCCAGGAAGATCGCCCTGGCGGCCGGCTGCGATCCCAGCCTCGTGCGGCACCACTTCGGCACCAAGCAGGCACTTCTAGACGCGGCATTGAACGGTACTGATCTGGCGGTGGCATCGTGACCACCCGCTTCCCCAGCCAAGACCAGCGCAGCGCAGAAGTGACGAAGCACTTCGCCGCCACGATCGAGCATCTTGGCCGAGCCTTGTACGCCCTGGAACGGGGCGACTGGGACAGTGCCCGCAACCACCTGACGCGCGTCGCGGAGCGCGCCTCCATCACGGACGTGTGCTTGAACGTCGGCTCCCCGGACGCCAAGGCCACCCTGGCGTCAGTACGGGAACGGCTGCCAAAGGAGTGGGCTGACTCGATCGCCGCGTTCCTGGCGGGTGGCACCGGCCGGGCCGCGACGGCGTCGGGGGAGTCCGGAACGTCTCGGAACGATCCGGAACAGCTCGACCCGGTCCCGTACGTGTCCGGACAGCACCGGACGGGAGACGCTGATGCCTGAGCCGTACTGGAGCGACGACACCGTCACGCTGTACGTGGGGGACATGCGGGAGGTGCTGCCCGCGCTCGACGTGGCCGCCGACCTGGTCCTCGCCGATCCTCCCTACGGCGAGACCAGCCTGAAGTGGGACCGCTGGCCGGACGGCTGGGTCAAGGTCGCCGCTGAGGTGTCCCGGTCGCTGTGGTGCTTCGGGTCGATGCGAATGTTCCTGCTACACCGCGACGAGTTCGAGGCTGCGGGCTGGAAGCTGTCCCAGGACATCGTCTGGGAGAAGCACAACGGGTCCGGCTTCCAGAAGGACCGGTTCAAACGGGTGCATGAGACAGCCACCCATTGGTACAGGGGGCAATGGCGGGACCTGCACACATCGGTTCCCCGCGTGCCGTCAACGCGTCCGCGTGGAGGCGATGTCCTCACGGGGCGCCAAGCAGCGCACATGGGTGCGATCGGAACACGCAGCTATGTGGACGACGGGATGCGGCTCATGCGAACCGTCATCCCTGTGCGGTCCATGCACCACAACGCGTCGCATCCGACTGAGAAGCCGATCGGAATCCTTACTCCGCTGCTCGAATACGCCTGCCCGCCTGCCGGTCTCGTTGTCGACCCGTTCGCCGGATCCGGTTCCACGCTCGAAGCTGCCCGCCTGTCTGGCCGCCGTGCGATCGGTATAGAGGCGGACGAGAAGTACGCCGAGAAGGCCGCTAGACGGCTATCTCAGGCCCCGCTGATCGGGGTTGCCGCCCCCACCCGAGACGAGGAGGAGACCCGTGGCAACGCCTAACTGGTCATGGCAGGAGCGGGCCGCATGCCGCGGGAAGGACCTGGAGCTGTTCTTCGGCCCCGCGGGGGAGCGGCAGCCCGAGCGTGACGTCCGCGAGTGGAAGGCCATGCTCCTGTGCCGGAACTGCCCCGTCCGCACCGCCTGCCTCAACTACGCCCTCGACAGGCCCGAGAAGTACGGGGTGTGGGGCGGGCTGAGCGAGGAGGAGCGGGCCACCCACCGCCGCCGGCGCATGCGGTACGCGACCTCCCACCCTGAACCCGCTCCCGCGCCGACCGTGGACGTGAAGGAGTGCCACGGCTGCCTGGAGACGCTGCCCGCGGCCGACTTCCCGCGGGACCGGCGCTCGAAGGACGGCCTCAACTCCCAGTGCAGAGACTGTGCGAACGAGGCAGGCCGGCGCCGTCGGCGAGAGGCCAAGCAGGCGGTGGCGTCATGAGGGTCGGCAACGACGACACCTTCGACTACTTCTTTATGAGATTCCGGAAGGGCTCATCGATCGAGAACCTGCAGGCCGATCGGTCGCCGCGAGGTGACAGTGCTACGCCTCGACCGTTTGCGCATACATTGATGACCAGCGCAAATGCTAGCGATCACGCCCTTGAGCTGCGCATTTCCAAACGGGTACTTCTGTCGGGTGCCTCGCGGACGATTAGAGCACCGTCATTTCCGGGAGGGGTGTGTCGCTGATGGCTTCCAGCGTTTACCACGTCGGTTTAGGGCTCGAACTCAACCTGACCGAACCAGACCTCGGGCATCCCGAGATCACCAATCTCTGGGAAAGGCTCTACGCCGACAAGCGGACGCCGGTTTCGCTGCGACAGCTCCAATGCATGGAGTGCCGGGAAGCGCGTCCGCACTGTCCCGAGTGGATGGTGTTGGTCGAAGTGCAGGGTCGTCGCCATGCCCGCCATCACAATCCGAGCATCCCCGACCATCCCAGCAACGAGAGCGACCAGCACAAGGCATTCAAGGAGCGAATCGCTAAGGCGGCCGAAGCGGGCGGCTTCAGCGTCGAGATAGAAGACCGTGCTGAACACGGTCGCCGACGCACTGACGTCCTTGTGAGGGGCGCTGGCGATCTCCTCGTCGGCCACGAGGTTCAGCTCTCCTACGCCGCGCTCCCGTCGGTGCGAAAGCGCGCCAAGCTCGCACGAGCAGACGGCATCACGCCTCTGTGGACGACCGTCGACGCCAACCGAGACTTTATCAACCAGGTGCCCTGGGCACTGACCGACGACGCCCCGTGGAAGGACATCTACGCGGGCCGGCAACTACAGATCCGCGGCGGCGTGCGCTCTCTGCAGATGGAGCGGTGCGACCTCACCAACCCCAAACCGTGTCCAGTTCGCGGCTACGGCAAGTGCGGCAAGCTCCACGGCAGATGGGTGCCCACCTACCCCTACGAGCTCGACGAGCTGGTGCGGTCCACCGCGTCCGGTGATCACGTTCCAGTAATCGTGCCGGGCAAGCGCATGCACTTCAGGTGGTGGGTCCGGGCGGTTGACCGCGAGAGGTTCGCCGACAGCGCGGGAGGGCTTCTTTCCGAGGATGACCTCACGCGCGCGAGGAAGCCGGCGACGGCTCCGGTGGCCCCTCGTCCGCTCGATGGCGAGTGCCGGTACGGCCAAGAGAGTGAGTATCGGGCGGCTCCAGCGCCGGCTCGCGATGACAGTGCAGACGTCCCCGTGCTTACCGAAGCGGCACAGTGGCCTACGCCGCCCCCACTTCCGATCATCCGGCGCGGGCATTGCGGCGCTGGCCCAGGCCCTTGCGGGGTTTCGCCTGCCAGGTTCTATGCCTGCGGCTGGCGCTGTGAGGAGCACCGGCCATGAGAGCGCCTCCCGGGTCCCGAGGGCCACGACAGGCCCCGCTTCCGTAGCCCACCCGCACGCACCGAGAGAAAGCCGCCCTACGTGAACGACGAAATCCTCAACAGCCTCAGCGACGGCACCTTCCGTGCGCGATGGCTTCGTGAGGTCCTCCGCACCGTGCAGATCACGGAGTCCGTCAAGGTGCTTCTGATCTCGATGGGTGTGGAGGAGATGGATCCGGCCGGTCGGGTCTCGGTGCCTCGCAAGGATCTCGCGGTGCGCATCGGTCGGTCGCCGGCGCGCGTGACGGATCGCATCACTGAGGCGATCGCCGGAGGGTTTCTCGTGCGCTTGTCGGCCGGCAAGAAGAGCAACACGGCGGTGTACGCCGCTGCGATTAAAGGGTCCGCCTGTCCGGACCTTATCGATGACGTGTCCGAGGAAGGAAAGGGTTCGGCTGCGCGGACCCAAAGTGAACACTTTGGGTCCGATCTGCAGGCACCTTTGGCCGAAGAGAAGGGTCCGCCTACCCGAACCGAAACAATGTTTGGGTCCGATCTGCAGGCACCTTTGGAGAGCGATGAGGTCCGGCTAGGCGGACCTATAGCCCCAATAAAGGGTTCGGCTAAGCGAGCAACCAAGGTAGTAGGGGGTGTGGGGGAGGAAGTTCCCCACACTTCCGAAGACGAAGAAGACTTCTTGATTGGGGAGGCCGCTGCGCGGCCGGCGCGCAAGCGCGCAAAAGCCTCCGCTACACCGAAGACATCCATCCCCGCAGATTTCGCGGTCGATGACGACATGAGGGCTTGGGCGTTAGAGAACTGCCCGCTCGTCAACATCGTCATCGAGACCCAGCTCTTCGTCCGCTACTGGCTGGAACGGCCCCAGAAGAAGCGCCCCGGATGGGTCAAGTCGTGGGAGAGCTGGATGCTCCGGCAGCAGGGCTGGGCCGAGGAGCGACAGAGCAACGTCCGCCAGCTGCGCCCACCCGGCACCGTAGCCACCCTCACACGCTCCACCACTGACGACCGGGTCGCCCAAGCGCAAGCGCTCAAGGCCAAATTCGCAGCCAGACAGACACATCCCGCAGTCATCCAAGGAGAGATCTCATGACCCCCGAAGAGGTGATCGACCTCCTCAGCACAGCCGCGGCCTACGACCGGCGCAAAGTCGGCGAAGCCGATGTGATCGCCTGGCACGCCGCGGTCAAGGACCTGGACTTCCTCGACGCCCAGGACGCCGTGATCGGCCACTACACCGAGACGACCGACTGGTTGATGCCCGCACACGTCCGTAAGCGGGTCAAGGACATCCGGGCCGCGAGGGTGGCGTTCGCCCCGGTGCCTGCCCCGCCGGCTGAGCTCGCGGACTCGCCTGGCGCCTACCAGGCGGCGATTCAGGACGCGGTGGCGAAGATCGCGCGTGGGTTTGCCCTGCCGAAGCAGATCGCGGCCAAGGCTGAGCCGTCGCAGGAGTACGCCGAGGTCCGCGGCGCCGACCATGACCCGGTGCGTATCGAGGCGATCCGGGTGTCGTGCCCGTGGCCGCCGTGCAAGGCGCTGCCGGGCGCGGTGTGTGTGGACGCGGACGGGCGCCGACTGACCGCGCCGGCCCACGAGGCGCGCCTGAAGGCTGCCGGGCTGGTCGGCGAGGAGGTGCCGTGAACGCGACCACCTACCGGCAGGGCTGCGGCACCCACATAGGGATGCTGCTGCACCAGTCCAAGGATGAACCGCCATGCGGGGAGTGCCTGCGCGGCGAGCTGCTGCGGCGGGTGTCAGCGGAGGAATGGCCGTCTCAGACCAGGCGGCGGCTCGGCCCGATCTCCAAGGAGCAGGCTGCGCGGAACCTGGCCGTGCTGATGGCAGCGATGGCTGGCCATCCGGACGACTCTGACCCGCTCCCCGTCCCTGTCCCGTCCCCCGCTAGAGAGGAGACCCCGAACCATGGCTGAGACCAAGATCGAGACGCGCGTCCCGTGCGGCAACGAGGACCACGACGAGCCCACCCCTGCGGTCGCGCGGCTGTCGTGGCCTGACGGCCGATACCGGCCGACGACGGTATGCCGCGAGGACCTGGAGGACATGCTTGGCGAGGCGGTCGAGGAGCCGCTGGCGCTGCTCATCGAGCCGATCAAGCCCGAAGGGGCGCGCAAGGGCCCGAAGGACTACACCGACGCGATCCGCGAGGTGGAGAGGGCGTACCGGGACTCGTACGCGGAGCCGGTGCGGGCGATCCCGCCGCTCCTGCTGTCGTCTCCGAGGTGGCCGAGTCGAGCCCGATGCTCACCACGTACGCCGACACCGTCCTTGAGGTGGAGGCGGCCGAGCTGGACGTGCTGGCTGACCTGGACCGGCTGACGTGTGGCGGGCTGTCGCCGTGGGAGGCGTGCGCCGCGCTGTTCGGCGGAAGCGGCGCGGAGGCGGGGGACGGCTCGGACGGGACCGGCTCTAGCGGGCCCCAGAAGGCCGCTACGGGACGAGAAGAGGCGTCTCCGGTCTCCCTGTAGCGGACGGGTGGCTGAGAGCCGCTTCGAAGGGCTCTCAGCGTTCCAAGATCAGAACTGGTGATCAACTTCTAGCTCGAATCGAAAGCCTCTCGGCTTCTGTTCGAGGAAGGAATCGAACGCATGACCAAGATCTTTTATGACACGGAGTTCCTCGAAGACGGTCGCACCATCGACCTGATCAGCATCGGCATGGTCGCCGAAGACGGTCGCGAGCTGTACGCCATCAACCGCGACATGCCGCACAAGCGGATCGCCAAGCACGACTGGCTGAGGGCCAATGTCGTCCCGTCGCTGCCGCGCATCCACGGCGACCGCCGCCACTACGTGAGCGCCAGACGTAACCCGCTCGCCCTCGACTTCGACCACCCGGCGATGATGAGTCGCGAGCGGATCGCCGCCGAAGTGGAGCACTTCATCGTCTCGACGCCCGACGTCGAGCTGTGGGCCTGGTATGGCGCCTACGATCACGTCGCGCTGGCATGGCTTTTCGGGCCCATGTCGAACCTGCCGTCCGGCATCCCGATGTGGACGAACGACCTGCGGCAGGAAGTGGCGCGCCTCGGCCTCTCGGGTGAGGACATGCCAGAGCAGGCCGACGGCCACCACAACGCTCTCGCTGACGCCCGACACAACCGGGTGATCGCCGAGCTCCTCGCCTCTCAGCAGTCTGGGGAGGCGTCCCGATGACCCGCGTCTCGCACCGTGAGGTGACCAAGACCTGGGTCGAGTACACGCTGCCGCTGCCGTGCGTGTGGGGAGACCTGACGGACCTGGTGGCGATGGCCCGTCAGGCGTTGGGCGAGGACGCCGCCCAGTGGGACACCGCCGCCGAGGTCATCGCTACGGACGAGGAGCTGATCGTCCGGTGGGAGTCCCGGTGACGGGCTACTGGCCGGCGGGAGGCGTCTTGCGGGGGCGGCCGACTTTGGGCTTGGCGGGCGGCCAGTGCGGCTCTACGAGCTTCAAGGCGGCGTCGAGGTCTTCGCGGGCTAGGCGGAGGAAGGCGCGCAGGAAGTCGTCCATGGTGCGTTGCCGCTCGGCGAGCCCGTCTTTGACGGGGTCGTACTCGTCTGGCTGGGGGCGGAACGCCTTGGCGCTCAGGCGGTGCTCGGTCGGCATGAGATCAGTGTGCCAGAGGGGCTAGCCACCTTCTAGGGGGCATGCTATGTTCATCTCATCGGAAGGTGGCTAGCCACCATAAGTTGAGGGAGAACGAGATGCAGGTCCTGACCAAGGGAAGCCGAGTCGAGTACCACGACCCCGCGTACGGGCAGGGCACGATCCTTCGGGCCCGCATCGACGGCAAGGGCGAAGACGCCGAGTACCTGATCCGGTGGGACAACGACCCCGACCAGGAGGGCCCCACCTGGTCCTGGTGGATGGAGATCGTCCCCGTCTAGCAGACCTAGGGCCCCGAGAGGGGCCCCACCCCTCTCCCTGATCACCCGCAGACGTAGGAGACCGAACGACATGACCTTCAAGATCGGGCAGCGCGTCCGGACCACCGTTGACGCCCCTGCTGCCGAGGGCTTCGACTACTCCGCTCCCGTCGGATCCCTCGGCACGATCACGGACGTGTTCGACACGTTCGGCGAAGCCTACGGAGTGCTTCTAGACGAAGACCCCGATCAGCTTTCCGCCCACTACGCCGCGGACGAACTGACGGCGCTCGACGCCTGACTCTCCGGGCGGGACCTTCGCTGTCCCGCCCGCCCCTGACCCCAAGACCCCCTGAACGGAGAACCGAGATGAGCGACGAGGAGCACAAGGGCTGCCGAGTGTGCGGGCGCGTCGATGTGGGCCTGAAGAAGGACGGCACTCTGCGCATGCATGTCCGCGCCGACCGCAAGGGCAGCTCCTTCCTCGGGCCGACCAGCAACCGCTGCCACGGCGCAGGAGAGCCACCGAAGGGCGTGCTCGGCCACTACGCCCAGCGCGTGGTCGCCAACCTGCTGCCGCACTTCGACGATCTGAAGGACCCGGTCGTCGCCGCAGTGATTGGCGAGGCGGTCCAGCGCCACCACACCAGCCCCGACGAGACGTTCGAAGCGATCCTTGACGGCTCGGCGAACTGGCGGCTGAAGCCCGACGGGCGGGACACGGGGCGCGTCCGTCTGTCCTGCTACCGGCTGTACGAGCGCGACGAGGACAGCGCCTTGGAGAAGCAGGTCAACGCCGCCCTGTCGGAGATCCACTACCGCTGACCCGCGCCCTCTCCGCCTACACAGGAGAGCGCAACCCAAGACCGCAGCAACGACAAGGAGAGACCGCGATGAAGCGCCTGTTCGGTGATGAGGACCTGAGAACCTGCCTGATCGCCGCGATCATCAAGGACGGCGGCAGCCTGGAGGTGTCCTTCGACGCGTTCGGAGAAGCCGCGTTAACGGCCAAGATCGACGACGTACGTCCGACCGTAGAGCGGACAGCGACGGGCCTGCGGTTCACCCTCACCCGGAGAGAGGAGGGCTGACCCAATGGGCTTCACGATCGACGACGACGCCGGCCGGATGGTGTCCGACGAGTGCGAGACGGTGGCAGTCCGCTGGCCCGACCGTGGCTGGACCGTCACCGGGCGGAGAGGCGTCTACTCCCGGAATCAGGCCATCTCGGCGATGACGGTTGCTGAGCTGCTGGCGACAGGTGACGAGCCTGACTCGCCGCTTGTACGGACCCTGGAAGCCGAGCTGGTACCACCCGCCTACGGCTACGTAGAGGAGGACCCCCGTGGCTGAGACCCGAGAGCCGAAGCGCATCCAGAGGCGACGCAGCAAGGGCTACAAGCTCCCCGAAGGGGCGGTCTGCGTGGACCGCACGACCCACTGGGGCAACCCTTTCCGCGTGGGAGATCCTTGCCCGCTGTCCGTCCTCAACGTCACCGTCAGCGGCGCGCCGCTCGCCAGACGGGGCGTCGTAGAAGACCGGAAGCACGCGGTCGAACTCTTCTCCTACTGGCTGATGGCCGAAGTCCCGTATACAAGCGCGGACATCCGGCGTGACCTCGCAGGCCGTGACCTCGCATGCTGGTGCCCGCTGCCTGAGCCTGGAGAGGCCGACTGGTGTCATGCCGCCCTGCTGCTGATCCTGGCGAACGGAGAGCCCGATGCCTGACCTTCCCGAGGAAGCCCTACAAGCCGCCGCTCTGGCGCTCGCTGCCTACTACGCAGGGCAGGACGGCGATCCGAGCCTCACCGCTGCTTCGTTCGAGGAAGAGGCCAGGGCTGCCCTGGAAGCAGCCTTGCCGGCCCTGGAGAACCACCTCCGCCACGAGTTAGGCGCGTGGCTGGTCCGCGTGGGTCAGCGTGCGATGAGAGACAAGTCCACGGCCCCAGGGTGGGACAACCTCGACATGGGCTGGGCGGGGGCCTTCATCGGTGCTGGCGTCCTGGTGGAGGGCGGATACCCGAAGAGAGGAGAAGCCCGTGACTGAGCCGCTGACGCCCGACGAGTTCGGTGCCTTCCTCAACGACGTCAGGTCATGTCGTGGCCCGTCCGAGGAGGAGATCCGTGCCGACGAGCGCGGCAAGGTAGCCGAAAAGATCGCCACCGCCATCGAGGCCCGCCGCTGCGATCAGGGCTCAACGTTCTGCAAGGACTGCATGTGCCGCCGAGAGGATGCTGCCCTCGCCCGCCAGATAGGAGAAGCCCGTGCCTGAGGACGTGACCATCGTCGTGGACGAGACAGAGGGCAGCCCCTTCGATCGGATCCGCCGCATCGCTGTCGGTGCTGCTAACGGCTGGGCGCTGGGACCGAACGGCTTCTACCAGCAGCCACGGATGACGGGTGCTGACATCGCACATGGGCAGGTGCGTGCGGCTCTGCTGCACCTGCTGGAGCTGGGGCTCATCAGCATCGACGAGCAGCGTCTCAACGAGCTGCGCATGTACAAGCCGTGGAGGGAGGAGGACCGTGGCTGAAGACCTCCGCCACCGCCTCCGCTTCGCCGCCTCGCTGACCTTCTGCGGGCTCCTGGCCGACTTCGGCTACGTCATGGTCGAGGCCGCCGCCCGGTTCTCTCTCGACAAGCGCTGGCCAGAAGCCGCCGCCTACTTCGTGCTGGGCTTGTGGTCCATGTTCGCGGCATTCCGTGGTGCTTCGTTACGGGTCCAGAGGGAGCTTCGTCATGGCCGATGACCTCCGCCGCCGCTACGCCGAAGCGATCCGCTCGGCTGCTGACTTCTCCATCATGGGGGAGTGGATCTGCTGCGACCCGATCAACCCTGACCACGAGCTGTGTGTACAGGGCGGCATCGCCCGCCAGATGCTCGCCGCTGTCCTTACAGACGACCCCGAGCGGCTGTTCGTGCCATCCAAGCTTGTAAATGCTGTGATGGCCGTACGAGACGAGGGGATGGAGTCGCTGCGGGAGCTGGCAGCCGACTACGCCCGTATCGTCTCCCGTCTCCAAGACGCCGCAGACCGCGCTCGCACCCTGGCCGGCGAGCATGCCGAGTGTGACGACCCCTGCTGGGAGCACATGCCTGCCATCGTGGCCGCTCTCGACGCTAGCCTGCCCCCAGAGGAGGAGACGTGAGCGCCGACGCGACCTCGATGAGCCGTACCGCTCGCTGGAAGGCAGCCCACGGCAACCACGAGCTTGAGTCGGAGACGGTCAGAGGCCACCGGCTGACGCTATGCCGCACCTGCGACGACCTCCACTGCGAGGACTGCTTCTCAGGGAGCTTGGAGGGTGCAGCGCCATGAGCACACCAACCACTCCGAACGAACTGGACGTTCTGAAGAAGCGCCTCATGCACGGGCCGCCAATTCCGATCAAGTGCGGCGGCACCCACACAGAGTCTCGCCGCCTATGCCAGATGCCAGCAGAACGCCTCCTCTTCGCTGGCTGCGTCCACGAACACATAGACGCACACTTCGTCTGCTCAGGCCACAGCAACGTGATCGAAAAGGGCTGCACCGCCTGCTGGGAGGCTGGCCACGAATGCCCGCTCATCGAGATCGCGAACCCCGACGTCGACGTTGACGCATGGCTCACTGACAGGCTCAGGCTGCGCGACTCGGCCGACGTCGACGAGGAGGAGTGGCGCTCCTTCGTTCGCGAGCACCTACACGAGCTGATACCTGAACACCTACGCACTCTGTGAGACGATTACTGTCGTTCCCGCCGCTCCGACATACGCCAGAATCTCAGTAGACAGCGAAAGCGGCCCTCCGCACCACCGGAGAGCCGCCTCGTCCCACTAGTCCCTCGCCGACCCTCCAGGCCCTCAACCCACTCAGGTCTCCCAAAAGCGTACAAGCTCGTCAGGGGGAACTTGTGGCTCTGGACTGCCCGGTCAGCATCTGCGACCGCACTATGCCCGGCTCGGCCCGCATCTGCGGAGCCTGTGAGGCCGAACTCGACCGCGAACTAGCCGCGGTCCCCGAGCTCGACGAAGACCTCGATCTCGCCATCACCAGGCAGACCCGCCTCACCAGCGGGGGAGTCGGCGGACGCGGCAACGAGAAGCCACTCCCGTGGAACGAACGAGCATCGGAAGCGGCTGACCATCTCGCCGTGATCCTGCTCGGCTGGGCCCGCGTCCTCGTCGCATCCGTCCACCCCCTGCAAGGCCCCGTCTGCGCGTCCTGCGACCACCCGTCGTGCACGTACATCCACCTCGGCCGCGAACCCCACCACGACCCCGTCCACGTCTCTCGCTGGCTCCGCAGGCACGCCGGCCCGCTCATCGCCCACCCCGCCGGCCCCGACGCCGTCGAGGAGATCCTTCTCGCCGTCAGGAACGCCCGCTACGCCACCGACGCCCCACCGCGGGATCTCGTCTACGCCGGCCCGTGCGACGCCTGCCAAGGCGACCTGTACGCCCGACCTGGCGCGGTGTCGGTCTGCTGCCGCTGGTGTGTGGACGAGGACGGGCAGCGGCCCCGCTACGACGTCCACGCCCGCCGAGAGTGGATGCTGAAAGCCCTCGAAGACCGGCAGCTCGGCGCTCCGACGATCGCCCGCGCCCTGACGTCGCTGATCCGCCCCATCAAGCCCGCCCTGCTGCACACGTGGATCTCGCGCGGGAAGCTCCAGCCGACAGGGTTGGACGAGTCGGGGCGGATGGTGTTCCGGGTGGGCGACGTGATCGACCTGATGGCTGCGGGCGACACGAGGGGTCGTCAGCGTGACCTGGTAGTTGCGTAGACAACGATCAGGTGACATGATCCCTGGTGATAGCTTCGGCGAGAGCCGTCGAGAAGCCCGTCCATCTCCTCCCCGAGTGGACGGGCTCTCGCCATTTCGGGGCTCCTATACGCCGCTAGAGACTTCAAGACGCGCGCCCTGTGCTGGAGGCGCGCTGCTCGCGCGACCCCCCTGCCCCCGTAGGTGACTGTCACGCGAGCCGGGTTGGCGGCCCATGTCCCGGCGAGGGAGCGGGGCCGCCAACCCACCCCATATGCGTGCGGCCCTGACTAGCTGGGGGGTTGGGTCCAGGGCCGCACAACAACCCCCTACAGCCCCCTGGAGACGCCATGCCGACCCAGTCAGCTGAATACCACTGGATGATCACCTACCTCGTGCCGAAACTCGGTGGCTTCTACTTCCGACAGAAGTCCGGTCTCTGCCAGCCTGAGGGGCGGACGCGGGGCGAGATGTTCGAGGTCCTGGCTCAGCAGGTCATGGACGAGGACGGGCTTGCGGTCGCTGACTTCTCGGTCGTCTACTTCGGCCTTGAGCCCAACAGGCTGGACGTGGCCTGATGGCCATCCACTGCGACACTACGCAGGAAGCGCACCGCACCATCGCCCTCCCGCCTGGCCCGGCGATCCTGTACATCACCGAAGGCGACGAGCCCACCGTGACCATTCTCGACCGTGCCGACCTCGGTCTCATGCGACACCGGGACCGGGCTATCTGCCGTGCCCTCCTGGCGTACGTGACGGAAGCCGTGGACATCGAGGTGGAGAACGGATGAGCGCCGACCTGCTCTCATGGCTGAGATCGGTCATCGAGGGCGACAAGGCAGCAGCCATCGCCGCCGACAAGGCGTCTCCGGGCCCGTGGGTAAACCGAGGCCAGGCAGGCGAAGGCAGCGCGTGGCAGATCCACGGCGCTCTCACGGACGACTCGGAGACGGAGTGGGACGAGGAGCGGCAGGACGTCGTCAACATCGGCATCCGCGTCGCCACCCTCAACTACTCGGACGGCGGAGGGGTGTGGGAGCGGGAAGCCGCTGACCACATCGTGTTGCAGCAGCCGAGGGACACGATCGCCCGCTGCACGGCAGAACTGGCGCTGCTCGACGAGCATCCCGAAGCGGCAGGCACGTACCTCCCCAACTGGGCTGGACGGTGCCAAGGATGCGGCGAGCGGACGCCCTGCACGACTGTGAAGCTGCTCGCGTCTGGTCGCCGCCACCGTCCCGGCTTCAACCCTGAGTGGGTGAGCGAGTGATGCGGCTCCGCTTCTGGCGCAAGCCCTGGCTCGTCTTGGACGGCAAGGACGCCTACGAGCGAGTCCTGACGCCCCAGTACCAGACCGCCCTGTCGTGGATGCGCGCCGAAGGGCTCGTCCCTGAGAACATCAAGCGCATCGAGGTGTACGGCAGTCGGCGTCCATGCGCCAAGCTCACCGTGTACGAGCGGGACGGCGACGGCCGGTTGGTCTACGACCCGGTGACATGGGAGGCCGTGACTTACACGGAGCGAGTCCGCCTGTCGTCGCTGCCTCCTCTACGGGAGGTCTGATGCCGTACGTCACCGTACCCGAGGGCATGGAAGACACCGTGTGCCGCTGCTTCCGCCCGCTGGTTCTGTGGATGGACGACGCCCCTGGCGGGCGCACCATCCGGGGCAGGCACTGCGCGAGGTGCGGAGGCGTGCTCACTCCCGACGACCTCGCGCACATCGATGCCGAGCTGGGCATCTCCTAGTCCTCCGGGCGGGTATGAGGACACACCTACCGTGTGCGCTTTCGCTGGGAGCGCCCGCCCGGAACAACCCCTCACCCTGGAGCCGGCATGGACGCTCTACAGCTCGACCTCGTCACGCTGGTAGGCCGCCTCCAGCAGGTACAGGACGAAGGCGGCTGGGAGCGCGCCTGCCCGATCGTGCTGGACCGCATCCTCACCTGCGACCTGCCCCGCCTGCGCGAGCACCTCAGCGTGGAAGCTGCCGCGCTACTCGACACCAGCCGCTAGCCCGACTCGAATACACGTTCGCTTCGCTGGGTATCCTCGACCCCGTGCAAGACCAGGCCCCCTCAGTGATCCTCCCCGGCCACCCAGCCGAAGCAGGACTACTGCTGGAATGGCGCCTCAGCCCCCACGGCGAATGGTGGGCGTACGTCTACTGGACAGCACTTCTGCCCGGCTTCAAAGGCGGCATGGACCCGCGCCAGACCTGGTTCCACGAAGGACGCGTCGAGAAGATCCCCGGCGAGAACTACAAGCAGGTGCCCGCCACGTACGCCGGCCCGCTACTACCCTGACCGTCACTCTCGGTACAACTCGTCACCGGCGGGAGACGGCATCTCCGCTACATTCCGTCATAAGCCCAGGAACGGAGAGACCTTGAACATCCTCATCATCCTGGCCCTCGTAGCCCTCCTCGCCGGCGCCATCATCGCCCTCACTCAGAAGGCGTGGCCCATCGCCCTCCTGTGCACCGGCATCTTCCTCGCCGTGCTCGCCGATGCCGGCCTCATCCCCAGCTAGCCATGCCAGCGCTCAAGGTGTGTAGCACCCCAGGCTGTCCCGCCCTGTGCGCCAAGGGCAGGTGCGACGGGTGCAAGGCCAAGGCGGAGCAGGCCCGAGGCACAGCAGCACAGCGTGGATACGACAGAGCATGGCAGTGCACACGCAAGGCGTACCTACGCACACGCCCACGCTGCGAATGCGACACCTGCCTAGCCCTACCCCTACAGGCCAGACCCATGGCCACCGACGTGGACCACATAGACGGGCTCGGCCCTAAGGGGCCGCGTGGCCACGACCACACCAACCTCAGGGCCATGAGCCACGAGCATCACAGTGCACGCACGGCACGTGATCAACCTGGTGGCTGGCACTCGCAGTCTTGCGGGTGAGGTCGACACACACGAAAACGGACATACGGGACGAGTGGCGTTTCCGCAGGTCAGAGGCCGTGTCGTGTTTCCGCAGGTCAGAGGGGGTGGGGGTATGCCCCCTATGTCCGATTTACAGGAGACCGCGGGGGAGGGCGCTCCCATGTGCGGAGGGTTCAAACGTTACGGCCTGTCACGCAAGGTGACTGGCTGGCCTGATGCCGCGCAACGCGGCGAGGGAGTAGTGATCGAGCATGGCCCGTGGAGGTGCCCGGAACAGGTCTGGGCCTCGCCCTGACGAGTCGTCTGGCAGGTCCGAGCAGCGCGGGGTGGTGTTCACCGCCCTGCCGGCGCAAGGCTACGACGGAGACGCCCCCGACTTTCCGCTTCCGCTGGCGAACGATCGCGAGCTGGAGGTGTGGGAGGAGGCGTGGCGCACTCCGCAGGCCGCGGCGTGGTCGGTTCAGCCGTGGCGTTGGCGGACGGTCGCCATGTGGGTGCGCTGGTCCGTGCGGATGGAAGCGGAGGATGCTTCAGCGGCGCTCGGGAACGTCGTCGTGCGGTTCGCTGACCAGATCGGGCTCACGCCCGCGGGGCTGAAGGAGAATGGCTGGAAGATCGCCGAGGATGACCTTGCGGTGAAGCGGCAGGAGCGTGACGAGCCTGTCGACGACGTCGAGGACGTCCGGTCGCGGTTCACGGTCGTGACTCATGGCGGCGGCTGACAAGTACGTCGTCGACTTCCCGACCCTGTTCATCGTTCCCGCCTGGAGTCAGCGGCACTGCATCGTCCCGGACGGCTTTTCCAAGGGCCGCCCGTTCCGGCCGTACGACTGGCAGCTGTGGTGCACTCTCAACCACTACCGGATCAAACCGGACGCCAAGGCGTACGACCGGAACGGCATCCCGACCCGTGGTGCGGCGTTCTTCTACCGCCGCTCGCAGATCATCGCCCCGCAGAAGACTGGCAAGGGCCCGTGGTCGGCGACGATCGTCTGCGCGGAAGCGGTAGGGCCGGTCCTATTCGCCGGCTGGGCTGAGGGTGGTGAGGAGTACCGGTGCGCTGATCACGGGTGCGGGTGCGGGTGGACGTACACATACCGGCCTGGCGAGCCGATGGGCATGCCCTGGCCGACCCCGCTGATCCAGCTTCTGGCCACCTCCGAGGACCAGGTCGACAACGTGTACCGGCCGCTGCAGGCGATGGCGAAAGGGCCGCGGCTCGCGGAGCTGATGAAGGTCCGTGAGGGCTTCATCCGCCTGCCGAACGACGGAATCATCGAGGTCGTCACCTCCAGCGCCATGTCCCGCCTGGGCAACCCGCTCATCTTCTGCCTTCAGGACGAGTCGCAGCTGTACAACGCGACGAACAAGCTGGTGAAGGTCGCCGAGACGATGCGCCGCGGCGCCGCCGGCATGGGCGGCCGGTCGATGGAGACGACGAACTGCTTCAACCCGGCCGAGCAGTCGACGGCGCAGCGCACGTTCGAAGGGAAGGCGAAGGACGTCTTCCGCTTCTACGAGCCGCCGCCGGCGAACCTGTCGTTCAAGAACAAAGCAGAGCGCCGCAAGATCCTTCGGTTCAACTATGCGGGGTCTCCGCACGCGAGCGTCCCGATGATCGAGGCGGAGTGCGCCGAGCTTGCCGAGACCGATCCCGCTCAGGCGGAGCGGTTCTTCGGTAACCGGATCGTCTACGGCGGCGGCTCGTGGATGGACGGCGACGTGTGGGACGGCCGCGCGATGCCGGAGCAGGTGCCGGATGGGACGCCGATCGTGCTTGGCTTCGACGGCAGCGACAGCGACGACTGGACCGGTATTCGGGCCGAAACGGGCGACGGGTTCCAGTTCACGCCGACGTTTGGCCCTGACCAGGCTCCGACGTTCTGGAATCCCGCTGAGCATGGCGGCCAGGTGCCGCGCCTCGAAGTCGCTGCCGCGGTTGACGAGCTCATGGCCCGGTACAAGGTCGTGCGCATGTACTGCGACCCGCCGGACTGGAAGACAGAGATCGACGGCTGGGTGGAGAAGTACGGCGACAAGGTCGTCCTGCGGTGGGAGACCTACCGGCCAGTGCAGATGCATGCGGCGACGCAGCGCCTTCTCGTGGACGTGACCAAGGCAGAGTCGGCGTTCACGCACGACGGCTGCAAGACGACGGCGATCCACGTGAAGAACGCCCGAAAGGCGCCGCGGCCGAACCAGCGGTACGTGCTGGAGAAGCCAGCACAGACACAGAAGATCGACCTCGCCGTCTGCTCAATCCTCGCCCACGAGGCTGCAGGCGACGCTCAAGCCGCCGGCCTGTTTCGGAAGAGACGCCCCTCCAAGGTGATCGTGATGAGGTGACATGCGCACGGAGAAGCAGTGGCTCATGCACCTGATCAAGTGCCACGACAAGGACCTGCCCGAGCTGAGGAAGTGGGACTCCTACTACGAGGGAGAGCAGCCTCTCTCGTACATGGCTCCCGAACTGCTGCAGGAACTCGACGAGCGGGTCCGGCAGGTCGTGGTCGAGTGGCCGCGCCTGGTCGTCGACTCCCTTGAGGAACGCCTGGACGTTGAAGGCTTCCGGTTCGGCCGGCAGGCCGAGGCCGACGACGAACTATGGCGCATCTGGCAGGCCAACGACCTGGACGAGGAGTCGCAGAAGGCACACGTTGACGCACTGGTGATGGGCCGCTCCTACGTGATCGTCGGCGCGAACGAGGACGACTCGCAGACGCCCATCGTGACGGTCGAGTCGCCGTTGGAGGTGTACGCCGAGCACGACCCGCGCACCCGCAAGGTCGAAGCCGTGGTCAAGCGGTGGACCGAGGAAGACGAGGACGGCAAGGTCGAACACGCCACCCTCTACCTGCCCAAGGTCACCATCTGGTGGGTCAAGCGGGATGGCGACTGGATCGAAGACCCCGACCACGAGCGGGACGAGCACGATCTGGGCGAAGTCCCGGTCGTGCCCATCGTGAACCGGCCACGCACCAAGCGGTCCCACGGGGTCTCCGAACTGAAGCCGATCGTCCCCCTGTCGGACGCAGCCTGCAAGATGGCCACCGACATGATGGTGTCCGGCGAGTTCCACGCCGTGCCGCGCAGGTGGGCGATCGGTGTCGACGAGTCGGACTTCCAAGACGAGCAGGGCCGGAAGATCTCCGCTTTGAAGCGGATCATCGGGCGAGTCTGGGCGATCCCGAAGCACAAGCAGGAGGACGGCGTCGAGGTCGGCCAGTTCCCCGAGGCGAACCTGTCCAACTTCCACGAGACGCTGAAGCTGCTGGCGATGATGGTTGCCTCTCTCGGCGGCCTCCCATCCCGGTTCCTCGGACACACCACCGACAACCCCGCCTCAGCGGACGCCATCCGATCGGATGAGTCGCGCCTGATCAAGCGAGCCGAACGCCGGCAGCGCTCCTACGGAGGCTCGTGGGAGCGGGTGCAGCGGCTCGTGCTGAAGGTCCGAGGTAGCGAACCGGAGGACGCCACGAGCCTGGAGACGCTGTGGCGTGACGCGGCAACGCCGACGATCGCACAGAAGGCGGACGCAGCGGTGAAGCTCCATGTGGCGAAGATCGTGCCTCTCCGTCAGACGCGCGAGGACCTTGGATACACGCAGGTCCAGATCGAGCGTATGGAGGAAGAGGACGAGAAGGTCGCCGAGTCCGCGTTCGAGCGGGTCATGGCGGGCGACCTTGCCGCACTGACCGGCCCCAAGCCGCCTCGGGAGAAGACCGAGCAGCCTCAGCCTGAGCCAGTGCCCTGATGTCCGTCGAGCAGGTCGCTGCCGCGCACTACCGGGCACAGCAGACGATCGCCCGCGGCACGGTCGAGCAGGCGCAAGCTCTGTGGGGGCAGGTCCAGCCGAACGCAGTGCTGGATTCGTGGCTGGCGGTTCTGGACGCGCTGATCCAGCTCCTCACCACAGGGCAATACGCTGCCGCATCGCTGACACAGCCTTACCTGAACGCCATCGCGCTGCAGCAGGGCATCACAGTCGCCGCCTCGGCGATCAATCCTGCAGCGTTCGCCGGCGTGGCAGCGGGCGGTGGGACGCTCGCGAAACTGCTGATGCAGCCCGCCCTGAGGACGCTCGGGCTCCTGGCTCGCGGCGCCGACGACCAGGAGGCGCTCCGGTCTGGTCTGGCGTCTCTCGTCCGGATCGTCGACACGGAGATCTCCGACGCCTCGCGCGCCGCCGATCAGGTGGGGATCACCGCGAACCGGCGGTGGGTGACGTACGTCAGGCATGTGACGCTGCCCGCTTGCGGCAGGTGCATCATCCTCGCCGGCCGCACGTACTCCTACTCGACCGGGTTCCTGCGCCATCCTCAGTGCGACTGCACGATGGTGCCCTACCACGAAGGCGACACCCCGCCTCCGTTGCCGGACACGCTGTTCGCGCAGATGACCGAGGCCGAGCAGAACCGCGCCTTCACGGTAGGTGGGGCAGAGGCGATCCGCCTTGGCGCTGACGCCGGACAAGTGGTCAACGCTCGCCGCGGCATGCAAACCGTAGGCGGCAAGCGCATCACGACCGAAGGCACGACTGTACGCGGCGTCGCGGGCAAGAAGCTGGGGAACTTCAAGCGGCTGCCTGGCGAGCGATACCGGCGATCACAGGTGCCGCGGCCTATGCCTGAACAGATCCTTGCGGATGCCGGTGGCGACCGGGACGAGGCGATCCGGCTGCTGGAGAAGTTCGGGTACCTGGACCAGTACAGCGCAGGCAGGAGAGCACGCAGGGCGACTGAAGCTGAGACAGCACGCATCGAGCCTGGGCGCTCGTCTAACCAGTGGCATCCGTCCCTGGACGGCATCGAGGACCTGGCCCGAGCGGTCGAATCCGGCAAGCCGCCGAGGAGCCGCGAGGTGCTGGCTGGTGGCGAGTCCGCAGTCACGGAACTGCTCACACTGGCCGACGGCACCCGCGTTGTCCACAAGTCCGGCACCAGCCTGGCTACGGCAAACGATGCCGAACAGCTCTCTTCTTTGGTCGCCCGCGCGCTCGGGCTACGCGCGCCGCGCGTGTACCGCAACGCGAACGACTCCATCTACATGGAGTACGTCGAAGACGCGGTCACTGCGGACGAGCTGCGCGAGAGCCAACCGAGGGAGTGGGAGGCTCGCGTCGCCGCGGCTCTGGATTGGAACGACGGCAACCTGGTCGGCCTGCTGGACGTGCTGATCTCCAACAGCGACCGGAACGCCGGCAACTGGATGCTCGCCGCGGACGGGCGGACGATTCCGATCGATCACGGCCACGCCTACACGGTGCCGTCCGACGACCTGGAGACGTACCAGCCCGTCCCAGAAGGGCCGGTGGAGCGGCTCACGGGGCAGGGACCGTTCGCCGATGCCTACGCCGACGGCTCCAACCCCATGACCAAGGCCGACGCGGCCGAGGCACGTCGACGCCTAGAAGCCCTACGGCCTGACTTCGAGCTCATCGGGCGCGGTGCTTGGCTGGACTACTCGTTGAACGTCCTCGACAAGCTGGAGCGAGAAGCATCAGGATTCGGCTCCGTCTTCTCCGAGGAGCCGCCGTGATCATCATGCGGATCGTGTCAGTCCGAACCGGTGCCGAAGTGTCGCGCGCCGAGATCGCCGACGACGGCACCATCACCTACTCCGGTGGCGAATCCGCGCAGGCAGCAGTGCGCAACCGGATGCGCGAGCGCGGTATCGACGAGGCGGCAGCCGTCTCCGAGTTGGCGCGCGACGGCTGGTCCAACGGCTACTTGAAGGTGCCGTTGCCTCCGCACATTTAGACGTCCCTCCGCCGCAAGGGCAAGAGGGCTGATCCCGCAACGGGAGACTCATGTACATCGAACGACCCTGGCTGTTCGACCTCTCGCGGTTCGACGACGAGCCAGAACCTGAGCCGGAGCCTGGCAACCAGGACCCCGACCCGGAGCCCGAGCCCGAACCGGAGGACACTCCGGAGCTCGGCGACAAGGGCAAGCAGGCGCTCGACCGGATGAAGGCCGAACGTGCCGCCGCCAGGCGGGAGGCCGCCGCGGCGAAGAAGCGGGCCGACGAGCTGGCGGCGAAGGTCGCAGAGTTCGAGGACCGCGACAAGAGCGAGACCGAGAAGCTCGCCACCCGCGCAGAGAAGGCGGAGCAGAGGGCGCAGGCGGCCACGCACCGCGCCGTCAAGGCAGAGGTGAAGGCGCTCGCGGCTGAGTCGTTCGCTGACCCGACGGACGCGGACCTGCTCGGCGACCTCACGAAGTACGTCAGTGATGACGGAGATATCGACCTTGACGCCGTGCAGGCGGACCTCGACACGCTTCTGGAGCGCAAGCCGCATCTGCGCAAGCAGGCCACGCCTCCGCCGCCGAAGAAGACCCCCAAGCCTGATCCGTCGCAAGGGCCTCGCAAGGAGCCCGACCCGGTCGACTTCCGCACCGCCGACAAGGCCACCGTTGACGCCGAACTGCGCCGATTGGGGATTCGGCCCCGGTGATCCGTATCCGCGCCCAACTGGGGCCGGGACACACCTTGATCGAGGTGGACGGACACGAGGGCCACGCCGAACAGGGCCGCGTGTGCGCCGCGGTGTCGGCCATCGCACAGACCGCGCTGCTCGGGCTCGAAGAGATCGCCCGGCAGCACCCGGACCTCGTGTCCATACAGATCACACAGGAGTAACCACATGTCTGCTTCGTCCGCCCGTTGGGCGTTCCAGCTCGACCGCCATGACGTGCGGTCGAACGTTCCCACCGCGATCCGCGCCATGCTGCAGAACGGTCTGCTCGACCGGACCTTCCAGGATGCGCTGCGGCCCGAGTTCATCTTCCCCGCCATCGCCGACAGCGAGTCGTGGATGGGCGGCGTCGGTGACACCAAGACGTTCACCCGTAAGGGCCTGCTCACCCCGGTCACCACGCCGATCACCGGCTCCGACCCGTCGGCGGCGACGTACGGCATCGAGCAGTGGTCCGTCACCATGGACCAGTACGCCAACTCGGTGGACACCAACCTGCTGTACTCCTCGATGGCGCTGCAGTCCAAGTACCTCGCGGACGTGCAGACGCTCGGCATCAACGCCGGCCAGTCGCTCAACCAGATCGCCCGCAACAAGCTGTACGCCGCCTACGCGGGCGGGCGCACCTGGTGCACCACGGCGGGCAGCTCCGACTCGTCGATCATCGTGCAGTCGGTCAACGGCTTCACCCACGTCATGGTGAACGGCGTCCCCACCCCAGTGTCGGCGTCGAACCCGCTGAACGTCACCATCGAAGGCGTCGCTAACACCGTGACTGGCGTCAACACCAGCACGAACACGCTCACGCTCGGCACCGCCCGCGCTGACGTCGTCGGCGATTACCTGGTGGCGGCCAACGCGCCGACCACGATCCGTCCGACCGGCGACACCGCCTACGACCTGACCGCCTCCAACACGGTCACGTTCGCGCACTTCCGCGCCGCGGTCACCCGCCTGCGGAAGATGAACGTCCCCACCGTTAACGGCTACTACGTCGCTCACGTCGACCCCGACACCGAGGCGCAGCTGTTCGCCGACTCCGAGTTCCGCGACCTGTACCAGGGCCGCGGCGACAGCGAGGTGTACCGCGAACTGTCGATCGGCCGGTTCGGCGGCATCGACTGGGTGCGCAACAACGAGTGCCCGACTCTGCTCGGCGGCAGCGCTGGCAACGTCACCGTGCACCGGCCCATCATCATGGGCGCCGGCGCGCTCATCGCCGCTCCGTTCGCCGAGATGGGCAGCCTGCTCGGCGGCACCGGCGTCGAGGACGTCCCGGAGATCACCATGGCGAACGTCGCCACCGGCGTCGACGTCGCGCTGATCGTCCGCCCGCCGTCCGACCGACTGCAGCAGAACGTGTCCACCACCTGGTCCTGGGTCGGCGACTACGGCGTCCCGTCGGACTCGCTCGTCAACAACGACGCCGCCCTGTACAAGCGGGCCGTCGTCATCGAGCACGCCTGATCGGGGGAACGATGCGCATCAGGGCACGCGAACCCATCAAGGCGTACTTCAACTACCAGGTGCACGAGCTGGAGGAAGGGCAGGTCGTCAAGGGCGGCTTGGCCGAGTACCTCGCCGAAGACCCGCGGGTCGAAGTCCTCGACCAGCCCACCCCAGCCCCTCAGCAGGACGGTGCGCTGGATATCGAGGCCACGATTCCCCAGGTCCTCGAATGGGTCGGCGACGACCCCGAGAAGGCTGCAGAGGCGCGGGAGGCGGAGTCTGCAAGGGACAAGCCCCGCTCTACCCTGCTGGCCCAGCTCGACGAGATCATCAACGACTGACGGGAGGCCGCCGTGTCCCTGCCTCCGCTCGCCACGGTGGCCGACCTCAACACCCACCTGCAGACGACACTCCCAACAGCTCAGGCCGAACTCGCCCTCAAGCGGGCGTCGGCCAGAGTGAGGTCGTACACCAGGCAGCAGATTACGTTCGTCGCGAGCGACACGATCGACGTGGACGGGGGAGATCGCGTGCTGAGGGTGCCGCAACGGCCTCTCGTCGTCGATGACTCCAACCCGCTCACAGTCATCGAGCTCGGCGACTTCGGCGGCGTGGACTACACGCTGACCGAAGGTGTCGACTTCGAGCGGCTCGGCGACGAACTTACCCGCGGCTACCCGTGGTGGGGGACCACCCGGCTGATGGGCTGGCCGTGGAACCGAGTGCGTGGAGTGTGGGCTCCCAGAGTCCGGCTCATCTGCAGCCACGGCTACCAAGAGACGCCCGACGACATCATGGACGTCGTGCTCGCGCTGGCTACCACCAACGTGAGCAATCTCCTCGGCCTCCGGTCTGAGTCGATCGACGACTACTCGGTCACGTATGCGACCGAGACGGTTGGAGATGCTCGGCTCAACAAGGACCAGAAGGACGAGCTCCGCGGCTATCGCAAGGGCGCGTTCAGCGTGACGCTCTCATGAGCGTCGAGAGCGTTCTTGGCGCCGGCCGTGCTGCGGCGCTCCGCCTGATGCGGGACACCTGCACCGTGGAGCGGCGCGACGGCGAACCGGTGCTTAACGAGGAGACCGGCCAGTACGAGCAGACGTACACGACGGTCTACAGCGGCAAGTGCCGGATCAAGCCCCGCTCCTCCTCGGAGACGGAGTGGGGAGAGCGTGAAGTCACCTTGGGGCAGTACGTGGCTGTGCTGCCCTGGGACGCCGCACCGGATATCCAGCGTGAGGACCGGCTGACCGTCTCCGCATCCGATGACGCCTGGCTGGTCGGCAGGCCGCTGGAAGTCATCGGCATCAACCTCGCCGGCACATCCACAGCCAGGCGGTTGCTTGTGGAGGACAAGGAGGGCTGATGTCGGACATCGACGCCAGCGACCTGGACCGCCTCATTACCGTCCTGGAAGGCGCGGAGAAGGAGGCCGCCAGCAAGACCTACCCCGTGGTGGAGCGGCACGCCGAGGCGCTGCGCGATCTGTGGCAGAAGAACGCACGGCGGACTGCGAAGAAGCACGGCAAGAGGTACCCGCGGACCATCACCACTGAGCAGGTTCCTGTGGCGGATGCGATCGAGTGGACGGTCGGCCCCGAGTCTGCCCTGCCGCAGGGCGGGATGGGGCGCGGGTTCGAGTACGGCAGCGCCAACCAGCCGCCGCACCTCGACGGCGCGGGGGCCGCGGTCATCGAGGAGCCCAAGTTCATGAAGAGCTTGGACGAGATCGTCAAGGACCTGCTGTGACTCCGCTGCCCTCCAGGCCCCTTGTGGACGCGCTCCTGGCTGCGTGGCGGGCCGCCGTGCCGGCCACGCTAGCCATCCACGACGGTGAGGCGCTGCCGGATGCTGATCCGCCGTACGCGGTCGCCTATTTCGATACCGGCATGAAGTCGGGGTTCCACCGGAACCTTGTCAACGACGGCCCGAACGAACTGCGCTTCCAAATCACCAGCGTTGGCAAGACGCGCGATCAGGCGGCGTGGGTGGCCGACAAGATGGCCGCCGCGGTGCTCGGAACCGTCCCCACGGTTGCCGGTCGTCGCGTCTGGCCCGCGGTCGAGGAGGGTGCGCAGCCCATCAGGCGTGAGGACGACTCGACCGCGCTGTTCTACGCCACCTCCCAGTACGTGACCAGGTCGGATCCAGTCTGACCTCGTCTGTCCCCAGCCCGCCACGGCGGGCTTTTTTCATGCCCTGAGGAGAGCCCGCATGGCTACCTACAACGCTCAGGCGGCGACGATCACAGGGACCGTGCTGACGGTCCGCAATGCCGCCTCCGGCGACAAGATCACCCCCGACGAAAACCTCGCCCTAGTCATCCTGAACGGCTCGGGCGTGCCTGTCACCGCGACCCCGGCCGTGCCGGGCAACACCGATTACGGCGTTGCACTGCCTGATCCGGTTGCGACCATTCCCGCTTCCGGTGCGGCATTCGTCCGGCTGAAGAAGGAGTGGGCTGACCCCGCGGACGGCCTGATCGCGCTCGCCTGGTCCGCCACCACGTCCGTCACCTACTACGTGGTGCGGGTGTAGCCGATGAGCACTCGGACTGTCCGCGACATGTACGGCAACACCTTCGAGATCGACGCCACCGCCCTCCGCTACTGGCAAGACCGCGAGGGCTACACGATCCTCGACGACCCCGAGACCGGCGATGAGCCCAAGCCCGCCGAGTCCCCCAAGACCAGCAGCAAGGCCGTTCGGCCTGCCCAGGATAAGGAGTAGCAGGCCATGGCCAAGCGCCTCACTGATGGAAACACCAAGGCCACGTTCGTGCCGTCGATCGCGTCGATCACCGCGCCCACAGTGTCGGAGCTGACCGACTCGGCGATCGTCGCGCTGGAGAACACCGTCACCGACGACGGTCTCGACATCTCGTTCGATGAGGGAACGGTGGAAGGGAACGTCTTGGCGTCGACCCAGGACTTCGAGTCGCCCGGTCGCAGCAAGGCCCAGATCGAGCTCACGTACTACAGGGACAGCTCCGCCGGCGCAGACCGCATGTGGTCGGTTATGACCCGCGGCACGGCGGGCTATCTCGTGGTGCGGCGTGGCGTGGCTGCGGCGACTGGCTACGCCGCCTCGCAGAAGGTCGAGGTCTACACCGTGACCTGCGGCGAGCGCCGACCCATGGCTCCCGAGCGCGAGAGCTATGAGAAGGTTCAGCTCAAGCTGTACTCCAGCGGGACCTACACGACTGAGGCGACGGTGGCCGCGTGACCTCGACCACGCCTGCGGCTATCGCGGACATCATCGGACGGGTCAAGCGGCCGGAGAAGACGGTGTCGATCTGCCTGGCCGGTGACCTTCAGGCGGAGTTCGAGGACCTGGAGCGAGACCTGCAGATCGCCCGCGACCAGCCCGCCGACGGCACGCTGGCCGGGGGAGCCAACCCGATGGCTACCCAGATCGCGCAGCAGATCATGGAGCTGCGCGAGCGGATGCGCGAGCACACCACCGTGTTCAAGTTCCGCGGCCTGCCCCGCAAGGAGTACTCCGATCTCGTGGCGGCGTGCCCGCCGAGCGACGAGGAGCGGGAGAAGGGCGCCGACGTCGACTGGGAACTGTTCCCCGTCCAGCTCGTGGCCGCCTGCTGCGTCTCCCACCAGATGACTCCGGAGGAGGCCGGCCTGCTCGCTGACGAGCTGACCGACGCTCAGTGGGAGAGCCTGTACGTCGCCGCTTTCGCTGTGAACAAGCGGGCGGTGGACGTCCCTTTCTCCTTCGCCGCCTCCGCGATTCTTCAGACCTCCAGGAAGAGCTCGAAGTAGCCGCCATGTGGGGCGTCCCACGCAGTGAACTGCTGGGACGCCAACCGCAGGCTACGACGGAGTTCGTGTACGAGGGCGACCGGCTCGTTCGCACGGTGACGACGTGGGAACCTCGCTGGCTGCCCGAGGACGTGTCGTGGGCGCAGGCGTGGCGGCGGTGGGTCGCAGGCAAATGCCCGAACTGCGGCCTCCAGTTGGAGGAGACCACGGCGATGAAGAACGGCGAGCCTGTTCACAGCTTCCACGTGCCGGACCCGGCCCGCTGTTACGGATGCGACGAGCGAATCAAGGCGCGAGACGAGCGGGCTAAGAAGCCGACGGTCCGACCTGATGCTTTGCTCGATCACGTGGAACAGGTGTCCTAGCGGCGGCGGGCGCGCTTAGAGCTGATGTAGATCGTCGCGCCCACGATGGCGCCGAAGAACAGCAGACCAACGATGGCGATGACGATGAGTTCGGACGGCCCAATGTTCGGCATCTGGCACTCCTGATGTCGCGCGGATCCCCCGATCCGCAGCGATGATGCCACGTTCCATCACCCCATCTGACTCAAACGGCTCAAATCGTGATCTGAGGGGCGGTGGGTCGTGGCCGATCGCTCCATATCGATCAACCTTCGTGCTCGTGTCAGCGGCTTCGTTGCGGGCATGCGGGAGGCGAAGGGGGAGACGCAGAACCTGTCCCGTCAGATGACGGAGACGGGCGCCTCGGCCGATCGGATGCGGCAGCGCCTGGAGGCGGCGACTCGCGCCCTACCGAAAATCAAGATCGATGCGGATTCGACCGCTGCCGAGATCAAGTTTGCGCAGCTCCGCTCTCAAATGGATTCGCTCGGCGACAAGAAGATCGGCATCGACATCAGCGCTGCCGACGCGATGGCGCAGATCCAGGAGATCGAGCGCGAGCTGGAGAAGCTGGAGCGCGCCGAGACCGACATCAACGTCAAGGCCGACATTGGCGCCGCCCTCGCCGAGCTGCGCGCCGTGGACGCTGAGGTGTCCCGCCTCAACGGCAAGGACGCGCGGGTCGAGGTAGACGCAGATGTCGCCGGCGCGCTGCGCAGCATCGCCATGGTGGGCGCGGCTCTCGCGTCCCTGCCTGCAGTGACGACTCTCGCAGTCGGCGTGACAGCGCTTGGCGGTGCGTTCGCCGCAGCTGGCGCGGGCGCTGCAGCCTTCGGTGCCGTGGCGGTCCCTGCTCTGTCGCGGATCAACGAGGCGCTAAAGGCCCAAGAGTCGGCGGCCAAGTCGGCGGGCGGTGCGACAGGCGGTGCTGGCCAGTCCGCGGCTCAGGCGGCTCAGCAGGCCATGCAACTGGAGCAGGCCGAGCGCCGACTCAAGGACGCCCAGAACGAGGAGCGGGCGGCCCAGGAGGACCTGACCAGGGCGCGCGAGGCTGGTAGGCGAGCCCTGGAGGACATGAACTTCAGCCTCGAACGCAGCATCCTCTCCCAGAAGGACGCCGCTCTGGCCGTGCGCGAGGCCGAGGCTCGGCTGGCCGAAGTCCAGGGGAAGCATGACGAGGGCAAGGCGTCTGACCTTGAGCTTGAGCGCGCGATGCTCTCGCTGGAGCAGGCGCAGCAGCGCAGTCGCGAGCAGGAGGTCAAGACCCAGCGGGCCCGCAAGGACACCGCAGAGGCGAACAAGGCCGGCGTCAAGGGCACCAAGCAGTACCAGGACGGCCTGGACAAGCTCAAGCAAGCCCAGGACAAGGTCGCGCAGGCGGAAGCACAGCTCAAGCAGCTGCACCTGCAGCAGCAGGCGGCGATGTCCGGCGGCGGCGGTGGAGCGTCCAAGCTGGCGGACGCGTTCGCCGGCCTGAACAAGCAGGAGATCGAGCTCGCCAAGAACATCAAGAAGTTCAAGGACGAGTACGTCGCCTGGCAGCGCAGCCTGGAGCCGAACGTGTTCCCGGTCATCGCTCAGGGGCTTGACCTGATGCGACTGGGGCTGAACGAAGCTGGTCCGCTCGCCAAGAGTGCCAGCGCCGCCTTCCTGACGCTTGGACAGGACGCCGAGAAGGCGTTGACCGGCCCGTTCTGGCAGCAGTTCCTGTTCAATCTCAACACCCAGGTTCCCGGAGCTCTAACCGGCCTGGGGCGCTCGTTCCTCAACGTCACCACCGGGGTAGCCGGGATCATCGACGCGTTCCTGCCCTTCACGCCCACAGTCGTTGGCGGGATCGAGAAGGCCAGCCTGGCGTTCTCGCAGTGGGGACAGAACCTCAAGAACTCTCCCGAGTTCCACGAGTTCATCGCCTACGTGAAGGAGAACGCTCCCGAGGTGCTGGAGCTGGCGAAGAACCTCGCCAAGTCCCTCGGCAACATTGGCGAGGCGGTCGCCCCGCTCGGTGTGGGTGCCTTCAGCGGCCTTAGCCTTCTCGCCAAGCTGACGGCCGGGATGGACCCTGAGCACATCCGATTGATCGCTGTGGCCATCATTGCTATCAAGGCCGCCCAGGCCGGACTTGGGATCGCACGGTTCTTTCTGGACATGCCTGGCAAGCTTGGCGCCCTGCGGGACGGATTCGATAAGGCCAAGACGGGAGCGTCCAAGCTCGGTGATGCAGTTGGCGGTCTTGGGGACAAGCTCGGCGGCGTCGGTGCCATCGCTGGAGGAGCCGCGACTGCAGGCGGATTGATCCTTCTGGAAGAGAGATTTGCGGCGGCCACGGAGGCTGCAGGTAAGTTCGTTGACGTTGTCAAGGCCGGTGCTGGCGACAACCTCGACCAGCAGATTGCGGCAGTCACGAAGGCGCTGAAGGAGCAGGAAGCTCAGCAAGGCGCCAATATCGCTGAATGGATCTACTTCACCAGCGCTGGGAAGACCGCCGGCGACAGGGTTGACGCGCTCAGCGAGGAGCTGGACAAGCTCAACCACCAGAAGGAGATTGCCGCGATCCGTGCCAAGGCGGCGGGGGATTCGCTCACGTCGATGGGCGGTGCGGCAGGCGGTGCGGCAGACAAGGTGGGTGGCCTGAACACGACGCTCGATACCTTCGCTAACCGGACGGACGCCATCCAGGCGATGAACGGCCTGAAGGCGGCATTCAACGAGGCAGAGAAGGCAATCGCGGCTGCGAACGGCAAGCTGGAGATCAGCGCCGGCATGACGGACAAGCAGCGGGCAGCGGTCGCTGCAGCGCGCGAGCAGTTCATCAGCTATATCGACAAGGTGAAGGCGGCGGCTGACGGGGCGCAGACGCTGAGCGGTCGGACGACCGACGGCACTCGCGCCATCCTGCAGCAGCTTCCGCAGTTGGCTGCTCTGGCTGGCAAGAACAGCGAGGCCCGTGAGCAGATCCTCAAGCTGGCCGAGGCGTACGGTATCTCCCGATCCGACGCGGACAAGGCCATGGGCTCGGCGAAGGGTCTCAGAGACGTCCTCGCGCAGCTCAAGTCCAAGGAACTGAAGATCACGGCTGATACGACGGCAGCGCAGCAGAAGCTTCACGACCTGCTGCAGGCGTACATCAAGCCGTACGACATCCCCATCGGCATCAAGGCCCCGTCAACGCCACCGAAGAAGAAGGCCGCGGGCGGTATCCAGGCTGGCGGCGCCGATCTGATGGCAGCCGGCGGCATCAAGCCGATGGTCGCGAATCAGGCGACGTTCGTGTCCGGCAGCAACACCGTGTTCGGTGAGGCCGGGAAGGAGGCGTACATCCCGTACGCGTCCCAGTACCGGGACCGGGCGATCGCGATCCTTGCGCAGGTCGCGAACGATTTCGGCCTGCAGCTCGGCAACCAGAAGGCGGCTCAGTCTCTGTCGGATCTGTCGGTGACGATCGACGCGAGCGGCATGCAGGTGGCCGGCGGGTTGCAGGCGGTCATGGGGTCCCTGCAATCCACGATGGGTCAGGCGGGCAGCCTGACGTCTTCGATCGGCAAGGTCGGGGCGTCGGCGGCGGAGCTTGACCAGTCGTGGCTGTCGGGATCGCAGGTGATCGGGGACAGCATCGACCTGCTCGGCACTGGCGTCGCGGACATGTCCTCGACAGTGGCCGGCTCAGTGGATGGTCTGACGGGCAGCGTGTACGAGCTGACGCAGACCATGGCTTCCATCAAGGAGGAGGTCGGGGCGTCGGCGAAGAAGTCGACAGGCTCCACGAAGGCCGGCTCGTCCAAGAGCGGGGCGGTCGGTGCGACTGCTACCAAGTCGATGGGGTCACTGAAGGGCAAGAGCGGCGGGTTCATCGCGGGCAACCAGCCGACGAAGAAGCCGGCCGGCGGCATGGTGTCTGGCTCTCAGCCGGTCTCTGGGTATGCGAGCGGCCCGGTGAACGCGTCGAAGGTGTCCAAGCCTCAGCAGATCTCGGGCAGCTATGGCGGGCTGGGCGGCTCGTACGGCGCGGGCTCGAACGGCTCGGGGAGTGCGAGCGTCGCCCCGCAGGTGACCAAGACGGTCAACTTCTACGGGACCACCGTGAAGGAGACGGTCGACTCCGACATCTTGTGGGCCAAGGCCGACCTGTACACGCGCGGCTGAGTCCGCCCTTACCAACATCAACGAAGGAGGGCGGGCTCAGCCATGCCTGAAAACGAAGCCGAGGACATCCCGTACGCGGAGCGGCTGCGGCAAAAGAACATCCAGACGCGGCCTTCCGGGTGGACATCCGCCACACGGGACGAAGTGGCCGAGGGGCCGACTCCTGAAGGTGGCCGGTTCAAGGCCACCCGGGACACGGCCGGCCACATCGTGACGGAGGAGACCACCCCGTCAGGCAAGCAGCGTAAGCACGTCACGATCAACCTGGCCTGAGGGAGCGTCATGGCCATCACTCAGGACGGCTGGTTCAACGACACCTTTATCAAGGTCGTCCGCCAGCAGATCACCATCGACGTCGGCAGCACCACGCCTGGCGTTTTCAAGGGCGCGCTGTGGACGGGCAGCGTCACCCCCGACTTCTCGCAGGTCAGCCCGGCCTACGGGACGGCGCCGTGGAATTCGGGAGAGACGACCGGGCCCGGATACACAGCGGGCGGAAGCAGCCTCACCGTCGTGTCGTTTGCCGAGCTGGCCGGTGCGGCGAACAAGGTCGGATGGCGGTTCTCCGCAGTGTCGTGGACGTCGGCGACGATCGCCGCTGACGCTCTGCTCGTGTACGCGTCGAGCCTGTCGAACAGGGCGTTCATGCTGCGCTGGTTCGGCGCCACCTACGACTCCAGCGACGGCACCTACACAGTGACGCCTGACACGACCGGCTTGTGGCGGACCGTGCTGCGCAACGCCGCCTGACCCCCGTTTCGACCTCAACGCCCGCCCTTGATGGCGGGTTTTCGCATGTAAGGAGGCCGTTTCGTGGCCAAGAGCGGATACAGCATCACAACAGAAGGCGCGGTCGCGCTGGGGGCGGCGACAGCGAAGACGATCCTGGGCGTCAAGTCCGGGGCGACGACGGCGAACCACGGCGTGGACCTGAAGAAGTTCCGGGTCTCTTTCGACGGGGTGACCGCTTCGGCGGTTCCCGTGGTGGTCGAGGTGTGTTTGTGCTCCTTCAGCGCGAACGCGCCTGGCACGAACAGCACGGCACTGGCGACGCCGGGCATCGTGCAAGCCTATGGGCGCGCCCCCGCCACGGGCTTCACTGCGGCGAAGAACTGGACGACAGAGCCGACGGCACTCACGGTGATCGAGTCGTTCCTGCTGACCCCGAACGGTGGCGTCGTCTTCTACGACTGGCCCCTCGGGGACACGCCAGATTCGGCGCTCGGTGAGGGTTTCGCGATCCGCTGCACGGCCCCCGCAACGGTCAATGTGCGCGCTGGCATGCTGTTTGAGCGCTGCTGATGGCGATCGCGATCGCCACGTCGCCGCCGCTCGTATCCACCGCCTCGGCCACGTCCCTGTCGACCGCTGCGTTCGACGCGCCCGCACAGAGCCTTCTGGTCGCCTGCACGATGATCGGCGGCCTGGCGGCGCTGTCCAACTCGGGTGCCGCGCTGACGTGGACTCAACGGCACATCACCGCCGATTCCAAGGACGCGATCTGGACTGCTCCAGTTCCGGACGCTCGTACGGGGATGACCGTGACGGTGGCGCGCGACACGGCGGCCACGTTCGTCGGCGGATTCAGCGTCTACGTGGTTACCGGTGCCGGGCTGGGTACACCGATCGGCGCGACCGGATCGGGCAGCAGCACCACGAACAACATCAGCCCGACCGGCTACAACAGCACGGTGGCCAACAGCCGCGGCCTGGCCGTGGCCCGCGACACCGCCGCAGGTGGCGCCCCCACCTCCACTGACGACGAGCAGGTGTGGGTGCGCGGCATCAACACGGCCGGCATGAGTGTGGTGAAGGCCGCCAACACCGCTGTGATCGGCACGGGCGTGACGTTCAACTTCGACGCCTTCAGCACCTCGGCGGCGTCGTGGACGTGGATCGCGGTCGAGGTGATCGAGGAGCAACCCGTTCCGCCGAACCGTGTCTGGACGCCGCCGACCGCTGTGCATCGCGCCGCATCCTGGTGAGGGGGTGACCGGTGGCCCGCTCCGGACGCGCATATCCCAACCGTCCGATCGTTGTCCGCCACCCGCGCATGTGGGATCGGCCGATCGGGCTGGTGCCGTTCGAGTCGGTGTCGGAGTGGCCTGCGGTCAGCGTCGTCACCCCGAACGCCAACGTCAACCTCTCGGTGTTCGAGTCGATCAGCGAGTGGCCGGCGATCACGCTCCATCGGGACCAGGTGTTCACCCTCCCGCCGTTCGAGAGCGTCTCGGAGTGGCCGGCGATCTCGGTCACCGTCCCGATCAAACCCGGAGACAGTCTTACCGGGGCTAACGGCGAGGTGGAGTGGAACGGCACCTTGTGGGGGCCCAGCACGAGCGTCAGAGTGCTGCTGCCGGTGCAGGGGTGGATGGGCACCCCGAACATCGACAACCTCAACGAGGAGAGACCGAACCGGCACGGCGCGTGGGACGCGCGAAAGCTCGCCCAGCAGCGCCTGGTGACCTTGAAGCTGCAGCCGGATTCGGCTGCGGATCCGACGCAGATCGACGCCGTCATCGATCAGCTCGCGGCGGCGACCGGCATCCCGGACTCGGAGGATCCGCTACCGCTGGTGATCAAGTCGTATGGGGCTCCGACGCTCGCGTACGGGCAGGTCATCGCCCGCGACATCGACCTGGATGGCGACTACAACGTTGGCTTGCCGACCGTCAGCCTGTTGATCGCGTGTGCGGATCCTCGCCGGTACTCGCTGGAGCGGTACGGCGTGACCGTCCCGCTGAACACCACCACCGGGCTCGGCAACGCAGGTAACGCCGCGTCTCATCCGCTGATCCGCATCGAGGGGCCGGTTACTAATCCGGTGCTAACGAACCAGACGTCGGACCGGACGTTGCAGTTGTCGATCACGCTCACGTCGGGGCAGGTGCTGGAGATCGACACCGACGGCGGGACGATCACCCTGGCCGGCGTGTCCAAGATGAGTGCGCTCACCGGCTCCTCAGTGCCGGTGCAGGACTTCGTTCTAGGCCCCGGCTCGAACACGATCCTCTACACCGCAACGTCGGGTGGCGGCGAGGGCGCGGACTTCTTCTGGCGCGACGCCACTCTCTGACCTGCACGACACGTGGTGAGGCGGTGGATCGTTGGCCGCCGTTATCCGCTCATGGACGCAGGGCATCGGCCAAACGGGGGCGTGGCAGGTCAACGCCCCCGCCGGCGTCACTTCCGGGATGAGCTTGCTCGCTTTCCTGACGGTGGACGGCGGAGGGGTCGCCAACCTCTCGGGCGGCGGCACCTGGACCAGGATCGGCCACATCGAGGGCCTGGCCGGGGTCCTGTCGGCGGTGGACGTGTGGTGGCGGCTCGGCACCAACGCCGAACCCGCCCAGTACACGATCACACAGGGGGGCACCGCCGACGGCGTGTGTGTCGTCGTCGCGATCGCCGGCGCGGTCACCACTCAGCCGCAGGTGGGGCTGGGGAGTGCGTTCACGAACAGCCAGGCGGCGATCTCGCCCAGCATCGTGCCGGCCACGTCGAGCGGGCTGGAGTTTCGGTTCGCTGCCGGTACTCCGTCGAATGCGGCGGTGTCGTGGTCGGTCCCGGTGGGGTTCGCCGAGCTGGCGGACATCCAGTCCGAGGATGACGTGTCCGGGCAGGTCGTGTGGCGCAACGTCGTGTCCACGACGGCCACGGGGCAGCAATTCCACCTGGCTAGCACGACCCTGTTGGCGTGTGCGGCGCTGGTCGTCGTGGTGGAGGCGTCCACAGCCCAAGTCCCGGACCCGCCGCCGAGCCAGCCGTTCACCCCAGGCCGCGGCACGTCCCGCTACAGGTACTCGTTCATCCGAGTCCTTGACCGGCAGTATCTGGGCGACCTGGACTTGAAAGGCGTCTCGTTCGACAAGCGGCTCCTTCAGGCTGGTTCGTTCTCGGCCAGCATCCCGATCCCGAACCGGAAGGTACGGGCGCAGGTCGCTGACATCATCCCGCTCGACGACACCGTCCTCGATCGCGGGCCTGGCGTCATCTCCTGCCAGATCCTCAGAGACGGCGTCCCATGGGGTGAGTACTGGATCACGGCGGCGACGATCGGACGGTCCCGCCGCGGCATCCCCACTGTGCAGCTCAGGGGCTCCACTCTGGACGCCTATCTCAGCCATGTCGAGATCCAGACGGACCTGTTCTACACCGGTATCGATCAGGTCGAGATCGCCCGGCAGCTCCTCAGCCACGCGATGGCGCAGGCCAACGCCAACATCGGACTGGTGCTCCAGGCCGGCACCTCAGGGGTGCTACGAACCCGCTCCTACTTGGACTCGGAGGGCGGCACCTACGGGCAGCGGCTCGTGGAGTTGGCTCAGGTCGACAACGGTTTCGAATGGGTCATCGACCTAGCTCTCAACTCGGGGGTGCTGGAGCGGCAGTGGCGGTGGGGCTACCCGACGCTCGGGCAGTCGGATCCGCAGCACGTCCTCGTCGACTCCTCTCACGGCGGCGACATCCTGGAATGGTCGGAGGAGATCGACGCTCTGCGAGGGGCGACGAGGTGGCGGGCGCGCGGCTCGTCCATCTCGACGGACGCTTCGACGTCGGCGACTCCGCTCGTGTCCACCGTTGCCGCCGCGACCGCTCATCTGGCCGCAGGGTGGCCGAGGCTGGACCGGACGATCTCGTACCCGACGGCGACCGTGCAGGCCACGTTGGACGATTACGCCGCCTTCTGGGCAGCGCGAGCTCCCGGCGCGCTGCGGGTGGATCAGGTGACGATCGCTCTCGGCGCCAACCCGACGCTCACGCCGAACAGTCTCGGCGACACAGCAATGATCAAGCTGGACAACGAGTGGCACGTCCGCGAGTCCAGGCTCCGCCGAGTGATCGGGATGCGCGTCACCCCTACTTCCCGTGACAGCGGCAAGGAAGAAGCCCAGTTGGTCTTGGAAGGACAGGAGGCCCCGGGTGCCTGACGTTTTCCCGAACGATTTGATGGGCGAGATCCGGGCCCTGCAGAAGCGCGTCGAGGACCTGGAAGCGCAGCTCAAGTCACGGCCCGCGCTCACCGAGGCGTCGCAAGGGTGGATCATGCGCGGCATGGCCGCCCCCGACACCGGCAGCATGCCAGCCACTGATGGTCGGATCTACATCAAGGGCGGCCGGCTGACGTTCCGGCCGGGCGGCAACGGCTCGGAGGTGCAGCTTCGCCCTCCCACGACTATCGGCGACCCGGGAGACGTCACCGCAGGCGACGCCGGCTCCACCTACAGCAGCTTCGAGCAGGCGCTCATGAACCAGACCAAGTCGAGGTTCAACGCGCTCCTGTCGACGATGCGGCTCAACGGCTTGATCGTCTAACCCACCCGTTCGTGGCCGTCCGCGTGGGCTTGCGCTTCGCCCCGGTCGACCATCATCAGTACCGGGGCTCCGAAGCCGCACAGGGCTTGAATCACGATCAACGGCAGACTCGCGTCCAGCGGAACGCCGCCCGACATGTTGATGACGAGCAGCGCGATGAACACCGACGTCAGGAGATTCGCCCAGCCGGTGAGGCGCCCTGGACGGCGCTTGTAGCGCCGCGACATCCACGCAGGCGGATGGCCCTTGATCACGGTGTAGGCCCCCAGAAAGGTGTTCACGGTGGCCGCCGCGAGTAAAACCCACACGAGTCCTGACATCACCTGATCATTATCCACGGCCGCTCTCGCCCCTCATAGTCGTCGGCCCTGTGGCCTCACTGTCACTCATAGATGTGCCGTCCCGCTGCTGAGGATGCGGGCGGGACGGCACCCCAATCCAACTCAAGATCGAAGGTACGCGTGTGCAGGACCCGAACATCATCGGCATCCTCCTGAACGCCGGTCTTGCTGGGCTCGCATTCGTCCTCTTTCTCAAGGGCTGGATCGCGCCGAAACCGTCTGTGGACCGGCTCACCAAGGAAGCCGAGCAGTGGCGCAAGTTGTACGAGATCGAGCGGCAGGCGCACGACCTCACCCGTAAAGGTCACGCCGAAGAAACCCGCGCAGCGTTGCAAGCCGCGGCCGAGGGCAGCCAGACAGCAATGGCGCTGCTGGAAGAGATACGCAAGCGCCAGAGCGAGGCTCAGCGATGACGCCAGAGGAAGAGATGAGACGCGCCGAGCAGGAAGCCGCCGAGTCGAAACTCCGAGCTCAGCAGGAGTTGCGGCAGGCACGCGAACGCGCCAGACGAATCCGGTCGATCACTCAACGGCTGCGCGAGCTGCGGGAGGCGAACGGGTTCGCCGCCCTGCTGGACGACGCGTTCGGAGGCGGCCATGCATGACCCCCTGTTTCTGATCGGGAACGTCCTCCTAGTCGTCACGGCCCTGATCGCATTCGCCTGTGTGGTCTCGCAGGCGCTGCTGGCCCGCTGGTGGGAGACAGCCGCAGGCAGGCATGTGATGGCGTTCCAGGCCGAACTCGCGGTCCTGGCCGGCTTGTGGGCGTTGCGGGTGTGGTTCCCCGACAACGACGTCATCCGCGCCCTGCGTTCGATCGCGTTCGTCGGCCTGCCGGTGGTGCTCGGCTGGCGTCTTCTGATCATCCTCAAGACCTGGCGCGCCAAGCGCCGCAAGCACAAGGAGGCGCTGTGAAGGTCATCACTCGGGCGGGCTGGAACGCGCGTGACCCGAAGAACCGGCTCACGGTGCCCTGGTCGACGAGGACGGAGTTCTTTGTCCACCACACCGACGGTCCGCCAACGCAGACGCTGAGGTCGATCCAGGACTTCCACATGGGCACCTCCCGAGGCTGGTCGGACATCGGCTACAACTTCCTCGTCGACGACGACGGCGTCATCTACGAAGGCCGCGGCTGGCTCGTCGTCGGCGCCCACTGCCCCAACCACAACAGGACGGGCATCGGCGTCGCCTACATCGGTGAGAACGACCCCACCGACGCGGCGAAGCGGTCGATCCGCCGGCTGTACGACGAAGCCTGCCGCAAGGCTGGGCGCCCGCTGAAGAAGCTCGGCCACGGTGACCGCTACCCGACCGAATGCCCCGGCTCCAAGCTGCAGGCGTGGGTGAACGCAGGCATGCCCGCCGAGCTCGTCGACGCGCCAGCCAAGAACCCTACGGAGGACATCGTGAACGCTCTGCCCGTTCTGTCGGTTGGCGCTGACTGCTACGACGTGAAGACCGTGCGGGCGCTGCTGTTCGCCCGGGGCGGCCTCAACGAGAAGGTGTACGGCGGCGCTGTGGGCTTGCGCTCGTGGCAGGAGTCCACCAAGTACGACGCCGCCCTCTGCGAGGACGTGAAGGCGTTCCAGCGCCGCTCCAAGCTCGCCGATGACGGCGTGGTGGGCCCGCTGACCTACGCGGCTCTGCTGAGGGTGTCGTGAGCGACGGCCTGTTCTCCCGGCTGTGGGCTCGCTGGAACAGCCCTGAAGGCCCCCTCTACGACGCGCTCGGTGCCGTCGATCAAGACGGTCTACGCGAGCACGCTGAAACGTCTCTAGCTGGGGCCTGGGCTGACGGCCTGGTGCCCGGCTGGCACGACGAAACCAACTGATCTACGACTGAGAAACGTCGTCCTGAGCACGGTTCTCAGTCACCCGAGGCGGTCCCACAGAGGGGCCGCCTCTTCTGTATCCCCATCCCCGAGGAGCATCCTCAAAATGCGCATCACCAAGAGCGCGATCGTCCTGTCCACTGCCGCCCTCGCCGCCGGTCTCGTCGGCGCTATCCCGGCCTCCGCTGACGTGCCCATCGGTGCGCTCCAGATCGTGGAGGTCGGCACCGACGCCATGGGCAGCGACACGTTCGCCAACCGCAACCGCGAGTTCGTCACGTTCAAGAGCAACTCCCGCCTGCCGGTCGACATCACGGGCCTGGTCGTTCAGGACAACTGGTCGCACGGCAACAGCGGCCCGCACACCTGCAACAAGTACGTGATCAACGCTCTGCCTGGTCAGGCTTCCGGTGCTGTGCTCGGTGTCGGCGAGACCGTGACCGTGTTCAACGGCGCCCGTGTGGGCGGCAACTACAAGACGGCCTCCGGCGAGTATCGGCTGTTCGCGGACAGCGACGTCGACTGCGGCACCGCGGGTCACGTCTTCAACAACGACGCGGACACGGTGTGGCTGACGTCTGGTGTCACGGACGTCCACAGCAAGAGCTGGGACTGGAACGGCGGCTACACCGTCAAGTAGGAGGCTGACATGAAGATCTTCGGTCGTGAGCCTGCAGTCATCCTGCACGCCATTCAGGCGGTCCTCGCCTTCCTCGTCACCGTCCCCGCAGTTCAGGCGTGGGGTCTGACGGAGACCATCGCTGATGCGGTGGTGACGATCCTCGCCGGCGTCGTGGCTGTCTGGGTCGCGTTCGCCACTCGTCCGATCGTCGCCAGCGCTCTGACCGGTGCGGTGCAGACGATTCTGACGGGCATCGTGGCCTTCGGGTTCGACATCTCCAGTGTCACGCAGGCTGCGCTCCTGGTGGCGCTCAACGCCGCGCTGATGGTGCTGATGCCGCTCGGTCTCACGCCCGCCGCGGACCCCGCTCCGGGTTTCGTGCGGGCTGAGAAGGCTGTCGGTCGCCCGTACTAGCCTCCGATGGATGGAGCGCTGGTTCTGGGTGTCGCTCGCGTACGCCACGTTCGCGATCGTCGTGCGTGATGGTCGTGTTGTGGACGCAGCACCTATCGCCAGGTGGGCGATAGGGAAGCCAGAGCAGCGGGTCGCTGACTACTACAGGCGTAAGGGCGCGGAGTTCGCCGAACTCCGGTAACAGGCTGAGCACGAAGAGGGCCGGGTCACCTACGGGTGGCCCGGCCTCTTCCTCGTTTAGGAGGATGTTGGGAGGATGCCTCTCATGAGTGGAAGGTTCTCGGGCGCGGACTACTAGGGCCACGCCAGACCGACTGGCGGGCCCGAGAGGGTTCGCATGTCCCGCACCGACAACACCATGCCTTACCGGGTCCAGAAGCAGGACAGGCCAGCGTGGATGAGCTGGATGCGCTACGGCGGCTCCTTCGCTGGGATCGGCAAGGACTGCAACCTGTACGATCGCCGAGCACGGCAGCGGGTACGGCTCGCCCTGCTGAAGGGTGTCGAGCCTGAGCCGACCCGGCATCGAGGCCACGCCAAGTGGATGTACTGGTGATCAGCCATCAAATGTCCATCAAGAGGGCTGACCAGCCGAGTTTGATGCGCTTTGGCGTCACGGAAACAAACTAATCAAACAGCCGCAAAACGCTTCGCCCCGCTCAGTCCTTCGGGACTGGGCGGGGCTTCTTCGCGTTGTATAGCGGCTACTTCGGGACCTGGCCTGTGCCACCACACGGCCGGCAGTTGACGCGCTTCTGGGTGGTGACCGTGCCGCCGGACGGAGTGGTCACCTCGACCGTCTCGTACCAGTAGCCCTGGCCTCCGCACCGCCCGCAGTCCTTCGTGTCGGCGCTTTCGACTGGGCGGGGGATGGGATCGGCGGGCGGCCCGTACTGGTCGGCCACGCCCTGGGCCTGTTCAGCAGTGAGGTTGGGGATCACAACGACACTGCCGGAGGGGGTAGTCAGCTGTGCGAAGTGGTCACGGTCTCGGTCCATGCCTCGACGGTAGGGCTGTGAACCGCGTTCGGCCACCGAAATGACAAGCCCCCGCCCGGTCCTCGCGGATCGGGCGGGGGCTTGTTGGCGTTATGCGGGGAGCGCTGTCTCAGAGAGAACTGCGGCGGCCAGTCACGTAGGTCGGCCCGGTGTTGATTAGCTGCGTCTCCACGTACGTCTCGCCCTTGTGCTGGGTAAAGATGATGGCGAACTCGCCCTGGCACCCATCGCACCAGCCCGTCAGAGCGATGCGGTGACGCCGGCCGACGCCGATCTTGCTCCCGACTGGGGCCTCCTCGCTGTCGTGTCTCACTTCCCCGGTGATGCCGTGGACATGGATTTCCTGCGGTTCGCGGTCTTCGCGGCGAGCGGATACATAAGCGGTGTTGACGTGGGTGCCGTAGGTCTCACCGCAGGAGGGGCAAACGAGGAGGTTGCCCTTGAGTAGGAGCAGTCCTTCGGGTGGCGGGTTCGACATGGCCATGAAGGTACAGAGCGCCGAGTCCTCGCCGTAGGGCATTCGCGCGGGCGAGCTATACCGGCCAGCCAAGTGTGCCGATCTGGTCACAGACTACGCGCCGCTCCGACTCGTAGATCCAGAAGTTGCAGACGACCACTTGGCCGTCGTGGAACGTCCACGGAATCTTCGCGAACCAGTAGTTGTCATCGACTGGTTCCCGACGTGCGCCAGCGTACGGGTCGCTGAACCTGCTCATGATCCAGTCGAGTACAGCGATGCGCCTCTGCTCCGAGATGGCCGAGACGGGTTCGTTCTTCTCCCAGATCTCCATCCACTCGATGAAGCCTTCAAGCCTGTACGGTGAGGCGTCGTTAGTAGCCACGGGCGGCTGCCAGCATGGCGCGGAGCTTCTCGGGGTCGTCTGGCTTGCGCGGGATGTGACGCCGCTCCTCGACTCCAGCCATCCATGCGCGTACTTGGTCGGAGTCGAGCCGGATGCCGTCCTCGTCGTCGGCGTCTTCCGCTGCGGCGAAGTACTCTCGGATGGCTTCCACCTCGATGCGGACACTTCCGCCCGGCATGCGGCGCTCGTTGGCGTCCAGCCATGGATCCTGGCTGTGGGAGAGGTTCTCCAGGTCTTTGCCGCTCAGTCGGCCGTACCTGCTCAGTACGTACCCGACCGTGTTGAGCTCAGCTTCGCTGAGGGGAGGCGCGTACGTCTCCTCGCCGACTCCCTGATACCAGGCTTCGCCTGTCTTCTCCTCATGCCACAGCGTGGGCACCACGGGCCCCATGTCCCAGGCGCAGATCGTGTCGCTGAACAGTGGCCGGCCGAACGTTGCGAGGTGGTGTCCCTGGGCGAAGTACAGGAGTTTATGTACCTGGACGCGGCCCAGTCCTGGGTGCCGCTCGCGGAGGGCGGCTGCTACGTCGCGAGCTGAGACTGGCATGGGCTCAGGATAGGCGTCTGATCTTGGCTGGTGAAGGCCCTGCCTGTTTCCGCGCGTCTCGCTCATGTGTTCGATTCTCTCCCGATCGTGTCTATAACGGAAGAGCGTTATGTCCTGTTCTAGGATTCCCTTCGCATCAATTTGAACCGGGGGAGACCGCCATGGCTGACTACGAACTGCCCGACGACCTGATCGAGGCACAGCGAGCGTTCTACGCGGCCGAGAGGCGCTGCCAGGAGTTGGTGGACGCTGAGCCAGCGCCGACCGCCATCACCGCGCTGGAGGCGGAGCTGAGCGACGAGCAGCGTCAGGCCCTAGCCGCAGCGCGGGAGGAGCGGCTGCAGGCGGTCGAGGCGTTGCACCGGCATCCGTTCTGGAAGGATCTCCCGGCCGGCGACAAGATGAAGGTTCAGGCGAAGCTGCGTGAGGCCGCCAAGGGGTGAGCCCCGGCCCCATCGTGGGAAGGCCGGGGCTCACAAGCCGTCGAGCGCTACTGCTGAGGGACGAGCGGTGTCGTCGTGATCTCGCCAGTGCCCCTACACATCGAGCAGGTCATGCCGTCCTTGACCTTGGCGCCCTTACAGTCCCAGCAGGTCTCGCGGATCTGGTCGATGCTCACGGTGGTCTCCTCGTGTTGAGGGTAGGGATCTAGCGGTGCGAGAGAGGGTTCTTGCCGGCGTCCTGTGTGTGAGCCGGCCGACGGTTTCACGGCTGGTAGCCGTGCCGCTCAAGAGCGGCCTCCACGAAGTCGACCTCCGCTTGGGTGGACCCCTTCAGCGCCCGGTAATACCGGTCCCGGTTCGCCACGAAGTCGTCGCCATCAGGGTCGCCGGCGAGCCACTTCATGCCAGCCGTGAGCGCTTCACGTACGAGGTCCGGCCGCACCGGCGGCGGGTCGGGGGCATTGCTCTTCTTGCTGCTGAACAGTCCCACAGGTGTCCTCCTCCGTTGGGGAGCTGGCTGCTCCGGGCGTCCGCCACGCCCCCTCGTCGTGGCGGACACCCGCAACAGCCACCTGTCAGGCGAGGACGCTGGTGAAGAACACCGACAGTTGGTTGGCCCCGTGGACGATCCCGTCGAAGACGCCGTGCACAGCTGTGGCGGCCTGGGCGGGACGGGTGAATAGGTAGAAGATCGCGAACGCGGCCAGCAGGTACAGGCTGAACTTCCTCTTGCGGTTCATCGCTGCTCCTTAACGGGAGAAAGAGGTCCGCACCCTGTGGGCGGCCTGGGCTACTAACTTCTTGGCCTCGTCCGCGCCGACGGCGTCGACGAGCTGCTGCCACGCCGCACGCTTGGCGTCCCGGCTCACGCCGAAGCCGTTCGCGATCTGAGCGAGCTGGTTGCGCGTGTTCGTGGTCTGGCCCTGGTCTTTGGCGTGGGTGAGCATCTCCGCCGGCATGGTGCTGCGGGCGCCGGCGTTGGCGACCTTGTCGAGGAAGCTGAACACGATGCCTTCTTTCTTGATCGGCAATGAAGGAGATGGAGGAGCGGGGTGCTCCGGACGCCCTCCCGAACCGGTCGGGGGAGCCTCCGCAGCCACCGCGTCCGGTTAGCTGAAGGCGACGAAAGCGACTAACACGGTTAGTGATCCCACCTGCGGGTTAGTGCGCCTAGAAGTGGGCCGTGACCTGCGAACTGTTAGCCCGGTTAGGTGGTTAGGAGAGGTGAGGCGAGCGCGATGAAGGGGCCATTTCGAGCGCCTTTCGGGGCACGCTCACCTCACTCACCCGCCCTGCGCTGGTCGCGTACTCGCCGCAAATCGGCAGGGTCGAGATGGAGGACGTTGTGCGGGTTGGTCACCCTCACGCCGTACTCGCGGGTGAGGATGTCCTTCAGCTCGATACCGGTCAGGTTCTGGTAGGGCAGCCAGTTCGGGGCCAGCCTCCGCAGCCGGGCCGGCAGGTCGGCCAAACGCTCGCGATCACTGCCCAGAACCTCGTCCAAGTCGTCCAGGAGGTCCCTGGCTTGCAGATCCGCGGCCCTGCCCGTCCCATAGCCGGCCTTCTCGCGGATCTTCAGGGCGCGATGCACCACGGGAACGGCCTGGGTCTGGGAGACGAAGTAGGAGCGCAGGAGGCTCGGCTTCGGGGTGAAGCCGCGCCCCATGAACGTTCCGACGTCACCGAGGCTCTCGTCGGTCTTCGGCTCTAGGCCGACCGCGGAGATGCCGGCCTTGTAGGACCCGGTGCCCAAGATGGCGTCATTGCTGGTCTGGTCACCGATGGCGAAGCACGCCTTGTTCGAGGTGATGGCGATGAGTCTGCGAGGCAGGGAGTCAGAGGACGCCTCAGGTGTCGCGTAGACGATGGTAACCGCGTACTTGCGGGCGGCGTTCTCGGTCTTCACCGCGATCTCTAGCGCCTTCTGGCCGAACTTCTCGTGCAGGAACAGCGCCTGACACTCGTCCACCACGATCACGCGGGGACGCAGCCGCTCGTCCTTCTCCGCCAGCGCTCGGCTCGCTGCCCGGACCCCGTGCTCCTTGAGCGCCTTGCCGCGCACACTGAGCTCGTTGTAGATGTCGTTCATCGTCGCCAGGCAGTGCTCGGCGACGTCCTCGCCAGTCCCGGTCCTGAGCGTGCGAAGGCGCGGGGCCATCGGGTCGTAGTCAGCGTTGTCGGCCATGCAGAACACGTCCGCGTCGACCAGCGGGTCCAGGAGTGCGCCGAGCAGAAGGGTGATGATGAGGCTGCTCTTGCCCGATCCCATCATTCCCGCGATCGCGTAGTTGGCCTCGAACAGCCGGCCGTTGATCGGGCGGCGGCGGATATCAACAGCGCAAGGGACGCTGGCGAAGTAGTCGGTGCTGCCACCATGCAGGAGCGGCCAGTCGGGCACGGAGCCTGACAGTGCGCCCTGGTCGGCTACCCACAGGTCAAGCACGCCGGGCATGGTGCGCGGCTCTGTCGGCCACACCTCGATCGGGAAGCGTGACAGGTTGTGCGCCAGCGTCTTCTTCTTCTCCACGATCATCTCGACGGTGACGGACATCGGCAGTTCGAGCTGGGAGTGGTAGCCGTTGCCGTCCCGTTCGGTCGGAAGGATCCAGCGGGGCCGCCAGCCTGCCCTGAACGCCTTGTTGAGCGGGGCAAGCTCCAGGTGGCGGAGTGCCTGCAGGATGGCACTCTCATCGGGAATCGAGTCCTTACCGGACGTCTCTCCGGAGACCTCTCCCGCTTCTTTGGCCAGCCACTTAGGCGGGATCGTGTCCTTGCGTCGCCCCTCTCGCCGCCCTGCTACGACGGCCACGATCGGCGCGGCGACCAGGGCGGGGATCCACAGGAACGCTATGGCGTCGAACAGGAACCGGATGACTGAGCCGACCCACCGGAACACGTCGATCCCGTTGCCGCCGGTCATCCACACCAGCAGGGCGACAAGCGGAATCAGCACCAGCAGCAGGGCGACGATGCTGACCGCGACCTTGAGCACGCTGAGCCCGACCTTCGGCAGCTCCAGCAGGCGGGCCCGCCGCCGCTCCACCGCCTGCTCCTTGCGGTCCTGCCACAGCGCGAGCGCTTCGGCGTTACCGGTGGCGTCGGCGATGCGGATCTGCTTGCGGTAGACGCCGAGGGTGAGCCCGTCCCAGGCGCGCACCCACCAGGAGTGCCAGCCCTGCGCCACAGTGACACCCTCACGGACTACCAATCGGGCGACCTTGACGGTGGTTTCGGATGGCTGCACGCGGACGAGGGGGCCGGGCCTGCGGACCGCCACCTCGCGCGATGAAGCGGTCGGCTCCTCGACGATCTCGGTGTCGTAGACGATCTGCTCCAGTTCCTTGCCAGGCTCGTCGCCATCAGGGAGCGGGGGAGCGTCGTCGGTGCTGCGCACCAGACGCAAGGGACGGCTTTCCAGGCTCATGAGGACACCGCTCGCAATCCATCCGTGCGGACCAGCCTGTAGCGGCGTCCATCAGCGGAGAAGGCGGTGGCGACCTTGGCGAGGAACCAGGCGGCCACAGCTGACAGGTTGAACACGGCTGAGCGGAGCGCCCACCAGCCGGCCACGCCGAGCGGGGCCAGGCCAACGCAGAGCGGCCACAAGGGGAACTCCCACCAGCGTGCCGCGCGCACGCGGGCGGCGATCTGCGAGGGGGTGCGGGCTTGAGCGGTGGGCTCACGCAGCGTGCATCCGGGGAAGGCCACCAGCGCCAGGATTGCGATCAGCAGATGGGTGTTCATGGCGTGCCTCCGGTCACGGGGTGGAGCGGGGTGCTGAACCGTTCGGGGAGACCTGCTCGGCGTCACGCTGTTCGCGCCACTGCCGGCGTCGAACCGACATCGGCGGACCGCCGAGCACCTCGGCGGGAGTCAGGCCGGCGGTGAGTTCTTCATCGGTCGGTTCAGCCTCGGGCGTCTCTGAGACGGACTCCTGGCCATGTACTAGAGCTGCCGCCACAGAGGCGGCGTAGCGCTGGGCTTCTGCCAGCTTCGCTTCGCGCTCCTTGCGCTCAGCCTCCAGGCGCGCTTCCTCCTCGCGGCGAAGTTCGGCCTCTTCGCGGTCTTGCTCGACCGCCTTGCGGACGCGTACGGCTGCGCGCGGGGAGATGCCGCAGACGCGGGCGAGCTTGTCGCGTCCGACCGCTTGGTCGAGGTCGAGCAGGACGCTGTAGACCTTCTTGGCGATCTCCTCGGGGTCGGGGTCCAGTACGGTCTCCACGACCCGTACAGGCTCCTCAACGCGGATGGGCTCGGGCGTGCTCTCGTTGCCGTGTTCGGGCTGGTCGGCGTGCGTACCGGGGAACAGGTGGCGGAGAGCGAACACGATCAAGTGGGAGCCGAAGAAGATGGCGCCGATCACCTGTCCCGCGATCAGCGCGACCACCGGCCACGGCAGGTCCGGCACGGCTCCGGACACGGGGTTCCGGGTGAACTGGCCGAGCCCGTGCAGGTGGTTGATCACGAACGAGGTGAAGGTGAACAGCCCCACCACGAACAGCGCGTAGAGCCGGGCCTTGCGGGTGTGGCGGAGCACCATCGCCGCGATCAGTGCGATGACGATCAGTCCGTCCGGGGCGAACGGGTACAGGGCGGCGCCGGTCGCGTCGAAGTGGCTCGCGAGCGCCGCGTCGCGGTGTGCGGTCCACGATCCGCGGAACGCGACGGCGATGATTCCGAGCAGCACGATGCCCAGTCCGGTCACGGCGAGGAAGGCGCCGGTTGACAGTTTGGGGCGTACTGGCCGGCGCTCGGCCCAGTCGGTGACGCGGCGCTCGGGGGCGGACTCGATGCTGTCCGCTATGTCTCTAGCCTCGCCCGCAGGCTGGCTCGTAGGATCACCCATTGATCGGGCCTTCCGGTGTAGACGGGAGTCCGGTTGCAGGGCCTCTCGCTCGGGTTGCAGCCTGAGCGAGAGGTCCTTATTCGGTTGTGGAGGTTGGTGGCCGTCCCTGGGGAGGTCCCGGCCCGCAGCGAGCGCCAGCGGCGGAACTGGCGGCGCGAGCCCTCCCCGAAGGACGGCTTGAGTGCCCCCGCCCCGGCATCCCCCTCCGGCTACCAGGGCGAGGGCGGTCTAAGGGGTCAGCGCCGAAGGTGGCGCAGGTACATGCCGTACGCCCGTTGCATCAGCGCGACGCGTAGATCCTGGTCGGAGATGCGGAGCTTCGCCGCCGCCCTGGCGTACTCGCCTGTGATCGGCACGGGCCCCAACTGGTTCAGCATGTAGAGCAGAGTCACTGCGGCAAGCACGTCACAGTCCTCGGCGGGTCGCCACGGCTTCGTCTGGTGGCCTCGCCGGCCAGCCTCGGTGAGCCACCAGCCGCCTTCGGCGTCGATCTCGAAGGAGTAGACGGCGCCTTCGGGAGCGATGGCGGCGAACTCGTCGCGGTAGTCGCGGGGGATCACTGGTCCTCCCGGTCCGGGATGACCTGTTCGACGAGATGGCCGTCTGCGCGCTTGCGGCAGGTGGTGCCAGTGGGGCCTTCCCACTCCCCGTAGGCGTTCTCGCCGATGCTGTCACCGCACGCCAGGCAGAACACGAAGCCCATCACAGGTCTCCCGTCTGTCTGCAGGGAGTGACGCTGCGACGGAGCCGGGCTGCGGTGAGGCGGCGCCACCGCTCGAAGATGAGCAGTTCGTCCTCGGCGCGGGTGCCGGTCAAGAGGTCGTCGTGACACAGGTCTTCGACAGCGGGGGGAGGCCCGTCATCTCCGCCGGAGGTGACCGGGCTCTCCCGGCTAGGCAAGTCGGGGAGGGCCATGCCAAGAAGGTACTCCTAGACGAGCTATCTGGTCTACAGGTAGATATAAGTTGTCCTGCAACACTTAAGATCTCGACAAGAAGCATGTAGTGGTTCAATAGGGCACCAGATAGCTCATCTACCGTGCCCACGTGCTCAATCGTGAGGGACCCGTGCCGCTCTATCAGCAGGTTGCAGCCGAGATCAGGCGCCGCATCGAGAGCGGTGAGATACCGCCTGGCCACGCCGTCCCGAGCGAGCAGGAGATCGAGGACGAGTTCGACGTCTCGCGCATCACGGCGACGAAGGCGCTCCGGCTGTTGCGTAGCGAGGGTGTCGTCTATCTCGTGCCGGGCCGCGGGACGTTCGTCGGCCCTGAGGACGCGCCTCGCGTGTCGAAGGCGACGAAGCCGTATGAGCGGATCGCCGGCGAGGTGGCCGAGCGGATCAGGGCGGGGGAGTTGCGGCCTGAGTCGCCGATCCCGAGCGAGAAGACGCTCATGCAGCAGTACGACGTAGCGAAGGGAACTGTCCGCCGAGCGGTAGCCCTCCTGCGCGAGCAGGGGTGGGTGTTCACGGTCGAGAAGCGTGGCAGCTACGTGTCACCCAAGAAGAACTGGCCTAAGAGCTGAGCGCCGCTACATGGAAGCCCCCGGCTTGGGTGTCCGGGGGCCGCTGTTTTAGCGAGTCATTCAATCGCCAAGTGTGAGCTCCAGTGGCGTCTTCACCTGGGCCGCGGTGAACTGGACGCGTCCACGGTGGCTCACTTCCACGCCATAGAAGTCGTGACCTGCTGGCGCTGACACCGCAAACGGAAAGACGCAGTGCCGGTCGAGGGCGTCCGGGCCGCCCGGCCGGCGCATCTTGCCGGGTCCAAGCGCGGCAAGAGCGATGGTCTTGCTGGCCGCGTCCGTGACTACAACTTGGACCCCCTCCTGGATGTCCTTGAATCCTGCTCCGGTGGTCGTGCAGGGCTCCCCGTCAAGGCCGTTCTGAGAGACCCCGCCGCGGACTGCGATCGTGCCGCTGATGTCGAGCGTTGCAGACGGGGAAGACTTGGGGACGGGCAGTATGCTCCCGCATCCGGTGATGAGTGTGGCGACTGCGGCCAAGCAGACCGTGCGTAAGCGCATGGCGTGACTCCAGAGACGGAAGGTCCGGACGAGAGAAGACGCACGCCTTGCTCGTCCGGTGTACCCGTCCGGTCAGATACGGTCGCCGGGAGAGAGTCGAGCGTGAGCGATCCGAGCTCGCCGCTCAGCCGCGCTCGCCCCGTACCGGCGCACCATGGCATGCGACTTCCAACCGGCGATGCGCATCAGGTCGGAGTCGCTGCCGCCGGCCTCAGCCCAGTCGTCGGCGAACGTGTGCCGAAAGCGGTGCGCGTGCACGTTCGTCACCTGCGCCTGGACACCGCGGCGCTTGAGCATCTGCTGGATACCCGACTTCTGGAACTGGCCCCGCTTGCCCAGCCACAGCCATTCGCACTCGGCATCGATGTGGCGGATCCGGGCCCTGATGTAGCGGTCGAGGTCGCGGGCCGTCTTCTTGCCGATCGGGACCTGGATGATGTCGCCGCCCTTCAGGCGGACGCGCAGCAGCTTCTGGGGGAGGAGGACATCGTTGAGTTCGGGGTCGCTGCTGTAGCGCAGGCCGGCCACGGAGGAGACGCGCAGGCCGGTGTCCATGAAGATGCGCATGATGGCGGTGTCGCGCCGGTCTACGAGCGAAGTGCCCGAGCACGCCTTGAGGAGCGCCTTGAGCTCGTCGTCACTGAAGGTCTCGGTCGGCGCGGTCGGCACCTTGGGCCGGGTGACGTTCACCATCGGGTGGACGGCGGTCCGCTCGCCCTCGCGGATCACCCAGTTGAAGTAAGCCTTCAGATTTCGGTAGTGCTTGTCGGCGTTGCCGGGGCTGCTGCTGCGCACTCCGCAGTCGCAGGGCAACTGATGGTCGGTGTCTTTCCAGCAGCCGTTCAGGCATGCGGCAAGGAAGGAGCGGATCTGCTCGGCAGTGACTCCCTCCACCCGCTCGGGCATGGAATGATGCTCCAGGTAGGTCGAGAACAGACGACCTGTCGCCATGTAGGAGGCGATCGTGCCATCGGAGCGGTTTGCGGATTCTAGGGCGAGAGCCCACGAATCCAGTAGGTCGCGCACGCGTGGTGATCTATCCTGTTTTGGGGGCCGGGGCATGCTGCGGATCCTATGCTCTACTCTGTGCGTGCACACGGGGTTCTGTGGCAGAATCTTCGCGGAGTCCCTGGTCAGATAACTAAATCGAGCGCCCTTAGCTCAGCTGGATAGAGCACCGGACTTCTAATCCGACGGTCGCAGGTTCGAATCCTGCAGGGCGCGCAACCAGGACCAGGCGATCTGTGGGTTGACCTGGTCTTTTGCATGATCGACGGTCTTGGCTCGTAGGCAGGGTGAGGCGGCCGAGAGCAGCCCTGTGCCACTGCTCGCGGAACATACGCGGAATGCTCGCAGGCCCGTTTTCCCAGGTGGTGCGGTGGTTTCGAGGGCCGGAAACGACGAAAGGACCCCGAGATGTCCTGGGGGCCTGCCGTGGCTGTTGGTCATGCAGCGAGCGCATCCAAGATCCGCCCGTTGGCGACGTCCCGCTGGCCGTCGATGCACTTGGCGTAAACACGCAGCATCACGTCAACACCATGTCCCGCCCGTTCGGCCGCTTCTGGGGCGTGTACGCCCGCGTTGAGCCACAGTGAGACGGCCGCGTGCCGAAGGTCGTACGGCCTGCTCGCCAGGGGAGACGCGGCCTGCTCAGGCGTCAGGGCGTACGTCCGAGCCTCCTGCCAGACCTTCGCGTAGGCCGATCCGGAGATCACACCGCCCGTGCGAGTGCGAAACAGCCGGCCGTCCGGTCCGACCCCGAACGTCGCGATGTGCTGGCAGAGGATGGCCACCAGTTCGGGCGGGATGGGGACGGTGCGGGTCTGCTTCACGTCCCGGTGCTTCAGGCCGCGCTCGTCGTGGGCCTGCCCGGAGTCGGTGAACCGCTTGTTGCTCTGGGGCCTGGTCTTCTCCAGCGTCAGCAGGCCCCAGCCCTTCGCCGGGAGGTGGCAGTCCTTCTGCCGCAGTCCGGCCGCCTCAGCCGGGCGTAGGCCGCCGAAGTACATGCAGGCGAACATCGCGGCCAGCATCGGCCCGCGTGACCGTCCCACGTAGGTCACCGCAGTGAGCAATTCGCGGGCTTGCCGCGGATTGACCACCGAGCGCCGGTCAACCTCGCCACTCACCTTGGCCTTGCGGAACTTGACCTTGTGAAGGGGATTTCCCGAAAGCTCCTCCAGCTCCACGGCGTATTCGAGCACGTGGTGGAAGACGGCCCGCTTGCGGCGGTAGGTCGAGGTCGCCGCAGGCTTGCCGTCCAGACAAAGCGCCAGGGCTTCCAGCGCCGCACGGGCGTGCTTGGTCTCTTCCAGAGCGCTCAGTGGAAGCGACGCGCTCTCCAGCCAGCGCAAGGCCCGTGCGATCTCCGGTGTCGGCGTCGGCCTGCGATCTTCGGGCAAGAACGAGTACACGCGCAGTGCCCGCCGGATGATCTCGTCGGATGGTCGGCTGGGAGCGTCGCCGACGAGGACGCGGGTCACGGTGGCGAGTGTGTCGGTCATCCCCTCCCGGGACTTGGCCGCCGCGTGGGGCCACCAGGCGTGCACGTAGGCGACGGCGAAGGAGTACCAGGTGCGAGCCTCCTTGGCCTTGACCATCGATGTCGGAAGGCCGGTCTCCACATCGAACGCTTCGCCCTTCTTGGCCGCCTGGCGGAGGTCGGACAGGAAGCTCTCGGCCAGGCCCTTGGTCTTGAAGGTCGAGGACTTCTCTCGGCTGCCGACCGTCCAGCGAACGGTGTGGGAGACGATCCGAGGCTTCTTGCTCTTGCCGTCCGGCCTGGTGTTGGTGCGGATGTCCCAGAACTTGACCTTGTAGGAGGTCGTCATGCTGTCCTCCGGAGGGATTCGAGCCAGGAGTCGAGGTCGCTGCGGTAGATGCGGAGTTCGCCGTTGGGCAGGCGGATGCCCTCTGGTGCCTTGCCGATCTCGCGCCAGCGGTAGAAGGTGCGGCGGGAGACTCCGCCGAGCTCGGTGAGGACCTGGCGGACGGTCAGGAGTTCGTCGTGCTTGGTCATGCGGCCCTCCCCATGTCCTCGGTTGCCGAAAGGTCTTGTCCGGCTGCTCTGGCCTCCAGGTCTCTGAGGTGTGCTCGCCAGCGTTGGCGTTCGGCCACGGTGCGCAGGAGCCGGATGGCGAGTGGTGGCACGTTGGCGTCTCCGGCCGGTACGGGTCTCCAGACGTAGCGGTGTGGGTCAGGCGTCTCGTCGCTCTGGCCGAGGGCTTCCAGGACCCAGGTGCGGCGGTCCTGCTTGTGTTCGGTGAGGGTCTTGTTGCTCCACTTGCGGGAGACGAGGATGCGGCGTCCGGCGTAGCCGAGATGCTCAGGCTTGTGGGCCTTGCTGCGGCAGTGACCGGGGGGCATGCCGGGCTTGGCCCCCTTGGGTTGGATGCCGTAGCGGAGCCAGTTCGGGCAGGTGGGTGAGCAGGGTTCGTAGCGGAGAGCGTCCAGCATGCGGGTGGCGTGCTGTTGCTGGGCCTGGCCGCCGTCGAGGGCGTCGCCGATGGACTTGGTGAGGTACTTGGACAGGTAGCGGATGCACTGGTCGGCGTCCGGGGTGCCGGCGAGCACGCCTTGAACGTCTACTTGGTCGCCGAAGCGGATGACGTGGAGAGGTTCGGCGTCCTCGTCGAGAGCGTCGAGGGCTTCGTCCCAGGTAGGCAGGACTTCGCCGGTGGCCGGGTTGAGGTAGCCGGTGCCGTCTTCCCAGACCGGTAGGTGGTCGCCGTCGAAGATGACTTCGTCGGCCTGTGGCCACCAGACCTGGTGGTAGGTGGCGGCGGCTATCTGCTTGATCTCGGCGCGTGGGAGCGTTCCACGGATGGCCATGTGCAGGTGTGGGGCTAGCCGCTTCTGAGGCTCCACTGCGGCGAAGTACTGCATGTCGTAGCCTGCGACGCGGCGAAGGTTCTGGACGAAGCGGTCGATGAGCTTGGAGAAGTGCAGGGCGTCTCGTGCGGCGCGGCGGTAGTCGTAGGTGTCGGGGTCGATGGGTGCGCCTTCGCGGACCTTGCCGTACGAGGGCAAGGTGAGCGTGACGAACAGGGACGGGCGGTAGGTTTTGCCGTCCGGTGCTTGGAACGTGCGTCCGAGGGTGGTGTTGGTCATCTTGCGCTTGGGCAGGTCGGGCGCGTCCTGCCGTCGTCTGGTGGAGCGGGAGCGCTTGGTGGTCGTACGGCCGAGGAGGTTGCCGCGCATTCCTGCGGCGTTGATCTCTTCGTCCAGGCCAGTGATGATCGCGTCGAGTTCGGTGGTGTCGTCGCCGGCCTTTTCGGCGGCGTCGCGCTGGGCTTGGTAGTCGGCGCGGAACTCGACGAGCCAGCGCTGCTCTTCGTTCGGGTCGTCGGGTGTGATGGTGGGTTCGGTGTCCAGGTGCCAGCCTTCGCGGCATTGAGCCTTGCGGAGCTGCTTGTTGCGCTTGGCGCATGGTGGGCATTTGCTGTCGAGGGTGGCGCCGCACGGTACGTCGATGATCTCGGACTTGCCGGTGACGGTGTCGAGGCGCTTGAGCGGGATGGGGCGGATGCAGACGCCGTGTTGCTTGGCGACTTCTACCAGTACGTCGTGTGCCATCGGCATGGCCTGGCGGACGGCTCGGGGGAGTGCGCGGTCGTGCGCAGGGGTCATGCGGTCCTCCCTTCGTCGGGGTCGGGGACGATGAGCGCGGTCTGGCCGCACTCGGTGCACTCGACCAAGGCGCGGACCGGGTCGAGGCGGAGAACGTTCAGGTGAGGCAGGTGGCGCAGCGGAGGCCGTCGAGCAGGTGAGTGAGCGTCATGCGGCCTGCCGGTAGTAGGTGACCATGTCGCGGATGTCGGCGTCGGAGACGTAGGCGGCGCGGACTCGGATCGGTTCGGGTGAGGTCTCCAGCCGCATGTACGCCACACCTGCGCCCAGCTCGGGAATCGGTGAGATGTGGTCGGCGAGTGCGCCCCGGTCGCGTGCCCCGTCGCCGAGGACCATGTCCACTTGTTCGGATTCGTCCAGGCGGAGGGCGATCTTGTCGGGGAACAGGTTGCGGATGTTCAGGACTTCTTTGCGTGGGTCTTGGAGGGCGGCCATGACGCCGACGCCGACTGAGCGGCCTTGGGTCGCCAGGGTGGCCAGGGCGGCGGAGATGCGTTGCCGGAGGTGCTTGTCGGGCTGGTAGGCGGTCAGGAACGCGACTTCGTCGACGAGTACCAGGACGAACGGTCCTCGACGGTCGGCGTGTGGGAGCGCTGGAGACCGGCGAAGCGGGAGGCGCGCTTCTGCATGACGCTGACGGCCTCGTCCAGTAGGTCGGCGCAGTCGGACGGGTCGGCGGCGTAGCGGCCTTGGAACAGCTCTCGACCGAGGGACAGTTCCATGTGCTTCGGATCGAGCGCCCAGACTTCGGCCAGACCCGCCCGCATCGCAGGAAGCAGGCCGCGGATCGTGTCCCACAGGAAGGAGCCCTTGCCGGCCCCGGTCGCTCCGGCGATCAGGACGTGGGTTCCGTGGACTTTGAGTCGGAGAGGTCGGCCGTCCTCCTGCTTGCCGATCTCGACCGGGCCGACGGAAGGTTCGTCCGGGATGGGAAGGGCGGGCATGGGGGCGGCCAGGGGATCGCTGCGCGGGAACGTCAGCAACAGTCGGCCGCCCTTGATGAGCGCGAACCGGCAGGAAGGTGCTCCGAAGCCCTGGGCGAGGTTGTCGAGGCGGTCGGACCAGTCCTTGACCGCCTGACCTGCAAGCATGCGGACGGTGATGCGGTCGGCCCATCCGTCGCAGGTGATGCGGATCAGGCGAGGTAGGTAGACGCGGCCGTTGATGCGTCTGGCCAGGCCGGAGACGTCCATGACCGATTGCCAGTGTCGGCGGTAGACCGACATCAGCCGCCACCAGGCCAGCAGGCGGAAGCCGACGAGGCGGGAGAAGGAGTCGGGCTCGGTGAAGGCCCAGGCGAGCAGGGACAGGACGGCGAAGCCGAGCATGGATGCGGTGGCGGGCCAGCCGTACCAGTACCAAGCAACACCCAGGACGACCGGCAGGCCGACTGCGATCGGATGCCGCCAGGTGGTGCGGACGAGGGCGGTCAGGAAGCGCAAGATGTAGATGAGGAAGGTGATGATGGCGGGTGTCTTGACGACGGCCGGGCGGAAGACGACGGCCGTGTCGGGCGTGGTGGAGACGAGGTTGCGCGCCTCGTCGCCAGGCAGCCGCTTGAACATAAGCTGGGAACCTCTCGTGATGTGGAGTCAGGGGAGAACCGAGGGGCCGCCGGAAGTTGCCGCTTCCAGCGGCCCCGCCTCATGTCAGGTCGCCGGGCCGGTGGTGTCCGCGGTGGCGTCCTTGTCGGCCTGTTCGGCGTGCAACTGCTCGCAGTCGGCCAGGTAGCGAGCGGCAGCGGTGAAGATCTCGCGAGCGGTGCTCAGGTCGGCGTCGGTGACCGGGCCGGCCCCAGTGGTGGAGATGTGGACGTTCGCCTCGGTGGAGTAGAGCTCCAGGTACGGGCGCGGGCTACTGAGCAGGAGACCAGCGCCAACCTTGAGGTCGGACGTGTGGAAGGAGACGCCGACGTGCGGCGTGGACTCCGGTCGCAGGGACAGGGTGACGTAGGTGTACGGGCGGGCACTCATGCCGCGACTCCTTTGCCGTCGGGCAGGTCGTAGAAGCTGCGCTCGATGGAGCGGGCGAAGCGGTTAGCTGCGTGGGCGAGCTGGCGGGCGAACTGCAGGTCCTCCACCGTCACCGGTCCGCTGGTGGTGACCAGGACGGAGGTGGCGCCGAAGTCGAGCGCCAGGACGGGCTCACGGCGGGTGAACGGGTGGTTGAGGGTGCGGGCGGCGTGCCCGGTGGTCAGCCGGATCACGCTGTTGCGCGGGGTACGGCGTCGGGTCATCAGGCGGCGTCCTTTCCGGCCGAAGCCTTGTTCTGAGCGGGTTGGGCAGTCTGGCGGGGCGCGTACATCTCGCGAACTTTGATCGAGTAGGCGAGGCGGCCGGCGGCGTTGACGTACGGCGTGATGGCGATGCCGTTGAACTCGACCGGCGTGAACGGAAGCCCCGGCATGGGTTGTGGGGGGACCGGCTGGACCGATGCGAGGATCTTGACCGCGACGGTCTTCTGGGCGGGCTTGAGGGTCGGGTCGCCGTCCATGACCGCGACCTGCCAGACCAGCTCTGCGGTCTGCTTGTCGCGGGCCTGCACGAACCGGCCGTTGGACGAGGCGTCGAAGTCCTTGACGGGCTCGACCTCGCCGACGATGTAGCAGCCGTGCGGGAAGACCATGGAGAAGGTGACGGGGATGGGGCCTTGCAGAGCCATGGCGGCTCTCCTCTCTTGACTGACAGGCACTTAACCTATCAAGTTGATGCTCCGAGATTACGCAGCTCAAACTTGCTAGGTCAAGTGCCTAAGAGAAATTCTGGCGCGGAATCGTGAATCCCCTGTGCTTTATTCACGCTAAATCGGACGAAATAGTCACAATTGTGGAGACCGTAGAAACGGAGCCCGGCGCCATTAGCGGCATCGCCCTCGGGCTGTTAGCGCTCATCTGGGTTTTCGGGGTACCGCTCTGCCTCATGCAGGCGCTTGAGGCCAGCATGACGTTTCCCGAAGTTGATCAGGCAAGTGTGAGCGGATGGCTGACCGCAGCCGCATGGATCTTCGCTGCGGCGCCAGTTCTCGCCACGGGAATCTGCCCGTTCACTGACAGGCGCGTCGGTGCATGGATCTTCGGCGTCATCGCAGCGGTATGCGTGATCTTCGTCCTGGGATCCGTACAGGCCCATGAGGCGAAGCTGCACCCTGTACCGTCTCCCTCGCCGTCCAACCATTGCATGGAGCGCAGCGGTGGAGGCAATGACTGCCCAGGAGGGTAGGCGTCGCCTCAGGCGATCGGGTAGGCGTCTTCCAGCTCGTGTCGGTCGGCGGGAAGCAAGACTTCCACGACGATGAGAGGCCGGCCGGAGGCGTCGCGGACCGCGCCGAAGACAGCCAGGAGTGGCTGGTTCTTCGGCATCGCGAGCTGCCTGGCCTCGTCAGGGGAGGGCATGCGAGCGGTGATCTGCTCCACGATGTGATCGAAACGGACGCCCTTGCGCGCCTGGAGGTGTTCCCGGAAACCCTGTCTTAGGGGTTCCCCGCTGGTGAGATCTGTTCCTTCGGAGAGCTCCAACGGCAGCCAGAGCGACACCAACTCGGTCGGCTCACCATCGCGTGTGATCAGACGCCGCCGTACGAACGTCTTGCTCTTGGGCTGGAGATCGAGCAGAGCGCTGATCCGATTGGGGGCGGTCACCGCACCCACCTCGACAACCTCGCCCGTGGCGTCGGTCTCCGGCTTGGTCAGGTACGCCTGCCCGGGCCGCTTCTGCTCGACGGAGGCCATCGCCGGTCGGCCGCGTACGAAGCGGCCCTTGCCCTGCTGGGACTCGATCCATCCCTGCTCTCGCAGCACACGGAGGGCGGCGACAACGGTAGGACGGGAGACGCTGAACTCCTGGATGAGCTGGTTCTCGCTCGGCAGGAGCGTGCCCGGCAGGTACTCTCCCGACTCGATGCGCCTTTGGAGAGTCTGCACAAGCTGCGCATACTTAGGCGGCACGGACTCTAGCGACATCATGACCGTCCAACAGCCGACAGGTTGTTTTACCAAGTTTGAGCGTAACCGGCTTGCCGCCGGCTGTCCACGTGGTTCGCTGAAGCGGAAGCCGTACATGAAGAACCGGCAGGCAGCGCAGCGACCGGGCTGGGAAGGGTGCCGCGGGGGATGCCACTGCAACTGCCTGCCGGGGAAGGCATGGCGAGACCAGACGGTGACCCTCACCCCCCTTCGGAAAGGATCACCCCTGCCTCGCCGTGCCCGTCATCACCTGGCGACGTACTCAGCCAGGACGTTCGCCGCGCCCTCCGGGTCGCTGGTCGGATGCCGCTTCTCGGCGTTCTGCCAGGAGTAGTAGGCGCCGCCGTACCCGACGAACACCCACACCGGCAGCCCTTCCACCGGCCTGTGCACCAGAAGCACGCTGTTGTTGTCACGCAGCTCGGCATTGACGCCGAGGCCCGTGAGCCGGTCACGCAGCCGGACGAGCATGATGCCCTCGGCCTCGCGCTGCGGGAAACCCGCCTCCACCGCCTGAATGATCGAATTCATTTCACGCTCCCTTCGGCCCGGCCGCTTCCGAGGCAGTCGAGACACTCCTGCTCCCCACTCAAGGTCTGATCTCCGTCGTCGTCGCCGATGAGGAGCGCACGGCGTGAGTCACGCAGCTTGATCCCGCGTCCCCGGCAAGCGGGGCAGCACGACGTCTTGCTTGTCTCGTCTGGCCGGGTCACCGTCGCCATCTCCTCGTTCATCCGGCGTTCCCTGTGGCGGGAGGCCGCGTGACGTACCGTGGTTGCTTGATGACAAGTCCACCGGCAACCGCGTTTCTGCAGGACCCCTGAACGGCCCCCTCATTTCCCCTTTCGAGCCCCCAGCCGGGAGGAAGACCCGCAGATGCCCGACTACATCCCGAACGTGCGGCTTCGGGCCTGGCGCAACGAAAAACACCTTTCCCGCGCCCAGATGGCCGACCAGATCAACGCCACCCCCATAGGCATCGCCGAACGCCTGGCCTGCGACGAGGAACGCGTCCGACGCTGGGAGGCCGGCGAAGTCCGATGGCCCCGCACGCCCTACCGGCTCGCACTGAGGCAACTGACCGGTCGGGAACCGGAAGCACTCGGCTTCTCACCCACCAAACAGACCGGCAGCCGCCTCATCGAGGCCCAGGTCATCCCGGCCGACGCCCTACGAGCCGAAGCAGACCTGTACGGGACGATGGAACTCGCCCAACAACTCCAGGCGTCTGACGTCGGAACCGGCACCTTGGAAGCGCTTGCCGAGGCCGTCGATCTGTTGTGCCGCGCCTATCCCGTCGTGCCCGCAGGCACGCTCAGGGATCGCACCCAGAAGCGCTTGGCGCAGATCAACCGTCTGCTTGCCGGACGCCTCACCCTTGATCAGCATCGCGAACTGCTTGTGATCACCGGCTGGCTCACCGCCCTGCTGGGCTGCGTTCACTACGACCTGGGGGAGAGGGAAGAGGCCGAGACCGCAAGACGGGCAGCGTTCGAGATGGGCCGCCAGGTCGGACATGGCGAACTCATGGGCTGGGCACACGAGATGTCAGCATGGTTCGCCCTCGTCGAAGGCCGCTACGAAGACGTCGTCACCGCCGCCCGCATGGGCCAGGCCGTCGCCGGCACCAGCAGCGCAATGGTTCAACTCACCCTGCAAGAAGCCCGCGGCCTGGCCCGAATCGGAGACCGTCGCGAAGCCGACCGCGCCCTGACGCGCGGAGCGGAAGTCCTGAGCAGCCTGCCCATGCCTGATCACCCAGACCACCACTTTGTCTTCGACCACGCCAAGTGGGTCTTCTACGCCGCCACCTGCTACACCTGGCTCGCCGACGACGACCGCGCCGAAGAACACGCCCGCGAAACCATCCAGATGCACACCCGCCCAGACGGCACCTCAAACGCCCCCATGCGAGTCGCCGACGCACACATAGACCTCGGCATCGTTCACGCCCGTCGAGGCGAACTCGACGCAGCAGTCGACGAAGGCCTAGCCGCATTCGACATCGACCGCCGATCCCTCACGGATCTCGTGAACCGCGCCGGAGACCTTGACCGCGTACTACGACAGCGCTACCGACGGGAAGCACTTGCCGAAGAGTTCCACGAACGCTTCGTAACCGCCCGCAGAGCCCTAACCAGCCGCCGTCCTGACCTACTCGATTGAGCGCAACTCGGATCTGCTTGCTGGTCTGCCGAATTGCCGAGTTGTTCTCTTAGGTATCAAGCGGCGGCGCGGCGCGCCGCCGTACCTCCGGCCCTCCGCCCGCCCGCCGTCCGGGCGTGCGGCCTGGGGGCCGGTCCCGGACGGCGGCGGGACACCAGGCCGGGCACCGCACGCCGCCCCGCCGTACCAATCGAACGCGCCGACCGGGGTTGCCGCGCCGCCGCACAGATGCAGCCCTACGATCGCCACTGCATGGCTGGACGCCGTACATGCTTGGGGCGATCGACGATCCGTGCTTCGTTCCTCAGCACGGCTCACCGGATGGCGTGGCCGGCCACCATCACTGGTCGATGTGGGCACTACTGCGGCTCAAAAGGGCGGGTCATCGCTGCACCCTCCTGCTGTCGAGAGAATGCACTCCAAATCTTCCTGCTTGACCAGCGAGGCGGTTTCTTCGCCCCATGCGCGGAGGCCTCCTACCGCGATGGCCTGGTAGCCCCGGTCCAAGCTGGTAGCCAGAACGCTGCGCACGATTGGTGCGATGCTGGCTTGATGGTGGGCGAGTTCGGGGGCGTCCAAGAGCGGTACGGCTGCGGCGAGGGCCGCTTCCCGTACGGGGAGATTGGGGTCTTGGAAGAACGCGGCCACGGCGCGGAAGAGCGTTGGACGAAGGGCCCGGACTTCCGTGAATTCCGGGTCTTTCCCCGGCAGGAGGCCCAAGCGCACCAACACCGCTTCGACATCGTTGCTGACTCCGTCAGTAATGGATCCCAGCCACTCCAGCAGCTCCTGACGTAAGGGATACCACTGGCCATCCTCGCGACTTGGCACCAAGGTGTCGGTCCGCGGATCGCTGAGGATCGCAGCGACGTACAAGGCTGCCGGGCCTGTCGCGGAGTAGAGAGTATCTTGATGGTGCACCGGGTCGTTGAGGTGGCGGACGGCCTTGGCTTGGGCCTCCGGAGTGCCAAGGAGGAGGTCGGCCAGCGCGGCAGGGGTATCGTCAGCCGGACCCAACGCGTGTTCGAGCGAGGCCCAGTCGGTCTGCTTGATAAGCGCAAGTGGATCTGACGGAGGATCCGTCACATTGTTGATCGCCACGTTTGCAGTATGGCTGCTGATCTCAACATGCAGAGTGTGGGCCGCACGGAGAGATAGGGCGGACCTATGTTCGCCGGGCCATTAGCGGGCCATTAAGAGGGGTAACGAGGGGTCAACCACGGTCGCTCAGGACCGACCTGCCGCCCAGCTCAGCGCCTCAGTAGGCCGTGATCGATACAGTTCCCAAGCTGACAGCGCCGCTTTCGTCTCCTTCACCATCAGCTCGGGAGCACGGAGTTCGCTAAGGTAGCAATCTTCGGATGACGCAGGTTTCCGGAGTCTTTGAAAGCGAACGCTCGTGACGAACCTTGACCAGACGTCCGCGCGACTCCGTCTCGACGCCGCGTTGAACCGCATGGCCGTCACCTTCCGCGGCATGACCGCACATCCTGATGAGTACAACTGTGAGTGCCACTGGGGCAGCGCGGAAGAGCTCGCGCAGTTGAAGGTGCCGGAGGTGGAGCTGGACCTTGATCTCCTGCGTCGCGCTTGGCAGCCCAGCGACTGGGATGACCATGCATCCGTGTTGCGCCGCGTTCTGCCCCAGTTGTCGAGGGCTCTCGTCGGCGGTCTTGTCGAGCCGCTCTTCGGTATGGAGGAGGTCGGACGTTCGTTTGCTCGCGGCGAGTGGCAGCAGTGGCCCGACGAGCACGTTGCAGCGGTCTGGGAATTCCTGAACGCCTGGTGGGCCCACACTCTCATCGACCCGGATCCCGCTGTTCCCGCGCACGAACTTCTCGCACTGTGCAATGAAGCCTCCGCCACACTCAGCCCCTGGTTGCACGTCTGGGGAGCGCAGACGTCCAGCGTGGCCGACCACCACCTAGCCAAAGCGGTGGCGCATTGGGAGTACGACTTACTGGGAGACCAACTCCCCTGGGAAACCCGGGAGGACGAGGAAGAGACGCGTATCGAGTTGACGGCCTGGCTGATCCGCAATGCCCCTGCCCGGCTCCGTACCCAGTACGCCCCTGTAGAGCTGCTCCATCGGATACGACTGCTCGGCCTCGCCGGCCCTGCCCGTTGGGAGGACCCCCACTGGCCTGGCCACTGCTACTGAGGGAGCGCCCATCGCGAAATAGTCGCGGCTGCGGACCGTCATGCGAACAAGATCCGGAACATGCGCGGAATGACCTTGCCCCAGTTGAGAGGCATTGGGCGATCACACGCAGGTCAGTACGTTGTTGGTCCGCCAAAGGACGATCCACTTCTAATCCGACGGTCGCAGGTTCGAATCCTGCAGGGCGCGCTTTGATCATGGCCTGACCTGCGGATATGCGGGATCGGACGCGTTCTAGAACTTTCGTCTAGCGATTACGTGCTCCGTGCGTGCTCGGTTGCACCAACCCTACACACACCATGATCATCCGGCATCTCCGAGCCTGTGCGGCAAGAGCAGCGGCCCCGCCTCGCCGCGAGCGGGCGGCGAATGCGGGGCCGGATGCTTGATCCGACTGTCAGCTCCTCAGCGAGACCACTCTCCCGCTCTCGCCCTGCTCTTCCTTGCCGAACAGCAGGGCCGCGGTCTTCTCGGCCGCTCGCGGTGGCCACCTGCGGGTCGACGGCCAGCATGCCTTGCGCCTGGGCGCGTAGGAAGGTCCTCCACGAGGTGTCGGTGCTTCGTGGAGCCGGGTCGACCCTCCGGGGCCGCAGGATCCGGCGTACGGTCGCCTCACTGACCTGGGGGCCGAGCAGGACCAGTTCACCGTGCACCCGGCGGTTTCCCCAGGACGGGTTCTCATGCGTCAGGCGCACCACCAGCTCCTGGATCTCCTTGCTCATCCGGGGGGCGGCCGGACCGGTGCGGATGCATCCATCGGTGCTGGACCAGGCGACGTGCCAAGCCAGCAGGGTGTCCGGTGTCACCAGCCGGTAAGCCCGCACCCCAGGTGGTGAGAGCCGGGACAGCGCGGCCAGGATCGCTCGATCGGCCCAGTCCGGCTTCGGCCGCGTGACTTGCCTTCGCAGTACCGCCACCTCATGCCGGAGCACCATGGTCTCGACGTCCTTCACTGCCTTACCTCGGCCCAGCAGCACCAGCCAGCCGAACAACCGAGTCATGATCAGATACAGGAGATGGAAAGACACAAGGACCGATCTTGCCCGTATCGGCGGATCAGGCCGACCTGGAGGTCAAGCCCCTGCGAAACTTTTGAAGCGGTACGGGGTGTGAATCGCCCCGGGTTCGGTGGAGACTCTCTCTCTTGAGAGGATCGAGTCCATGCCAGGTAAGTCTCCCTACCCCGCCGAGCTGCGCCGTCGAGCGGTGCGGATGGTCGCCGAAGTACGGCCGGATTACCCGACCGAGTGGGCCACGATCAACGCGGTCGCGACCAAGCTCGGCATCGGCACCGCGGAGACACTGCGCACTTGGGGTCCGCCAGGCCCAGACCGACGAGGGCAGCCGGCCAGGCCGCACCACCGATGAGTCGGCCGAGCTGAAGCGGCTGCGCCGGGAGAACGCCGAACTGCGGCGGGCGAACGAGATCTTGAAGGCCGCGTCCTTAGATTCAAAGAGTCAAGGCAACACATTGGGCCGGGGTTCGGTAGCCGAGGCACTTGCGTGGGCGGTTGTTCAGCCGGGCGGCCAGGGCGTCA
>NZ_JBIAOF010000004.1:0-875749 GCF_042878785.1 Nonomuraea sp. NPDC003560 | reverse complement strand
GGGGTGGGGGGGGGGGGGGGGGGCGCGCGCCCCCGGCGGGGGGGGGGGGGGGGGGGGGGGGGGGGGGCCGGGGCGCCCGCGCGCGCCCCCCCCCCCCCCCCCCCCCCCCGCCCCAGGTCGGTTCGCCGGCGTGACGGCGGCGGGGGCGTTCGGCGTGCGGGCCGGGGGCGGTCGGGCTGCTGTGTCGTCGCCGGGATTCAGCGCAGCCGGTCCAGCACCGCCCGCAGCACGGGGGCGAACGCGTCGGGGTCGTCGGCGAAGCCCGTGTGGTCGCCGGGGAACAGGACGGGGTCGAGCCCGAGCGCCTGCCCCAGGGCCCGGGAGGCGCGGTCGCACAGCTGCCCGGCCGACTCCTCGCCGATGCCGATCACCAGACCGGGCGTCGCGCGCAGCCGGTCCAGGTCGGGCGCCCAGTGCGTGGTGGCGTGCAGCTCGTGGGCGAACCAGCGGCGCTCGTCGGCGACGTCCCGCGGGTCGCGCGGGCCGCCGAACATCATCTCCAGCGCGCCGTCCGGCACCGTGATGCCGGCCTGGCCCATGACCCCCGCCCAGGCCCCGACGACGTCGCCGCTGCGGTAGGCGGCGATGAGCTCGTCGGTCTGGCGGTGCAGCTCGTCGCGGTCCGGCAGCAGCTCGACCAGCGGCGGTTCGTGGGCGACGACACCGCGCAGCTGATCGGGACGGGCCTGCGCCAGGGCCAGCGCGGTGACGGCCCCGCCGCTGGAGCCGAAGACGACGGCCGGACCGGCGTCCACGTGGGCCAGCAGGCGGGACAGGTCGTCGGCGCGCAGCCGCGGCGTGGAGTCCTGGGCGGGGTCGTCCAGCGGGCTGTGCCTGATGCCGCGCGGGTCGGTGGTCAGCACCGTGTGGTCGCCGGCGATCAGGTCGGCCAGCGCGGCGAAGGAGCCGGCGTCCATCGGCGCGCCGACGAGCGCGACGAGCGGGCCCTGGCCGCGTACCTCGAAGTGCAGGCGGGCGCCCGGGACGTCGAGCGTGGAGACGGTCATGGAGACGGTCGCGGTCATGATGTCCTCCTGGAAGCGACGGCCCTGACGCGGGCCGCCGGATGGTCGGCCGCGGCCGCGGTCGTGCCGACCGCGTCCAGCAGCGGTGGTGCGGCGACGGCCACGAGCAGCGCCAGGGCCGCCGGGATCACCAGGGCGAGGGGCAGCGACGCCGTCGTGGCGACGTACCCGATGAGGGCGGGGCCGACGAGGCCGCCGCCGTAGCTGACGGTGGTCACCGCGGACAGGCCACGCGCGGCCCCGCCCACGGTTCCGAGCAGGCTGGCCACGACCGGCCAGACCACGGCCACGCCCGCGCCGGACAGCGCCCAACCGGCCATGGCGCAGCCCAGACGGACGGCCGCTCCCACGGGCAGGACGCCCGCGAGCAGGACGAGCCCGTAACCGGCGGTGGCGGTCGCGCCGGCCAGCCGGATCGTGACGCGGACGCCGAGCCGCGTCCTGACGGCGTCGCCGGCGAACCGGACGAGCGTCATCGCCACGAAGAAGACGGTGTAGACGAGCGACCCGGTGGCCGGGTCGGCGCCCAGGACGCGGGTCGCGTGCACCCCGGCCCAGTCGGTGGCGGCGCCCTCGGCGACGAACGCGGCGGCGCCGATCACGCCCAGCATGGCCAGCACCCCCGGCCTGAGCCGAGCCACCCCCCACCCCTCCGCTCCGCGCACCCCGCCCGCACCCCCGCCGACGGCCCCGCCCGCACCCCCGCGGGCGGCCTCGACGGTGGTCCCGGCCGTTCTCCCGATGGCGATCTCGCCCGTGGTTCCGACGGTGGTTCCGACGGTGGTCCCGGTGGTGGTTCCGGCCGTGGCCCGGGTGGTGGCCATGGCGGCGCCCCCGACGGCGGCCATGGCGGCGGTCAGCGCCGTCGCGCCCACCAGCATCAGCACCCGCACGTCGGCCCCCGCACGCAGGGCCGTCGTGACGAGCGCGCCGCCCGCCACCGCGCCGAGCGTCCACGTGCCGTGCACCGTGGCCATGATCGGCCGCCCGAGCCCCCGCTCGACGGCCACCGCCTGGACGCTCAGGGCCACGTTCAGCAGACCGAAGAGCATGCCGAGCAGAGCGGCCGAGACCATCAGCGGCCCGGGACCGGCCGCCAGCGCCGGGCCGGCCAGCGCCAGCGCCGCCGCCGGTGCGCAGACCCGCAGCAGCCCGCCCCCGGACCACCGGTCGCACAGCCGTCCGGCCACCGGCATGGCCACGAGGGAGCCGGCGGCCAGCACCATGAGCAGCGTGCCGAGCCCGCCGGGCCCGAGCCCGAGGCGCGCGTCGGTGGCGGGCAGCGTGGCGGCCCACACTGCGTTCATGACGCCCGTCAGCCCGTAGCACAGCGTGATCGTTCCTCGTCCGGCCATGTCCTGATCCTTGCGGTGGCGCGGCGCCCGGGTCCAACACCTGTTCGAACGCGATTCACGCACCTGCTGTGTGAATCAGGTAGGAAGGTGGCATGCCGGACGACGTCGAAATCCGCCTGCTGCGCCACTACGTGGCCGTCGCCGAGGAGTTGCACTTCAGCAGGGCCGCCCAGCGCCTGTACGTGGCGCAGCAGGCGCTCAGCCGCGACGTCCGCAAGCTGGAGGACCGGGTGGGCCGCCGGCTCCTGGAGCGCACCACCCGCAAGGTCGCCCTCACCCCGGAGGGACGCCTGCTGCTGACCCGGGCACGGGAGATCCTCGCCCTGTACGACGCCACCATGCTGGACCTGCGCGGCCGGCCCAGGTCGCTGACGGTCGACGTCGTCGGCGCCGGTCTGACCCCTGCCCTGGTGCTGGCCGCGGCCCGCGCCCACGCGCCGGGGGTGGAGTTCTTCGCCCGCTTCCACAGCGGCACCGAAGCGGCCCCGCCCCTGCTGGCCGACGGCCGCCTGGACGTCACCTTCGGCCGCAGCCCCGAACCGCCCGGCCCCGGAACGCCCGGCTCCGGAACGCCCGGCTCCGGAACGCCCGGCTCCGAAGCGCCCGGCTCCGGAACGCCCGGCTCCGAAGCGGTCGGCTCCGGAACGCCCGGCCTCGGAACGCCCGGCGTCAGAGCGTCCGGCGTCAGAGCGTCCGGCCACGGAGCGTCCGGCCGCGTGCGGTGGCGGCCGGTACGCCACGAGCGCATCGCGGTGCTGCTGCCCGAGCATCACCCGCTGGCCCGGCTGCCCGCGATCCCTCTGGAGTCGTTGCGCGGCGCGAGCCCGTGCATCCGCGCCGGCGACCACGCCACGCCCGGCTGGGAGCACGCCGTCCTGCAGTTGCTGGCCCCCTTCGGTGTCGACGCCGCCCTGGCCCACCCGCACGTGCGCGGCGGCGACGAGCTGGCCCAGCACCTCCGCGACCGCGACGCGCCCATCCTCACGCTCACCACGCAACCCGACATCCCGGGGGCGGTCCTGCGCCCGCTCGTGGACCCGGTCGCCATGTTCCCCTGGACGATGATCTGGCGCGCCGACGACGACCATCCCGGCCTGCGCGCCCTCCATCAGGCCGTGGACGAGCTGGCCGCCGCCCACGACTGGCTCGGCGTCCCGGACGGCGCGTGGTTCCCCGGACCCGAGGCCGGGCCGGCCCGTCAGAAGGCATAGCCGTCAGAAGGCGTAGCTGGCAGAAGGCGCTGTCGTCAGAAGGCGTAGCGGATGCGGCAGTAGGGGAGCCTGGCGGCGATCAGCCCGGTCAGGGCGGCGACGTAGCGGCCCTTGTGCCCGTTGCGGTAGCGGACGTTCCAGCCGCCCGTCTCCGACCGTTTGGCCTGCTGCAGCTCGGGCCGCCACAACACCTCCTCGGCCTTCGGATGCCAGCCCAGGTTGACCTGGTGGAGCCGGTCGTTGTGGGTCAGGAAGATCACCTCGGCGGCGAGCTGGGCGCGGGCCTCGGGCGACAGCGCGTCGTCGAGCCGCTCCAGCAGCTCGGCCCAGTCCTCCAGCCAGCCGTCCCGGACCACCACCGGGCTCAGGTTGACGTGCACCTCGTAACCGGCCGCGACGAAGTCGTTGATCGCGTCGATGCGCTCGGCGACCGGCGAGGTGCGGATGTCCAGGAGCTTGGAGTCGGCGGCGGGCATGAGGCTGAACCGCACCCGCGTACGCCCGCGCGGGTCCCACCCGAGCAGGTCGCGGTTGACGTACTTGGTGGCGAAGCTGGCCTTGGCGTTGGGCAGGTCGCGGAAGAGCTCGACCAGGTCCCGGACGTTGTCGCAGATCGTGGCGTCGAGCGAGCAGTCGGAGTTCTCGCCGATGTCGTACACCCACAGGCGGGGATCGACCTGGTCGGGCCGGGGTTTGACGCCCTGGCGGGAGGCGTGCCGCCGCAGGTAGCCGGTGATCTGGTCGATGTTGGCGAACACCGTGATCGGGTTGCTGTAACCCTTGCGGCGGGGCACGTAGCAGTAGGCGCACGCCATCGCGCAGCCGTTGGCCGTGGAGGGGGCGATGAAGTCGGCCGAGCGGCCGTTGGGCCGGGCGGTCAGCGACTTCTTGACGCCGAGCACGAGCGCCTCGGTCTTGATCCGCACCCAGCGGGCCACGTTCGCCTCGTCGCCGTACAGCTCGGGGATGCGGTGGTGGCTCTCGACCTCGACGATCTCGGCGGCGGGGAACCTGGCGAGGATCTCGCGCCCGCGCGGCAGCGCGGCGGCCGCGGGCTCGGCGTAGATCCGCCGGACGTCGAGGAGGCCGGTCACGGCCGCTCCGGCTGTTCCATGGGGCAACAATATGCGGTCCGGGACGCGAGTTGCCAGGTCAGCACGGGTGCGCCGCAGCTTCGGCAGTGCTCGCGCCGGTACACCCAGCGCTCGGAGGGGGCGTCCGGGTCGCTCACCACCTGCCCGGCGTCCCGGCCGAGAGCGAGATACCGGACCGCCGTGTCCCACAGCCGCCCGGCGGCCTCGGCGCAGACGTCGCGGGCGTTCGGATGCAGGCCGACGAGGAACAGCAGCTCGGCCCGCCACGCGTTCCCGATGCCCGACCACACCCTCTGGTCCAGCACGGCCGCGCCCACCGGCCCGCCGAACGCGGTCAGCCGGGCCACGGCCTGCTCCGGCACGGCGTCCGCGCGCAGCGGATCGGGCCCGAGCGAGTTCCGCAACGCCGTCACCTGCCCGCGGGTCAGCGCCTCGCACCGCGAAGGCGCGATCAGGTCGTAGGCCACCTCGCCGGTCGCCAGCCGCAACCGCGTGCCGGGCCGCGGCGACGTCCCCGGATCGTCGTACCGCAGGAAGACGCCCCGCATGCCCAGGTGGACGTGCACGGTCGGCGCGTCCGCGAAGTGGTACAGCAGGTGCTTGCCGACCGCCTCCACCTGCGTCAGCACCCGCTCGTCCCACGGCCGCGCGTCGAACCGCCCCTGCGGCCCGGCGGCGAGCACCGTCCGCCCGGCCAGGTCCGCGTGCTGCCCGGCGGCGTGCCGGTGGATGAGATGTCCTTCGGGCATGCCCGGGCCCATACCCCGTGAGCTGCGCCGACGCGCCGCGCGCGGCCGGTCCACTGAGTGGACCGAACGTTGCCCGCCGCCCTTCCACCCCAACAGCATGGACGCGATGTAAGTGATCGCTCACGCAGGGCGACGATCGCTCGGGCGATCAGACCGTCCCACGGAAGGACGAGCACGATGAACGACAGAACAGCGAGAGCCCTGTCCCGGGCCCTCATCGCGACGGTGGTGGCGGGGGCGGCGGTGACGGCGTCCGGCGCGGCCCATGCGGCCGGCGTGCGGGCCGCGGCCGAACCGACGTGCGGGAGCTGGGTCTCCAGCGCCGTCTTCCCCGGCCTGTCGGCCCGGGCCTGCATCTGGGGCACCGGCGCCTCCTGGAAGCAGGCCCAGACCGAGGTCTTCAACGGCACGGGTTTCGCGGTGGAGGTCGAGACCCTGACCGCCACGCTCGACCCGCTCCCCGGCAACGCCCGGTGCACCGCCATCCACCTCCAGAACGGGCAGACCGCGTTCTGCGGCACGCGGAGCGTGCCCGACAACAACCCCTTCCAGTTCGACCGGGCCGTGGGCTCCGTCCAGGTCACCGACCTGGTCCACCGGGAGCAGTTCGCCTTCGCGTCCCCCTTCGTCGGCTGAGCGGGAAAGGGTGGTGAAGCCTTGACCGGTCCCGCGGAGGAGCCGGAGCAGGTCCGCCTGGTCCGCACCGCCGATCTGGCGGATCTGCGCTTCGGTTTTCCCGGCCTGTCGTTCAAGCGCCCGGCGGCCGGCCGGATCCTGGTCAGGACCGTGCCGGAGCGCGAGGGGCTGATCGTCGTCACGTTCGCCGCGCAGCACATCGTGGAGCAGGCGTTCTTCGAATCGGCCGGGGCCGGGCTGCCCGATCCCGTCCCGGTGCTGCCTCATCCGGCGCCTCCCGTCGTCTCCCGGATCAGCGGGCGCACCACGCTGGTCTTCGTCGTGGGGCCGGAGGACGAGGTGCCGTACACCGCCGAGGGCCTGCTGGCGGCCATGAGACGGCTGCCGCTGCGCACGGTGGGCGACGAGGGCCCGGCCGACCCGCTGCGCGACCCGGCGGGGGATCCGCGGACCGCGATCGAGCTGCCGTACCGGCTGCTGCTGTCACCGCCCCCCGACGTGCGCTGGACCCACCGCACGGCCCCCGCCGACGACGTGGACCGGGTGGAGCTGTGGCACACGCGGGTGCGCGACACGCGGGCCAGGGCCGTGTGGACCAGGGACTTCCCCGGCGACACGCCGGTCGATCCGCCGCCCGACCCGCTTCCCACGTCGCTGACGCCCGCCGACCGGGCCGCGCTCGTCCACCTCACCAGCGACCGCGGGCTGTTCACCGAGCCGGAGCACCAGCCGTACGTGCCCGTGCCCGTCGAGGTCGGCCACCTGATCCTGTCCGCCCTGGGCGGCTGGCTCGACGCCCTGGGCAGCTGGGACCCCCGCCCGGCGATCACCAACGTCAGCCAGTGGCGGCACCGCGCGGCCATGGGCCGCGACCACTACGTACGGGTGCTCTACTCCGGCTACCTGTGCCCCTTCGGGCACCGCGCGGACCTGGTGAAGGTGACCGAGCGGAAGTTCGACCCAGATCGCCCGGAACATCCCGCCTACCTGGCCCAGCGCATCTTCATCACCTGCCGCGAACCGGTCCGGGACTTCCCGCCCGGCACGGCCCGCCGCGACGACGACGGCGAACGACTCGACGCCCTGTTCCCGTTCCGGCGGGTCGAGCTGCTGACCCTGGTCACCCCCGACCTCTCGCCGCCCGCCGACGTCCTGCCGGTGCGCGAAGGGCAGCACGCCTTCTTCCCCGCCGTCCGCGACCAGGACCCGTACCTGTTCAAGGTGCGCGCGACCGACCTGGCCGGGCGGGAGACCGAGTTCAGCACCCCGCTGCTGTTCCTCACCGAGAACTTCAACAAGGGCGCCGACCTGGTGGCGGCGGCAGCGGCGTACAACGCTCTGGACCCGGGTCCGGCGGAGGCGCCGCCGGACCGGCTGAGCGCCAACCTGCACGGCGCCCGGGTCGCCGTCGCCGCGCCCGCCGCGCCCGGCGACACCACCGTCGAGGCCGCGACCCTCGTCTGGGGGGCCGCCCTGCCGACGGACCGCGACGACCGGCTCCACCAGCGGATCCCCGGCTTCCTCCCGGTGCTGCGCTGGGCCTCGGCGGTGGTCCCGGCCGTGAGCAGGCTCACCGGCGCGGCCGGGCCCCGCCCGGTCCGGTACGCCCGGCGCTACCGGGTGGCCGCCTTCGACCGGACGCCCGACAGGCCCGGCGACCCCGTCAACCCCGGCGAGGTCTTCCTGGAGCTGGTCGCCGGCACGTCCCCGCTGGTCATGGACTTCGACGACCAGCGGGACCGCGCCGGCGGCCTGGCCGCGCCCACGTTCACCGTCGCGGGCCTGTCCCGCCTGACCGGGCCCGTCAGCGCCGCCAGAACACCCGCCGCCGCGGCGGCCGACCCGCTCGGGACGGTCGCCGACGGCACCTTCCGGCCCTCGGACTTCTTCGACGCGATCGGCGCGAAACTCTTCGGCGTCATCCCGCTGTCCGCCCTGGTCAAGGCGGCCGGTCTGGACGAGGAGCTGAAGGCGCCGCGGTTCGTCACGCAGACCGTCAACGCCGCCACCGCCTTCCTCACCGACCTGCGCCGCGCCGAACGCCGGCTCACCGGCGTGGCCGAGCGTTTCCCCGCGGTGGCCGCCGCGGCCGGGCGGGTGCGGACCACCGCGCTGACCCTCGCCGCCACCGTCGAGGCGTTCATCGCGGGAACGGCCGACCTCGGCCAGGTGGACGCGGCCTTCCGCGACTTCGGTGCCGCCCTCGACGCGCTCGGCGCCGGCCTTCCCGCCGACGTGGACCACGCCGTCGTCACGCTGCTCGGCCACCTGCGACAGGCCCTCGCCATCTGGGACGACGCCCCCGCCGGGGTGCTGCCGCTGCGGCAGGCGATCGAGAGCGCCCGAGCGGGACTGCGGCTGCCGGAGTCCGTCGCCGCCCGGCTGGAGTGGACGCCCGACATCCAGCCCTGGTCGTTGCGCGAGGGCGAGCAGCCGGTCTTCGTCCCGCACGACGGCCACGGCGACCCGGCGCGCAAGGGACGCTTCTCCGTGGTCGTGGACCTGCGCGCCGCGCTGCGGCCCGACACCCGCCCGGCCGCCGACGTGACCTGCACGCTGGAGGAGTTCGACCTGGTGCTGCTGCCGGGCGTGCTGGAGGCGATGCGGCTGGACTTCCGGCGGATCAGGTTCACCATGCGGGCCGGCGAGAAGCCCGACGTCGAGGTGGCGTTCCGGAACGTCGAGTTCATCGGGGCGCTGTCGTTCGTCGAGACGCTGCGCCGGATCATCCCGCTCGACGGGTTCAGCGACCCGCCGACGCTCGACGTCTCCCCGCGCGGCGTGCTGGCGCGGTACGGGATGCCGCTGCCGAACCTGGCGATCGGCGTCTTCAGCCTGGAGAACATCTCCCTGAACGCCTACCTGGACCTGCCGTTCGCGGGCACCCGGCCGCTGGAGATCGGGTTCGCGTTCTGCCGCAGGGACGCGCCGTTCCGGCTCACCGTCTCGCTGTTCGGCGGCGGCGGCTGGTTCGGGATCGTGCTGTCGCCCGACGGGGTCCGCGCGCTGGACGCCGGCCTGGAGTTCGGGGCCGCGGCGTCCGTCGACTTCGGGGTGGCCAGCGGCAGCGTGTCGGTGATGGCCGGGATCTACTTCCACCTCGACGCCGCGACCGGGCAGGCCGTCCTGTTCGGCTACTTCCGCGCGCGCGGCGAGGTGGACGTCCTCGGCCTGGTCTCCGCCTCCATCGAGCTCTACCTGGAGCTGGGGTACGAGGGCGGCGACGCGGTCGGCCGGGCGCGGATCACGATCACCATCGAGATCGGGTTCTTCGAGGAGTCCGTCGAGATCAGCTGCGAGAAGCGGTTCGGCGGCGCCCGGTCACTGACCGCCGCCGCGGCGCTCGCCGAGGGCGCGGTCGCGGACGGCGAGGAGACGGCCGGTTCCGCCGCGACCTTCGCCCAGATGATGGCGCCGTACCGGGACCCGGTCACCGGCGCGCGACGGGACCCGGTCGCCGAGTACTGCGGCGCCTTCGCGGCGGTGGCCTGACATGAGCGAACGGACCGGACAGAGTACGGGGGAGCGCATGGGCACGTTCAAGGTTCTGTGGACGGCGTTGCCGGCCGGGGCGGCCGGGCCGGGCGAGGTGCGGCTGTCGGTCGCCGTCGGGCCCCGGCTGGAGGCGCCGCGCGGCCGGCTCGACGACGTCGCGGAGTTCACCGACTGGCCGAGGACGCTGCGCGAGACTGTCCTGCCGGCCCTGCGGATCGTGTGGGACGGCCACGCGGCCCCGGTCGTCCCACACCCCGACCCGAGATCCCCCGCCCCCGACTCCGACCTGTGGGGGAGACTCTTCCCGGCCGCCTCGCCGGTGCGGTCGCGCTCCCTGGCCGCCGCCGGCGCCCTCGGCGCGGCGGTCGCGGGCGGCTCGCCGGGCGTGCGGGTGCTGCGGTCGTTCCCCGCGGCGCTGGTCCACGAGCGCATCGCCACACTGTACGACCAGATCGGCCAGGCCGTGATCAGCGACCGCCTCACGCCTCCGGGAAGCGGCGAGGCCGCCCTCGGGGACGGCCGCCCGCGACGGCCCTGGCGTCAGCCGTACACCGGTCTGGTCCGCGAACTCCCGGTGGCCGGCGAGATGAGCAGGTTCAGCGGCGACCCCCAGGCCGCCTACCGGGCCATCGACGGCATGATCGGCGGGAGCCCGAGCTCCGCCGCCGAGCTCGGCCCGGCCACCCTCGACCGGACGAGCGCGGCCTACCGGGGCGACGAGACGAGGTTCGCGCTGGCCGAGGCCGTCAGGTTCTACGACCGGCCCAAGCCCCCCGGCAACGGCGGCGGCCCGGCGGGCGCGGAGGCCGGCCGGCCCCGGCCGGAGCCGCCCGACGTGGAGTTCCACGGCGTCTGCGGCTTCCTGGCCGACTATCCGGAGCTGTGCCGCCGGCTCGGGCTCGTCCTCGACCTCGTCGTCCCCGTGCCTGCGGGGCTCGCCGCCGCCGGACGGCTCCGGGTGGCGTTCGAGGACGTGCCCCCGCCGTTCGACACCGACCGGCTGCGGCCGTGGACGCTCTACGACTTCGCGCCGGGGGAGCGCTTCACCGCCGCGTCGCCGCCCGGGCACCCCGTCCAGGGCGGCTGGCTCGGCCTCGGCGGCGACGACTGGACGGTCACCGACGCCGACGTCGACGGCGCGGCCATCAAGGCGGCCGACTTCACCGCGCTGATCGAGCGCATGCACGGCCTGAGCGGGCCGAGCGGCCAGCCGAGCGCCCAGCACCTGGGCACCGGCACGACGGCGCTCCAGGGCGCCGGGCTCACCGTCTTCCACCGCGGACGGGACGCCTGGCTGGCCGCCCAGATCGGCGACGACGCCGCCCACCAGCGGGGACCGGACGACGCGGTGCCCGAGCTGCACGCCGGGCACCTGGTCCGCGGGTTCCGCGTGGACGCCGGGATCGTCGGCCCGGACGGCGCCGTCACCGGCTGGCTCTCCCTGTGCCGCCGCCGGGGCTCCTACCTCATCCGCCGCGGCGGGCAGCCGCCGTACTGGATCGAGGGGATCGCCGACGACGAGGGCGCGGTCCGGGCGAGCGCCGTCACCCGCGACGCCACCAGGACCGACGAGCTGTACGTGCACCAGGCGCTGTTCGGCTGGGACGGCTGGAGCCTGGCCGCCCCGCTGCCCGGCCGCACGCTGGACAGGTTCGGCCGGCCGGTCGTCGCCGATCCGGAGGTGGACGCGAACTTCCCGCTCGACACCAAGTTCACGCCGGTGCCCGGCTCGCTGCCGGCGCTCCGGTACGGGCGCACCTACCGGCTGCGGGCCCGCGTCGTGGACCTGGCGGGCAACGCCCTGGACCCGGAGGCGCAGGCGCCCGCGTCCGCGCTGTCGCGGGCGATCACGTACTCGCGGTGGGAGCCGGTGCCGCCGCCCGTCATCGTCGAGCGCAGGCCGTTCAACGAGGGCGAGTCGAGCCAGTGCCTGGTCATCCGGAGCACCGTCACGGCCGCCGGACGGGACGTGCCCGCCTGGGAGTGGGCCCTGGACCGCCAGGAGGTCCCCGGCCACACCGACCACCCGCCCGCCGCCGACGGGCTGAGCCGCCGGTACGTCTACTACGACGAGCGGTTCGTCGCCCCGCCCAAGACGTCGCTGCAGATGGCCGAGCGGCACGGCCGGTTCGACGACGCCATCGGCGGCGACCGGCCGCAGGAGGTGCGCAGACGGTTCTTCACGGCCGCCGCCCGCGAGGCCGGCACGTTCCTCGACACCGTGGTCAGCTACGCCGACGACCCGCGCCGCACCCGCGACCTGCTGTTCTTCGGCGAGATCGCGGTCGCCAAGCACGACGCCGCCGACCCCGAGCCGGTCACCCAGCTGCCCGTGACGCGCGGCGCCGGGCTGAAGCGCGGCGAGTTCGTCGTGCACACCGCCGCCGAGCTGATCCTGCCGTACCTGCCCGACGTCCTGGCCAGGGGCGTCACGCTGTACGGCCTGCCGGGCGCGCCGCCCATGTACCCCGTCTCCTTCTACGACGGCTTCCACGACGTCTGGCCGGACGCGGCGCCGTTCACGCTGCGGATCGAGGAGGGGGACGGGCCGCCGCGATGGCAGGACGTCCCGCGCCGGCTCACCGTCCACCTGCCCAAGGCCGAGACGGCGACCGTACGCCTCAGCTGCCGGCTCACCGCGGCCGATCTCGCCCTGCTGCCCGTCTGGCAGCGCCTGCTCGTCTCGGACTTCTGGCGCGACCTGACCGACGCCGAACGGGAGCTGATCGCCGAGGAGACCGTGGCCGGGCTGAACTGGCTGCTCACCCCGTACACGGAGCTGCGCCTCGTGCACGCCGTCGAACGCCCGCTGTCGCCGCCCGCGCTCGCCGGGCTCGACTTCGCCCGCGACCCCGAACAGACCTTCGCCGACCTTCGGGGCACCCTGCGCGCACACCCCCGCAGCACCGGGCACGTCGACATCGACGCCACCTGGACGCGCTGGATCGACGACGTCAAAGAACCGGCCCCCCGCCGGATCAGGGAGCACGCCCATGTCGGCCGGGTCGAGCTGGCCCACGCCGACCGCGAGGAGGTGCGCCTGCCGCACTCGGCCACCCCGGTCCGCCACGACTTCGGCGACACGCTGCACCGGAACGTCGCCTACCGGCCGACCGCCACCACCCGGTTCCGCGAGTACTTCCACCCGTCGATCACCGCCGATCCCGGCCTCGTCACCAGCGCCGGCGAGGCGAGCGCCGGGCCGTCCGGGCGGGGCTGGCCGGTGCCCGCGAGCAGGCGGCCGGAGCCGCCGAAACCGTCGTACCTGCTGCCCACCTTCCGGTGGAGCCGGCAGGAGGACCGCCGCGAGCGGCGTCTGGTGTCGGTACGCGACGGGGCCGGCGTCCGGGTCCACCTGGACCGGCCGTGGTTCTCCTCCGGCGACGACGAGTTGCTGGCCGTCGTCCTCGACCCGCCCGGGGGCGACGCGCTGCCCGGCCGGCTGGCGACCCGGTGGGGCACCGACCCCGTCTGGTCGGACGCGACCGTGCTGCCCCCGCCCGCTCCCGGCAACTTCCCCGGCCCCGTCACCGCCGTCGGGCTGCGACTGGCCGAGTCGGGGGAGGGGCGCGAGCTGATGGGGGCCGTCGTGGCGTACGAGCCGTCGTACGACGCGGCCAAGCGCCTGTGGTTCGCCGACGTGGACGTGGACCTGGGCACGGCCGGCCAGGCGTCGGCCTGCTTCCCGTACCTGCGCCTGGCCCTGGCCCGCTACCAGCCGCACGCGCTGACCGGGCTGGAGCTGTCGCCGGTGGTGCAGGCCGAGTTCGCGCAGCTCGTGCCGCGCCGGACGCTGACGGTCGAGGAGGTGTCCGGCGGGGGGCTGCGCGTCGTCCTCGCCGGGCCCGCCGCCGCCACCGAGCTCGGCGCGTCGGCCGGTGCCGGGCTGCCCGGGGTCGCGGCGAGCCACCGCGTCACCGCGACCGTCCAGCGGCGGCCCTTCACCAGCGCGGAGGAGCTCGACTGGACGGACACGCCGATCAGGGCCGAACTGACCTGCGGCACGGCCGGGGCCGGCTACCAGTGGTCGGCGGTGATCCCGCCGGCGGTGCTGGACATCGTGTGGCAGTACCGCCTCCTGGTCGAGGAGCGCGAACGCTACCGCACCGACCCGGGCACGGCCGACGAGACGGTCGTCATCGACGCGGCCGGGGGTGGTGCGCCGGAGCGGATCCCGGTGGGCGAGCGGCTCGCGCACGCGGACAGCGTCCCGCTGCGCGCCCGGCTGGGGCGGCTGGTCATCGACTTCGACGCCTAGCCGGACCGCCCGGCCGTGACCGGCGGCGACGGTCGCCGGTCACCCCTTCAGACGGGCGGCTGGGGGCTCAGCGGCCGGGCGGCGGGCCTTCCGGGGCGGCCAGCAGGCTCAGGGCGCGGCCCGCGCCCGGCACCCGGGCCAGATTGGCGCTGATGCACGCCGCGGTCTCGCGTACGGCGTCGGCCAGCAAGGGCAGCCGGTTCGTGCCGACCACCACGACGGCCGCCGCGGCCACCACGGCCCCCGTCGGCGCGCGCACGGGGGCGGCCACACAGCCCAGGGGCGGCAGGGCCGCCTCGAAGTCGAACGCCACCCGCCGCTCGCGGGCGTCGCCGACCCGCCGCGCCCACTCGGCCGGGGAGTGCCCCTCCGGCAGGCTCCAGCCGGGATCGGGACGGCGGCCCGACACCGGGTTCCCCACCGCCAGCACGACCTCGGCGGCGCTGGCCACCGGCAGCACCAGGCCGGGACGCATGCGGAAGACCTCGTCCACGGCCGGGTCGCCGATCCCCGAGACGACGATGACGTCGTCGCCGTCCCTGACCGCGATGGTCACCGCGCATCCGGCGGCGGCCAGCCGGCGCAGCGGCCGCACGGCGGCCGTGCCCAGCACCTGGGCCGGTGACCAGCGCTGACCCCAGCGGAACATCCGCGTGCCGATGCGGTAGCGGCCGCCGTCCTCGCGGTGGACCAGGCCGAGGTCGGTGAGCCGGCACAACAACCGGTGGGCGGTCGCCTTGGGCAGGCCGGTGGCCACGGCGAGCTGCGTCAGCCCGGCCTCCTCCACCCGCGCGAGCTCCTCCAGCACCGCGAACGCGCCGTGCAGCACCCCGCGCCCGGCGGCGGGCCCGGCTCGTCCGTCGTCACCGTGGCCGCCGCCGAGCTCTTCCGGGCAGAATTCCATCGCACACCCCCCGGGTCGCACTGACCCACCCGTTCGTATCACCAGGACGGACGCGCTCCCCAGAATCCCGGCCGCCATAAGTGACTAACCAATCACTCAAAGTGATGGCGCGAGGCGAGTGCGCACTTCGGGGGCCTGGTCGCAAGAGGTGCGGACGGCTATAGGCGAGTTTCTCCGTCGATAGGGTGACGTGTCGCAATGACACGACTACTTATCGTGTGCGAGCGGTATCAGTCGTTCGGCCGGACGGACACCGGCGACGGGCGCGATCAGTTCGCCAAGGCCGCGCCCTTCGCCGGTCCTTTCCCGTGCGCCGCAAAGCCCCGCCTCCAGGAAGGGACTACATGCGCAGCAAAGTCGTCGCGGTCTTCCCGGGCAGCGTAGCCATGCCCGCCGCCGGGGTGCTGGCCCCCTTGGTCGCCCGTACGCCGGCCGTCCCGGAGCTCCTGGCGGAGATCGACGCGGTCGCCGCCGAGTACGGCTCGCCACCGCTCAGCCCCTACCTCCTCACCCCGGACGCCCCCCGCCCGCCCGGCCCCGAGAGGCATTACCTGGCCCTGATGGCGGTGTCGTTAGCCACCTTCGACACCCTCGTACGGGAGGGGCTCCAGCCGTACGCGCTGGTGGGCCACGGCCTCGGGGAGCTGTGGGCCCTGGTCGCCGCCGGGGTGCTGAGCGCGGGCGACGGCGCGCGCCTGGCCTGCGCGCGCAGCCGCGCACTGACCGGCCTGGGCTGGCCGGGCGCGATGATGTCCCTCGACGTCTCGGCCGTGCAGGCCCGGCACCTGGTCGCGCTGCTCGACCATCCCCATCTCGTGGTCGGGTGCGACGACACGCCGCGGCGGTGCGTCCTGTCGGGGCCGCGCGAGCTGATGCCGCAGGCGGCCCGGATCGCCGGACACCTGGGCTGGACGAGCGCCGTTCTCCAGGTTCCGCACCCCGCCCACACGCCCGCGGTCGCCGCCGCGGCCGCCGACCTGAGAGGGCGCATGCCCGGCGTCAGGACGGCTCCGGCGCGCTGGCCGGTGTTCTCGCCGACGCTGGGACGTCTGCTCACCCCGGACGACGATCCCGTCGCCGTCACCGCCGACGCCATGGTCGTCGCCGTGCACTTCCACCAGGCGGTCCGGGGGTTGGCCGCGCGTGGCGCGGAGGTCTTCCTGGAGTGCGGGGCGGGCGAGGACGCGGTCGCGCTGGTCCGCGCCATCGTCCCCGCCGCCATCGCCGTCTCCCCGCTCGCCGCCGACGGCCCCTGGCGGCCCGGCGAGCCCCTATACCCCGCCGCCGCCCTGACCACCCCCGCACCGGCACCGAACGGCTCCGCCCCCACACCGGCTCCGGTCGCGCCCGGCGGCCCTTCCCTGCTCCTCGACCAGCCAGAACCGCCGTGGCGCGACGAACCCGCAGCGCCGCCCCCGCGCGACGGGTTCTCAGGGCCTGGCCGGCGTGGCGAAGCGGTGGAACGGGGTGCGTGGCCGCAGGCCGGTGCCGGGCTCGTGCCCGCTCCGGCCCGTCCGGGGGACGCCGATCAGGAGACGGGCCGAGCGGGGACGGCCGGTGGCGCGGAGCTTGGGCAGGAGTCAGGCTGGTCGGTGGCCGGTCGCGCGGCTCTGGGGTGGGAGGCGGGTCGGTTGGGGGTGGCTGGTGGGGCGGGGCTCGGGGAGGGGGCGCGTCCGCGGCTCGCGCCCGCGCCGCCACTCGTGCCCCCGCTCTTCCCGTCCGTCGACCGGATGTTGCCCCCGGCGACGCTTCTGCTGTGCGGCGGGGCCGACGTCCCGGTGTTGCGGGCGTTGACCGACGATCGTGACGACGTGGTGGTGGCCGACGCCGAGACCATCGACTGGACCTGGCTCCCCTTGACGCCCCGGCACCTGCGGGTGGTCGCCCGTCCCGGCCCCGACGCCGGCCCGGTGCACGAGGCGATGATCGCCACCGCGGCGCGCTTCCCGCACCTCCACAGCATCGCCGCCCTCGTCATGGACGCACTGCGCCAGGAGGTGGTGCCGCACCCGATCGCCGGCCTGTTCACGGGGGCGATCCAGCCGCTGGCCGCCGAACTGGCCGGTTGCGCCTGCGTCGCGGTGGCGACCGCGGACGTCGACCTGCCCGCCGCGCTCGACGTCCTGGCCGCCGAACTGGAGGCGGCGCCCCCGCTGCTGGCCGCCTTCTACCAGGGCCCCCAACGGCTCCTGTACGAGCTCACCCCGGCCTTCGGCGACCAGCCGGGGCAGGGGAACGGACGATCGTGGCCCTCGCCGACCAACACGGCATGAACGCCCCGCCTCGCCGACATCCAGGGGAAGCGACTCCTGACGAGACCGCGCCTTCCGCCGCCGCCACTCTTTGCGTACGCTGCATGACGGTAAGTGACAGGCAAGCATTCGTTCAGGAGGGGCATTGCGCAAGACAAGGCATGTCGCGGCGGTCGTCGCCGGGTCCGTCGCCCTGCTGTCGCTGGGGTTCACCGCGCCCGCGTCGGCCGCCACGGTCCTCGACTGCGACACCTTCGTCCACAACAACGACAACTACCTCGGCATCGCGATGTGCAGCAACCCGACGGGCGAGACCTGGCGGTTCCGGGCCGTGATCACCTGCGGCTGGGCGCCCGACGTCGTCGGCGACTGGGTCGACCTCCCGCCGGGTCGTTCGGGCCAGTCGCAGGGCGTCTGCGGCCGGCTGGGCACGGGCGTCGGCGCCGTGGGCGTCGACGAGCGCCGCGTCTGACCCGGAAGACGACGTAACGCCGGTGAAGGCCCTCGGCCATGGTCGGGAGCCCTTCACCGGTGGAGCCGGCCGTCGGACGGCGACCGTCAGGATCGGCCGATGCCCTCTCCGTGCGGCGTGCGGGCATCGGTCCGTTCCTCCAGGTGGCCGTCGAACGGCGTCGATCGGGGGACTCGGGCCGACGGGGGGCTCGGCGGTGGCGGTCAGGACCACGCGGCCGAGGATGTGGCAGGTGTTCGGGAACTCGGGGTGGTGGGCGGACAGTACTGATATGTGGATATGTCGATGCGTGCCCGGATCCGAGCTGGGGATCGGGCGGCCTTCTCGCGACTCTTCGACGAGTACGCCAAGGCCGTCTACAACCATGCCTTCCGCCTGACGGCCAACTGGAGCGAGGCGGAGGACGTCATGGCGTTGACGTTCCTGGAAGCCTGGCGATTACGCGCGAAGATCGATCCCGAGGGCGGCTCGCTGCGGCCGTGGCTGCTCGGCATCGCGACCAACGTCTCCCGTAACGTCCGCAGGGCCGCCCGCCGCCATGACGACGCCCTGGCCAGGATCCCCAAGGGCGAGTCGGTGCCGGACTTCGCCGAGGAGGTGGTCGGGCGCATCGACGACGCCGAACGACTGGCCGCCGTCAGACGCGCGTTCGGCAGGCTCCGCAAGCAGGAGCAGGACGTGTTCGCGCTGTGCGTCTGGGCCGCGCTGGACTACGCCCAGGCCGCCGAGGCGCTGGGCGTGCCGGTGGGCACCGTGAGGTCCCGCCTGTCGCGGGCCCGCAGGAAGCTCGCCGAGTTCGCGGAACGCGACGGACTCACGGAACACGGGGAACTCGGGGAATCCGGGGAATCCGGGGAACGCGAGGAACGCGAGGAACGCGGAGAAATCGCAGGATTCGGGGAACTCGCCGGGACGAGCCGACAGGTAACAGGTGACCGAGGCCCCGCCAAGGAGGAGATCCGATGAACGTGCCGGTTGAGCGTGATCTTCCCGAGGGCCGTCGCCAACTGCTCAAGGAGTTCGTGATGACCGAGATCGAGAAGGCGCCCCGTACTCGTCCGTCCCGGGTCGGGCTGCTGGCTCCCGTCGGCGCGCTGGCGGCCGCCGTGGCCGTCGCCGTCCCGCTGCTGTTCGGGGGGCCGGCGTACGCGGTGTCCAGGGCGTCCGACGGATTGATCGACATCAGCATCAGCGAGGCGCAGGACCCCGAGGGGCTGCAGGCCGAGCTGCGGGGGCTGGGGGCGAACGTGGTGGTCAGCTACGTGCCCGACGGCAAGAAGTGCGGCCCGGAGCCGCGCGCGGCCCGTTTCCTGAGCCAGGAGGAGGCGCCGCTGTCGGTGTTCCCGCCGCCCGAGGGGCATGAGGCCGGCTTCGTCATCGACCCCAAGGCGATCAAGGAGGGGCAGACGGGCGTGCTGGAGTTCAGTGTCAGCGAGGAGAGGAACGTCGCCGGGATCTGGGCGCGCGTCGCCGAGGGGCCGGTGGCCGACTGCGAACTGGTCGACACCACGGATGCGCCGCTGTCGCACTGACGCCACCCTCCGCCCGTCCCCGCGGGAGGGACAGGACGATCCCGGGATCTCAGGAGCTCTCCACGAAGCGCGCGCCCGGCCCGGGCGTGCGGCAGACGTCTTCCGGGGCGAGGTGGCGGTGCCCCGCGGCGCACTCGAGGACGACCTTGACCGGCTCGTCGCAGGAGCCCGCATCGTCGGCGGGCCGGTGCCGGACGATGACCGACGGGCCCTGCGGGTCGGCGAGGTACGCGTCGCCCCATTCCAGGAGCGCCACGAGCGTGGGCCGCAACGCCCGGCCCTGCTCGGTGAGCTCGTAGGCGAAGCGCTGCCGATCCCCGGGATCCTGGTAGGGCGCGCGGCGCATCACTCCCGCGGTCACCAAGGTCTCGAGCCGAGTCGCCAGGAGATTTCTGGCGATCCCGAGGCGGGACTGGAACTCTCCGAACCGGCGCGCGCCGTCCAGCGCTTCGCGAACGATCAGCAGCGACCAGCGCTCCCCGACCACCGAGAGGGCGCGCGCCACCGAGCAGTTCACCGGGTCGATCCGCCGCGTCTCCATGGGATGAGTGTACCCATCTGGGTTTACAAGTTGTACTCAGCCCTCGTAGACTCCGGCCTGAGTTGAAGAATTAAACTCAGAAGGAGAGCGACCATGCCCATGCTCGACGTGTACATTCCCGACGGCGCGCTCCAGCCGGACGCCGAGGCTGCCCTGCTGAACCGCATCACCGAGATCCTCATCCGCAACGAGGGATTCGACCCCGCCGACCCGGTGAGCCGTTCCGTCTCCTGGCTCTGGCTGCACCGACCGGCCGGCGTCTACGTCGGCGGAGAACCCGCGGACGCACCTCGCTACAAGGTCGTCCCGTCCGTCCCCGAGGGCCAGCTCGACGCGCGGCAGCGGGCGAGCGTCATCGCCGAGGTCACCGAGGCGATCCTCGACGCGGAGAACGGCGCCTGGCCGCGTGACGCCAGCCGGATCTGGGTGTTCCCCGCCGAGATCCCCGAGGGGCACTGGGGCGGCTGGGGCCAGATCAGGCCGCTCGCCACGATCCTCGCCCGGCTCACCGGCGACGACGCCGGACGGGCCCGTACGCTCGCGCGTGAGCGGATCGCCGCCACCCGAGCCGAACACGCCCGCCTGCCCTGATGAGCGGCGAACGGGCGTTCGTCGGGGGCGCGCTGGTTCCGCCGGATGATGTGACGGCGGATCAGGCTGCCCTGCTCTTTGTGGGTGGCGTGGCCGGTGCCGTCCAGGGTGAAGGAGCGAAGCCGGATCGCGTAGAGGTGTTCGGCGCGGGCGCAGGCGACGTTTCCGGCCGTCCCCGCGGCGAGGCTGGTCAGTGGGCGAGGCCGATGGAGGTGGGGATGCTCCAGGGGCCGCAGTCGGAGCCGAAGGTCGCCCTGTCGCAGCCCTGGACGATGAAGGCGAACGTGTTGACCTCATGGCCGTTGGTCGTGGTGCCGACGCCGTCCCGTACGTAGGGGGCCATCACGTACTGGCCGCTCCAGGCGGTCAGCCGGCCCGTCCGGACCTGGGTGGCCTTGCCGCCGTCCTTGCTCCAGCGGACGTTGAAGAAGTCCCAGTCACGGCCGAGGCCGCTCCACTTGAAGACGAGGTTCTGGCCCTTCCAGTAGACGCGGACCAGGGCGCCGTCGCCGAGGTTCGGCGACCAGACGATCTTGCCGTTGGTGAAGCGCTGCCAGGAGCCCTTCTTGTCCGGGTATCCGTACTCCTTGGTGGTGGGGCAGCCGTACACGCTGCGCTCGCCGCCGTTGGAGCGCCACAGGCCGCCGATGAGACTGCCGGACGGCGCCACCAGCGCCGGGTCGCACGCGCTGCCGGCCGCCGCCGCGGGCGCCGGTGTGGTGAGGCAGAAGGTCGCCGCGAGCAGGGCGGCGGCGGCCGTGCCGGTTCGGGATGGTGAGGCTGCGCGGCTCATGGGCGTCCTCTCGTCGAAGGTGTCGGCGCGCGTGCGGTGGGGCCTGGTGGGGCCTGGTGCGGGAGCGTTCGGGCGGCTCAGCAGTGCTTGCTCAGTGACATGCGCTTGACCAGGTCGAACAGGTCGGGGTCGAACTGGCCCTTGGCGATCCAGCGATAGGTCCGGCGGTCGTGCAGGTTCTTGACGAACTTGGTGCTGGTGCTGCCGTACACGCGGATGTCGCCGAGCAGGGCGCCGGCGCCGTCCTTCAGGTGCGCCCACATCAGCCAGGCGTCGTCGTCGCCGAGGCTGGAGACGGTGGCGTCCAGGCGCGCCGTGCCGTTGGAGTACAGGGTCCAGGTGGCGCCGGGCTCGATCGTGCATTGGCCCGCCGAGAGGTAGCCGCGCCAGACGTACGTCTTCTGCTCCAGGCTGGACGCGCCGGCCGTCGCGGTGACGGACGACGTCAGGACGACGGCGGACACGAGCACGCCGGCGGTCTTGCGGACGACTCTCATGAGGACTCCTCGGGGCGTGGGGGGTGTGCCGGGGGTCGGACGGCGGTGTCCGGGGGCGGGCCGATGACCTGGTAGCCGTGGCGGGCGGCGACCTCGGCCAGGTGGCCGGGATCGACGTCCCCGGCCGCGACCTCGGCGGCGAAGTGTTCGAATCCGGCGGGCCAGGTGAGCTGGAGCAGGCGCAGGGGAGCGTCCTGGACGTTGGCGAAGGCGTGCGGCACCCGGCGGGGGAGCAGGACGAAGGCCCCGGCGGTGACCTGCCACGACCGCTCGCCGCAGTGCATCCGCGCCGTCCCCGACAGCACGTAGAACGCCTCGTCGTCGTCCCGGTGCACGTGCAGGGGCGTGGCGAAGCCCGGCGGGCATTCCTGCTCGATGACGGTGAGCCGGTCGCCGGTCTCCGGCCCGCCCGCCTTCACGGTCATGGTGGTGCCGAGGAACGGGTGGACGGCGCCGCCGCCGGCCGGCAGATGGAGCGCGCTCATGGCCGTCTCCGCAGCGTGTGGAGCCGGATCGCGATGGACGTCATGCCTCACCATCCTTTGTAGCCTCACTCTAAAGTGCTACTCTAAAGTGGTACTCTAAATCGATGGATGACGTCAAGAGCCCCAAGCGGCGCTCGGCCCAGACCAGAAGCCGGATCGTGAACGCCGCCCAGGGGCTGTTCGTCGTGCGGGGCTACGCCGGCACGACCTTCCAGCAGGTCGCCGACGCGGCCGAGGTCTCGGTGCAGACGGTGTACTTCCACTACGGGACCAAGAGCGGGCTGCTCAAGCACGTGGTCGATGTCGCCTCGGCCGGTGACGACGAGCCCGTGCCGCTGCTGGAACGTCCGTGGTTCGCGGCCCTGCAGGCGTCGCGGGACCCGAGGGAGGTCGTGCGGGGGTGGGTGCACCAGAGCGGCATCATCCTCGGCCGCGTCGCCCCCGTCCTGGCCGTGGTCCGCGACGCGGCGGCCGCGGACGCCGACATGGCCGCCCAGTGGGCCGTCAACAGCGAGCAGCGGCACACCGCCCATGGGCAGGTCGTCGCCATCCTCGACCGCCTGCACGCCCTGCGGACCGGCCTGACCGCCGAGCGGGCCACCGACATCACCGTCGGGCTGCTGTCACCGGACCTGTTCCTGGTGATGACCCGCGAGTGCGGCTGGACGCCGGCGCAGTGGGAGAGCTGGAGCGCCGACCAGCTCTCCCACGCCCTCCTGCCCTCCTGACGCCCCGGCGGATCGTCCCGGCGGGCCGGCGTCCTGATAGGCGGACGGACGGGCGGGCGTCGCGGATGGGCGGATGGTGGGCAGGTGGTGGGCAGGTGGGCAGGTGGTCAGTCGGTCGGCTCCACGTCCGGCTCCACGTCCGGTTCCTCGTCCTCGCCGGACTCCTCGGCCACCTCGCGCCGCTCCTGCGCGACCTTCTCCTCCGGATCGGGCGGTGGCTCGACCGGCTCGGCGGGGATCGGCCGGGGAGTGTCCCTCACCTCGACCGCCGCCCGCGCGGCGGTGGTGTCGCTCTCCCCGTTGACCCGTCCGACCGCGGGCGGCATGTCCTCGGGCAGCTTGTCCTGTTCGTCCATGACCCGCAACTGCCCTGACCTTGACCTCTTGAACGAAGATCGGCCTGCTCGGCATCTGCCGCGGTCGCGGCCCCCGGCTCACGGGCCGAGCCACCGGGGAAGCCTTCGCGTCACGGGACTCGCGCCGTTCGGCGGTCAGGTCGTGCGGCGGGCGCGGTTCAGGACGAGGACGCCGAGGACGACGGCGGCCAGGCCGAGGATCAGGTCCAGGTAGCCGCCGACGATGCCGTAGCCGGTGCCCGGACCGCCCTTGGCGGCGCCGATGACCCAGCCGCCGATGACGATGCTGGTCACCCCCGCGGCCAGGGCGACGACGGCCCCGCGCTTCCCGGTCGCGGCCACGGTCGCGGTGCCGGTGCCGGTGCCGGGGGCGGCGCGGCGGCGGAGGCGGCCGGTGGCGCGGGCCAGGCCGAGGCCGCCGACGGCGACGCCGGCCAGGCCCAGCCCGGCGGCGATCAGGGACCACATCCGGCCGGTGGTCATGGCGTACGCGGCGACGGGGTCGGCCTGGGCCGCGAGCAGGTGGTCGATGAACATGGCGGGTTCCCTTCGGCTGGACGTCGATGTGGAAAGCATGACCGCCGGGCCCGCCGCCGGTCGTCCGGCGGGAGCGGGCTTGTCGGGGTGCCGCCGGCGCCGCAGCCGGCTACCGCAGGGGCGGCAGGCAGGCGCGGACGTACCGCGTCCGCGGTAGGCGGCGCATGATCCTCCTGCCGGAGTCGTACGGCCGGACATGCGGCTATGGTGCGCGTATGAGCACAAGGCGGCTCGGCGTCGGAGCCGGGGTGATCGACTGGCTGATCGCGGCCGGCGTGGCGGCGGCGCTGGTGATCACCGGGTTGTCCGGGCAGCCTTCCGCCACCCACCTCGCGCCGCTCGGCTACGCGCTGCTGGCGGCCGGCGGACTGGCGCTGGTCGCGCGCCGCCGGGCGCCGGTGCCCGTCCTGGCCGTGACGGGGTTGTGCGCGGTGGGGTACCAGGCGGCCGGGTTCGACGTGCCGGCGGTGGCGTACCTGTTCGCGGTGTACGCGGCGATGCGGGCCGGACGGCGGCTGGTCACCGTGGCCGCGAGCGTGATCGTGCTGGCCCTGCTGCCCCTGGCCGCGCTGGCCTCCGGGCTGCACGACACGGGCGAGGCGTTCGCGCAGGCCAGGGGCGCGCTGGAGCTGGCCTGGCTGGTCGCGGCCGGCGCCGCCGGGGAGGCGTTGCGGCAGGCGGAGGGACGGGCGGAGGAGGCCGAGCGCACCCGGGAGGAGACCGCGCGGCGGCGTGCCGACGAGGAGCGGCTGCGCATCGCGCGGGACCTGCACGATTCACTCACCCACCAGATCTCGGTCATCAAGGTGCAGGCCGAGGTGGCCGTGCACGTGGCCCGCAGGAAGGGGGAGCAGGTGCCGCAGGCCCTGCTGGTGATCCAGGAGGCCGGACGCGAGGCGACCAGGGAGCTGCGCGCGACCCTGGAGGCGCTGCGCGACGACACGACTCCGCCGCACGGCCTGGACCGGGTCCCCGAGCTGCTGGAACGGGCCCGGACCACCGGCCTCGACGCGACGCTGACGATCGAAGGGCAACGACGGGACGTGCCGGCCGCGGTGGACCGGACCGCGTACCGGATCGTCCAGGAGTCCCTGACCAACATCGCCCGGCACGCCGCCGCCGCGACCGCGGAGGTCCGCATCGACTACCGTCCCGACGCGCTGGCCATCCGCGTGGACGACGACGGCACGGCCACGCCGGACGCCGCCCCCGTGCCCGGCGTCGGCCTGATCGGCATGCGCGAACGCGTCACCGCGCTCGGCGGCAGCCTGCGGGCGGCCCCGCGCGGCGCGGGCGGCTTCACCGTCCAGGCCGAGCTGCCGATGGACCGCACACCGTGATCCGGGTCCTGCTGGTGGACGACCAGCCGCTGCTGCGCGGCGGGTTCCGCGCGCTGCTCGACCTGGAGGACGACATCGAGGTGGTCGCCGAGGCCGCCGACGGGGCGCAGGGCCTGGCCCTGGCCAGGGAGCACCTGCCGGACGTCGCGCTCATCGACATCCAGATGCCGGTCGTGGACGGCATCGAGGCGACCCGCCGCATCGCCGCCGACCCGGCCCTGGCCGGCGTGCGCGTGGTCATCCTGACCAACTACGGCCTGGACGAGTACGTCTTCAACGCGCTGCGCGCCGGCGCGGCCGGGTTCCTCGTCAAGGACGTCGTGCCGGAGGACTTCCTGCACGCCGTGCGCGTCGCGGCCCGCGGTGACGCGCTGCTCGCGCCGTCGATCACCCGCATGCTGATCGACCGGTACGTCACCCGGCCGCCCGCCGCCACCCACGGCGAGGAGCTGCGGGAGCTGACCAACCGCGAGCGCGAGGCCGTCGCCCTGGTCGCGCGGGGGATGTCCAACGATGAGATCGCCGCCCACATGGCGATCAGCTCGATGACCGCCAAGACCCACGTCAACCGGGCGATGGCCAAGCTGCGCGTGCGCGACCGCGCCCAGCTCGTGGTCATGGCCTACGAGTCGGGCATGGTGACGCCGCGCACGGCCTGACGTGCCCCGAGTCAGGCGGGCACGTCGTCCAGCCGCCAGCACAGCTCGTCCACCACGCCGACGACGCCGTTGACGCCGCGGGTCCGGCGGACGGCGTGCGCGGCCTCGGACCGGCGGTCCATCCGGCCCGACAGCGTGACCACGCCCTGCCGCACCGAGACCCGCACGCTCCCGGTGTCCATCCACAACGCCCGGTGCAGGACGTCGTCGCGGACGACGGCGGCGATCTCCTCGTCGCCGCGCAGGAACATCCTGACCAGGTCGCCGCGGCTGAGGATGCCCACCAGGCGGCCGTTGTGGTCGACCACGGGGATCCGGCGCACGTCGCGGGCGTTCATCAGCCGGGCGGCGGTGACCGCCGACCTCTCGGCGGTGATCGTGACCGGCGGGCTCGTCATCAGGTCCGCGGCCGCGACCGCGGTGGCCTTCCTGCTGCCGGGCCGGTGGCGCACCCGGGACAGCAGCGGCGGCCGGTAGTGCTCGCCGGGGAACTGCTCGCGGAACTCCTCCTTGCACAGCAGGTCGGACTCGGAGACGACGCCGATGACGTGCCGGTCGTCGTCGAGCACCGGCACGGCGCCGATCCCGCGGCCGGCCAGCGCCTCGGCGATCTCCTTGAACGGGGTGGCGGCGCCGACGGAGACGACCTCGCGGGTCATCACGTCCTCGACGGTCAGGTTCATCGTTCACCTCGGGGGTTCTCGGTCCTGACTCCATCCCATCCGGCGACGCGGCCCGGCCGTAGGGGCGTTGGTCCCTGGACGGCGGGCCGGGAGTCCCCGCCGCCGCTTCAGGATCGCTCGCGCACCACCGCGACGGTGCAGCGCGCGTGGTGCAGGACGCCGCGCATCACCGAGCCGAGCACGAACGAGCCCAGCCCGCTCCTGCCCTGCGAGCCGAGCACCAGCAGGTCGGCCCGGTCGCCCGCGGCGACGAGCGTCTTGACGGGGTGGCCGCACTGGACGTCCGCGATCACCCTGACGTCGGGATGCCGTTCCTGCCACGGGGTGAGCTGCTCCCTGGTGACGCGCAGGTGGCTCTCCCGCAGCGCCTCGATGTCGCAGGAGAAGTCGGGCGCCAGCGCGAACGGCAGCGGCCAGGCGTGCACCGCCCGCAGGCCGCATTCGCGCAGCTCGGCCTGCCGGAAGGCGTAGTCGAGGGCCGGTTCGCAGGCGGGGGAGCCGTCCACGCCGACGACGACCTCGTCGTGGGAGGCGGCGTCCCCGTCGCGGACGACGACCACCGGGCCGGGCGCCTGACCGGCCACGCTCATGCTGACCGAGCCGAGCACGGCACCGGCGAAGCCGCCCGCCCCCCTGCGCCCCACCACCAGCTCGGCGGCCTCGCCCGCCTGCTCGCGGAGGGCGACCGACGCCTTCCCGGTCATGACCCGGGTGCTCACCTCGACCGTGGGCCGGCGTTCACCGACGATCTCCTGCGCCTTGGCCAGGATCTCCCTCGCGCGCTCGGTCATCGCGCTCTCCCACTCGACGGCGGCGATCTGCGGAACCTGGTACGGCCAGGTCTCCACCACGGACACGATCCGCAGCGCGGCCCCCGCCCTGAAGGCGTCGTCGGCAGCCCACGCCACGGCGTCGAACCCGGACGGCGATCCGTCGACACCCACCACGACCAGCTCAGACATCGCTCATACCTCCCCTACTCATTCAGCCGTCCGGGAGGTGAGCGGACAGGATCGCCAGCCCCAAGACTTGGAGAAATCTGGCGGCGGAGGCGATCCGGGGCGGCTCCGGACGGCTTCCGGCCCGCGAACTTGGGGTTTCTTCGCCCGCTCCTGACTTTGGGCAGGCGGGGGCCGAGGAAGATCCACGGCCGGGAGGCAGCATGCCGGGACGGATCATGGTCGGCGTGGACGGGTCCGCGCCGTCGGACGCAGCGTTGGGCTGGGCCGCCGACGACGCGGCGCGGACGGGCGCGGAGCTGCACATCGTGCACGCCCTGGACCGGCAGCCGTACAGCGTCGGCAGGTTCCCCGACTTCGGGCAGTGGAACAACCTGCTGCTGGCGGCGTCCAGGGTGCTGGAGCGGGCCGAGGCGGCGGTCCGGGCGCGGCAGCCGTCCGTGCCGGTGCACGCCGAGATCGTGGAGGGGACGCCCGCGGCCGTCCTGCAGGATCAGGCGCGGCGGGCGGACGAGCTGGTCATCGGCAACCGGGGGCTGGGCGGGTTCGCCGGCGCGCTGCTCGGGTCGGTGACCACGCAGGTGGCCGGTCAGGTGCGGTGTCCCGTGGTGGTGGTGCGCGCGGACCCGCCGGAGCGGGTCGGCGAGGTCGGCGTCGGGATCGACGACTCCGGCGTCTGCGAGCCGGCCGTCGGCTACGCCTTCGAGCAGGCCAGGCTGCGCGGCGCCACGCTGCGCCTGATCCACGCCTGGCAGATCCCCGTGCACGCCTTCGCGCCGGAGATCGCCTACGACGTGGACGAGGTCCGGGCCGCCCAGCGGGAGGTGATTCGGACCAGGACGGCCGGATGGCGGGAGAGGCATCCCGAGGTGGCGATCGTGGAGGACGTGCAGAGCGCCCATCCGGTCGAGGCGCTCACCGGCGCGGGCTGCGACCTGCTGGTGGTCGGCTCCCGCGGCCGGGGCGCGTTCGGCTCGCTGCTGCTCGGCTCGGTCAGCAGAGGGGTGCTGCACCACGCGCGCTGCCCGGTCGCGGTGATCCGTCCCGCCGACGACGCCGAGGGCCGCGAGCCGCGGTGAAGGACGGGCGGCGCGGTCAGGGGCTGCGCCGCCGTCCCCAGTCCTCGCCGGCCCGCGCCCACTGGACCTCCCACTCCCGGTACCGCCGCCGATCCGTCCACCACCGGAACGCCGCGAACCCGCCCGCGGCGGCCAGGGCGATCACGGACATGAGCAGGAGGCCGGTCACCACGCCCCTCGTCCGCAGGACGGTGCGGGCGGTGGGCGCCGGCACGGGCCGGCCGGCGGCGTCGATCCACAACGGGACCGTCGAACCGGCCCTGGCCACCCCGGGGACCGGCACCGGGCCGCTGCGCGCCGCGCCCGAGGACGTCGTCCAGCTCGCCATCGCCCGCTGCTCGCCCACCGGCATCTCGGTGAGGGCGACGCGGGCGGCCGGCGCGTCGGCCAGCAGCGTCGCCCTGACCTGGTGCCGCCCCACGGCGTGCGCGCTCTCCTCGTGGAGCGCGCCCTCGTAGGCCAGCCGGCCCACGAGGGCGGCGGGCCAGACGCCCGCCAGCACCACGAGCCCGGTCACCAGCACCGCGAGCGCCTCCAGCCGGTCGGAACGGCGGCGCAGGGGATTGCCGTCGGGACGGTACAGGCGTACGCGCCGGGCCAGAAGGTCGATCAACGCTTTCAACGGACACCTCCTTGAAGCACTGTGCGGGCGCCCCGGCGGGGACGGCAGGGGCGGGCGGCTCTTGACGGGAGGACCTTCGTCCCGAGTCCGTCAGGACGGACGGGGCGGCCCCGCGTACGGATCACGGAGCAGGACGGACGGGGCGGCCCCGCGTACGGATCACGGAGGACAAGGCGTGGTCACCCCGCCATCATGAACGAACCAAGAAGATCAACATGGCCGTTCTCCTGGGAAGACGTGCCAACAGGCACCCCTGCCGGCCTCAGCCGGGCGCCAGCGAACGGGGGATCGAGTCCGACGGCCCGGCGGGATGCCCGGTACGCCCCGCCGCGTCATAGATCTTGACCCACCGGATCGCCGGGAACTGCTTGAGCGTCGGCCTGATCTGGTCGGCGATGGTGAAGGCCGATCCGCCGCCGTCGACCGGGCCGGTCAGGTGGACCCTGGCGATCCCGTCCGCGACGGTCAGCCTGCCGAAGCCGGTGGCCCTGGAGCTGACGAAGCGCAGGCCGCGCGCCCGTTCGGCCTCGGTCGGGCCGGCGAACAGCCGTTGCAGCGCGCCGTAGGCGGTCGCCGGCGGGGCCACCGGGCGGGTCACGGCCGCCGTGCGCGGGCTCCGGGCGGTGGTGTCGAGGAAGTGGTCGCGTACGGACACGGTCCGGTAGGACGTGGTGAGGTCGACGACGACCCGGCTCGGCCGGGTGAGCGTGCGGACCTGGTAGGGCACGCGCCTGGCCAGCCCGACGCCGAAGGTGAGCGTGGCCTCGAAGTCGCCGGTGTTGACGACCTGGACGACGCCGGGCAGCGCGTAGGTGCGGCGGGTGGGGCCGTAGGTGACCCGGCCCCGGCGGTCGTGGCCGTCGGCCTGGTCGAAGCGGACCTGGAGGAGGGCGTCGCCGACCGCGCCGACCGTCCGTCCGGAGCCGTCGGCGATCAGCCGGGACACGTAGCGCACGTCGTGCCGGGCCGGGACCGGGCCGCGGAACTCGAAGACCAGCCGGTCCAGGCCGGGCAGGTGCGCGGCCCGGATGCCGACCAGGACGGGGACGGCGGCCTGCCGCGCGGCCCGCGCGGGTAAGGCCGGCACGCCGGTGACGGTCACCGCCAGGGCGACGGCGAGGAGGGAACGGATCGGGACCATGATCATCATCTCTTTCCCGTGAACGATCCTGATCCCAGACTGACGCGCGCGACCGCGGGGCGACACCGCCGGACGTCCTGAACTCCGTGGCCTTACGGCACTCGCGCCGGCCCCGGAAGTGTCCTTGGACCCTCGTGGCGCGGGTCCTCCGGCCCTGTGCCGGGCGTCCTGGGAGGTCTCATCCTGACGGGGTAGGCCGGACAGAGAAGACCGAACATTTCGACGCGGTCGTCTTCTGGAGGTGGACCATGAGCACGTGCTCGCCGAGACAGGCCATGGACGCGGCGGTCGAGGCCGCTCGATGGGCCCCTTCCGTGCACAACACCCAGCCGTGGACCTTCTCGGTCTCCGACGTGGAGATCGCGTTGAAGGCCGACACGGGCAGGCAGCTCAAGGCCGGTGACGCGACCGGGCGGGAGCTGGTGATCAGTTGTGGCGCGGCGCTGTTCACGATGTGCGTCGCGATGCGGCGCGCGGGGTTCGAGCCGGTCGTCCGGGTCCTGCCGGATCCCGATCGGCCCGGGTTGCTGGCGACGGTCCGGCCGGGCCGGGAGAGCGAGCCGGACGAGGTGACGCGGGTGCTCGCGGGCGAGATCGAGCGGCGTCACACGCATCGGGCGGGTTTCGCCGACGTCCCGGTCCCTGACGCGTTCGTGGAGTCGCTGGTGAGGGCGGCGATGGGTGAGGGGGTCCGGTTGACGCCCGTCCGGTCGGCGGAGGCGGTGGAGGTGCTGGCCGCGCTGACCCGGGCGGCGCAGGGCGTGCAGGAGCAGGATCAGCGGTTCGGGCTGGAGGTCGTGCGGTGGGCCAGGCCGCCGGGCAGCACGCGGGCCGACGGCGTGCCGGCCGGGAGCTACCCGCGCGAGGGCGCGCCGACGGAGGCGGTCTTCCCCCAGCGTCACTACGCGTGGCGGCAGGGCTGGGGCGCGCCGGGCGGCCAGGACGAGACGGCCGTCGGGGTGGTCGCCGTGCTGACCACGCGGGCGGACGACCGGCGGGACTGGCTGGCCACCGGCCAGGCGCTGCAACGGGTGCTGCTGCAGGCGTCGGCGCACGGGGTCAGCGCCGCCTTCCACACGCAGGCCCTGGAGCTGGAGCTGTTGCGGGAGTTCCTGCGGCTGGAGCTGTTCTCGGGGGAGCACCCGCAGATGATCATGCGGCTGGGGGTCACCTTCGAGGAGAAGGGCACGCCCCGGCGTCCGCTCTCCGACGTCCTGGGGTGAGCGCGGCGCCCTTCTAGAATCCGCAGGCATGGGGACTGACAGGCTGCGCCGCAAGCCGTACGAGAAGGAACTCCTCCGCCTCCAGGAAGAGCTGGTGGAGTTGCAGGAGTGGGTGCGGGCCGAGGGGCGGCGGGTCGTGGTGATCTTCGAGGGACGCGACGCCGCGGGCAAGGGCAGCACGATCAAGCGGGTCACCGAGTACCTGAACCCGCGCGTGGCCAGGATCGCCGCGCTGCCCGTCCCGACCGACCGGCAGCGGTCGCAGTGGTACTTCCAGCGGTACGTCGAGCACCTGCCGGCCGCGGGGGAGATCGTGCTGTTCGACCGGAGCTGGTACAACCGGGCCGGGGTCGAGCGGGTGATGGGGTTCTGCACGCAGGAGGAGTACACGCGCTTCCTGCACCAATGTCCGATCTTCGAGAGGCTGCTGGTCGAGGACGGGATCCTGCTGCGCAAGTACTGGTTCTCGGTGAGCGACGCCGAGCAGGAGCGGCGCTTCCGCGACCGGCTGGCGGACCCGATGCGCCGGTGGAAGTTGTCGGCGATGGACCTGGAGTCGATCACCAGGTGGGAGGAGTACTCCCGGGCCAAGGACGAGATGCTGGTGCACACCGACATCCCCGAGGCGCCCTGGTACGAGGTGGACAGTGAGGACAAGCGGCGGGCCAGGATCAACATGATCGCGCACCTGCTGTCCACGATCCCCTACCGGCGGGTCGAGCGGGCGCCGCTGGAGATCCCGCCGCGACCGCCCGCCACCGGCTACCGCCGCCCGCCGCGCCGCCCCGGAGGGTACGTCCCCGACGTCACGGCCGGCCTCTGAGCTCGGGCCGTCCGCCGGGGGATACTCCGCCGATCAAGGAAATCCGGCGTACCGGACTTGATCCTCCCTTGTGGGGGAAAAGATGATTGTCTTTGCTTGTGTCCGGTGATCTGCTCGACGTCGTCCTGGTCGTTCTGGTGGTCGGGTTCGGCGTGGCGGGGTTCCGGCAGGGGTTCGTCGTCGGGGTGACGAGCTCGATCGGGTTCGTCGCCGGATGCGTGCTGGGCATCGCCGTCGCCCCCGCCGTGACGAACGCGCTCGTGACCGGCGACATCGCGCAGACGGCTTTCGCGGTCGTCATCGTGTTCCTGATCGCGCTGGCCGGCCAGTTCGCCGCGTCCACCCTGGGGGTGCGGTTACGCACGTACCTGCGCGGCGAACCGGCCCGGATCCTGGACTCCCTGGGCGGCGGGCTGGTCAACGCCACGTTCGTGCTGCTGGTCGCCTGGCTCGTGGGCAGCCTCCTGGTGGCCGGCCCGTGGACGCTGGTGGTCGAGCAGATCCGCGGCTCGGCGCTGCTGTCCACGCTCGACGCGGCGGCGCCCGAGGCGGCGCGGAACTGGCAGCGGCCCTTCAAGCGGTTCATCGACCGGTCCGACTTCCCGCCGGTGCTCGACACCATCGCCGGGATGAGCCCCGTCCGGGTGCCGCCGCCGGACGTGGCCGTGCTGCGCAGCCCGGCGCTGCGGCAGGCCAGGACGGGCATCCTGCAGGTCCAGGGAACCGCCTCCTCCTGCGGCAAGCGCATCACCGGCACCGGCTTCACCTACGCGCCCGACCACATCATGACCAACGCGCACGTCGTGGCCGGGGTGGACACGGACCTGCAGGTGGTCGACCACCAGCAGCGGCCGCACCCGGCGCAGGTCGTCTGGTACAACCCCCGGCGGGACGTCGCGGTCCTGTACGTCCCCGGCCTCGGGCTGCCCCCGCTCTCCTTCGACACCCGGGCCAGGGAGGGCCAGGACGCGCTGGTCGCCGGCTACCCGAACGGCGGCGGCTTCACGCCGGAGCCCGCCCGCGTCGCCACGCGGCAGCGGGCCGGCAGCCCCGACATCTACCACGCCTCGCAGGTGACCAGGGACGTCTACCTGGTCCGGGGCAAGATCCAGCAGGGCAACTCCGGCGGCCCGCTGCTCTCCGTGGACGGCCGCGTGCTGGGCGTGATCTTCGCCGCCGTCGCCGGCCAGGTGGAGACCGGCTACGCGCTGACCGCCGGCGAGGTCGCGCCCGACGCCCGCCAGGCCGCCACGGCCACGAACCCCGTCAGCACCCAGTCCTGCGACTGACCGCCGGCCCGCCCGCGGTGACCGGTGCTCACGCCGGCCCGGACGCCGCCAGCGGGAGCGGGTCGAAGGCGTGCCCGGCCCACAACCGGCGCGACGCCTCCTCCGGGTACGCCGCCGTGCCCGGCTCGGTGCCGATGATCCAGGTCAGCCGCTCGCGCGGCTCGTACGCCGGCCAGCCCGGGTCTCCGGTCGCGGCGAAGGCGGTCCACGCCGCCCGCACCCGGGCCGACAGCTCGGCGGCCTCCGACGGCGGCTCCTGGCCGAGCAGCAGCCCGGCCGCGCCCGCGGTCAGGTTGCCGAACGTCAGCGGCAGGCCCAGCCCGTGGCACGCGCCGAGCATCCCGCCCATGCCGGGGGCCGGCCAGGTCAGCTCGTACAGGTGGGCCCGGCCGCGCCCGCCGTGGGCCTCGGCCAGCCGTACGGACGGCATCCGGAACAGCCAGTCGGAGTGGACCAGCTCGTACAGCCGCTCGTCGCCGGCCTCCGGGTGGGCGGCCCGGTAGGCCGCCGGGTCGGGGGCCAGCGCCCGCAGCGCGGCGGCCGCCTGCTCGGCGGTGACCTGGCCGAGCTCGCCGCCGAGCGCCATGAACAGCCGGTACTCGTCGCGGTTGTGCCCCACGAGCAGGTCCACCCCGCCTGCCGGCGACCGCCAGGGCGTCGCGGGCAGCACCTCGCCGTCCACGACCGGCGCGAACGGCGTGCGGACGTGCGCGGCCAGGCCCCAGCGCGGCCTGCCGCCCATGCCGGCCGCCACCGCGTCGCCGGCCTCGATCAGCCGTTCCGGCGGCAGGCGCGCCAGCTCGCCCGCGTGCGGGGCCGCTCCCAGCTCGGCGGCCACCGCGGCGGCGAGATCGGCGGCCAGCTCGGGGGTGAAGAACAGGCCCGGCACGCTCTGCGCGATCGCCCGGCGGAACAGGCCGGCCGCGCCGGGCATCGTCATCAGCGCCGCGATGCTCCCGGCTCCGGCGGACTCGCCGAAGACGGTGACCCGGTCGGGATCGCCGCCGAAGGCCGCGGCGTTCTCGCGCACCCAGCGCAGGGCGGCCACCTGGTCCAGCAGGCCGCGGTTGGCGGGCGCGCCGCGGAAGTGCCCGAAGCCCTCGGCGGAGACCCGGTAGTTGACGGTGACCACGACGACGCCGTCCCGGGCGAGCACGCCGCCGTCGAAGAGCGGGTCGCCGGACCAGCCGTACATGTAGCCGCCGCCGTGGATCCACACCATCACCGGCAGCCTGGTCGCGCCCAGGTCGGGGGTCCACACGTTGGCGGTCAGCCAGTTCCCGTCGGTGCCGGCGTCGCCGGCGGCGCCCAGCAGCCTCGACTGCGGCGGCGGCGGGCCGAACGCGGCGGCCTCGCGCACGCCGTCCCACGCCTCGGGCGGCGCCGGGGCGGCCAGCCGCAGGCCGCCCACCGGTGGGCGCGCGTACGGCACGCCGCGGAAGACGGCCACGCCGCCCTCGATCCGGCCGCGCAGCCGGCCCGTGCGGACGGTGACCTGCGGGTGAGCGGTTCCGGCGGCGCTCATGGCACGCTCCTCGTCCGGGGGGACGGCTCCGACGGCCGTGCGCGGCCATCCTCACCCCGGACGCGGCCCGGCCGCATCCCGTTTTCCGACGGCCGGGCCACGGCGATGGCATGGGACGGCCGGGTGAGGGTATGCGGTCCGGATCTCCCACCCCGGAAGGAGCCGCCGGAATGTCTGACCGCATCGCCGACCCGTGGGGCTCGCGCACGCCGTACGGGCCGCGCGAGGACGGCAGCGCCGAGGACTGGCCGGTCCGGGTGGACGCCTGCCTGGCGGAGGGGCTGACCGAGCAGGACGTCGAGTCGTGGGCCCAGTCGGCGTCCGTCCTGCACTCCAACGGCGACGCGATGGACATCGCGGTCAAGGACGGACGTATCGTCGGCGTGCGCGGCCGTGCCGTGGACCGGGTCAACCACGGCCGGCTCGACCCCAAGGACCTGTACGGCTGGCAGGCCAACAACAGCCCTGACCGGCTGCTGCGCCCGCTCGTCCGCGAGGGCGGCACGCTGGTGGAGAGCGACTGGGAGACGGCGATGGGCCGGATCGTGGCCCGGTCGAAGGAGCTGCTGCGGGGCCCCGGCGGATGGGGGCACTTCGGCTTCCACACCAGCGGGCAGCTCTTCCTGGAGGAGTACTACACGCTCGCCGTGATCGGGAAGGCCGGCCTCGGCACCCCGCACATGGACGGCAACACCCGGCTGTGCACGGCCACGGCCGCCGCCGCGCTCAAGGCCGGCTTCGGCACCGACGGGCAGCCCGGTTCGTACACCGACATCGACCACTGCGACGCGATCGCGTTGTGGGGGCACAACGTCGCCGAGACCCAGGTGGTGTTGTGGGACCGGATGCTCGACCGCCGCCGCGGCCCGCGCCCGCCCGCGATGATCGCCGTCGATCCCCGCGCCACGCCCGTCGCCCGCGAGGCCGACGTGCACCTGCCGGTGCGCTCCGGCACGAACCTGGCCCTGATGAACGCCCTGATCCACCGCCTGATCGAGCGCGGCTGGCACGACCGCCGCTACGTCGAGGAGCACACGATCGGGTTCGAGCGGCTGTGCCGGGTGGTCGAGCAGTGCCCGCCGGAACGGGCGGCGGAGATCTGCGACGTGCCCGTGGCCCTGATCGAACAGGCCGCCGAGATTCTCGGCACCAGCGAGCGGCTGGTCTCCACCGTCCTGCAGGGCTTCTACCAGTCCAACCAGGCGACGGCCGCCGCCTGCCAGGTCAACAACATCCACCTGCTGCGCGGCATGCTGGGCCGCCCGGGGGCCGGGGTGCTGCAGATGAACGGCCAGCCCACCGCCCAGAACACCCGCGAGACCGGCGCCGACGGCGACCTGCCCGGCCTGCGCAACTGGGACAACCCCTCGCACATCCGCGAGCTGGCCGAGCTGTGGAACGTCGATCCGGCCGTCATCCCGCACTGGGCGCCGCCGACCCATGCCATGCAGGTCTTCCGGTACGCCGAGCAGGGGTCGGTCAAGCTGCTGTGGATCTCCGGCACGAACCCCGCGGTCTCGCTGCCCGACCTCGGCCGCGTCCGCCGCATCCTGGGCCGGGACGAGCTGTTCGTCGTGGTGCAGGACCTGTTCCGCACCGAGACCGCGGAGCTGGCCGACGTGGTGCTGCCGGCGGCGACGTGGGGGGAGAAGCTGGGCACCTTCACCAACGCCGACCGGACCGTGCACCTGTCGGAGAAGGCCGTGGAACCGCCCGGCGAGGCTCGGGCCGACCTGGACATCTTCCTCGACTACGCCCGCCGCATGGACTTCCGCGACCGCGACGGCAAGCCGCTGATCGGCTGGCACGACGCGGAGTCGGCGTTCGAGGCGTGGAAGGCGTGCTCGGCCGGGCGTCCCTGCGACTACACCGGCATCACGTACGAGAGCCTGCGCGGCGGCAGCGGCGTCCAGTGGCCGTGCCCGCCGGGCTCGGGCGGCACCGAGCGCCTGTACGCCGGCGGCCGCTTCAACACCGACCCCGACTACTGCGAGACCTACGGCCAGGACCTCGTCACCGGCGCCGAGCACACCCGCGAGCAGTACCTGGCCCAGGAGCCCGGCGGACGGGCCTTCCTGCGGGCCGCGGCCTACCACCCCTCGCCCGAGGTGACCGGCGACGACCTGCCGCTGCTGCTGACCACCGGCCGCACCGTGCACCAGTTCCACACCCGGACCAAGACCGGCCGCGTCCCGCGGCTCGACGCCGCCGCCCCCGAGCCGTGGGTGGAGCTCAACGCGGCCGACGCCGCCGGGCTGGGCATCGGCGAAGGAGACCTGGTGCGGGTGGAGTCACCGCGCGGCCGGCTGGAGGCCCCGGCCCGGATCACCGGCATCCGGCGGGGCGTGGTGTTCGTGCCCTTCCACTACGGCTACTGGGACCTGGAGCCGGGAGCGGCGCCCCGGGCGGCCAACGAGGTCACGAGCACGACCTGGGACCCCGTCTCCAAGCAACCGATCTACAAGGTCACCGCGGTCCGGGTGACCAGAGCGGGAGGATGACCGTGCTGCTGGCGCACTACCTGGGGCTGCTGCACCGATCGGAGGAGGAGCTGGCGTCGGCGTACCGCGAGGTCGCCGCGGCCCACGGCGACGAGCCGGACGTGATGCACGTCTGCCGGCGGCTCGCCGAGCAGTGCGACGAGCACGTACGGCGGCTGCGGCCGTTCGTCGAACGCTACTCCGAGGACGCCCCCGACGAGCCGGAGCGGCTGCACTCGACGCTGTTCTCCGGCTCCCGCGGCGGCGGCCTCGGCCTGCTGCGCGACCTGCACGACCTCTACCTCATGGCCGCCGAGTGCGACGTCTGCTGGACGCTGATCGGCCAGGCCGCGCAGGGCGCCCGCGACGAGCCGCTGCTGGCGGCGGTCCGCGACTGCGAGGACGAGACCGCCACCCAGATGACGTGGGCCCGCGGCCGGATGAAGCAGGCGGCCCCGCAGACGCTGGTCGTCGCGTCGGGGTAGCGCCAGGCCCCGGCGGTCAGGTCGAAGACGATCAGCTGGCGCAGTGCCAGGCCCCGGCGGTCAGCCGTCGAAGACGATCAGCTGGCGCAGGGCGGCGCCGTCGGCGAGCTGGTCCATCGCCTCGTTGACGCCCGCCAGGCCGATCCGGGCCGAGACCAGCCGCTCCACCGGCAGCCGGCCCTCGCGCCACATCCGGGCGAACACCGGGATGTCGCGTGCGGGCAGCGCCGAGCCCAGGTAGCTGCCGATGATGCTGCGCCCGCCGGCCACCAGCGCGAGCGGTGAGATCGAGGCGCGGGCGCCGGGCGCGGGCAGGCCCACGCTGACGGTGCGGCCGCCGGGGGCCGTCGCGGTCACCGCGGTCTCGAACGCCCGCGCGCTGCCCGCCGCCTCGACCACGACGTCCGCCTCGCCGGGCAGCTCGTCCGGGCCGTACACCTCGTGCGCGCCCAGCTCGCGGGCCATGGCGAGCTTGGCCGGGTTGGCGTCCACGCCGATCACCCGGACGTCGTCGAGGGCCAGCGCGGTGAGCAGCGCCGCCATGCCCACGCCGCCCAGCCCGACGACCGTGACCGTCTGCCCGGGGCGTGGCCGGCCGGCGTTGAGCACGGCGCCGCCGCCGGTCAGCACGGCGCAGCCGAGCAGGGCGGCGACCTCGGCCGGCACGTCGGGATCGACCGGGACGACCGAGCGCCGATCGACCACCACGTGCGTGGCGAACGCCGACACCCCGAGGTGGTGCAGCACCGCGACGCCGTCCCTGTGCTGGCGGACCGCGCCGCTCAGCAGGGTGCCGTCGTTGTTGGCGGCGCTGCCCGGCACGCAGGGCGTCACGCCCTCGGTGGCGCAGCCGGCGCAGCCGCCGCACCTGGGCAGGAAGGTCATCACGACGCGCCGCCCGGGGGCGAGGTCGTCGACGCCCGGCCCGGTCCGCTCCACCACGCCCGCCGCCTCGTGGCCGAGCAGCATGGGCACAGGACGCACCCGGTTGCCGTCCACCACCGACAGGTCGGAGTGGCACACGCCGGCCACCTCCACCCGCACCAGCAGCTCGCCCGGCCCCGGCGGATCGAGTTCGAGGTCGCAGACCGTCAGGGGCCGCGACTGCGCGTAGGGCCGGGACCGGCCGATCTCCTCCAGGACCGCGCCGCGAATGCGCATCAGTTCGCCCTTCTTCGTGTCGAGAGGTTGGCCAGCAGCACCCCGCAGCCGCCCAGGACGAGCCCGGCCACGGCGAGCGGGGGCAGCGGCTGCCCGGCCAGCGACCAGGCCAGCACGGCGGTCACGGCCGGGGTCAGGAAGAACACCGTGCTCACCCGGCTGGCCGGGGAGCGCAGCAACATCCGGTTGAGCAGGATGAACGCCGCGATGGAGTTGACCAGCGCCATCCAGCCGACCGACAGCCCGAACGCCGTCCAGTCCGACACCCGGACCGGGCCGAGCGCCAGGCAGGCCAGCCCGGCGGCGGGGGCGCTGACCAGCAGCTGCACCGCGGTGCCGCTCAGGGCGTCCATGCGGGGGGCGTACCGCTGCTGGTAGAGGGTGCCGGCGCTGAGCCCGGCCAGCCCCAGCAGGCACAGCGCCACCCCGGACGCGGACAGGCTGATCCGGTCGGCCACCGCCAGGACCACCCCGGCCAGGCCGAGCGCGAACCCGGCCCACTGCCCGGCGCCGACCCGCTCGCCCAGCACCCGGGCGACCAGCAGGATGACCACCGGGTTCAGCCCCTGCACCAGGGACACGACCGCGGCCGGCAGGCCCGCGCCGAGCGCGCTGTAGAAGGCGCCGAACTGCACGGCCTGCATCAGCAGCCCGGCCACGGCCACGTGCGCCAGGTCCCGCCCCCGGGGCCACGGCACCCGCCTGACCAGCGCGTACGCCCCCAGCAACACCCCGGCGACGGCGAACCTGCCGAACATCAGCAACAGCGGCGGCGCCGCCCTGACCCCCGGGATGCCCGCGATGAACGCGCTGCTCCACAGGACGACGAACACCCCGGGCGCCACCGGCCACCGCCTCCCGGCGCGCCGGACGGGCGCCGTGGCGGCGGCGGTCTCCCGCACGCGGGCAGGCGTCATCGCAAGGTCCTTCCGGATGAAGACGGATCAGGAGGCGCGCAGGGCCGAGCGGCGCAGCCCCCACAGCTCCTCGTCGGAGGTGCACACGCCGACGGCCCCGTGCCGCAGCGCCTCCACCACGTCGTCCGCGCTCTGCACGAACCCCGCGGCCAGGCACGGGACGCCGACCGCCCGCACCTGCCGCTCGACGTGCCGCAGCACCATGGCCGGCATGAGCTGCACCAGGTCGGGCCGCGACCGGGTGATGGACTGCAGGCTGCGCCGCAGGTTCGACCGGTCGGTGACGAACACCTTCTGCATGGTCAGCAGCCCCAGCCCGGTGGCCCGCTCGATCAACGCCTGCCGCGTGGAGACGACCCCGACCGCGCCGATGCCCTGCAGGTACGCCAGCGCCCCGGGATCGTGCCCCAGGCCGGGGGTGGAGTCGATGTTGACGAATGCGATCTTCCGGGCGGCCACCGTGCGCTGGACCGTGGCCGCCAGGTCGCCGAGCGGGATCGAGGCCAGGATGCCGATCGGCGTGGCGGAGGAGGTGAACCGCTCGACCATCTCCACCCCCACCAGCGACGCGGCGACGGGATGCTCGGCCAGGGCGGCGAGCAGGCGCTGATCCAGCGGACCCTTGTGTCGAGAGTTCACCGCATCCACCTTAGTGCGCCGTGTTTTCGAAGGACGCGGGCAGTCCCAGCTTGCCGGGGTTCATGATGCCCCGCGGGTCCAGCGCCTGCTTGACCGCCACCAGCGTGGGGTAGCCGCTGCCCAGCGCGTCCCGCATGTACGGCGAGCGCAGCAGGCCGACGCCGTGGTGGTGGCTGATCGCCGCGCCGTGCCTGACGAGCACCTCGGCGGCGGCGTCCCAGGCGGCCCGGTACCAGGCGCGCCGCTGGTCGCGCTCGACGTCGCCGCGCAGCGAGAAGTACAGGCAGGCGCCGTCGGTGTAGGCGTGCGACTGGTGGGCCGAGGCGCGCAGCGTGCCGGGGACGGCCTCGATGGCGGCCACGACCTCGTCGTACAGGGCGGGCAGCGCGGCCCACGGCCCGGCGATCTCGCAGGTGTCGGAGACGAACCCCGGCCCCCGGACGAAGCCGTCGGCGGCCTTGCCGACGATCATGCGCTCGTCCAGCCAGCGGGCGAAGACCGCCGCGCCGTCCAGTTTCACCGACGCGCGTTCGGCGCAGACCTCGTCGGCGATCTTCATGACGGCGTCGACCAGCACCGGGTCGCCCTCGTCGGCGACGAGCAGCAGGTTCGTGCCGGGCTCGCCGAAGTGGGTGCCGCTCTCGTGCGCGTCGTACAGGCGCAGCGCGGCCGGGGTGGCGCCGCGCTGCAGGATCTCCCGGCACGCGTCGAGCCCGGCGGCGAAGGTGTCGAAGCCGTAGGCGATGCCCACCGCGTAGTCGGGCAGCCGGTGCGTACGCAGCCGCAGCCGGGTGATGACGCCGAGCGTGCCCTCCGAGCCGATGAACAGCTGCCGCAGGTCGGGGCCCACCGCGGCGCGCGGGTAGGTGCCGTAGCTGGCGGTGGTGCCGTCGGGCAGCACCACGTCCAGCCCGACCACCATGTCCTCGATCTTGCCGTAGCGGGTGGAGAGCTGGCCCGCGCCGCGGCAGGCGGCCCAGCCGCCGACGGTGGAGATGGCGAACGCCGACGGCCAGTGGCCCGTGGTGGCGCCGTGCGTCTCCTGCAGCTCCTTCTCGAACAGGTCGCCGAACATGCCCGCCTGCACCTCGACGATCATGGACTCGGCGTCGAAGGACAGGATGCGGTTGAGCCGGCACACGTCCAGCACGACGCCGCCGTGCACGGGCAGCGCGGCGCCCAGCACGTTGCTGCGCCCGGCCGAGACGGTCAGCGGGATGCGGTGCTCGTGGCAGATCCGCACCACGGCGGCCACCTGCTCCTCCGCGTCCACCTCGACGACGACCGCCTCCGGGGTGGCCGGGCGACCGTCGGTCTCGCCGATGGAGGTGCCCGCCCACCAGTCGCGGGTGCGCAGGACCACCTCGTCCCGGTCGGTGTGCACGGCGGCGCCGAGCGCGCGCAGTTCCGCCACCACGCTCTCGGGGACCGGCACGACCTGGTCCTGCAGGCTGGCCGGGCCCTTCCCCGGCGGGCAGTCGGCGGCCCAGCGCGGCGGCGTGGGCGCGCCCACGACGTAGTCGCCGCGGTTGAACGGGTGGGTGACGGTCTGCCTGCTGATCATGAAAGTCCCTCCATCAGAACGCTCTTCTCGCGGTCCACGCCGCGTACGTAGTCCTCGACCTGCCGGGCCACCTCGTCGTCGGAGAGGCCGAGCTCGCGCTGGAGCAGCCGGCCCACCTCGGGAGCCGCCTCGACCGACAGGTCGCGGGCGAAGACCCGCATCCGGGTGCGCCGCGACAACACGTCGTCCACGTTCCTGGCCAGCTCGCAGCGGGCCGCGTAGACGACCTCGGCCCGCAGGTACTCGCTGCCCTCGACGACCGGCCCGGCCAGCGACGGGTCCTCGGTGATCAGGTCGGCGACGAACCGGGCCTCGGTGCCGTACCGCTCGCCCAGGTGGGCGCCGAGCCCGCCGGTCGCGGTGGTCGCCTCGGCGTCGTAGCCCGCGCCGCCGAGCAGCGGCAGCCGCGCGGTGCGGCAGCGGGCCTTGCGGCCGAGCACCTTCAGCGCCTCGTCCACGGCCAGCTCGCCCATGTGCCTGCTGGTGGTCAGCTTGCCGCCGGTGACCGTGACCAGGCCGAAGCCGTCGGTGATGATCCGGTGGTCGCGGCTCATGTCGAGCGTGGCGCCCTCCTTCTCGCCGACCAGCGGGCGCAGCCCGGCGATGGAGCCGATCACGTCGTCCGGGGTGAGGTCGGCGTCGAAGGCGGTGTTGGCGCCGTCGAGCAGGTACTGCATCTCCTCGCGGGTGCACAGCACCTCGTCGGGCGAGCCGTCGTAGTCGGTGTCGGTGGTGCCGACCACGACCACGTCGCCCCAGCGGGTGCAGGTGGCGCGGCGCGCCCGGCCGGGCACCGGGACGGTCACCGTGCCGTCCACCGGCAGCCGCGTCCACGGCACCACGATGTGCACGCCCTTGGCCGGACGCACCCGCGGCCGGTGCGCCGGGTCGGACAGCGCGTCCAGGGTGTCGGTCCACACGCCGGTGGCGTTGACGACGACCCCGGCGCGCACCTCGATCGTGCGGCCGTCCACCTCGACGCGGGCGCCGCGCACTCGGCCGCCCTCCTTGACCAGCTCGCGGCAGGTGGCGCCGTTCAGCACGGTGGCGCCGAAGTGGGCGGCGGTCCTGGCGATGGTCAGGGTCAGGCGGGCGTCGTCGGTGCGGCTGTCGTAGTAGAGCAGGCCGCCCTTGAGCCGGTCGGCGCGCAGCCGCGGCGCCCTGGCCAGCACCTCGGCCACGCTGAGCCGCTGGTGCAGCCGGCCGATGCGCCAGCCGCCCGCCAGGTCGTAGGTCCACAGCAGGCCCTCGAAGGCCTTGGCGATGCGGGCGTCGAAGACGCCGTCCTGGGCGAGGATCGGCAGCACGAACGGCAGCCGCCGCACCAGGTGGGGCGCGTTGCGGCGGAACCGCTGCCGCTCCAGCAGCGAGCGGCGCACCAGCGGCAGGTTGCCCTGCTCGATGTAGCGCAGGCCGCCGTGGACCATCTTGGAGGACTTGGAGGAGGTGCCCGAGGCGAAGTCGTCGCGTTCCACCAGCGCCACGCTGAGGCCGCGGGTGGCGGCGTCCAGCGCGGCGTAGCAGCCGGTCACGCCGCCGCCGACGACGAGCACGTCCACCGGCCTTCCGGCCAGCCGCTCGATCTGCGCCTGACGGTCCAGCCGCAGCGGGGTGCGCCGGATGGCGCTCCTGGTCTCCGATCTGGGCTTGCGTTCTGGAAGCCGGATCACGAGGGGGATTCCTCCTGTTGGTACGAGATGTGCCGGGAGAGCAGGTCACGCCAGGCGGCGCGGGCCTCCTCGCGGGCGGCGTCGGGCAACGTGGGCTCGAAGACGGGGACGTCGCCGAGCCCGGCGAGGGCGGCGGGCAGGTCGGGCCAGAGCCCCGCGCGCACGCCCCCGAGGTAGGCGGCGCCGCGCAGGCTGGCCGTCTCGTTGGCGCGGGCGCGGCGGACCGGCCGCCCGACGAGGTCGGCCTGGCTCGCCATCAGCACGTCGCTGCTGGCCAGGCCGCCGCCGCAGAACAGATCGGTGACCGGCGCGCCGAGCGCCTGCTCCACCCCGTCCAGCAGGTCGCACACCGAGTGCGCGATGCCCTCCAGGACGCCCCGGGCCAGCTCGGCCCGGGTGGTGGACAGGCTGAGCCCGGTCAGGACGCCGGTGGCCTCGGGCGACCAGACCGGGGTGCGCATCCCGGCCAGCGCGGGCAGGAACCGCACCCGGCTCGGCCCGGGATGCTCGCGGGCCAGCGCGGTCAGCTGGGCGGGCGAGTCGAACAGCCCGATCTCCTCGCACAACCAGCGCACCGCCGAGCCGGTGGTGGCGGCGTAGCCCTCCAGGCTGAACACCGCCGCGCCGCGCGAACGCCAGCCGACCAGCGTCAGCACCCCCGGCACCGCCCGGCGATGCGCGGGCGGCCGGTCGCCGGCCACGGCGTCCAGGAACGTTCCCGTGCCGTGCACGCACATCGCCTGGCCCGGCCGGTGCGCGCCGAGCGCGATCATCGCGGCGTGCTGGTCGCCCATCACCGACAACACCGGCAGCCGCACGCCGAGCACCGACGGGTCGGTGTGGCCGTAGTCGCCGTCCTCGTCCAGGATCTGCGGCAGCACGTCGCGGGGGCAGCCGAGGAAGTCCCGCCACGGCTCGTACCAGTCGCCGGTGCGCAGGTCGTAGGCGCCGGCGGCGACCGCGTTGGTGGCGGACATGACGTGCCGCGCGCCGCCGGTCAGCCGCCACACCAGCCAGGTGTCGACCGAACCGAACGCCACCCGTCCCGCCTCGTGCGCCCGGCGCACGGCCAGGTCGTCGCGCAGCACGTCGGCGGCCCACAGCAGCGGCGCGCGCGAGCCGACCGGCCGGCCGGTGTGCTCGACCAGGCGGGCGTCCCAGCCGGGCTCCCATTCCCGCAGCCGGGCGGCGTAGCGGCGGTCCTGCCAGACCACGGCGGGGGTGAGGGGCTCGCCGGTGACGGTGTCCCACAGCAGCACGGTGGCGCGCTGGGTGGCGATCGACACGCCGGTGACCTCGACGTCGTGCGCCCGCGCCCACTCCAGGGCCTGCGCGCAGACCTCGGCGGTCTTCGCCCAGATCTCCATGGCGTCCTGCTCGACCCGCAGATGGTCGGGGGAGTGGACCGAGATGGGCCGGTAGGCGGGCGGGGCCGCCGAGCCGTCGTCCAGGACGACCGCGGCGCGCGTGCCCGTGGTGCCCTCGTCGACGCTGAGGATCCCCCGTCGGGTACGGCCGGTCATCGGCGCTCGTCCCTCTTCCGCAGCGCGATCTCCTCCTCCTCCAGGTTGACCGCCACGCGGGTGGGGTCCCACTTGATCAGCAGGCAGGTGACCAGGCCGACCAGCGGCACCACCGAGAGCACCATGAGGCTGGCGCCGACCCCGATGCCTGCCTGCAACTGCGGGAACAGGTACAGGCCGGCGACCGAGCCGAGGCTGCCGAGCATGCCGGTCACGCCGGTGCCCAGGGTGCGGATGTCGCTGCGGTAGGACAGCGCGGCGATCGACTTGCCGTTCGGGCCGGGCCCGGCGGAGTGGAAGAAGATGAACAGCACGGGCAGCAGCGCGGCCAGCGCGACCGGCAGCTCCTTGAACGTCGCGCCCATCACCAGCAGCGCCACGAACACCACCGCGTACCCGGCCATCGAGCTGATCCGCAGGCCGAGGCGGCGGCCCGTGTAGGCCGCCAGGCAGCCGCCGACGATGCCGACCGCGTTGAACGCCATCGACCCGATCGTGGCCTTCTCGAACTCCTTGCCGAACAGCTCCAGGCTGATCACCGGCAGGTACCAGCCGACCGCGAAGTACTGCATGGCCTGGGTGAGCGAGATGACCGTGGACAACACCGTGCGTGGCAGGTACGGCCTGCGGAACAGCACGCCCGCGTCCCCGAACCCCACCTGCCGCCCCTGCTCGGCCGCGACGCCGTCCCGCCCGGCGTCCTCCTGGACGGCGAAGCCGTACATGCGGCGCAGGGCCGCGGCGGAGTCGCGCAGCCGTCCCTTGGCGGCCAGCCACGTCGGGCTCTCCACCAGGAAGGCGAGCTGCAGGACCAGCAGCACGACGGCGAAGACAGCCGAGGAGCCCACCGACCAGCGCCAGATGTCCGCGCCCACGTCGAAACGGTAGAACACCAGCGTGAGCAGCAGGTTCGTGGTGGTGGCGGTGTACCAGACGCCTTGCCAGAAGTTGAGCCTGCCCTTGAGCGCGGACGGCGTGTACTCGGCCAGCAGCGCCATGGCCACCGCGAAGTCGATGCCGTACGCGATGCCGACCAGGCCGCGGCCGGCGAAGACGGTCTGGAAGTCGGAGCCGGACGCGGTCAGCAGCGCGCCGAGCGCGAACACCACCTTGGTCAGCAGCAGCGGCTTGACCCGGCCGATCCGGGCGGCCAGCCAGCCGCCGAACGGGTTGGAGATGATGGCGATGGCCGGCGCCATGGCGGTGAGCACGCCCACCTGGCCCGGCGACAGGCCGAGCTGCTTGACCATGGGGGACAGGCCGGCGCCCAGGGCCGCGTTGGAGTAGGCGTCCAGGAACAGGCCCGCCAGGGCGAGGAACCAGATCCAGTTGGCCCGGCCGGCCAGCCTCGTCAGGGTGTTGATGACGTCGGCCGCGTCTCCGGCGTTGCGGATCCGCGTGACCGAGGTGTTCTGCACGGGGGCGTCGCTCATGCCCAGCCGCCTTTCAGGGGGGTGTGATCCCTTGCCAGCGGTCTGGATACGACAAAGGCACAGACGAAGACCACTGACAGGGATCTCTTCGTCTGTGCCTGCCGATTGACGGGACACTATGTGCCGGTTGTCCGGTATGTCAAGCGGTCGCGGTCGTATCGCCGCAGCTCGCACGCCCTGCCCGGCGGACCGGCCGGTCAGGAATACCTGATCTCCCACCAGCCGCGGGTGCACGACCACTTGCCCGCGGCCTTCACGCAGGCGCGGAACTTGCGGCCGTTCGGCGCGTCCACCGCGTACGACGTGACGCTGCGGCGTCCGCCGCCCCTGACGACCGCGTGGCAGGCGTGGTAGGTGCGGCCTCCGTCGTCGGTCCAGTCGATGGAGATGCGGTCGCCGGAGCGCAGGCTGGTGCCCCAGGCCCACCACACGTTCCGGCCGCGGTAGACGCCGTCGGCCTCGTACAGGTAGACCATGCCGCGGCGGCCCTTCGCCTTCGCCATGCGGTGCCAGGTGTTCCTGGGCACGTCCCGGCTCACCCGCAGCCGCGCGCCGCACGAGTAGTTGATCGGCCCGGCGGCCTGCGTCCGCGACACCTGCCGGGCGTCCTGGACGGTGGCGCCGGCGGGCGAGGCGACGGTCAGGAGGCCGCCGGCCACCACCGCGGCGAGTGCCAGAGCTGGAAGGTTGCGCATGTGCTCCCCCTTGGTGCGAAATCGTGTGATCGCAACGTAGGGGCGCCGGTGTTGAGGATCCGTTGAGCCCGTGTTGATCTCCGCCGGGGTCCGCGCCGCCGCTGGTCAGGCGCCCGGAGGCGCCGGGGCCCGGTCGAGGTCGGCGCGGACGATGCCGTACATCACGCCGTCACGCCACTCGCCGGCGCGGAAGCCGCAGCCGCGCAGCACGCCCTCCCGGGTGAAACCGGCCTTCTCCAGCGCCCACTGCTCGGCCACGTTGCCGAGCTCGGTGGTCGCCTGCACCCGGTTGACCGGCGAGTGGTCGAACAGGTAACGCGCCAGCAGCCGCTGCGCCCGCGTCCCGTGCCCCTTGCCGCGGAAGCCGGGCGCCACGATGAGGCCCATCTCCCAGCAGTACGACACCCGGGAGGTGAGCTGCCTGCGCCACGACACGAGGCCCGCCCGGTCCTCGCCGGAGGCGATCACGAGCATGCCGCCGTCCTCGCCGAGCATCCCGTTCTCCTCCCAGAGGCGGCGCAGGCGGTGGGGGTCCTGCCAGCCGTACCACTGGTACTCGCCGCTGCCGTCCGGGTCGCCGATCAGCCGGGTCAGGAACGCCAGGTCGTCCTCGCGGACGGCGCGCAGTTCGATCGTCATGATCGCGACACTATGTGACGGGCGTGACGTCGGCGCGGGCCCGGCGTCCGGCCCGCAGCGCCAGGGCCAGCGCCGCCAGCAGCGCCGCGCCCGCGAACGGCGGCCACGACAGCCCGGACGGCGGCCCGAACGTCCCGCCCGCCCCCGCGCGGTCGAGCACGGCGGCCACCGCGAGCGCGGGCAGCGCCTGGGCCGCTCCCGAGACGAGCGCGAGGACGGCGAGCCAGGCGACCCGCGCCGCGTTGCCGCGGCGGTACGGCTCGCCCTCGAACACCGACGTCAGCAGCCCTCCGACCAGGAGGGCGGCGACGAGCGCGCACAGGCCGCCCACCAGCACGTCCGCCCGGTAGAGCACCTGCTCGGCCGCCGTCGAGTCCCAGACCCGCAGCGGCAGCTCCCCATCTCCCAGGGAGAGGCCGCGGGGCAGCTTCACCCCGCTCAGCCCGAGCCGGTCGGCGGCCTCCAGGCGGGGGAGGACGCGAACGACCATCTCCCCGCCGGCCTGCGTGGCGCCGTTGACGGCGTAGGCGACCCCCCACACCCCCGCGACGGCCCCGGCGAACCTGACCACGTAGAGGGCCAGCCGCACGAACAGACGATCCATGGACGCTCCAAGGAGACGGACCGATGGTTGTTCATCATGCCCGCCGGAACGGCCCCGCGTACAGACCGCCCCGGGTCACTCGCAGGTCTTGTCCTCCGGGCTGCAGAACCTGACCTCGGGGACGTCGGCCGACGGCTTGTCCAGCAGGGGCCGGGACTGACCGCGCAGGTGCCGGTCGAAGAAGGCGGTGACGTAGGCGCGCGTGAGGCCGAGTGCGCGGGCGCCGGGCACGGCGGCGCCGTCCTCGATGCCGACCTGGTCCATCAGGACGCCCAGGTCGGTGAAGGACGTGTGTGCGGCCCCCGTCAGCAGCAGCCAGCGCTTCCATCCGGTCAGCCGCGCCCAGACGCGCTCCCACGTGGCGGCCGGCTCGCCCGTGCCCGGCGTGTACGTGGCCGGTTTGCCCAGGAACAGGAACGGCCGGGACGTCCCGGCCTCCGAGAGCGTCGTCTCCACGCTGCCGTCGAGGTCGATGCCGGCGCGCAGCCGGGTGTCGGCCGCGATCGAGGCGACGGCGGCGGCGCCGCCCGCCGAGTGACCGGCCATGGCGATCCTGGACGGGTCGATCAGGCGGGCCCCCTTCCACGGCGCGTGCGCGCCGGTGAGCCGGTCGAGCACGAAGGACACGTCGGCCGCCCGGCTCTGCTCCAGCTTCGCCCACCAGGCCGGGCCCTTGTCGTCGATCTCGCAGGTGACGCAGGTGGTGACCCGGCCGTCCGGGAAGGAGGTGGCGACGTTCTCGTAGGTGTGGTCGATGGCGGCCACCACGTACCCGTGGCTGGCCAGCTCCTCGGCCAGGGCGGTGAGCTCGGTGCGGGGCTTGCTGTGCCCGGGGGACAGGACGACGAGGGGCAGGCTGCGGGGGCGTCCGGCGGGGCGGGCGTCGGTGAAGGCGTTGGTCCGGGTCCTGCTCAGGGTGTCGGCCGGGAGGTGGGTGATCCCGCCGTCCTTGAGCAGCAGCTCCGACGCCTTCGCCGTCATGTACGGGGCGCGGTGGCGGCCCGGCGACCTGGCCGGGTACCAGAGCGAGACCATCAGCTCGCGCGCCTTGACCGAGGGGACCCACGGGTCGGGTCGCGAGGTGTCCTTCAGGTACAGGGACGTGGTGCCGACCGGCCGCGAGCCGGTCGGGGCCGGCAGGTACGTCGCGGGCGCGGACGCCGCCGCCGGCGAGCCGTGGACCAGCCCGGCGGCCAGGACGGCGGCGAGCCCGGCGACGGCCGCGGTCCTGCCCACCGGGTTCGTTCTGAGGTGCTTGATCATGCATCGCAATATACTCCGAGAGTATATACGCGGTGTATAAGAGGCCGGAGTGAGTGCGGCGAGGAGGCTGGCGCGGAAGCGGCGGCGACCGGGAGCTCGGCCGTGTGCAGGCCGACGCTGATTGGACTCTCCCCCACGGGGAGACCCCACGCTTGGGGGATTCCACCCAGATCTACCCGGAGGATCCATGACCCCGCGACTGGTCCACTGCCATCCCGTCACCTGTCTCAACGTCACGGGCATGGGAGAGCCCGGCGGCGCCGAGCACCTGTCGGCCATCGGCGCCCTGTACGCCGTGGCCTCCGCCATGGGCGGCGCCGCCGGGCCGCTGGAGGGGCGGTGGTGGGTGGAGGACACGTCGCTGCCGCCGCTGGAGACCCCGCGCGACCAGTGGCGGTGGCACCTGCTGCTGCCGTTGCCCGGGATGCCCGAGCCGGGGGCGGCCGAGGCGGCGCGTGAGCGGGCCCGCCCGTCGGGGGCCGCCGTGGACCGGGTCCAGGTCGTCACCTTCACCGAGGGCGAGTGCGTGGAACTGCTGCACGAGGGGCCCTACAGCGAGGAGAAGAGGTCGCTGGAGGTGATGGAGGCGTTCATGGCCGAGCACGGGCTGGTGCCCAACGGGCTGCACCACGAGATCTACCTGACCGAGTTCACCGACCCCGACCCGAAGACGCTGCTCAGGCAGCCGGTCGCCCCCCGGCCGGAGGCGGCGGCTCACCGGTAGACGGCCAGGGGGCGGGCGGTGTCAGCGGACGCCGGTCACGTCCGCGGGCGGGACCGCAGCGCGCCCCGCAGCAGGGGGCGGGCCGCCAGGGCGACGACCATGGCGGCCAGCACCCCGACGCCCGCCATGAGGACGGCCCTGGTCAGCGCCCACGGCAGCGACTCGACGCGGTAGACGCTCACCAGGAGGAGCACCACCACGGCGACCCCCGACACGGCCGCCACCACGCAGACGGGCAGCGCCGCGACGACCGCCTGCCGCACGAGCACCCCGCCCAGCGCCCGTTCCGGCACCCCGGCGGCGGCCAGCGCGGCGAACGAGCGGCGACGGTCGATCAGCTCCTCCGCCTGGTGCACCACCAGGGCGATCGACGAGGTCGCCAGGGCCAGCAGGAGCGCGACGTCCACCAGCGCGTGGGCCTGGGAGTAGCCGACGGAGGCCTGCTGGGCCCCGGCCGCCGCGCCGAAGAACACCGTCAGGCTCACCACGGACAGGGCCCTGGCCCACGCCCGGGGGTCGGCCTCGACCAGCCGCGCGGCCAGCAGCGTCTCCGGCGACCGGGCCCGCCGGCCGGCCCGGCGGGCGTAGGCCCTGATCAGCCAGGTCGTGGCCAGGGTCAGCCCGAACAGCATCATGACCAGCCCGGCCACCATGGCCAAGGCGGCCCCGTACGGACCGGCCAAGGGGAAGCGGCCCTTCAGCCAAGCTCCGAGAACGAAGAGGCCGACGCCCGCCGCGAGGAGGAGCAGGTCCTGCACGCGCGGCCCCCGCACGCGCGCCCGGCGGGTCGCTCCCAACGGCGAGACGACGACGTCCCGCCCGGCGCGCGCCCCCGACGCGACCCCGCCGTACGCCACCAGCGCCACGATCACCGGCACCTGCGGCAGCGGCCCGCCGAGGTGGGTGACGACGTAGAGCGCGCCGCCGGTCAGCGAACCGGCCAGCGCCAGCAGGCCGCCCTCCAGCGCGCCCAGCCGCCGTACGTCGCCCGGCGTCGCGCCCGCCAGCCGCAGGGCGGCCAGTCGTCGTTCCCTGGTGGCCGAGGCCAGCCGGTTGGCCTGGTGGACCAGGCCGGCGACCGGCACGGCCAGCAGCGCCAGGCCGAGCCCGGTCAGCGAGCCGCCCTCGTCCTCGAAGTCGGCCAGGCTGACGGCCGTGCAGACCAGGAACGTCGCCGCCGCCGCCGCGCCCGTCCCCACCAGCCAGGCGCGTACGCGCTCGGCCCGCGAGCTCCCCCTGGTCAACATCAGCAGTACGGCGATCACCGGTCCACCCCTGCCGGCACCGCTCCGTCACGCAGGGCGATCTCGCGGTCGGCGTAGGCGGCCACCCGGTTGTCGTGAGTGACCAGGACGACGGCGGCCCGGCCGGCGCGGGCCGCGCCGAGCAGCGCGCCCATCACCTGCTCGCCGCCGAGCGTGTCCAGGGCTCCGGTGGGCTCGTCGGCGAACACCACGCGCGGGCCGGTCACCAGCGCCCGCGCGATGGCGACCCGCTGCCGCTGCCCGCCGGACAGCTCGCCGGTGCGCCGCCCGGCGCAGCCGGACACCTCCAGCCGGGCCAGCCACTCGGCCGCGGCGGTCATCGCCTCCTGCCTGCCGTGCCGGTCGAACAGCAGCGGCAGCGCGACGTTCTCCGCCGCGGTCAGCTCCGGCACCAGCTCGCCGAACTGGAAGACGACCCCGAAGCTCTGGCGTCGCAGCCGGGTCAGGTCGTCCTCGGGCAGCGTGTCGATGCGCGTGCCGTCGAGGACGACCTCGCCGGACTCTGGCCGGACGACCCCGGCCAGGCAGTGCAGCAACGTCGACTTGCCCGCGCCGCTCGGACCGGTGATCGCCACGATCTCGCCCTCCGCGATCGCGAGCGAGACGCCGTTCAGCGCCCTGGTGCCGCCGAACGACTTGCCCAGGCCCCTGGCCTCAAGCATCGGTGTCCTCCTTCATCCGCGCGAGCGCGGTCTCGATCCAGCGCAGGTCGGCGTCGGGGTGCTGGTGTCGCTCGCGCTCACCGTGCTCGGCGCCGCCACCGTCATCTCGCGCTGGGACCCGGGCCGCACGGGGGACCAGGCGGCCATGGGGGTGGTGGTCGCCGTGTACGTGGGGGTGGTCCTGGCCCAGCTCCCGCTCGGCATGCTGGGCGCGTGGGCGGTGGTCCCGCTGTCCGTCGCCGTGGTCGCCGCCGCGCGTTCCTGACGCTGCGCGGGCCCGCCGGGCAGAGGTCGGGGCCAGGGGCGGGGCCAGAGGTCGGGCAGGGTTCAGGGCGGGGTTCAGGGCGGGGTTCAGGACGGGGTTCAGGGCAGGGCGAGGAGGCTGACGGCGAGGGCCGCGGCGCCCAGGCCGACGAGCTGGCCGCGGTGGATGCGCTCGGCCAGCACGCCGCGGGCGAGCAGCACCGTGCCGGCCGGGTAGAGGGCGGTCACCACGGCCACCACGGCCAGGTCGCCGCTGCGGGCCGCGAGCAGGAACAGCAGGTTCGCCACCGAGTCGAGCACGCCCGCGGTCGCCGACAGCGCGTACGCGGGCCGCTCGGGGCCCAGCCGGTGGCGCAGCAGCCCGGCCGCGGTCAGGGTGACGGCCGAGGAGACCGCCCGCCCCACGATCAACGGCGCCACCCCGCTGTCGGACGGCGCCTGGTGCAGGAAGACGAGCTGGAGGGCGATCGCCGACCCGGCGCCGAAGGCCAGCAGCAGCGCCGTCCGCGACGGCCGCGCCGACCCCGCGCCGTGCCCCGCGCTGACCAGGACGACCGCCACCAGCGCGAGCGGCAGCCCCACCAGCCCGGCGGCCGACAGGTGCTCGCCCTGGAGCAGCCCCACGGCGACGGGCAGCGCGGCCGACACCAGCGCGGTCACCGGCGACAGCACGTTCATCGGGCCGATCGCCAGCGTGCGGTAGAGCAGGGCGAACACGGCCGCCGAGGCGACGCCCGAGGCCGCGCCCCAGCCGAGCGCGGCGGGGCTGAACGACGCGCCGAGCATCGGCCACAGCAGCAGCTCGACCACGAGGCTGGCCGGGGCCGCGACCATCACGGTACGCAGCACATGGGCCCTGCGGGCGCCCAGGCCGCCGAGGAAGTCGGCGCAGCCGTAGGCGAGCGAGCTGCCCAGGGCCAGCAGCAGAGCGATCACGACACCTCCCGGACGTTCAGCGGAACGACCAAAGAGTACATTAGAATGACTACTGGAGCACAACGGACCGACCGCGCAGTACATTCCACCGGTCCGCCCCGCGAGGAAGGTGAACAGATGGCCGAGCCGGCCAGCGCCCTGCGCACGGTCGCCCACAACGTCAAGGCCGCCCGCACCCGCGCCGGCCTGTCCCTGGAGGAGCTCGGCCGGCGCGCCCAGGTCAGCAAGGGCGCGCTGGTGGCGCTGGAGAAGGCGCAGGGCAACCCCAACCTGGCCACGCTGGTCAGGCTGGCCGATACCCTCGGCATCTCGGTCTCGGCCCTGATGCAGGGGCCGCCGGAGGGCCGCCTGCGCGTCGTGGCCGCCGACGCGGTGGCCCCCTTGTGGACCGGGCCGCGCGGCGGCCAGGCCAGGCTCATGCTGACCACCGCCGGCCCGGCCCCCGTCGAGGTCTGGCGCTGGCGGCTGGAACCCGGCGAGGAGTACCCCAGCCAGCCCCACCAGGCCGGGGTGGTGGAGACCCTCAGCGTCGTCTCCGGGCGGATGACGCTCGTCCTCGACGGCGCCGAGCACCCCGTCGAGGCGGGCCAGACCGCCACCTTCGACGGCGACGCCCCGCACGGCTACCGGGGCGAGGGCGACGGCGCCTGCGACATGATCATGACCGTCCACCTCCCTCCGGGCCCCTGGACCGCTGGCCGGCCGTGAGCCGCGCTCGCCGTCAGGAGGCCAGGCGCTCGATGGCGAAGGCGGACAGGAAGCCCACGGTGGTGATCAGCCCGGTGAGGACGTGCGCCTGCTCGAACGCCTCCGGGATCATGGTGTCGGCCACCATGGCCAGGATGGCGCCGGCCGCGATCGCGGTGATCAGCGCGATCGCCTCGGGGGAGGCCGACCGGAGGGTCAGGTAGCCGATCATGGCCGCCACGCCGCTGACCACGGCGATGCCGCCCCAGACGCCGAACACGTACGCGGGGCTGCGCCCGGCCCGTCGCATGCCGGCGGCGCTGGACAGGCCCTCGGGGACGTTGGAGACGAACACCGCCGCCACGACGGCGAGGCCGATCTCGCCGCCGTGCAGCAGGGACAGGCCGAGCACCACCGACTCCGGGATGCCGTCGAGCAGCGCGCCGACGGCGATGGCGGCGCCGCTGCCCTGCGCGTCGGCCTCGCTGGGCTGCTGGTCGCCGGAGCGTTTGCGGTGCCGGGCGCCGTGCCGCGCCAGGATCGCGTTGGCCGCCACGTACGCGCAGGCTCCCGCCAGGAAGCCGACGGCGGTGGGCAGCAGCCCGCCCGACCGTTCGGCCTCGTCCAGCAGCTCGAAGGAGAGCGCCGAGATCAGCACCCCGGCGCCGAAGGCCATGACGGCGGCGATCGCCCGCGCCGGGACCCGCACCAGCATCGCCACGGCCGCGCCGAGGACCAGCGCGCCCCCGGCGACCAGCCCCCACGTCCCCGCTTCCAGCCACTCAGGCATGTGCACCGATCCCTCTCGCGTCCTCGTCCCCAAGGTTCTCTCGCCTGAGCCCTTCCCGTCACGCGTTCCGGAGGCGGGGATTGGGGTGGAACGCCCCGGGTAGGGCAGGCGGCGGTCCGCCCCCGTCGTGAGGAGACTTGGATGGAGCACCGCCACACCCCTTGCACCCCGCGTCCGGCGCGACAGCTCTACGAGATCACCGCCCTGGACGCGGCGGGCGACCGCTGGCACACCATCGGCTGGGGGATCGACCAGGCGGAGGCCGAGTCGGCCGCGCGGGCGTGCGTCACCCGGCCGGTCCCGCCCTACCGGGCCGCCCGGATCCGGCGCGACGGCCGGGTCCTCGCCGAGCACCGCCGCAGCGCGTGAAGGCGCCGCCGTCGCCGCGCGTGGCGCTGCCGGTGATGTGCCACCGGTGGGCGCACATCACGTTCCTGCACTGGCGCTACCCCGTCGAAGTGGTCCGCGAGCTGGTGCCGGACGAGCTCGCCGTCGAGACCATGGACGGGTCGGCGTGGGTGGGGGTGACGCCGTTCCTCATGGAGGACGTACGGGTGCCCGGCCTGCCCGCCGTGCCGTGGTTGTCGGCGTTCCCGGAGACCAACTGCCGCACGTACGTCCGGGACGCGCGCGGCCGTTCCGGCATCTGGTTCCTGTCCCTGGACGCGGGACGGCTGCTGGCCGCGCTCGGCGGACGCTCCGGCTACCGGCTGCCCTACCACTGGTCCGACATGTCGGTCCGGATCGACCGGCGGCGCCGCCGCTACCGCTGCCGCCGGCTGTGGCCGGGGACGCGGGGCGTGCGGTGCGACGTCGAGGCGGAGGTGGGCGGCGTCCTGCGGGAGGACGAGCAGGACGAGCTCGCGCACTTCCTGACCGCCCGCCACCGGCTGTTCACCCGGGTGGCGGGCCGGCTGGCCGCGGCCGAGGTCGACCACCCGCCGTGGCCGCTGCAGCACGTCGAGCTGACCGGCCTCGACCAGGGCCTGCTGCGGGCCGCCGGCCTGCCCGGCCCGGCCGGGCCGCCCCTCCTGCACGCCTCACCGGGCGTGGACGTCCGCGTCGGCATGTGGTCGTGGTGACCTGACGAGAGATCCGCGTACGCGCGCCGTCCGAAGGGGGCTGGGCGGAAGGTACTCAGGGATGACTCCGGTCTCCTCCTCCAGTCGGATGGTCTTGTCGGAGGAACTGATCGATGATCAGGTCCCCGAACGATTGGAGTCGCGATGCGAAGACCAGTCCTGATCCTCACCCTCTTATCGGCCCTCGCGGCGCCGCTCGCGCCGGTCCCCGCGGCCGCCGCCACCGCCGGTGCCACAGCCGCCCCGGCCGTGCGGTGGGCGCCGTGCGCGGAGGACCCCGCGGCCGACTGCGGGACGCTGACCGTGCCGGTCGACTGGAACGACCCGCGCGCCGGGACCTTCGAGCTGGCCCTGGCCCGGCGCCGGGCGAGCGACCCGGCCGCCCGCATCGGGTCGCTGGTGATCAACCCCGGCGGCCCCGGCGGCTCCGGCGTGGACGCCGTGGTGAACAACTGGCTCAGCTTCACCCCCGAGATCACCAGCCGCTTCGACGTAGTCGGCTTCGACCCGCGCGGCGTGGGCCGCAGCCATCCCGTCACCTGCTCGCTGGAGCTCGCCCAGCAGGCGCCCGACCCGCTGTCGATCAAGGACCAGGCCGGCTGGGACGCCCTGCTCGCCTTCAACCGGCGCTACGGCGAGGACTGCCGCCGGCGCACCGGCCCGCTGTTCGACAACGTCCACACCGGGTACGTGATCCGCGACCTCGACGCCCTGCGCGCCGCCCTCGGCGACGACAAGCTGACCTACTACGGCGTCTCGTACGGCACCCTGATCGGCCAGCTCTACGCCGAACGCTACCCGCGCCGCGTCCGCGCCCTCGCGCTGGACAGCAACATGGACCACAGCCTGGGCACCCAGGCGTTCCTGGACACCGAGGCCTGGACCTCCCAGGACTCCTTCAACGAGTTCGTGGCCTGGTGCGGCCGGACCGACTCGTGCGCGCTGCACGGCAGGGACGTCCGCGCGGTGTGGCACGAGCTGCTGGCCAGGGCCGACCGGGGCGAGCTGACCTTCCCCGGGCAGCCGGACGTCAAGCTGCGCAGGCTCGACCTCATCGGCCTGGCCTTCGGCGCGTTCTACGGCCCGGCCTGGAGCCAGCTCGCCGAGCTGCTGGCCGCCATGGAGAGCGGCGCCGGCCCGGTCAGCCCGCTCTTCGCGCCGCCCGTCCGGGCCGCCGGGGAGACCGTCAACGACGCGAGCTTCGTCTTCTGCCAGGACTACGCGCTGCCCGTCCGCGGCTACCGCGACTGGGACCGGCTGCTCCGCAGGTCGGCGGCCGTCGCGCCGGACATGCTGGTCAGCGCCGCGGCGCACCCGCTCGCGCTGGCCTGCCAGGGCACGGCCACGCCCAACCGGCAGCACCGGCTCAGGGTGGACGGCTCGCCGGCGCTGCTGCTCGGCAACGCCCTGCACGACCCGGCCACGCCGTACGTGTGGGCGGTCTCCACGGCGCTGCAGGCCGGCCGGCAGGCCCGGCTGCTGACCTACGAAGGGTGGGGGCACGGCATCTACGGACGCGGCGAGTGCACGACGGCCGCCTTCGACCGCTACCTGCTCTCCCGTGACCTGCCCGCCCAGGGCGCCCGCTGCCCGGCCGTCCCGCCGGACGAGACGTCGCTCAGGCGGGTCCCGGGCCCGAGCCCGCTGCCCGGCCGCCCCGGGTGGACGTCCGTCCTGCGGTAGCCGGATGGCGACGCGGCCTCGCGGCCCCCTCTCCGCGAGGCCGCGTCCTACCCCCGCGTGCCCGTGGTCAGGCGCTCGCGGAGGGCGTCGAGGCGGGCCATGGCCGGGGTGGCGGTGACGCCGTGCAGGACGACCGAGAGCACCACGGTGAAGGCCGTCACCGCCCACAGCTCCTCGGGCGGCACGCCGAAGTCGGCGTGGCCCAGCGCGTACGCCAGGTAGAACAGCGACCCCACCCCCCGGATCCCGAACAGCGAGATGACCCGGCGCTCGCGGGGGCCGGCCGGGCCACGGACCTGGGAGAGCCAGCCCGCCAGCGGCCGGATGACCAGGATCAGCAGCACCCCGACGAGGGCGCCGCGCCAGGTGAGCGGGGCCAGGCCGCCGGCGGCGACGAAGCCGCCGAGCAGGAGCAGCAGCCAGGAGGTGAAGAGCCGTTCGAGCTGCTCGACGAAGCCGTGCAGGACGTTGTTGTAGCCGTGTCCGTGCTCGACCCGGCGGATGGCGCAGGCGGCGACGAACACGGCGATGAAGCCGTAGCCGCTGACCAGCTCGGTGACCCCGTAGGCGAGCAGGGTGGCGCCCAGGGCGACGAAGCCGTCGCGGCGTTCGGCCAGGCGCAGCTCCTCGGCGGAGGAGTGGAAGAACAGCCGGCCGAGCAGGCGGCCGATCAGCAGGCCGCAGACGACCCCGGCGACGATCCGGTAGAGCACGTCCGTCAGCGCCCACTCGCCCGTCCAGCCCAGGCCGCCGGCGGTGGCCAGGGCGATGGCGGCGTACACGATGGGGAAGGCCAGCCCGTCGTTCAGGCCCGCCTCCGAGGTGAGGGCGAAGCGGACCTCGTCGTCGGCGTTCTCGGCGTCGGCGGGCTCGCCCACGCTGACGTCGGAGGCGAGCACCGGGTCGGTCGGCGCGAGCACGGCCCCCAGCAGCAGCGCGGCGGCGACGGGCCAGCCCAGCACGCCGGAGGCCGCCGCCGTGACCCCGGCGACGGTCAGCGGCATCGCCCAGCCGAGCAGCCGCCAGGTCGTCGACCAGCTCCGCAACCCGATCCGCCGGTTGAGCGCCAGCCCCGCGCCCATGAGCGAGACCAGCACGCAGATCTCGGTGATGTGCTCGACGGCCGCCCGGTGGGCGACGGGATCGGGCTCGGGCAGCCCGATCGGCAGCAGGTACAGCCCCATGCCGCCGAGCAGGTAGACCAGGGGAGGGGAGAAGGCCCGGCGGGCGAGCAGGCCGGGCAGGACGGCGGCGAGCAGCGCGGCGGCGCCGCCGAGGGCCAGGACGAGATCGGGGGTGGACATCCCGGCCCCACTGCCCTGATCAACTAAGGACAATCTTCCTTTTATGCGCGCAAACCGCTCAGTATCGCTCGGATCAACAAGCCGGGGCCGTCGTCGGCATATCGCGGCAATATGCACTAATAGCTACTTTTCGCACCCCTGACTGCGCGCCTACCGTGACAGGACCCCCCAACTTCTGGAGGAGGATCCGTGTCAAGGTCTCTCCGTGTCACGCTCTCCGTCGTCCTCGCCCTCTCCTTCCTGCTGGTCACCTCCCCGGCCCAGGCCGCCGTGCTGGTCCGGGTGCTGCGGTACGACGCCTCCCGGTCGGCGGAGTTCGTCACCGTGATCGACCAGGCCGCCCAGGTCTGGAACGCGAACGTGGTGAACGTCCGGCTCATGCAGGGCACGCCCGCCAGCTTCGTCGTCCTGGCCGACAACAACTGGCCCAGGACGCTGCCCACCAGCCTCGGCCGCGGCACGATCTGGATGGGCCGCCAGGCGGTCAACCAGGGCTACTACCCGCTGCGGATCGCCACCCACGAGATCGGCCACATCCTCGGCCTGCCGGACCGGCGCACCGGGCTCTGCGGCGACCTGATGTCCGGCTCCAGCGCCCCCGTGAGCTGCACGAACGCCACCCCCAGCGCGGCCGAGCGGGCCGAGGTGGACCGCAACTTCGCCGGCAGCGCGCCCGCGGTCGAGTTCGGCCGCGTCCACGAGGACCGCTGACCTCCAACGCGCCCGTCAGGCTGTGTCGCTCCGCGCCGCCCCGCCGGTTCGTCCGGCGGGGTTGGCCGGAGGGCCGTGATCGTATTGTCTGGGAGCAATCGCCCCCCGACGTGAGGATCAGCGCATGCCCCGTTCGAGAGCCGTCCTGTCAGCCCTCGCCGCCGCGGCCTCGGTCCTGACGGCGAGCGGATCGGCCGAGGCGGCGGCGGACGTGCCGTTACCCTCGGCGGTCTTCCGCGCCACGCACAACAGCTACTCGGGCAACATCGCCGGCGCCAGGAACTCGATCGCCTACCAGCTCGACCACGGCGTCCGCTTCGTCGAGCTCGACGTGCACGACAACGGGTACGCCACCGCCCGCGACTACTCCGTCGGCCACGACGCCCCCGGCGACGAGGTGGACCACGCGGGCAACCCGGCCTCCAACCTCCTCGGCGACTGGCTCGCGGTGATCGCCGGCTGGTCGGCGGCCCATCCCGCGGCCGCGCCGATCGTCGTCGCCCTCGACCTCAAGGACGACCTGACCGACAACCCGTCCCACGCCGCGGGCAACCCGGCCGCGCTGAACGACGAGCTCGTCGCCGCCTTCGGGCCGCGGCTGCTGCGGGCCGAGGACTACCCGGCCGGCCCGTCCACCGTGGACGCGCTGCGCGGCCGCGTGCTCCCGGTGATCTCCGGCGACGGCACGACCCGCACGCTGTACAAGCGCGACCTCGGCTCGAACCCGGCCGTCGCGGCCAACGCCCGCGGCCAGGTCGTGGAGGTGCACGACTCGGGCGCCGGAGCGCTGTGGTACTGGACCGGCGCGTACGGCGCCGACGGCCGGGTGACCTGGCTGCGCCACGGCAGGTACGACAGCGGCGTCACCCCCGCCGTCGCCCTCAACGACAACGGCGACCTGGTCGAGGTCCACCAGTCGCAGAACGCCACCACGCTCTGGTACCGCGTGGGACGCCTGGACGCCGCCGGCGAGATCACCTGGTCCGCCAGTCGCCAGTACGACAACGGCGTGCTGCCGACGATCCGCTTCACCGACGCGAACGGGACCCGGCTCCGGGAGATCCACCGCAGCCAGAGCAACAGCCAGAACTGGGAGTGGTCCGGCACGCTCGACGCCGGCGCGGCGAGCGTCGCGTGGAGCGGCAACGCCAGGACCTCCGACGCCCGCCACGACAAGACCACCTCCTACGGCGGCGCGCCCCGCGTGCACGTGTGGACCGGCGCCGACGGCCCGACCCCGTCGCGGACCCTGCGGGTGGACACCGACGCGTTCACCGGCGACCGCATCCGCCACCGGCAGGTCGCCTTCGCCGAGTTCCAGCAGGGCGACAGCGCGGAGCTGCGGCAGGACGCGCTGTTCTACGCGGCGCCCGCCGGGCAGTCGTCGTTCATCACCGACGCGCGGCGGGCGGGCCGGCTCGTCCGCGGCTGGGACTTCGACTCGGCCGGCCAGGCGACCGATCCGCCGGCGAACTACCCGGCCACCAACCATCCCTACGACGCCTGGTACCAGGACCTGCTCACGCGGACGGGCGCGGTGGAGTGACCGGCGGACGGCGGCGGGTCAGCACGCGGGTGGTGCCGCCGTCGTCCTCGGCGATGTCGCGCACGTGCTCGAAGCCGAGTTTGCGCAGCACGGCCAGCGAGGCGAGGTTGTCCTGCGCGACGGTGGCGTGCACCTCGGTCAGGCCGAGGGCGTCGAAGCCGTGGCCGACGATCGCCTCGGCCAGCTCCCGGCCCAGGCCCGCCCCCCACACCGCGGGAACCAGCGCGTAGATGAGCTCGTGGCCCGACACGGTGTCGGTCGGCTTGATCTCGGCGTGCCCGACCAGCTCGCCGTCCCGGCGTACGGCCCAGACGGCGAACAGGTCCTGGGCGTAGACCTTGCTGAAGATGCGGCCGAACAGCGCACGGTCCTCGGGCTCGGTGGCGGTGCCGTCCCCCATCCAGCGCGTGACCCGTGGATCCTGGAACATGGCGACGAACGCGTCCTCGTCGGCGGGGACGTACGGCTCCAGCAGCAGCCGCTCGGTGCGCAGAGTAGGGGTCATGAACGGCGAACCTACTCGAACGCCGCGCGCCCCGACGACTCATTTTCGCCGGGGCGCCGCAGGTCACGCCTCCAGTTCGGCCGCCCGGCGCAGGTCCTTCGGCCGGCCCAGGGCGCGGCGCATCCGGATCAGGTCCTCCCGGGAGACGTAGTGGACCTCCAGGCCGCCGGGGCCGGTCGCGGTCAGCGCGCGGTCCAGGCACTCGCCGACCCGAAGCCCGCCCCAGGGGAGCGCCGGGGTGCAGCAGTCGCCGCCGGCCCCCGGCGAGGCGAACTGCGTCTTCGGGCGCAGCAGGGAGTCCGGGTGCAGGGGCAGCGGGCCGCCCGTCTCGTCGGCGAGCCGGGCGCCGACGGAGGCGAAGGCGGCGGCCAGGGCCGGGGCGTGGGCGGGGCGGCCGTCCCAGAGCAGGTCAAGGTCGCCGGTCAGCTCGGCGGAGCCGTGCATGATGCCGGCGACCTGCCCGATCACCACGGCCCGGACGCGATGCCGGTGCAGGGCTTCGAGCAGGGGGAACGGGTCGAAGCCGAGGGCGCCGTCGGTGCCGATGGTGCCGGCGTCGTCGTCGGCGTCCTCGTGGCCCACGCCGGTGGCCCCCCGGTCCAGGGCCAGTTCGCGGGTACGTCGTGCGGCGGCGCGGAGGCGGTCCAGCGGTTCGTCGATCATCCGGACATGCAACACCGGCCGCCGCCATGGCGCACGCGATTTTCCCCGTGCTAACTTGGCCGTATGACCAACTTGGCCGATCGGCCAAATTCGGCGCGCGGCGACCGCCGTCGTGAGCAACTTGTGGAGACCGGGGTCGCGCTGCTGGGCGAGCACGGGTGGCCCGGCGTCACCACCCGGGCCGTGGCCGAGCGGGCCGGCACCAACCCCGGCCTGATCCACTACCACTTCGGCGGGCTGCCCGGCCTGCGTGAGGCGATCTTCCGCCGCGCCACCGACCTCGTCGTCGGCCCGCTGGTCACCGAGCTGCTGGCCGCCGACGACGAGCGCGCCGCGCTGGCCCTGCTGCGCGGCCTGCCTGCCCGGGCGGCGGCCGACGGGCCGACGACCCGGCTGGCCGCCGAGCTGATCGTGGGCGCCACCCGCGATCCGGCCCTGGGCGCCGTGCTGCGCGACGAGCTCCGCCGGGCCCGCGGCCGCATCGCCACCCGCCTCGGCCGCCTGCGCCCCGGCTGGCCGGCCGACCGCCTCGACGGCGTCGCCACGCTCGTCACCGCCGCGATCGACGGGCTGATGCTGCACCACATGATCGACCCCGCCCTCCCCGTCGGCGCGGCGCTGTCGGCGGTGGAGGACCTGCTGGAGGCGGGCGAGTCGGCCGCGTCGCCGCCCGGCTGACGGAGACCGTCCTCGACCGGGCCGTCCGGGGCCCGCCACCCACCACGGAAGGAGACCGGCCATGGAGATCGTCAGCAGACCGGACCCGCCGACCGGGCTGCGCCGCCGGCTGTGGCGGCTGCCCATCCTGCTGTACCGTCTCGGCCTCGGGCCGCTGCTCGGCGGCCGCGTCATGCTGCTCACCCACACCGGACGCGTCTCGGGCCTGCCCCGCCGGGCCGTCATCGAGGTCGTCCAGCGCGACGGGCAGGGCTACGTGGCCGCCTCCGGCTTCGGCCCCAAGGCCGACTGGTACCGCAACGTCATGGCCACCCCGCGGGTGAGCCTGCAGGTCGGCGGCCACCGCTTCCGCGCCACGGCGGTGCCGCTGGAGCCCGGTGAGGGCGCGGACATCATGGCCCGGTACGCCCCCCGCCACCCGGCCGCCGCCCGCCGGCTCTGCCGGATCATGGGCTTCGCCGTCGACGGCGGCGTGGACGACTACCGCGAGGTGGGCAGCCGCATCCCGTTCGTCCGGTTCGTTCCGGGCTGATCGGCGAAGCCGTCCAGAGCCTTCAGGATCTCGTCGCGGAAGGCGCCGCTCCCGGTGTGCCCGGAGTCCTCCACGATCACCAGGCGGGCCCCGCCTTCACGGCTGCCCGTCCAGGTCCGCGGGGGCGCGGCGGATGAACAGCTCCAGCCGGGAGCGGCCGTCCGGGTGGTCGAGCGTCACCCGGTCGCACACGCGCTGCATCATCCACAGCCCCATGCCGCGCTGCGGCGGCCAGGCCGGGACGCGGTCGAGGTGGGCGTGCGTCAGGGTGCCGCGCTCGTCGATCACGTGCACCGTCACGCCGTCCTCGTCGCTGCGGGCGCTCACCGTGCCGGGCGCCTGGGCGTGTTCCAGGACGTTGCCGGCCGCCTCGCTGACCGCCAGCACCAGCCGTTCCACCCGCTGCCTGTCGAGCCCCGCCTCCAGGGCGAAAGCGCTGACCAGGCCCCGCAGGTGAGCCAGGTTCGTACCGATCGGCACGTGCAGCCCGAAGGACTCGCCCATGGTCACCGCCTGATTCGTCCCGTTGGTCGGTACCGGCCCTCGCCGCGAACGAGCGGAGTGTGAGTGCGGCCGCTCACCCGTCAGTGAGCAAATCCTAAGCATCCTGATACGACATTCGGCCGGAAATTCCGCGAAACCCCTCCGAGGGGCGTGCCGCGCATGCCCAGGATGGGGACGACCTCGGGCTACCGGCCGGTTCCGTGCGCGGGCGGCTCGCCGGAGGGGAACAGGATCGCGCTGAGCAGGTAGGGGGCGCGGCCGGGGGCAGGGGCGTTGCCCAGCCGGTCGCCCAGCACCGCCAGCAGGTCGGTCAGCATCGCGGCGAGCTCGCCGGGGCTGAGCCACACGGTGCCCTGCCGGTAGGAGACCGAGTCGGCGACCGGATCGGCGCCCTCGCGGCGCAGGTAGGCGTCGAACTCGGCGATCAGGACGGCCATGGCGGCGGCGAACCCCCTGCGGTGGTCGTCGAGCGACATCGACGCGGCGGCCCCCGCGTCGATCGCGGGACGGTCCTGGCGCAGCCGGTAGCGGCGCTCGGTGGCCCCGCGTACGCGCTGCTCGCCCTCGACCTCCAGGAACCCGCCCTCGGTCAGGTGCGCGACCTGGCGATAGACGGTGATCTTGGGAACCTCGGGCATGCGGGCGCAGAGCTGCGCGATCGTCATCGTGCCCGCGGCCGCCACGGCGTGCACGATGCGCAGCCGTACGGGGTGCAGCAGCTGCTCGACAGGGTCCATGGCCTAACGATTTCATATGAGATACCGTTATCCAAAATGAAAACGTTAGGTTCGCGGAGCGGAGGAGGCGGCATGCGGGACGTGCCGGGGCGGACGGTGCCGGTGAACGGCCGGCACGTCTATGTCGAGGAGACCGGTGAAGGCCCCTTACCGGTGGTGTTCGAGGCCGGCGGGGGCTGCGGGCGCACCTGCTGGGACGCGGTGACGCCGCTGCTGGCGAGCAGGGCGCGGCTGGTGACCTACGACCGGGCCGGGCGCGGGCGCAGCGGCCCCGCCACTGGGTCGCTCGGCATCGACGACCTGGCGGCCGACCTGGTCGCGATGACCGAGGCCGTCGTGCCGGGGGAGTTCGTGCTGGTCGCGCACAGCATGGGCGGGCTGGTCGCGCGCCGTGCCGCCGAGCTGCTGGGGCCCCGGCTGCGCGGGCTGCTGCTGGCCGACGTCCTGCCGGAGACCTCGCCGGTGTACGACACCTGGGACCGGACCGCCGCGCAGGTCGACCGCGTGATGGCGGTGACGCAGGCGCTCAGCCGGTTCCGTCCGGCGGCGCGGCTGTTCAGTGGGAACGTCCGGCGGCTGTTCCCCGCCGACACCTACCGGACCATGCTCGCCGAGGACTTCACCCCCGCCGGGGTCGCCCGGACGCGCCAGGAGATCCGGGCCGTGGCCGCCGCCATCCCGGAGTTCCGGGCGCGGCCCCCTCGGCTGCCGCGCTGCCCGACGATCGTGTTGTCGGTGACCCGCGCCGCCCGAGGGCGGGAGCGCCGGCACGCCGCCAACCGCGAGCACCAGCGCCGCTACGCCGACAGCCTGCCCGACGGACGCCACGAGGACGTCCTCTCGGGCCATCTGGTCCAGGCCGAGCAGCCGCACCTCGTCGCCGACCGCACGGCCGAGCTCATCGGGTGAAGCAGTCGCCGGACGGGGTGAGCCGGGCGGACATGTTGCGTTCCATCATGTTCAGCGCCGCCTGCCCGAGATCGTGGTGGATGGCCGCCACGCAGTCGGGCGGCACGGTCAGCTCGTAGTGCCGCACGTACGCGTCCAGCGCGCTGTACAACACGCACTGCTCCGTCACCTGCCCGGCCAGGACCACCCGCTCGACCCCGCTGTGCGACAGCAGGTACTCCAGCGACGTGCCGAAGAACGCGCTGTGCCGCACCTTGGGCAGGAACGCGCACCCCGGCGGCGGCAGGACCGGCTGCACCAGGTCCGGCCGCCGGCCCTTCATCGCCCGCTCCTCGATCTCCCGCCGGTCGGCGGCGAAGTCGCCGTAGTTGTCGTTGACGTAGACCAGCTCGACGTCGTCCCGCTCGCGGGCCCGCGCCACCAGGTCCGCGAGCGGCTCGACGATCGGCTCCACCTGCCGGGCGAGCAGCTCGGCGTCCTGGTGCTCGTACGGGTTCAGCATGTCGATGACGACCAGCGCAGATCTTGCCATAACCCCTGTCCTGTCCAGCTACCTGCTGTTTTATCCGGGACAAATCAGGGCATGGCGGGGTTGGTCAGTTCTGGTCGATGAACCGCTGGGCGAGGGTCCGGCCCAGCGTCACGGCCTGGTCGTGGTTCTCGATGGCGGCCACCTTCGTCCCGGAGCCGGTGAACGCGATGTAGGTGACGCCGGAGTCGGTGCCGCCGTTGCTCGGGTCGGGGTTGATGCCGAGGTCGGCGGCGGTGCGGTAGGAGGCCTCGCCGATGATGCCCGACGGGCCCGTGTCGCCCGTGACCGCGTACTCGACCTGGCCGTTGTAGATGACCGCCACCACCGTCCCGCAGCCGATGCCCTTGGTCCGGTAGTCCCAGATCGAGCTGGGGCTCGGCACCACCACGTAGGGGAGCTGCGCGGCGTTGAGCGGCGTGTCCGAGGTGGTGTGGCAGAACGTCTCGGCCTGGAAGCAGCAGTCGGTGCTCTCGTTGCACTGCGCGGTCCGGACGCCGTCGCAGTCGATGTCCAGGTCGCCCTTCCAGAACACGCCGCCGGTCTTGCCGCACACCGCGACGGTCGCGGAGGAGACGTCGGAGTCGGTCTTGTACTTGCCGTTGGAGATCTGGGCGCACGTGGTGACCTCGGCGAGGAGCTGGTCGGCGGTGGGCCCGCCGGCGCCGCCGGTCGTGGTGCCGGTGACCGCGGCGCTGTGCCCGGACTCGTTGCCCGCCGCGTCCACCGCCGTGATCGTGTACGTGTGGGCGGACCCGGCGGCCAGCCCCGCCACCGTGGCGCTCGCGGTGGGCGAGGTCGCCACCACGGTCGTGCCCTCGTAGACGCGGTAGCCGGTGACGCCCACGTTGTCGGTGGAGTCCGTCCAGGCCAGGGAGATGCCGGTGGCCGAGACGCCGGTCACCCGCGGGCTCGCCGGCGCGGTGGGCGCCTGGCCGTCGGCGCCGCCGGCGCCGCTGACCGACAACCTGTCCACGTTCGGGCCGCCCTCGGCGCCGGTCCCGGTCGCCCGGACGGTGTTGACGCCGGCGTTCAGCGTCACCGTGGCGCGGACGTCGGCCCAGGTGTCCCAGCCGCCGGTGCCGGGGAAGGCCAGGCCGGTCACCGCGGTGACGCCGTTGACGGCGACGTCCATCGGGCGGCCGGCGGCGGTGCCGTTCGCGTAACGGAAGGTCAGCGTGTGGCTGCCGGCCTCGGCCACGTTGACCGACCACTCGATCGAGCCGCCGGGGGCGTTGACGTAGTCGACGAACCCGGCGCCGGTGTAGCCGGTGTGGTTGGTGGCCACGCTCGCCCCCGTCAGCGTCGCGGCCTCGGCCTGGTACTCGGTGGCCGGGGCGTCGGCGGTCGTGGCCTCCAGGAAGTCGAGGTTGGGGTTGCCGCCCGCGGACGCGGCGGTGACCCGGATCTTGTTGTCGCCCCGGTTCAGGGCGGCGGTGAGGGTGGAGGTCGCCCAGGTGTCCCAGTTGGCCGTCGCGCCGAACGAACGCCCGGCGGACACGACCGTGCCGTTGACGGAGACGTCGGCGACACGGGCGGAGCCGGTGCCGTTGGCGTACCTGATGGCCAGGGTGGCGGTGCCGGCCGCCGGGGCGTCCACGGTCCACTCGGTGTACGGGCCGGCCGCGTTGACGCTGTTGACGAAGCCGGTGCCGGAGAACCCGGCGTGGTTCGCCTCGACGGCGCCCTGGACGTTGGTGGCGTTCTCGGCCTCGTAGCGCACGGTCGCCGCGCGCGCGGGCAGCGCCACGAGCGCGGAGACGGCCAGGCACGCGGCGGCGACCGGGACGAGGGTGCGTAAGCGGGTTGCGAGCACGGTCACTCCTCGGGGGCTATTGGATGGCGGAGCGGCGGATCGTGTCGGCGCTGCCGTCGCCGTTGTTGTCGGAGTTGGTCGAGCCGAACCAGATGGCGGCGGCGCCCGGCACCTTCTCGACCACGCGCAGCCTGCCGTACGTGCCGTTGAAGTAGGAGTTGACCGTCGAGACGTTCTCGCCGTTCAGGACGATGCGCCACAGGCGCTGCCCGCGCAGCGCCGCCATGAAGACCGTGTTGCCGACGATCGCGATGCCGCTCGGCGAGGCCTCGGCGACGCCCCAGGTGTACTTGGGGTTGGTCATGCCGGAGGCGGTGCAGGTGCCCTCGCAGGTGGGCCAGCCGTAGTTCTTGCCGGGCTGGATCAGGTTGAGCTCGTCGCGCGCGGAGTTGCCCAGCTCCGACGACCACAGCCGGCCCGCGGAGTCCCACGCCAGGCCCTGCGGGTTGCGGTGGCCGTAGCTGTAGACGCGGGTGCCGAACGGGTTGCCGGGCGCGGCGGCGCCGGTCCTGGTCAGGCGCAGGATCTTGCCGTTGAGCGAGTTCAGGTTGGGCGCGTTGGCCGACTGCTGGGCGTCGCCGGTGGTGGCGTACAGGTAGCCGTCGGGGCCGAAGCGGATGCGGCCGCCGTTGTGGTACCGGTTCTTGTCGATGCCCTGGAGGATCGTGGTGTAGCCGCTGAGCGTGCTGCCGTTGAAGTTCATCCTCGCGATGCGGTTGCCCTCGGCGGCGGTGTGCATGAAGAACACCTCCTGGTCGGTCGTGCCGTTCCAGGTGGGGGAGAGGTCCAGGCCCATCAGGCCGCCCTCGCCGTCGGTGGTCTGCACGTTCGGCACGGTCCCGACCTGCGTCTTCGTGCCCGACGGTGTCACCTTGAACACCTTGAACGTGTCCCGCTCGGTGACCAGCGCGAACGAGCCGTCCGGCGTCCAGGAGGCGTCCCAGGGCACGTCCCAGCCGCCCGCGACGGAGGTCGGCGTCTGGGGCACGGTCCCGCACCCGCCCGTGGTGAACGCGGCCGACGCCGCGCTCGGCGCGGAGAGCTGGCCGGCGGTGTCGCGGGCGACGACGTCGAGCTGGTAGGTGCGCGCGCACTCCAGCGGCACGCTCGTGCTGGTGGCGGGCGGTGCGCCGGTGACGGTGGCCAGCACGGCGCCGGAGGCGTGGTCGCGGACCAGGTAGGCGCGCACGCCGCCGTCGTCGGTGGAGGCGGCCCAGGTGACGGACGCCGACGTGGGCTGGACGCCGCTGACCGCGGGCGTGCCGGGCGGCGAGGGCGGGTCGTCCGGCGGCGCGGGCAGCGTGCGGCAGGCGGCCTCGGGGCTGCTCAGCGAGACGTTGCCGGAGGCGTCCCGGGCGAACACCGACAGCTGGTAGCCGAAGTCGGGGGTCAGCCCGGTCAGGGTGGCCGGCGGCGCGGGGGCGGTGGCGATGAGCTGGCCCTGCTGGTAGATGTCGTAGGCCACGACGCCGATGTCGTCCGTGGCGGGCGGCCAGTCCAGCTTCAGGCTGTTGTGGGTGATCTCGCCGCACACCGGCTGGCCGGGCGCGGTCGGCTTCTGGGTGTCGGCCGGTCCGCTGACGCGCAGCCGGTCGAGGTTGGGGCCGCCGTCCGCGGTGGTCGCGGTGGCCCGTACGGTGTTGGCGCCCGCGTTCAGGGTGGCGTTGAGCGTGACCTCGTTCCAGGTGGTCCACGCGCCGGTGCCGGGGAAGGAACGGGTGCTCGCGGCGCCGTTCACCGAGATGCTCAGCGGCCGGTCGATCGTGGTGCCGTTGGCGTAGCGGAAGGTCAGGCTCTGCGGGCCGGTGGCCGCCGCGCTGACCTGGAACTCGACGTACGAGCCGGTCGCGTTGTCGTAGTTGACGAAGCCGGAGCCGGTGTAACCGGCGTGGTTGGACTCCACGACGCCCCGCGCGATCGTGGCGGTCTCGGCCTGGTAGTCGGTGAAGCCGCTGACCTGGACGTCGGCGTCGAGGTAGTCCCAGTTGGGGTTGCCTCCGGCGGTGGCGGCGGTGGCCCTGATCGTGTTGGGGCCCGCCTTGACCTGGGCGGTCAGCGTGACCGTGGCCCAGGTGTCCCAGTTCGCGGTGGGGGCGAAGGCGCGGGAGGCGGCCACGACCGAGCCGTTGACGGCGAGGTCGGCGGGCCGGTCGCCGGTGGTGCCGTTGGCGTAGCGCAGGGCCAGCGTGGCGGTCCCGGCGCCGGGCGCGTTGACGGTCCACTCCGTGTAGGAGCCGGCGACGTTGTCGCCGTTCACGAAGCCGCTGCCGGAGTAGCCGGTGTGGTTGGACTCGACGGCTCCCTGCGAGAGCGTCGCGTTCTCGGCCTCGTACCTGGTGGGGGCGGCGTCGGCGGGGCCGGCGGGCACGGCCAGCGCGCCCGCGACCAGCGCGAGGACGCATAACCGGGGCTTCCACGAGTTCATCGGGTGGCTCCTGGGGGGTGAGCGGCTTTTCATCGTGTTCCCACAGGGAGTCACACCCGTCAACAAGTTGTCGATCTTGGAACGCTCCAACTTTAGGAAACTTTACTAACTCGGCCCGGAGGAGACATCGGAGGTGCGGACGGCCGTGGACAGACATCCGTGCGAGATGTATGCCTGAAGCAGATGGGAGGTCGGACCTGTGATCGTCACCCTTCGGCGGGAGCCCCGCGCCATACGGCCCGGAAACCGACGTCAACGCTCACCCCCGGCGGCTGGACAGCCGCGCGGTGCTGCCGGGACGATATGTGATCATGGACCAGAACGACCCCGGGGAGCCGCGCCTGCGGCCGGCCGAGCCCGATGACCACGGCCGCATCGTCGCCGTGCTGGACGACTGGTGGGGACGGCCGATCAGTGCCGGGCTGCCGCGCCTGTTCCTCGACCACTTCCACCGCACCAGCCTGGTGGCCGAGGACGACGACGGCCTGGCCGGGTTCCTCGTCGGGATCCTGTCGCCCTCGACGCCCGGCCTCGCCTACGTGCACTTCGTCGGCGTCGCCCCGCGCCTGCGCGGCGGCGGCCTGGCCCGCCGCCTCTACCGGCGCTTCTTCGCGCTCGCCACGGCCGACGGGCGCGACCGGGTCAGGGCGATCACCTCCCCGGTCAACGGCGCGTCCATCGCCTTCCACGCCGCGATGGGCTTCACGGTCACCGGGCCCGTCCCGGACTACGACGGCCCCGGCGTCGACCGCGTCGTCTTCGAGCTGCGGCTCCCGCCGCGCTGACGGCCGCGCCCGCTCATCGGGGGTCCGTACGGGCGTTGAGCCGGTTCAGGGTCGTCGCGAGGGCCGATCCGTAGACCACGTGCCCGAGGGCCATCACCGCGGGACGGCCGGGCCGGTCGCGGGAGACCGGCGGCAGGATGTCCAGGCTCGGGATCCAGCCCTCGTAACTGGCGATCCAGATCGTCAGCGCGTACCCGACGCCCAGCGCGGACGGGGTGCGGCGCCCGCGGGTGAGCAGGCCGTACAGGGCTCCGGCGGTGACGCCGAACCCCAGGTGGGCCAGCGCTCCCACGACCCCCTCGCCCGGCTTGGGGCGGTGCCGGTGGCCGGGCAGCAACGCCCGCGCGATGCGTTTCGGCGGCTGGTCCTCCATCAGGCCCGCCCGGCTGCCGGCGAGCATCACCGCGCTCATCGCCGCGGTCGCCACGGCGCCGCCCGCGGCGCCTTTCATGAGGTTGCGCATGCGAAGCCCGGTGCCCGGGACGGAACGCCGGAAACCGGCCATGACCCGGATCACGGCCGTCGGCTGACATGCCGGCCGGCCGGCGGGGCAGGAGGAACGGTCTTCCCGACCAGAGAGGACCGGATGGGCGACACGGCGGCGGAATGCGAGCGGGTGGCCAGGCAGGCGCTCGGCCTGACCGACCTGCGGCCCGGCCAGCTCCGGGCGATGACGGCCCTGGCCGAGGGCAGGGACACGCTGGTGGTGATGCCCACCGGGAGCGGCAAGTCGGCGATCTACCAGGTGCCGGCGTTGCTGCTGCGCGGCCCGACCCTGGTGGTCTCGCCGCTCATCGCCCTGCAACGCGACCAGGTCGAGGCCCTGCGCGACCGCGACGAGGAGGCCGTCAGCCTGGACGCGGGAACGCGGGCCGCCGAGCGGGCGGAGACGTTCCAGGCGCTGCGGGCGGGTGAGACGGAGTTCCTGTTCTGCGCGCCCGAGCAGCTCGCCCGTCCCGACGTCCTGCGCGAGCTGGCCGCCGCGGCCCCCTCGCTCATGGTGGTGGACGAGGCCCACTGCGTCTCGGCCTGGGGGCACGACTTCCGCCCCGACTACCTGCGGCTCGGCGCGGTGGCCGACGCGCTCGGCCGTCCGGTCGTGGCGGCGCTGACGGCGACCGCCGCCCCGCCGGTACGGGCGGAGATCGCCGAGCGGCTGGGCATGCGGACGCCGGTGGAGATCGTCCAGGGGTTCGACCGGCCCAACATCTCGCTGGAGGTGCGCCGGGCGCTCGGCGACCCCGCCGGCGACATCGTCACGACCGTCGCGGCGGCGAAGAAGCCCGGCATCGTCTACACGAGCTCGCGCAGGCAGACCGGACGGCTGAGCGGCCTGCTGGCCGAGGCCGGCGTGCGGGCCGCCGCCTACCACGCCGGGCTGCGCCGGGCCGAACGGGACGCGGTGCACGACCGGTTCATGGCCGGTGACCTGGACGTCGTGGTCGCGACCAACGCCTTCGGCATGGGCATCGACAAACCGGACGTGCGTTTCGTCCTGCACGCCGAGATCCCCGGCTCGCCGGACGCGTACTACCAGGAGATCGGCCGGGCGGGCCGGGACGGCGACCCGGCCGACGCCCTGCTGTTCTACCGGTCCGAGGACCTGGGGCTGCAGCGGTTCTTCACCGGCGGGACGCCCGACGAGGAACGGCTGGCCCGGGTCGCCGAGGCGGTCGCCGAGTCCGGCCCCGGCAGCGACCGCAAGGGCCTGGCCGAACGCGCCGGACTGTCGGCGCGACGCCTCACGGCGCTGCTGGACCTGCTGGAGAGAGCCGGCGCGGTACGCCTCGGCACCCGCAAGGTCGATCCCGTGCCCGGCCTCGACCCCCGGGCGGCGGCGAGCCGCGCCAGGGAGCTGGCCGAGCGCCGCCGGGACGTCGACCGCAGCCGCCTGGAGATGATGCGCCGCTACGCCGAGACCACCGACTGCCGCCGGCGTTTCCTGCTCGGCTACTTCGGCGAGGAGCTCGCCGGCAACTGCGGCAACTGCGACACCTGCCGCGCCGGGACCGCCGGGCAGGCGTCCCCGGAGAGCGGCCCCTTCCCGCTGCACGCCCGGGTGGAACACCGCGCGTGGGGGCCCGGCCAGGTCATCCAGCGCGGCGAGGACCGCCTGACGGTCCTGTTCGAGGACGCCGGATACCGCGAGCTCCAGCTCGACGTGGTCCTCGAAGAGGGCCTGCTCACCGAGGCCCGGACCGGCGAAGGGGCACGCGGACCGGCCTAGCGCCGCGCCGGGCCCGGGAAGCGCAGGATCCAGCGGCGCTGCCACGGGGTCTCGACCGCCCGGGGATGGTGGTGCTCGCGCGTCCAGGCGACGGCGTCGGCCGGGTCGAGACCGGCCAGGACGGCCAGGCAGGCGACGACCGTGCCGGTGCGGCCCACGCCGCCCCCGCACGCCACCTCGACCGCCTCGCCCGCCCGCGCCCGCCGGTGCAGGTCGCCGATCCGCTCCACGGCCGCGTCGCGGTCGCGGGGCAGCAGGAAGTCGGGCCACTCGATCCACGCGTGCGGCCAGCGCAGCCCGTCCTCGTGGCGGCGGGTGAGCCGCGCCGACCCCAGGTAGAGGCCGAAGCCGGGCGCCGGGCCGTCCGGCAGCGGGTGGCGCAGGCCCCGGCCGCGGATCCAGGAGCCGTCCGGGAGCCGGAAGGCGCCCGCGAGCGGCGGCTCGCCCGTCGGGCCGTCCGTCGGAGTCGTCACGGATCCTCCTCGTGGTCTCGGGGGCCTGCTCAGCCCGCGGTCCCGCAGAATACCTTGACGGCCATGCCCATGATCTCCGCCGTGGACGGGTTCCTGGTCGAGGGGTTGAGCGACAGGGTCAGCGACTTGCCCGAGTCCGAGCGGAACGCGAACGTCAGGTAGCCGATCAGCTCCCCGCTGTGCCCCCACACCGTGCCGCACGGCAGCGCGTACGCCTGCAGCCCGAGGCCGTAGCGGAACCCGGCGCCCGTCTCGACGGTCGTGCGCATGGCCTTCAGGGACGCGGCGCTGGTGAGCCTGCCGCCCAGCAGCGCGGACATGAACCGCTCCAGGTCCGCGGCGGTCGAGATCATCTCTCCCGCGGCCCAGTCCAGCGAGGGGTTCATCCGGGTGGCGTCCACGAGGCCGGGCATCGGCTCGTACCCCTTGGCGTGGGGGGACGGCAGGCCCGCCCGGTCGCCGGGGACCAGCGTGTGGCGCAGGCCCAGCGGGCGCAGGATCCGGCGGGCGACCTCCTCGCCGTACGTGCGGCCGGTCAGCTTCTCCACCAGCAGGCCGAGCACCACGTAGTTGGTGTTGGAGTAGTGCCACTTGCCGTCGTCGGGGAGCTTCTTGGCGAAGGCCACCTTGAGCAGCTCGCCCGGCCGGTAGGAGCGGAAGCGGGCCTCGCCGCGCCAGCGGTTGGTGGAGTAGCCGGGCTCGCTCATGTAGTCGTACAGGTGGCTGGTGTGGTCGAGGAGGGCGCGGACCGTGATCCGGTCGCCGCCGGGGACCAGGCCGGGCAGGTGGTCGCCGATCGGGTCGTCCAGCTTCAGCTTCCCCTCGTCCACGAGCTGGAGCACCACGGTGGCGACGAAGGTCTTGGTCACGCTGCCGATCCGGAAGTAGCCGCCCGGCGAGGGGCGTCCGCCGCGCTCGACGTCGCGCACGCCCGCCGAGCCCGTCCAGGTGCCGCGCTCGTCGGTGACCCGGGCGAGGGCCGCCGTCGCGCCCTGTCCCGCCACGATCCCGGCCAGCTCCTTGCCCACTCCGGCGCCCGGTGCGCCCGCCGCCATCGTCGCCGCCACCAGCACGTTCATCATCGTCTGCATCATGCGGTCAACGTTAGGAAGATCGGCCGTACGGCGGAATGCGGTGCTCCGCCCAGTCCTGCTGCGGAAAACCACAGCCCGTCGGGAGGGGGGTTGTCCCCACCACGGGTTGGCGTGCTGGCGTACTGATGCGGGTGAATTCTTCGCAGATAGCGTGTTTTCATCGTAATAACGCACTGAAATGGATAAATCCGTTGTTTAGTCGTAAATCGCTGGGTCGTGTCCTGGGCCGTTCCGCCGTCGTCGCCGTGGCGGGCGCCGCCTGTCTCGCCGTCACCGCCGGCGGCGCCGGAGCGATCGTCAACGGCGGGAAGGCCACGGAGGCGTACCCGTTCATGGCCTCGATCCCGATCAAGGCCCCGGCCCTGGGGCTCACGGACGGCGTGTGCGGAGCGGCGCTCATCGCGCCGCAGTGGGTGGTGACCGCGGCCCACTGCCTGGACATGGAGGTCGGGTCGATCCCGAAGGGAACCGTCCGGGTCGGCAGCGACCTGCGCAAGTCCGGCGGTGAGGTGCGCGAGATCGCCCAGGCCGTGCTCCACCCCCGCTACTCCCAGAACACGCCCAACAGGAACGACATCGCCCTGGTCCGCCTGGACCGTCCGGTCACCCAGAAGCCCGTGCCGATCGCCGCGCGGCCGGGACGGCCCGGCACCCCGACCCGGATCATCGGCTTCGGCGTCACCGAGTCCAAGCCCGACCCGGCCGACTGGAAGATGTCCCCGCGGCTCAACCAGCTCGACACGCGCCGAGGCGCTCCGTCCGAGTGCGGGCCCGGATACGCGAGCGGCACCCGCCTGTGCACGGTCAGCCGGGTGCCCAAGGCCATGGCGTGCAACGGCGACTCAGGCTCCCCGCAGTTGCAGCGGGGCAGGAACGGCCGGTGGGAGCTCATCGGGGTCACCTCGGGGCCCGGCGCCAAGAGCCCGTCCTGCGCGGAAGGCCCCGGTCTGTACACCAGCGTGCCGGCGTACGCGGAGTGGCTCGACCGGACGATCCGCGCCTACAGCTGACCGGCGGGGCTGCACCGGCGGTTGAGGGCGCGCCGCCCGGCGGCCCAGCGCCGCCCGCCGCACCCGGCGCGAAGCTTCCGGGAGCGGTTCAACGACAGCCTTGAAGCCATGAGAACCGAAACCGAGCCCGCGCACGCGACGCCGGTCCCGCCACCGCCCCCGCCCGCCCGCACGGCGCAGGCACGCGGATGAGCCGCGCGCAGGACGTCCCCGCCACCTGGCGGGAGCTGCTGGGACGGGAGCATCTCGGGGCCGCCGTCGTGCCGGCTGCGGCCTGGTCGTCCCGCGGGCCCTGCGCGGCCGGGGCGACGCGTCGCGCGACGGCGGTGCCGGCCGGGCTGCCGCCGCTGGCGGCCGGGTTCTTCGCCGCGGCCGTCTCGTTCGGCTGGTCGGCGACCCAGATCGGCAGCTCGTCCGTGAGCGGGCGGCGCGCGGTGCGGCGGCTGCGGGTGGCCGGCCCGCTGCTGCTCGCGGCCGGTCTGCTCGTCCAGGGGCTGGTGCAGCGTACGGACCCGCCGGGATGGCTGGTGCTGGTCTGGGTGCCGGTGCTGTTCGCGGCCGGCGCGGGGATCGGCCTGGCCTACCCGCACCTGTCCGTGGCCGTGCTGACCGGCACGCCGGACCCGGCCGAAGGCGGCCGGGCGGCCGCGGCGATCGCCACCGTGACCAGCCTGTCCGTCGCGTTCGGCACGGCGGTCGCCGGCATCCTGGTCAACCTCGGCGGCGCCTCCATGCTCGACTCGGCCCGGTACGTGCTGTTCGGCTTCGCGGCCCTCTGCGCGACCGGCGCCCTCACCGCCCACCGGGCCGCGCGGCGGGAGCGGGACGATGGACTCTCCCCCCGTGGGAGGCCGCAGGCTGCCTGACGGGGCCGGACCGGCCGGCGGCCCCGCGCCCGATGATCGAACCGGCCAGAGGAGAGCGACGCATGACCATCGTGGAAGGCATCGAGGCTCGCGGCATGGAGCACTGCGAGACGACGGCGCTGGGGGTGCTGCTCCGCCACCAGGGGCTCGACCTGTCCGAGCCCATGCTGTTCGGGCTCGGCTCGGGCCTGTCCTTCGTCTACTGGGACGCCAAGGGCATGGACGTCCCGTTCCTGGGCGGCCGGGTCAAGCCGTTCGAGCTGACCAGGAACCTGGCCGCCAGGCTCGGGCTGACCCTGGACGTGGCCGAGACCGGCTCGGCCCGCAGGGCCTGGGAGAACGTGGCCGCCCGCATCGACGGCGGCCTGCCGGTCGGCCTCCAGCTCGACAGCCACCACCTGGACTACTTCGGCTCGAAGGTGCACTTCGGCGGCCACGTCGTCGCGATGTACGGCTACGACGAGCGGCAGGCGTACCTGGTGGACACCGCGCAACAGGGCGGCGCGGTGCGGACGAGCCGGGACAGCCTGGCGGCGGCGCGGTCCGAACGCGGCCCGATGACCGCCAGGAACCGGTCCTTCACCCTCACCCTGCCGGGCGGCCCGCCCGCCTGGCGGGAGCGGGCCGTCCCGGCGATCAGGGCGTGCGCGGAGGCGTTCCTCGCCGCGCCCATCGCCAACCTGGGCCACCGCGGCATCGACAAGGCCGCCCGCCTGGTGCCCAAGTGGCTGGACCGCGTGGCCGAGCCCGCGCGTGACCTGTCGCTGGCCGCCCTCCTCATGGAGAGGGGCGGCACCGGCGGCGGCCTGTTCCGCGCCCTCTACCGGGACTTCCTCGGCGAGTGCGCCGGATTCGTCGACGACGACCGCCTGCGCGCCGGCCACCGCCTGTACGCCGAGGCCGCCGCCCTGTGGACGGACGTGGCCGCCCTGATCGCCAAGGCCGGCGAGGGGCGCGAGGCGGCGTACCTGGAACAGGCCGGCGCCCTCCTGCACGACCTCGCGCGCATCGAACGCGAGGCCATGCAGGCCCTGCGCGAGCTGTGACCGCGGGCCCCTAGAGCGCCGCCCGGTCGCGGGCGGCCAGGCTTTCGGCGCGCAGCGACCGAAGGTCGTCGAGCACGGCGTCGGCCGCGCGCCGGCCGGACACCAGCGCCCCCTGCAGGGAGCCGGTGTCGCGGTGGTCGCCGCACACGTACAGGCCGGCCCGCAGCCGCACGGGCTTGCGCAGCGGGTACGGCGGCCGCATCGCCGGCAGCGCCGCCGGCACCTGGTACGTCGCCACGTGCTCCCAGCCGGAGGTGTCGCCGTAGATCTCGGTCAGGCGGCGGCGTACCGGGCGTTCGTCGTCGGCCAGGCCCAGGACCGACGTGGACACCAGCGCCCGCCCGTCGGCGGAGTACCCGGGGGCCGCGTCGGTGAGCACCAGGGTGTCGGTGACGGCCCCGGTGGCGTCCACGACCTGGATCGGCTCGCGCATGGGGGAGCGGGGCGCGGCGTGGTAGAAGGTGGTCACCGCGCGCATCTCCGGCGTCTCGATCTGGCTCAGCAGGCGGCCGGCGGCCCCCGGGTCGGCGGCCACGACCACGGCCCGGCCCCCGACCGTGGCGCCGTCGGCGAGCCGCACGCCGCCGGGGCTCACCTCGGTGACGCGGGCGCCGAGCGTGACGGTGCCCGGCGGCAGCCGGTCGGCGAGCCGGCGCGGGATCTCGCCCATGCCGAGGGCGGGCACCGCGATGGTGCCGCGCGCGAACGACCGCCAGAACAGGTGGAAGATCCGGCTGGAGGTCTCCAGGTCGCGTTCCAGGAGCACCCCGGCCAGGAAGGGACGCATCAGGCAGTCGATCATCTTCTCCGACATGCCCCAGGCGCGCAGCTCGTCGTCGGTGCGCCGGTCGGGCCCGCCGCGCAGCCGGGACGCCGGCAGCACCAGGTCGCGGGCCGTGAGGGCGGCGAGCACGGCGTCGTCGCGCGGCGTGCCGAGGCCGGTCAGCAGCCCGCTCAGCGCGTGCCGGGGATGCCGCCACGGCAGCATCACCCTGGCCCTGGCCCGCGTCCCCTGGACGATCACGCCCGAGGCGAACGGGCGCAGGTCGAGCGCGTCCAGATCGAGCAGCCGGCGGGCCTCGGGGTAGGCGGTGTTGAACACCTGGTAGCCGCGGTCCAGCCGGAACCCGTCCACGACGTCGGTGCGCACCCGCCCGCCCACCCCGTCGGACGCCTCCAGCACCCGCACCGGCACACCGGCCTCGTGCAGTCGCACCGCGCAGGCCAGCCCCGCCATCCCGGCCCCCACGACGATGACGGTCCCAGCCGTTCTCCGCTCGTTGTCCATGCCAGGGGCCCTACCCGCGACCTCGCAGCTCAGACCCCACGAGTCGTCGTGCCCTACGCCCAGCCGTAGACCGACCTGACGGCCGCGGCGACCTCGTTCACCAGCGCCGTGTCGTTGCCGTTGGCCAGCACGGCGTAGCCCGCGCCGAGCTCCGGATAGCCCTTGAACACCGATCTGAAGCCGTAGTTGGAGCCGTCGTGGGTGTAGGAGAAGTTCTGGGTGCCGGACCCGGCGACGAACAGGCCGCGTCCCATCCCGGGCTGCGGGCCCTCGGTGAGCAGCGAGCGCACCGACGCGCGGGTGAGCGGCCCGGCGATGTCGCCGGTGGCGGTCCAGGCCCGGTTGAGGTACGACACCAGGCGGCACAGGTCGAGCACGTTCGTGTAGAGGCCGGCGGCGGCGGACTCGGGATACCGGTTGTGGCCGCCCGGGATCACCGTCCCGGTGGAGGTGTGGCCGGAGGCGAGCTCGAAGGCGGGGGAGAGCGCGTACGAGCTGCCCGCCATGCCCAGCGGGGCGAACACCTCCTGGCTCATGTAGTCGGCCAGCGACCTGCCGGTCAGCTCCTCCACCATGCGCTGCAGCAGCACGTACCCGGCGCCGGAGTAGTGGTACTCGGCGCCCGGCTCCGTGGACAGCTCGATCCTGGGGGAGTTGCCCTCGCCGTTCATGACCTGGAGCAGTGACGGGACCGTGGCGGCGGCGCCGTACCCGGCGAAGCCGCCGCCGCCGGCGTCGAAGCCGGAGCAGGCCCCGGCGGGCGAGGTGGAGCCGCGCCCGACGACCCCGGCCCGGTGCGTCAGCAGCTGCTCGACGGTCGGCACCGCCGTCGGCGACACGCACGAGCGGGCCGGCAGCGTCCAGCCGAGATGCGGGCGGACGTCGGCGGTGAGCGCGATCTTGCGCGTCTGGAGCAGCCGCAGCACGCCCACCGCGGCCACGGCCTTGCTGATGGAGGCGGCCTGGAACGCGCTCTCCGGATGCGCGGCGGGGGCGCCGCCGGCGGCGAGCCGCCCGTAGCCGGTGGACCAGGCGATCTTGTTGCCGACGACCACCGCGACCGCCACGCCCGGCGTCTTGTACGCGCTCATCCGCTGCCAGATGGTCGAGCCGCCGACCGCGTTCTCGAACTGGCGCACCCGGTCGGCGGGCAGCGCGGGCGCCTTGCCCCGGGAGCACAGCGCCCAGCCGCCGCCCGGCCGGAAGGCCACGTTGTGCAGCTGCCAGCCGCCGCCGGCCAGGCTCTTCATCTTGGCGAAGCAGGCGTCGTCGATGCCGCGGGCGTGGAACTCGTCCTGCGCGACCAGGGCCCAGCCGCCCGCCTTGGGGAAGGCGACGCGGGTCAGCCGGCGGCCGCCCTGGGTCAGGTTGCGCATCATCTGGTAGCACTCGTCGTCCACGCCGTTGGCCTGGAAGGCGCCGGACGCGACGACCGTCCAGCGGTCGCCCCCGGCGGGCGGGAAGGCCACGTCCACGACCTGCTGCCCGGCGGTGTAGTACGCCTTGATCCGGCTGAGGCACGCCGCGGGCAGGCCGCGGGACGACACGCCCTTGTCGGTGGTGATCACCCAGCGGTCGCCGCCCTCCGGCGGGAAGGCGATGGCGTTGACCTTCCGGCCGGCCTTGACCAGCGCCCCCAGCTCCGTGAAGCAGGCGTCGGGGATGCCGCGGGCGAAGTACCGCCCGTCCTGCGTGACCATGACCCAGCCGCCGGACGGCGTGAAGGCGAGCGCCGTGACGCCGTAGGGAGCCAGCTCGGCCAGCTTGGCGTGCGCCTCGGCGGTCAGCCCGGCGTCCGCGGACGGGTAGGCCGCCGCGAAGGCGGGCGCGGCGGGCACTGCGGCGGGCACTGTGGCGGCCGCCAGTCCGGCGACACCGGTCAGGGTGAGAAAACGTCTCCTGTCCACAGGGCTCCTCGGTCAAGGCGGTGCGAAACACGGTGATCTTGGCAGAGATGTCCGGCAAGGGCCAACCGCGACCGGCTCCGGCGGGGGGCCGGGGGTATCCGAATCGGATCGATTCCCTGCGATGAGGGTCGATCTGATGGATCATGATCAGCGCATCGGAACAGGCGGAGGAGATCGGCGACGCCCTCTCCCCGCATTCGGCCGTACGAGCGGGAAGGACGAGGGGTTGACGACGAGAAAGCTGCTCGCGACGCTGGCCGCCCTGCTCCTGGTGTGCTGTGGTGCGGGCTGTTCCACCTGCTCCGTCGCGCAGGGGCCGCCGGTCACCATGCCGAAGCGTGACGCGGCCGCCGATGTGGTGGTGCGCGCGTATCTGGCGGCCATCGCCGCCCGTGACGACGAAGCGGTTCGTCTCCTGTCAGCGCCGGCTCATTACCCGAGCCGACACCTGACGAGTACGGTCGGACGACGCTCCCTGGAAGGTCATCGGGTTCGGGGCGGGTTGAGGGCCGCCGGTGCGCCTGTGCCAAGGACCATCAGGGCGAATTGACTTCGAGCGCGCTCGAATTCCTAGCGTCGCGTCCATGACGACGACACTGATCACAGGGGCCAACAAGGGGCTCGGGTTCGAGACCGCGCGGCGGCTCGTCGGCGCGGGGCACACCGTCTACGTCGCGAGCCGGGACGCCGGACGCGGACGGCTGGCCGCCGAGCGGCTGGGCGCGCGGGCGGTGGCGCTGGACGTGACTGACGACGCGTCCGTGGCGGCGGCGGCGCGGGCCGTCGAGGCGGACGGAGGGCTGGACGTGCTGGTCAACAACGCCGGCATCCAGGTGGAGATGGGGGACGACCAGGAGGTGGCCGGGGCGGCGGAGGTGACCGCCGAGATGATGCGGCGCACGTTCGAGACGAACGTGTTCGGCATGGTGCGCGTGCTCCACGCGTTCCTGCCGCTGCTGCGGCGATCCGGCGCGCCGGTCGTCGTCAACGTGAGCAGCGGCCTGGCCTCGCTGTCCCGGATGACCGACCCCGGCAGGCCCGGCTATCCCTACCCGGGCGTCGCCTACCCGGCCTCGAAGGCGGCCGTCAACATGGTCACCGTCCAGTACGCCAAGGCGTTCCCGCAGATGCGGATCAACGCGGTCGAACCCGGCTTCACCCGTACCGACCTGAACGGCAACAGCGGCCTGCAGACCGTCGAGCAGGGCGCCGAGATCATCGTGCGCATGGCCCAGGTGGGGCCGGACGGCCCCACCGGCGGCTACTTCGACGCCGAGGGGCCGCTCGCCTGGTGACCGTCCCGCGCGCCTCACCGGGAGGCGCGCGGGACCGCCGGTCAGTCCTGGATGACCGCGTCGCGGGGGCCGCCGTAGACCGGGTTCTTGTCCAGGCGCTCCTCCGTCACGAGCAGCTGGATCACCCCCTTGGCGTTCTCCTCAGCCTCCCAGACCACCCAGTCGTCGCCGACGGGCGTGCTCTGGGTGCGGTCGATGCCGTACCCTCCCGGGTTGCCGGGCGGGACGCCGATGACGGCGAAGATCACTGACAGCAGCTCCCGGTCGTCGTCGGGCAGGCTGCGGAACGCCCGGCCGATCGCGTCCAGCTCGACCTGGGTGTCGGGCGAGTGGCCGTACCGGTCGGCCAGTTCGGCGTCGAGCTCGGCCGTGCGCTCCCTGCGGCGGTTGTCGCCCCGGAAGTGGTTGGCCAGCACCTTGCGCGCCACCCCGTACAGCCAGAGGGTGGCCTCCGGGCCCTCCGGCAGCTCGTCCACCCGCCGCCAGGCGACGGTGAAGGTCTCGGCCACCACGTCGGCGGCGTCCTGAGGCGAGTCGCACCGGCGTACGGCGTAGGCGGTGATCTGGCCGTAGGCCCGGTCGTAGGCGGCCTCGAACCTGGCCGACCGCTCGTCATCCACGGGCGGTTCCCATGGCGGATCTCCTCATCGAATCATTTGTTCGGACACCCCTGCCTATGTGCGCTCATGGGCCATCATTTCGCCGGAAATGGCGGCGAGCGCGGCGAGGTGTGAGAGGAGACGCGAGGTCACTCGCCGCTCACCGGGTTCTTCGGCACGCGCTTCTCCGACACCAGGAGCCGCACCGTGCCCTGCTGTTGCGGCTCGGCGGCCCACACCACCCAGTGGCCGCCCACCCTCGCCGACTGCTCGCGCGGGTTCATCGAGAAGCCGTTCCCGTCGGAAGCGGGTTCGATGATCTGGAACGTCACCTCCAGCCCCCCTGCGCGTCTCGGCCAGGACCTCGGCGACCGTGCGGCCGTCCGCGGCGTACCCCTCCAGGGCCTCGCCCTTCCGGCCGGCGTCGGCGTTGTTCTGGTAGGGCTCGCCGGGCCTGGCCGGACGGCCGAGGTGGAGCGTCCCCTTGCCGCCGAACCCCTTGGAGACGGTGACGGTGAGCGCGCAGCCCGGCCGCCCGGGGGTGCAGCCCTCCGGACGGAGGGCGCCGCCGATGCGGTCGCGCTCGGTCGTGCCGGCAAAGCCGAGCCGGAAGACCCGGCCGACCCCCGTCGGGGACGCGGGCCGAACAGTTCGGCGAAGGCTTCCGGTTCGTGCAGGGAGCGTTGGACATGGGAGGCGTCATCACCTTCCGTAGGGTTCGGGGCGCTCACTTCGTGGCCTTTCGGCGATGAATCAGGACAACTGTTGTTGCCTGACCGGCCGCGAGCGGTTCCCGGCGACCGCGTACGGAACGCCCCCCATCATCCCGGGAGGCGGTCAGCCGCCGTCGAGGGCGTTGTAGTCGACCTTGCCGTTGGGCAGCCGCGGCAGCGCGTCCAGCCGCTGGAACACCGTCGGGACGGCCACGATCGGCAGCCGGTCCAGCAGGTGGGCGCGCAGGGCCCGGCGGTCGATCCGGTCCTCGCCGGTGACGAGGTAGCCCTTCAGCCGGGCCGGTCCGGAACCGGCCCGGGCGACCCCGACGGCGGCGGCCAGCACGCCGGGGAAGCCCGCCATGGCGTGCTCGATCTCCGCCCGTTCCAGCCGCGCGCCGCCCAGCTTGAGCTGGTGGTCGGCGCGGCCGTGGAACAGCAGCTCGCCGTCCGGGCGCAGGGAGACCAGGTCGCCGGTACGGTAGGCGTCCCCGATGCCCTCGGCCAGGCCGGGGCCGGAGATCACCAGCTCCCCGACGCCGTCCGGGCCGGGATCGGCGATGGACACCCGCGCCCCCGGGACCGGGCGGCCGATCGGCACCCGGGCCGCCGCCGCGTCCTCGGGGACGCAGCGGTGGACCGTGCTCCAGACGGTGCACTCGGTGGGGCCGTACTCGTTGTGCAGCACCGCGCCTGGCAGCGCCGCGTAGTGCTCACCGACCAGCGCGGGCGGGCACGTCTCGCCCGCGACGATCACCGTGCCCAGCGACCCGAACGCGTCGGCCAGGCCGTTGCGGAGCGCCAGCCCGTAGAACGACGGCACCATGAGCAGGTGCGAGGGCCGGTGCTCGACGGCGAAGCGCGCGACGGCGGCCAGGTCGGACGGGCGCTGGCTCGGGATGACCAGCCTGCCGCCGCAGGCCAGCGTCCAGTAGATGCCGGCGACCGAACTGTCGAACGAGATGGACGAGCAGAGCAGGAACCCGGTGACCGGCGCGGCGTAGTGGGCCAGCCGGGCCCCGGTCGACCAGGCCAGGGCGGCGCGCGAGACGGTGACGGGTTTCGGCGTGCCCGTCGAGCCGCTGGTGAAGCAGGTGTAGGCGAGCCGCGCCGAGGTCGCGGGCAGCGGCCGGTCCGGCAGTTCCGTGCCGGACATCTCGACACGACGGGCCGGGCCGGTCAGCGGGACGATCATGTCGGGCTCGATGAGCGCGATCCGGGCCCCGCACGCCTGCGCGACGTCCTGCTGGCGCTGGAAGGGGAAGGCGGCGTCGATGGCCACGTAACGGCCGCCGGCCCGCAGGACGGCGAGCATGCCGATCACCGCCCACCGGGACAGATGCGCATGGATCGCCACGGGCTCGTCGGGGCGCAGGCCCGCGTCCAGCAACACCCGGGCCAGCCCGGCGCTGATCCGGTCCAGGTCCCGGTAGGACAGCTCGCCCTCGCGGTCGGCGATCGCCGTGGCCGCGCCGCCCAGGTGCGGCTCGATGAGCTCAAGCATCGGCCAGCCGCTCCAGCACGCGCAGGAACCCGGCGACCTTCGCCTCCACCCAGTCCCGGCCGAACATCGCGGCCTCGTAGGAGACGATGCCGACCACCTCCTCGTCCACCCGCATCGACCACAGCAGGTGCACCGGCATCACGGGCGCGGGCTGCCGCTCCTCCGGCACGGGCGTCAGCACCAGCGCCGGGTCCTCGGCGGTGGGGGCGAACGGCGTCCTGGGGATGAGCTGGAACACCGGGAAGGTGCGCTCGACGACCTCCGACGGGTCGAACATCACGGCCGCCAGCTCCGGCGCCTCGGGCAGCACCCGCAGCAGCGGCACGTCGTGCCGGTAGGCCGCCCGGCACGCCTCGTCGGCGCGGCGGCTCAGCTCGTCCAGGTCGGCGGGGTCGCCGGTGGTGATCCGCAGCCACAACATGTTGAGCATGAACCCGGCCGTGTACCACTCCGACGGCTTGCGCCCCGCGGTGATGACCGGCACGACCGCGTCGTGGCGCCCGGCCCAGACCGACGCGGTGAACGCCGTCAGCAGCAGGGTGAACGGCGTGGTCCGGCGGCGGCGGGCCACCCGGCCCAGGTCCCGCCACAGCGGGCCGGGCACGGTGAAGCGGCACGTCCGCTGGTCGCCGCGCCTGCCGGGCGTCGGCACCGGCATGGCGAGCTCCGCCACGCCGTCCAGCCGCTCCTTCCAGTACGGCAGCGCGTCGGTGATCGTCCGCTCCCAGGCGGGCGAGAAGTCGTCGGCGGCGACCTCGGCGTACCCCATGACGGCGGAGCCCGGTGGCGGGCCGCCGCGCAGCCGGGCGGTGTAGGCGTCCGACAGGTCGCGCGCCAGCAGCGGCAGCGACCAGGCGTCGGAGGTGAGGTGGTGGGCGACGATCACCAGCAGGCTCGTGCCGTCCGCGCACCGGCCCAGGTGCACCCACAACAACGGCGGCTCCTCCGGCGGGTACGCCGAGCCGGTGGCCATCGCGAGGAAGGCGTCCTCGTCGTCCACGTCGTGCACCAGCAGGCGGCCGGGCGCGCTCTCGTGCACCCGCGCCCGGATCTCGCCGTCCGGGTCGCGGGACACGGCCGTGCGCAGCGCGTCGTGCCTGGCCACGACGTCGTCCACGGCCAGGCGCAGCACGCCGGCGTCCACCTCGTGCGCCACCCGGTAGGCCGCCCGCACGATGAACGTCGAGTTGACCACGCTCCCCGGCACGGCCTGCTCCAGCCCGAGCAGCAGCTGCTGGGCGTAGGTGAACGGGATCTCTGTCGTCATTGGCCTCTCCTGGGCGTCCCCGAGATGATCAGCTTCTTGAAACCGGTGAGGAAGGTCGATCGCACCCGGACCGGTTCGCCGGCCACCTCGACGTCGGCGAAGGTCGCGAAGAGCGTCGCGAAGAACAGCCGCAGCGTCAGCCGGGCCAGGTGGGATCCGATGCAGTAGTGGTGTCCGCTGCCGAAGGCGAGGTGGCGGTTGGGCGTGCGGGCCGGGTCGAACGTGTCGGGGTCGGCGAAGACGGCGGGGTCGCGGTTGGCCGCGCCGATCCAGGCGACCACGGGCTCGCCCGCCGCGAGCTCCACGCCCGACAGCCGCACCGGCCGGGTCGTGTGCCGCATGAAGTGACTGCCGGGCGACGCCCAGCGCAACGCCTCCTCGACCCCGTCGCGCAGCAGGTCCGGACGGCCGGCCCAGGCGCGGTAGCCGCCGCCCCTGGCCAGCTCGAACACCGTCGAGCTGGCCACGTTCGGCAGGGTGACGCTCGCTCCCAGCAGCAGGCTGTAACAGTTGGAGACGGCCGTGCCGGGGTCCATCCGGCCGCCGTCCTGCGACACCATCAGGCTGATCAGGTCGTCGCCCGGTTTTCGGGCGCGCTCCCGCACCAGGTGCAGGAAGTAGGCGAACAGCTCGCGGTGCGCCCGGCGCAGCGTCCCGGACGCGTCGCCGGCGAGCTGGTAGTCGGGGTCGTCCTCGGCGCTGGCCGCCATGACCAGCGTCAGCAGGCGCGGACGGTCGTCGTGGGGCAGCTCCAGCAGCGGCCCGACGAGTGCCAGCGGCAGCCCCCGTACGGCGGCGGCCAGGTCGAACTCCGGCCCGTCCAGACCGGGGGCGAGCAGGGCGGTGATCGCCGCGGTGACGGACGGCTCGTAGGCCGCGGCCGAGCGCATGCCCATGACCTTCTGCAGCGGGGCGCGCATCCGGTCGTGCTCGGGCGGGTCGGTGGCGGCGAGCTGCCGTCCGGCGGCCGGGTCGGCGCGGCCCAGGAGGTTGAGCAGGGTGCCGCGCTCGCTGGTGAAGCACGTGTGGTCGCGCAGGACGCGGTCCACGTCGGCGTACCGGGTGACCGACCAGAAGCCCCGGTCGTGCCGGTGCACCGGGTCGTTCTCGCGCAACCACCGCCAGGTCTCGTGCTGCCCGCCCGCCTCGAACAGGCCGGGGTCGGCGAGGTCACGCATGGTCGAGCGGGGCCGGCGAGCCGATCACCTCGGCCAGCTCGGCGATGGTCGGCGACAGGAACAGCGTCCAGGCGGGCACCTCGAAGCCGAACTCGCGGTCGATCGCGAACTGCACGTCGGCCGCCAGCAGGGAGTCGCCGCCCAGCTCGAAGAAGTCGTCCTCGATGCCGACGGGCGCGACGCCCAGTTTGGCCGACCACAGGCCGGCCAGCCGCCGTTCGATGTCGGTGCGCGGAGCCTCGTACGCCGATTCCAGTTCGAGGTCGTCCCGTGACGTGACAGTGGTCATCCCAGCTCCGTGGTGAGGTGAACGCGAAGACCCGGCCACCCTGCCCCCAAGGACGTTGAGCCCCCGTTGAGAATCCGTTGATCACCCCCCGCCGCCGCCCGGCTCGCCTCCAGGCCGACCCGGCGGCCCTCGCCCAGGTCCGGGAGATCGGCCGGACGGTGCGACAGGAGCAGGCGGAGCTGGCACATAACGGCACGATGCAGGTCGAGGACATCGTGGTGCTGGACCTCGGCGCCGCCACCTTCGAGGAGGCCCTGCGCCTGGCGCACGACCGCCTGCGGTGGCGCGGCTGGCAGGACGACGCGGACGGGCCGGATCGCCTCCTGATGAGCTCGCCCGCCTGGAAGCAGGCGTCACTCACCGTCGGCTCCCTCTGGAGCGCCGGCACCCACCGGATGCAGGCGGACGCCTACGCCGGTCGGTTGAAGTCCGGGGCGGTCGTCGTGGTGCGGCTGTGTGAAACGGCGTGAGCCGGGCGCGGGCCGCCGCCCAGCAGTCGTGCGACATCTACGCCGCCGGCGGCACCCCCTGCGTGGCGGCCCACAGCACGACCCGCGCCCTGTACGCCGCCTACAACGGCCCGCTCTACCAGGTCCGCCGCTCCTCCGACAACGCCACCCGCGACATCGGCCTGCTCGCCGCGGGCGGTTACGCCGACGCCGCCGCCCAGGACACCTTCTGCGCCGGCACGACCTGCCTCATCACCGTCCTCTACGACCAGTCCGGACGGGGCAACCACCTCACCCAGGCGCCCCCCGGCGGCTTCCCCGGCCCGGCGCCCGGCGGGTACGACAACCTCGCGATCGCGACCGCCGCCCCGACCATGGTCAACGGCCACAAGGCGTACGGCGTGCGCGTCACCCCCGGCACCGGCTACCGCGACAACGTCACCAACGGCATCGCCAAGGGCGACCAGCCCGAAGGCATGTACGCCGTCTTCGACGGCACCCACCACAACGGCGGCTGCTGCTTCGACTACGGCAACGCCGAGACCAACAGCCGCGACAACGGCAACGGCACCATGGAGGCCATCTACTTCGGCGACATCAAGGTCTGGGGCTACGGCACCGGCAACGGCCCCTGGTCATGGCCGACCTGGAGAACGGCCTGTTCTCCGGCGTGAACCCGGGCTACAACCCGGGCGACCCCAGCGTCAGCCACCGCTACCTGACCGCCGTCGTCAAGGGCGAGCCGAACCACTGGGCGATCCGCGCCGGGAACGCCCAGTCCGGCGGCCTGTCCACCTACTACGACGGCCCCCGTCCCAACGCCCCCGGCTACAACCCCATGAAGAAGGAGGGCGCGATCATCCTCGGGATCGGCGGCGACAACAGCAACGGCTCCGCGGGCACCTTCTACGAGGGTGTGATGACCGCCGGCTACCCCTCGAACGCCACCGAGAACGCCGTTCAGGCGAACATCGTCGCCGCCGGCTACACCACCACGGGCGGCGGCGCGGACGGGACGCTCACCCCCGGCGCGTCCGTCTCGCTGCGCGCGACCACGGCCTGCTGCACCACCCGCTACCTGCGCCACCAGAACGACCAGGTGGTCACGTCGGTGATCGGTGCCGGCAGCTCGTCGCTGGACAGGAGCGACGCCACGTGGATCGTCCGCAGCGGCCTGGCCGGGGCCTCGTGCGTGTCGTTCGAGTCGCGGAACTACCCGGGCGACTACCTGCGGCACCGCAATTACCAGCTCTACCGGCAGCACGACGACGGCAGCGCGCTGTTCGCCGCCGACGCCACCTTCTGCCCGCAGGCCGGCAAGAGCGGCCAGGGCACGTCGTTCGCCGCCGCCAACTTCCCCGACCGGTTCCTGCGCCACTACGACAACACCGTCTACATCGCGAGCAACGGCGGCTCGCACGCCTTCGACAACGCCGCCTCCTGGGCGGCGGACGTGAGCTGGGTCGTCGGCCCGCCCTGGGCGTAGACGGGGGCCCGAGCCGTCCCCGGCCCGCGGCCGGGGGCGGCTCAGTGCATGTCGGCCGGGCGCGCCCGCCCGTCGAAGGGGAAGCGGGCGCGGAAGTCGATCTCGGCCTCGGCCATCGACATGAACGTGACCCCCTTGTGGCCGCGCATGTACGCGATGAGCCGCTCCAGCATCAGCAGCACCTGGGGACGCCCGCTGACGTCGGGATGCAGCGTGACGGGGAAGACCGCGTAGTCCAGCTCGCGGTAGACCCAGTCGAACTGGTCGCGCCACTGCTGTTCGAGGTCGCGCGGGTTGACGAAGCCGTGGCTGTTCGGCGAGCTCTTGATGAACATCATCGGCGGCAGGTCGTCGAGGTACCAGTTGGCCGAGAACTCCACCAGGTCCACCTCCTGGCCGGGCACGAGCGGCTTCATCCAGGTCGAGGCGGCCTGCTCGTAGTCGATGTGCGTCCACTGCTCGCCCTTGCGGGCGTAGAAGGGCTGGAAGTCGCGGTAGGACTGCGAGTGGTCGTAGCCGAAGCCGTAGCGCAGCAGCAGCTCGACGGTCCGCGCGGACATCTCCCACCACGGCGCCACATAGCCCCGGGGCCGGACGCCGAGCACCTTGTCCAGCACCTCCAGGCTGCGCGCCAGGACGTCCTCCTCCTGCTGGGCGGACATCGCGACCGGGTTCTCGTGCATGTAGCCGTGCGCGCCGACGTCGTGCCCGGCCTCGACGATCCGCCGCATCTGGTCGGGGAACGACTCCGCCGAATGGCCGGGGACGAACCAGCTCGTCCTGATCCCCTCGCGGGCGAACAGGCGCAGCAGCCTCGGGGTCCCGACCTCGGCGGCGAACACGCCCCGCTGGATGTCGTTGGGCGAGTCCTGGCCGCCGTACGAGCCGATCCAGCCCGCCACGGCGTCCACGTCCACGCCGAAGCAGACGTTGATGGCTTTCTTCATGGACCAGGACGTACCCCCGCCGTGACGGACGGGCACCGGGCTCGACGGATCTTGGGCAGATCCTTCCCAGGTGCCCTGGCCTGGACGGGTTCGCCTACAGTGACGGCGTGAACATCTGCGTCTTCTGCTCCGCCGCCGACCTCGACGAGCGTTACACCCGCCCCGCCCGCGAGTTCGCCGAGCTCATCGGCAAGGGCGGGCACACCCTGGTGTGGGGCGGCTCCGACAGCGGCCTGATGAAGGTCATGGCCGACGGCGTGCAGGAGGCCGGCGGCCGCCTGGTGGGCGTCTCGGTCGAGTTCCTGGCGCACAAGGCCCGTCCGGGCGCCGACGAGATGATGATCACCCGCGACCTGGCCGAGCGCAAGGCGCAGCTCCTGTCCCGCGCCGACGGCTTCGTCATCATGGTGGGCGGCAGCGGCACGCTCGACGAGGCCACCGAGATCCTGGAGCTGCGCAAGCACGGCCTGCACAGCAAGCCGGTCGTGCTGCTGAACACCGCGGGCTTCTACGACGGGCTCAAGCAGCAGTTCCAGCGCATGGAGGCGGAGGGCTTCCTGCCGTTGCCCCTCACCGAGCTGGTGTTCTTCGCCGAGGAGGGCGTCGGGGCGATCGCCTACCTGGAGGAGCGGTCGGGCCTGGTCCCGCCGGGCGCCGGCGGCTGACCGGCCCCCGCGGCGCGCGTTCGGGGCGGATCGTGCGCGGGTAGGGGGAAGGGAGGCTGTGGCCGTCGGGGGAGGTCACGATGGGGGCTGACGGCGAGCCCGCGGGCAGCGGGCTGGCGTTCGAGGTGCTGGAACCGGCGCCGGTCGGCGTGGCGGTCGCGCGCGGCCCCGACCACCGCCTGGTCTACACCAACGCCGCCTACCGCTCCCTGTTCGCCGACAGCCGCACCGGGATGCCGATCGAGGAGGCGTTCGCGGAGTTCGTCCAGGTGCACTTCCGCGCGCAGTTCGACCACGTCTATGCCACCGGCGAGCCGTTCGTCACCACGGCGGAGCCGGAGTACGTCGTCGGGCCGCAGTGCGAGGAGCCGCGGTTCTTCACCTCCAGCCTGTCGCGCGTGGTCTTCGGGCCGGGGGACTACGGCGTGCTCGAAGTGGTGATGGAGGTGACCGAGCAGGTCACCGCGGCCCGCCGGATCGAGGCCCTGGCCGAGGAGCGCCGCCGCATCCTGCGCCGCTACGAGAGCCTGATGAAGGTCAGCGCGCAGATCGTCTGGGTGACCACCCGCGACGGCTACGTGAAGGAGCCCAGCCCGAGCTGGGAGCGGGTCACCGGGCAGCCGTGGGAGGGGCACCGCGGGCAGGGCTGGCTGAGGATGGTCCATCCCGACGACCGCCAGGACACGATCAGGTCGTGGGCCCGGGCGGTCAACAGGGCCACCGAGACCTGGGAGCACGTCTACCGGCTGCACACCGCCGACGGCTCCTACCGGCACTTCCAGCTGCGCGCCGTGCCCATCTGCGAGAACGGCCAGGTCGTGGAGTGGGTGGGGTCGTGCACCGACATCGAGGAGCAGTGGCAGGAGCAGCGGCGGCAGCGCCTGCTCGACAGGGCCGCGGCGGCCACGGCCCAGCTCACCAGCCTTGAGGAGATGCTCGGCGCGCTGGCCGACGTCATCGTGCCCGAGCTGGCCGACGGCTGCAGCGTCTACCTCATCACCGACCTGACCGGCGATCGGCGCGGCGAGGCGCCGTTCGTCGTCGAGCGGCTGGTCACGGCGGCACGTCGCGGCCTGGCGCCGCTGTCGCCGTACAGCGAGGAGCAGCTCGACGAGGGCAACGCCTTCGTGGCGGTCGTCCGGCGGCGGCGGCCCGTGCTCCAGACGTTCCCAGCCGGGTGCCCGCCGCCCGACCTGGCGCCGGAAAGCACCCGCGCGTGGCTGGCCGCCAACGACGCCAACAGCATGCTGGTCCTGCCGGTCGTGGTCGACGGCGCGGTGCCCGCCGTGGTCGGGGTGGTGACGTGCGGGGATCGTCCGGCGATCAACCGGGCCGACATCACGCTGCTGGGCAACATGTTCGGCCATGCCCACGACGCGCTGAGCCGGGCCATCCGCTTCCAGCGCACCCAGCAGGTCGCGCTCGCCCTGCAGTACAGCCTGCTCGCCGAGCCGCCGTGTCTGCCCGGCCTGCGGATCGTGGCCCGCTACCGGGCCAGCCCCAGCGCCGCCGAGGTGGGCGGCGACTGGTACGACTCCTTCGTCCTGCCCGACGGCGTCCCGGCGCTGGTCATCGGCGACGTGGCGGGGCACGATCTGTCGGCGGCCGTCCTGATGAGCCAGTTGCGCAACATGCTGCGGGCGCTGGCGATGGACCGCCGCGAGCCGCCCGGCGAGATCCTGACCCGGCTCAACGTCGCGATGGAGTCGTTGTCCTCCGAGGTCACGGCCACGTGCGTGTTCGCCCGCGTGGAGGAGGGCAACGGCGGCCACCGGCTGCGGTTCGCGGTGGCCGGCCATCCGCCGCCCCTGCTGGTCACCGCCCAGGGCCACGGACGTTTCCTGGAGGAAGCCGTCAGCCCGCTGCTCGGCTTCTTCGACGACGAGACCCGCGCCTCCGCGGCCGAGCCGCTGCCGCCGGGCAGCACGCTGCTGCTCTACACCGACGGGCTCATCGAACGGTCGGGCGAGCACCTGGACCTCGGTCTCGAACGGCTGCGCCGGGTGGCGGAGTCGCTCGCCGCCGAGCCGCTGGAGAGCTTCTGCGACCAGGTGCTCAGCGGCCTGCCCAGCACCGGCCTCGACGACATCGCCGTCATCGCCCTGCGGCTGCCCCCCGCGCCGGAGGAGTGATCACGAGGGCAGCACGCCCGTGACCACGCACAGGTGGCGCAGAGCGCCATGGTCGCGGATCGCCCGTGCGGAGTCCCCGGCCAGCAGGGCGGCCGCCGTCTCGCGTCCCATGGCCTGGACGGCCGGGTCGCGCGCGGCCATGGCGTACCCGGCGCTCCTGGCCATGCCCGCGATGACGCGGGAGAAGTCGCCGAAGGTGTCGGTGAACAGCAGTCCGGAGCTGACCGCGCCGACGGCCGAGCAGGCGCGGGCCGGCGGCAGCGGACCCCGGGGAGCCGCGCCGAGCTCGCGGGTCACGGCCGCGCGATCGACGGCCACCGGCTTGTCCCCCGCGGCGGCCACCATGTTGACGGCCAGGTAGCCGAAGAGCACCGTGGCGAGCGCGGTGGGGACGAGCGACAACACGGCGCCGACCGGCCGCCCGGTGACGCCGTTCCACGGACGCGCTCCCCAAGGCCGGGGGCCCGCGGCGGACAGCGCCTGCGCGGCGCCGCGCAGGGCGCTGCCCAGCCACGCGGCGCCGGTGCCCGCGACGATCAGCCCGGCGAACCCGACCGAGAAGAACGGCCCGCTCTGCGACAGGGCGACGAGGCGCGGCAGAGGAGCCATGCAGGACCACAGGTTCTCGGCGCCGCACGCCGCGATGACCAGGTGGATCATGATGAGCGGCACCAGGCCGAACACGGTCAGCAGCATGAGGATCCCGGCGCCCGCCACGACCGGCGCGGTGCCGCCCCGCCCCCCGGCCGCCACACCGAAGCAGAACGCCCCGGTCAAGGCCACGGCGGTCGCCACGACGAGCAGAGGGGCGAAGAGAGTGGCCGCGCTCTCCATGGGCACGGCCCCCGTGAGCGGCACGCCGCCGAAGGCCGAGCGCAGCCACTCGTAGAAGGGGATCATCACCCCGGCGTAGACGAGGCAGATCGCCAGCGCGGTGACGTTGACCGCCGGCAGCGGCATGCGGGGGGCCGCAAGACGGCTCGGCGGGGCGTCCCGCCAGACGGCCGCGAGGGGCCGGGGCGGCAGGCCACGCCGCACCGCCCAGCCGATCGACGCGGTGGCGCAGGCCAGCACGACGCAGAGCAGCAACGCCGGGCTGAAAGCGGCGGTGAACAGGCCGTACCAGAGAATGTCCCAGCTCGCCGCGCTGTCGATCATCGACGCGATCATGTCGAACCAGTGGCTCAGCCACGCCCCGAAGATCACCGCCGACAGCGCCGAGCCGGCCAGCGCGGCCGTCCGGACCCGCCGGGCCAGCGGCAGCCACACCGACGCGCACAGGACCGCCCACCTCAGCATGAGCTGGAACAGGACGGCGAGCAGCGCCGCCAGCACGACCGCGATCACGGGGGAGCCGGCCAGGATGTCGCCCCACGAGCCGGCCGCGGTCGCCAGCGGTGGCGCGACGAGCTGACCGGTCACCATCCCCGCCGTCAGCGCCAGCGCGGCGGGCAGCGTGGACGGCGGACGCGTGTGCGTGGCCTGCGCCAGCAGCCCGGCCCGCCACACGGTGCCGGCGACCGCCCCGGTGGCCAGCGCCCCGAACAGCACCCCGACGGCCAGGCGCTCCGGGCTGAACAGGGAGGCCACGGGCACCGTGAAGGTCATCTCCACGAGCTGGACGCACGGCGAGTACCCCAGTCCGAGCAGCGCGCCGGCGGCAGCGGACTCCACCACGCCGATCCGGAACAGCCGGGGCGCGCCGCGGATGACGCCGGCCCGCTCCTCGTCGCCCGGGTGGAAGGACCACGGCCCCCGGTCCCGTCGGCGCCGCCGGTTGTGCGGCCGTGACGGGCTCAGGGTGGCCAGGATCAGCCGCTCGCCGTCCGGTGTGGCGCAGCCGCGCAGGTCGGCGTAGTACTCCCTGGTCCTGAGCACCGAGGTGCGGGCGAACCACAGCAGGGCCAGCACGGCCGCCAGCCGCCACGGCAGGACGGTGAGCAGGCCCGGCTCGACCGCCGCGAGCACCAGCAGCGGTAGCGCGACGACCAGCAGGTACGCCCACCAGACCGCGAAGGCGAACGTGGTCAGGCCGACGTCCTTGTTGCGCAGATGGGCCAGCTCGTGGGCGAGGACGGTGTCGAGTTGCCCGGGGTCGGCGTCGGCCGCGCGCAGCAGCCCGAGGTCGAGGATGATCCGGTACCGGGGACGACGGCCGAAGGCCCGGCCGCTCGCGCTCGCGCGCAGGGTCGCGACGTACACCTCCGTCCCCGGGGCCAGGGCCCGTACGGTGTCCTCGACGCGCCGCACCACGGCGGCCATGCCCTCGTCCACCGCGAACTGGGCCAGCGGTCGGGGGCCGGAGAGCATGACCAGGCGCGGATGCAGGAGGTGGATCACGACGGCCACCGCCAGCAGCCCGGCCACCATGCCGATCACGCTCCACCCGGTGCGCGCCGAACACCGCTGGACACAGTCGATGTAGGCCGAGACCAGGACGCCGTCGGGGATCCGGCCCGCGCCGGATCCGGCGGCCAGGGCGCAGGCACGATAGCCGCGGTCAGGGCTGCCGGCGGCGTACCGGTCGAGCAGGAGCAGGTACAGGTGGACGGCGCTGGTGACCGCGACGACGATCATGAGCAGGAAGCGGGCCGTGGTCGCAGCCGGCAGCGCGAACGGGTCCAGCCGCGGAGGAGGCGGCGTCGCGGGCGTGCCGGCCCGCGCCGTCGCCTGCCGGAAGGGGCCGGCGGGCGGGCCCACGGTCAGGGCCGCGGGTCGATGAGGGCCGCGGCGAGCAGCGTGTTCACGCGCTGGGCCAGCTCCTCGGGCATCCCCGCCGCCAGCACGATCTCGGCCGCCTGCGCGCCGATCGCCGCCGCCTCGACCGCGCTGACCCTGGGCAACGGCGTGCGCTCGCCCTGCGGGGCGACGGCCGAGGTCAGCGCCCTGCGACGGCGGCGCTCCCGCCACCGGGCCCGCAGCCGGTCGACCCGTTCGGTGGTCATGCCCGTCAGCACCTCGCAGGCCACGCCGTTGAGCAGGGTCAGGACCACGCCGAGCACGAGCTGCATGCCCTCGCCCGCGTCGAAGCCGGTGGGCTGGTCGCGTTCGCGTCCGCGCAGCGTGGCGCGGACCGCGCGTCTGCGGGCGGCCGGGTTGCCGAAGAAGTCCGCGCAGGCCAGGGGCAGGAAGCGCACGTCCTCGGGGGCCACGTCGAGCAGGATCGTCCGGGCGGCCTCTTCGATGGTCGGCGCCGTACGACGGGAGCCGTCGCCGGAAATGCCGGGTGCTGGGGAGCCTGGTTCGGGCATGTCTCCTCGCCTGACTTGAACTGAGTCCCCGAATCACCCCTATGAGAGCATGTCCGCCGCTCCGCGGATACATGACCGCTGAAGGTGATCGGAGTGTTGCGCTGGAAGTGAAGAGCGGGGGTCCGGACGGGCCGGGTGGGCCAGGATGGCAGGCATGCGGACACTTGTTCTCGGCGGCACGATGTTTCTGTCCAGGGAGATCGCACGGCAGGCCCGCGACCGCGGGCACGAGGTGGTGTGCGCGGCGCGCGGCGTGGCCGGCGAGCCGCCCTCGGGCGTGGAGTTCGTCCGGGTCGACCGGGCCGAAGACGGCGGGCTCGCGCCGCTGAAGGGGTCGTTCGACCTGGTCGTCGACGTCGCCAGGCTGCCCAGCCAGGTGCGGCGCGCGGTCACGGAGCTGGCGGGCCGGGCCGGACACTACACGTTCGTGTCGTCGTGCAGCGTCTACTCCGACGCGACCCGGGTCAGCCAGGTCCTGCACGACCCGTTGCCCGCCGGAGCCGACGAGAGCGACCCGGAGAACTACGGGCCGGCCAAGGTGGCGTGCGAGCAGATCCTCGGCGACGGCGCGCTGCACGTACGGGCCGGGCTGATCGTCGGCCCCGAGGACCAGTCCGACCGGTTCACCTACTGGGTCGAGCGCCTGGCGCGCGGTGGCCGCGTGCTGGCTCCCGGCTCGCCCGGCGATCTGGTGCAGCTCGTCGACGTACGCGATCTCGCGGCCTGGACGCTCGACGCGGCCCAGGCCGGGCTGACCGGCCCTTACGACGGCATCTCCATGCCCTTCACCAGGGGGGAGATGCTGGCGGGCATCGCTGAGGGGCTGGCGGTGGCGCCGGAGCTCGTCTGGGCGGGCCAGGAGTTCCTCACCGGGCACAAGGTCGAGCCCTGGGCCGGGCCGCGTTCGCTGCCGTTGTGGTTGCCGTTGCCGGAATACGCCGGGTTCATGGCCCGGGACACCTCCGCCACGCTGGCCGCCGGGCTGCGCATCCGCCCGGTCGCCGACACCGCCCGCGACACGCTCGCCTGGCTGCGCGCCTCCGGCCACCGGGTGACCCGTGCCGGCCTCACCGCCGACGAAGAAGCCGAACTCCTCCACCTGCTTCCCTAACCCCCGGTTCCCGGTTCCCGGTTCCCGGTTCCCGGTTCCCGGCCCCGGGCCCAGGCCCGGGCTCCTGATCCCTTGGCACCTCGGGCACCTCGGGCACCCGGTCCCTTGGCTTCCGGGCTCCCGGGCCTCCGGGCCGCATGGTCGGCCGGTTGCTCGCGGGGGCGCCGTGGCCGGGATCATGGACGGTGTGTTGCGCGTGACGATGAACGACTCCGCGGCCGGTCTGCTCGGTGTGCCGGGCGGCCCGGCTCTGCCGGCATCGCCGGGCGGCCTCGCTTCCGGCCTGCGGGAACGGGTGGCCCAGGGGCTCGTCCGGCGGGGTGAGGTGCTCGGCTGGGCCGTCTCGACGGACGGCGCCGAACGTGCCCCCGCGCCCTTCCACGACCTCACCGGCTGGGAGTGCGACCGGAGTTCCGTGCACCTGGAGGACTTCGTCCCGGTCGAGGTCGTCACCGTCGACCACGCGCCGGTGATCGGCGACGACGGCCAGCGCGTCCTGCTGCTGCACGGCGTGGCGCTCGCCCTGGAGGTCGTCCGGCTCGCGCGTGCCCTGCACCCGCGCGGCCCGGTGCGCTGCGTCGTGACCGCGAACGAGACCAGCGCGACGTTCCGGTTCCACCAGATCAGGCCGGGCGAGAGCTGGAACGCCGCTGACCTGGACGGGTACGCCGGAGATAAGGTGATCGTGGTCGATCAGGGGCCGTTCGCCGCACTCCAGGAGCATCCGGACGTGCCGGGCGCCGCGTACGATTCCTGATCGTGTCGATGAGGTTGAGCCTCGCGAAGATCGAGGCCGCGCTGCTGGAGTCCGTACGGGCCGACCCCGCCCTCATCGGGGCCGTCCTTGAGGGCCGGTCGCGCGGTCTCCCTCCAGAGACGGACGTGTTCGCGGACGACCACCGCTCGCTCACCGCCATCGCCGAGGGACGCGCCGAGGCCGAGCACGGCACCGCGCGATGGAGGCACTGCTTCCCCTGGCTGGCGTCGGCCACCGGCGAGGACGGCGCGAACGACGTGGCGGGGTGCGAGGTCGGCTACGGGCCGCCGTTCGTGCTGGATCCCGGTCAGGTGGCGGCGGTCGCGCGGGGCCTGGCCGAGGAGGGGTGGAGGTTCGGCGCCGGTCACGCGGGCGGGACGTACGAAGGGCTGGAGGCGCTGGCGCCGTTCTACGCGGCGGCGGCCCACGAAGGCAAGGCGGTCGTGGGCGCGGTGCGCTGAGGTCCCACGCCCGTGGGCGCGGTGCGCTGAGGTCCCACGCCCGTGGGCGCGGTGCGCTGAGGTCCCACGCCCGTGGGCGCGGTGCGCTGACGTCCCTCGCCCGTGGGCGCGATGCGAGGCTCTGACTGCCGGCCTCGGGCCTCTGTGTGAACGTGCCGCTGGTGGTGTGGTGGGGGTGTGCAGGTTGGGGGCGGGTACCGTGCAGACTGCCCCTTAGGTGGGGGTTCGGGCCTAACGTCCCGGAATATGCAGACAGTAGACGTTCTGGTGGTGGGGGCGGGGCTGGCCGGGTTGAGCACCGCCCGCCTGCTGGCCCGGCGGAGGCTGGACGTCATGGTCGTCGATCGCCGCAGGTCGTTGGCGGCCGGCGTGCGGACCACCGGGATCTTCGTACGCCGCACGCTCGACGACTTCGACCTGCCCGGCCACCTGCTCGGGCCCGGTGTCCGGGACGTCCTGCTGTATCCGCCGTCGCGGCGCTCGCCGATCCGGCTCACCAGCGACCGGGACGAGTTCCGGGTGGCCGACATGGCCGCCGTCTACGAGCACGCCCGCCGCGCGGCGGAGTCGGCCGGCGCCCGGGTCCTGCTGGGCGTCCGGTACACGGGCAGCTCATCGGGCCTCGTACGCCTGGAGCGCACAAGCGGCGCGGAGGGCGCGGAGGGCGCGGTCGGCGTTGTGGGGGTGGAGGTGGTGGGGGTCAGGTTTGTCGTGGGGGCGGATGGGGCGCGGTCGCGGGTGGCGCGTGATCTCGGTCTCGACGTCAACCGGCGCTTTCTCGTCGGCGCCGAGATCGTCCATGCCGTCGCGCCGGGTTCGGGCGTTCCGGCGTTCCACTGCGTGCTGGATCCCCGGGTGGCTCCGGGGTACCTCGGGTGGGTGCTGGACGACGGGCGGCACGCCCACGTGGGGGTCGCGGGGGAGCCGGGGGCGATGCGGGCCGGCGTCCGCCGTCTGCTGGACGCCTTCGCCTCCGACGCGCCCGGTCGCGCGACGCCCGCCGGGCCGGTCGAGCGCAGGGGAGGCCCGATCCCGGTCGGGGGCGTGCTGCGGCGGCTGGCGTGCCCGGACGGGCTGCTGGTCGGGGACGCGGCGGGCGCGGTGTCGCCCCTGACGGCCGGTGGGCTGGACCCTTGCCTGCGGATGTCCGAGCTGGCCGCGTCGGTGATCGCCGACTATCTGCGTACCGGTGACCGAGAGGTGCTGAAGCGGTACGACGGGGCCGCGCTGCGGGCCCGGTTCCGGGGGCGGTTGTTGCTGCGGCGGCTGTCGGCGGGGATCCGGTCACCGGTCGCGGCGGAGGCCGCGGTGACCGTCCTGCGCACCCGTCCCGGCCGGGCGCTGGCCGCGCGGATCCTGTTCGGCGACGGCTCCTTCCCCGAGCTCGAACCCCGGCTCACGGCGGGGGCGGGCACAGTTCGGCGACCTTGACGAGCCCGGCTCGTGTGCGACCGTAGCGGCCCCGGACGCGGCGTGCCCGCGATCGGGTCGAAACGCGGATGGGGAAGCGCGATCCCGTGTGGGAGAACGCGGGAGGCCGGAGAACGGGGGCCACCCCCGTGCAGGGGAACGCGGGGGCTGGAAAGGGGGGGCGACCCCGCGTGGGGCACGGGGGGCCGGAAAAGGGGAGCGACCCCGTGTGGGGCACGGGGTCGCGGAGGTGTGGGGTTACGGCTTGGTGTAGCCGCCCGTGTAGGCGCCGCTGCCGCTGTACGCGTACACGCGGATGCGGTAGGTGCCCGCCGTGCCGTTGTAGGTCAGCGACTCGTCAGGCCCGCTGCCCGCGCTGCTGGCCACCGTGGTCCAGCCGAGGATGCCCTGCTTCTGCAGGTACAGGTCGAAGTCCACGCCGGAGGGCCCGTCGAGGCACGCCCGGTGCGTCCCGGCGGCGGCCGTGTAGCCGGAGCTGTTCGGGTAGTACACGTTCTGCCCGCTGGTCAGGTTGCCGGAGAACGGCGTCTGGTAGCCGGTGCAGTTCCCGGGGGTGGTCCCGACCGTGATGCTCTTGCTGGTGGTGTTCGTGGCCCCGCCGTTGTCGGTCACGGTGAGGGCCACGGTGTACGTGCCCGCGGCGGCGTAGGTGTGCGACACGGTCGCGCCGCTGCCGGTGGAGCCGTCGCCGAAGGTCCACGCGTAGGAGGCGATGCTCCCGTCCGGGTCGCTGGAGCCGGAGCCGTTGAACGAGCACGCCCGCGTGGTGTTGTCGCACGACTGGGTGAAGCCGGCCACCGGCGGCTGGTTGCCACCGGTCGTCGGCGGGTACTGCGTGGCGTCGTGCACGTCGAGCAGCGGCTCCTTGACCCCGTCGCCGGCGTCGTCGGTCCAGTTGAGGTTGCCCGTGGCCTTGAGCTTGTCCCGTACGGCCAGCGCCCCCGCCCGGGTGGTGGGCTTGTTCGAGCCGCTGGTCAGCACGGCCGCGGCGCCCGCGACGTGCGGGCTGGCCATGGAGGTGCCGCTGATGGTGTTGTAGCCGCCGTTCATCCACGTGGAGTAGATGCAGGTGCCGGGGGCGGCGACCTCGACCGTGGTGCCGTAGTTGGAGAACCAGGCGAGGGTGTCGTCGGTGTCGGTCGCGCCGTCGGTGCGGCACGGCACGGTGATCGTGCCGGCCAGGCCGCCGGGCTGGCCGTCGAAGTCGGTCACGGCCGAGACGGTGACGACGTCGGGGTGGTTGGCGGGGAAGAAGCCGGAGGCGTCGGCCGAGCTGTTGCCGGCGGCCACGACGACGACGATGCCCGCGTTGGTGGCGTTCGTGATCGCGTTGCTGATCGCCGAGCTGCTGCAGCCCTGGCAGCCGAGGCTCAGGTTGATGACCTCGATCGTGCTCGCCCTGGCCACGACCCAGTCGAGACCGGCGGCGATGCCGGCCAGCGTGCCCGAGCCCGCCGAGTTGAGCACCTTGACGGCGTGGATGCGGGCGCCGGGGGCGACGCCGACCGCGCCGACGGAGTTGTCGATGGCGCCGATCGTGCCGGCCACGTGGCTGCCGTGCCCGTTGTCGTCGTCGCCGGTGCCCGAGCAGACGCCGCTGGTGCAGTTGGTGCTGGCCACCACGTTCAGGTCGGGGTGGTCGAGGTCGACGCCGGTGTCCACGACCGCCGCGTCCACGTCGACGCGGACGTCGTCGGTGCCGTCGATGTCGAGGTTGATGTTCTGGTCGGCGTAGATGCGCTTGATGCCGCTCGGCACGGTCTGCGCGAAGGCGTGCACCTCGTGGTCGGGCTCGACGGTGAGCACACCGGGATCGCCCTTCAGCTTGGCGGCCTCCTCGGGGGTGAAGAGGGCCGAGTAGCCGTTGAAGGCGTACCGGTAGGTTCCCACCAGCACGCCCTTGTGCGCCGTGACCTGCTGCTGCGCCTCGTTCGCCACCTGCGCCCGCGACACGCCAGAGAGCTGGACGATGTAGCGCTGCTGGTCGGCGGCGGCCGGGGAGTCGGCCTCGGCGGCGGTGGCCCAGCCGGACAGTGCCAGGCAGACGCCGGAGGCCAGGGCTAACAGGGTTGAGATTCGACGCATGGAAACGCCTTTCTCCGGGGGTGACATGAGCTGTGCTCATGCGGCTTGTGAGCGGAACATCGCATATGACAGCGAGTCAGGCAATACTGAAATATCTGTCACAGATCACATCGGTCTGGGTCGTTCCGACGAAGAACCCGAGGCGTCATAGTGGCGGTGGACGAACCGGGCGGTCCCCGCCGGCTCTAGGGTCGGGCGGAGTCGACCAGGGGGGACACCGGTGCCGGAGCTGGAGGAGATCGATGCGTGGCTGCGTCACCGGCTGGCGGGACTGCTCGCCGAGAACCAGGTACCCGGGGCCGCCGTGGCGGTCCACGCGGGCGGCCGGACGGTCGAGGTCGCGGCCGGGACGCTGAGCACGGCGACGAGCGTCGAGGCGACCCCCGGCTCCCTGTTCCAGATCGGCTCGATCACCAAGGTGCTGACCGCGACGCTGGCCATGCAACTGGCCGACGAGGGCCTGCTCGACCTGGACGCGCCCGTGCGCGACCGCCTCCCGGCGTTCCGGATCGGCGACGAGCGGGCCGCCCGGCGGATCACCCCGCGCCAGCTCATGTGCCACGTCGCGGGCTTCGAGGGGGACGTCTTCACCGACACCGGCAAGGGCGACGACTGCGTCGAACGGTTCCTGGACGTCCTGCACGACGTGCCGCAGCTGTTCGAGCCCGGCGAGATGTTCTCCTACAACAACGCCGGCTACTGCGTGCTGGGCCGGATCATCGAGGTCGTGCGGGGCAAGCCGTTCGACGCGTGCCTGCGCGATCACCTGCTCACGCCGCTCGGCATGACCCACGCCGCCTGCGACCCGTACGAGGCGATCGTGCACCGCACGGCGGTCGGCCACGTCCAGCGCACGCCGGACGGCCCGTACCGGCCGACCCCGGTGTGGGCGCTGGCCCGCTCGAACGCGCCCGCCGGGTCGATGCTGGCGATGCCGCCGCGTGACCTGCTGGCCTTCGCCCGCATGCACCTCGCCGGCGGCACCGGCCCGAACGGCGCCCGTGTGCTGAGCGCGGCGAGCGTCGCGGAGATGCGGCGGCCGCAGGTCAGGCTGCCCGACTTCGCCCAGGGCACGGCCTGGGGCCTGGGCTGGGAGCTCTTCGACCGGCCCGGCGGCGCGGTCTTCGGCCACGACGGCAGCACCGTCGGCCAGGCGGCGTGCCTGCGCGTGGCGCCGGGCCGCGACGTGGCCGTGGTCGTCGTCGCCAACGGCGGCCGGACGCGGCCCGTGTTCGCCGAGATCACCGGCCGCGTGCTGGGCGAGCTGGGCGGGGTCGAGGTGCCCGCGCCCCCGGCGCCCGGCCCGGCCCCCGTCCCGCCCGCGAACGCCGCCCGGTACGCCGGCACGTACACGTCGAGCACCTGCGAGACGGAGGTGACCCTGGACGGCGCCGGGCGGCTGTGGCTGCGCCGGACGCCCGTGGGGATCACCGCCGACCTGGACGAGGTGCCGTACCGCACCGAGCTGGCCGCCTGGCGCGACGACGTGCTGATCCCCCTCGAACCCGAGCGCGGCGCGCACGCGCCGATCGCCTTCCTCGGCGACGACGGGACCGGCCGCGCCCTCTACCTGCACGACGGCCGCGCCGACCGCCGCACGTCCGGCTGAACCACCGCACCGAGGACGGCCCGCCCGCGCACAGCGCCGGCGGGCCGTCCTCATGCCCGCCCCCGTCCCCGCACCGCGCTGATCAGTTGGTACGCCCGGACGAACCCCCGCCCCAACGTTCGATGTCCGCGACGAACACCGCCGGGGACGCGGGTCCCACTATCGTCGGATGGATTTGGAGAGCGATCGCGTGCTGGCGATCCGGGATCTGTCGGTCGAGATCCGGCGCGGCGACAGGGTCGTCCGCCCGGTCTCGGACGTCAGTCTGGTGCTGAACCGCGGCGAGACCCTGGGGATCGTCGGCGAGACCGGGTCCGGCAAGTCCATGACCGGTCTCGCGATCATGGGCATGCTGCCGGCCGGCGGCCGGGTGACCGGCGGCTCGATCGACTTCGGCGGCGAGGAGCTGGTCGGCCTGCCCGCCGCGCGCTACCGGGCCCTGCGCGGCAACGAGATCGCGATGGTGTTCCAGGACTCGCTGACGGCGCTGAACCCGACCCGGCGCATCGGCGAGCAGGTCGCCGAGCCGGTCCGGCTGCACCACGGCGCCTCCAGGCGGGCCGCCCGCGACCGCGCCGCCGAGGTGCTCGCCCTGGTCGGCCTGCCCCGCCCGGCCGAGCGCATGGACGACTACCCGCACCAGCTCTCCGGCGGCATGCGGCAGCGCGTGATGATCGCGATGGCGCTGGCCTGCGAGCCGCGGGTCGTCATCGCCGACGAGCCCACCACGGCGCTCGACGTCACCATCCAGGCCGAGATCCTCGACCTCCTGGACGGCCTGCGCTCCCGGCTCGGCATGTCGATGATCCTCATCACCCACGACATGGGCGTCATCGCCCGGCACGCCGACCGTGTCGGCGTCATGTACGCCGGCCGCCTGGCCGAGACCGCCCCCACCCCCGTGCTCTTCGCCCGGACCCGGCACCGCTACACGCACGCGCTGCTGGCCTCGATCCCCTCACTCACCCACGACCGGGACGAGCGGCTGTTCAGCATCCCCGGCGCGCCGCCCGACCTGACCGCGGCCGGTCCCGGTTGCCCGTTCGCGCCGCGCTGCGACGCCGCCACCGACCGGTGCCGCGAGGAGCGTCCGGCCCCCGCCGTCGAAGACGACGGGCACGTCCACGCCTGCCACCACCCGGCCACCGGACCGGCAGACCGGGTGCAGAGCCGCTTCCGCACCCGCCCGGTGGAGCCCGCGGCGGCTGCGGAGCGCGCGCCGCGGTTGCGCGTCGTCGACCTCAGGCGCGAGTACCCGGTCGGCGGCAGGGGCCTGTTCGGCGCGCGCCGCACCCTCAAGGCGGTCTCCGGCGTGAGCTTCGAGGTGGCGGCGGGGGAGACGTTCGGGCTGGTCGGCGAGTCGGGGTGCGGGAAGTCCACCCTGGGCAGGATGCTGGTCGCCCTCGACCGGCCCACCTCCGGCGAGGTGATCTTCGACGGCGAGCCGGTCAGCCGGATGGGCGCGCGGGCGCTCGGCCCGCGCCGGAGCCGGCTGCAGATGATGTTCCAGGACTCCGGTGCCGCCCTCGACCCCCGCATGCGCATCGGCACGATCCTGCGCGAGCCGCTGGCGATCCAGGGCGCGGGCGACCGCGCCCACCGCACGGCCCGCGCCCGCGAGCTGCTGCGGGACGTCGGCCTTCCCGCGGGCGTCATGGACCGCTACCCCCATGAGCTGTCGGGCGGGCAGCGGCAGCGGGTGAACCTGGCCCGCGCCCTGGCCTTGGACCCGGCGGTGCTGGTCGCCGACGAGCCGGTCAGCGCCCTGGACGTGTCCATCCGCTCCCAGGTGCTCAACCTCATGCGCGCCATCCAGCTCGAACGCGGCCTCAGCAGCGTGGTGATCTCGCACGACCTCGCCGTCGTGCGGTACCTGGCCGACCGGGTCGGCGTCATGTACCTGGGCAAGCTGGTCGAGACCGGCACCACCGAAGAGGTGTACGGCGCCCCCGCCCACCCCTATACCGCCGGCCTGCTGGCCGCCGTCCCCGACGCGGACCCGCAGGCCCGGCAGCCGCGCGGCGAACGCGTGCGCGGCGAGCTGCCGAGCCCGATCGACCCGCCCAGCGGCTGCCGCTTCCGCACCCGCTGCGCCCTGGCCGACGACCTGTGCGCCCAGGCCGAGCCCCTTCCGCGGCCGGTCACCGGCAGCCACCAGGTCGCCTGCCACCACCCGCTCCAGCCGCTCGAACCCGCGGCCACCCCGCTGAAGGGAGCCTCCCGGTCATGACCTGGTACGTCGTCCGGCGCCTGGCGATCTCGGTCGTCGTCCTGCTCGGCATCTCCGCGGTGGTGTTCCTGCTGCTGCACCTCGTCTCGGACAGCCCCGGGCGGGTGGTCCTGGGGCAGCGCGCCTCGCCCGAGGCGGTCGCCGACTTCAACCGGCAGCACGGGTACGACCGCCCGGTCCTCGCCCAGTACGTCGGTTACCTGGGCCAGCTCGCCCGGGGAGACCTGGGCAGGTCGTACAAGCTGAACGAGAACGTGGCCACCCTGCTCGGGCAGAACGCCGGCCGCAGCGCGATGCTCTCGGCGGCCGGCCTGGCGGTGGCGCTGGTGATCGCCGTGCCGCTCGGCGTGCTGCAGGCGGTCCGGCGCAACAGCGTCGCCGACCGGCTGCTCACGGCGGTCTCGTACGTGCTCTACGCGACGCCGTCGTTCCTGCTCGGGCTGATCCTCATCGCCGTCTTCAGCCAGGCGCTGCCGATCTTCCCGGCGGAGGCGTCCCAGTCGCACTCGCCCTGGGTCGTGCTCACCGATCCGCGGGCGATGGCGCTGCCGGTCATCACGCTGGCCGCGGCGAGCGTCGCGGTCTTCGCGCAGTACCAGCGCTCCTCGGCCCTGGACCAGCTCGGCCAGGACTACATCCGGGTGGCGCGGGCCAAGGGTCTGCCCGAGCGGCTGATCCTGCTGCGCCACCTGCTGCGCAACGCCTGCCTGCCGCTGGTCACCCTGGTCGGCACGCTCATCCCCACCCTCCTGGCGGGCAACCTGATCGTCGAGTCGCTGTTCAACTATCCCGGCCTCGGCCTGTTGTTCCTCAACAGCCTGCAACGCGAGGACTATCCGGTGCTGCTCGCCTACACCCTCGTCGGGGGCGTCCTGACCGTGGCCGGCAACTTCGTCGCCGACCTCGTGGTCGCCGCCGCCGACCGCCGAATCGAGCTGACGAAATGACCACACAGAACGTGGAGGCCCGGCCCGAGGCCGAGGCCGTCCCGGCGCGGAGCCGGCGCTCGGTGCTGCGCGGGCTGCGGCGCAGCCCGCTCGGCCTGACCGGCGGCCTGCTCCTGCTGCTGATCGCCGGGTTCTGCTTCCTCGGGCCGCTGCTCTACCGCACCAACCAGATCGACGTGGACCTGGTCAACGCGGCCCTGCCGCCCGGCCCCGGCCATCCGCTCGGCACGGACGCCAACGGCTTCGACGTGCTCGGCCGGCTGATGGCCGGCGGCCGCCTGTCGCTGCAGATCGGCCTGCTCGCCGCCCTGTTCGCCACCGCGATCGGCACCCTGTACGGCGCGGTCGCCGGCCTGGCCGGCGGCGTCGTGGACGGCTTCCTCATGCGCCTGGTCGACGTCATGCTCTCGGTGCCGTTCCTGTTCTTCGTCCTGATCCTGTCGGCCCGCTTCCACGCCGACGCGCTGTCGCTGAGCCTGGTCATCGGCGGGTTCTCCTGGCTGGTCTCCGCCCGGCTGGTCCGCGGCGAGGTGCTGACGCTGCGGGTGCGGGAGTTCGTGCTGGCCGCGCGGGTGATGGGCGCCTCCCGCCGGCGGCTCATCCTCACCCACCTGATCCCGAACGCGCTCGGCGTGATCATCGTCAACATCACGTTCCAGGTCGCCGACGCGATCCTGGTCGTGGCGGCGCTGGGCTTCCTCGGGTTCGGGCTGACGTACCCGACCGAGGACTGGGGCAGCCAGCTCGCCGGCGGCGTCGCCTACATCTCGGCCGACTACTGGTGGCTGATCTACCCGGTCGGGGGCTGCATCGTCCTGACGGTGCTGGCGCTCAACCTGCTCGCCGACGCCCTGCGCGACGCCGTCGGGCGCCGGGCCGACTGACGTCCGCCGACCGATGAACGCCGACTGACATCTCCACCCCCACATGTAGGGAGCCTGCAATGACGCACGTGTCCGGAAAGCAGCGAGCACGCCTGGCGGTGGCGCTCGCCGCCGCGGTGGCGGTGCTCGCCACAGCGTGCACCGGCGGCGGGGGCGCCGCGAAGGACCCCGCCGCGGAGTACGCCAGCCAGCCGGCGCAGTCGGGCAAGCCCAAGGACGGCGGCACGGTCACCGTCGCGCTGACCCCCGGCCTCAGCCCGAACTACATCTACCCCTACCCGCCGGCCGCCGCCAACGGGACCGTCATCGCCCGCGGCCTGATGTGGCGCTCCCTCTACCGGCCCAGCGGCGAGGGCGACCAGGTGGCCGACGCCGAGCTGAGCCTGGCCGAGCCGCCCGCCTACAGCACCGACCGCAAGACCGTGACCATCAAGATGAAGGACTACAAGTGGTCCGACGGCAACCCGGTCACCGCCGGTGACGTCGTCTTCTCCCTGACGCTGCTCAAGGCGGCGCTCGCGGAGAGCCCGGCCAACTGGAGCTTCTACACCCCGGGCCAGTTCCCCGACGGGGTCACCGCCAAGGCCGCCGCGCCCGACACGCTGACCCTCGAACTGGAGACGGCGTACAACCCGTCGTACCTGATGTCGATGCTGACGCTGCTGTACGTGATGCCGTCCAAGGCGTGGGACATCGACCGCGCGGGCGGCCCGCACCTCGACTACACCAAGCCGAAGAACGCCACGGCGATCTACAAGTACCTCACCAAGGAGTCGGAGTCGCAGTCCACGTTCGCCACGAACCCGCTGTGGCAGGTGGTGAACGGCCCGTTCCGGCTCAAGAGCTTCGACCCGACGACCGGCTCGTTCTCGCTGGCGCCCAACGAGTCCTACAGCGGGCCCGGTGACTCGCGGCTCGACCAGGTCGACTTCAAGGCGTTCACCTCGGCCGCCGCGGTGCTCAACCAGTTCAAGGCGGGGAACCTGACCGTCGGCACGCTCGACTCCAGCTTCATCACGCAGATCGGCGCGCTGAAGGCCAAGGGGTTCAACGTCTACGGCGCGCCCGCGCCCGCCCGCTTCGACTCGCTGACCATCAACTTCGGCAACACCGTCAACGGCTTCGACAAGATCGTCGCGCAGCCGTACGTCCGGCAGGCCCTCCAGCGCCTGATCGACCAGCCGGGCTACATCGCCGGCCGGGGCATCTACAACGGCGCCGGCTCGCCCAACTACAGCACCGCGGGCAGCGGCTCGCCGTACCCGCCGGCGTTCGGCGACGCGCCGCCGTACCCGCACGACCCGGCGGCGGCGGCCAAGCTGCTCACCGACAACGGCTGGCAGGTGGTCCCGAACGGCGCCACCACCTGCGTGCGGCCCGGCACCGGGCCGGGCGAGTGCGGCGCGGGCATCCCGCGCGGCCAGAAGATCAGCTTCACCCTGGCCTCCGCGAACACCCCCGCCTACGTCGGCGCCCGGGACGTCGCCTTCGCCTCGGCGGCCAAGAAGCTCGGCGTCGAGGTCAAGATCGTCACCAAGTCCCTCACCTACATGTACGCCAACTACGGCAACACCTTCGCGCCCGCGAACAAGAACGAGTGGGCGATGCAGGACTACGGGCCGCTCTACCTGGCGGCCGGTTACCCCAGCAGCAACACGGTGTTCAACGCCAAGGGCAGCTTCAACCTGGGCGGCTACCGCGACGACGAGGTGGACCGGCTCATCGACGCCTCGACCTTCGGCGCCGACGCCGGGGCCCTGTCGGCCGAGGTGACCAAGATCGCCCAGGAGCTGCCCGTGCTGTTCTTCCCGACCCCGCACACCCTGGTCGTGTGGAAGGACACGCTGTCCGGCCCGCAGTCGTCGTTCCGGGCGCTGCTCAGCTACCTGTACACGCCCGAGCTCTGGTACTTCCACGCATGACGCGCGACGCCTTCGCCCGGCCGCTGCGCCACCTCGACCCGGCCGCCGCCGCCGTCGCGGACGCCCGCACGCTGCGCGAGCTGGTCGGCGACGCCCGCGTGGTGGCCGTCGGCGAGGGGGCGCACAACGTCACCGAGTTCTACCGGCTCAAGGACCGGCTGTTCCGCATCCTCGTCCGCGAGCTGGGGTTCTCGGCGTTCGTGATGGAGTCCGGCTTCGCCGAGGGGCTGGCCGTGGACGCCTGGGTCCACGGCGGGCCCGGCGCGGCCGCGACGGTCGCCCGCGACGGCATCACCTACCGGTTCGGCGAGTGCGAGCCGATGCGGCGGCAGCTGCGCTGGATGCGCCGCCGCAACTCGGCGGGCCCGGGGCGGGTCTCCTTCTACGGCATGGACCTGCCCGGCTCGTCCACCTCGCCCGGTCCGGCCGTGCGCGCGTGCCTGGACCGCATGCCGGCCGGGCCGGGCGACGAGGAGCTGCTGATCCTGAGCGACCTCGGCGGCCGTACCGAGGCGGCGGTCCGGTACGCGGCCATGCCCGCCGCGGGCCGGGCCCGCCTGCTCGCGGGGCTGCGCGAGCTGGCCGGGCGCGCGCTCGGGTCGGCGGACCCGGTGCTGCGCCGGTGCGCGGCCTCCCTCCAGGCCTTCGCCGACGAGGCCGAGGCGGGGGAGGCCGGGCCGGCGGGCGCGCCCTATCCCCGGGACCGGTTCATGGCCGAGACCGTGGAATGGGTGCTCGAACGGGAGCAGCGGATCGTCGTCAGCGCCCACAACTCGCACGTCCGGCGCTCGCCCTTCCATGGCCGGCCGACGCTGGGCGGCCTGCTCGCCGCGTCCCTGGGAGACGACATGGTCGTCGTCGGCACGACCTACGGCTCCGGCCCGGAGGTGCGCTTTACGCAGCGCTCCCCGCGCCCGTTCGACTGCGACGTCTCGCTGGAGGCGCGCACCCTGCCCCCGAACTGCGTCGAGGCGCCGCTGGACCGGCTCGGCCCGCCCGTGACCGTCGTCGACCTGCGCCGCGCGCCGGGCGAGCTGTTCGACGGGATCGACGGCACGCTTGCCGGCGGCGGCCTCGACCCGGTGGACGACTTCCCGGCCGCCTACGACGCCCTGATCCACGTCCGCCGGGTCAGCCGGGTCCCCGGCGCGTTCGAACGGCTCCAGGCCGAGTTCGCCGCCGCCCGTCCTGCCCGTCCTGAATCGCCGGAGTTGTCGTGACCCTTTCCTATCCGCCCGCGCGCACCGTCGAGGTCGTCCAGGACGTCGCGGGCGTCCGCGTGCCCGATCCGTACCGGTGGCTGGAGGAGGAGACGCCCGAGGTGCGGCGGTGGCAGCGGCGGCAGGCCGAGCTGGCCGCCGCCGTCGCCTACGACGGGCAGGACCCGGCGGCCGTCCGGGACCTGATCCTGGCCTTCGACGCCGGATCCCGCCCGGCCCTGCCCAGGCACGCGGCCGGCCGCTGGTTCCGCCCGGTCACCCCGCCCGGCGGGACGGCGTCCACCGTGGTCGTCGCCGACGAGCCCTACGGCCCCGGCCGGACGGTGGCCGACCTGGCGCGGTTCGGCGGCGCGCAGGACGCGGTGCTGTCCTGGCTGGCGCCCTCCCCGGACGGCCGCGTCCTGGCCCTGGGCGTGTGCACCGACGGCAGCGAGCACAACACCATCCGGCTCGTCGAGGTGGACACCGGCCGCACGCTCGACGAGCCCGGCCAGGTCCTGCACAGCGCGTGGGCCGGCGGCGTCTCCTGGACGCCCGACAGCGGCGGCTTCTCCTTCCTCGCGCTCACCGGCCCCCCGGAGGAGTTCCGGCAGGCCGTGTTCAGCCATCGCCTCGGGACGCCGGGGGAGACCGTTGTGGAGCCGATCCCGGTCCCGGCGGGCTCGCGGGAGTACACGCTCGTCCAGTTCTCCCCGGACGGCCGCTGGGCCGTGGCCGCGCACCGGGTGGGCAGCCCGATCCCGTGCGCCGTCCGCGACCTGTCCGTGCCCGGGTCCGCGTGGCGGTCCTTCGTCACCCGCTGCGCCGGCACGGTCGCCGGTCACGTCGTCGGCGACCGCTACGTGGCGGTGACCGACGTCGGCGCGCCGCGCGGCCGGGTGGTCGCCATCCCGCTCGACGCCGCCGACCCGGACGACCCGTCGGGATGGACGGAGCTGGTCCCCGAGGGCGAGACCGTGCTGCGCTCGCTCACGCCCGTCGGCGAGCACCTGTACCTCAGCGAGTTCGACCGGACGTTCGCCCGGGTGCGGATCCTCGACCGCGCGGGCGCCGTCGCCGGGGAGGTGCCGCTGCCCGGCCGGGGCGCGCTCGCCGCCCCCTTCTTCGCCCTGACCGCCCTGGCCACCGGCGTGCCCGCGGCCGACTTCGTCTTCGCCTTCTCCACGCTGACCAGCTCCTGGGGCGTCTACCGGCACCGGCCCGGCCAGGGCGCGCCGCACACCCTGTCGGCCCCGGCGGTCACGCTCGACGCCGAGGTGGAAGAGGGGCAGGCGGTGGCGGCCGACGGGGTCGCGGTGCCGTACCACGTGGTGCGCCCGGCCGGTCTCGACCCGGCGCGGCCCGCGCCGGTGCTCGTCTCGGCGTACGGGGCGGCCAACGTGCCCCTGCTTCCCCAGTACCAGCCGGACCTGGCCGCCTTCGTCGCCGCCGGGGGCGTGCTGGTGCAGGCGTACCTGCGCGGCGGCGGCGAGTTCGGCGGGGACTGGTACCGGGCCGCGCACCGGGAGCGGCGGCACGTCCGCGACTCCGACCTGGTGGCCGTCGCCGAGCACCTGATCGCCGAGGGCGTGACGGCCGCCGACCGGCTGGCGCTGACCGGCGGCTCCGACGGCGGGCTCATGTGCGGGATCGCCGTCACCAGCCGGCCCGAGCTGTGGCGGGCCGTCCTGCCGCGGGCGCCGCTGCTGGACCTGATCGGCGGCACCCGCGACCCGTACCTCGACTTCGTCATCCGCAAGGCGTGGGCCGACCCGGACGACCCCGAGGAGGTCCGGCGGCTGCTGCGGATGTCGCCGTACGAGCGGGTGCGCCCCGGCGTCTTCCCCGCGGTCTACCTCCAGGCAGGGGCGACGGACCCGCGCTGCCGTCCCTGGCACGCGCGCAAGTTCGCCGCCCGCCTCCAGGCTGCCCAGCAGGGGGACGAGCCCGTCCTGCTGCACGTCTTCGACGACGCCGGGCACGGCGCGGCCACCCCCCACGACGTGGCGGTCGCCCAGGACGCCGAATGGCTGGCCTTCCTCATCGGCACGCTCGGCCTGCGCGGCCCGGTCAGTCGTCCGGCGCGGACCTGATCGACATCAGGCGCAGCTGCAGCATGGCCGACAGGCGCGCGTCCGGGGAGCCGAGGTCGATCCGGCCCACCTCGGCCGCGCGCCGCAGCCGGTAGCGGAACGTGTTGGGATGCACGAACATCGCGGCGGCGGCCACCGAGACGTCGCCGAAGGCGTCGAGCCAGGCGTCCAGCGTCTCGACCAGGCTGGTCTGGTGCTCCTTGTCGTAGGCGACGACCCGGGCGATCGGCCCGCTGGGGACGTCGCCGCGCGGCACGAGGTCGGCCAGCTCCAGCAGCAGCGCGTCCACGTGCACGTCGTCCAGGCGGGCCACCTGCCGCCCGGCGCCGCCCGAGCGCAGCACGCGCAGCGCCCGGTCGGCGCCCGAACGCGAGCGGGCCAGGGCCGAGTTGTCCCCGGCCGGCCGGCCCACCCCGACCAGCGGGCGCAGCCGGGAGCCGACCCGGGCCAGGAACTCGGTGGCCACCAGGACCGCGCGCTCGTCGGCGTCCTGCCGGTTCTGCGGCAGCGGCAGGATGCCGTAGGCGACGTCGCCGACCAGCGCGGCGGCGGCCCGCGGGTGCACGGCCGACAGGTGCATGGCGAAGGCGTCGGCGAGCCGCTTGCGCTCGGCGGCGAGCTGGGCGGGCAGCGGGCTCTCGCCCGCCGGGCCGACGACGGTGAGCGCCAGGACGACCGCGGGCTCGTCCTTCAGCCCCAGGCGGCGGGCGGCCTCCAGGGAGCCGGGCCCGCTCTCCAGCGCGGTGCCCAGCAGCTCGGCCCGCAGCCGCCGTTCCATGTCGGCGTCGGCGCGCTGCCACACCATGTGCATCGCGACCAGCTTGGACGCCTCGTAGAGCGCCTGGCTGCGCTCCTCGCCCAGCGCCTCGGGGACGACGACCCAGATCGTGCCGAGGATCTCGTCGCCGGCGCGCACCGCGATCGCCACCCGGGGCAGCGCGGGCGGCTGCCGGCCCTCGGGGTCGGGCAGGGGCGCCACGAAGACGGGCCGGTCGCTGCGGTAGATCGCCTGGAAGACGCCGCGTTCCTCCAGGATGCGGGTGTACTGCTCGGGGACCTGGCGGCCCAGGATCGTCCGTACGCGGGAGGTGTCGGTGTCCTCCTGGCGGCTGGAGAAGGCCAGCAGCCGCGAGTGGCGGTCCTCGATGGTGACGGGCGCGTCGAGCAGCGCGGCGATGGCGTTGGCCACGGCGAACAGGTCGCCGGACCCGATCCGGCCCGAGGCGTGGGCGTCGGGGCCGAGCCGGCCGCCGTCGGAGGTCAGCTCGCGCAGCATGCCGGCCAGGTGCGTCCAGGACGCGCCGCGGGCGAAGGCCAGCACCGCCACCCCCGCCCGGCCCGCCGCCGCGACCAGCCGTTCGTCGGCGACGACGGGCGCGCGGACGACCAGCGCGGCGGCGCCGTGCCGCCCGAGCCGGGTCACGACCTGCGCGATCTCGGCCGGGTCGTGCAGGCCGACACCGAGGACGAGCGCGTCGGCGGGCAGCTCGGGCTCGTCGAGCGGGTCGTGGATGACGACGCCGCCGATGTCGCGGGCGAGCCCGGCGTCGCCGCAGACGGCCTGGAGCAGGGTGGTACCGAGTTCCTCCAGGACGCGGCCCAGGCTGGCACGCGGGAGGCCGGTCACGGGGACGAGCACGCTCCCGACGCTAGCGCCGCCCTGGTGGCACATCGTTCGTCCGGGACGACGAAATGCCACCGGCCGACCTGTCGGAACCGACCAACAGATCAGGACGGCATCGGCACCCACGTCGTCGCGACGGTGACCTCCTCCAGCACCTCCGGGATCGGGGCGACGCCGATCCCCGGGCCGGTCGGCACGGCGAGGTGGCCGTCCTCCAGGCGGAACGGCGGCGTCAGGTCGGTCCGGTAGTAGCGGTCGGAGGCCGAGGTGTCGCCGGGCAGCAGGAACCCGGGCAGCGCGGCGAGCGCCACGTTGGCGGCCCGGCCCACGCCGGTCTCCAGCATGCCGCCGCACCACACCGGGACGTCGTGCGCGGCGCACACGTCGTGGATGCGCCGGGCCTCCAGATGGCCGCCGACCCGGCCCGGCTTGATGTTGACCACCTGGCAGGCCCCGAGCGCGATCGCGTCGGCGGCGGCGCGGGCCGAGACGATCGACTCGTCCAGGCAGATCGGCGTCGTGATCCGCTCGGCCAGCCGGGCGTGCCCGAGCAGGTCGTCCTGCGCGAACGGCTGCTCGATCAGCAGCAGGCCGAACGGGTCCAGCCCGGCCAGGTGCCGGGCGTCGCCGCGCCCGTAGGCGGTGTTGGCGTCCACCTGGAGCGGGACGTCGCCGAACCGCTCGCGCACGGCCCGGACCGGCTCGACGTCCCAGCCGGGCTCGATCTTCAGCTTGATCCGCAGGTAGCCCGCGTCCAGGTACTCGGCGACGGCGTCCAGCAGCGCCGGGATCGACCCGGTGATGCCCACCGACACCCCGCACGGCACGCTGTCGCGCACCGCCCCGAGCGCGTGGGCCAGCGGGACGCCGCGGGCGCGCAGGTCCGCGTCCAGGACCGCCGTCTCCAGCGCGGCCTTGGCCATCCGGTGCCCCTTGAACGCCGCCAGCGCCGGGGCGACCTTGTGCGCGTCCAGGTCCGCCACGCCGGCCAGCGCCGGGACCAGGAACCGGGTCAGCGCGTCGGCGGCGGCGTCGGTGTACTCCGAGGAGTACAGGGGCGCCGTGCCCGCGCCGCACTCGCCCCAGCCCTCGGCCTCGCCGGTGACGACCCGCACCAGCACCGCCCGCCGTACCGTCTCGGTGCCGAACGACGTGCGGAACGGCGTCACGAGCGGCATCTCGACCGTGCGGACCTCCACACCGGTGATCTTCACTCCGTCTCCTGTCTGTCCACGATGTACCAGCCTGTCCGGTCGAAGCCGCGTACCCGGCCGCCTTGTTCGAGCAGCTCGCCCAGCACGTCCCGCAGCGCCCTGCGCCAGTCGGCGGCGCGGGCCGGGTCGCTCTCGCGCATCGCCTCGACGTCGCCGGGCACGCCGACCAGGACGGTGGCCGCGCGGGCGTACCGGACCAGCGGCCCGCCCGCCGCCGACGCCTCCAGCGTTACGGCCGCGCCCGCCGCCCTGGCCGCCGCCGCGTCCGCCACGGCCGGACGGCCCGCGCAGGCCGCCTCGACGACGGGCGTCCCCAGCCGCCAGCGGACCAGGACGCGGTCGGTGGCGTCGGCGCGGTTGATGTCGTCGTCCATGGGGCCGTAGAAGTCCGGCAGGTACTCGGCCGGGTCGGCGCCCAGCTTGGCCAGGTTGAAGTAGGCGTTGCGGCGCACCAGCGGGTCGTAGGTCCAGCAGATCTCGCCGACGCCGCGCAGCATCGCCCAGGCCCGCTGGTGCAGCTTCATGGCGAACCCGACGTTGCGGCCCTGCATGCCCGCCAGCACGCCGGCGATGTGACTGTGCAGGGCGGCGCGCGCCGGAGGCGAGAAGAAGCCGAAGCACGCGCCCACCATCCGGTCGCCGTCGAAGGCGCCGCTCACGTAGCTGCCCGCCTTCGACAACGCGCGCAGCATGTCGGCCGTCACCGGGGGGTTGTTCTCGCCGGTGCGCCAGATGTGCTCGTACAGGCGGCGGACGGCTTCCAGCTCGCCGACGCTGTCCAGGGGGCGGATGTCGATGCCCGCGCCGTCGGCGGCGGCCTGCGCCGCGGCGCACGCGGCCTCGACGGGCCGGGAGTCGCGACGGTCACGGATGAGATCAGTCACGCCGGTCATGGTCGCAGCCGCCTTCGTCCCGTAGCTGGTCGGCGAGCACCGGGCGGCGGCGTCCGGTTCGTCCGCCCGGACAACAGCGTCCAGGGCCCCCTTGTGAGGGGCGGTCACCGCGCTGCGGCCAGCAGGTCGGCGACCAGGGCCGTCAGCAGCCGGGTGCGGCCCGGCAGCTCCGCGACCAGCACGTGCTCGTCGTCGGCGTGCGCGCCGCCGCCGACCGCGCCCAGGCCGTCCAGGGTGGGGGTGCCCGTCCCGGCGGTGAAGTTGCCGTCGGAGGCCCCGCCCACGGCGACCGAGGTCAGCGGGCCGATCCCGAGGACGCCGGCGAGCCGGCACGCCCGCTCGAACAGGCCCTTCGACGCCGACGCAGGGAGCGGCGGCCGGTTGGGCCCGCCGCCGACCGTGACGTCCGCGCCGGGCAGCACCGGACGCAGCCCGCGCATCGCCGCGTCCACCCGGTCCTGCTCGCGGGCGTCCCTCACCCGTACGTCCACGTCGAAGCGGGCCCGCGCGGGCACCGTGTTGACCGTGGTGCCCGACTCCAGGCGGGTCGGGGTGACGGTCGTGCCCAGCGCGGGATCGGCCAGCGCCGCCACGGCCGCGACCTGGTGGGTCACCTCGACCGTCGCGTTCACGCCGCGTTCCGGCTCCAGCCCGGCGTGCGCGGCCCGGCCCCGCACCTGCACCTCGTACCGGGAGACGCCCTTGCGCTCGGTCTTGAGCGCCCCGCCGGGACCGGCCGCCTCCAGGACCAGCGCCGCCGCGCAGCCGCGCGCCTCGTCCTCGACCAGCCGCCGCGAGGTGGGCGACCCGGGCTCCTCGTCGCCGGTGACCAGCACGGTCACGCCGTCCAGGTCGTCCAGCGCCGCCAGCGCGTGGAAGGCCATCACCAGCCCGGCCTTCATGTCGAAGCAGCCCGGCCCGCGCAGCATCCCGTCGCGCACCTCGAACGGGTGCCGCTCCAGCGAGCCGACCGGCCACACCGTGTCGTGGTGGCCGAGCAGCAGCACCCTGGGCTCGCCGCCGAACCGCCACCGCAGGTGGGTGCACCCGTCGATGACGACGCGCTCCGCCTCGGCCCCCAGGTGGGCGGCGCCCAGCTCGGCCACGGCCGTGGCGCTGCGGGCGACCGCGGCCAGGTCGCCGGACGGCGACTCGCAGCGTACGAGCCGCTCGATGTCGGCGATCATCGCGGCCTCGCGGGCCCGGTCGGACGGGGTACGACGTGGTGTCATGGTGGCTGCCTCCGGTCGGACGGACCGCCCATCATCGTCAACCACGACCCGGACGGGCCTGTCGCCCCGGCCAACATCGGCCCGCCCCGTTGGGCCCCGCCGACGACCCTCCGGCTAGGTGAGGTCGGCGAAGCGTTCGACGTCCTCGGTGCGGCCGGAGACGATGATCACGTCGCCGTACCCCAGCTCGGTGTCGGAACCGGCGTAGGTGAACTCCTCCTCCGCGCTCTTGACCGCCACCACGGTGACGCCGTGCTTGCGGCGCAGGTTGGACCGGCCGAGCGGCACCCCGATGTACTCCTTGGGCGGCCGGGTCTTGGCCATCGCGAAGTTCTCGTCCACCTGCATGAAGTCCAGCATCCGGCCGGTCACCATGTGGGCCACCCGCTCGCCCATGTCGTGCTCGGGGAAGACGACGTGATGGGCGCCGATGCGCCCGAGGATCCGGCCGTGCTGGCGGCTGACGGCCTTGGCCCAGATGTCGTCGATCTCCAGCTCGATCAGCAGCGACGTGGTCAGGATGCTGGCCTCCAGGTCGCCGCCGATGGCCACCACCGCCCGGTAGAAGTCGGGCACGCCGAGCTGCCGCAGCGTCTCCAGGTCGGTGGAGTCGGCGGTGGCGATGTGCGTGATCTGCCCGGCCAGGCTCTGGGCGACCTTGGGCCGGTTGTCGATGGCCAGGACCTCGGTGCCGCGCCGGGTGAGCTCCAGGGCGAGCGAGGTGCCGAACCGGCCCAGGCCGATGACCACGACGGGGTCTGTCTTCTTGTCAGCCAACGATGACACGTTCCTCGGGTAGTTCGTAGCGACGGGTGCGCTCCTTCAGGGCGAGCGCGGAACCCAGCGTGAGCGGGCCGATGCGCCCGATGAACATCAGCGCCGCCAGCAGCAGGTGCCCGGCGGGCGTGGCGTCGGCGGTGATGCCGGTGGACAGCCCGTTCGTGCCGAACGCCGAGACCACCTCGAACAGCACCTGGTCCAGGCTGTGGGGCGTGAGGGCGAGCAGCAGGTAGGTGGAGACGGCGACCAGCACGACGCCGATCATGGTGATCGAGATGACCTGGCGCTGCGCGGACTCGGCCAGGCGCCGGTGGCCGATGTTCACCCGGGGCTCGCCCCGCAGCTCGGCCCAGATGATGAACGCCAGCAGCCCGAACGTGGTGACCTTGATGCCGCCCGCCGTGCCGGCGCTGCCGCCGCCGATGAACATCAGCAGGTCGGTGGCGAGCAGGCTGCTCGGGTAGAGCTGGCCGATGTCGAGGCTGTTGAACCCGCCCGACCGCGGCATGACCCCGGTGAAGAACGCGGCCAGCAGCTTGCCGGAGTCGTCGAGCCCGCCGAGCGTCCTGGGGTTGCGCCACTCGGTCACCAGGAAGACCAGCGTCCCCACCGCGAGCAGGACGAGCGTCACCCCGACGGTGACCCGGGTGAGCACCGACCATCGGCTGGGCCGGCGCCAGGCGCGGGCCAGCTCGAACACCACCGGGAAGCCCAGCCCGCCCGCGATCACCGCGAACGCGATCGGCAGGCAGATCCACGCGTCGGTGACGAAGCGCATCAGATTGTCCGGCCACAGCGCGAACCCGGCGTTGTTGAACGCCGACACCGCGTGGAACCAGCCCAGGTACATCGCCCGGCCCAGCGGCTCGCCGTAACCCGTGACGAAGCGCGCGGTGAGCACGGCGCCGACGATCAGCTCGGAGACGAGGCTGAAGATGACCACGTTGCGCACCACGCGCCGGACGTCGGACATGCTCAGCGTCTTGGTCTCGGCCTGGGCGAACATGCGGGCGCGCAGCCCCAGCCGGCCCGCGACCAGGACGGTGAACAGCGTCGCCATCGTCATGATGCCCAGCCCGCCCACCTGGGCCAGCATGGCGATCACCACCTCCCCGGCCACCGACCAGTGGGTGGCGGTGTCCACCACGACCAGGCCGGTCACGCAGGCCGCGGACGTCGCGGTGAACAGCGCGGTCAGCCAGCCGGCCGACTCGCCCGTGGCCGTGGCCATGGGCGAGGTCAGCAGGGCCGTGCCGGTCAGGATGAGGGCCGCGAACCCGGTCGCGATGACCTGCGCCGGATGGTGGAACCGGGACAGGAAGGCGCCCGTCAGCCGCAGGCTTCTCATGGCGCGCCCCCGCCGTGCGCGGCCGGGCGGGGGACATGGTGTGAGGCGAGCACGATCAGACGGTAGACCACCCGGCCACCGCTCCGGCACACGCGTCCGCAGACGGGGGCGGGAGCGTGCGCCGAAGGTAACGCGGCTAAAAATGCGACAAAGACGATTCGGCGTCGGGAAAGCCGTGCAGGTCACGTCAGTAGAGTGAAAATCTCGTAGGTGTTCACGAACGGGGCGCGATCGGCATGCTGGGGGAGGACACGCCGTACCCGATGCTGGTCGCCGACGCGTCGGGCGCCGTCGAGCGGGCGAACGCCGCCGCCCGGTCGCTGCTGGGCGACGCGACGCGGATCGCGCCGGACTGGCTGGCCCGCGCCCACCACGACCTGTGCGCCCGTCTGGCCGCGTCACCCGACGCCGGGAGCAGGCCGGAGCCCGTCCGGGGGCCGGTCGGGGAGCGGGTGTTCGAGGCCCATCCCGTGCGCGCCGGGCGCGACCGCGTCACCTGGTGGCTGGTCGACGTCACCGCGTCGGAACGGGCCATGGAGGTGCTGCGAGGCGAGCGGGACTCGGCCGCGTCCATGGTGGCGGCGGCCACCGAGCTGCTGTCCTCGCTCAACCTCGACCGCTGCCTGGAGGCGGTCGCCCGCCTGGCCGTGCGGCACCTCGCCCACGCCGCCCGGGCCGTCGTGCCGCTGGGCCCGCGCCGCTACGAGGTCGCCTACCACGAGGCCGGCGGCGCGTCCGTGCGCCGGAACCTGGACATCGACCCGCGCTCCATGCCGGGGCTGGCCGAGGCGCTGCGGGCCTTCCCGCCGGTGCCCGCCCGCTGGGTGGACCCCGGGCAGGCGCCCGGCTGGGTGCTGGGCGAGGGGCGGGACGACACGCGTTCCGTGGTGGTGATCTCGCTGCCCGGCTACGGCCTGCCCGCGGGCGCGCTGATCCTGCTGCGCTCCTCGGCCGGCTTCTCCGCCGCCGAGGAGGCGTTCGCCCGGCTGTTCGTGGCCCGGGCCGGCACCGCGATCTCCATCGCCCGCGTGTACGCCGAGCAGGGGGCCATCGCCGAGACGCTGATGGCCGACCTGCTGCCGCCGATGACGCCGTACCTCGACGTCGCCGACGTGGCGGCCCGCTACCGGGCGGCGGGCCACGGCGCGCTGGTCGGCGGGGACTTCTACGACGTGCACCCGGTCGCCGGATCGGGCGGGGCGGCGCTGGTGGTGCTCGGCGACGTCTCCGGCAAGGGCCTGGAGGCCGCCGTGCTGACCGGCAAGATCCGCAACACGCTGCGCGCCCTGCTGCCGCTGGCCGACGACCACCAGCGCGTGCTGGAACGGCTCAACGAGGTGCTGCTCGCCGGTCCCAGCCCGCGTTACGTCACGCTGGTGCTGGCCGGGGTCGAGCGCCGCGGCCACCGGCTGGAGCTGCGGCTGACCAGCGCCGGCCATCCGCCGCCGATGATCGTCCGCAATGACGGCCGGGTGGAGGACGCCCGCACCCGCGGCACCCTGATCGGCCTGCTCGACCAGATCAACAGCGTCACCGAGACGGTGCTCCTGGCCCCCGGCGAGACGTGCCTGCTCTACAGCGACGGCGTCATCGAGGCCAGGGGAGGCCCGCTGGGCGACGAGATGTTCGGCGACGACCGGCTGCGCGAGGAGCTGCGGCAGTGCGCCGGCATGCCGGCCGCCGCGCTGGCCGAACGCGTCCAGATGCTCGCCTCCCAGTGGGCGGGCGAGCGGGAGCGCGACGACATCGCCATCGTCGCCATCGGCGCGCCGCGCGAGACCCCCGACGCCCCCGACGCCCCCGACGCCCCCGACGGCCCGGACGGCCCGGACGGAGGTCTTCCGGCGTGAGCGCCCCCGGCCCGCGGGAGGAGATCGAGCGCTGCGTCGAGGCGCTGCGGACGGCGGCGACGTCCGGCGACGAGTACGCCGCGATCGACGCCGCGCGGGCCGGTCTCGACGCCGGCGTGCCCCTGGAGACCATGCTCCTGGACGTCGTCGCCGTCGCGCAGGCCCGCGTGGGCCTGGACTGGGCGGCCAACCGGCTCACCGTCGCCCAGGAGCACACGGCGACCGCCGTCCACGAGCGGGTGCTGGCCGTGCTGGCTCACGAGCCGGGCGCGCGCGGCCACCGCACCGGCCCGGCCAGGGGGCGGGTGAGCGTGGCGTGCGTGGACGGCGAGTGGCACACCTTCCCGGCCCGGCTGCTGGCCGAGGTGCTCCGGCTGCGCGGCTGGCAGGTGGACTACCTGGGCGCGCACGTACCGACCGCGCACCTGGTCGTGCACGTGCACAGGACCGCCCCGGCCGCGGTCGCGCTGTCCGGGTCGATCGCCACCCGGCTGCCCGCCGCGCACGCGGCCATCAGCGCCTGCCAGGCGGCGGGCGCGCCCGTGCTCGTCGGCGGCGCCGCCTTCGGGCCCGACGGCCGCTACGCCCGTCTGCTCGGGGCCGACGCCTGGGCGCCCGACGCGCGGGCCGCCGCCGACCTGCTCGACGCCGGGCCGCCGCCGCGCCGGGCCGCGACCGGGCTGAGCCCCGGACGGCCGCCGCACCTGGCCGGCCCCGAGTACACGGCGCTCACCGACCGGGCCCCCGAGCTGGTCAGGGGCGTGATGCAGGAGCTGGACGAGCACGTGCCCGTCACCGCGGGCGAGGAGCCGACCGGCCACACCGCCGAGGACGTCGCCTACGTCGTCGACTACCTCAAGGCCGCCGCCTACGTCGACGACCCCGGCCTGTTCACGTCCTTCGTCAGCTGGATGGCGCACGTGCTGACGGCGCGCGGCGTGCCGGCCCGGGTGCTGGCCGTCACGCTGGACGCGCTGGCCGCCCGCCTGGCCGGCCTGCCGCGCACCCGCGAACTGCTCGCCCAGGCACGCGCCGGGCTGCCCGACGGGCCTCGCTGACCACGCGCCGGGCTGCCCGACGGCCGCGCTGACCGCCGCCGCGGCTCAGTCGCGCTCCTGCCAGGTGCACAGGCAGACGTGGTTGCCCTCGGGGTCGGCCAGCACCCAGAACCGCGGCGCCCCGTCGGCGCGCACCAGCCGCCCGCCCGCCGCCAGCGCCGCGTCGATCCGCGGCTGGACCTGCGCGGGCTCCACCCACACGTCGAAGTGCCAGCGCTGGCGGGGCTCCTCGTCGCCGGACGGCTGGAACCACACGCCCGGCAGCGCGCCGGCCGGGTCCTGCAGCTCGCCCCGGTCGTCGGCGGGCACCGCCAGCACCGCCGCCCAGAACGGCCGGACCGTGTCCCGCGCGGGGGTGTCGAGGCCGAGTTCGAGCACCGAGACGGACGCCGGGTCGAGGCGCACCCCGGCGTCGGCGGCGAGCGTCGTGACCGCGCGCGCCAGCCGCAGGTCGCGCTCGGTGACGCCGCCCGCGTCGTGACTGGACAGCCGGACGTCGACATGGGTGTAGCGCAGGTCGAGGTCGGGATGGTGGTCCATCTCCTCGGCCGCCGCCCCGATGGCGTCGACGAGCGCGAGCCCGGCGGCGAACGTGCCGGTGTGGAGTCGGGTGTGCAGGCTGCCGAGCAGGTACGCCCACCCCGCCGGCCCCTCCTGTGCGATCTGAGCTCCGGTCAGCTTGGCCATGCGGCCATTCTCGCAGCACTCGCCTTCTGCTTTCCCCCCGCGACTGAGGTGAGCGCAACCAGATCCGTCAGGCGACAGACAGCCTGCGCACTGCGGCGGCCTCGGCCAGGTGGGCGGCGAGAACGAGCCCGCCGGGCGCGGCGCGGAACCGCCCCCGGACGGGCCGCCGCCGGCCTGGCAGCACAACGTATGGTCCGACCCATGGATCGCCGAGACGCTGAAATGCCGATTCTGCCTCGGCTCGAAGAAGGTGACCCACATCGAAGCGGGCACGCTGGTCATCGTGCCATGCAGATGTGCCGACGACTGATTCGTCAGCCGGACGTCCTGGACGGTCAGTCGAGGCAGAACTCGTTGCCCTCGGGGTCGGTCATCACGATGTGGCCGGCGGCGAACGGGGGCTCGGGCTCGTGTCGCCGCACCCGCGTCGCGCCCAGCCCGACCAGCCGCTCGCACTCGGCCTCCAGCGCCGCCATGCGCTCCTCGCCGCGCAGCCCGGGAGCCGCCCGGACGTCGAGGTGCACGCGGTTCTTGGCGGCCTTGCCCTCCGGCACCCGCTGGAAGAACACCCGGGGGCCCCGGCCCTCGGGGTCCTCGATGGCCGATCGCGTGTCGCGCTCCTCCTCGGGGACGCCCATCCCGGCCAGGAAGTCGTCCCAGGCGGCCAGCGGGTCGGCGCCCTGCGGCAGCTCGACCCCGGGCGGGCCGGGGTGGACGTAGCCCAGCGCGTCACGCCAGAACGTCGACAGCGCCTTCGGGTCGTGGGCGTCGAAGGTGATCTGGACATGGCGGCTCATATGAATCACTCCGTTCGGTGCGGGAAAGGTTCCCCGGGACACTGTGACATCACCGGCGGACAGGATCGGTCCGCTGCCGTCCCAATGCCGCGGCCTCCTCGCGCAGCCACTCGACCAGCGTCGGCACCAGCGGGTGGTCGCGCCGCGGGGCGGTGGCGATCCCGAGGTAGCGGGCCGGGCGCGGCGGGTTCAGCGGCACGACGGCCAGGCCGGGCGTGTCGCGCGCCAGGCAGATGGACGGCACCAGGCTGACGCCCAGCCCGGCCGCCGTGAGCGCCTGCGCCAGGTGGTAGTCGGTGGTGGAGCCGCTGACCCGCAGCTCGAACCCGGCCGCGGCGGCGTACCCGCGCAGGAACGCCTCGGTCTTGGAGCAGCCGATCACCCACGGCTGCTCGGCCAGCTCGGTCAGGTCCAGCGACGCCCGGCCGGCCAGCGGATGGGCGGCCGGCAGCGCCACCGACAGCGGGTCCTCGGCCAGCGGCGTCCAGGCCAGCCCCGTGCGGTCGCCGGGCAGCACCGGCAGCGGCCCGTCGAAGTGGTAGGCGATGGCCAGGTCCGCCTCGCCGCGCCGGACCAGCGGCAGGCTGTCCTCCGGCTCCCGCTCGACCACGTTCGTCGCGACGTCGGGATGGGCGGCGACGAACCGCGCCAGCACGCCGGGCAGCAACGCGCGGCCGCCGCTGGTGAAGGTGGCCACGGTCAGCCGCCGGCGCCCCGAGGCCAGCTCGTCGATCCGCTCCCGGGCGTGCCGCAGCTCGGCCGCGATCGTCTCGGCCGTCTCCACCAGCAGCCGGCCCGGCTCGGTGAGGGCCACGCCGCGGGTGCTGCGGGTGACGACCGGGGTGCCGAGCTGCCGTTCCAGCGCGGCGATCTGCTGCGAGACGGCGGACGGCGTGAGCAGCATCGCGGCCGCCGCCCGGTTGAAGCTGCCGTGCGCGGCCACCTCCCGCAGCACCCTGAGCCGATGGGCGTCGATCAACAGTTCTCCTTAACACGAGGCCAGCAAGTCACCACTACCACTGCTGACGCCGTCCGGGCCAGTCTTGGCCGCATGCGACACATCTGCGTCATCGGCGGCAACCGCTACTTCGGCCGCCGCCTGATCCGCCTGCTGCTGGCCGGCGGGGACCGCGTGACCGTGGTCAACCGGGGCTCGGCCGCGCCGCCGACCGGGGCCGAGCACGTCGTCGCCGACCGGGCGGACGCGGCGGCGCTCGCCCGCGCCCTGGACGGCCGGGCCTTCGACGCCGTCGTGGACCAGGTCTGCTACACGCCCTCGCACGCCGACGTCGCCCGCCGGGTCTTCGCCGGCCGCACCGCCCGCTACGTGATGACCTCCACCATGGAGGTCTACGACCCGGCCACCTCGCCGTCCCCGCTGCCCCCGGCCGCGGCCCCGGTCCGCGAGGAGACGGTCGAGGCCGCGTCCTGGCCGGTGGACCGCGGCCTGCCGTGGGGATCGCCGGACGCCCTGTCCCGGCTGCTCGGCGAGGCGGCCGCGTACGCCGAGGGCAAACGCCAGGCCGAGGCCGTGTTCGCCCGGGACCCGGCCTTCCCGTTCCTCGCCGTGCGCAGCGCCCACGTGCTCGGCGGCGGGGACGCCGACTTCACCGGACGGCTGCGCCACTACGTGGACCGCGTACGCGCCGGGCTGCCGGTCGCCGTGCACCGCGACCCGGCCCCCACGTCGTTCGTCCACCACGCGGAGATCGCCGCGTTCCTGCACTGGGCGGCGACGGGCACCGACGTCACCGGCGCGCTCAACGCCGCCTCGCCCGACACGCTGACCGTCACCGGCCTGTGCGCGGCCGTCGCCGCCGCGACCGGCTCGCCGGCGCCCGTCCACCGCGTGGTGACCGGCGGCGAGCCCGCCTCGCCGTTCTCCTTCGACCGCTCCTACGCCATCGACGCCGGCCGGGCCGCCGCGCTCGGTTTCACGTTCACCGACGTCGCGGCCTGGCTGCCGCGAGCCGTCGCCGACCTCCTCCCGGAAGGCTGACCGACCATGATCACCCGCCGCGTCGGAACCGCCGAGGTCGGCGCCGTCGGCCTGGGCGCCATGCCGCTGTCCATCGAGGGCCGCCCAGACCGCGTCCGCGCGATCGCCACCGTGCACGCCGCCCTCGACGCCGGCCTCACCCTGATCGACACGGCCGACTCCTACCACTGGCACGCCGGCGAGCGCGGCCACAACGAGGAGCTCGTCGCCGAGGCCCTGGCCACCTGGTCCGGCGACGCCTCCGGCGTGCTGGTCGCCACGAAGGGCGGGCGCGGCCGTCCCGGCGACGGCTCCTGGACGGTCGACGGCCGTCCCGACCGCCTCAGGGCCGCCTGCGAGGGCTCCCTGCGCCGCCTGCGCGTCGAGGCGATCGGCCTCTACCAGCTGCACAAGCCCGACCCGGACGTCCCGTGGGCGGAGTCGGTGGGCGCGCTGCGCGACCTCCTCGACGCGGGCCTCATCCGCGCGGCCGGCGTCTCCAACGTGACCTGCGAGCAGATCCACGAGGCCAGGGCCGTCCTCGGTGACTCCCTGGTCTCCGTGCAGAACCGCTACAGCCCTCAACACCGCGACAGCCTGCCCGAGCTGCGGCTGTGCGACCGCCTCGGCATCGCCTTCCTGCCGTGGAGCCCCCTCGGCGGCATCGCCCGCAGCGCCCTGGACGGCCCCGGCGCCGCCCCGCCCCGCACCCCCTTCCACGAGGTGGCCGAGGAACGCGGACGCACCCCGCAGCAGGTCTGCCTGGCCTGGCACCTGGCCCACTCCGAGCACGTCGTCCCCATCCCGGGCGCCACCCGGCCGGAGTCGGTGCGGGCGTCGGCGGAGGCGACGGCCCTGAAACTGACCGAGGACGAGCTGCGGCGGCTGAATGTGACCTGACGTAGCCGAATGGCTACCCTGTGCTTGCCGGGCAGGGTCGTGGCGTGCTGACCTGGCCGCGTGAGCTCATGCCAGGACCGCGTGCTCCACGAGGTGCGCACCTTGATGGACCGGGGCGTCGCGGCCGAGCACGTCGGCGCCGCCGTGTCCGCCGCCATCGCCCCGCTGCTGCCGCACGACGCGCTGAGGCTGGTCGGCACCAGCCCGGCGACCGGGCTCGGGCAGGGCTCGTTCAGCTTCTGGCACCGCTACGAACGCGAGCTGGCCGTCTCCCTGCTCGCCCACCGCCGCGCCCACGGCGACCCGTGCCGGCCCGCGTCGCTGGCCCGGCTGCGGGTGCCGGTCGCGGTGGCCGGCGCCGCGGAGGGGGCGCGGCGGGCGTTCGCGGCCTGCGGCGCCTCCTGCGAGCTGCGGCTGCTGCTGCGTGACGGGCGCGGCGGCGTGTGGGGCCTGCTCGGGCTGGTCCGCGCCTGCGACGCCGTGCCGTTCACCGAGGAGGACCGGCGCGGGGCGACGCTGCTCGCCCCGGCCCTGATGACCGCGCTGCGCAGGTACGTCACCGCCGCCCCGCTCGCCCCCACCGTGCCCGCCCTGCCCGCCGGGGTGATCGTCGTCGGCCCCGACCGCGGCGTCCGCGCCGTGACGCCGCAGGCCCACGCGTGGCTCGACCGGCTGCGCCGCCCCGACCGGCACGGCCCGCACGCCTGGCTGGCCGACACGTTCGTCACCGCCCTGGCCGCCGACGCCGCCGAGCACGCGCGCGGCACGGACGCCGGCCGGCCGATCATCTGCGCCCCGGCGGCCCGGTACGGCCGCTGGCTCGCCGTCGAGGGCCAGACCCTGGACGAGGACGGCACGGGCGAGGTGGCCGTGGTGATCCAGGCGGCGACCGGCGGCCTGCTGCTGCCCTCGTTCTGCGACTGGTACGCCCTCACCCCGCGCGAACGCGGCGTCCTCGACCTGCTGTGCGCCGGAGCCGCGCCGAAGCAGATCGCCCGGCTGCTCGACCTGTCCGGGCACACCGTGCACGACCACCTCAAAGCGATCTTCCGCAAGACCGGCGCGAGCGGCCGGGACGAGCTCATGGCCGCCTTCACCGCCTGACCGCCATCCCCAACACTGGGGGGCTGCCCGCGCCGCCGCCCCGCCCGACCATGAGGGAGTACGCAGCACTACCAAGGGGAGGCACCCGTGACCCAGATCTCAACCCCCGCCCGCCGCCAGGTCGAGCGCTTCCTGGACTTCTCCGACCACGTCGGGGGCCTGGAGGAGGCCGACGTGCTGGCCCTCCTGCGCGACCACGACATCACCACGCTGGAGCAGCTCGTCGCCAAGGCGGTCAGGGCGCCGCGCTCGGCCAAGCCCGTGCCGGCGGACCCCGCCCGCGCCCTGGCCCGGCCCCGGGCCGCGGCGGCGCTCGCCAACGCGCCCATCACCCACCCCGCGCCCGCCATGGCGGTGGTCGTGGACGGCGTCGAGCACGACCCGGCGGACCTGACCCGGTTCGACGGCCGCCCGCTGACCTACCTCTACCACCCCGAGCGCCTGACGGCGGTCACCGACGACACCGCGGTCAACGGCGCGCTGTGGGCCGCGGCGCTGCTGCGCGACCCGCGTCCGGCCACGCGGGGCGAGGTGCAGATGTTCGAGCACGTCGAGTACGCCGGCGACTGGTTCTGGTGCCCGGCCCGCCAGGCCTACAACGACCTGACCGACGTCCACCACGGCCCGCTGCACCTGCACGACTGGAACGACGTCATCAGCTCCATGGGCGGGACGAACTGCACGGTCCGCTACTACGAGCACATCAACTTCGGCGGCAGCTCGCTGATCGTGCCGCCCTTCTCCGACATCCCGAACCTCGTCCCCAGCGGGTGGAACGACCGGATCTCCTCGGTCTGGAACCACGGCTGACCCTTCGTCCACCGGCCCTCCCCGGCGGACGGCGGCGCCGCGTACCCACGGGTGCGCGGCGCCGTCGCGGTTCAGGCGGCCCTGGTGCGGTGCGAGCGGAGCGCGGCCAGGACGCCGGCGGGGTTGACGATGCCGTACCCGTAGTCGTGGTCGAAGCCGACCGTGCTGCGGTCCTCGGCGGTGCGGTTGAGCAGCGTGCGAAGCTGCGCGGGCGACAACTTGGTGGACGGGTGGCGGGTGCGCAGGGCGGCGATGACGCCGGCCACCACGGGGCAGGAGGTGGAGGTGCCGGTGTCGGGCGTGCCGGGGCCGCTGGCCTCGGAGCCGGCGTAGTGGGTGTAGGCGGCCAGGTCGGGCTTGTGGTCGCCCAGCCGGGCCGGCCCCTGCGAGGAGTAGCCGACGCGCTCCCCGTGGGTGTCGACCCCGGCCACCGTGACCACCTTCGGATGGCCGTTGCCGCCCACGATGTCGGTGAACCCGCAGCTCGCCGCCGGGCAGTCGCGCCCGCAGTTGCCCGCCGCGAACACGATGTCGGCCCCGGCGTGCTCCAGGCTGGAGATCATGACGTTGAACGGGTGCATCGGGTTGTCGGAGTAGTTGCCGGGGTGGCCGGGCGGGAAGTCCTGCTCCGGGTTGTACAGGCCCCAGCTGTTGCTGACGACCAGCGAGCGGGACTCGGCCGGCATGGCCTCCAGGAGCCCGCGCAGGTGGGTGTAGGCGGCCACGGCGTCGGACAGCATGCCCTCGACCGTGCCCTTCCTGCTCTGCAGGACGGCGATGTCGAGCAGCGTCGAGCGCGGGGCGGCGAGCTGGGTGTTGAAGGCGCACAGGCTGCCGTGCTCCACCGGGTAGCGCCCCGGCGTGGGCGTGACGCCGGGCGGTGCCCAGCTGTGCCCGGCGTCCAGGGTGACCTGGCGGCCGAGCTTGGTGCTCACGTGGTCGGCGTTGACGCCGCCGTCCACCACCGCCAGGTTGACGCCGTGGCCGTCGTAGCCGGCCGCGCGCAGGTCGGAGGCGTGCAGCAGCCGTTCGACGTCGTGCCAGTCGCCGACCGGGCCGGTGTCGGCGCAGGTCAGGTTCGGATGGATGGACGGGTCGGCGAACACGCCGACGACCTCGCGTACGGACGACGACAACAACGCCAGCCTGGACGGCACGTCGTCGTCGGAGAGCTCGCCGCGCACGAGCACGCTGGCGTGCTCGGCCGACAGGGAGAAGCCCAGCGGCCGGTTGAGCGACGACAGCAGGCCGCCCGAATGCGGGGCGGGCAGCGCGCGCGGCAGGGCCACCGGGGCGAACGCCTGGTCCAGGACGATTCCCGGCAGCTCTCCTGCCACGTCGGCGACCGTGGCGGTCACACCGGGGTCGAGGACGGCTTCGACGGTTTCACGGGCGGGGCGGAGCTGGATCAGGACACGCAAGGCTCCACCTCCTTCCTCGGGACGGGGATGGGACAGTCGTTGCTTCCCCTTGTAAATACCCGTTGTAGTGAATTAACTACTTACAGTAGTGTCAGCACTTCATTGCTCCCGAGGTCACCTCTTTGTCGCCGTCCAGCCCCGTCGCCCGGGATGGTCGTGTGCGGCGGGTCGCGGTCTGGGCGAGGAGCGCGCCGGACAGCACGATCACGCCGCCCGCGATCTGCAGCCCGCCCAGGCCCTCGCCGAGCACCCCCCAGGCCGCCAGCGCGCCGCCGATGACCTCCAGCGACGCCACCGTGGCGCCCACGGCGGCCGACAACCGCCGCACCGCGTTCACCCCGAGGATGTAGGCCACCACGCTGGCGACCACCACCATCCACGCGAAGGCCACCGGCACGGGCAGCGTCAGGGCGCCGGGCGCGGGAGTGGCGGACGTCGTGAACGCCTCCCACCGCAGCGCCCACGGGCGGGCGACCGGGACCAGCGCGACGGCCGCGCCCGCCATGCCCCAGGCGACCAGCCCGAGCGGGTCGACGTCGTCCCCGAAGCTGTCGTTCATCAGGAAGTATCCGGCGGAGCAGGCCGCGGCCAGCAGGCCGAGGGCCAGGCCCAGCGCGTCCAGCCGCAGGTCGTGCCAGACCTCGGCGACGATCCCGAGGCCGGCCAGGGCGACGAGCGCCCCGGCGTAGGCCGCCCGGGGCAGCCGGACCTTCCGGACCAGCCGCACCCAGGCCGCCACCATGACCGGGGCCATGTAGACCAGCAGCAGGGCGACCCCCACGGGCAGACGGGTGATCGCCGCGAAGTACAGCGACTGCACCCCGGCCACCGCCACGACCGCGTACAACGCGAAGAACGGCCACCTGGCCCGCGGGATGCGCAACGCCGCGGGCCGGACCACGGCCAGCACGCCCAGCAGCAGGAGCCCGGCCGCCGCCATCCGCGCCCACACGGCCTCGATCGGCGTCAGCCCGGCCGCGACGAGGTACTTGGCCATCGGCCCCGAGAACGCGAAACACGACGAGGACCCGAACGCGAGCGCGAGCCCCGCATACCTCATGCCGCACCACCAGCGCCGTCATCACTGCCTGCCAGGAAGCCACGACCCTGACACGCGCCCCGGCGCGGGCGCAACGCGATTACCGGCTCTCAGCCGGTGGTCGTAGTCCCCGGGTGGCAGAGGCGGGGCGGCGATTCGGATCTTCGGCCGATGGGCGGCGGGAGCAGGCTCCTGAACACTTGGCGGAGCCCGCCCCCGGAGGAAGGTCCGCCCGTGTTCCGACAGCTCGACGACCGCGTCACGTCGATCGTCTACATCGTCCTCGTGCTCGCCGTCTCGGCCGGCACCGCGCGCGTCGCGGAGGGGCTCGTCCTGGCCCTGTCGCCGCTGCTCACCGTGCTGGTGCTGCTGTTCGTCGTCACCCGGGAGGGGTTCTCCAGGGACGGGCTGCGCCGCCTCGGCCTCGGGCGGGCCGGGCTGCGCGCCTGGCCGGCCGCCGTCGCCGCCACCGCCGGGGTGTGCCTGCTGGCCACGGCGGGCGCGGTCGTCCTGGGGTTCGGGCGGTTCACCGCGCCGCGGGGCGACTGGGCGCAGTCGGTGGCGGCCGTGCTCGTCACCGGGCCGATCCTGGCCTTCGCCGAGGAGATCGGCTGGCGGGGTTACCTGCAGCCCCGGCTCGCCTGGCTGGGGGAGCGCACGTCCATGCTCGTCGCCGGGGTGGTGTGGATCGCCTGGCATCTGCCGTACATCCTGTTCACGCCGTACTACCACGCCGAGGGGGCGCGGGCCGTCGTGCTGCCGCTGTTCGGCGGGTCGGTGATCGCGTTCTCGTTCCTCTTCGGGTACCTGCGGGTCATGTCCGGCAGCGTGTGGCCGGCCGTGCTGGCCCACTTCGCGCACAACGCGACGTTCGCCCTGCTGCTGGAGCACGCCGTCGTCACCGACCGGCCCGTGGTGGTGGCCGAGTACCTGGCCGGCGACACCGGGCTGTTCGTCCTGGCGGGCACGGCGGCCTGCGCCCTCGCGGCCGGGATCGCCCGTTCCGCCGGCGGCCGCCACCGCACCGGCCGGCCGGCCTCTAGCATTCCCCTGTGACCACCTACGACGACCATGACACGTTCGAGCACCTGAACGTCTCGGCCCTGCCGCAACGACAGCAGCGGATCCTGGCCACGATCCGCGACTGGGTGGTCAGACGCGGATACCCGCCGAGCACCCGCGAGCTGGCCCAGGCGGTCGGGCTGCGCTCGCCCTCGTCGGTCTCGAAACACCTGAGGAGCCTGGAGGAGCAGGGCTTCCTCAGCCGCGGCGCGACGATGACCCGCCCGATCGACGTGCGCCTGTTCCTGCGGCCGCCGTCGGCCGAGCCGCCCGCCGAGCTGGTGAGCGTCCCCGTGGTCGGCGACATCGCCGCGGGCGCGCCCATCCTCGCCGACGAGCACCTCGACGACACCCTGACCCTGCCCCGCGACCTCACCGGCCGCGGCACCGTGTTCGGCCTGCGGGTGCGCGGCGACTCGATGGTCGAGGCGGCCATCTGCGACGGCGACATCGTGGTGGTGCGGCAGCAGCCCGAGGCGCACTCGGGGCAGATCGTCGCCGCCATGATCGACGGCGAGGCCACCGTGAAGGTCTACCGGCGGCGCGACGGGCACGTCCTGCTCGAACCGCGCAACCCCCGCTACGACGTCATCGACGGCGACCGCGCCGTGGTGCTGGGGATCGTGGTCTCGGTGATCCGCAGCGTGTGACCGGGAGCGTGTGACCCGGCGGCGTCAGGGGCGGGGGGCCAGGAGCCGTTCGTGGTTGGCGGTGGTCGACAACGAGCGGAGGTCGGCGCGGTCCAGGTAGATCGCGCCGTTCAGGTGGTCGGTCTCGTGCTGCGCGATGCGGGCCGGCCAGCCGGACAGCTCCTTCTCGTACGGGCGGCCGTCCCCGTCGAGGGCCGACAGCCGTACCCGCGCGTGCCTGGGCACGACGGCGGTCAGCCCCTCCACGCTGAGACACCCCTCGTAGAACGCCCGGAAGCCGGGGCCGAGGGGCGTCACGACGGGGTTGACCAGCTCCAGGGGCGGCTGCGGAACGCGTTCGCGCTCGGCGGCCAGGTCGGGCGGCAGCTCGGCCGGGTCCTCGATGACCGCCAGCGCCAGCGGGATGCCGACCTGCGGCGCGGCCAGGCCCACGCCCACGCCCGGCAGGTGTCGGAACATCGCGTCGAGCAGGTCGCGCAGGAGGGCGTCGGAGAGCTGGCCGTCGTACGGCTCGGCGGTCCGGCGCAGCACGGGGTCGCCGATCTGGGTGACCGACCAGGGCCGGGGGGAGGCGAGCAGGGCGTGCACCCGCTCGGTCAGCTCCTCGGCGCTCGGGCCGGTGCCGTTCAGGGGGCTCATGAGGGTCCTTCCGCTCGACGTCGCTCGCTCAGCAGACGGTAGAGCATGCGCGGTGACCCGGTTTCGGCGGGTAAAGAGGGCTAGAAACATTCATAGAGTAGTTGATCCACTGCAATGGGTAATGATCGCTGCGGATGATCACGTAACGTCGCAGGGAGACACCCATGTGCAAGAGAACGATCGCCGTCCTCGGCCTGGCCGCAACGGGGCTGCTGACGGCGGCGGGCCCGGCGGCGGCCGAGGACGGCAGCAGGGCCGCTGCTCCGTGCGTCGCCGCCCGGCTGGAGGTCACCGGCGGGCCCTCGGTCGCGGCGGGCGCGCTGCTCGACACCTCGGCCGTGCGGACGTTCCTGCAGGGGCTCGTCCGCCCGGCGGACCGGCCCGGGGCGCTCCCGCGGTCGGCGGACGCGTCGTTCGCCGAGGCCGCCGAGTTCCCCGGCGTGCTCGACGCCTTCCTGCTCGACGTCGAGCAGGAGATCGGGGTGAGCAGGCCGGACAGCGGCACGGAGGAGGCCGGGCCGGCCGCGGGGGACGGCGACACCCTGGCCCGGCGGATCCTGGAACCGCTCGTCGCCGCCGCCCTGGACTGCACCCCGGCCACCACCTCCCCGGCCGCCACCTCCCTGGCCGCCGACACGTCGGACACCGGCACGTCTGTCACCGGCACGTCGGACATCGGGGCGTCGGGGACCGGCTGGGCGGAGACCGGGCTGCCGGACGCCGGCTCGTCGGCCGAGGCGGAGCCGGCGTCCCTGCTGGACGCCGCGGGAGCCACGGCGGTGCTCGAAGCGCTGGTCAACCGGCCCGAGACGTGCGTCACCGACGGCACCGCGACCGTCCGCGCCGGCGACGACGGCATGTCGGTCACGAGCTCGTCGTCCCGGGTGTCGCTGCTCGACGCGCTCGGCGTCAGAAGGACGCTGGACGTCCTGACCGGCCGGCCCTCGGCGGCCTGCCCCGCTGCCGACGTGCCCCTGTCGGCGGCGACCACCGAGCAGGACCGGCCGAGGTCGCTCCTGGGCGGCCTCGGTCTCGGGGCCCTGTTCTCCAGGCTCCTGGGCTGACGCCCCCCGGAGGCCGCCCCCCGCCGGGGGACGCGCGGGACGGGCCGGGGTTTCCGCATGGGACCGGCTGGGTTTGCGCGCGGGACCTACTGGGCTTTTCGCGCGGGACCGGACGGGGCCGGGATCGCGTGGTAGGTTGCGGGCGAGCCTTGATCCTTTGGGAGAAGGGGGCTGCGGCCGTGACAGGCACCGGCGACGAGACCGTCCACCCGACGGCGTGGCAGGCGGCGTGGGAGGTGCTGGCCCCCGTCACGGACATGGTCACCCCGATGGCCGTGCGCGTCGCGGCCACCCTGCGCCTGACCGATCTGATGGGCGGCGACGAGCTGCCCGTCGAGGAGCTGGCCCGCCGGTCGGGCGCCGACGCCGACGCCCTGGGCCGGCTGCTGCGCCACCTCTCCTGCCACGGCGTCTACGCCGAACGGGAGCCCGGCGTGTTCGCGGTCAACGAGCCCGCCGCGCTGCTGGCCGCCGGCCACCCCTCCATGATGCGCGACCGGCTCGACCTCGACGGCTTCGGCGGGCAGATGGACGTCGCGTTCACCGGCCTGCTGCACACCGTCCGCACCGGGCGGCCCGCGTGGGAGAGCGTCCACGGCGCCCCGATCTGGCACCATCTCGCCGCCCATCAGCAGGTCGGCGAGTCGTTCGACGCCCTGATGGCCGCCGGCGCCGACGACCTCACCGACGCGGCCGAGGGGTACGACTGGTCCGGCGTACGGCACGTGGTCGACGTCGGCGGCGGCACCGGCGCGCTGATCGCCGAGATGCTGAGCGCCCACCCGGGGCTGCGGGCCACGCTCGTCGACCTGCCGGACACGCTCGAGCGGGGCCGGCGGTACCTGACCGGGCTCGGGCTGGACGGGCGGTGCGCGTTCGCCGGCCAGAGCTTCTTCGAGCCGCTGCCCCCGGGCGGCGACGTCTACGTGCTCAGGCGCGTGATCCACGACTGGGACGACGCCGACGCCGAGCGCGTCCTGCGGCGCTGCGCCGACGCGGCCAGGCCGCACGGACGGGTCGTCGTGATCGAGTCCCGGGGCGGCGCCGGCGACGATCCGGCCATGTTCGCCGAGATGAACCTGCGCATGCTCGTGATCAGCGGAGGCCGGGAGCGCACCGTCGCCGACTACACCACGCTCGCCGACGCGGCCGGGCTCGACGTGGCCGGGGTGCGTCACACGCCGCTCGGCAACGTCGTCCTCGACTGCGTCCCCCGAAGCGGCTGACCGGGCTCCTCTCCAGTGCGGCTCCGCGTGGTGCCATACTTGATCATCCGCACGCGAAGGAGGCCACGGTGACCATCGAATGGGCCGCGCTGTCCGCCACGGACCTGCCGGCGATCGCCGAGCTGGCCGGCAGGTGCGCGGCGCGCGACGGCGGGCTCCCGGCCCCCGCGTCGCCCTCCTTCCTGGAACGCCGGTACGTCACGGACACCGCGGTGGGCGCGTTCATGGAGGGGCGGCTGGTCGCCTGCGGGGCCGTGCGGCCGGTGGGCGAGACGTCGGCGGCGACCGGCCTGGTCGACCCCGGCCACCGGGGACGGGGGCTGGGGGCGGGCCTGCTCGACCGGCTGGCCGCCGAGCCCGGGAAGGTGCGGCTGGAGACCGAGTCGCTGACCCCGCAGGCGCACGAGCTCTTCCTGGCGCGCGGCTTCCGCCAGGCGTTCGCCGAGGACGTCTTCCGGCGCGACCTGACCCGGCCGCTGCCGGACGTCCCGATGCCGGCGCGGGTGACGGTCGAGGAGTGGTCCCCACTCACCGAAGGGGCCTTCCACCAGGCGTACTCCGCGTCCTTCGCGGACCGTCCGGGCTTTCCCGGGTGGACGCGGGAGCAGTGGGTGGACTGGCTGGTCGATGACGAGTTCCTGCCGGGGTGCTCGCTGGTGGCGTTCGAGGGCGACGTCGCCGTCGGCTTCGTGGCGTGCGCGGAGGAGTTCCTGATCCAGGTCGGGGCCGTGCCAGGGTGGCGGCGGCGCGGGCTGGCGCGGGCGCTCGCCGTCGCGGCGCTCGGACGGATGCGCGACGGCGGCGCCGGTCAGGTCTTCCTGGACGTCAACGTCAACAACCCGGCCTCGGCCGCGCTCTTCGGCGGTCTCGGGTTCGAGAAGATCGCCCGCCGCGCCCGTTACGAGTAGGTCCGTCGGGGTCGTGGGGGCCGTTCGGCGTCTTAACCGGACGTTAGGGTTCCCGCAGTTCGTCGCTATCGTCCCGGCGGCCACTCTGGGAGGCGTCAGGACGACGACCGAACGACGGAGTGATTCCGCATGCGTAAGCCCATGATCATCGCTGGACTGGCCACGGCCGGCGTGCTCGCCGCCGGCGTCGGCACCGCCTTCGCCACCGCCTCCACCCCCATCCCTGCCGGCACGTCCGCGCCCGCTCCGGCGATCTCCCGGGAGCAGGCCGAGAAGACGGCGCTGGAGAAGGTGCCGGGCGGCAAGGTCACCTCGGCCGAGCTGGAGAACGAGGACGCCGGCCAGGTCTGGGAGATCGACATCGACGCCGCCGACGGCACCGAGCGCGAGATCACCGTGGACGCCGCCAAGGGCACCGTCCTCGCCGACGAGACCGACGACGAGATCGACGACCACGCTGACGACCAGGCCGACGACCGCTCGGACGACAGCACGGACGCCCAGAAGACCGACCAGAACAACGACCAGACCGCCAAGAGCGACGACGACGCCGACGACCACGGCACGACCGGCAGCGACGACGACGGCGACGACGACTGAGCGACGCCGACCGGCCGTCCCGACCGGACGCTGATCCAGGCGCGCCCTGGGCGGCCGCGGCTCGGCCGGACGCCGGTGCCGGCCGGGCCGCGGACGGTGGGCGGTGGGGCCTGGCCCGATGCCAGCCCCGATGGGTCGTGGGCGGCGGCTGGTCGGACGCCGGTGTCGGTGGGACGTGGGCGGTGAGGGCTGGAGGTCAGTGCAGGTGGGCCAGCCAGCGGCCGTGCGTCGGCCGGCAGTGGGCGGCCGTGAACCCGGCGTTCGCGGCCAGGCGCGCGATGTCGGCCGCCGAGACGGTCGCCCAGCCGAACCAGTCCCCGGCGCGCACGCCCACGCGCAGCCGTACCCGGTCGACCCGGCTGCGCGTCCACGGCGGTGCGAGCTCGGCCAGGACGGTGCCGCCCGGCCGTACGAGCTGCCGGACCCGCCGTAGCAGCGCCGCGGGGTCACCGCCGATGCCGATGTTGCCGTCGGCGAGCAACGCCGTCGCCCACTGGCCGGTGCCCGGAACGTCGTCGAAGACGTCCCGCAGGAGGGCGAACCCGCCCGCCCGGCGGGTCAGGGCGACGGCGTGCGGCGTGACGTCGATGCCGAGCGAGGCGACGCCGCGCCGGGTCAGCGCCGCCGTGAGCCGGCCGGGGCCGGAGCCGATGTCCAGCGTGGGGCTGCGGCAGCGGCTCAGGATCTCCTCGTCGCCGTCGATCGGCGCGAACCAGCGCGCGGCCGCCAGCTCGGCGCGGGTGCCGTCCAGGTACTCGATCTCGGCGCGCTCACCCGCGAGCGCGGCCGCGTAGATCTCCCCGATCACCGGTGCAGCGTTCTGAGGGTGGTGGCGAAGCAGGAGGTGGGGGTCTGGCAGGCCACTTCGGTCGCGGCGGTGGCGGTGTCGACGTCGATCAGCTCGGGCAGGTGGTGGACGGCCAGCCCGGCGCGGACCAGCCGGTCGAGCTGGACCTTGCCCGTCTCCGGGTGCGACATGGGCACCCCGAGCAGCAGCGCCGGGTCCGGCCGCCGGAGCCCCAGCAGCCAGAAGCCGCCGTCGGCCGCCGGGCCGTACACCGCGTCGTGGTCGGCCAGCGCCTCCCCGGCCTCGCGCAGCAGCTCGGGCGTGACCTGCGGGGTGTCCATGCCGATGAGCACGACGGGCCCGGGCCGCAGCCGGTGGGCGTCGGCGAAGGCCGCCGCGAGGCGCTCGTCCAGGCCGGCGCCGCGTTGCGGGATCACCACGAAACCGGGGGGCAGCCAGCGGCCCGGCAGGCCGTCGAGAGCGAGGACCCGCTGGGCGGCCGGGGTCGCGGCGACGGCGCGCAGGCTGTCGCGGAGCGCGGCCTCGGCCAGCGCGGCGGCCTCGGCCGGACTGTACGGGGGCGTCAGCCGGGTCTTGACGCGCCCGGCCACGGGCTCCTTGGCGATGAGGACCATCTGCGGCAGATGCTCGAACGTGGGACGACTCAGCTTCCTCAGTCCTTCCGTGCCGATGACAGCAGGTGATCGCCGCGGGACCGCCGTACGGCCCAGCCGGCCAGCACGACGAGGGCGGCCGCGGCGTACGCGGGGGTGCCGGGGGTGCCCGGGGCCGCCGGGCCGGCGGTGTAGGCGACCGCGCCGGCCAGGGCGACGCCCAGCCACTCCCACCGGCCGTCCAGCGCGGCCAGGGCGACGACGAGCAGCGCGTACCAGGAGTAGCCGGGGGTGAACAGCAGCAGGAGGGAGCCGCTGACCAGCAGCGCGCCGCGCCAGGGCCGGTCGGCGTCGCCGTACCGCAGGACGGCCAGGACGACCAGGCCGAGCAGCGCGACCGCGGCCCAGGGCGCCCACCCGTCCGGCACGAACAGCCGCAGGACGGCATAACGGTTCCCGCCGCCGGGCCCGTCGTAGCGCTCCTCCTTGAGGTAACCCGGCAGGTAGCCCGCCACCGAGGCGCCTGAGACCAGCACGTACGGCAGATAGGACAGCGCGATCACGAGCCCGGCGGGCCCGACGACGCCGAGCACCCGCCGCCAGGCCACACCTCCACCAGAGCCTCCACCCGGGCCCCCGGGCAGCACCCCGGACAGCACCCCGGACAGCGCGCCGGGCAGCGCGGTCACGGGCAGCAGCTTGGCCGCCACGGCCGCGCCGAGCAGCGCGCCGCGCCCCCGCACGGCGGTGAAGGCCAGCACCACCAGCAGCACGCCCAGCATGTCCACGTGCGCGTTGTTCACCGCCTCCACCGGCACGGCCGGGCACCACGCCCAGTACGCCGCCCGCCGGGCCCCCGCCGCCCGGCACAGGATCGCCAGCACGGCCACGGCCGCCGCGAAGCCGCCGAGCTGGAGCGCCTTGTGCCGCACCCCGTCCGGCGACAACCAGTGGACCAGCAGGAAGTAGCCCTGCGCGACCGGCGGATAGATCGTCGGCTCGGTGGGACGGTTGATCCGGGTGCAGCCGCCGCCGGGCAGGGGCCACAGGGACGGGGCGTCGCAGGCGGCCGGGAAGAGCCAGTCGTCGCGCAGCCGGACGAGCGCCGGGTCGGCCGGCGGGTGGTCGTAGGGCGAGATGCCGGCGGCCTGCACCCGGCCGTCCCAGGCGTACCGGAAGGAGTCGGTGCTGCTGCTCGGCGGGGCGGCCAGGCCGGTCGCGGCGAGCGTGATCCCGCCGGCCAGGACCAGGACGGCCGTCCGCCGCTCCGGCAGCCGGGCGGTCTGCCACAGCGCGGCCGCGAACAGCGCCCAGGCCGCCAGGTACCAGCCCAGGTGGGGCGGGCCCGTCACCAGCCGCAGCACCACGGCCGCCAGGGCGGCGAGCGTCCCGGCGGCCGCCGTCGTGTTCCGGTTCACGGCGGCAGCCTCGCATCCGCAGGCCGGTCCGGGGCCGCCGCGGCGGTTCACGTTCGTCGTTCGTAAGAACCCTTACGAACCGCGAACGCGGCTTCGGTCCGCCCGGCCCGGCGGTTACCGTCGGCGGCGTGAGAGTGATGGTCACCGGCTCGGCCGGTTTCATCGGCGGCCACGTCGCCGAGGCACTGGAGGCGGCGGGTCACGACGTCGTCGGCCTCGACACGCGGACCGGCGCGGACGTGCGCGACGCCGAGGCCCTGGACGCGCTGCTGCCCGGCGTCGAGGCCGTCGTGCACCAGGCGGCCAAGGTGGGCCTGGGCGTGGACGTCTCCGACCTGCCCGCCTACGCCTGCGTCAACGTCTTCGGCACCGCCGTGCTGCTGGCCGCCATGGCCAGGCACGGGATCACCCGGCTGGTGCTGGCCTCCTCGATGGTCGTCTACGGCGAGGGACGTTACGCCTGCGCCGCGCACGGCGACGTCCGGCCCGGCCCGCGGACCGCGGACGACCTGGACGGCGGCCGGTTCGAGCCGCCCTGCCCGCGCTGCGGCGAGCCCCTGCGCTGGGCGCCCGTCGAGGAGGACGCCCCGCCCGATCCGCGCAACGCCTACGCCACCAGCAAACTCGCCCAGGAACACCTGGCCGCCAACTGGGCCAGGGAGACCGGCGGGACCGTCGCGGCCCTGCGGTACCACAACGTCTACGGGCCCCGCATGCCGCGCGACACCCCGTACGCCGGGGTCGCCGCGATCTTCCGCTCGGCGCTGCGGGCCGGCCGGGCGCCGGCGGTGTTCGAGGACGGCCGCCAGCTCCGCGACTTCGTCCACGTGCGCGACGTGGCCACGGCGAACCTCGCGGCCCTGACCGCGTCCTTGCCGCCCGGCGGGCTGAGGGCCTGGAACATCGCCTCCGGCACGCCACGCACCGTGGGCGAGATGGCCCGCGTGCTCGCCGCCGGGTGCGGCGGCCCCGGCCCGCGGGTGACCGGCGGCTACCGGCTGGGCGACGTCCGGCACATCGTCGCCTCGCCCCGGCGGGCGGAGGCCGAGCTCGGCTTCCGCGCCGCGATCGGGTTCGAGTCCGGGATGGCGGAGTTCGCCCGGTCATGACGATCGACGTGATCCTGCCCTGCCTGAACGAGGAGGCCGCGCTCGCCTGGGTGCTCGGCCGCATGCCCGCCGGCTACCGCCCGATCGTCGTCGACAACGGCTCCACCGACGGCTCGGCGCGGGTCGCCCGCGAGCTCGGGGCGCGGGTGGTCGCCGAGCCCGTGCGCGGGTTCGGGGCCGCCTGCCACGCCGGGCTGCTGGCCTCCTCCGCCGACCTGGTCTGCTTCATGGACGCCGACGCCTCGCTCGATCCCGCCCAGCTGCCGCGGGTGGCCGGGCCCGTCCTCGGCGGGGAGCTCGACCTCGTGCTCGGACGCCGGCGGCCGCGCGGCGCCGGCGTCTGGCCCGCGCACGCCCGGCTGGGCAACGCCGTCCTGGCCCGGAGCCTGCGCCGGCGCACCGGCGTGGCGCTGCGCGACCTCGGGCCGATGCGGGCGGCCGCCCGCGTGCCGCTGCTGTCGCTCGGGACGGCCGACCGCCGCTTCGGCTACCCGCTGGAGACGGTGCTGCGCGCCGCGGCGGCCGGTTGGCGGATCGGCGAGACGGACGTGGACTACCTGCCCCGCGCGGGCCGCTCGAAGGTGACCGGCACCCTGCGCGGGACACTGCGGGCCGTCGCCGACATGCGCCGTGTCATGGCGGACGCGCGCCCCGGGGCCGGGGTCAGGCGCGGGGAGCGTACATGATGACCAGGACGCCGACGAGGCAGATCAGGGCGCCGATGACGTCCCAGCGGTCGGGGCGGAACCCGTCGGCGACCATGCCCCACACCAGGGACCCGGCGACGAAGACGCCGCCGTAGGCGGCCAGGATGCGGCCGAAGTTGGCGTCCGGCTGGAGGGTGGCGACGAAGCCGTACAGGCCGAGGGCGACGACGCCGCCGCCGATCCACAGCAGCCCGCGCTGCTCGCGCACGCCCTGCCAGATCAGCCACGCGCCGCCGATCTCGGCGAGCGCGGCCAGGGCGAACAGCAGCAGTGAGCGGATCATCGTCATGACGGTCAGTACACCGCATCCGCGAGGGCGGCGGCGGGCAGGGGGCAGCCGGGGCCGGTGCAGCCGGTCAGGCTGTCGCAGCCGGCGGCGACCACCCGCGTCAGCGACTCCCGGACGGTGGCCAGGTCGGCGATCCTCGCGTCGATCTCGTCGATCTTGGCCTGGGCGTGGGCGCGCAGGCCGGCCGTGGGGTGGCCGCGGCGGCCGGCGCCGATCAGCGCGGCGATCTCGTCGAGGGTGAAGCCGAGCCGCTGGGCGGCCTTGATCACGGTGAGCAGCGCGACGGTCCCCGGCGGGTACGCGCGGTGCCCGCCCGGGCTGCGCCGCGGCTCGGCGATCAGGCCGCGGCGCTCGTAGTACCGCAGGGTCTGGAGGTTGACCCCGGCCCGCGCGGCCACCTGCCCGCTGCGCAGGTACGGCTCCTCGGGGCTCACGCGGGCCGTCCCCCGGCCCTGGCCTGGAGGGCGTCCAGGACGCCGGTGTGCCGCGGGGGCACGGTCGCCGCCAGCGTCAGGCCGCCGTCCCCGATGGTGAGGGTGAAGGTGAAGAAGGAGCAGCAGGCGTTCTCCCGGGCGGCCAGCCCGGCGGCACGGGCGGCCACGCCGGAGGCGTCGGCGCCGGGGCCGTCGGGGACGAGGTCGAGTTCCAGCCGGTCGGGCGCGGGGCGGCGCACCGAGCGCACCGAGCGCGCGAACAGCTCGTCGAACTCGGCCACCCGCAGCGGCCGTCCGGCGGTGGGCAGCGTGCAGGCCGACGGCGTCCAGCCGGGGGAGAGGGGCAGGTCTGCGGTCATGTCCCGACGGTAACCCCGTACCCGGGTACCGGATTCAAGGGGCGGCGGGAACTTGTAGGGTAGGAGGGGGACACGATTGGACAAAAGGGAGGCAAGGTGCGCGAATTCCGCTCCTGCCTCCACTTCCGCTCCTGCCTCCGCCTCGCACGCGAGCGGCACGCCCGCCCGCTGCGCCCGCTGGAGTTCCGTCCGGTCGGCACGAACGGCTACGTCAGCACGTGGGGCGTGATCGCGGGCATCCGCCCGCCGCAGGGCCGCTGAGCGCCCGCCCCCGTACGTGATCCGGGTGCGCGGGTCGCCATGAGGCCCGGGCCGCGCATCGGGCGGCCCGATCGTCACCCGTACCGTCCTGGAGTTCTCCCTTCATGTCTGCCTCCTCGCGGATCATCACTGCCCTGCGCTCCGACGCGGTCGGCGGCGTCCTGCTCATCGTCGCCGCCCTGACCGCGCTGGCCTGGGCCAACTCGTCCCTCGCCGGCTCCTACGAGGCCCTGCGCACGTGGACCTTCGGCCCGGAGTGGCTGGGCCTGCGCCTGAGCGCGCAGGCGTGGGCCGCCGACGGGCTGCTGGCGGTGTTCTTCTTCATCGTCGGCAACGAGCTCAAGCAGGAGCTCGTGCACGGCGAGCTGCGCGACCCGCGCCGCGCCGCGCTGCCCGTGGTGGCCGCGCTCGGCGGCGTGGTGGTCCCGGCGCTGCTGTTCCTGGCGGTGAACGCCGCCGCGCCGGGCGAGGCGGCCCGCGGCTGGGGCGTGCCGATGGCCACCGACATCGCCTTCGCGCTCGCCGTCCTGGCCGTCGTGGGCCGCGGCCTGCCCGCCCCGCTGCGCACGTTCCTGCTGACGCTGGCGACCGTGGACGACGTGTGCGCGGTCGTCGTGATCGCCGTCGGCCACACCTCGGGGCTGAACCTCGCCGCCCTGGCCGGGGCCGCCGCCGCGCTGGGCGTGTGGGCGTACCTGCAGCACGGGCGGGGCCGGGCGGTCACCGCCGTGCGCCGCGCGCTGCCCGCGTGGCTGCTGTACGGGCCGCTCGCCGTGCTGATCTGGGCGCTGGTGCACGCCTGCGGGGTGCACGCCACCATCGCCGGCGTCGCGATGGGCCTGCTGATGCGCACCAGCCCGCGCGCCGGCGAGCAGGAGCCGCCCTCGCAGCGCGCCGAGCACGCGTTGCGGCCGTTCTGCGCCGGGGTGGTGCTGCCGGTGTTCGCGCTGCTGTCGGCCGGGATCTCCCTGTCGGGGGCGGGCGGCTTCTGGACGGGGACCGTGACGTGGGGCGTGCTGGCCGGGCTGCTGGCCGGCAAGCCGCTCGGCATCGTCGGCGCCGCCTGGCTCACCGCGCGCCTCACCAGCGCCCATCTCAATCCGCGGCTGGGCTGGAGCGACATCGCCGGGGTGGGCGTGCTGGGCGGCATCGGCTTCACCGTCTCGCTGCTGATCGCCGAGCTCTCCTACACCGAGCCGGCCCACCTGACGCAGGCCAAGGGCGCGATCCTGCTGGCCTCGGCGGCGGCGTCCGTGCTGGCCGCCCTGATCCTCGGCGCGCGCGTCCGCCGGCACCGCACGGCCGGGCGGGCGGCGGCCTAGCCGGGCAGCGCGGCGGCCAGGCGGGCGGCCAGGCGGGCGACCGCCGCGCGCAGTTCCGGCCCGCCCTCGACGCGGAAGGCGAACGGCACGGCCGGCAGCCACTCCTGGGCGTACATGGCCGGGTTGCCCGTGCTGCCGACCAGCACGCAGCCCTCGTCATGCGGTTCGAGCCGTCCCATGGGCGGGTGCACCCAGGGCGCCACCTCGGCCAGGGGCGCGCCGAAGACCACGCGGGCCGCGTACGCCCATCCGGCGCCCAGGTTCTCCTCCAGCGCCGCCACCGGGTCCAGCCCGTCGGGCGGCCGGAAGCCGTGGACGGTCTCGTGGACGGCCCGGACGCGGTCGACCCGGTAGGTGCGGATCGCGCCGGCGCGGTGGGAGTGGCACAGCAGGTACCAGCGCCCGTACCGGACGACGACCGCCCAGGGATCGACCTCGGCCTCCCACTCCGTGCCCGATCCGCTCCGGTAGGCGATGCGGACGCGCCGCCGGGCCGCGGACGCGGCGACCAGCGCGCTGGTCACGGCTACGCCGGGACGGGCCGCGTACCGGTCGGGCGCGGCGGAGGCGTGCTCCCGCAGCGCGGCGGCCTGCCGTCCGACGCCTTCCGGCAGGGCCCGGATGACCTTGGACAGGGCGGTGCCCACCAGGTCGTCGGGGTCGGTGGCGGCCGGCTGGCCGTCGAACACCGCCATGACCAGGGCCAGCGCCTCGGGCTCGGTGAAGGCGACCGGCGGCAGCCTGGTGCCGCGGCCGAGCCGGTAGCCGCCGTAGGGGCCTCTGGCCGACTCGACGGGGATGCCGGCCTCCCGCAGGATCCCGACGTACCGGCGGGCGGCGCGCTCGGTCACGCCCAGGGCCGCGGCCAGCTCCCCGGCCGTCACGCCGGGACGCTGCCGGAGGACCTCCATGGCGCGCAGGGCCCGCGCGGTGGGGCTGAGTTCGGTCGGCACCCGAGCAGATTAGAGCGGTTCCGGCAGGTACCGGAAGTAGAACGTCCGGAATACCGTCTACCGTGTGGCGTCATGACCGACTCCCGGGAAGACCCGCACGTCGAAGACGTGAGCGTGCGGCGGGCCACGTTCACCCGGCTGCGCGTGCGCGACGTCCGCGTGCGCGCGGCCGACCTGTCCGGTGTGCGGGTGCGCGGCGCCGAGCTCGTCGACGTCGAGATCAGCGGCGAGCTGCGGAACGTCGTGGTGAACGGCGTGGACATCGCCCCTCTCGTCGAGGCCGAGCTGAACCGCCGCATGCCCGAACGCGCCCGGATGCGCCCCGACGACCCCGAGGGGTTCGGCGAGGCGTGGGCGATCCTGGACCGCCTGTGGGCGGGCACCCTCGCCCGCGCCGCGACGTTCCCCGAGGCGGCGCTGCACCGGAGCGTCGACGGCGAATGGTCCTTCGTCCAGACGCTGCGGCACCTCAACTTCGCCTCGGCCGCCTGGATCGGCCGGATGATCCTGGGCGACCCCTCGCCGTGGCACCCGATCGACCTGCCGTGGGACGAGGCGCCCGGCTGGGACGGCGTCCCGTGGGACCGGGCGGCCCGGCCGCCGCTGGCGGAGGTGCTCGCCGTCCGCCGGGACCGCCGGGCGATGGTCGGCCGGGTCGTCGCCTCGCTCACGCCCGAGCTGCTCGCCTCACACGTCACCCGCGACGAGCCCGGCTGGCCGCGGCTGGCCGGCTTCCCCCTCAAGGAGTGCCTGCACATCGTCCTGCACGAGGAATGGGAACACCGGCTCTACGCGGAACGCGACCTGAACGCACTGGAGAAAGAAGACTGACATGGACATCCTGCTCATCGGCGGCCTCTGGCTCGACGCGTCCGCCTGGGACGAGGTGACGCCCGCGATCGAGGCGATCGGCCACCGTCCCGTGCCGGTCGCCCTCCCCGGCCAGGGGGACGGGAACGCCGCCGCCACGCTCGCCGACCAGGTGGCGGCCGTGCTCGCCGCCGTGGACGCGGCCGACGGCAGGCCCCTGGTGGCCGGCCATTCCGCGGCCTGCACGCTGGCCTGGCTGGCCGCCGACGCGCGGCCGGACAAGGTGGGCAAGGTCGCCTTCATCGGCGGTTTCCCCGCCGCCGACGGCGCTGCCTACGCCGACTTCTTCGAGGCCGTGGACGGCGTCGTGCCGTTCCCGGGATGGGCGCCGTTCGAGGGGCCGGACGCGGCCGACCTCGACGAGGAGGCCAGGCGGAGGTTCGCCGCCGCCGCGGTCCCCGTCCCCGAGGGGGTGGCCAAGGGCGTGGTGCGGCTGACGGACGAGCGGCGGTTCGGGGTGCCGGTCGTCGTCGTGTGCCCCGAGTTCAGCCCCGCGCAGGCACGGGAGTGGATCGACGACGGCGACGACGCCGAGCTGGCCCGGGTCAAGCACCTCGACCTCGTCGACCTCGACTCCGGGCACTGGCCCATGTTCACCGAGCCGGTCGAGCTGGCCCGCCTCCTGGCCGCCGCGGCCGGCGGGACACCGGACGGCTTGGCGACAAGGTAACCCTTCGTGTCCGAGGGCTTGACCAAGGGATGACGGGTCCGGACGCGTCCGGTTCATAGCCTTGTGCAATGGCAAGGCTGACATGGACGGCCAAGTCGGTCCTGGTCACCGTGCTCGTTCTGGCCGGCGGGGCCGCCGCGGCGGCCGGGGCCGTGTTCCTGAGCATGAGCAGCGAGGACGGCGCCGCTCCCGAGCCGGTGGTCGCGTGGCTGCACGGCTCGGGCTCGACCGCGCAGAAGGGCGCCATGGACGCCTGGAGCGGCGAGTTCCAGCGCGTCCACCCCGAACTGCGCGTCGTCTACGAGGCCAACGGCTCCGACCGCGGCATCGAGGACTTCATCGCGGGCCGCAGCGCGTTCGCCGGCTCGGACGTGCCGATGACCCTGGAGGAGCAGGCGCGGGCCGACCGGCGCTGCGGCGGCCGGGCCGAGCACCTGCCGATGGTCGTCGCCCCGGTCGCGGTGGCCTACAACCTGACCTCCGTGCCCGGCCTGCGGCTGTCCCCGGCGACCCTGACCGGCATCTTCACCGGGCGCCTCACCAGGTGGAACGCCCGTGAGATCGCCGCCGACAACCCCGGCCAACCCCTTCCGGGCACCCGCATCCACGTCTTCCACCGCTCCGGCCAGTCCGGCACCACCCAGAACCTCACCGAGTTCCTGCGGGCGACCGGAGGCTGGCCGCACCAGCCGTCCAGGACGTGGACCGGTGCCGGCCAGGGCGTCACCAGCTCCAGCGGCATGACCCAGGTGCTCCAGCACACCAGGGACTCCATCGGCTACGTCGAGTACGGCTTCGCCGGCAGCGCCCGCCTGAGCACCGCGGACGTGCGCAACGCCGCCGGGGAGTTCGTCGCGCTGTCGCCGGAGAGCGCCAGCAAGGCCCTGCAGGGCGCGACGGTCGAGAGCGGCGAGCGCGGGCTGGTGCTGACGTTCGACCACAGGCGGCCGGTCCCCGGCGCCTACCCGATCGTGCAGGTCACGTACGAGATCATCTGCGCGGGCCGGTCGGACCCGCTGGCGCGCGCCTTCCTCGGCTACGCCGCCGGCGACGCCGGACAGTCCTACCTGGCCCTGTACGGCTACGCCCCCCTGCCGCACGACCTGCTCGTCCAGGTACGCGCCCGCCTGGGAGCCACGAGCTGAACGGCCCGCGGGATTTCCCGGAATAGGGCCCGCCGGCACGATTAGCCGGCCGCATCCGGTGAAGAGAGGACGCCATGAACGCGAACATCCGGTCGCGGGCCGCATGACCGGTCCAGGCGACGAGCAGCCCGTGGTCCTCGCCCCCCTGGCGGCCGCGGAGCACAGCGAACTGCTCGACACCACTCCCGGGTTGTGGGTGGACGACGGCGACGACGACGATCCGGTGCTGATGCGCGCCGACGGGCGGCCGGTGGACACCTGGCGGCAGCACTACCCCTACGACGAGCGCCTGTCCAGGGAGATCTACGAGCGGGACAAGCGGCTGCTGCAGATCGAGCTGCTCAAGCTGCAGTACTGGATCAAGGCCACCGGCCGCCGGCTGGTGGTGCTGTTCGAGGGGCGCGACGCGGCCGGCAAGGGCGGCACGATCAAGCGCTTCATGGAGCACCTCAACCCGCGCGGCGCCACGGTGGTCGCGCTGGAGAAGCCGAGCGAGCGCGAGCGCGGCCAGTGGTACTTCCAGCGCTACATCGCCCACCTGCCGGCCAACGGGGAGATCGTGCTGTTCGATCGCTCCTGGTACAACCGGGCGGGCGTCGAGCGGGTCATGGGCTTCTGCGACGTGCACGAGTACCTGGAGTTCATGGAGCAGGTGCCCCGCCTGGAGGACCTGCTGGTGGACTCGGGGCTGCACCTGGTCAAACTCTGGTTCTCGGTCTCGCGGGCCGAGCAGCGCACCCGGTTCATCATCCGCCAGGTGGACCCGGTGCGGCAGTGGAAGCTGTCGCCGATGGACCTGGCCTCCCTCCGCAGATGGGACGACTACACCCAGGCCAAGGAGGACATGTTCCTGCACACCGACACCGAGTCGGCGCCCTGGACCGTCATCAAGAGCAACGACAAGAAACGCGCCCGGCTGGAGGCCATGCGCCACGTGCTCAGCCTCTTCGACTACGACGACAAGGACGACGAGGTCGTCGGCGTGCCCGACCCGCGGATCGTGATCTCGGCGGGGGACATCTTCGACGAGGACCACGTCGCCTCCCAGGGCGCCGACCCGTGACCGTCAGGCGGGCAGGACGTTCTGGGGGTACTCGCCCTCGTAGTTGCCCGGGTTCTCGAAGACGAACACGATGTAGGTCTCGAACCCGTCGGGGCCCTGGCCGGCGACGCGGGCCGCGCCGACCCTCCTGCTGTCCTTCCAGACGAGCTGGCTGAAGTGGCCGGTCTTGGCCGGGTCGCCCGGCGGGTTCGCCCAGTTGTAGTCGGCGATCTCGTTGTACCAGGCGGTCACGGCGTCGCCGGCGGTCTTCGGCGTGGAGCCGGAGGACATGCCCCAGAAGATGTTCTCGCCGGTGGTGTCGCGCAGGCCGTCGTGGCCGGCCGACAGCTTCGCGTACTCCGAGCGCGAGGACGCGCGCTCCTTGGCGTACTCGACGAGCTTGGCGTCCATCTCCATGGGGGGCGCGTGGTGCTTGGCGCGGTAGGCGTTGGCCTCGTTCAGTGCTTCGGCCAGGAAGCTGTCGCTGGTCGCGTCCGGAAGAGCGGGACGGGTTCCGGCCATCACGATCACCTCGTCGTGAACGGGAGAAGTGGGGACCACCGAAGCCTGCGCCCGGGCGGGCCGCCGGTCAACGTCCGGATGCGGCCAGGAGGCTCCGGCGAAAGGGCCGAATGAATTCCTGCCGTTGATTCTGAAATCAATTCCGGCGTGCTAGATTCGGGAGGCTTAAATGCTCGGGTAAGCATGAATTCCTGCTCATTGGAGAATGATGAAATCGCTGGTCGTCGAGCGTATTGAGATATTCGTCGTGGAATTGCCGTCCATCCGTTCGTTCAGCATTTCAGGGGGAAACGTCACCACCGAGGGGAAGCCCGCCGAGCGGGTTCTCGTCAAGGTGACGGCCGGCGGGGTGACCGGCTGGGGCGAGGCCACGCCGACGCCCGCCTGGACGTACGAGACCGTGGAGTCGATCTCGACGACGATCGCCGGCTACCTGGCCCCCGCCCTCCTCGGCCGCCCCGCCTGGGACCTGGACGGCGCCTGCGCGGCCTACGAGAAGGTGATCAACCGCGGGCTGACGATCGGGTCGCCCATCGCCAAGTCCGCGCTCGACATCGCCCTGCACGACCTGCTCGGCCGGGCCCTCGGGGTGCCCGTCGGCGTGCTGTGGGGCCAGCGCCGCCGCGACCGGATCACGCTCGGCTGGATCGTGGCCGGTCAGACGCCCGGCGAGGTGCGGCAGGCGGTCGAGGAGGGGCGGGCGGAGGGCTACCACGCGTTCAAGGTCAAGGTCGGCCTGCACGACGAGGCGACGGACCTGTCCGTCGTCGCCGCCGTCAGGGAGGCGGCCCCCGACGCCCCGCTGTGGGTGGACGCCAACCAGGCCTACACCGTGGACGGCGCGCTGCGCATGGCCCGCCGGCTGGCCGACCTGGACGTCACGGCGTTCGAGCAGCCGCTGCCCGCCAACGACGTCACCGGGCTGCGCCGCCTGCGCGACCACAGCCCGCTCCCGGTCGCGCTCGACGAGAGCCTGCGCCACCCCTCCGACCTGGCCACGTTCGTCAAGCTCGACGCCGTCGACATCGCCATCGCCAAGGTGCAGCGGTCGGGCGGGCTGACGTTGTCGCGCCGGCTGTGCCAGCTGGCCGAGGACGCCGGGCTGTGCATCATGGGCTCGGGGCTGACGGACACCGACCTGGGGTTCGCCGCCTCGCTGCACCTGTTCGCGGCGTTCGGCGTGGACACCCCGGTCGACCTCAACGGCCGCCAGTTCGTGCACTCGGCGTACGTCGGCGGCCCGACGGTGGAGGTCTCGGACGGGACGGCCCTGGTGCCCACCGGCCCCGGCCTCGGCGTCGAGGTGGACGAGAACGCCGTCCGCGCCCTGTCCACGGCCCACTGGACCGTCTGACCAGCGAAAACCGGGGCCGGGACGCGCGTCCCGGCCCCGGCTCCCGGCTCAGCGCAGCCAGTCGTCCAGGTGTGCGGCGACGAAGTCGTCGTCCACCAGCCAGGGATAGGCCGCGCTCACCCGCGCGATCTCCTCGGCCTGCCCCGGTGACAGGTCCTCGTCCGGGTCCAGGCACCACGTCCCGGCCAGCAGGCCCTGGCGGCGCAGCACCTCGTGCACCCCGGCGATGCAGCCGCGGAACCCGCCCGCCACGTCGAACACCGCGCCGTTGGCGTCGGTGAGGTCGCCGGCGCGGGCCAGCAGGGAACGCAGCACCTCGTCGTCCCCCGCCCACGCCCGGCGCACCTCGTCGAACATGAGCACCGCCGCCCGCGTCCACACCGCCCACTGGCCGAGCAGCCCGCCGACGATCCGGCGGCCCGCGACGGGGGAGAGCAGGTCGGCCAGGATGTTGTCGTCGTTGCCGGTGTAGAGCGCGATGTCGTCGCCGCGCCCGGACGCCGCCACCGCCCTGACCACGTCGAGCGTGCGATACCGGTCGAAGGGCGCCATCTTGATCGCCACCACCGGCTCCTGCTCGCTCAGCGACCGCCAGAACGACGGGCCGAGCCGGCGTCCGCCCACCGCCTCCTGGAGGTAGAAGCCGATCACCGGCAGCACCTCGCCCACCGCCCTGGCCCGCGCCAGCAGCTCCGGCTCGCCCGCCCCGGGCACCTGGGGCGACAGCAGCACGGCGTGGTAGCCCAGCGAGGCGGCGAGCTCGGCCTCCGCCACGGCCTGGGCGGTGTCGCCGCACGCGCCCGCGACCATGACGAACGGCCGCCCCGCCTCCTTCGCCACGACCTCGGCGGCCAGCTCCAGCACCGGCCGCAGCAGCCCCGCCCGGCGGATCTCGAACTGCGTCGTGTGCACCGCCACGGCCGCCCCGCCCGCCCCCGAGGCCAGGTAGTAGCGGGTGAGCGCGCGCTGGCGGCGCTCGTCCAGAGTGCGCCCGGCGGTCAGCGCCAGCGGGTGGGCGGGGATGACCGTCCCCTCCCGCAGCAGGCCGATCGACATGTCAGAACCTCCCGTCGCGTACCGCGAACTTGGTCGGCTTGCCCGACAGGGGCAGCCCGCGCGACAGCCAGTCGGCCTGCCACCCGATCAGGGTGTCCAGCGGCACGTCCGGGTAGCCGAACAGGCCGTGGCAGCGCGAGGCGTCGCTGAGCAGCGCGGTGCCGCTCTCGCCGCCGGTGAAGGACGCCCTCGTCCCCATCGCGGCGGCCAGCCGGGCCGCCGTGCGCCGCACCGAGGCGGTCTCCGGGCCGGTCAGGTTCAGGGTGAACGCCTCCGGGGCGCGCGCGTGGCGCAACGACCGCAGCGCGACCTCGTTCGCGTACCCCTGCCAGACGACGTTGACGTGCCCGGTGGTGAGGTCCACCGGCTCGCCCGCCGTCACGGTGGCCGCGAGGTCGGCCAGCACGCCGTAGCGCAGGTCCACCGCGTAGTTCAGGCGCAGGATCGCGACCCTGGTGCCGTAGGCCGCGGCGGCGTGCTCGAAGACGCGCTCCCGGCCCAGGCAGCTCATCGCGTACTCGCCCACCGGGTCCGGACGGTCCTCCTCGGCGCTGCCGCCGCCGGCCACGTCCACCAGCGGGTACACGTTGCCGGTGGAGAACACGGCGATCGCCGAGTCGCGGTAGCGCCGGGCCACGGCGGCCGGCAGCGCCGCGTTGACCGCCCACGCCTGGTACGGCGCCGCCGACGTGCCGAACTTGGCGCCCGCCATGAACACGACGTTGGCCGCGTCGGGCAGCCCGGCCAGGTCGCCGCCGGACATCAGGTCGGCGGCGACCACCTCGACGCCCTCGTCGGCCAGCGCCCGCGCCACCCGGCCGTCCGACCAGCGGGACACGGCGTACACGCGGGCCGAGCCGCGGCCCGCCGCCTCCAGGGCCCGCCGGGCCAGCCGGACCAGGCTCGGCCCCATCTTGCCGCCCGCGCCGAGCACGACGAGGTCGCCGTCGAGCCCGGCGACGTCGGCGGCCAGCGCGGCCGACGGGGTGGCCAGCCGGTCCTCCAGCTCCTGCTCAGAGGTGAACACGCGGGGCTCCTTCGGGTCGCCGGTAGGCCACGCCCATCCGGTCCAGCAGGGGGAGGTGATCGGCCAGCCGCCGGGTGAAGCCGCCCAGGTCGCGGCCCGCCGACCAGGCGGCCTCGGCCACGGCGCACAGGCGCGGGAAGGCGTTGTGGTCGAAGCGTTCCCTGGTGGGCAGGTATTCACCCCACAGCTGGGCCTGCATGCCGAGCACGGAGTCGCCGGCGTCGTACCCGTAGACCGTCTCCAGGGGGAGCGGCCCGGAGATGCTGACCGGCTCGCCCGGGGCGTCGGACTCGGCGTAGTCGAGGTAGGTGTGCGTGTGCGGCGCGGCGACCACGTCGTGCCCGGCGCGCAGGGCCGCCTCGATCCGGTCCACGCCCCGCCAGGCCATGATCACCATGTCCTCGGGCGGGTCGTGGTCGAGCAGGTCGTCCCAGGCCACCGCGCGGCGGCCGAGCCCGCGCAGGTGCCCGGCCAGCAGCCGGCCCCACCAGCCGAGCAGGGCCCGCGGCCCGTCGAGCCCGGCCTCGGCGACCCGCCGGGCCGCCTCGGGGTCGGCGGCCCACTCGCCGGCGCGCACCTCGTCCCCGCCGATGTGCACGTACCGGGACGGGAACACCTCGCACAGCTCGTCCAGCACGTCGCGGGCGAACCCGGCGGCCCGCTCGCCCACGTTGAGCACGTGGGAGGAGATGCCCCACGACGTCCGCACCTGGACGGGCGTCCCGGAGGGGTGGCCCAGCCACGGGCAGGCGGCGATGGCGGCCTGCGAGTGGCCGGGGAACTCGATCTCGGGGACCACGCTCACGCCGCGCGCCGCCGCGTAGGCCACCAGGTCGCGCAGCTCCCGCTGGGTGTAGAAGCCGCCGTGCGGGACGCCGTCGAACCGGCCCTCGCGGGCGTGCCCGGCCGGCGACTCGGCGCGGCGGGCCCCGGCCTCGGTCAGCCGCGGGTGCGCGCGCACCTCGAACCGCCAGCCCTGGTCGGGGGTCAGGTGCAGGTGCAGCACGTTGAACTTGTGCAACGCCAGCAGGTCGACGTACGACCGCAGGAAGGACAGCGGACGCCACCAGCGGGCCACGTCGATCATCACGCCGCGCCAGGCGTACCTGGGCACGTCGCGCACCGTCCCGCAGGGCACGCCGCCGGGGCCGTCGAGCTGGCGCAACGTCTGCACGCCCCAGCGCAGGCCGGCGACGTCCGCCGCGGCGATCACCGCCCGCTCCGGGGTGACGCCGAGGGTGTAGCCCTCCGCGCCGAGCGACGGGTCCGGCACCAGCCGCAGCTCGATCTCGCCGGGGGCGTCGCCGCCGGTGGCCGGTCCGAGCAGCTCCCTGGCCAGGGCGGCGTGCGGCCCGCGGACCGGCGCGCGCACGCCGGGCTGGAACGTTCCCTCGCCCCGGTGTACCGAGGCGGCCAGGGGGATCACCGTCCCAGCACCGTTCGGAAGGCGGCCAGGGCCTGGCCGACGGGCGCCGCGTCGGGGTACCAGGCGCGCTCCCACTCCAGCGCCAGGAAGCCCGCGTAGCCGATCCGGTCCAGCTCGGCCAGCACGCCCGGCACGCCCACCGCGCCCTTGCCCGGCAGCACCGGCGCGAGGTCGGCGGGCGAGGCCGCGTCCTTGATCTGCACGTGCCGCAGGTACGGGCCCAGCGCGTCCGCGGTGGCCGCCGCGCTCTCGCCGGCCCGCCACGGGTTGACCACGTCCCACAGCGCGCCGACGCGCGGCGAGCCGACCCCGGCCAGCACGCCGGCGACCGCCTGGCCCGTCAGGAACACGTCGTGCGTCTCCAGCAGCACGTCCACGCCGTTGTCCGGCAGCCGACCGGCCACGTCCGCGAGCCTCCGAGTCGCGGCGGCGGCCGGGTCGTCCTGCCCTTCGACCCCGCCGAAGACCCGCACGTACGGCGAGCCGAGCGCTTCGGCGATCTCGACGTGGCGCAGCACCTCGGCCACCGGGTCGCCGTCCGGCCGGGCCACGCGGGTGTAGGAGCACACGGCGACGATCCCGATCCCGGCGGCGGCGAACGTCCGGGCGATCGAGCGCAGCTCGGCGTCGGGGGTGTCCGGCGCGACGATCTCACCTTCGGCGCAGCGCAGCTCGACGGCGGCGCAGCCGTACCGGGCGGCGGTGGCGACGACCTCCTCGGCCGGCGCGCCCGGCATGCCGAGCGTGCTGAACGCGAGCGGGTTCATGACTGTCCCTTCACTGTGACGGTGGAGCCCCGGCGGGCGGACTCGTAGACGGCCAGGGCGACGTCGAGGACCGACAGGGCGTACTCGGCGGTGACCTCGGGGGCGGTGCGGCCGGCGCAGGCCCGCGCGAAGTCGGCGAGCTGCGCGGCGAACGCGGTGGCCATCTCGCCGATGCCGGGCGCGGCGACCTGCGTGGCGACGCCGCCCCGGAAGGACCAGACGCCCTCGCCGCGGCTGATGCGCAGCGCGCCCTCGCCGCACACGATCTCCGCCTCGTCGGTGAACGGCAGGCCGGTGCCGGTGACCGAGATCGTCGAACGGGTGCCGTCGGCGTGCCGGGCCAGGGCGACCGCCTCGGTCTCCACCGACCCGCCGGCCGGCCCGGCGACGTGCGCGGTGACCTCCGCGATCGGCGAGCCGACCAGCATCTGGAGCTTGTCGATGCTGTGCGTGCCGACGTTGAGCACGATGCCGCCGCCGGCCATGTCGGCGTCGAGGAACCAGCGGGGGCGCGTGGGATCGGCGTAGTCGGCGGTGCGCCGCTCGGCGGCCACCACGACCTGGCCGAGCTCGCCCGAGGCGAGGAACCCGGCCGCCGCGCGCAGCATCGGGACGAAGCGCAGCACGTGCCCGACGGCGAACACCACGCCGGCCGCCCGGCACGCCTCGATCATGCGGACGGCGTCCTCGCGGGTGGTGGCGATCGGCTTCTCCACGAGCACGTGCAGCCCGGCCGCGGCGGCGTCGAGGGTGATCGGGGCGTGCAGCGCGTGCGGCACGGTGATCACGACCGCGTCGAGGCCGCCGGCGTCGAGCATCGCCCGGTGGTCGGTGAAGACGCGGGCGCCGGCCTCGGCGGCCAGCTTCTCGGCCGCCTCGGCCCGGACGTCGCACACCGCGGCGACCTTCACCTGCCCGGCGCTCTGGCGGGCGGCGGCCACGTGGAACTCCGCGATGGTGCCCGCGCCGATGACGCCCAGGCGCAGCCCGGATGTTGTGGTCACGATTTCCTTTCCGGATCGGACATGGGCTCTGGTCAGCCCTTGAGACCCGCGGACATGGTTCCGCGGACGAAGTAACGCTGGGCCAGCACGAACACCACCAGCATCGGCAGCAGGCTCATCATCGCCGCGGCCGTCACCAGCTGGTCGTTGCCGACGAACTGCCCCTTCAGGCTCAGCACGCCGACCGGCAGCGTGTAGTTCTCCGGCGAGGTGAGGTAGATCGTGGGCTCCAGCACGGCCTTCCACGACGTGGTGAAGGTGAAGACCGCGAGCGTGGCCAGGGCGGGCTTGGCCAGCGGCAGGTGGATGCGCCAGAACACCTGCCAGGGGTTGGCGCCGTCGAGGCCGGCCGCCTCCTCGAAGTCCTTGGGGATGCCGAGGAACGTCTGCCGCATCAGGAAGATGCCGATCGGCGTGGCCAGCCAGTACGGCACGATGAGCGGCAACATCGAGTCCAGCCAGCCCAGCGAGCGGAACAGCAGGAAGTTCGGGACGATCGTGATGACGGTCGGCAACATCATCGTGCCCAGGGCCATCGTCAGCAGCGCCTGCTTGCCCGGCAGCCGCATCCTGGCCAGGGAGTGCCCGACCATGGCGCTGGTCAGCACGTTCCCGGCCACCGCGAGCACCGCGATCACCAGGCTGTTGGCCAGGTAGAGCCCGAACGGCGTGCGCCGCCACACCTCGGCGTAGTTGTCCCACTGGACCGGGTCGGGGATCCACGCGGGCGGCACCTGGATGTACTGGGCGAAGCTCTTGAGCGAGTTGCCCAGCGCCGCGGCGAACGGCAGCAGCATGACCGCCGCCCCCGCCAGCACCAGCACGTACGAGACGGTCTTACGCATAGTGCACCCACCTGCGCTGGAGCCGGAACTGCACCAGGGTCAGCGCGAGCACCAGCACGAACAGCACCCACGCCACGGCCGAGGCGTAGCCCATCTGGAAGAACTGGAAACCCTGCCGGTAGAGGTAGAGCACGGTCAGCTCGCTCGCACCGTGCGGCCCGCCGTCGGTCATCACGAAGACCTGCTCGAACGACTGCAGCGTCTCGATGGAGGTGAGCACCAGCACCAGGAACGTGGTGCCGGAGATGCCCGGCAGGGTGATGTAACGGAACCGGTTCCAGGCCGACGCGCCGTCGATCTTGGCGGCCTCGTAGCGCTCCTCGGGGATGGCCTGCAGGCCCGCCAGGAAGAGCACCGTCATGTAGCCGACGCCCTTCCAGACCGCGACCGCCGCCAGCGTGGGGATCACCAGCGCCGGATCCTGCAACCAGTTCTCGGCCGGCAGCCCGAGGAAGCCGAGCACCTGGTTGGCGATGCCGGTCTGCGGGTTGAAGACGGCGTCGGCCACGTAGGCGACAACCACCCACGAGGAGACGACCGGCACGAAGTAGGCCGCGCGGAACAGCGCCATGCCGCGCAGCCGCTGGTTGAGCGCGACCGCCAGGGCCAGCGCCAGGGCCGTCTGCGCCGGCACGAACAGCACCGCGAAGTAGGCGGTGTTGCCCAGCGTGCGCCAGAAGACCGGGTCGCCGAACAGCCGGGTGAAGTTGCCGAACCCGACGAACCTCGGCGCCGACATCAGGTCGTACTCGGTCATGCTGAAGAACAGCGAGGCCAGCAGCGGCCAGGCGGCCAGCGCGACCAGGTGCAGGAGGTAGGGCGAGGCGAACGCGAAGGCCCAGGCCCGCTCGCCCGTGCGCCGCCGCCGGGCGGGCGGCCGCGGCTCGGCGGCCACCTGCCCGGAGCGCCTGGTGAGCACCGTCACTGCGTCTTCCCGGCGTAGAAGCGGTCGATGACCTCCTGGGCCTCCTTCTGCCCGGTCTGCAGCGCGGTGGCGACCGGCGTGGCGCCCGACAGGGCCTCGTTCATGCGCTTGGCCAGGGCCTCGGTGTACTCCGACCACACGGCGTTGGTGCCGAGGTCGGTGGCCGCGTCCAGCGACTCCAGGAAGACCGGGCCGCGGTCGGCGGGCAGGGCCGTGGCGGCGACCTTCTTGTTGATCGGGATCGCCTCGCCCAGCTCGGCCCACTTGCGCTGCGGGCCCTCGCCGGAGAAGAAGGTGATCCACTTCCACGCCGCGTCGGCCTGCGCGGGGGAGGCGCCCTTGCCGACCACCCAGGAGTTGACGATGGCGACGTTGCCGCGCCCGGCCGGGCCCTTCGGCAGCGGCGCCACGCCGAAGTCGACGCCCGCGCTCACGGCGGGCAGCGTCCGGGCGTAGATGCCGTACGACATGGCGACCCGGCCGGTCGCGAACAGCGTGTGCACCACGCCCTTGCCCATGGCCTCGGTGGTCACGTAGTCGGGGGCGAAGCCGTCCTTGCCCATGGCGCGCAGCATCCAGTCGAGCGCGGCCGTGGACTGCGGGCTGTCGACGACGACCTTGCGGCCCCCGTCGCTGACGACGTCGCCGCCGAACGCCTTGACGATGGGCCACCAGCTCTCGGTGAACCCCGGCGAGTACGCGCGGAAGCCGTAGGTGTCGGGCTTGCCGTCGCCGTTGGCGTCCTTGGTGAGCTTCTTGGCCGCGGCGGCCAGGTCGTCGTAGGTCCACTCGGCCGTCGGCTCGGCCACCTTGGCCTCGGCGAACAGCTTCTTGTTGTAGAAGAGCACCGGGGTCTGGGCGCCCTGGGGGAAGCCGAAGACCCGGCCCTGGGCGTCGCGGTTCAGCTCGATGCCGGAGAAGTCGGCGGCGGTGACCGTCTTGACCCGGTCGCTCAGGTCGGCGAGCGCGCCGCGGGCGGCGAACTCCTGCACGAGCACGCCGTCCGACAGCCACACCTGGGGCGCCTGGCCGCCGGCGATCTGCGTCCTGAGCCGCTCGAAGAACTTGACGTACGGCGCGACCTCCAGCTGCACCTTGATCGACGGATTGGCGGCCGTGAACTCCTTGACGAGCTCCCGCATGGTCGTGTCGGCCGGGTCGCCCGCGGCGGCGTAGAAGCCGAGCTTCAGGGTGACCGCCCCGGAGTCGTCGGCCGGGCCGCCGCACGACGCCGTGCCGGCCACGGTGAGGACGGCCGCCGCGGCAGCGGCGAGCACGCGCACTCTCATTGGGTCCTCCAACAGGAACGAAGAGGGGGGAAGGGGGTGAGGGGGGACGCCGCCGTCACGTCGGGACGCGGACCTCGACCAGGCTGCCGGAGGCGGCTCCGCAGGAGGCGCGGACGGCCAGGCGGGGCTGGAGCACGACCCGGCAGACGGGGGCGGCGGGGCCGAGCTCGATCCGGCGCAGCAGCAGCTCGGTCGCCATCCGGCCGACCTCGGCCTTGGGCGGCGAGACCGCGGTGAGCGGCACCTCCGACAGGTCGGCGACCTCGTCGTCGTAGGCGACGACGGCGATGTCGTCGGGCACGGTCAGGCCGACCCGGCGCAGGTAGGGCAGCAGCGCGGTGGCCTCGCGGTCGCCGAGGCACACCACCGCGCGCACCTTCTCGGCGACCAGCGTGTTGGCGTAGGCCAGCATGTCAGGGCCGGTCCAGACGGGCTGCCTGGCCACGGCCTCCGGGATCTCCGGAAGCCCGAGGTCGGCGACGGCCTGGCGGTATCCCGCGAAGACCTGCTCGGAGCTGGCGGTGCCGATGCGGCCGAGGTAGCCGATCCGGCTGCGGCCGAGCCCGCTGAGGTGCTGCACCGCCGCGTAGCCGCCGCCGTGCACGTCGGTGCAGACGTAGGAGGTCGGGTCGGCCGGGCGGGGGTCGGCCGGGCGGCGTTCCACCAGCACGTACGGCACGGGCAGCCCGCGCAGGCGGGCCAGGTGGGCGTCGGGGTCGGCGGCGAGGTGCAGGTTGGGCACCAGCAGCAGACCGGCCACGCCGACGTCGACGAGCTGCTGGATCTGCCCGGCCTCGACGTCGGGGTCGTAGTTGGAGCAGGCCAGCACGAGCTGCACGCCGGCGGCGGTGGCCGCCCGCTCGATGCCCTGCACGACCTGCGGGAAGTAGTAGGTGTTCGACGGGACGAGCGCGCCGATGAGACGCGGCCTGGCCCCCGGGGTGACGGAGCTGGTCACGAAGGTGCCCGACCCCTGCCGCCGCCGGACGAGCCCCTCCTCGACCAGGAGGTCGACCGCGCGGCGCACGGTGTTGACCCCGACCGAGTAGGTCTGCGCCAGCTCGGACTCGGTCGGCAGCCGGCCGCCGACCGGCCAGCGGCCCTGCACGATCTCCTGCCGCAGGCGCGCCGCGAGGGTGCGGAATCGCCTTCCCCTGGGGAGGGAATTCATTCCTTCAGGTGGCTCCATAACGGGATTCTTCTCGCCATTCCAAAGTAATGTCAACCCTAAATTCACTCCGTTATTCGCGGCATATTAGGAATGAATTCCCTCCGATTGGGGGTCACCAGCGGGCCGTGACGTCCTTGTCGCGGTCGTAGGCGGCGGCCCAGTAGTGGCCCGCGGCGGTCAGGCGGTGACCGGCGAAGCCCACCTCGCCGGTCGGCTGCTTCAGCGCCTCCGACGTCGCGGTGGCCCAGCCGTCGGCGCTCGCGGTCACCGTCACGTAGCGGCCGGCGGAGAAGGTGAACCGCCCGCGGACCGTGGCGGCCACCGGCTGCCCGCTCTCCAGGTCCACCACGCGCAGCCGTACGCGGGCCGCGCCGCCCTCCACCGTCACCGCCGCCGACTGCACGACCATGGGCCGCAGGCCGCTCGCGCCGGTCGTCACGGTGACCGGGGCCGAGGGCGGGCCGCGGTGACCGGCCACGTCCACCGGCACGACCCGGTAGTGGTAGGTGGTGGCGGGCAGCAGGCCGGTGTCGGTGTGGGTGAGGCCGCGGGCCTTCCCGGCGAGCGTGCCGGGGCCGGGGGTGAAGCCCGCCTCGGTCGAGCGGTGCACCTCGTAGTGGGCGACCTCGGTGTCGTCGCGCGCCCGCCCGTACGTCAGGTCCACCGTGGCGTGGCCGAACGCCACGGCCCGCGGCGGCGAGGCCACGCCCGTGGGCGGCCCGGAGTCGGCGGGCGGCTCGGGCCACCTGGCCGTGGGCCCCCAGACCGTGGGCAGCTCCCGGTAGGAGTCGTAGTGGTGCAGCGCGATCCCGGCGAAGGCCGGGCTGCCCCCGAACGCCTGGGAGACCTTGGCCAGCTCGGCCTCCAGCACGTCCCTGCCCTCCTCGCGGAAGGTGATGCCGGCGGGGTCGCCGCTGGTCGCGATGTCCAGCGTCTCCACGCCGACCACCACCGACAGCGGCTTGCCGATCCGCTCGGCGTAGGCCAGCTCGCCGGCCGCCTGCGCGATGATGCCGGCGCCGCCGTCCGCCTGGTCGCGGTAGTCCATGATCGCGATGTAGTCGCTGAGGTCCTGGACGTGCTCGGCCAGGGTGCGGGTGGTCCCGCCGTAGGTGATGCCGGTGCAGCAGGCGGAGGTGTCCAGCCAGCGCGGCACGGCCGGGCCGAACAGCAGCGGCTGCCCGGAGGCGTCCCGGCGGGCGATCATCGCGCGCAGCGTGTCCAGCCACTGGATCTGCACGTCGGGCCTGCCGCTGGTGAACCAGGGCAGGCTGTACGGCTCGATGTCGACGTTGATCCCGTCGAACCGCTCCGCCGGCCTGGAGGACAGGTTGTAGTCGAGCACCCGTTCCATCTCCCCGACGGCCCGCTCGCGGTAGCGGGACAGCGCCCCCAGGTACGGCGGCCGCGTCCCGCCGGCGACGGTGGCGTGCACCTTCATGCCCCGGCCGTGCGCCCAGGCCACCAGGTCACGCAGCTCTGGACGCGCGTCCTCGATCATGTCGCGCCCGGCGTAGGTGTCCACGCCCAGGTAGAGCGTCGATCCGGCGGGCAGGACGGTCTCCAGCAGGCGGCGCGACCCCGGGTTGAGCACCAGGTTGTAGGACGCCTTCTCCCAGATCCACATCGCCCGGTCCTGCCGGTGCGGCACCGGGGCCTGCCCGCGCGCCGCGCCGAGCGCCACGTACGTGGTGGACGACCTGGACACGTGGCCGCGCGCGTCGACCGCCTCGGCCTCCAGGCTCGCCATCACGTCGCCGTACCCGGCCGGGTTCAGCAGCGTGACGTAGCGTCCTCGCGCGCCGGCGGCGGGCTGCCAGGGGCCGCCGTTGACGCGGACCCGGACCGAGCGCACGTCCGCGCCGGCCACGTCCACCCGGACCGGCGTGGGACGAGTGAGCCGGGCCCCGTCGGCGGGCTCGGCGATCGCCACGCGCGGGGCCCTGGCCTGCGGATTGTCCACGCGCAGGGTCAGCGGCGGCGACCAGGCGCCGTAGCGGGTGTCGGCGGCCGTGGCCTTGGCGTAGACCTCGATCTCGCCGTCCAGGGCGGCGGTGTCGAGGTCGTAGGACCAGGTTCCGCTGTCGTCGGCGTCCGGGTCGGTGACCTCGGCCCGGTCCACGCGCTCGCCGTCCACCACCACGGACACGTCGTAGGCGGTGGTGAAGCGGCCGGTCAGCCGGATCAGGCCGGGGGCCGGCTCGGCGGAGTCGATCACCACCGACGGCGGGTCCGCCGCGCTCGCCACGGCCGGTGCGGCCACCGTGAACGGGACGGCGAGCGCGAGCGCGCCCGCGATTCTCCACAGCCGTGAGGGCATGAAGCCACCTCCATAGGAATGAATTAACGCCGGAAACGGATATGTCCGGACATTGAATCCATGAGATGGCGAAACGATAGCCCCGAATTTCCGGAAGAAGAATGGCATGAATTCCGGCCACCGAATCTCGGGCCCCTCGACGGCGCGGAAGGCGGGTGGGATCCCTCTGACGGGGGAGGAGGTTCGCGCGCAGTGGGGAGGGGCGGGCGCCGGGCGGTCCCTAGCGTTGCGGGCATGGTCGACTCTCATCGCCCGCGGCGCTGGCCGGCGTACGGGCTTGCGGCGCTGATGCTCGGGTACGCGGCGGGCAAGGCCGCCTTCGCCGTCCAGGGCAGGCTCGGTTTCCCCGGCGGGCCGCCCGTCCCGGCGGCCGAGGCCGCGCGCTACTTCCTATACCCGTCACTCGCGCAGGGGTTCGCGGCGGCCTCCGGGGTGCTGGGGGCCTGTGTCGCCGTGGCCACCGTCACCGCCGCGGGCCGCCGGCTGCCGCGGGCCGCGATGCTCGCCGTGCTGGCGGTGATGCTGGCGGCGCTCGGCGGAGGCGCGGGCATCATGGTCCTCGACGGGTTCGTCGGCCTCGGCGTCGGCTGGCGCTGGTACCACGGGATCATCGGGCTCGTCGTGGCCGGCCTGGCCGCCGGGACGGCCCGGTCCTACTGGACGGCCACCCGCCCCGCCCGCCCGAGCCCCGGCCCGGCCCGGTCAGCCCCGTGAGAAGGCCGCGACCAGGTTCTCCGTGGTCAGGATGGCGTGGGCGAAGGTGGGGCCGTTGAGCTCGTGCGCGGCGTGCAACATCTCCGGCAGGTACGCGGCGGTCGCGTCGCGCACCAGCGTCACGTGGTAGCCCAGCTCCATGGCGAACCGCCCGGTGGACTCGACGCACGTGTTGGCCAGCACGCCCACGGCCACCACGTGCGTGACGCCGCGCTGCCGCAGCTGGAGGTCCAGGTCGGTGTTGGCGAACCCGCTCTGCGCCCAGTGCTCGGCGGCGACGACGTCGCCCTCCTCCGGCTGGAGGTCGGGATGGAACTCCCCGCCCCAAGAGCCGCGGGCGAAGGTGTGCCGCTCCTGGATGCCGTGCTGCGTCGGGTTCGGATGGACCCAGCTCTCGTAGTCGCCCGGCTGCCAGCGGCGGTGCGGGACGAACACCACCCGCACGCCGGCCGCGCGCGCCGCGGCGATCACCGCCCGCAGGTTGTCCAGCAGGCCGATCGCCTGCGCCACCGGCCCGAGCCGCGGCCACACCTTGCCGCCCTCGGAGATGAAGTCGTTGTACGGATCGACCAGCAGCACCGCGGTGCGGCGCGGGTCGTAGGACTCGGTCATGGCCGCCCTCCTCAGTTGCCGGTGGTCAGGACCATGCGGAAGCGGGCCTGCCCGGACATCATCCGCTGGTACGCCGTCGCGGCCTCCTCCAGCGGCACTTCCTCCGTCCAGGCCCGCACGCCGCTCCGCGCGGCGAACCTCATGGTGTCCTGGGTGTCCACGGCGATGCCGGAGGCGTGCCCGTAGACCCGGCGGGCGCCGCCGACGAGCTGCAGCGGAGTGACGGCCAGCGGGTCGGTGTCGATGCCGACGGTGACGAGCTCGCCGCGCCGGCCCAGGCCGTCGATCGTGCCGGACATCGCCGCCGAGCTGGTCACCGTCGCCAGCACCACCTTGGCCCCGCCCCGCGCCAGCAGCGCGTCGGCGGCCTGCTCGGCGGCGCCGTCGATGTAGTGGGCGGCGCCGAGCTCGCGGGCCAGCGGCTCCTTGTCGCTCCCGCGCGCGATGGCGACCGTGTCGAAGCCCATCCGCGCGGCGAACTGCACGCCCAGGTGGCCGAGGCCGCCCAGCCCGAGGATCGCGACGGTGTCGCCAGGCCGCGCCGAGCTGCGCCGCAACGCGTTGAACACGGTCACGCCCGCGCAGGCCAGGGGCGCCGCCTGCACCGCGGTCAGCTCGTCGGGGATCGCGGCCAGCGCGACGGCCGGCGCCACGACCGAGTCGGCGAACCCGCCCGGGTAGGCGGCGCCCGGCACCTGGAGCTCGGGACAGAGCACCCCGTCGCCCTCCCGGCAGGCGTCGCAGTGGCCGCAGCTCCCGCCGTACCAGCCGACCGCCACCCGGTCGCCCACGGACCAGCCCGCGACGCCGTCGCCGAGCGCGTCGACGCGTCCGGCGATCTCGTGCCCCGGCGTGACGGGGAAGGCGGCGCCCGGGAGCGCGCCGCTGATGATCAGGGCGTCGGAATGGCACACCCCGCACGCCTCGACGGTGATCCGCACCTGGCCGGGGCCCGGTTCGCGGGTATGCGCCGGGGCCTGGGCCAGGGCGCCGCCGGGCTCGGCGACCTGGATGGAACGGTGCAGGGCAGAAGACGGCATGGCGTCTGCTCTTTCTTCGTACGGGACGCGGCGGCCTCACCGGGAGGCCCTCACAAGGCCACCTTTTCCACTTCCGCCTCGTTTACCCCACCGACGCGGCGAAGGCCCGGGACCCTGACGCGGGTCCCGGACCTCAGGGGCCGCCGGTCAGCCCGCCGGGACGACCGGGACGCCGCCGAAGGTCACCACCAGGCGACCGTCCGCGGCGAAGGACCAGTTCAGGGCGCCGCCGTAGGCCGAGCAGCGGGAGCCGTTCGAGCCGGACCAGAACTGGTTGGACGCGTCCGCGGAGCCGACGATCTTGTCGTTGGCGCCGCTGCCGGAGCGGCACGAGGTGTTGTCGCGGAACACCGAGGTGCCGCCGTCGAAGGAGAAGTTGCGCTCGGCGTTGTCGACGGCGACGTTCCCGGTGATCGACATCGTGCCGAGGTTGCGGTTGTAGGTGAAGCCGTGCTTGCCGTTGCGGTAGGCGATGTTGCGCCGCACGACGTGGTCGACCTTGATGTCCTCGCCGCCCAGCTTGTAGCCGTTGCGGTCGCCGTTGCCGGCCTGGCTGCCGTCGCTGAGCGTGCCGTTGCCGTAGGCCAGCGAGTCCTCGACGGTGACCGGGCCGATCGGGCCGGTCTCGGTCTTGGTGTACAGGTCCCAGCCGTCGTCGATGTTGTTGCGGGACACCGCGTACCGGAAGACGTTGCCGGGGCCGACGGTCAGCTTGGCGGCGAAGCCGTCGGCGTCCTCGCCGTCGGAGTCGGCGTTGTCGTGCGAGACCGTGCTCAGGACGAGGTTGCCGGACGGCCACCGGCTCTGCGGCGTGTCCGAGGCGATCCGGGAGAGCTGCAGCCCGGTGTCGCGGTTGTACCGGGTCACCGACCGTTCGATGATGTTGCCGCTGCCGCCCACGAAGATGCCGTTGTCGCCGGCGCGCTCGACGGTGATGCCGTACAGGTGCCAGTACGAGCCGTTGACGGCGAGCCCGCGGTTGGCCGGGTCCTCGCTCTGGGCCGCGAAGTTCAGCACCGGCGTCTCGCCGGGGTAGGCCGACAACTTCTTGCGGGCCGCGGCGGTGCCGTCGTTGCCGGGGGCGATGGTGACCGTCTGGCTGAAGGCGTACGTGCCGCCGCGCAGGTAGATCGTGCCGCCCGCGGCGACGCGGGTGATGGCGGAGGTGAGCGTCGTCGGGTCGGACCGGGTGCCGGTCGCGCCGTCCCTGCCGGTCGGGGAGACGTACAGGGCGTCGGTGGGCGGGACGGTGGGCGTGACGGTCGGGGTCGGGGTGGGGCTGGTGGTGGGTCCGCCGCCCGCGGGCTTCAGGGTCCACTGCTTGGTGGCGGCCGAGTCGCAGGAGTTCTGCTGCAGCAGCGCGCCCGGCGCGGTGGCGTTGTCCTTGACGTTGAGGCACTTCCCACCGTTGGCGTTGACGATCCGGTACGCGTCGCCGGCGGCGGTGAGCTGCCAGGTCTGGGAGGCGGCGCCCGTACAGGTCTCCTGCTGCACGGCCTTGCCCGCGCTGGTGGAGGCGTCGCGGACGCCGGCGCACTTCCCGCTGTGCGCCGCCTTGACCTGGAAGCCGCTCCCGGCGGCGGTGAGGGTGAAGACCTGCCCGGCGGCCTCGGCGCAGGCGTTCTGCGCGAGTTGCACGCCGTCGCCGGTGCTCTGCCCCGGCACGGTGGCGCACAGGCCGCTGCCGCCGTTGACCAGCGTGTAGTTCCCGCCGGCCGGTGCCGCCGAGGCGGGCGTGTTCAGCACGGCGACCAGGCCGCCGGCGGTGAGCAGGCCGGTGGTCAGCACGACCGCCAGTCTCGTCGCCAAGGGTTGGTTCTTACGCACGTCCAGCTCCGTTTCGATGGAGGAGTGGAAGGGGGGTGCCGCGCGAGCCTTGCCAACCGGTTGCAGTAACAGTGGCTTCGTGCCGAGGAAAGGTCAAGACGTCCAGGTAAAACTGCAAACGCTTCGAGCGTTGTGCCTGGTGGCGTGGTCATTTCTGCAACAACCGATTGCAGTAATTCTGCAGACAACGGTCAGCGGGTGAGGGGCAGCGGGCCGCTCTCGGGGGTGAAGAGCTGCTCGTCGAGGTGGTCGACGGCGTAGTCGATCGCCCCCGCCACCACGCACTCGTCGCCCAGCGTAGACGCCCGCACCTCCGGCATGCGCATGCACCGCCGCTCCAGCCGTTCGCGCAGCGGCCCGAGCAGCACGTCCGCCGACCTGGAGAACCCGCCGCCCAGCACCACGACCTGCGGATCGAGGACGAGCACCATGGCGGCCGCGCCCACGGCCAGATCGTCGAGATAGCGCCCGACCGCCTCCAGCGCCACCGGGTCGCCGTTCCTGGCGGCGGCCAGCGTGTAGCCCGCCGCGTCCTCCGGCGGCGTGCCCTCGGGGACGGCCGCGCACGAGTTGAGGTGCTCCGGCGCGTCGAACCAGCGGGCCTCGGGCAGCATGGAGATCTCCCCGGCCGCCGCCCCGAACCCCCGGTGGACCCGGCCGCCGATGATCAGCCCGGCGCCCATGCGCCTGCCGACGTGCAGGAACACCACGTCCTTGGCGCCCTGGGCGACGCCGCGCCGGGTCTCGGCCATGGCGGCCAGGCGGCTGTCGTTCTCGATCAGCACCTGGCAGGGGAACATCTCCCGCATCCGGCCCGCCAGGTCGAGGTCGCGCCAGGACGGGACGGCGGCCGAGTAGATGACCCGCCCCTCGATGTCGATGATGCCGATGGTGCCGACGGCGATCGTCCACAGGTCGGAGACCGCGACGCGGCCGAGCGACAGGCAGCCGGAGACGGCCCGCTCGATCGCGGCCAGGCGCTCCTCCAGCGGCGCGTCCGGCAGCACCGGCTGGCGGGTCTCGGCCAGGATCTCGCCGTCGAGGTCGGACAGGGCGGCGCGGATGTTGTGGCCGCCCACGTCGACGCCGACCAGGTAGCCGCTGTCGGCGCGGAAGCGGTAGCGGCGGGCCGGGCGGCCCATCGAGCCGGGGCTCGGCGGCACCTCCTCCACCCAGCCCAGGTCCATCAGCTCGCCGGCGACCTCCTTCATGGACGGCCGCGACAACCCCGTGCGCTCGGCCAGCGCCGACAGGGTGAGCGGGCCGGCCCGGCGCAAGGCCCGGATGGCGGTCAGCGAGTTGAGCTGTCGCAGCCGTGACAGGTCGCCGCCGCGTAGATCCGCCATCGCCGTCCTTAACGTAGGTCTCCTCTGTAAGCAGAGATTATGCCAGGGGCCAGCTCGACGGCGCACCACCCACGAACCCCTTCAAATTGGGCGTTGACCCTCCGAAACCGACGGTGCTACTAATGAAGCGCTCCTTCGTAAGTTGAGAGAGATGAGGTCTGATGTCATTCGTTGACGTCGGCGAGATCAGGTGCGACCAGGCCCGGACCCGGGTGTTCGAGCACGGCTGGCAGTCGTGGAGCCCCACCGGCGCCTACGGCCTCGGGGACCTTCCGCCCAGACCCGCCGACGAGACGATCCAGATCCTCTGCTACCGCCCCGAGACGCCCGTCCCCGACGGCGTCTTCCAGGGCGAGGGGCTGCTGGCCGTCGAGACCGGCGACGGCGCGGTCGAGCTGTGGAGCGCGCCCGGACCGCTCCAGGTGCCCTCCGTCCGGGCCCGCCGGGAGGGCGACCGCTTGGTCGTCTCCGCCGACGGCCCGGTACGCCACCACCGCGTGGAGGGCGACCTCGGCCGGGCCCTGCGCGACTGGGCGGACGGCATGGCAGAACCCAGGACGTTCCCCGCCGTCCCTCCCATGTGGTGCACCTGGTACGGCTACTGGGACAAGGTCACCGACGCCGACGTCCTGGAGAACCTGGCGCTGGCCGACCGGCACGGCCTGACCGCCGACATGTTCCTCGTCGACGACGGCTACGAGGCCGGCATCGGCGACTGGCTGGACCCCAGGCCCGGCTTCGGCTCCCTCGCCCGCGCCCTGGACCGCGTCACCGGCTCCGGCCGCCGCGCCGGCATCTGGACCGCCCCCTTCCTGGTCGGCCACGACAGCCGCCTGTTCCACGAGCACCCCGACTGGCTGGTGGACGGCGCGTACGCGGGCCGCATGTGGAACCAGGACCTCGCCGTCCTCGACGTCACCCACCCCGGCGCGGCCGAGCACCTGGTCCACGTGTTCGCCGCCTTCGCCGCCATGGGCGTCACCCACTTCAAGCTCGACTACCTCTACGCCGGCGCCCTGGCCGGCCGCCGCCACGAGGACCTCGACCCGATCGCGGCCTACCGGCGCGGGCTGGAGCTCGTGCGGCGCGGCGCGGGCCCCGAGGCCACCCTGCACGGCTGCGGCGCGCCCATGCTGCCCAGCATCGGGCTGGTCGACATCATGCGGGTCAGCCCCGACATCGCGCCCACCCTGCACCCCCGGTCGGGCGACATCAGCCAGCCCTCCCAGCTCGGCGCCCGGCTGACCGGCGCGGCCCGCGAGTTCCTGCACGCCCGCTGGTGGGTCAACGACCCCGACTGCCTCATCGTGCGGCCCGAGGTGGAGGCCCGGCAGGAGTGGGCGGCGCACATCGAGGGCACCGGCGGCCTGCGCGGCTCCAGCGACCCGATCGCCGCCCTCGACGAGTGGGGGCTGGAGACCACCCGCCGCCTGCTGGTCCCCACCGCCACGGACCCGTCGTGATCACCGAGACGGTCCGGGCCGCCGCCAAGGAGGCCCCGCGGCGGCCGCCGCGCAGGCGCACCCGTGACTGGCACGCCTACCTGTTCGTCGGGCCCAGCCTGTTCGGGGTGGTGGCGTTCCTACTGCTGCCGGTCGTCATCGTCCTGGTGCTCAGCTTCTTCGACTGGGAGCTGCTGTCGGAGCCCACGTTCGCCGGGCTGGACAACTACCGCCGGCTGGCCGCCGACGGCGAGAGCTGGCACGCGCTGGGCGTCACCCTCCTGTACGTCCTCCTGTGCATCCCGCTGCAGACCGTGCTGGCCCTGGTGCTGGCGCTGCTGCTGGACCGCAAGGTCAAGGGCCTGCGGCTGTACCGCTCGTTGTACCTGATCCCGTGGATGGCCACCCCGATCGTCCTCGGCCTGGTCTGGAACTGGATCTTCGACCCGCGCGACGGCGCGCTCAACAGCCTGCTCGGCCTGGCCGGCGTCACCGGCCCGGACTGGCTGTCCGACCCCGCCTGGGCGCTGCCCGCGATCGCGCTGGTCAACGTCTGGCAGCACACCGGCTACACCATGCTGTTCTTCCTGGCCGGCCTCCAGGGCATCCCCAAGGAGCTGTACGACGCCGCCGCCACCGACGGCGCCACCCCCGCCCAGCGGTTCTGGCGCATCACGCTGCCGCTGCTCAACCCCACGATGTTCTTCGTCATGGTGACCAACCTGATCGGCGCCTTCCAGGTGTTCGACACCGTCTACGTCATGACCAACGGCGGCCCCAGCCAGAGCACCGAAGTGCTCAACTTCCGCATCTACGAGACGGCGTTCAAGCAGTTCGACTTCGGCTACGCCTCGACCCTGTCGATGTTGCTGTTCGGGGTCATCCTGCTGGTGACGCTGGCGCAGGTCAGGTTCTTCGGCAAGCGCACCACCTACGACCTGAGCTGAGGCCCCCCATGATCAAGCGCACCCTGCTCCACGTCGTGCTCGCGGCCGGCGCGTTCGTCTCCGTCTTCCCGTACCTGCTGGTCGTGCTGACCGCGTTCAAGACGCAGTCGCAGCTCAGCTCCACCGAGCCGTGGCTGCCCGGCCTGCCGCCGACCACCGCCAATCTGACCCGGCTGCTGAGCGGCGACTTCCCCCGGTACGTGCTCAACACCCTGCTGATGACGGTCGTGCTCACCCTCGGACAGCTCGTCTTCACCACCTTCGCCGCCTACGCCTTCGCGCGGCTGCGCTTCCGGGGCAGGGAGGCCCTGTTCTGGCTGTACGTCGCCACCATGATGGTGCCGGGCGCGGTCACGATGATCCCCCTGTTCCTCATCATGCGCGAGCTCGGCCTGGTCAACACCTGGTACGGCCTGCTCATCCCGTACGTGCTGGGCACCCCGTACGGCATCTTCCTGATGCGCCAGTTCTTCAAGTCCCTGCCCGCCGGGCTGGAGGAGGCCGCCCGGATCGACGGGGCCGGGGCGATGACCGTCCTGCTGCGCATCCTGCTGCCGCTGTGCCGCCCGGCGCTCGGCACCCTGACGATCATCACCGTGATCTCGTCGTGGAACAGCTTCATCTGGCCGCTGATCATCACCAGCGGCGACGAGACCAGGGTGATGACGGTGGCGCTCGCCACCCTCAAGGTCGGCATCGGCGTCGACTACAACCTGATGATGGCCGGCGGGCTGATCGCGCTCGTGCCGATGGTGGCCGTCTTCGTCTTCTTCCAAAGACACATCGTCCGGTCGGTGGTCCTCACCGGCCTCAAGTAGCACACGAACAAGAGGTCAGCGAATGTTGCAATCCCCCCCGATTCGCTGGGCCGGGGCGCTGCTCTGCGCCGCCACGCTCATCCTGTCCGGCTGCGGGTCGGGCTCCGGAGACTCCGGCAAGGTCACGCTCACCTACCGGCTCTGGGACGACCAGCAGAAGGTCGGCTACGAGAAGGTGATGGCCGCCTTCGAGAAGGCCAACCCGGGCATCGACGTCAAGATAGAACTGCTGCCCTACGACCAGTACTGGACCAAGCTCACCGCCGACGCCGTCGCCGGGACCGCGCCGGACGTCTTCTGGATGAGCCCCACCCAGTTCCCCGAGTTCGTCACCAAGGGCGTGCTGGCGCCCGTCCAGGTGGACGGCTCCAAATACCACCAGACCGTGGTCGGCTCGTTCACCTACCAGGGCAAGCTGTACGGCGTGCCGAAGGACTGGGGGATCGTCGGCCTGCTCTACAACAAGGACCTGTTCGCCAAGGCCGGCGTGACCATGCCGGACAAGCTCACCTGGGCGGCCGACGGCTCCGGCACCCTGCTCGACACCGCCCGCAAGCTCACCGTGGACGAGGCCGGCAAGCACCCCGGCGAGCCCGGCTTCGACCCCGCCAAGGCCACCACGTACGGCTTCGCCTCCTGGAACCACTACCAGACGCAGTGGATGAACTGGGTCAGCTCCAACGGCGGCAAGCTGCTGGACAAGCCCTTCGGCAACTACACCTTCAACGACGCCGCCTCCGTCCAGGGGCTGCAGTTCGGCGTGGACCTGGTCAACAAGCACCACGTCTCGCCGCCGGCCACCCAGACCAACCCGCCCACCGGCAAGGTCACCGACATGTTCAAGGCCGGGAAGGTCGCCATGTTCCCGGCGAACAACGCGCTGCTGCCGTTCGTCGCGCCGGAGGCCAACTTCGAGATCGGCGTCGCCGCCATGCCCGAGGGCCCGCAGGGCCGTTCAGTGAACCTCAACGGCCTGTCCGAGGCCGTCTCCGCCAAGAGCGCCCACCCGGCCGAGGCGATGAAGCTGGCCACCTGGCTCGGCACCGAGGAGCCGCAGAAGATGATGGCCGACGGCGGCTACGTCTTCCCCGCGCTCAACGGGCTGGCGCAGGGCTACGTCGACTACTGGAAGTCCAAGAAGCTCGACGTCTCGCCGTTCCAGGAGGAGTCGGAGGGCCAGACCTTCCCGCTGCCGGTCACCACCGGCTTCACCGGCTTCGAGAACAAGCTCAACCAGATCCTCAACGAGATGTACCTCGGCAAGCTCACCCCCCAGCAGGCCGCCGACCAGGCCGTGGCCGCCGGCAACGCCTCCATCGAGTAGGAGCTCCATTGATCACCCGGCGATCGTTGTTCGCCGGGGGCGCGAGCCTGGGCCTCGCCGCCGCACTGGGTGCCTCACCCGTGCGCGCGGCGGCCCGGCGTGCCCCCCTGTCCGACCCGTTCCAGCTCGGCGTCGCCTCCGGCGAGCCCACGCCGGACGGCGTCGTCCTCTGGACCAGGCTCGCCATGGACCCGGTCGCGCTCGACGGGCTCGGCGGCATGCCGGACCGCGTCGTGCCGGTGCAGTGGCAGCTCGCCTCCGACGAGAACTTCCGCCACGTCGTGCGCCAGGGCGTCGAGCAGGCCCGCCGCGAGTCGGCCCACAGCGTGCACGTCGAGCTGGAGGGCCTGCGCCCGGGCGCGGAGTACTTCTACCGCTTCCGCGCCGAGGGCGAGATCAGCGAGGTCGGCCGCACCCTGACCGCCCCCGCCCCCGGCGCCCGCTCCCGCCCCCTGAACCTGTCGTTCACCTCCTGCGCCGACTACCAGACCGGCTGGTTCACCCCCTACCGGCGGATGGCCGAGGACCACCCCGACCTCATCGCCTTCCTCGGCGACTACATCTACGAGTACGGCGACTACAAGTACCCCGTCCGCGACCAGGCCGGCGGCGAATGCCTCGACCTGGCCGGATACCGGCTGCGGCACGCCCAGCACAAGGCCGACCCCGAGTCGCGGCTGGCCCACGCGATCGCCCCCTGGGTGGTCGTGTGGGACGACCACGACATCGAGAACGCCTGGGCCGGCGACGTGCCCGAGCAGCCCGACCCGCCCTTCCTCGCCCGCCGGGCCGCGGCCTTCCAGGCGTACTACGAGAACATGCCGCTGCGCCGCGCCCAGCGCCCCGACGGCCCGGCCCTGCGGCTCTACCGCACGATCCGCTGGGGCGCGGTCGCCAACCTGCACATGCTCGACACCCGCCAGTACCGCGACCTGTACGCCTGCACCGGCAGGAGCGGCACGGTCGGCGCCGACTGCGCCGAGCGGCTGGCCCCCAACCGCACGATGCTCGGCGGCGAGCAGGAGTCCTGGCTCGACGGGCAGCTCAAGGGCTCCCAGGCCACCTGGGACCTGCTCGGCCAGCAGGTCTTCCTCATGGAGATGGACTGGACCAACGGCGAGGGCAAGGGCTACTCCAACGAGGGCTGGGACGGCTACGTCGCCTCCCGCAACCGGCTGACCGCCGCCATCGACGACTACCGGCGCAACGCGGTCGTCCTCACCGGCGACGTGCACTCCCACTGGGCCGGGGAGGTCAAGCGCGACTTCCAGGACCCCGAGTCGAAGTCCGTCGCGGTCGAGCTGGTCACCACGTCGGTCACCAGCGCCGGCAACGGCCTCGACGAGTACCCCAACACCCAGACGCTGCTCGCCGAGAACCCGCACGTGAAGTTCTTCAACGGCCGCCGCGGCTACGTCCGCGCCAAGCTCACCCAGCAGGAGATGAAGGTCGACTTCCGCTCGCTGTCCCGGGTGACCGAGCCGTACGCGCCCGCCTACACCTCCGGCTCGTTCGTCGTCGAGCCGGGCGACCCGAGCCTCCACCCAGCCTGACGGGATCCCCATGCGCACGATCACGGCCGCCGTCGCGGCGGCCCTCCTCGCCCTGCCCTTCGCGCCCTTACCCGGTTCCGTGGCGACCGCGGCGGCCGTCGCGGCGCCCCCGATGGGCTGGAGCAGCCGGTCCCTGGGCTGCTCGGTCTCCGAGGCGGCCGTCCGCCAGGCCGCCGGCGCCCTCGCCCCGCTCGCGCCGCTCGGCTACCGGTACGTCGTGCTCGACGACTGCTGGCTGGCCGCCCAGCGCAGCGGCGGCGCCCTGGCCCCCGACCCGGCCCGCTTCCCGGGCGGCGTCAAGGCGCTGGCCGACGAGCTGCACGCCAAGGGCCTCAAACTCGGCCTGAGCCTGTCGGCCGGCACCAAGGCGTGCTCCGGCGGCGGCCCCGGCTCCTACAGGCAGGAAGCCGCCGACGCCGCCCAGCTCAGGGCCTGGGGCGCCGACTACGTCAAGTACGACTGGTGCAACGTCCCCACGGCCGACTTCCCCGGCCAGAACGTGCAGCAGATCGCCCAAACCCTCTACCCGCGCATGCGCCAGGCCCTCGGCGACGGCGTGGTGTTCGCCATGAACAACGAGGACGGCAGCACCGTGCCCTGGTTGTGGGGCAAGGACGCCGGCGCCACCACCTGGCGGACGAACGTCTACAACAAGCCCATCCCCGACAGCTACCCCAGCATGGTGGACATCTGGGAGACCAACCAGCTCAGAGCCGAGTACGCCGGGCCGGGCAGCTGGGCCGACCCCGACCTGATCCAGGCCGGGCGCGGCGGGATGACCGAGACCGAGTACCGCGCCCAGTTCACGCTGTGGGCCATGGGGGCCGCGCCGCTCGTCCTGCAGGCCGACCCGGCCAAGGCACCGGCGGCCGTCGTCGCCAACCCCAAGGTGATCGCGGTGGACCAGGACCGGCTGGGCGCGCACGGCCGGCTCGTCGCCTCCGACGGCTGGTACCACGTCCTGGCCAAGCCCCTGGACGGCGGCGACCGGGCGATCGCGCTGTTCAACGAGAGCGACCGGGCGGCGGTCATCTCCACCCGGCTCGGCGCGGGCTCCCGCCACCGGGTCGAGGAGCTGTGGTCCGGCGCGGTCAGCTCGACGAAGGACGTGCTGTCGGCGCAGGTCCCGGCGCACGCGGCGGTGCTCTACCGGGTCTCGGAGAGCCGGGAGCAGGCGCCGCCGCTGGTGACCTTCGAGGCCGACCCGCCGCGCTTCCTCGGCGAGGACCGGCCCTCGGTGCTGGAGCCCGGCGTGCCCGGCGAGCTGGTCACCCGCGTCACGAACACCGGGGCCACCGCCCCGCTGCGGGACGTCGAGGTCAAGGCGTCCGCGCCGGACGGCTGGCGCGCCGAGGCCCGCACGCCGGCCACGACCGCCCGGCTCGGCGCCGCCGAGACGTTCACCGTGACCTGGACGGTCACCCCGCCCGCGGACGCCGCGCCCGGCACCTACGAGGTCGCCTTCACCCAGGGCGACCGGCGCGCCGTCGCCGTCGTCATCGTCGCCAGGGCGCCGGGCACGGGCCGCACCTACCTGAGCGACCTGGCCTGGACCAGGGCCACGAACTACTTCGGCCCGGTCGAGAAGGACATCAGCAACGGCGAGCGGGCCGCCGGCGACGGCCGTCCGATCACCGTCGAGGGCGTCCGGTACGCCAAGGGCCTGGGCACGCACGCCCCCGCCGACATCGAGTTCCACACCGCCGGCCGGTGCACGACGGTCGAGTTCCAGGCCGGCATCGACGACGAGGTCGGCCAGGCCGGCTCGGCCGACTTCGAGGTGTGGGCCGACGGCGGCCGGGTCGCGCACTCCGGCGTGCTGACCGGCGCCATGCCCGCCAGGAAGGTCACGGCGTCCGTCGCGGGCGCCCGGTTCGTCCGGCTGGTCGCGACCAACGGCGGGGACAACGCCACCTCCGACCACGCCGACTTCGCCGACGCCACCGTCACCTGTCAGTGAGGAGATGCACTTGAAGATCGTTCCCAGGCCCGTCAGCCACGGGACCAGGCGCGGGAGGTTCGTCCTCGACGGGCGCACGGCGCTCACCGCCGACCCGGCGCTCACCGGGGTGGCCGCCTGGCTGCGCGCCGAGCTCGGCCAGGTCACCGGAGGTGAGCTGCTGCCCGGTACGCCGGGCCCGGGGACGATCACCCTGGGGCTGGGCGACGACCTCGGCCCGGAGGCGTACCGGCTGAGCGTGGGCGACGACGGCGTCGCCATCGACGCGGGCGGGCCCGCCGGGGCCTTCTACGGCGCGCAGACCTTCCGCCAGCTCCTGCCCGCCGCCGCCTACCGCCGGTCGCCCGCCACCGAACCCCTGGTCGCGCCGGGCGTGCACATCGAGGACGAGCCGCGCTTCGGCTGGCGCGGCTGCCTCCTCGACGTCGCCCGGCATTTCATGACCAAGCACGACCTGCTGCGGTTCATCGACCTGATGGCCCTGCACAAGCTGAACGTCCTGCACCTGCACCTGACCGACGACCAGGGCTGGCGTGTCGAGATCCGGCGTTACCCCCGCCTGACCGAGGTCGGCGCGTGGCGGCGGGAGAGCCAGACCGGCTGGAACGGCGCCATGGACGGCCGTCCCCACGGCGGTTACTACACCCAGGACGACCTCAGGGAGATCGTCGCCTACGCCGCCGCCCGGCACGTCACCGTCGTGCCCGAGATCGACCTGCCCGGCCACACCCAGGCCGCCATCGCCGCCTACCCCGAGCTGGGCAACCTCGGCACGCCGCTGGAGGTCCGCACGACCTGGGGCATCGGCCGGAACGTGCTCAACGCCGAGGACGCCACCGTCGCCTTCTTCAAGAACGTGCTCGACGAGGTGCTGGAGCTGTTCCCCAGCCCGTACGTGTGCGTGGGCGGCGACGAGTGCCGCAAGGAGCAGTGGCGGGAGAGCCCGTCGGCCCAGCGCCGGATCAGGGAGCTGGGCCTGCGCGACGAGGAGGAGCTGCAGAGCTGGTTCATCCACCAGTTCGACGACTTCCTGGCCGCCCGGGGACGCCGCCTGGTCGGCTGGGACGAGATCCTGGAGGGCGGGCTGGCGCCCGGGGCGGTGGTGGCGTCCTGGCGCGGCGACCTCGGGGCGGTGGCCGCCGCCCGGCGCGGGCACGACGTCATCAACTGCTCCAACACCCAGGTCTACTTCGACTACCGCCAGGGGCCGGGGGAGGACGAGCCGGTGCCGTTCGGGACCGTGCTGGCGCTGGAGGACGTCTACGCCTTCGAGCCCGTGCCCGCGCAGCTGCGCGACGACCCGGCGGCGGAACGGGTGCTCGGCGCGCAGTGCGGGGTCTGGACGGAGCTGATCGACTCCAACCGGCGGGTCGACTACATGGTCTTCCCCCGGCTGGCGGCCTTCGCCGAGACCGTCTGGGGGCCGCCCGGACGCGACCTGGAGGACTTCCGCGCGCGGCTGGCGGGCCACCTGCCGCGGCTGGCGGCGATCGGGGTGGAGTACCGGCCGGAGTCGGGGCCGCTGCCCTGGCAGACCAGGCCCGGCGTGCCCGGACGGCCGGAGGACCCGAAGGAGTGGCAGGCCACCATCGACGCCTGGACCAGCAACCTGCGGGACCTCGCGTGAAGCGCCTGGAGCCGCCGTCGGGCGGCCGGGTGCTGAGCTGGCCGGGCTGCGAGAACGTGCGCGACCTCGGCGGGCTGCCCACCGAGGACGGCGGGCGCATCCGGTGGGGCGCGCTGGTGCGGGGCGACCGTCCGAGGGGCACGGCCGTCCCGGCGCTGCGGGCCCACGGGATCCGGCTCGTCGCCGACCTCCGGCTGGCCGCCGAGTGCGAGGCCGACCCCGGCCCCGACGTGCCGGGCCGCCGCCACCTGCCCGTCCTGCGGGACGAGGACACCGTCCTGGAGGCGCTGGACGACACCCTGCCCGGCATCTACCGGGTGATCCTCGACCGGGGCGCCGCCCGGTTCGCCGCCGTCCTGTCGGCCGTCGCCCACGCGCCGGACGGTGGCGTCCTGCTGCACTGCCACTCCGGCAAGGACAGAACCGGGCTGGCGGTCGCGCTGGCCCTCTCGCTGGCCGGCGTCTCCCGGCAGGAGATCGCCGCCGACTACGCCATGACGGCCGTCTGCCTGCGCCTCGACGAGCACCTGGCCGCCCTGGACGGCGACGCGGGGCGGGCCAGGGCGCTGCGCCTGTTCGCCGAGGTCACCGCGGACACCATGCTGGCCGCCCTGGCCCACCTGGACGACCGGCACGGCGGCGCGCAGGCGTACCTGCTGGCCGGCGGCCTGCCACCGGACGACCTGGCGCTGCTCCGGGCCCGCCTGGTGGACCGCTAGGCGGCCCGGAGGGCGGCGGTCAGCCCGTACGGCCCCAGAAGTCGTACGGGTCCCGGCCCGGGCGGAAGCCGTGCGCCCGGGCCAGCTCCGCCGCCTCCCGGAACCGGCGCGCGACGACGGACGGCTCGTGGGCGTCGCTGCCGAACGTCACGGCCTGCCCGCCCTCCTCCCGCCACCACCCGAGCAGCGTCGTGTGCAGCGGCAGGACCGTGTTGATCTCCAGCGCCCGGCCCGACCCGGCGGTCACCCGCAGCGCGTGCCGGAACTCCTTCTCGAAGGCGGCCGGGTCGAACGGCCCGGCCGCCTGCGGCCAGTAGCGCACCGGGTAGTCGACGTGGGCCAGCACGGCGAACACGTCGCTGCCCGCGACCAGCTCGGGGATCTCGGCCAGGTAGTCCCGGATCACCTGGGCGGCGGCGCTGCGGGCGTACAGGCCGGGCGGCTCGCAGAACCCGTCGCCGGCGGGCAGGCTGTGCAGGGAGCCGAGCACCCGGTCGAAGCGCCCGGCGGCGAGCACGCGGGCGACCTCCCCGGCGTGCCGGTGCGGCTCGCCCAGCTCCAGGCCGCTCAGGATGCGCAGCTGCGGGAAACGCTCGCGGCACCGCTCGACCGCCTCCAGGTAGCCCGCGGCGTCGAAGGCCGGGGGAGGGAGGTGACCGTCCGGCGTCGTCAGCGCGAGCAGGTGGTCGTGGCCGTCGAGGGCGCCGGGGTCGACCGTCCAGACCGTGTGGTCGACGTGCTCGGTGAAGGCGATGGCGGGCAGGCCGAGCTCCACCGCCCGCGCGCAGGAACGCTCCATGTCGCCCTTCGGGGCGTCCCAGGACCATTCGCTGTGCACATGGCTGTCGGCGGGCAACGTCATGGGGCTCACTCCTCGGAGGGTAGGAGAAGATCTTCACGACTGTACCCCGCGAGCGTTCCGGCGTCCCGGGGGTGCGGCCGCCTCGGGGAAGAGGTCTGATCTGCCGTGAGATGCTGGCTTTCGTGACGACGACCGAGCCCGCCGGGCCCGCCCCGCGCCGCGGGCGCGGCCGACCCGGCTACGACCAGGCCGCGATCCTGCGCGCCGCGGTGGAGCTGTTCAACCGCAGGGGATACGACGCCACCAGCATGGGAGACCTGGCCAAGGAGCTCGGCCTGACCAAGCCGGCCATCTACCACCACGTCACCAGCAAGGAGCAACTGCTCGGCCAGGCCCTCGACGACGCCCTCGACGAGCTCACCGCCGCCGTCACCGCCGCCACCCGCGACGCCGCCGGCCGCACGGCCTACGAACGCCTGCGCGAGGTCGTGCGGCGCAGCGTCGAGGTGCTGGTCGCCCACCAGCCGAGCGTCACGCTCCTGCTCCGGGTGCGCGGCAACAGTCCGGTCGAGCTGGCCGCGCTCGAACGCCGCCGCTGGCTCGACGACCGCCTCGCCGCGCTGGTCGCCGACGCCGTCGCCGAGGGCGCGCTGCGCGACGACGTGCCGCCCGCGCTGGTCAGCCGGCTGCTGTTCGGCATGGTCAACTCGCTGGTGGAGTGGTACCGCCCGGACGGCGCCTACGACCGGGCGATGGTCGCCGACGCCGTCACCGCGATCGCCTTCGACGGCCTGGCCGGGCACGCGCCCGGGGCTCACCAGGTGTAGAACCCCTGGCCCGTCTTGCGGCCGAGATGCCCGGCGGCCACCAGGTCGCGCAGGATCCGCGGCGGCTCGAACCGGGGGCCGAGCTCGCGGGCCAGGTGCTCGGCGATCGCGAGCCGCACGTCCAGGCCCACCACGTCGGTGGTGCGCAGCGGGCCCGTCGGGTGGCGGTAGCCGAGGGTCATGGCCGTGTCGATGTCGGCCGCGCTCGCCACGCCCTCCTCCAGCATCCGCATCGCCTCCAGGGCCAGGCAGACGCCGAGCCGGCTGCTGGCGAAGCCCGGCGAGTCGGCCACCGTGACCGGCGTCCTGCCGAGCGCCCGCGTCCACTCCTGGGCCAGCTCGACCAGCTCGGGGTCGGTCCGCGGGCCGACGACGACCTCGATGAGGTCGCTGACCGGGACGGGGTTGAAGAAGTGCAGCCCGATGAGGCGCTCCGGCGCGGCCAGGCCGGCCGCGAGCCCGCCGATCGACAGGCTGCTGGTGTTCGTGGCCAGGACCGCGGCCGGCGCCTGCCGCTCGACCAGGGCGAACACCTGGGCCTTGAGCGCCGCGTCCTCCGGCACCGCCTCCACCACCAGCTCGCACGGGGCCAGCTCGGCCGGGTCGGCCGTCGTGCGCAGCCGGGCCAGGACGTCCGGGAGCGGGCTGCCCAGCCTGCCCTTCTCCGCGGCCTTGGCCAGGCTGCCGGTCACCCGTTCCAGGGCCTGGGCGGCGGCCCCCGGGTCGCTCTCCACGACGACGACCCGGCTGCCGGCGGCGAGGAAGGCGTGCGCGATGCCCGATCCCATCCGCCCGCCGCCGAAGACGCCGACGATGTGCGGCAGGGGTGATGGGGATGTCATGAGCGCCGCTCCTTCCGCCGGTCGAGGAACGCCGTCATGCGCGCGTGCTTCTCCTCGGTCTCGAACAGGACCGCCTGGGCCAGGTCGTCCACGAACGGGTGCGCGGCGCGCGGGGCGTGGAAGACGGCCTTGGTCAGCCGGGTGGCCAGCGGCGCCCGCGCCGCGATGCGGTCGGCCAGCCGGTGACCGGCGGCGAGCAGGTCCTCCGGCTCCACGACGTCGTTGAGCAGGTGCGCCGCCCGCGCCTCCTCGGCCGTCAGCACCCGGCCGGCGAGCAGGATCTCCTTGGCCAGCGGCTCCCCGACCAGCTCGGCCAGCCGCCAGGCGGCCCCGGCGGCGGCCAGGATGCCGAGGTCGGTCTCCGGGTTGCCGATCCGGGTGCGCGGCGTGCCGATCCGGAAGTCGCAGGCGTAGGCCAGCTCGGCCCCGCCGCCCAGGGCGTAACCGTCCACGAGGGCCACGGTCGGCATCGGCAGCCGGTGGATCCGGTCGAAGATCCTGGAGTTGATGCCACGCAGCGCGTCGCCCCGGTCGCGGTCGCGGAGCTGGGCGATGTCCGCCCCGGCGGCGAAGGTCGTGCCCTCGCCGGTGAGCAGCACGACGCGCGGCTCGTCCTCGACGGCGGCGCACGCCTCGTGCAGCGCGGCGACCAGCTCCCGGTCGATCGCGTTGCGCACCTGCGGCCGGTTGAGCCGCCACACCACCCGGTCGGCGCCCTCCTCGACGATGAGGGTCATGGGCGCTCCGCCTGGGGAGCGCGGGCTTTCGTCACGGAAAACTCCTCTGCGTCGGGGTCAGGCGTCGTAGTCCACGGTGACACGGTCGCCGGCCGGGAACGTCTGGCAGGTGAGCACGAAACCGGCATCCACCTCGGCCGGTTCGAGCGCGTAGTTGCGGCGCATGTCCGCCGCGCCCTCGCGGACCACCGCCCGGCAGGTGCCGCAGACCCCGCCCCGGCAGGCGAACGGCAGGTCCGAGCGGGTCTGCTGGGCGCCGTCGAGCAGGGTGGACTCGCGCGAGACGGTGGCAGTCGTGCGCCTTCCGTCGAGCACCGTCGTCAGCACGGTCGTCGCGCCCGCCGGCACGCCCTCGGGCCGCCTCGGCTGAGGCGGGGGAGCGTCGACGTAGAAGAGCTCGACGTGCACCTTCGCGGCCGGGACGCCCAGCTCGGCGAGCACCTGGCGGGCGTCCTCGACCATGCGCAGCGGCCCGCACAGCCAGACGTGGTCGAACGTCTCGATCGGCACCAGCTCGGTGAACAGCCGCCGCAGCCGGTCGCCGTCCAGCCGGCCGGAGAACAGCTCGACGTCGCGCGGCTCCCGGGAGAGCACGTGCACGAGCTGGAGGCGGGGGCCGTACCGGTTCTTCAGGTCGCCGAGCTCCTCGGCGAACATCACGGTGCGGCTGCTGCGGTTGCCGTACAGCAGCGACACCCGCGCGCCGGGATGGGTGAGCACCGTCGAGGCGACCGACATCATCGGGGTGATGCCCGATCCGGCCGCCACGCACAGGTGCCGCTCGCCCGCGCCGGGGTCGGCCTGCCAGGAGCCGGTGGGGGTCTGCACCTCGATCCGCGTGCCCGGCCGCACCTCGCGGACGAGCCAGGAGGAGAAGAGCCCGTCCGGGATCTCCCGGACGCCGATGCGCGGCGCGTCCCCGGCCGGGGCGCAGATCGAGTACGACCGCCGCTCCTCCCGTCCGTCCACGAAGCGGCGCAGGGTGAGCGACTGGCCCGCGCGGAAGGCGTACGCCTGGCGCAGCTCGCCGGGCACGGCGAAGGTGATCGCGGCGGCGTCCTCGCACAGGTGGTCGACCGCCGCCACGGTCAGCTCGTGGAAGGCGGCGTGCGCCCGGGCCGGCGCGGGCGCGAGCGTGGTCATCTCATATCTCCTTGACATGCTCGAACGGTTCCAGGCAGTCGGCGCAGGCGTAGAGGGCCTTGCAGGCGGTGGCGCCGAACTCGGAGGTCAGCCGGGTGGCCCGGGAGCCGCAGCGCGGGCAGGCCGGTGCGGTCCTGGCCGGGCCGAGCGTCAGCGGCACCGGCCCGGACGTCCGCCGGGCCGGTCCGGGCGCCGACAGTCCGGCGGCCCGCAGGGCGTCCCGGCCGCGCTCGGAGATCCAGTCGCTCGACCACGGCGGGTCGAGCACGACCCGCACCTCGACCCGCGGGAAACCCGCCGCCCGCAGCCCGTGGACGAGGTCGTCGCGCATGGTCGCCATGGCCGGGCAGCCGGTGTACGTCGGGGTGATCGAGGCGACCACGACCTCGCCGTCCGGGCCCGGCCGCAGCTCGACGCCGCGCAGCACGCCGAGGTCGGCCAGGGTGAGCATCGGCATCTCCGGGTCCCGCACCCGCTCCGCGACCCGGGCGGCGCGCTCGCGGGCGTCCCCGGGCGCGGGGCCGGCGTGCTCGGCGGCGGTCACCAGCGGCCTGCCGGGTGGGCGCGGGCGACCGACTGCATGTCGGCGAGCAGGCCGGCCAGCGCCGGGGTGTGAACGCCGTCCCGGCCGCCGCCTCGGTTGCCGTCCGGCTCGTCGTCGTCGGACGGAAGGGGCACGCCGCTCACGGTGAACACCTGGCCGAGCACGGCGTCCACGTCGGCGCGCAGCGCGGCGGCCTCCACGGCGACGCCCGAACGGGCGAGCGCGAGCTCGACGGGGTGCGCGGTGACCAGCTCGGCCAGCAGCGGCCACAGCTCGCCGAGCGCGGCGTCGAGCCGGCGGCGCGACTCCTCGGTGCCCTGGGCCAGGGTGAGGAACCAGCGGCCCGCCCAGTCCCGGTGGTAGGCGACCTCCTTGACGCCCTTGGCGGCGACGGCGGCCAGCACCGTGTCCGCGCTCGCCGACAGCCGCTCCAGCAGCGCCAGCCGGGCCGTCGAGAACAGCAGCAGGCGCACGACGACGTGCGCGAAGTCGCCGTTCTCGACCTCGGCCAGCCACACGTTCCTGAACTGCCCGGCGTCGCGGAAGAACGCCAGCGCGTCCTCCGGCGGCACCGGCGAGCCCTCGGGCAGCGCGGGCACCACGCCGGGGTCGGCCGCGGCCGCCCGCGCCAGCAGCAGGCGCGCCTGCCCGAGCAGGTCGAGCGCCACGTTGGCGAGCGCGATGTCCTCCTCCAGGTCGGGCGCGCGGCTGCACCACTCCGTGAGCCGCTGCGAAATGACCAGCGCGTCGTCGCCGAGCATGAGGCAGTACGCGGCCAGCTCGGCGGAGCCGACCCCGTCGGGCACGGTCGTGTCCACGCCCGCCAGCGGGTCCTCGAAGTCCGTGCCGAACGCCCACTGCGCGGAGTCCCCGCCGGTCAGGCCGTCGAAGATGCTCTCGTGGTCATCGCTCACGCTGGACCCCCTCTCACATGTGCGGGACGTCGCCCGGGATGTCGTAGAACGTCGGGTGCCGGTAGACCTTGTCGCCGCTCGGCGCGAACAGCGGGTCCTTCTCGTCCGGGCTGGAGGCGGTGATGGCGTCGGAGCGCACGACCCAGATGCTCACGCCCTCGTTGCGCCGGGTGTAGACGTCGCGGGCGTGCCGCAGGGCCATCGCGTCGTCGGGGGCGTGCAGCGACCCGACGTGCACGTGGTTGAGCCCGCGCTTGACCCGGACGAACACCTCGTACAGCGGCCATTCCCGGCGGTCGGCGCTCATCGGGCGCCCGCCCCGGCCGCCGTGCGGCTCGCGAACGCCGACGCGGCCTCGCGCACCCAGGCGCCGTCCTCGTGGGCGGCGCGGCGGTGGCGCATCCGCTGGGCGTTGCACGGCCCGTCGCCGCGGATGACCGCGGCCAGCTCCGACCAGTCCGGCTGCCCGAAGTCGTGGTGCCCGCGCTCCTCGTTCCAGCGCAGGTCGGGGTCGGGCAGCGTGACGCCGAGCGCCTTGGCCTGCGGGACCGTCATGTCGACGAACTTCTGGCGCAGCTCGTCGTTGGAGTTGCGCTTGATGCCCCAGGCCATCGAGCGCTCGCTGTTGGGGGAGCGGTCGTCGGGCGGGCCGAACATCATGAGGGAGGGCCACCAGAACCGGTTGACCGAGTCCTGGACCATCTCCCGCTGGGCCTCGGTGCCGCGCATCATCGTCATCAGCAGCTCGTAGCCCTGCCGCTGGTGGAAGGACTCCTCCTTGCAGATGCGGATCATCGCGCGCCCGTACGGGCCGTAGGAGGTGCGGCACAGCGGCACCTGGTTGCAGATGGCGGCGCCGTCCACGAGCCAGCCGATCGTGCCGACGTCGGCGTAGGACAGCGTCGGGTAGTTGAAGATCGAGGAGTATTTCTGCTTCCCGGCCAGAAGGAGTTCGGTCAGCTCGGCGCGGGAGACGCCCAACGTCTCGCACGCGGAGTACAAATAGAGGCCGTGCCCGGCTTCGTCCTGCACCTTGGCCAGCAGGATCGCCTTGCGGCGCAGCGACGGCGCGCGCCCGATCCACTCGCCCTCCGGCTGCATGCCGATGATCTCGGAGTGCGCGTGCTGGGCGATCTGGCGGACGAGCGTCCTGCGGTACGCCTCCGGCATCCAGTCGCGGGGCTCGATCCGGTCGTGACCCGCGATGGTCGCGTCGAAGGCGGACTGCAGCCGCTCCTCCAGGTCCGGCTCCGCCGGCGTGGTGGTCATCGTCCCTCCGAGACATCGGTCTTATTTACTTATCGCTCGGTCAGTAATACGGTTGCATGAGTCGGGGCTTCCGCGCAAGAGAGGAGACAGCGTGAGCGCGCTGCTGGAGAGCTACGCCGCCGGACGATGGTTCCGCGCGTCGGACGACGGGGAACCCTTGCTCGACGCCGCGACGGGCGAGGAGGTCGCGCGGATCTCCAGCCGGGGGCTGGACGTCGCGGCCATGGTCAGGCACGCCAGGGACACCGGCGGCCCGGCGCTGCGGGCCCTGACCTTCCACGAGCGGGCCGCCCTGCTCAAGGCGCTGGCCAAGCACCTGCTCGAAGGCAAGGACGCGCTGTACGCCCTGTCCACGCGCACCGGCGCCACCTCCCGCGACACCATGGTCGACGTCGACGGCGGCATCGGCACCCTGTTCAGCTACGCCAGCAAGGGCGTGCGCGAGCTGCCCAACGACACCGTCTTCCTCGACGGCAGCCTGGAACGCCTGGGCAAGGGCGGCACCTTCGCCGGCCAGCACCTCTACACCTCGCGGCCGGGCGTCGCCGTGCAGATCAACGCCTTCAACTTCCCCGTCTGGGGCATGCTGGAGAAGCTGGCCCCGGCCTTCCTCGCCGGGCTGCCCTCGATCGTCAAGCCCGCCGCCCAGACCGCCTACCTCACCGAGCTGGCCGTCCGGCAGATCATCGAGTCCGGCATCCTGCCGGAGGGGACGCTCCAACTCCTGGCCGGCAGCCCCGCCGGGCTGCTCGACGAGCTGACCGTCCAGGACTCCGTCGCCTTCACCGGCTCGGCCCACACCGCCGGCATCCTGCGCCGCCACCCGAACGTGCTCGACGGCGGCGTCGTGCTCGGCGTCGAGGCCGACTCGCTCAACTGCTCGATCCTCGGCCCCGACGTGCGCCCGGACGATCCGGAGTTCGACCTGTTCGTCAAGGGCGTCGTCACCGAGATGACGGTCAAGGCGGGCCAGAAGTGCACGGCCATCCGCCGCGTGCTCGTGCCGGCGAACCTGGCGGACCAGGTGACCGAGGCGCTGGCCGCGCGCCTGTCCTCGATCACCGTCGGCGACCCGCGCAACCCCGGCGTGCGCATGGGCCCGCTGGCCAGCCTGGGCCAGCGCGAGGAGGTGCGCAAGGCGGTCGAGGCGCTGCGGGCCGGCGCGGAGGTCGTCCACGGCGACCCGCGCGGCGCGTCCCTGCTGGAGGGCGACCCCGAGCGCGGCGCGTTCATGACCCCGCTGCTGCTGCGCGCCCGCCCCGGCGCCGCCGAGCCGCACGACGTGGAGCCGTTCGGGCCGGTCGCGACCGTGCTCGCCTACGACGGCGTCGAGGAGGCGGTCGCCCTGGCCGCGCGTGGCAAGGGCAGCCTGGTCGCCTCCGTCGCCACCCACGACCCGCAGGTGGCCCGGTCCGTCGTGCTCGGGCTCGCGCCCTGGCACGGCCGGGTCCTGGTCCTCGACCGCGACGACGCCAAGGAGTCCACCGGGCACGGCTCGCCGCTGCCGGTCCTCGTCCACGGCGGCCCCGGGCGGGCCGGCGGCGGCGAGGAGCTGGGCGGCGTGCGCGGCGTCCTGCACCACATGCAGCGCACCGCCGTCCAGGGCTCGCCGGACCAGCTCACCGCGATCACCGGCCGCTGGACGACCGGCTCGGCCCGCGCCGACTCCGGCGTCCACCCCTTCCGCAAGTCGCTGGCCGAGCTGCGGGTGGGCGACACCATCGCCTCCGCGCCGCGCACGGTCTCGCTCGCCGACATCGAGCACTTCGCCGAGTTCACCGGCGACACCTTCTACGCCCACACCGACCCCGAGGCCGCCGCCCGCAACCCGCTGTTCGGCGGCATCGTCGCGCACGGCTACCTGGTGGTGTCCCTGGCCGCCGGGCTGTTCGTGGACCCGGCGCCCGGCCCGGTGCTGGCCAACTTCGGCGTCGACGGGCTGCGCTTCCTCACCCCGGTCAAGGCCGGCGACGCCATCGCCGTCGCGCTGACCGTCAAGCAGATCACGCCGCGCAGCGGCGCCGACTACGGCGAGGTGCGCTGGGACGCCACCGTGACCAACCAGGACGGCGTCCCGGTCGCCACGTACGACGTGCTGACCCTGGTGGCCAAGACCTGGCCGGAGGGCTGACGTGGACGACACCCCGGTCCTGCTCGAACGCGACGGCGCCGTGGCCGTCGTGACGCTCAACCGTCCCGACCACCGCAACGCGCTGAACGACGGGCTCAAGCAGGCCCTACGCCGGGCGCTGGAGGAGGTCGCCGCCGACGACTCGGTCAGGGCCGTGCTGCTGACCGGCGCGGGCCGCGCGTTCTGCGTCGGCCAGGACCTCGCCGAGCACGCCGAGGCCCTGCGCGCCGATCCCGGCCACGCCTTCGACACCGTCGAGGCGGACTACGCGCCGGTCGTCCGGCTCCTGGCCACGATGCCCAAGCCGGTCGTCGCCGCTGTCAACGGCGCCTGCGTGGGCGCCGGGCTGGCCTTCGCGCTCGCCTGCGACCTGCGCGTCCTGGCCGAGGACGCCAAGCTGGCCACGGCGTTCACGGGGATCGGGCTCACCTGCGACTCCGGCCTGTCGGCGACGCTGACGCGGGCGGTCGGCGAGTCCAGGGCCAAGGAGCTGGTGCTGCTCGGCGAGCCGTTCGGGGCCGCGCAGGCGGTCGCGTGGGGCGTGTCGGGGCGGGTGGTGCCCGGGGCCGAGGTGTGCGTGGCGGGACGCGAGCTGGCCGCCCGGCTGGCGGCCGGGCCGACCGCGGCCTACGCCGAGTCCAAGCGGCTCATCGCGCAGGGGTGGGAGCAGGGCCTCGGCGCGGTGCTCGCCGAGGAGGCCCGCGCGCAGGCCCGCCTCGGACTGACCGCCGACCACGCGGGCGCGGTGGAGGCGTTCCTCGCCAAGCGCAGGCCGACCTTCGGAGGGCGCTGAACGAGGGCGCTGAACGAGGGCGCTGAACGAGGGCGCTGAACGAGGGCTCGGAGTGGGGGCTCAGCTGTCGTGGGCCCCCCATTCCGCGCCCCGGCCGCGGGCCTCCTCGAACACCAGCCAGGTCCGGGTGGCCCGCACCCCCGGGATGTCCTGGATGCGTTCCAGCACGACGTGCCGCAGCGCGGCGTTGTCCGGCGTCCTGACCAGCACCAGGACGTCGTAGTCGCCGCCGACCATGGCGAAGTGCTCCACGTACGGCGTCTCGCGCAGCCGTGCCGTGACCTGGCGCCAGGAGTTCTGCTCGATCGTCACCGACACGTACGCGCTGGTGCCCAGGCCCGCCCGGTGCGGCGCCAGCTCGGCGGTGAAGCCGGTGATCACGCCGTCGTCCATCAGCCGGGTGAGCCGGGCGTAGACGTTGGCGCGCGAGACGTGCACGCGTTCGGCCAGGGTGCGCATCGACATCCGGCCGTCGCGCAGCAACTCGGCGATGATCGCCCGGTCCACTCCGTCCAGGTTTGCGGCCGAACGTCCCGGCCAGCCGCCCTCGACGCCCTCGTTGGCTGACAATTGGCCCTCCATTAGTCCCATATAAAGCCGTTTGTCGCTCATCATGCCTGATGTCTTGAACGGATGGCTCCAGGAGCGGACGCTTTCCCTCACAAACGTCCAGAGAAAGTGAGCGTCGCCATGTCCGTGAGGAGGAGTCCCCAGACGGTCGACGGCCTGCTGCCCTCACCAGAGCCGGTGCGCTTCGTCGCCGAGGACGGCACCGCCGTCGAGCCGCCCGCCGGGTACGCGGAGCCCGCCGGGGAGCACCTGGTGGAGGCGTACCGGCGGATGGTCCTGGGCCGCCGCTTCGACCGCCAGGCGACCGCGCTGACCAAGCAGGGCCGGCTGGCCGTCTACCCCTCCAGCCGCGGCCAGGAGGCCTGCCAGATCGCCGGCGTGCTCGCGCTGCGCGAGGACGACTGGCTGTTCCCCACCTACCGCGACTCGGTCGCGCTCGTCTCCCGCGGCCTCGACCCGGTCGAGGTGCTCACGCTGCTGCGCGGCGGCTGGCACTGCGGTTACGACCCCGCCGCCACGCGCGTCGCCCCCCAGTGCACGCCGCTGGCCACCCAGACGATCCACGCGGTCGGCATGGCCGAGGCCATGCGCCGCAAGGGCGAGGACGGCGTCGTCATGGCCTTCATCGGCGACGGCGGCACCAGCGAGGGCGACTTCCACGAGGCGCTCAACTACGCCGCGGTGCTGCGCGCCCCCGTCGTGTTCTTCGTCCAGAACAACAAGTACGCCATCTCCGTCCCGCTGGCCAAGCAGAGCGCGGCCCCGGCGCTGGCCTACAAGGGCATCGGCTACGGCATCCCCTCCGAGCAGGTGGACGGCAACGACCTCGTCGCCGTGCTGTCGGTGCTGACCGCCGCCGTGACGCACGCCAGGACCGGCGGCGGCCCGTTCCTCGTCGAGGCGCACACCTACCGCATGGACCCCCACACCAACGCCGACGACCCCACCCGCTACCGCGAGAGCCAGGAGGTCGAGCAGTGGGAGTCGGCCGACCCGCTGGCCCGGCTGGAGACCTACCTGCGCGGGCGCGGCCTGCTCGGCGCCGAGGACGTCGCCGGCGCGCACCAGGCCGCCGAGGAGTACGCCGCCCGCCTGCGCGAGGCGATGAACGCCGATCCCGAGGCCGACCCCTTCGAGCTGTTCGACCACGTCTTCGCCGAGCCGACGCCCCAGCTGCACGAGCAGCGGGCCCTGCTGGCGTCCGAGCTGACCGCGCGGGAGGACTGACATGACCGCGAAGATGACCATGGCCCAGGCGTTGAACGCCGCCCTGCGCGACGCCCTGCGCGAGGACGAGCGCGTCCTCGTCTTCGGCGAGGACGTCGGGCCGCTCGGCGGCGTCTTCCGCGTCACCGACGGGCTCACCAAGGAGTTCGGCGAGGAGCGCTGCTTCGACACGCCGCTGGCCGAGGCGGGGATCGTGGGCCTGGCCGTGGGCCTGGCCATGGGCGGCTTCCGCCCGGTGATCGAGATGCAGTTCGACGCCTTCGCCTACCCGGCCTTCGAGCAGATCGCCTCGCACGTGGCCAAGCTGCGCAACCGCACCCGCGGGCGGCTGTCGCTGCCGATCGTGATCCGGATCCCGTACGCGGGCGGCATCGGCGGCGTCGAGCACCACTGCGACTCCAGCGAGGCGTACTACGCCCACACGCCGGGGCTCAAGGTCGTGACGCCCGCGACGGCCGACGACGCCTACTGGCTGCTGCGCGACGCCGTCGCCGACCCCGACCCGGTGATCTTCATGGAGCCCAAGCGGCTGTACTGGTCCAAGGAGGAGACCTCCCTCGAAGACCGCCGCGCCGCCGGGTTCGGCCGGGCCGCCGTCCGCCGCGAGGGCCGCGACGCGACGCTCGTCGCCTACGGGCCCAGCGTGCCCGTGGCGCTCCAGGCCGCCGAGGCCGCCGCCCGGGACGGGCTCTCGCTGGAGGTGGTCGACCTGCGGACGATCGTCCCGTTCGACGACGAGACCGTGGTGGCCTCCGTGCGCAGGACGGGGCGCTGCGTGGTGATCCAGGAGGCCCAGGGGTTCGCCGGGGTGGGGGCGGAGATCGCCGCCCGCGTGCAGGAGCGGTGCTTCCACTCGCTGGCCGCGCCGGTGCTGCGCGTCACCGGGTTCGACATCCCGTACCCGCCGCCCATACTCGAACACTCGCACCTCCCGGACGTCGACCGCGTCCTCGACGCCGTGGACCGGCTCCAGTTCGACGACCAGCCCGACCTGCTGCACCTCACCCGGGAGGCGTCATGACGGCGACCGCCGCGCGGCAGGTGTTCCGGCTGCCGGACCTCGGCGAGGGCCTGACCGAGGCCGAGGTCGTCGAGTGGAAGGTGGCCGTGGGGGACACGGTGGAGATCGACCAGATCGTGGTGGAGGTGGAGACCGCGAAGGCGGCGGTGGAGGTGCCCGTGCCGTACGCGGGGACCGTCCTGCGGCTGCACGCCGAGGCGGGCGCGGTCGTGGCGGTGGGGGAGCCGCTCATCGAGGTCGGGGACGCGCAGGAGGACCCGGCGGCGGCGCGGTACCGGGAGGAGGAACGCGCGGGCTCGGGCAACGTCCTGATCGGCTACGGCACCACCGGCACCCCCCACAAGAGCCGCCGCCGCCCCCGCCGCACCAACCCGGCTCCCTCCACCCCGGCCCCCGCACCCGCTTCGGGATCAGGCCCCGCACCGGCGCCCGCACCTGCTTCGGGATCGGGTCCCGCACCGGTACCCGCGCTGGAGGCGGTTGCTTCTCCGTCCCCGGGCGGGTCGGAGCGTGCGCCTCGGGTGATCTCGCCGCTGGTGCGCCGGATGGCGCGCGAGCACGGCGTGGACCTCGCCGCCGTCCTTCCCACTGGACCGCACGGCGTCATCCTCCGCCGGGACGTCGAACACGCCATCGCCAACCCGGGCGCCGACGCGGGCGCCGACTCCGGCGCAACCCCTGAGGCCCCGTCCGCCGACCAGGCGGCGTCTCCGGCGGTCCCCGCGTCTCGGGTGGCCCTGGTGGCGGAGCGCATCCCTCTGCGCGGCCTGCGCCGTACGGTCGCCGACAAGCTGACCCGCAGCCGCACCGAGATCCCCGACGCCACCACCTGGGTGGACGTGGACGCCACCGACCTGCTCGCCATCCGCGACACCCTCCGGCGGACCAGCCCGGACTTGGGCATCGGCCTGCTGGCACTCCTGGCCCGAGCCTGCGTGGCCGGCCTGCTCCGCTTCCCCGAGCTGAACTCCTCGGTCGACACCGACCGGGCCGAGATCGTCCGCCACGGCCACATCAACCTGGGCTTCGCCGCCCAGACCGAACGTGGCCTCGTCGTGCCGGTGGTCCGCGACGCGCATCTCATGACCACCGCCGGCCTGGCCGCCGAGCTGACCCGCCTGACGGCACTGGCCCGCTCGGGCAGCCTGCCCCCGTCCGCGCTGACGGGAGGCACGTTCACCCTCAACAACTACGGCGTCTTCGGCGTGGACGGCTCCACCCCCATCATCAACCACCCGGAGGCGGCGCTCCTGGGGGTGGGCCGCGTGATCGACCGCCCCTGGGTGCACGACGGCGCGGTGGTGCCCCGCAAGATCACCCAGCTGTCCTTCACCTTCGACCACCGCGTCTGCGACGGCGGCGCGGCGGGCGGCTTCCTGCGCTTCGTCGCCGACTGCGTGGAGAACCCCGCCGTGCTGCTCGCCCACGTCTAGCAGCACGCTCCCCAGGCGGGCGTACGTCACCCGGTGGGCCCAAGGGCGGCGACCCTCGGGCCCACCGGACACCGAGCCCTCTCACGCTCACGACGGTGAAGAAGCTCGACTCACGCCACCGATCATTGCGCTGGGCGCTCTGAGCGCACCACTCTGAGTCCATCGAACGCTGCCGTCCGTGAGGCGGACGCCCGGCCTCGACGCCAGACGCCGGCATGGAGGAGGAGCCCGATGCCTGATCCCACCTCGACAGACCCGTGGTCCACGATCGGCGAGCTGGTGGCGTGGCTGGACCGCAACAACGGCCGGGACCCTCATGAACTCACGCTGCGCGTCATGAAGATCGGCGAGGAGTTCGGCGAGGCGGTCGAGGCCCGTATCGGGGAACTCGGCCAGAACCCGCGCAAACCCGCCTCCCACACCCGCCAGGACCTCGCCGACGAGTTGTGCGACGTGATCGTGACGGCAATGGTGGCCCTCACCTCCGTCGTCGACGACCCGCGGGCTGTGTTCGAGGCGAAGCTGCGGAAGATCGCCGACCGCGTCTCAGTGCTGGAGGTTGAGCGCACCTGACCTTCCCCGGCGAGCCGTACAAGCCGCCGCTCTGGCGCTCGCCGCGCGGTTCGCACCTGCGTAGTGCCTCACCGCCGTGTCCGACGGCTGCCTTCGCCGACATCCCGCCAGCCTAGGCATGGGCCAGCCCAGGCATGGGCCTGCGCCTGCATCCGCGCCTGGTTGTCACGCGCCAGGAGCCCGGTAAGCCACATCCATCCGGGTGGCTTCGTCGATCTCCTCCGCCGTCAGCAGGGCGACCGTTGTCGTCCGCACCGCCCCGGACGCCGACACGGCCATCCCCAACGCCGCCGACGCCGCGTTGCTCGGCAGGTCGACGACCACGAACGTGTCCGTCTCGCCGAACGCGAAGTACATCTGCTCGACCCGTCCGCCCAGGCTTTCCACCAGGCGATCCACCGCTTGCCGGCGTCCGGTGCCACCGTCCCGCAGCACGCCGCGGAGACCCTCTGTGGTGTACGTGGACTGGATCAGATATTTGGGCATGGTCGAGTTCCTCTTCTCGTGCCGCCGCCCCGGTGCGAGGTGGCGGTCGCGGGTCACGAGGTCGGAATTCTCGGCTCCGGATGAAGGTAATCCCACCGGTAGTGCTGGGTTCGCCCTGCGGCCCTCGACACCGGCCGACGCCGCCGTCTAGGCCGAGACCGTCAGCACCACGACCACCACCCCGAGCGTCAGGTCGAGCGCGGCGCAGAACTCGGCCATCGACCGGACCACCACCTTGTTCCTGCGCCAGAGGACCACGTCCAGAACGGCATGCCCGACCAGCGCCGCGGCGACCAGGCAGCCTCCGACCGCAGGCGACAGGGACAGCGCGGCCACCGACACCGCCCCGAAGACCAGCATCGCGGGAACCTGCGCCGCGACGAGCGTCGGCCTCCTCACCAGCCCGCCCGCCAGGCCGACGATCGCGACGCACACCGCACCCCCGACCAGCCCCGGCCACGGCGCCAGCCCGAGCAGCCGCAGCACCGCCACCGCCACCACGGACGCCCCGAACAACGGCCAGGCCACCTCCGGCCTGCCGGTCACCGCCGTGGCGAGGTAGACGAGCGCGGCGAGGAACACCACAAGGGCCGCGTCCCGCCCGTCCTCCAGCCCGAGGACATTGAAGACCATGAAAGCCACGCCCAGCACCGTGGGCCAGCGACGTGCGACGGCCATGAGCACCCGGCCGGTGGGGGAGCGCTCCTGCGAGCCGCCTTGCGCGGACGACATCTCAACCATGACCCGACTCTCCCGCGCCGCCTCCGCCCACCTTGAGGTCGAACACCCCGAACGTCCAGAATCCTGCGATCCCGGTCCGCCCACCCCACGTTCACCCCGCCGACCGCGTGGGTGAAGCAGACGGCCCTGAGGTGACGGACGCCTGTGAGGGGAGGCGGTCCGCCGTCAGGCGGGCCCGACCGACCGCAGCCATACCGCCGCCGAGTACGGGCCGGTGAAGCGGAGCACGCGCAGGGGAGCGAAACGCGGATCACGGGTGCGCCGCCGGATCTCCGCCTGTCGCGCCGCGTGCTGCGACCAGGCCCACCACGCCGGATGATCACTCTGGAACCATCCGGCGACCGTCTCCCGATTGCCGTTGAAGACGGGTTCGCGCAGAACCGTCCTGCGCAGCGAGCGCCGCAGGACCCGCGGCATGACGACCCGGCGCGGATAGTCCAGCCAGACGATGCTGTCGGCGCGTTCCCACAGCAGGTCGCGCACCTCCGGGTAGCCGAAGGAGTCGAAGATCCACGCCGGGGTCCCGGCGATCTCGGCGACCCGCTCCGGGAACGCCTCGTCCACGGCCCAACCCGGTCCGGCGAAGTACAGGCCGTCCATCTCGTGACAGGGCACGCCAATCCGGTTGCTCAGTGCGCGCGCGAGCGTCGACTTGCCCGCCCCGCTGATGCCCGCCACCAGAATCCGCCGCATCCCGGCAGGCTAGCGCAGCCGTACCCGCCGAGCCCGCCGTGCTGCCAGGCCATTCGAACGCGCACGACGCCTTCCCGCGCCCCTGCCGAGCGACGACCCGCCCCTCACCGAGCGTCCTGACCGGACAGACTCCTCGACGGTTAGGTGACGAGACAGCCTGCACGAGCAGTAACCCGGGCTCCGGATCCTGCTTGACATTGGCAGGACCACGGGCCGTGCATGGCACCGGCTGGACCACGGGTCGTGCGTGGCACCGGCTGGACCACGGGTCGTGCGTGGCACCGGCTGGACCACGGGTCGTGCATGGCACCGGCTGGACCACGGGTCGTGCATGGCACCGGCTGGACCATGGGCCGTGCGTGGCACCGGCTGGACCACAGAGCGGGTGCGTGGCCCCGGCCAGACCACGGTCTGACAACCCGTGGTAGGACTTCCCCGCTCCAAGATCAGACCCTGGTCCGACGCGCTCCCGACCCCCGCGCCGCAATCATGACCGCATGCCGAAACCCCTCGCCACGATCCTGGCCACCCTGCTGGCGATCGCCGGCCAACCTGCCATGGCCACCGCCACCCCGAGCGCCGAGACCCGACCCGGCAGCGGGAGCACAGCCCGTCCCTCCTCGGTCACCCCAATCGCCATGACCGCCGGAACCTCACTGACCTGGCAGCCCTGCCCCAACGACAAGATCGGCATGGAGTGCGCCGACCTCCAGGTCCCGGTCGACTGGCGCAAGCCCGACGACCGCAAGATCACACTGAAGCTGGGCAGGCTGAAAGCGACCGGCGCCTCCGAAGGGTCGGTCCTGGTCGCCTACGGCGGCCCGGGAGGCCCCGGCATCGGCACGACCGCAGCCGTCCCCGACTGGTGGGCCCGGCTGCGCGAGCGCATGGACATCGTCACCTGGGACACCCGCGGCTACGGCGAGCAGTTCGGCGGCCTGAGCACCGGCCTGGCGTGCGTCTGGACCCGCATCCCCATCCCGGAAGCCCCCCGTGACGACGCCGGCTTCGGCCGCCTGTCCGACACCAACCGCGGCTTCGCCGAGGCATGCCGCCACCAAGACCCCCAACTGTTCGCCAACATGAGCTCGGCCGACCAGGCCAGAGACATGGAGGCGATCAGAAAGGCCCTGGGCGGCGCGAAGCTCAACTACTACGGCGCCTCCTATGCGGGCTTCTACGGCCAGGACTACGCCCGCCTCTTCCCCGACCAGATCCGCACGATGGTCCTCGACGGCACCTGGAACCACAGCACCGCCGACTGGTCGCGCGAACTGGAGGAGATGGCGAAGTCCAACGAGCAGTCCATGCGGCGCTTCTTCACCTGGTGCGCCGCCCACGACTGCCAAGACATACCCGGCCTCTGGCACAAGCTGACCGAACGAGCCCGCCGCAAGCCCATCCCCACCACGACGGCCAACATGGCCTACAACGCCCGCGACCTGCAGTCCCTCGCCCTCTTCATGGCCCGCCAAGGAGCCCCCGCCTGGACCGCCCTGGCACGCGCGATCCGCAAGGCGGCCGGCCAGGGCGACGCCTCCGACTTCGTCCCAGCCCGTGGGGCCCGCTACCCCGACCAGACCACCCCCGTCACCGAATGCCTCGACTGGCCGCGCCCCACGACCCTCAAGGAACTGGCCAGCACCGACGCCCGCCTCCGCAAGCTCGCCCCTCTCACCGGCACCGCCAACACGCTGGCCTCGGCGACCCTCACCTGCATCGGCTGGCCGGCCCCGGTCACCAACCCGCCCGCTCCCCTCCCGAAGGGTGTGCCTCCGGTCCTGGGAGCAGGCGCCTGGGGCGAGTCGGACGCGGTCGAACGTGCTCTGGCCGCCGTCCCCGGCAGCGTCACCATCCGCCACGACGGCCCCGGTCACACCCTCTACGGCTTCAACCCCTGCGCCCGCGACCTGATGAACCGCTACTTCACCGACCTGACCCTCCCGCCGCCGAACACCCAATGCTGACCACCTCGCCCCGCCGGTAGGCAGCCATCCGAGCGAACGGAAGCCTCCTCGCCCACGCTTCAGCCGGAGCGGTTCGGCTCCCGAGCGCGAGAAGCCCGAGCGCGAAGAGAAGGACCGAGTCCTGCTGGGCCAGTACGCCAGCCGCAGCCGGCGATCTTCAACTCGTCCGGACGGGGCTCTGCGGCGCCCGGTGGAACTCGATGCTCACGAACCGGCCGTCGTCGAAGCCGAGGCGTGCACCGTCGCAGTGCGCGAACGGCGTCCCCCAGGAGTCGTGTGAAGCGTCCGGAAAGCACGCCGCCAACGCCAGCTCGATCGCCCCTCCATGCCCGACCAGGAGCGCCGAGCAGCCCTCCGCGACGTCGCGGACCGTGTCCACCCAGATCGCTCGGTGGGTCTCGGCCACGGTCGCCGCCTCCCGGCCCTCCCGGATGATCTCCGCGAGCCGCCGGTAGGGCTCGGTCCAGCCCCATTGCGCGTGCCGAGCGATCTCTCCCGGCACATAACCCGACGGCATCTCCATGGTGTCGTCGACGGCGAAACCCATCGCGACAGCGGTCTCGACGGCCCGAGGAGACGAACTGGTGACCACGCGCTCGTAGGGACCGACTCCGGAGCCGATGAAGCGGGCGAGGGCGATGCCGTCACCCGACAGGTGTGACCCACGGCCACGTGCCGCGCCCTTCTTGGTCAAGCTGTGTCGGCGCACGTCGAGCCAGCGCACTTGGCGTCCTCCTGCAACGGTGTTCCGGTGGGCAAGGGCGGAGACGCGTGCGGCCACCGCGATCATCGAACGGTGTGCTGACAACCAAAGATCATGTGGCCGCAGGCCATAGCGTAGCCGCGCCCGGCCGAGCAAAGGACGGCGAAGCTCCACCGGCGAAGGGCGAAGGGCGAAGGGCGAAGGGCGAAGGGCGAAGGGCGAAGGGCGAAGGGGAGGTGGTGAGGGGCGGCTGTCACGCGGACCTCGGCCCGGCCCCAGTGCGCCGACCAGCGGCGGACTCAGGCTGCCGCGGAAGTCGCACAAGGGGGCGCCGACCTCGTGCGGCCACGGTCTTGACTGGGCGGGTCAGATCGACTAGACCACAGGAAGCCCGGCGATCATCACGCAGTGGAGGACACGATGTCCGGCAGAGCGTTGGTACGACTCGCGGCCCGCGCCGCGTTATCCGCAGTCACGACGGGCGCGCTGGTCGCGGCCGCCGCGATGCCGGCCTCCGCGACGGCCCTGGAGCGGCCGCCGCGGACGACCAAGGGGCCGTGCGCGTACACCGAGACCCCCGACGACCCGGCCGTGCGCAAGGTTCCGCTGCCGCCGGACCCGCGCCACACCCCCACCCGTCCGGTCTCGGCGGTGCTCAGGACCAACCACGGCGACATCGGGCTCACCCTCGACCCGGCCAAGGCGCCGTGCACCGTGCAGAGCTTCGTGCACCTGATCCGTCATCGTTTCTACGACGTCACCTCCTGCCACCGGCTCACCGCGTACGACCGGCTGAAGGTGCTGCAGTGCGGCGACCCCAGCTTCACCGGCGAGGGCGGGCCCGGCTACCGGTACAAGGACGAACTGCCCACCGACCTGCCGCCGTGGCCCGGCGACCCGACGGGGGTGCGCAAGACGTACGCGCGGGGCGTGCTGGCCATGGCCAACGCCGGGCCCGACACCAACGGCAGCCAGTTCTTCCTGGTCTACGGTGACTCGGGTCTCGCGCCCAACTACACGGTCTTCGGCACGGTCGACGCCGCCGGGCTCGACGCGCTCGACCGGATCGCCGCGGGCGGCATCCAGCCGGAGCCCGACGGGCCCACGCCGCCCGTGGACGGCAAGCCCGTCCTGCAGGTCGACATCCGGGACGCCCGGGTCTGCCGGAAGTAGGCGTCACTCCCGCTCCAGCGCCGCCCCCGTCCCCGATGCCGGTGGAAGGGCTCCCGTTCCGCATGCCGGTGGAACGGGGGCGGCACGGTCTGGAACGCCCTCAGGGCGAGGGCTCCGACCTAGGAGCCGGGAGCAGGGAGAGACGCATGAACCTGACACGCGCGTTCGGCACGGTGGCGGGGCTGGCGCTGGCCGCCGCGGGGATGGTGGGGCTGAGCGCCCCCGCGTGGGCGGCGTTGCCCTTCGCCACCCCGACCACCTGTACGTTCCAGACGGTCAACACCGGGAACTACCTGACCGCGGTGGGCGGCGGGGGCCGTACGACCGATGTGATCCACAGCGACGCGACCGTGGCCCGCTCGTGGGAACGCTTCACCCTCGTGGACGCCGGTGACGGCGTGCACGTCGGCATCAGGACGCTGACCGGCAACTACCTGACCGCCGTGAACGGCGGCGGCCTGCAGACCGACGTCATCCACTCCAACGCCACGCTCCTGCAGGCGTGGGAGAAGTTCGCGTTGGTCCGCCAGGGCGGCGACGGCTTCGCGATCCAGACGGTCGACGGCCACTTCCTGACCGCCGTGGGCGGCGGCAACCGCACCACCGACGTGGTGCACAGCGACGCGACCCAGGTGCGGTCGTGGGAGCTGTTCCGGGTGCAGTGCAACCTCACCACCGTGCCCAACGTGCAGGGCTTCGACGACGGCAGCGCGCGGAACTCCATCACCGGGGCGGGTCTCACGGTCGGCGGGGTCACGTTCGACAACAACTGCGTCGACGTTCGCGGGACCGTGTTGTTCAGCAGCCCGGGGGCGGGGGCGACCGTGCCGCGCGGTTCGGCGGTGAACCTCAATGAGTCCAGCGGGGTGGATCGCAACGGGCGGCCCTGCATCTTCAGATGACCCCGGCGATCCGGCCGCCCGAGTTGGCGACCTCGCCTTCTCAGGCGGCCGGACGCCTTGAAGCGGATGGCTGCGTCGCTCCTAATCGGGCGTTTCCTTCGAAGCGTGCGATTTCGAGCGAGGTGGTCCACTCCATGGGATTCGCTGCGTTCGGGTGGGTGGCCGCGTTCGGGCGGGGCGGGCAGGTTCAGCCGGGGGTGCCGGTGCTGCGCCGTGGCTGCCAGGGCAGGCGGTTCTCCAGCTCGACCTCCAGCGAGAAGCTGAGGAAGGTCCGTACGAGCACGATGAGCGCGAGCACGCCGACGCTCACGAACGTCGGAGCCACCGCCACCGTACGGATGATGTCCCCGGCCACCAGGAATTCCAGCCCGAGCAGGATCGCCCGTCCGAGGCCCTGGCGGTAGGCGCGGTAGACGCCGTGCGGGGCCTCTCTCTCGCGTAGCCGCAGCACGAAGGACCCGGTGGCCGTCAGCGCGCCCAGCACGATGATCGCCACGCCTGCGAGATCGACAGCCTGGCCGATCGCCTCCACGATCCGCGCGAAGTCCATGACCACCCTCTTTGCCCCGCCTTCAGCAAGGATCGGCGTCCCGCGCCCCGCGTACCGCCCCGACACGCCGCACCAGCCCCCCTCTTTGCCCGGCCACCGCACGGTGCCTCGCGTGGGGAGGGCGCGGCTTTGGCCGGGAGTCATACGAGGCCAGACGGGGGAGCGGGAGGCCATTTCCCTGTCGGATGGCGGGCGAACGCGGGGCGGAAGGCCATGCGCCATCGGAGGGATGAGGGACGGGCTTGGGCTCCAGGTCATACACGAGACGAACGGAGGAGGGCCTGGGGGAGGTCATGCGCGGGAGGAACGAGGGAGGGCTGCGGGCCTCGGGCAGGAGGCCATGCGCGACCAGAGGGGAGAGCGCGCGGGCTTTAGGGCGAGGAGCCGTGCGCGATCGGAGGGGAGAGGGGCAGGCCGGGGATGGGGGAGCGCGGTGCGGGCATGGCGGTGCAGCGTCCCGAGGCGGCAGGGGGCCTTGAGGTAGGAAGTTGGGCCGTCCAGGTGGTGGTCTGGACGGTGGGGGTCTTCGCGGAGGGAGGAGGGGAGGTCAGTTTGTGGGGTGAGGGGGGTTCGTGGGGAGGGAGTCGAGCCAGTGGGTCAGGCGGGTGCCCTGGCGGGTCATGATCTCCGGGTCGCGCAAGGCGTTGGCCAGCAGCGACATCCCCTGGTACGCCCCGACGAAGGTGAGCGCGAGATCGTCGGCGTCCGGCTGGCCGAGGTCGCGGAACTGGCGCTCCGACCAGTCGAGGAGCAGCCGTACGACCCGGCCCGCCTCGACGTCGAGGCCGCCCTCCGCACGTTTGTCCAGCTCGGAGGCGAGCGTGCCGGTGGGGCAGCCGTACCGGGCGGCGATGTCCCGCTGGCTCACCCAGGCGTCCACCATGGCCTTGAGGCGGGTGCGCGGGTCGGGGAGCCGGTCGAGTTCGGCGGTGAGCTCGGCCAGGTGCCCGGCGTGCTCGGACAGCGCGGCCAGGACCAGTTCGTCCTTGGTCTTGAAGTAGTAGTACACGTTTCCCACGGGCACGCCGGCGGCCTCGGCGATGTCGGCGATGGTCGTCCGCTCGACGCCCTGCTCGTGCAGGACGCGGGCGGCGGCGGCCATCAGCCTGCGCCGCTTGTCGGCCCCCCGGGCCCGTGTCCTCGTTGAGTCAGTCACCCAACTTAGTATATGTCCAAGACGGCCGGGACGGGCGGTTTCACGTACCGAATGAGTCCGCGCGGCGCGGGGGCGGGCTGGGTGAGGACGCGGCGAAGCTGTCGGGAGGCGCACGATGTGAGGCGGCAGGCTGAAAAGCGGCCGCCCACGCTGTGGCGGCTGAGCCACATCGTGCTTACCTGGGTACGCGTGGAGGAGCAAGGCTGCCGCTGAGGGGTAGGGGCGCGCGATGTTCGATGTCGCCGCCGATGTGCCGGTTGCGGACAGCGGTGGCGCTGAGCTCTGGATCCCCTCATGACAGAGTTAGCGATCAACGTCCAACGTCTGCCGGGCTGCCATGTGGTGCATCTCGACGGCGATCTCGACCGCGTGACCCGCATGCCGCTGGCCCGTACGCTCGCGGAACTCCTGGAGGCGGAGCGTCCGAAGGTCGTGATCGATGTCACCGACCTGGCCTTCTGCGACTCGTGCGGCCTCTGGGCCCTCATCGTCGGCCAGCGGCAGGCCGAGCGGCGCGGCGGCAGCATCCGGCTGGTCGGGGTGCACGGGCCGCTGGCCCGCCTGCTGGACATCACCCGTCTGTCGCGCCTGTTCCCTTCGGACGACGGTCCGGCCGAGACCGCGAGCTGGGCCAAGCCGCGCGGCTGGCCGTCCTGACCCGCCGAGGGACGGTGAGGGCGGCGGAGGGCGGCGGCCACGGCCGCTCGGCAACGACATGCGCGGGTCCGGGCCCAGTACGGCTCAGCCGGGCCAGGGGCGCGGCGAGGGCTTCAGACCAGGAGCCCGACGACGGCCCTTCAGGGCGGCGGGGATCGCGGCGGACGCCCAGGCCGGATGTGCCGGTGAAGGGTCACAGCACGGCGCCGGACCGACAGCGGGATCGGGAGGAGCCGGCAGCGCGGCCGTGAGAGGCCGGCAGTGGGGTTGGAAGGGGCCGGTAGTGGAGTCGGGCCCGGGCCCTGGGGGGTGCGGGCGAGGCCGGGCGGGGCAGGAGGCTGCGGGGCGCGGGCGGGCGGTGACGGGCAGGGGCCCCGAAGCCGGCCTGGGTGTCAGGTCAGGACGGTGGGGAGGGGGCCGGGTCCGGGCCGTGGGGATGTGACGCGTTGATCACCTGGTACAGCTGATCCTCCGGCCCCAGCCGCCAGCCGAGCAGTTCCAGCAGCTCGCGCACCGTCGACGAGGCGTTCTGGAGCACCAGCCTGCGCGGCGGCGGCAGGTCGGTGGCCGTGCTGATGATCAGCCGCAGCCCGCCGGCGTCGATGAAGGTAAGCTCGGACAGGTCCAGATGGACGTCGGTCTCGCCGATGCGTAACGCCCACGCCAGCGCTCGGGCCAGTGCGGGCCGTCCATGGTGGTCGATCTCGCCGCGTACGCGCAGGCCGAAGGGGTGCACCATGGGCAGCACATCGGCAGGGTCGCCGGTCTGGTCGGTCATTGAAATCACACCAATGCGGTCGTCTAGGGCAGAGCCGAGCCGCGCCACGTTCCCTGTCGAGGGAAGGTGCGGGCGCCCCTGACAGATCGCCGAAAACAAGAGGGCCCGGCGCGCCGCGCGTCCATACAGCGTCGGCACATCGGGCAGAGGGAGAAGCAGATGTCGGGCGATCAACCCTTTCCGCCAGGCATCGTCCAGGTCACCACGGCTTCGGCCGCCGGTGAACTGGACAGGTGCGCCCGCGGCGCGCCCGGCTCGGCTCGTTTACTCGGTCGCCTTACTCTCTGCCCTCGATCGAGCGCTTTACGCCGCCGTAACCCCCGTACACGGTAGGGGCAAGCCATGCAAGCACCCTTCCACCTGCGGTGCACCATCACCAACAATCTCGCGCTCACCCGCGATCTGGTGCGCGTCTACGCCACCCACGCGGGGCTGTCCGGCGCGCGGCTCGACCACCTGGTGCTCGCCGTCAACGAGGCCGCCGCGAACGTCCTGGAGCACGGTGGCGGTCGCGGCACGGTGACGGCCTACACCGACGCCACTGTCCTCACGGTCGATGTCTGCGACACGGCCGGACGCCTGCGGGCCGAGCATCTGGCCGACGCCCGGCTCACGCGTCCCTCGCCCTCGGCGCGGCGCCTCGGCCTGTGGCTGATCCATCGTCTGTGCGACGAGGTCGGCATCGACCATCCGCAAGGAGGCAGCAGGCTGCGGCTGCGTATGCGTCTGCCCCTCGCCACCCGCCTGCGTCCCTGGCAGGGCGGCGACTCCTCACCCGCGGCCAGCTAGCCACGGTGATCCGACCGTCCGTCTCTGCTGTCGGACGGGTGGTGAGCCGTCCTGATGAGCGGTGAGCCGCCGGTGAGGACGCGGTGAGCCGGCCCCGCCACTGTTGACCTGTCTCCGCGACCGCGGAGCACAGGCCACACACGTGGGGAGCGGACAATGGGCATGCTGACCGGCAAGACGGCGCTGGTGACGGGCGGTTCCCGGGGCATCGGCCGGGCGGTGTCGCTGCGGCTGGCCGCCGAGGGCGCGCTGGTGGCCGTGCACTACGGCGGTGACGACGAGGCGGCCAAGCAGACCGTCGCCCTGATCGAGGAGCGCGGCGGCCGGGCGTTCGCCGTGCAGGCCCGCTTCGGCGCGAAGCCCCAGCAGAGCGTCAAGGACGCGGAGGGCGCGGAGGGCGCGGAGGGCGCGGAGGGCGCGGAGGGCGTACATGGTGGAGCGGACGTCGTCAGTGCGGAGGGTGCGCAGGAGGGCAGGGGCGTTGAGGGGGCGGTGGAGCGGTTGTTCGAGGGGCTGGCCGACGGGTTGGCCGGGCGTGGCCTGGACATCCTGGTCAACAACGCCGGCATCGCCTCGACCGTCCCGATCGCGCACCTGACCCCGGCGGAGTTCGAGCGGGTGATGACGGTCAACGTCACCACTCCGTTCTTCGTGATCCAGCGCGCGCTGCCGCTGCTGAACGACGGCGGCCGCCTCATCAACATGGGCTCGACCGCCAGCCGGTTCGCCGTCACCACGCAGATCGGCTACACGATCAGCAAGGCGGCGCTGGAGGCGATGGCCCCGACGCTCGCCAACGAGCTGGGACGGCGTGGCATCACCGTGAACACGGTCGCGCCCGGCGCCGTACGGACCGACATGACCGCGGGCTACACCTCGATCCCCGAGGTGGTGGCCGCGCTGGAGTCCATCACCGCGCTCGGCCGGCTCGGGGAGCCCGAGGACGTCGCCGACGTGGTCGGCTTCCTGGCCGGTCCGGCGGGCCGGTGGGTGACCGGGCAGACCATCGACGTCTCCGGTGGCACGTACCTCGGGCCGCTCGCCTGACGGCGCCTTGGAACACTTTGCCCATCCATTACGGACCGTGCATATTCCCGTACGGGGAGCTTGCATAACCTGATTTCATGGGAGATGTCCCCCACAACCCGCCACCACCTCCCGGCCCGCCGGCCGGCGACGGCGGCTGGGCCCACGACGGCGGGCCGGCCCACAACGGGGGCCCGGCCCACGACGAGTCGCGAGCCAACGCCGAGGAGCGGGCCCGTACAGAGGAACGGGCCCGTAAAGAGGAGCGGGCCTGTAACCAGGAGCAGGCCCGTAACGAGGAGCAGGCCCGTAACGAGGAGCAGGCCCGTAACGAGGAGCAGGCCCGTAACGAGGAGCAGGCCCGTAACGAGGAGCAGGCCCGTAACGAGGGGCGGGCCTCCGACGAAGAGCGCACCCGCAACGAAGGGCGGCTCCACGACGAGGCGCAGGCGCACGACGGTGGCTCGGCGGGCGATGCGCACGTCGACAGGCTGCTGCTCGGCGCGGCCACCAGCACGCAGGCGCACGTGTGCGTGCTCTTCGTCCTGGCCGAGGACGGGCGCGTGCTGATGATGGACGCCGAGTCGGGGCTCCCCGAGCCCTTCTCGCGCTCGTGGGTCCTGATCAGGTCCACCGACCAGTCGCCGGTCGCGGCGGCGGTGCGGCAGCGGCGGCTGGTGTGGGTGCCCGACCGGGAGGCCATGGCCCGCGAGTTCCCGCTCGTGGCGCTCGCCTTCCCGTACGGGTTCGCGCTGGCCGTCGCGCCCCTGATCGACCGCGACGGCGAGGTGCGCGGGGCCATGATGCTGCTCTGGCCGCCCGACCCGGCCCGCCGTCCCACCCGGCACCAGCTCGACGTCCTGACCGCCACCTGCGCCGACCTGGCGGAGATCGTCCCGAGGGGGAACCGGCCGGTGCCGCCGGGGCACCAGCCGCGCGTGCTGACCAGGGAGCCGCCCGGCGGCGAGGACCTGCTGACCTGCCTCAACCGGCTGCCCGAGGGCTACTGCATGCTCGACGTCGAGGGGCGGCTCACCCTGGTCACCGCCCCCGCCGAGGAGCTGCTGCAGGCCGAGGCGGGCGAGCTGACCGGCAAGCGCCCCTGGGACGCCCTGCCCTGGCTGGGCGAGCCCGCCTACGAGGACCGCTACCGCGCCGCCGTGGTCAGCCAGGAGGTCACCTACTTCACCACCCGCAACCCGGGCGGCCAGTGGCTGGCCTTCCACCTCTATCCGGGCCTGGCCGGCGTCACCATGCGGGTCACGCCGAGCACGATGGCCCGCGACCCGCGTCCGGTCATGCCCGACCAGCTCGTCGCCGCCGACCGGCCGCCGCGCCTCGTCGCGCTGCACGAGATGCTGCACCTGGCCACCACCCTGGCGCGGGCCGTCACCGCCCAGGAGGTGATCAACCTGGTCGCCGACCACGTGATGCCCGCCTACCACGTGCAGGCCCTGGCCATCCTCACCTCCAGGGGCGGGCGCATGCAGGTGGCCGCCTCGCGCGGGTACAGCGAGAAGGCGATCGAGGAGTACGACGGCCAGCCCCTGATGCACCTGTCGCCCGGCCATCCGCTGGCCGCCGGCGCACCGGCCTTCTTCGGCACCTGGGCCGAGCTGCGCGCGACGTACCCGGAGGCGATCAGGTCGGACGACATGTCGGCCTGGGCGTTCCTGCCGCTGACGGCCGGCGGGCGGACGGCCGGCATGTGCATCCTGGCCTACGACCGCCCTCACCGCTTCACCACCGACGAGCGGGCCAGCCTGACGGCCCTGAGCGGGCTCATCGCCCAGGCGTTCGAGCGCGCCCGTCTCTACGACGTCAAGCACCAGTTCGCGCAGTCGCTGCAGTCGAGCCTGCTGCCGCGCACCCTGCCCGGCATCCCGGGGCTGGAGGTGGTCGCCCGCTACCTGCCCGCCACGCCCGGCATGGACATCGGCGGCGACTTCTACGACCTGATCCGGCTGGAGGAGAAGGTGGCCGCCGCCGTCATCGGCGACGTCCAGGGGCACGACGTCACCGCCGCCGCGCTGATGGGCCAGGTGCGTACGGCCATCCACGCCCACGCGAGCGCGGGCGCCAACCCCGGCGAGGTGCTCGCGCACACCAACCGCCTGCTCAACGAGCTGGCCCCGGACCGGTTCACCAGCTGCCTGTACATCAGCGTCGACCTGGGGCGGAGCACGGCGTGCGTGGCCAGCGCGGGCCACCTGCCGGCGCTGCTGCGCCGGCCCGGCGAGCCCGCCCAGGTGGTGGAGTCCGCCCCTGGGCTGCTGCTCGGCATCGAACCCGGCACCGAGTACGCCACCACCCAGCTCGCGCTGCCGCCCGGCTCGGTGCTGGCCCTCTACACCGACGGGCTCATCGAGGTCCCGGGGCACGATCTCGGCGAGGCCATCGGCGGCCTGGCCGCCGGGTTCGCGCCGGCGCCGGACCAGCCGCTCACCGACGTGGCCGAGGACATGATCGCGGCCGCGGCGGCCGTCGAGCACCGCGCCGACGACATCGCCATGCTGCTCCTCCGCACCGGCCCGGCCTGAGCAGCGCCGACCGGCCCTGGGCAGCGCCGACCGGGCCTGGGCAGCGCCGACCGGGGGCAGGTGTCCCGGTCGGGTCAGGCGCGCCACTCCGGTGTGCGTTCCTGGCGGGCCTGGGCCAGGGCCTCCCTGACGCCCTCGGCGTCCTTGTCGGTGGTGTAGACGGGGCTGCCGGGCTGCTGCCGCCACGACTCGTCGAGGCCGCCGGCGTCCACGGGGTCGAAGCCGAGCGCGTCCACCAGACCCATCACGATCTTCTTGCCGCGCTCGTCGTCGGCGGCCACGGGCAGGGCGATGCGCCCGGGGGTGCCGGAGGGGCGGCCGCCGTGGGCGAGGTGGTCGGCGAAGATGTTGTTGAACGCCTTCACCACCGGATGGCCGAGCTGCTGCTCGACCCACCGGCTCTCCGGCATCCCGGCCTCGATCTCGTCGATCCGGCCGTCGCGCTGGGGGTAGTAGTTGCCGGTGTCCACGACGGTCAGGCCGCCGGTGACGTCGTCGAACAGGCCGTCGGGCAGCTCGGGCACCTTGCCCTGGGGGATCGTGACCACGACCAGGTCGGCTCCCTGGGGCGCCTCCTCGACGGTCACCGGGGTCGCGCCGGTCTCGGTGGCCAGGCCGGTGAGCGTCTGGGGGCCCCGGGAGTTGGCCACCGCCACCTCGTGCCCCAGCTCGGTCAGGCGCCGGGTGAGCGTGCCGCCGATGTTCCCCGCGCCGATGATGCCGATCTTCATGCTCCGCCCCCGGTTGTGCGCCTCAGCTACTGGTCGCCAGGATATCGTCACAATGCGTTATCGCTGGTCGGAGGCCGGGTCGGCGCGCCGGAGGGCACCCGAACCCGATTCCGGGCGGATGGTTCCAGCGGCGCCGCTGGCATCAAGTGGTCACCGGCACGCAACTTCCTGGTCGTTCCGCGGCGGAATCTGCGCGCGACGAACCCGCACACTGGAACCCATAGGCAGGCAAACGGACGTTGGAGGACCGAATGGGAAATTCAGCATTACGTTCCGTCTCGCACGACGCTGGGCGGCGTGAATTCGTTAATCACGCGGGCGGGACGCGTCCGCATATCCAGCTGGTGTCCGACGAGCCGGGGATTCGGGGGTTGTTCCGTTACCGTCCCGAGGCGGCCGAACCGCTGACCCTGCTCTCCGAGGTGCTGCTGTGCGGGGACAGTCCGCTGACCCGGGGCGAGCGCGAGCTGATCGCGGCGTACGTGTCGTCGCTCAACCGGTGCCGGTTCTGCTTCCACACCCACGCGGCCTTCGCGGCCGTCCGCGTGCCGGACGGCATGACGCTGGTCGACGAGACCTGCGCCGACCCGGCGGCGGCCCCTCTCTCCGGCAAGCTCAAGGCCCTGCTGGGCATCGCCGGGGCGGTGCAGCGCGGCGGACGGGAGGTCACCGACGAGCACGTGCGCGCGGCCAGGGCCGAGGGCGCCACGGACCTGGAGATCCACGACACGGTGCTGATCGCGGCGGCCTTCTGCATGTACAACCGGTACGTGGACGGCCTGGCCACACTGGCCACCGACGACCCCGGCCACTACGCCGACAGGGCCCGTCTGACCAGCGGATACGTGAAGGTGTGGAACGACGAGGCGCTGGACGAGGCCGGCTGAGCGGCCCCGTCCACCCGGGCGTGATCAGCCGAAGAACTCGTCCACCGAATAGGGGTCGAGCGGGAAGCTCCAGCGCTCGCTGATCTTCCCGTCGGTGATCCGGAACAACTGCATGCCGCGGTCGTCGAGCGAGCGGCCGTCGCGCTCACCGCGGATGCGCAGGACGGCGGCGACCTGGTCGCCGCCGACGAGGTAGGACTCCGGCTCCAGGCGCAGCGTGCCGGTGGTGGACTTCAGCAGCTCGGCCAGGTAGCCGAGCACGGCTTCCTTGCCGGAGTAGTCGCGGGCCATCGGTCCGCGGCCGGGGACGTGGAAGATCACGTCGTCGGCGAGCAGCCGGCGAAGGTCCTCCAGGTCGCCCTTGGCAATGGCGTCGTAGGTGTTGCCGGCAACGGTGATGTGGGGATGCTCATCCATGACGACCGCCAGTCACAAACGGGGTTTAGGTGGCGTCCGTGACATTACGCGCGTCAGTTGCAGGAGACAAGAAGGAGGCACAATTAACGAGATCTTGCGCAATTTGCCAGAGTGTGCAGACTAGGAGAAAACCGCATCGATGGGAGCTTGCGTGCCCCATATTGCCCTCGATTCCGATGAACCTGGAATCCGCGGACTTTTCCAGTTCAGCCCAGAGACGGCCGCCCCGATGAACGCGCTGGCCGAGGTCCTCCTGCGTGGCGACAGCACACTGAGCCGCGGCGAGCGGGAGCTGATCGCGGCCTACGTGTCAGGGCTCAACGAGTGCCGGTTCTGCACGGCCTCGCACGCCGCGTTCGCCGCCGCCCAGCTCCCGGAGGGGATGACGCTGGTCGACCAGGTCCGCGCCGACCCCGCCACGGCGCCCGTCACGCCCAAGCTCCGCGCCCTGCTCGCCATCGCCGCCGCCGTGCAGCGGAGCGGCAGGGACGTCACCGACAAGCTGGTGGCCGCGGCCAGGGCGGAGGGGGCCACCGACAAGGAACTGCACCACACCGTGCTGATCGCGGCCGCGTTCTGCATGTTCAACCGGTACGTCGACGGCCTGGGCACCTTCGCCCCCGACGACCCCGCCGGGTACGACCTGGCCGCGCAGCGCATCCTGACGCACGGCTACACGACCGTCCCACCGGCGGCGGGACAGCAGGACTGATGGACGCGGAACACCACCGGTTCGTGATCATCGGCGCCGGACCCGGCGGGCTGCAGCTCAGCTACTTCCTGCAGCGCGCCGGGGCCGACTACGTCACCCTGGAACGCGAGGACGCGCCCGGCGGCTTCTTCCGCAGCTACCCGCGCCACCGCCGGCTCATCTCGCTGAACAAGGTGCACACCGGCGAGAAGGAGCGCGAGATCCAGCTCCGCTGGGACTGGAACTCCCTGCTCAACGACGAGCCCGACCTGATGTTCCCGAACTACTCGCGCGAGTACTTCCCGCACGCCGACGACCTGGTCCGCTACCTGGCCGACTTCCAGCGCGTCCACGGGCTGCGGGTGCGGTACTCGACGGCCGTCGAGCGCGTCGAGAAGGACGGCGCGGGCTTCGTCGTCCACACCGGTGACCAGGTCCTCCGCGCCGACTGCCTGATCGTCGCCACCGGCTGGGGCGGCCCGCACATCCCCGACATCCCGGGCATCGAGCTGGCCACCGGCTACGAGGACGTCCCCGTCAACGGCGAGGACTTCGCCGACCAGCGCGTCCTGGTCATCGGCAAGGGCAACTCGGCGTTCGAGACCGCCCAGGCGCTGCTCCCGTACGCCGCGGTCATCCACCTGGCCAGCCCCAGCCCCGTCCGCCTGGCCTGGACGAGCAAGCACCCCGGCCACGTCCGCGGCCAGTACGGCGCCTTCCTGGACAGCTACTGGTTCAAGACCCTGCACGGCGTCCTGGAGTGCACCGTCGACCGCCTCTGGCGCGAGGGCGGCGGGATCAGGGCCGCGATCACGTACACGCTGGCCGACGGCGAGCAGGCGCTGCTCGACTACGACGCCGTCCTGCGCTGCACCGGCTTCACCATGGACACCGGCCTGTTCGGCGACTCCTGCCGGCCCGCGCTGACCCCCGGCGGCCGGATGCCGGCGATCCGCCCCGACTTCCAGTCGGCCGACGTCGACGGCCTGTACTTCGCCGGCACCCTCATGCAGGCCCGCGACTTCAAACGGGCCTCCTCGGCGTTCATCGACGGCTTCCGCTACAACCTGCGCTCCCTGACCGCCCTGCTGCTCGAACGCTACGAGGGCCGGCCGCTGCCCGTGCGCGAGCTGCCCGCCGACGCCGACGTGCTCACCGGGTCGATGCTCGACCGGGTCAACCACAGCTCGGCGCTGTGGACCCAGTTCGAGTACCTGTCCGACGCGTACGTGCTCGGCCCGGACGGCGTCGTGCGGCACTACGAGGACCTGCCGGAGGACTACGCCCGCGAGCGCTTCGCCGCCGCCGGGCTGTGCCTCACGCTGACCCTGCGCTGGGGGCCGCGCGACCGGGCCGACGTGTTCGCCATCCAGCGCCACCCCACGCCCGAGCGGGCCGACGAGTGCGCCTTCCTGCATCCCGTCGTCCGGGCCTGGCGGCACGGCGAGCCGGTCGCCGAGCAGCACCTTCTGGAGGACCTCCAGGCCCGCTGGCGCGACCCCGTACGCCACGTCGAGCCGCTGCGCGCGTTCCTGGCCGACCGGCTTCAGCCGTAGGAGCCGACCGGTTTCAGCCGCAGGAGGAGCCGACCGGTTTCAGCCGCAGGAGGAGCCGACCGGTTTCAGCCGCAGGAGGAGCCGACCGGCTTCACCCGCAGGAGGAGCCGGCCGGCTTCAGTCGTGGGCGGAGAAGCGGGCCACGAGATCGTCGACCACGTCGGCGAGCGCCCCGCGCCGGGCGTGCGCGGCCCGCTGGCGCTCGGCGCCGCCGCCGTTCTCACGCAGCAGCCGCCACCCCTCCTCGGCCGCCTCCAGGTCGCCGGCCGCCGCCAGCGCGGGCCCGGCGTGCTCCAGCAGCCGCGTCACCAGCTCGGCGACCGGCCGCGCCGCCCCCGTGAACGGATCGACGCCGGACCCGCCCAGCCCGTCCCTGGCGGCCCGCCAGTAGGCCACCCGCAGCAGCTCGGCGGGCACGTCGGGGCCCGGATCGCCGTCCCGCACCCGGCGCAGCGACGTCGTGACCAGCGCCCGCACCACCAGCGCCAGGAACACCGACTCGCGCGTGGAGGCGGGCACGTCGGCCACCCGCACCTCCACCGTGGGCAGCCGGGCCGACGGGCGCACGTCCCAGAACAGCGTCCCGGGGTCGACCAGCGCGCCGCTGTCGGTCAGCGCCGCGACCGTGCGCTCGAAGTGCTCCAGCGACCGGAAGTACGGCGGCGGCCCGGCCACCGGCCACTTGCCCCAGGCCAGCACCCGCCAGCCCGCGTAGCCGGTGTCGCGGCCGGCCCAGAAGGGCGAGTTGGCCATGAGCGCGAGCAGCACCGGCAGCCACGGGCGCACGTGGTTGCAGACCAGCACGGCCTGCTCCCGGTCGGGCACGTGGATGTGCACGTGTCCGGCGCAGATGGCCTGCTCGTCGTGCAGGGCTCGGTAGTTGTCGATGCCGACGCCGTACCGGGGGTGCTCGGTGATCGGCGGCGGGACGACGTCGCCGATCACCGGCGTGCCGGAGGCGACCACGGCCAGCCCCTCGGCGCGCGCGGCGGCGGCCACGACCTCGCGCATCCGCCGCAGCTCCGCCTCCAGCTCGGCCCGGCTCGCGCAGGGCGCCGTCTTGGCCTCCACCTGGAACTGCGTGATCTCCGTGCAGACCCGGTCGCCCAGCCCGGCCGCGGCGCGCCCGACGACGGCCGCCGCCCCGGGGGCCACGGCGCGGGTGGCCGGATCGACGACCAGGTACTCCTCCTCGACGCCCATCAGGCGGGCGGTCACGCCGCCGGAGGACTGCCGTAACGACTCGGCGGTAGCCGTCATGTGCGCTCCACTCCACTGCTCGACTCGACTGCGGGGACACCGCGGGGACGCCGCGGGGACGCCGCGGGGACGCCGCGGGGACGCTGCCATCCGATCTTGCCCTGCCGGTGGCCGCCGCAGGGCCGAATGGCGCACACGCCACGGGGGAATGGCTCTCCTGGCCGCATCACCCCCGCATCCAGAGGAGGGCCCGCCCGTGACCGCGACCATGTCCGTGGAGGAGGCCGGGCACGTGTTCGCCACGCCCGCCGCGTACGCCGACGAGACCCGGCTGCACGAGGCCCTGGCGCTGCTGCGCCGCGAGTCCCCGGTGCACCGCGTGGAGGTGCCGGGCTACAACCCCTTCTGGGCCGTCACCCGGCACGCCGATCTGCTGGAGATCGAGCGGAACAACGGCCTGTGGCTGAGCGCGCCGCGCCCGGTGCTGCGGAGCGCGGAGATCGACGCCCGGCTGGCCGAGCAGCGGGCCCGCGGCACCGGCCTGAAGACGCTCGTCCACATGGACGACCCCGAGCACCGCGTCGTGCGCGCCGTCGCCGCCGACTGGTTCCGGCCCAGGGCCATGCGCGCCCTGGAGGTGCGCGTCCGCGACCTGGCCCGGCGCTACGTCGACCGGATGAGCGCCCACGGCGGCTCGTGCGACTTCGCCCGGCAGGTCGCCGTGCACTACCCGCTCTACGTCATCCTGTCGCTGCTGGGCCTGCCCGAGTCGGACTTCCCGCGCATGCTGCGGCTCACCCAGGAGCTGTTCGGCCAGGACGACAGCGACAACCGGCGCGGCGGCACCGCCCAGGACCACACCGCCGTGCTGGCCGACCTGCTGGACTACTTCCGCGAGCTGACCGCCGCGCGCCGGGCCAGGCCCACCGGCGACCTCGCCTCGGAGATCGCCAACGCCCGCGTGGACGGCCGGCCGCTGAGCGACCTGGACGCCGCCTCCTACTACGTCATCATCGCCACCGCCGGGCACGACACCACCAGCTCCACCATCGCCGGCGGCCTGGAGGCGCTCATCCGGCACCCCGGCGAGCTGCGGCGGCTGCGCCGGGACCCCGGGCTGCTGCCGCTGGCGGCCGAGGAGATGATCCGGTGGGTCAGCCCGGTGAAGGAGTTCATGCGCACCGCCGCCGCCGACACCGCCGTACGCGGCACGCCGGTCAGGCGGGGGGAGTCGGTGCTGCTGTCGTACCCGTCGGCCAACCGGGACGAGGAGGTGTTCGCCGAGCCGTTCCGCTTCGACGCCGGCCGCGACCCCAACCGGCACCTGGCCTTCGGCTCCGGCGTGCACTTCTGCCTCGGGGCCGCGCTCGCCCGCATGGAGATCCGGGCGCTGTTCGCCGAGCTGCTGCCCCGGCTGGAGAGCGTGGAGTTCGACGGCGCGCCCGCCTGGGTGGCCACCACGTTCGTGGGCGGGATCAAGCACCTGCCGATCCGCTACACGCTGCGCGCGTGAGGCCGCCCGCGCAGCCGGCGGGCGGTCAGAACAGCGTGGGGGGCTCGGCGGGCATCGGCTCGGGCAGCGGGCGCAGCTCCGGCACCCGGGCGCGCACCTCGTCGTGGAAGCGGCGGGCGAGCATCGGCGCGTCGGCGTTGTCGGGCGTGTGGACGAACACGGTGGGGGAGCGGCCCTCGCGCAGCCACCCGGCGACCGTGTCCACCCACTCCCGCCAGCCCTCCACCGTGGCCTCGACGGAGTCCCGGCCCAGGTAGCGGACGATCGGATGGCCGGTGAGCGCGCGGGTGCGGCGCGGCACGCGCGGCTTCTTCGTCCACGCGTCGCGTTCGGCGTCGCTGGTCGGCGGGGTGCGGAACAACGTCACCGTGTCGAACGGCACCCATTCGGCGCCGGCGGCGGCCAGCACCCGTTCGAGCTGCCCGGCCTGGCGGGCGTCGTCGAAGAAGGCGCGGTGGCGGACCTCCACGGCGTAGCGGTGGGAGCGGGGCAGGCGGTGCAGGAAGGCCGCCAGCGTGCCGAGGTCGGCGGGGCCGAATCCGGGCGGTAACTGCACCCACAGGGCGTGCGCGCGCGGCCCGAGCGGCTCGATGGCGTCGAGGAAGGCGTGCAGCTCCTGCTCGGCGCCGGTCAGCCGGTGGTGGTGGGTGATGGCCTTGGGCAGCTTGGCCACGAAGCGGAAGTCGGGGTCGAGCTGCCGGGCCCACGACTCCACCGTGGCGCGGGCGGGGGTGGCGTAGAACGTGGTGTTGCCCTCGACCGCGTCGCACCAGGTGGCGTAGGCGCGCAGGCGCTCGCCCGGCGGGAGCGGATGGGGCAGGAAACGTCCGTTCCACGGTGTGTGCGTCCACATCGCGCATCCCACATGAAGCCGCATGCCTCCGACGTTAGCGGAGCCGCCGGGTGCCCGGGGCCGCCGCGGATGTCCGGGTACGCCACCGTTTAGGCTGGTCGCATGGGCATGGTCGGGACGGTCGGGCTGGTGCTGCATCCCCAGCGCGACTCCAAGAAGGCGATCGACACGATCCTGCGCTGGGCCGCGGACAAGGGGGCCACCGTCCTCGGGCTGCCCGAGGAGGTCGGGCGCATCGACTGCAGCGCGGTGCCGGTCGACGCGGTCGCCCTGGTCGAGCGGGCCGACCTGCTGGTGGGGCTCGGCGGCGACGGCACGATGTTGCGGACCATGCGGCTGCTGGCCGGCCGGCCCACGCCCATCCTGGGGGTGAACCTGGGCAAGCTCGGCTTCCTGGCCGAGATCGACGTGGACGAGCTGGCCGGCACGCTGTCGGCCATCGACCGCCACGAGTACACGATCGAGCCGCGGATGGCGATCAGGAGCGTGGTCGCGGGGGTCGCGGTGACCGCGTTCAACGACATCGCGCTGGTGCGCATCCCCGGCGAGGGGCTGGCCGGGGTGTCGGTCACCCCGTCGGGCAGCCCGTTCGTGAGCCTGTCCGCGGACGCCGTGATCGTGGCCACCTCCACCGGCTCCACCGCCTACAGCTTCTCGGCCGGGGGGCCGATCGTCTCGCCCCGCGTGGAGGCCATTCTCGTGGTGCCCGCCGCCGCCCACTCCTCCTTCAACCGGGCCCTGGTGCTGCCCGCCGACGAGGAGGTGACGCTGGAGGTGCTGCCCACCAGCGGCAGGCTCGCCGTCGAGGTGGACGGATGGGTGGTCGGCCACCTGTGCCCCGGCGACACCGTCACGGTCACGGCCTGGCCGGGGGCGGCGAAGGTGGTCCGCGTCGGCACCACCTTCTACGAACGCGCCCGCCGCAAGCTGCGGGTGGACGGCAGCGCCGAGGTCGGCTGACCCCGCTCAGCGGCGGTGCCGGGCGGGCCTGGTGAGCGGTCCGCCGGCCCGCACGGGCCTGGTGGACGGCTCGCCCTCCGGCATCTGCGCGGGCCGCGCGCCGCGGGCGGCGACCAGGGCCGACAGCGCGGTCGTGATCGGCACGGCGGCGATCAGCCCGAGCGTGCCGACGACGCTGCGGACGATCTCCTGGGTCACGACCGGCGTGGTCAGCACGTCGCCGAGCGGCTGCGCGCCGATGCTGAACAGCAGCAGCAGCGGCAGCGACGCCCCCGCGTACGCCAGGATGATCGTGTTGATCACCGAGGCGATGTGGGCCCGCCCGACGCGTCCCGCGGCCCGGTACAGGCGGGCGAAGCCGTAGGAGGGGTTGGCCGCGGCCAGCTCGCCCACCGTCACCGCCTGGGTGACGGTGACGTCGTCGAGCACGCCGAGCGCCCCGATGATGATGCTGGCCAGCAGCAGCCCCTCGGTGTCGATGGACAGGCTCATGCCCAGCGTCAGGGCGGTGTCGTCGGTGACGCCGTTGAGCCGGGCCAGGCCGAGCGCCCCGTACGACAGCAGCCCGGTGAGCGCGAGACTGGCCAGCGTGCCCAGCACGGCCATCGACGTGGTCAGTGAGAAGCCGTGGGTGAGGTAGAGCACCGTCAGCATGATCGCGGCCGAGCCGACGACGGCGACCAGCATCGGCGGCTCGCCCGCCAGGACGGCCGGGATGACGAACGTCAGCAGCAGCCCGAACGTGACCGCCAGCCCCACCAGCGCCGTCACCCCGCGCCACCGCCCGAACGCGATGACCGCCAGCGCGAACGCGCCGCCCAGCAGCCACAACGTCGTCGACCGGTCGTGGTCGGAGAGCTGGTAGTCCCCGTCGGCGGCGCGCAGCAGCAGCACGTCGTCGCCCGCCGTGAACCGCTGGGCCCCCGGGCCGCCCGGCAGCCGCAGCGTGACGTCGCGGCCGGTGTCAGGCCCCGAGCCGACCCGCACGGTGGCGTTGCCGCAGGTGGCCGGGTCGGGCACCGGCATGCCCTCCTGGACGGCCGGGCAGCGCCTGAGCGTGACCGAGGCGATCGTGCCCTCGACCCGCTCGACCGCCGGCCCCTCCCGCCCGTCCTGGCCGGCCGGCGCCGCCTGCCCCGCGGGCCACAGCCACACCAGGCAGGCCAGCGTCGCCAGGGCCAGCGGCACCAGCACGGCCAGGCTCGCCACGACCGCGCCGCGCGACGGCGGCGCGGCGGCCACGCCGTGGGAGTGGCCGTGACCGTGGGAATGGCCGTGGAAATGATCGGCGCCCATCGCGTGAAAGATCCTCCTAGGCTTCCGGGACTGCGACAGTAACGCACCCGGCGCGGGGTAGGAGCCGGGTGTGGCGACGCTGGTGGGCACCTCCGGATGGCAGTACAAGGACTGGCGCGGCGTGCTGTACCCCGAGGGGGTCCCCCAGCGGTTGTGGCTGGAGACGTACGCGGCCGAGTTCCCCACGGTCGAGAGCAACAACGCCTTCTACCGCCTGCCGTCGCCGGAGACGTTCGCCGCCTGGCGGGAGCGCACGCCCGACGGGTTCGTGATGGCGGTCAAGGCCAGCCGCTACCTCACCCACATCAAGCGGCTGACCGGGCCCGAGGAGCCGGTCGCCCGGCTCATGGCGGCCGCCGGGGCGCTCAAGGAGAAGCTGGGCCCGGTCCTGCTGCAACTGCCGCCCACGCTGCGCGCCGACCCCGCCCTGCTGGACCGCTGCCTGGGCTGCTTCCCCGGCGGCGTGCGGGTGGCGGTGGAGCCGCGGCACGACTCCTGGTGGACCGGCGAGGTGCGCGAGGTGCTGCTCGCGCGGGGTGCCGCGCTGTGCTGGGCCGACCGGCTCGGCCGGCCGCTGACGCCGCTGTGGCGCACCGCCGACTGGGGGTACGTGCGCCTGCACGAGGGCCTGGCGGCCCCCCGGCCCTCCTACGGCGCGGCGGCGCTGAAGAGCTGGGCGAGGAGGGTGGAGCAGGCCGGATGGCGGGACGTCCACGTCTACTTCAACAACGATCCGGGGGGAGCGGCCGTGCGCGATGCCCGGCGATTTGCCAGACTCGCCTGATGCGCACGCGTCTGTACAGGAACGGCGTCCTCGAAAAGGAGGGCTTCCCCGTCGAGGAGGTCTCCGACCACGTCGGCGATCCCGAGGCCGCCGTCTGGTTCGATCTGTGCTCGCCCACCCCCGAGCAGCTCAACCAGGTCGGCGAGGAGCTCGGCCTGCACGAACTGGCCGTCGAGGACGTCCTCAGCGACCACCAGCGCCCCAAGGTGGACGTCTACGACAACCACCTGTTCATCACCGTGTACGGCATCCACCTCGACGAGGCCCGCCTCGTCCCCGTCGAGGTGAACGCCTTTGTCACCTCCAACGCCCTGGTGACCGTGCGGGAGAACGCCTGCTTCGACATCGACGAGGTGGTCAGGCGCTGGGACGCGACCTCCCGCCTGGCCGGGCACGGCGTCTCCTTCCTGCTGCACGGCCTGCTCGACTACGTCGTGGACAGCCAGTTCGACCTCGTCCAGGACCTCGACGCGCGGGCCGAGGCCATGGAGGAGTCGCTGTTCGACGACGCGCCCCGCGACGGCAGGCAGCTCCAGCGCGCCATGTACCTGCTGCGCAAGGACACCGCCAGGCTGCGCAAGATCTCCATGCCGATGCGGGAGGTGCTCGGCACGCTGCTCCGCCGCGACCAGGAGATCGTCGCCGACCCGGTGATGGCCCCCTACTACGAGGACGTCTACGACCACGTCCAGCGGGTCGCCGAGTGGGTGGAGGCGATCCGCGACATGCTCGCCAACGTCCGCGAGACCCGCCTGGCCCAGCAGGGCTTCCGCCTCAACGAGATCATGAAGCGGGTGACGAGCTGGGCCGCCATCATCGCGGTGCCCACCGCCATCACCGGCTTCTACGGCCAGAACGTGCCCTACCCCGGCTCCGGGGACATCTCGGGCTTCTGGGCGTCGTCGGTGCTGGTGGCGGTGGCGTCCGTGGTGCTGTACGCGGTCTTCAAGAAGAAGGACTGGCTCTGAACGCCGGTGACGGACGTCAGAAGCGCGGCCGGCACTCCGCGGCCAGCCTCTCGACCGGCACCGGGCCCGCCTGGCCGCCGTCCCGCAGCCGGACGGACGGCACGCCGTCCGAGACCTCCCGCGGCCCCACCACGAGCTGGTACGGCACCAGCCGGTGCGCCCTGATCCTGGCCCCGAGGCTGCCCCGGTCCGCGGGCGCCAGCTCGGTCCGCAGCCCGGCGGCCACCGCCCGCCGCAGCAGGTCCTCGGCCGCCGGGAGCTCGGCGTCCGACAGCGGCAGCACGACCGCCTGCACGGGCGCCAGCCACGCAGGGAACGCGCCGCCGTGCACCTCGATCAGGTGCGCGACCAGGCGCTCGATCCCGCCGACCACGCTGCGGTGCACCATGACGGGACGCCGCCCGCCCGCGTACGACAGGTCGAAGCGCTCGGGCTGGTACAGGTCCACCTGGACGGTCGACAGGGTGCTCTCGCGGCCCGCCGGGTCGGCGATCTGGATGTCGATCTTCGGGCCGTAGAAGGCGCCCTCGCCGCGTTCCTCGTCGTAGGCGCGGCCGCGTTCCTGCAGCACCTCGCGTAGCACGGCCTCCGAGCGCGCCCACATGGCGGGGTCGTCCACGAACTTGCCGCTCTCGCCGCGCAGCGAGAGCCGGTAGCGGGCGGCCTCGATGCCGAGCCGGGCGTGCGCGGCCTCGATCAGGTCGAGCGCGGCCGACACCTCGGCCGCCGCCTGCTCCGGCGCGCAGAACACGTGGCCGTCGTTGAGCTGGATGGCCCGCACCCTGGTCAGGCCGCCGAGCACGCCCGACAGCTCCGAGCGGTACATGCCGCCGAGCTCGGCCACGCGCAGCGGCAGCTCCCGGTGGCTGCGCCCGCGCGAGCGGTAGATCAGCGCGTGGTGCGGGCACAGGCTGGGCCGCAGCACGAACTCCTCGCCGCCCACGTTCATGGGCGGGAACATGTCCTCGGCGTAGTGCGCCCAGTGGCCCGACCGTTCGTACAGCTCGCGTTTGCCGAGCACGGGGGAGTTGACGTGCACGTAGCCGTGGCGGCGTTCGAGCTCGTGGACGTAGTCCTCCACGGCCTTGCGCACGGCGGCCCCGGCGGGCAGCCAGTAGGGCAGGCCGGAGCCGATCAGCGGGTCGGTGCCGAAGATCTCCAGCTCGCGGCCGAGCCTGCGGTGGTCGTTCATGATCGTCCTTTGCGGGTGAAAGGGCGAACGACCAGCTCCCGGGCGCCCGCCCGGGATGCATGGAATCAGCGCGCCGGGACCGTGTCCGGCGTCGTCGTGACGAGAGCGCGCTGCATGCCTGCCACCGTAGCACCGCGGCGGCTGTGAAGAAAATCTTCAAGAGCAGGGCAAGGAATGGCAAATGATATAAAAGAGCCGTGGCTGAGATCACCTTGAGCGTCCGCCAGTTGCAGGCGTTCGCCGAGGTCGGCTACCAGGTCGCGGGCGGTGGCGGCGCGCACGCGGCGATGGCGGCGCTGCGCCAGGTGGTCCCGCTCGACGCCTACGAGTTCGTCGCCTACGACCCCGCCACCGGCCGGCACCACAGCGTCGTCTCCGACGGCCACCGCCGCATCGACCGCGACGCCGCCGAGGAGTACGCCGCGCTCGACGCCTGCCGCGAGGCCATCGCCGGGCGGCGGCCGGTGCCCATGCCGCAGCCGGGCACCGAACGGTACTTCCGCCGCCACCTGGCCCCCTACGGATGGCGGGCCGGGCTGACCGCGCCGCTGTTCCTCGCCGACGGCGGCCGCTACACGGGCCTGCTGCACCTGGCCGCCAAGGACGCCTTCCCCCTGCTGGCCGGCGCCCTGGTCGCCGCCGTGAGCCCGATGCTCGCGCACGTCACCGACCTGACCCGGTGCGTGATCGACCCCGCCGGGCTGCCGCCCGACTTCCGCGCGGTCGCCTTCGACCGGCTCGGCGAGCGCCGCGCGGTGCCCGGCCACGAGGTCTCCCGCGAGCTGTGGGACGACCCCGCCATGGCGGCCTTCGCGCGGGCGTTCATCGACTCGCGCGAGCTGAGCCGGCGCGGCCTGTGGCTCGACGGCGGCGGCCGCTGGCACGAGGTGCGGCTGCTGCGGGCCGGCGTCGGCTACCAGGGCTCGCTGCAGGGCGCGGTCGCCGCCGAACGGCCCTGCCCGCTGCCCTACGACCTGACCGGCCGCGAGGTCGACGTGCTCACCCGGGTCGCGGCCGGCGACTCCAACCCGCAGATCGCGGCCTGCCTGGTGCTGAGCGTCCGGACGGTGACCACCCATCTGGAGCACATCTTCGCCAAGCTGGGCTGCGACAGCCGGACCAGGCTCACCACGAAGGCGCTGGCCGAAGGGTTGTGCCGGCTCGACCTGTGACGCACGGCTCCTGCCCGGCGGGCACGAGGGCCTGCGTCAGCTCGAACCAGACGGTCGTCGAGCCCCCCTCGCGGACGAACCCCCACCGGTGGCTGAGCGCCTCGATCAGCGGCAGCCCCCGGCCGCTGGTCGCCTGCGGCGCGGTCCGGCACACGCACGGCGGGCCGTCCGCGCCGCCGTCGGCCACGCACACCCGGACCGTGGTGTCCGAGCTGAGCACCGACACCGTGAACGAGCCGCCGTCCCCGGACCTGGTGTGCAGGATCGCGTTCGTGGCCAGCTCGCTGGTGAGCAGCACCACGTCGTCATGGAAGGGATGATCGCGGCCGAGCGCGTCCGTCACGAGCCCCCTGGCCCGCGAGACCTGGGACGCGACCCCCGGCAGCCGGACCGCGAGGTCGCGGAAGCCGGGCGTCTCACCCCCGTCGGCATGGTCTGAGTCCCTCGGCGCCACGGCGACCTCCCCCGAATCAGGTGACGTCATGAGACGCGCGGGCAGGGGGCGAGAGATTATCGCGAAAAGGTAGGAATGCTCTTTCCAAGGTCGCCTGCACGACCTGCCGCGGCGACCGAGTACGCTGCGATCGACGAGTCGTCTAGGCCCGTGGGGGAGCAAAGCGTGCACAGCAGCCTACTCGCCCGGCCGTCGGAGGAGGTCGCGTGAGCAGCCTGGAGGCCGTCTGGGTGGAGCCGTACGACCGGCCCGGGGCGGCCGTCGTGACCGGCGTCTTCGACATCCTGCACGTCGGCCACGTGCGCTACCTGGGCGCCGTGGCCGCCCGCGGGCTGGCCCTGGTGGTCGGCGTGGAGGACGACCCGCGCGTGCGGGCGTGGAAGGGGCCCAGCCGGCCGTTCAACCCGGCGGCGGAGCGGGCCGAGGTGCTGGCCGCGCTGCGCTGCGTGGCCGGCGTCTTCGTGGTGGCCGGGCCGCCCGAGGCGCACGGCCCCGAGGACTACATCGACCTGCTCGCGCCGATGCGGCCCGGCGCGCTGGCCCACACGGCCGGCGATCCGCACGCGGGCGCGCGGGCCACGGCGGCGGCCATCCTGGGCGCCGAGTGCTGGGAGATGGCGGCCATCCCCGACCGCTCCACGACCCGCATCGTGAACGCCGCCGGCAAGGGCTGACCAGGCGGCCCCGGAGCGGCCGGGGCGTCGCTGAAACGGGCAGCGGCCATGATCGCGTAATCTTTCATGCCATGATGGCCGACCTGGTGGCGAAGCGGGTGACGAACCTGCTTGCACCGCAAGTGCTGGTGATCGTCATGCCGCCCGCCGTGGGCCTGCTCGCCCAGGGATGGGCCGGCGCGGCCTGGGGGCTGGTGGCCTCGGCGTTCTGCGGCGGCGTGCCGGCGGCGGTGATCGCGCTCGGCGTGCGCTCGGGGCGGCTCGACTCCCACCACATCGTCGACCGGGCCCGCCGCACCGGTCCGCTGCTGGCCGCCGTGGCCGCCGTGCTGGTCGCGCTCGCGCTGCTGGTCGTGCTGGGCGCGCCGCGGCTGCTGGTGGCCACGGTGACCGCGATGCTGGTCGCCCTGGCGGTGACCGTGCCGATCACCACCCGCTGGAAGATCTCCTTCCACGCCGCCGTCTCGGCGGGCACGGTGGTGGTGCTGGCGCACGTGCTGCCCGCCGTGCCGGTGGCGATCGCCGGCGCGGCCGTGGTGGCGCTGGTGTGCTGGGCCAGGGTCCGCCTCGCCCATCACACATGGGCGCAGGTCGCGGCGGGCGCGGTCACCGGCACGCTCACCACGTGGGTGACGCTGGCGCTGTTCGGGGTCTGAAGGCCGGAATAGCCCCGCCGCCACGCGGGTTGGCGGGGACATGGATGCCACGAACCGGGGCCGGGTCCGCGTCGAGCGGTCGGCCAAGCGCGTGCGGACCTACCTGGGCGGCCGGCCGATCGCCGACACGACCCGGGCCCTGCTGGTGTGGGAAGGCCCCTTCTACCCCACCTACTACTTCCCCCTCCAGGACGTCGATGAGGCGGCGCTCAAGCCGACCGGCGCGTCCAGGCACTCCCCGAGCAGGGGGGACGCCGCCGTCCACACGGTCACCTCGGGCGCCGCGCAGGCCCCGGAGGCGGCGCTGGTCTACGACGACTCGCCGCTGGAGGAGATCCGCGGGCACGTGCGCTTCGACTGGGACGCCATGGACGCCTGGTTCGAGGAGGACGAGGAGGTCTACGTGCACGCCCGCGACCCGTACACGCGGGTGGACATCCTGCCGAGCTCGCGGCACATCCGGGTGGAGGTGGACGGGGTCACCGTGGCCGACTCGCGCAACGCCCGCATCCTGTTCGAGACCGGCCTGCCGGCCCGCTACTACCTGCCGAAGACCGACGTACGGCTCGACCTGCTGGAGCACACCGACACCGCGACCCACTGCCCGTACAAGGGCACGGCGGAGTACTGGTCGGTCAACGGGAAGAAGGACCTGGCCTGGTCCTACCGCACGCCGCTGCCCGAGAGCGAGCGCGTGGCGGGGCTGATCGCCTTCTACAACGAGAAGCTGGACATCTTCGTCGACGGCGAGCGCGAGGAGCGTCCGCAGACCAAGTTCTCCTGACCGAGGGAGTGCGCCCCGCCGCGCCCCGCCGCTCAGGGCGGGGCGCACGCGGGCCTCAGGCGGCCGGCGACCAGTGCGGGTCGCGGCCGAGGTAGCGAAGCAGGGCCCCGACCTCGTCGCCGGAGGGGTCGTCCGGGAGCGCCGGGGCGTAGGCGCCCCACGGGCGCAGCGGGTCGGCGATCTGCCGGGCGACCTCCAGCAGCGGCCCGGCCATCTCCGGCGTCAGCGGCGAGGGCTGACCGGTGGCCACGGCGATGTCCCAGGCGTGCACGGCCGCGTCGAGCGCGCACGCCGTCGAGCCCGCCCACGGCGACATCTTGTTCGGCGGCACCGGCGTGGGCACCTCGGCGGCGTCCCGGTCGACCGCGGCCCACGCCCTGGCCGAGCGGGTCAGCGCGTCCTCCAGCTCGGCCGCCGGGTCGGCGCCCGGCTCGGCGGGCGGGTCGAACGGGTTGAACGCCGGCCCGGCCTCGCCCGTGAGCGTGGCGGCGAAGCCGATCTGGTCGCCCACCGCGTGCTTGAAGACCTTGGTGACGCTCCACTCGGAGCACGGGGTCGGCAGGTCCCAGCCGCCGGCCGGGATGCCGCTGACGGCCTTGCGCAGCGCCTCGTGCGAGGCGTCCAGAACGTCCCAGCCGCTGATGATGTCGCCCATGTGGAGCTCCTTTCGAGATGACTCCATATTAGCAGAACGGAATGCTTTGTTCCACTAGTTTGCGGCAGCTCGTGCGAGACCGTCGATCAGCAGGTCCAGGGCCTGGTTCGGCCCGGCGGCCTGAGGGCGTCGCCGGGCCGGGACGGTCAGGTGAGCAGGCGGGTCAGCACGCGGGTGCCGAACTCCAGGCCCTCCACCGGCACCCGCTCGTCCTTGCCGTGGAACATGCCGAAGTAGTCCAGGTCGGGCCGGAGCATGAGCGGGGCGAAGCCGTACCCCTGGATGCCGATGGTGGCGAAGGACTTGGCGTCGGTGCCGCCGCTCATCACGTACGGGACCGGCCGCGCCTGCGGATCCTCGGCCACCAGCGCCCCCGCCAGCTCGTCGAAGAACGCCGACGGGTACGGCGCGGCGGGCGCCTCCTCCAGGTTCACGAACTCGCGGGTGATCTTCGGCCCGAGCAGCTCGTCGATCGTCGCGAGGAACTCCTCCTGCAGGCCCGGCAGGTACCGACCGTCCACGTGCGCGGAGGCCGTCGAGGGCACCACGTTCACCTTGTAACCGGCCGCCAGCATCGTCGGGTTCGCCGAGTTGCGGATCTGGCCATGGAACAGCTCGCCGAGCGCGCCCAGCCGGGCGGCCTCGGCGTCCAGCCGGTCCAGGTCGATCGGCCGGCCGGTGATCTCCGACAGGCTCTCCAGGAGCGCGGCGACCGACGGCGTCAGGCGTACCGGCCACTGGTGCGCGGCGACCCGCGACAGGGCGTGGGCCAGCGTGGCGACGGGGTTGTCCACGGCGGGCCGCGAGCCGTGGCCCGCCACGCCGTGGGCGGTCACCTTCATCCAGGCGGTGCCGCGCTCGCCGACGGCGATCGGGTAGACGCGCCGCCCGCCGGCCTCGACGCTGAAGCCGCCCGACTCGCTGATGGCCTCGGTGACGCCGTCGAACAGGTGCCGGTGCTCGGTCACCGCGTACCGGGAACCGTGGTCGCCGGTCGCCTCCTCGTCGGCCAGGAAGGCCAGCACCAGGTCCCGCTTCGGCCGCACGCCGCGCGCCGCCATGTCCAGCACGGCCGCGAGCGTCATCGCGCACGAGCCCTTCATGTCCACCGCGCCCCGGCCGTACACGCAGCCGTCGGTGATCTCGCCGGAGAACGGGTGCATCCGCCACTCGGCGGGGTCGGCCGGCACCACGTCCAGGTGGCCGTGGACGAGCAGCGCGTCGGAGGAGTCGCCGTCGATCCTGGCCACGACGGTCGTCCGCCGGGGCTCCGACTCGAACACCACCGGCTCCAGCCCCGCGTCGGCCAGCAGCGTGGCCACGTACTCGGCCGCCGGGCGCTCGCCCGAGCCCGGGTTGGTGGTGTCGAACCTGATCAGGTCCGAGCAGATCTCGGCGACGCTCTTCACGCTCTCCCCTTCAGCGTCAGCGGCGGCACGCCGGGCGTCTCCAGGTCGAAGATCAGCCCGTAGAAGGCCAGCTCGGCCTCCAGCACCGCCACGATGGTCTCTTCCCTGCGCCAGCCGTGCTGCTCGCCGGCGAAGGTGAGCAGAGCCCACTGTTTGCCGTGCTTGTCCAGTTCGGCGGTGAATCGCTCGGCCTGGCTCACGTCCACGATCGCGTCCTCCAGACCGTGCAACATGAGGCATGGGCCCGATGCCCGGGCCGCGTTCAGGAGCGGCGAGCGGTCGGTGTACCGCTGCCGCGTCTCGGGCAACGGGCCCACCAGGCCGTCGAGGTAGCGCGACTCGAAGTCGTGCGTCTCGGCCGCCCAGCTCTCCGGGTCGGTGATCGCGTAGTGCGCGACGCCGCCCGCGAACACGTCGCTGTGCACCAGCGCGGCCACCGTGGTCCAGCCGCCGGCGCTGCCGCCCCGGATCGCGATCCTGGCCGCGTCCGCCAGGCCGAGCTGCACCAGCCCGCGCGCCACCTTCGCGCAGTCCTGGACGTCCACCACGCCCCACTGGTGCCGCAGCCGCTCGCGGTAGGCCCGGCCGTAACCGGTGGAGCCGCCGTAGTTCACCACGGCCACGCCGATCCCTCTGCTGGTGAAGTAGGCGACCTCCAGGTCCAGCACGACCGGCGTGTTCCCGGTCGGGCCGCCGTGCACGAAGATCACGTATGGCGCCGGCCCGGCGACCCCCGCCGGCGGGTGGAGATGGGCGTGCACGCCCTCGATCGTCACCGCCTCCGGCGTGGGTAGCAGCGCCCGGTCCGGCAGCGGCTTGGGGGCCGAGACGACCTCGTGCCCGCCGGTGGCGAGATCGACCAGCGTCACCTCCAGCGGCGTGTACGGCGTCGCCCCCACCGCCACCGCCTTGCCCCCGGCCGCCGACACCGTCGAGGCCCAGTACGTGTGCCCGTCCCCGCCGATCTCCCGCAGGCCGCCCGTCGCCGGGTCCAGCACGCCCAGGCGGCGGTGGTCGGCGGTGCCGTACACGACGACCAGCTGCTCGCCCGCCGGGGCCAGGCAGGCCAGGCCCGGCTTCCAGGCCGCCGCGCCGAACTCCAGCTCCACGGGGGTGAGGTTGCGCGAGGGGGAGCCGTCGAGGTGCACGAGGTGCACGTTCCACCAGCCGGTCGGGTCGGTGACGGCGTACAGGGACTCCTCGTCGCGCCACTCGGCCTGCGTCACCGACTCCTCGGGGCCGCCCGCCACGACCCGGTGGGGGCCCGCGACGCCGTCCGGGGACAGGCCGGCCACGCACAGCTCGGTGCCGTCCCAGGGCATGTCGGGGTGGTTCCAGCCGATCCAGGCGACCCGGGTGCCGCCGGGGGACAGGCGGGGGTTCATCAGGAAGTGGTGGGCGCGGGCGACGACCCTGAGCGGGCCGCCGTCCAGGGGGACCGCGACCAGGTCACGCGCGTCGTCGATCTCGCGGACCGCCCACACCTCGTCGCGGCCGGGCGGCAGGTAGAGGTCGCCGTACCGGGCCGGGCCCTCGGGCGTCAGGGCGACCGGCTCGGCGGCCGTCCCGGGGGCGGCGTCCAGGCGGTAGAGCCGCTGGTCGGCCCAATGGGTGAAGACCAGGCCGCCGCCCGGCAGCGGGCGCCAGGAGCGGCCGCCGTACTCGACCAGGCGGTTGCGGGCGTTCCAGCCCTGAGGCAGCGCGTCGGCGCGCGAGCCGTCGGGCAGGCGGCGCACCACGCAGCGCCTGCCGCCCTCGTGCGGGCGCGGCTCGTCCCACCACACCTCCACGCCCTCGGGCGTGGCGACGGCCTCCACCCACTGGGGGCCGCCGTCGGTACGCGCCACATCGATCGGTCGAATACTCATGAAAGATCACCAATTGCCGTTGGTACAGGGAGGCAGCGGGTGCCCGGGCGGATGGAGGACGTACACGATGCCGCCGCTGCCCGAGCTCCTCAGCCACACGTTCTCGAACGCTGCCCGCGGGTAGATCCGCCGAACCTCGCCGTCCGCGGGCGCGGCGGGGTCGTTGACGACGACGTCGCCCGCGGCGGTGAAGCCGGTGACGACGAGGATGTGGCCGTTCGTGGAGTAGCCGGAGCCGGGCAGCTCATGGGCCCGGAACGACAGCGAGGCGATCACCGGGATCCCCGCCAGCACGAACGCCTCCAGCTCGGCCGCCGACAGCAGCCTGGTCACGAAGCCGGTCAGCCCGTAACGCCCGGCGTAGGCCACGTTGAACGGCCAGTTCCCGGTGCCCTGGTAGCTGTCGTCGTAGGTGCCCATGGCCGCGTGGTCCACCGCCGGGGCGGGGTCGTCCGCGCCCACCCAGGAGAGCTCGCCGGGCTCGGGGCCGCGGCCCCAGAAGGCCAGCACCATCGCCACCGAGGCGGGGCTGCACCAGTTCGCGCCGCCGCCGTCCCAGCGCGGGTGGTGCCCGGCGTGCGCGTACTGGGAGTGGCCGGGCACGTCCAGCTCGACGTGCCCGGCCACCCCGGGCGTGCTCACCGTGACCGGACGCTGCGGCAGGGCCGAGGCCAGCACGCCGAGAGAGGTCATCCGCGCGCCCTCGCCGCGCGCGGTGACCCTCAGCTGGAACGCCACGACCGGCCGCCTGGCCACGAACGTGTCCACGGCCACGTCGCCGTCCTCGTCGCCCTGGCCGGGCACCGAGGTGCGCGGCCCGTGCTCGGACCACCGGCCCATGACGTACCACTTGGTCAGCGTGCCCGCCCCGGTCCTGGCCCGCAGCTCCACCTCGACCCCGCCGCCGGGCGGGGTGCGCGCGGTCCACGAGGGCACGAGCTGGGTGGCCGCGAAGCCGACCCGGTGTTCCTCGCTGGTCCACGTGCCCCCGGGCACGGTGAGACGGGTGAAGGCGACGCGCGCCAGATCGACGGTGAGCACCAGCCATATTGTGGTTTCACACCCGGTGTCGCACATCGGTTGGTTTACGTACCAGCCCGGACGTGCCCCCGGCGCGCGGAACGCCGGGGACGCGCATGGCGCCCCCGGCGGAGCCGGATCAGAGGTAGAGACCGGTGGACTCGTCCGTGCCCGCCGGGGCGATCGCGCGGCCGGCGCGCAGGGCGTACAGCTCGGCGAGCGTCGCCCCCGAGGCGCCCACGCCCTGCGACGACCCCAGCCAGGCGACGGCCTCGTCCCTGGTCAGCGGGCCCACCTCGATCTGCGCCAGGCAGCGGCCCGGACGGATCACGGCCGGGTGCAGGCGGGTCAGGTCTTCGTTCGTGGTGATGGCCACCAGCACGTCGCGGCCCTGGCCGAGCAGGCCGTCGGTGAGGTTGAGCAGCCGTGACAGCCCCTGCCCCGCCTGGGCCTTGGCGCCCGAGCTGATCAGCTCGTCGCAGTCCTCCAGCACCAGCAGCCGCCACCGCTGCGTGTCGTCGTCGGTGTCGTAGCCGACCGCCACCTCCATCAGGTAGCCCGGGTCGTTGAACAGCCGCTCGGGGTCGAGCACGCAGTCGACCTGGCACCAGTCGTGCCACTGCTTGGCCAGCGTGCGCAGCAGCGTGGTCTTGCCGGTGCCGGGCTGGCCGTGCAGCAGGATGAGCCGGCCGTTGACGTCGGCGGGCGTGGTCGCCATCAGGCGGCCGAGCGCCGGGCGCACCTGCGCCGAGTAGTTCGTGCCGATCTCGTCCCACGGCTGGGCGGTGATCGGCTTCTCCGACCGGTTGCCGCCGTGGGAGCCGCGCCACCAGAAGCCCATCTCGACGTGGTCGGCGTCGGGCATCGGCTCCTCGGCGCCGTCGATGCTCTCCTTCAGCACCGAGGCGGCCAGCTCCTCGCTCACCGCCGTCACGCTCACCGTGGCGGTGCGGTTGCGGTGCCGCACGACCCGCAGCGTCCAGCCCTCGCCGCAGATGAGCCGCGACTCCGAACCGTCCTCCACCTGCGCGGTGCGCAGCATCCGGCCCTCGGCCGGCTGCAACCGGGCGTCCGGACGTACGCGCTCCAGATTGGCCAGCTTGGACCAGGGCTGGACGCCGGTCGCGAACGGCGACAACGCCAGGGCGTCGATGACGTCGATCGCTGAGTCGGCGTCGTCGATCCAGATGTTCATCGGCAGCTCGGACGAGGAGTCCGCGCTGGGGAACGGCACCTCCCTGATCACAGACATAGGTAAAGGATCTCCTTCGTGGGCTCGGATGTCGAAGGGTTATACGAGTGGTTCGGTCACTTCTTGCCGAGATCGCCGGTCTGGGTGACCATGCCCAGGCCGGGCACGTCCCGCCAGGTGTAGGTGAGAGTGTCGCCTTCAAGCTCCAGCCAGACAGTACCCGGGATGCAGCCGCCCGTGGACGTCCCGAGGGAGAAAGTCAGCCGGTCCGGGCGCACCTCGGTCAGGGTGATCGTGGCGGCGCAGTCGACCTGGGAGTCCTTCTCCGTCCAGGCCGCCCGCGACTGGCCGGCCTTCAGTTCCACCGCGTTCTCGGCGCCGTCGGGGTCGAGCGGGTTGGTGGTGTCGGTGTGGCCGGACCAGGTGCCGGCGAAGGCGGCCGGGATCTTCAGATCGCCGGTGCCGCCGGGGGTCGCGGTGGCCGCCGCCGTGCCCGTCCCGGAGGTCGTGGCGGGTGTGGCGGGGCCGGTGGCCGTGGCCGGCGGGGTGGAGAGGGCGGCGGCGGCCGTGGACGGCGGCGGGGTGGACAGGGTGGCGGTCGAGCCGGGCGTGCGGGTGGTCAGCAGGACCACGCCGCCTGCCACGGCCAGGGCCAGCAGGGCCGCTCCGGCGCCGACGAGGGCGCGGCGTCCCCGATTTCGGGCCGCGCGGCTCTCGCGCGTGTCGGCCGCCCCCGGATCGCCCCTCAGAGCCCCCGCACCCGGCCCCGCTCCCGGCCCCGCTCCCGGCCCCGCTCCCGGCCCCGCGCCTGTGGCCGGGGTGGGGGAGACCAGGGTCATCAGGAGGGCGGCGGCCGTCGGGCGGTGGGCGGGGTCCTTGGCCAGGGCGCCGGCGACCGGCCCGCGCAGCCGGGGCGGCAGCGCCGACAGGTCGGGCTCGGCGTGCAGCACCCGGTGCAGCACCGCCGGCACGGTGTCCGCCCCGAACGGGCTGACCCCCGTTGCCGCGTAGACCATCGTCGCCCCCCACGCGAACACGTCGGAGGCCCCGGAGGCGGGCGAGCCCGCGATCTGCTCCGGCGACAGGTACGCGGGCGTGCCGACCAGCCCCGAGGTGTGCGTCGCCGCCCCCTCGGCCCTGGCGATGCCGAAGTCCACCACCCGCGGCCCGTCCGGCCCGAGCAGCACGTTGGACGGCTTGAAGTCCCGGTGGACGACCCCGGCCGCGTGGATGGCCGCCAGCGCGGTGGCCGTGCCGACCGCCAGGCGCTCCAGCTCCCCGCCGCGCAGCGGGCCGCGCCCGGCGGCGTTCCCGGCGGCGTTCCCGGCGGCGTTCCCGGCGGTGTTCCCGGCCACCCGGTCGGCCAGCGAGGGCCCGTCCACGAACTCGCTCACCACGTACGGCCGCGAGCCCCGCGTCGAGACGCCGAGCACGCGGGCCGTGCAGAAGGAGGCGATCGACTCCAGCGCGTCGAGCTCGCGCGCCAGCCTGGCCCGGGTCTCCTGGTCACCGGCGTTGAGCAGCTTGACCGCGACCGGCTCACCGGAGGCGGAGTGGGCCAGGTAGACCACGCCCTGCCCGCCCTCGCCCAGACGCCCGGCCAGCCGGAAATCGCCCAGGAACGCCGGATCGTCCGGTGTGAGGGGGGTCACCATGGCGGCTACGTTACCGGTCGCCATGCGGAAGCCAAGATCGCCCGGTACCTTGTGACGTCGGTTTAAATCACTCCTTACACGGAGGTATCGGGGAAGTGTCGAGGATCACGGTCCGCGAACGGGCGCGGTACTGGTTCGACAACACCATGTCCAGGGGGACGGCCTCGCTCATCGGCTGGCTCGCGGTGGTGTCGGTCGCGCTCATCCTCGTGGTGGCCGCGCTCACGCTCTGGCTCGCGCCCGACGAGCCCGACGGCGTCAGCGGCCCCGGGCAGGTGCTGTGGGTGGCCCTCATGCACGCCCTCACCCCCAGCAAGGTCGCCAGCGACAAGGGCTCGTTCGGCTACATGACCGTCATGTTCGCCGGATCGCTGGGCGGCATCTTCATCGTCAGCATGCTCGTCGGCCTGCTGTCCAACGGCCTCAAGCAGAAGGTGGACCGCCTGCGCAGAGGCCGCTCGCGCATCGTCGAGTCCGGCCACACCGTGGTGCTCGGCTGGTCCGACCAGATCTTCACGATCGTCACCGAGCTCGTCAAGGCGCACGCCAGCCAGAAGAACTCGGTCATCGCCGTCCTGGCCGACCGCGACAAGCTCGCCATGGAGGAGGACATCCGCGAGCACGTCGGCGACCTCGGCAGGACCCGCCTGGTCTGCCGCACCGGACGTCCCACCGAGCCGCGCGACCTCGGCCTGATGAACCTCACCGCCGCCAGGTCCGTCGTCGTGCTCTCACCCGAGGGCGAGGACCCCGACGCACACGTCATCAAGATCCTGCTCGCCCTGGCCAAACGGGACGGCTCCCACCCGCCCGTGGTCGCCGCCCTGGCCTCCGCCCGCAACCTCGCCGCCGCCCGGCTGGCCGGCGGCGAGGACGTGCACCTCGTCGACTCCGACGACACCGCCTCCCGGCTGATCGTGCAGTCCTCCCGCCAGTCCGGCATGTCCGTCGTCTGCATGGACCTGCTCAACTTCGACGGCGGCGAGATCTACCTGCGCGCCGACGAGGAACTGGTCGGCGCCACCTACAGCAAGGCCCTGCACGCCTACGAGACCGCCGCCGTCATCGGCTTACGCGGCCCGGCCGGCGTCGTGCTCAACCCGCCCATGGACACCGTCATCACGGCCAAGGATCAGGTCGTCGTCATCGCCCACGACGACTCCCACATCACCCTCGCCACCGGCGAGCCCCCGATCGACGAACAGGCCGTCACCACCGCCGCCGCCCCGCAGCCCGAGCCCGAACGCACCCTCCTGCTCAACTGGAACGGCCGCGCCGAGCAGATCGTGCGCTACCTGGACGGCTACGTCTCCACGGGCTCGGTCCTGGACATCGCCGCCGACCACCCCAAGGCCGGCACCGGCCTGACCGGGCTGCGCACCCTCACCGTCAACGTCAAGGACTGCGACACCACCGACCGGTACGCGCTGGAATCCCTCGGCGTCGGCCTCTACCAGCACGTCATCGTCCTGTCCGACGACCGCTTCGACCCCCACCACGCCGACACCCGCACGCTCATGACCCTGCTCCAGCTCCGCGACATGCAGAGCACGCTCGGCGAGCACTACTCGATCGTCAGCGAGATGCACGACGAGGGCAACCGGGCGCTGGCCGAGGTCACCGAGGCCGACGACATCGTCATCAGCGACACCGTCATCGGCCTGCTGCTGGCCCAGCTCGCCGAGAACCGGCACCTCGCCGACGTGTTCGGCTACCTGTTCGACTCGCACGGCTCGGAGATCTACCCCCGGCCCGCCGCCTCCTACGTCCGGACCGGCACAGAGGTCACCTTCGCCACCATCGTCGAGGCGGCCCGGCGCAGGGGCGAGACCGCGATCGGCTACCGCGACAACGTCTCCAGGAACGTCCCGCCGCACTACGGCATCGTGCTGAACCCCGCCAAGAGCGACACCGTCGTCCTCGGCCGGGGGGACTCGGTGATCGTCCTGGCCGAACGCTGACCCCCGGCCCGGCCCACGACCCGTCGGCTACCGTGTGCGGCGTGAGGACCATCGACTGGGCCGGCGACGCCGTCGAGCTCGTGGACCAGACCCTGCTGCCCGGCCGGTGCGTGCGGCTGCGCGTCGAGACCGTGGCCGAGCTCGTCGCGGCGATCAGGCGGCTGGCCGTGCGCGGCGCCCCCGCGCTCGGCGTGGCCGGCGCGCTCGGCGTCGTCCTCGCCGACGGCGACCGCGGCCAGATCGCCGAACTGCGCGCGGCCCGCCCGACCGCCGCCAACCTGGCCTGGGGCGTCGACCAGGCCGCCGCCCACGTGGACAAGGGCCGGCAGGCGGTCCTGGCGGCCGCGCTGCGGATCCGCGACGACGACATCGCCGCCTGCCTGGCCATGGGCGAGCGCGGCGCCGCCCTGCTGGAGGGCGACCGGCTGCGGATCATGACCGTGTGCAACACCGGCGGCCTGGCCGCCGTCGAACGCGGCACCGCCCTCGGCGTCGTCCAGACGCTGCACGAACGCGGCCGCCTGGCCGAGGTGCTCGCCCTGGAGACCCGCCCGCTGCTCCAGGGCGCCCGGCTCACCACCTGGGAACTGGCCAGGATGGGCGCGCCGCACCGGCTGGTCGCCGACTCGGCGGGGCCGTACCTGCTGGCCAAGGGCGAGGTGGACGCGGTGCTCATCGGCGCCGACCGCATCGCCGCCAACGGCGACACCGCCAACAAGATCGGCTCGTACGCGCTCGCGCTCGGCGCCGAACGGGCCGGAGTGCCGTTCATCGTGGTCGCGCCCGAGTCCACCATCGACCCCGCCACGCCGACCGGCGACCACATCGAGATCGAGGACCGCGACCCCGAGGAGATCCTCACCGTCGGAGGTGTACGCCTGGCCCCCGAGGGCACACAGGCGCTGAACCCCGCGTTCGACGTGACGCCGCACGATCTGATCACCGCGATCGTGACCGAACGGCGGGTGATCAGACCGTGAAATAGCGCGATCCCCGGACCTGCTCACCTCGCTGGCGTTACGCTCGGTCGTCCCGATATCTACTCTCGGAGAGCACTCGTGGACATCGATCTGGTGTTACGCCGCGACTGGCAGGCCCGCGCGCCCCGCGGTTCCTACACCCAGCTTGACTCGACCAAGGGCGTCAAGGTCCACTACACCGGCGGCCGGGTCGAACCCGCCATCGTGTCCGACCACGCCGGCTGCGTCTCCCTCGTGCGATCGATCCAGGCGTACCACATGGACGGCAACGGCTGGATGGACATCGGCTACAGCTTCGTCGCCTGTCCGCACCGGAAGGTGTTCGAGGGGCGGGGGCTGCATCACCTGCCGGCGGCCAACGGTCCCGGGCTCAACGCCGGTCACTACGCCGTGCTCGGGCTGGTCGGCAACGCCGGGCTCGTGCAGCCGCCCGACGCGATGCTGGACGCCGTCCTCGACGCCGTCCAGTACGTGCGCGACCGGGGCGGCGCCGGCAAGGAGATCAAGGGCCACCGCGACGGCTACTCGACCGACTGCCCCGGCGACCCCCTGTACGCCTGGATCAAGCGCGGCGCGCCCCGCCCCGGCGGCGGCACCACCCCGCCGCCGCCCAAGGGCGCGCCGCCCTTCCCCGGCCGGTTGCTGAAGTACCCGCCGGTCATGGAGGGCGAGGACGTGCGCACCTGGCAGCGGCAGATGCACAAGCGCGGCTACGACCTGACCGTCGACGGCGCGTACGGCGCCCGGTCCCGCGACGTGTGCCGCGAGTTCCAGCGCGAGCAGGGCGTCGAGGACGACGGGATCGTGGGCCCGCTCACGTGGAAGCTGGCCTGGGAGGCGCCGACGGCTGACGGGTAACCCCCGGATTACTGCGGCGGCCGGGCAGCGCCTACTATCCGTTGCATGGAACTGGCAGCGGGCTTTCCTCCCACCACTCGCGACGACTGGCGGAGGCTGGCGGTCGAGGTCCTGCGCAAGTCGGGGGTCGAGGCGGGCTCGCCCGAGGAGGCGCTGTCCAGCCCGACCTACGACGGCGTGCCGGTCATGCCGCTCTACGACGCGGGCGACCTGCCGGGCGATCCGGGGCTGCCGGGCGCGCCGCCGTTCACGCGGGGGGCGCGGGCGCGGCCCGGCTGGGACGTCCGGCAGCGGCACGCCGTGGCCGACCCCGAGGCGGTGCTGGCCGATCTGGAGAACGGCGTCACCTCGCTCTGGCTGGTCGTCGGCGACGGCGCGATCCCGGTGGGCGCGCTGCCCGCCGTGCTGAAGGACGTCTACCTCGACCTGGCCCCGATCGTGCTGGAGGCGGGGGAGCACACGCGGGAGGCCGCCGAGGCGCTGTTCGGCCTGGCCGCCGCGCAGGGCGTCACGCCCAGCGGCAACCTGGGCGCGAGCGGCGTCGAGGGGGCGGAGCTGGCCGGGCGGTGCGTCGCGGTCCCGGGGCTGCGCGCGGTCATGGTCGACGCCACGCCGTACCACGACGCGGGCGCCGCCGACGCCGAGGAGCTGGGCTGCTCGATCGCGCGGGGCGTGGCCGAGTTGCGCACGCTCACCGGCGCCGGCCTCACGGTTGAGCAAGCGCTAGGCCAGATCGACTTCCGGTACGCCGCCACCGCAGACCAGTTCGCCACCATCGCCAAGCTGCGCGCGGCGCGCCGGTTGTGGGCCAGGGTGGCCGAGGTGTGCGGCGCCGCCGAGCACGGCGGCCAGCGGCAGCACGCCGTCACCAGCGCGGCCATGATGACCGCCCGCGACCCCTGGGTGAACATGCTGCGCACCACGCTGGCCTGCTTCGCGGCGGGCGTCGGCGGGGCGGAGGCGGTCACCGTGCAGCCGTTCGACGCCGCGCTCGGCCTGCCCGACGCCTTCTCCCGGCGCATCGCCCGCAACACGCAGTCGCTGCTGCTGGAGGAGTCGGGGATCGGGCGGGTGACCGACCCCGCCGGCGGCTCCTGGTACGTCGAGCGCCGCACCGCCGACCTGGCCGAGCGTGCCTGGGCGTGGTTCCAGGAGATCGAGGCCGCCGGAGGCGTGGCGGCCGCCGGGGAGCTGATCGAGCGGCGCGTCGCGGCCACCCGGGCCCGCCGCGACGACGACATCGCCCACCGCCGCTTCCCGATCACCGGCGTCAGCGAGTTCCCCGACCCCGGCGAGAAGCCGCTGCGCCGGCCGCCCGCCCCCGCCGGGCGGCCCGTGGCCCGCTACGCCCAGGAGTTCGAGGCGCTGCGCGACGTCGCCGACGCCCTGCCCGAGCGTCCGAAGGTGTTCCTGGCCACCATCGGCCCGGTCGCCGCGCACACCGCGCGGGCCTCCTTCGCCGCCAACCTGTTCCACGCCGGCGGCCTGGCCACCGAGACCGCCGGGCCGGGCGCCGACCCCGAGCAGATCGCCACCGCCTTCGCCGTGAGCGGCGCCGCCGTCGCCTGCCTGTGCTCCACCGACAAGCTGTACGCCCAGCACGCCCGCGCCGTGGCCGCCGCCCTGCGGCACGCGGGCGCGAGACGCGTCTGGCTGGCGGGGAAGGGAGACTACGAGGGCGTGGACGCCTGCCTCTACGCGGGGTGCGACGCGCTCGCCGTGCTCCGTCAGACGTTCGAGGACCTGGAGGTGCTGCGATGATCCCCGACTTCTCGGGCGTCCCGCTCGGGCCGGGGGCCGGCTCCGGCGCGGCGGCCGTCCCCGGGGGCGAGGTGTGGGAGACGCCCGAGGGCATCGGGGTCAAGCCGCTCTACACGGCCGCCGACCTCGACGGGCTCGACTTCCTGCGCACCTATCCCGGCGCGGCCCCGTACCTGCGCGGGCCCTACCCCACCATGTACGTCAACCAGCCCTGGACGATCCGCCAGTACGCGGGCTTCTCCACGGCCGAGGACTCCAACGCCTTCTACCGGCGCAACCTGGCGGCCGGGCAGAAGGGCCTGTCGGTCGCCTTCGACCTGGCCACGCACCGGGGCTACGACTCCGACCACCCGCGCGTGGCCGGCGACGTGGGCATGGCCGGGGTGGCGATCGACTCCATCTACGACATGCGGCAGCTCTTCGACGGCATCCCGCTCGACCGCATGTCGGTGTCGATGACCATGAACGGCGCGGTGCTGCCCGTGCTCGCGATGTACATCGTGGCGGCGGAGGAGCAGGGCGTCGCGCCGGAGGAGCTGGCCGGGACCATCCAGAACGACATCCTCAAGGAGTTCATGGTCCGCAACACCTACATCTATCCGCCGGCCCCTTCGATGCGCATAATCTCGGATATTTTCGCTTATACGAGCGAAAAGATGCCGAAGTTCAACTCGATCAGCATTTCTGGCTATCACATCCAGGAAGCCGGGGCGACCTGCGACCTCGAACTCGCCTACACCCTCGCCGACGGCGTCGAGTACCTGCGCGCCGGGATCGCCGCCGGGATGGACGTCGACCGGTTCGCCCCCCGGCTGTCGTTCTTCTGGTGCATCGGCATGAACTTCTTCATGGAGGTCGCCAAGCTGCGCGCCGCGCGGCTGCTGTGGGCCAAGCTGGTGTCGCGGTTCGGGGCGGCCAACCCCAAGTCGCTGAGCCTGCGCACGCACAGCCAGACCTCCGGCTGGTCGCTCACCGCCCAGGACGTCTTCAACAACGTCGCCCGCACCTGCGTCGAGGCCATGGCCGCCACCCAGGGCCACACCCAGTCGCTGCACACCAACGCCCTCGACGAGGCGCTCGCGCTGCCCACCGACTTCTCGGCCCGCATCGCCCGCAACACCCAGCTCCTCCTGCAGCAGGAGTCGGGCACCACCCAGGTCATCGACCCCTGGGGCGGCTCGTACTACGTCGAGCGGCTCACCCACGACCTCGCCGAGCGCGCCTGGGCCCACATCGAGGAGGTCGAGGCGGCCGGCGGCATGGCCAGGGCCATCGAGGCGGGCCTGCCCAAGCTGCGCATCGAGGAGGCCGCGGCCCGTACCCAGGCGCGCATCGACTCCGGCCGCCAGCCGGTCATCGGGGTCAACAAGTACCGCGCCGCCGACGACGAGCCCATCGAGGTGCTCAAGGTCGACAACAGCGCCGTACGCGCCCAGCAGCTCGACAAGCTGGCCCGTCTCCGGGCCGAGCGCGACGGCGAGGCCGTGCAGCGCGCGCTCGACGCGCTCACCAAGGCCGCCGAGAACCCTGCGCCGGGCCTCGACGCCAACCTGCTCAAGCTCGCCGTGGACGCCGCCCGCGCCAAGGCCACCGTCGGCGAGATCTCCGACGCCCTGGAGCGGGTGTTCGGCCGGCACGCCGAGCAGGTGCGTACCATCTCCGGTGTGTACCGCGACGAGTCAGGCAACGCCGAGGCCATCGAGCGCGTCCGCCTGGCCTGCGCCGACTTCGAGCGGGACGAGGGCCGCCGCCCGCGCATCCTGGTCGCCAAGATGGGCCAGGACGGCCACGACCGGGGCCAGAAGGTGATCGCCACCGCCTTCGCCGACCTGGGCTTCGACGTCGACGTCGGCCCGCTGTTCCAGACGCCGGAAGAGGTGGCCAGGCAGGCGGTCGAGGCCGACGTGCACATCGTGGGCGTCTCGTCGCTGGCGGCCGGGCACCTCACGCTGGTGCCCGCGCTGCGGCGCGCCCTGGCCGACCTCGACGCCGCGGACATCATGATCGTGGTGGGCGGCGTCATCCCACCGGGCGACCACGACGAGCTGCGCGCCGCCGGCGCCGCCGCCATCTTCCCGCCGGGCACGGTGATCGCCGACGCCGCCCTCGACCTGCTCCGGACGCTCACCGGCCGCCCGTAGCACTCTCCGGACGCTCACCGGCCGCCCGTAGCGCTGCGGGCGGCTCGGCGGGGCACCGGCCGCCCGTGACCCTTCGGGCGGCTCGCCCGGGTCAGAGGGCGTCGTCGCAGATGGTGACGGCGACGGTGCGCTGACGGGTGACCGGCGCGGTGATCCGCAGCGTGACGCTGTGGGGGCCGGCGGTCGTCAGCGCGGTCGGCGAGGTCAGGTGGCGGGGGGCGTCCTCGGCGACCGTGGCCGAGGAGCGGGCGGTGACCGTGCCGTCGACGATCCAGGTGTACCGGAGGGTTACCGGGGCGCCGGTCCTGGTCACCGCCGCCTGGAGCCGTACCGCGCCGTCCCAGCAGTCGCCGTTCCTGGTGCCGCCGGACGGGCGCAGGGAGGCCAGGGTGAGGCGGTCGGGGGCCGGGGTGGCGCCGGAGGTGCTCTCGTCCTGCGGCCCGGGGACCGGTGTGCGGGTGTGTCGTGGGCGTCGGGTGGGGGAGGTCGCGGTGCCGGGAGTGGGCGCGGGGGTGGGGGCGGTGGTCACGTCGGCCACGTGGGTGGCCTTGGGCGTGGGCGTCGAGGGAGTGAGCCACACGATCGCGCCCGACAACACCAGCACGGACACCCCGGAGATCCCGGCCACCATCGCCGTCTTCACCCGCCGCCGCACCTTGACCTTGGGCGCGGTTCCCGGCGTGGCGGCCTGTGGGGCGGGGGCCTGTGGGGCCGGGGCCTGTGGGTCCGGCGATCCCCCGTGGGGGAGGGGCGGCGTGCCCGCGACCAGACGCAGTCCGGTGGTCCCCGACGCGACCCCCGGCCCTGCGGCGGGCCCGGGACGAGCCGGCGCCCCGGGGGCCGCCGGGCGGGTCGGCGTTCCGGCGGGTGCCGGGCGAGGCGAGGGGCCGGCGGGTGCCGGGTGGGGTGACGCTCCGGCGGGTGCCGGGTGGGTCGGGGGTCCCGACGGTGCTGGGTGGGGTCGGGATCCCGATGGCGCCGGGTGGGGGGAGGGGCCGGAGGTGGGGGCGGGGATGGTGAGCAGGTGGCGGAGGACGTCGGCCATGGGCGGGCGGCGGGCGGGGTCCTTGGCCAGGCAGGCGAGGACCACGCCGAGCAGCGGTTGCGGCAGGTCGCCGGTGCGGGGTTCGTCGTGCAGGATGCGGTTGATCACCGCCGGCAGCGAGTCCTCGCCGAACGGCGGCATCCCCGTCGCCGCGAAGACGATCACCGACGCCCACGCGAACACGTCCGCGGGCGCGCCCGCCTCCCGTCCCGAGAGCTGCTCGGGCGCCATGTACGCGGGCGTGCCCGTGATGGCCCCGGTCGCGCTCACCCCCGTCCCGAACGCCGCCGAGACGCCGAGGTCGGTCACCCGCGGACCGTCCGGCCCGAGCAGCACGTTGGACGGCGTGAAGTCGCGGTGCGCGACGCCCGCCCGGTGCGCCTCGGCCAGTGCCGTCGCGGTCGTCACCGCCAGCCGCCGCAGCTCGTCCGCGCCGCGCAGGGCGCCGGCGTCCTGGAGTGAGGGCCCGTCCACGTACTCGGTGACGACGTACGGCCGGCCCCTGACCGAGGCGTCCAGCACCCGCGCGACGCAGGACGGCGCCACGGCACGCGCGGCGGCGATCTCCCTGGCGAACGGCTCACCGGCGGTGACGCCCTCGGCGAGCACCTTGACGGCCACCGGACCGCCGTCGCGCCCGCGGGCGAGGTAGACGACACCGTGGCCGCCCGCGCCGAGCCGCCCGGCCAGCCGGTAGGGTCCCACCGCCGCCGGGTCGCCCTCGCGGAGGGGTTCGACGTTGGGCATGAGGGGAGTGACTCCTGTGACGGCTGTGATCAGAACTCCAGCACCTTACTGGCAAATAACCGGACTTGTCAGAAGTTAGGCTGATCAATGAGAAGAAAGGGGTGAACCGCGTGCGCTCGCTGGAGGACTACGCCCAAGGCGTACGGGCAGGCTCCCGTACGTGGATCGCCCGCGCGATCACCCTGGTCGAGTCGACCAGACCGGACCACATGGCGCTGGCCCAGCGGCTGCTCGTCGAGCTCACCCCGCTGTCCGGCCGGGCCCGCCGGGTCGGCGTCTCGGGCGTGCCCGGCGTGGGCAAGTCCACCTTCATCGACGCGCTCGGCACGTACCTCACCGGCCAGGGGCACCGGGTGGCCGTGCTGGCCGTCGACCCCTCCTCGACCAGGACGGGCGGCAGCATCCTCGGCGACAAGACCCGGATGGCCCGGCTGTCGGTCGATCCGGCCGCGTTCATCCGCCCGTCGCCGACCTCCGGCACGCTCGGCGGCGTCACGAAGGCGACCAGGGAGGCCATGGTCGTGGTGGAGGCCGCCGGGTTCGACGTGGTGCTGGTCGAGACCGTCGGGGTCGGGCAGTCGGAGACCGCCGTGGCCGACATGGTGGACACGTTCCTGCTGCTCACCCTGGCCCGTACCGGCGACCAGCTCCAGGGGATCAAGAAGGGCGTGCTGGAGCTGGCCGACGTGATCGCGGTCAACAAGGCCGACGGCGAGTACGAGCTCGCGGCCAGGAAGGCGGCCAGGGAGCTGGCCGGAGCGTTGCGCATGCTCCGCTCGGACGCCGGGCCGCCGCCCGTCCTGACCTGCAGCGGGCTCACCGGCGACGGTCTGGAGGAGCTGTGGCGGCGGATCCTGGCCCATCAGGACTCGCTGGACCTGGCCGCCAAGCGCCGCCGTCAGCAGGTCCAGTGGACCTGGACGCTGGTCCGCGACCGCCTGCTCGCCGAGCTGCGTCACGACCCCGAGGTGGCGGCGATCACGGCAGAGGTCGAGCGGGAGGTGCTGGCGGGGGAGCTGACCCCCGCGCTCGCCGCCGACCGCCTGCTGTCGGTGTTCAAACGGCCCTGACGCCCGGCCGTGGCTGTTCGAGCGCCCCTGACGTCCGGCTGTCGGTGTTCGAGTGGCCCTGACGTCCGGCTGCGGGCGCCGGGAGCTCTCCACTCCTCGGAGGAACAGACTTGCGCCCGGGGGAGAAATATCCCCATCCACAGCGTCATCTCCGATCCGACGGCTTGAGCGGGACATGTCACGATGTCGCGCAACCGACGTGGGGAGATGCGCAGATGTGTGCGGAACCGATGCTGCCCGGAACGGTCGCGGAGGCCCTGGAGGAGTACGGTCGCCTGCTGGCCGAGCACGGCATCACCTGGGGCGAGCCGGAGATCCACTACGTGAAGTTCTTCGCCCGGCGCAGGGTGCTGCCGCCCTCGCTGTTCGGCACGTTCTGGCGCCTGGCCTTCGAGGAGGCCGCGCGGCTGCACCCGGGGCAGCCGATCGACCGGCTGGCCGCCCACCTCGCCGAGCCCGACTACGACCGGGTGCTGCGCGACGTCCTGGCCGGCGAGCTGCCGCCGCACCTGACCGCGCTGCGCGTCGGCCCCGACCGGATCGAGCTGCGCGGAGCGCCGATCACCGTCCTGACCCCGGGAGAGCCGCACTCGGGCCCGCACCCGGGCCCGCACTCGGGCCCGCACCAGGGCCCGCACCCGGGCCCGCGCGGGGTGGGCGCGGTGCCGGTCGCGGACGCCCGGCCCGCGACGGCCGTCGAGGCGCCGCCGTCGCCCTCCGGGCGCGGTGCGGAGAAGGTCTTCCTGCTCGTCGACTCCTCCCGCGACACCCCCTGCCCGGTCAGCGTGGACGGCGCCCGCCGCGAGCTGGCCCCCCACGGGGCCTGGCTGGTCGAGGCCGACGCCGGCAGCGTGATCGTGGCCGACGGGCAGCGCGTCCGCCTCGACCCCCTGCTGCGCCCGGTCCCGGCCGCCCGGCTCACGCTGGTGGCGGGGGAGCCGTGCCGGTGGAGCGTCGCCTCCGGGGACGGCCGCGGCTGGTACCCGCCCGGCGTCCCGGCCCGGCACGACTACCACGGCAGGCCCTACTTCCACGGTGACGGCCGCACCCTCGACGTCCCGGCCGAACCGCTGACGATCACCGTCACCCGCGGCATGGAGTACACCGAGTCCGCCCTGGACGTCACCCTGGCCCCGGGCGAGGAACGCGTGGTCCGGCTCACCCCGGAACGCCTCTACGACGCCGCCGCCCGCGGCTGGTACGGCGGAGACCTGCACGTCCACCTCAACTGGGCCGGCGACCTGGTGGGCCTGCCCGCCGACGCGGCCGCCGCCCAGCTCGGCGAGGACCTGCACGTGCTCAACCTGCTCGCCGGGAACGTCTCGGGGCCGCGCGTCTACGACCGGGAGGCCCTCGACCACTGGGCGGGGGAGGACCTGCCCTGGTCCGACGCCACCCACCTGGCCCGCATGGGCGTCGAGTACCGCAACGACCTGCTCGGCCACGTCTACGCCTTCGCCCCGGAGCGCGCGCCGGGCCGGTTCCACACCGGGTTCGCCGGCGACGCCGACTGGCCGCCGAACGCCGAGGGGCTGCGCGAGCTGCGCGGCCTCGGCGCGGTCCTCGGCTACAGCCACCCCTTCGCCACGCCGCTCGCCGACGGCGACCCGCCCAGGGCCGTCGTCTCCCCGGCGCCGCGCAACTGCGCCGCCCGCGAGCTGGTCGCCGACGCCGCGCTCGGCCTGGTGGACAGCCTCGACGTGCTCACCCACGCCTCGATCCCGTCCACGGCGGCCGTCTACCGGCGGCTGATCGGCGCCGGCAACCGGCTCGCCGTCACCGCCGGGACCGACTCGATGATCTCCTTCACGCGTTCGGACAACCAGTCCAACCCGCCCGGCTGGGCCCGCGTCTACGCCCGGGTGGAGGGCGAGCTGACCGCCCGCGCGTTCGCCGACGCGGTACGGGCGGGCCGCACGTTCGCCACCACCGGCCCCTGGCTGGAGCTGACGGTGGACGGGCACGGCCCCGGCCACGTCATCGACGCCCGCCCCGGCGACCTCGTCCGGGTCACCGCCACCGCGATCGGCCCGGAGGTGGCCGCCGTGCGCGTCCGCACGGCCGAGGGCGTGCGCGCGGGCGCGGAACGGCTCCCGGCCGGCGAACGGCTCCCGGCCGGCGAACGGCGCCCGGCCGGCGAACGGCGCCCGGCCGGCGAACGGCGCCCGGCCGGCGAGCGGCGCCCGGACGGCGAGGAACGCCTGACCGTGACGGCCGACCTGCGCGTGGACGAGCCGACGTACGTGCTGGCCGAGGTCGTGTGCGACCCCCACCCGCGCACCATGACCGGCACCGGCTACGCCCTGACCAGCCCCGTCTACGTGGACCTGGCCGGCCGCCGGGTGGCCAGGCGGGACGACGTGCGCTGGTGCCTGGAGTGGCTGGACCTGCTGGAGGAGCTGATCAGGTCGCACGCCCGCCTGACCGCCCCCGGCCAGCTCGCCGACCACATCGCCCTGCTGGACCAGGCCAGAGAGGTCTACCGCGACCGCCTGTCCTGACCCCGGCGCGGTCCCTGACCCCGGCGCGGTGCCTGACCCCGGCGCGGTCCCTGACCTCTCGCGGTTTCCGACCCCTGTGCGACCCCTGACCCACCCGCGTTTCTGGCCGCCTGTGCTAGATTTTGGCCATGCGGTCAGAAAATCAGTCGGGCGGCCAGAAGGCGCGCTCGTTCATCGAGGAGGCCAGGCGGGCGCAGATCATCGCCTCGGCCGTGGAGGTGATCGCCGAGGTCGGGTTCGGTCAGGCGTCGCTGGCGCGCATCGCCCAGCACGCGGGCATCAGCAAGGGCGTCATCTCCTACCACTTCGCCGGCAAGGAAGAGCTGATGGAGGAGGTGGTCAACAGCGTCTACGGCGAGATCGCCGCACACGTCATGGCGCGGATGAAGGGCGTCGAAGGCCCCACCGCCATGGTGCGCACGCACATCCTCGCCGTCGCCGAGCACATGCGCGACCACCGCACCCGGCTCAAGGCCCTCGGCGAGATCTTCTACAACCTGCGCACCGCCGACGGGGAGCCGCGCTACGGCGTCAACGCCAACGACGAGCTCTACCAGCTGATGGAGCAGATCTACGCCTACGGCCAGTCCAGCGGCGAGTTCCGCGACTTCGACCGCCGCGTCATGGCCATCACCCACTTCTCCGCCATCGACGACATGTTCGCCTACTGGGTGGCGAACCCCGACCACGACCTCGACGCGCACGCCGCGGAGCTGGCCGACCTGTTCGAGAGGGCATGCAGGCGATGAAGACCGAGACCGGCACCAGACTCCTGGCCGTCGACAACCTGCGCGTGCTGCTGACCGCGCTGGTCGTCGCCCATCACGTCGCCGTCACGTACGGCAACATCCCGATTTGGTACTACGACGAACCGGCCACCGACCCCTCCGGGGTGGCGCTCGACCTCCTGGTGGTCTTCAACCAGGCGTTCTTCATGGGGTTCTTCTTCCTCATCTCCGGCTTCTTCACCCCCGGCTCCCACGACCGCAAGGGCGGGCGGGCGTTCGTCCGCGACCGGCTGGTCAGGCTCGGGGTGCCGCTGCTGGTCTTCGTCCTGCTGCTGCGGCCGCTGCTGACGCTCGGCGACCACGGCATGCCGTTCTGGAAGTGGTACGTCGTCTCGTGGGACCCGGGGCCGATGTGGTTCGTCGAGGTGCTGATCGTCTTCGCCCTGATCTACGCGTGGTGGCGGCGTGCGGGCAGGTCCGGCGGGCAGGCGGCCGGGGCGCCGAGCCTGAAGGGCGTCGTGCTGTTCACCCTGGGGCTGGCGGCGGTCACCGTCCTGTGGCGCGTCCCGGTGCCGCAGGGCACGTACGTGCCGGTGCTGGGCTTGCCCACGCCCTACTTCCTGCCGCAGTACGCGGCGATGTTCGCGGCCGGCGTGGTCGCCTTCCGGCGCGGCTGGTTCGAGGCGCTGCCCAGGCGGGCGGCCCGCGCCGGGTTCGCCGTCACGGGCGTGGCGAGCCTGGTGCTGCTGCCGGTGTCGAGCCTGACCACGGGCCTGGTGGCGTCGGCGGCCATGGCTTTGTGGGAGTCCGTGGTCGCCGTCGGCATGATCGTCGGGCTGACGGTGCTGTTCAGGGAGCGGTTCGCCGAGCAGGGGCCGCGCGGCAGGTTCCTGGCCGGCAACGCCTACGCGGTCTACGTCATCCACCCGCTGGTGCTGGTCGCCGTGGCCTGGGCGGTGCGGGGGCTGCACGCGGCGGCGGTCGTCAAGTTCGCCCTCGTGCTGGCGGTGTCGCTGCCGTTGTGCTGGGGGCTGGCGTACGCGGTCCGGTCGTTGCCGGGGGCCAGGCGCGTTCTCTGACTGCGGGCTTGACTTTGGGCCTTGCCGGGCCCTCGGCGGCGTGCCACCATCGCGCTAACTCTTAGGAAACTTTCTTAAGAGATTCCGTGAAGGGAAGTGATCGGGGTGCGCCGGAGCCTGACGCTGTTCGCCGCCGCGCTGCTGGTGGCGGGCGTCCTGTCGGCCGTCGTGCCGGCCCCGCCGGCCGGGGCGGCCACGTGCGCGACGCCGTGGAACGCCTCGACGGCCTACAACGGCGGCGCGGTGGTGTCCCGAGGCGGGCACAACTGGTCGGCCAGGTGGTGGACGCAGAACGAGACCCCCGGCACCGCCGCGGTCTGGGCCGACCAGGGCGCCTGCGGCGGCGGTACCCCCACGCCCGGCTGCGACCACCCGAACTGGGTGGCCGGCCGGTACTACGCCACCGGCAGCATCGTGCGCTACACCGACGGCAACTACTACATCGCCGTCCACGACAATCCCGGCTACGACCCCGTGATCAGCACCTGGTACTGGGACCCGTACGCCTGCGACGGCGGCGGCACGCCCACCGACCCGCCGGACCCGGGAGGCTTCGTGGTGAGTCAGGCGCAGTTCGACCAGATGTTCCCCGGCCGCAACTCCTTCTACAGCTACAGCGGCCTGACCACGGCGATCGCCGCCTTCCCCGCCTTCGCCGGGACCGGCTCGGCCACCGTCAGGAAGCAGGAGGCCGCCGCCTTCCTGGCCAACGTCAGCCACGAGACCGGCGGGCTGGTCTACATCGTCGAGCAGAACACCGCGAACTACCCGCACTACTGCGACGCGACCCAGCCCTACGGCTGCCCGGCCGGGCAGGCCGCCTACTACGGCCGCGGGCCCATCCAGCTGAGCTGGAACTTCAACTACAAGGCCGCCGGCGACGCCCTCGGCATCAACCTGCTGAACGACCCCTGGCAGGTGGAGCGGAACGCGTCCGTGGCCTGGAAGACCGCGCTGTGGTACTGGATGACCCAGAACGGCCCCGGCACCATGACCCCGCACGACGCCATGGTCAACAGCCGCGGCTTCGGCGAGACCATCCGCAGCATCAACGGCAGCCTGGAGTGCAACGGCGGCAACCCGGGCCAGGTGCAGAGCCGGGTCAACGCCTACCAGCGCTTCACCCAGATCCTCGGCGTCGCCCCCGGCGGCAACCTGTCCTGCTGACCGCCTCCCCGGCTCCCGATCAGGCCGGCCGCGCTCCCGCGGGGGCCCGGCCGGCCTCATCGGCCGGCGCGCGCCGTTCGGTGGTCTCCAGGTAGCCGCGCAGGGCGCGCCGGGAGCGGCTGAGCGTGTCGATCTGCTCGTCGAGGCCGCGCAGCCGGGCGCGCAGCGTGTCCAGCAGCTCGGGGCAGGGCACCAGATCGGGGTCGGGGCCCGTGACGCAGGGCAGCAGGTACGCGATCTCGTCGGTCGACAGCCCGGCGTCGAGCAGCTTCCTGATCTGGGCCACGGTCAGCACGGCGCCGTCGTCGTACTCGCGGTAGCCGCTGGCGCGGCGGCTGGGCTCCAGCAGGCCCTGGGCCTCGTAGTAGCGCAACTGGTGCGGGCGGACGCCGGTCCGCCGGCTCAGGTCACCGATCAGCACGGCCGTCCCCCTTGACCTTCATACCGGTCTGAACGTTGACGATTCTCCCATAGCTGCTGAACCACCTCTTTTGGGAGAGCGACTGTGATGACGAAGGAAAGCCGTACCCCCGTGACCGTCCTCGGCCTGGGGCTGATGGGGGAGGCGCTGGCCGGGGCGCTCCTGCGCGACGGCCGGCCGACGACCGTCTGGAACCGTACGGCGGCCAAGGCCGACCGGCTGGCCGGGCAGGGCGCCGTACGGGCCGGGTCGGCGCTGGAGGCCGTGACCGCCGCCCCGCTCGTGGTCGTCTGCCTGACCGGGTACGACGCCGTGCGCGAGGTGCTCGACCCGCTGGGCGCCGCCCTGGACGGCCGGGTGCTGGTCAACCTCACCTCCGGCACCTCCGCCGAGGCCCGCGACACCGCCGCGCGGGTGGCCCGGCACGGCGGCGCCTATCTCGACGGCGCGATCATGACCACCCCCGCCGCCATCGGCACCCCGGCGGCCGCCCTGCTCTACAGCGGCCCGCGATCGGCCTTCGACCTGCACGAGCCGGCCCTGCGCAGCCTCGGCGGGGCGACGACGTACCTCGGCGCGGACCACGGCCTGTCGGCGCTCTACGACGTCGGGGTGCTGAGCCTGATGTGGAACATCCTCAACGGCTTCCTCCAGGGCGCCGCGCTGCTCGGGGCCGCCGGGGTGGAGGCGGCGGCGTTCGCCCCGGTCGCGCGGAACGGCGTCGAGACCGTGGCCGGCTGGCTGGCCGACTACGCGCGGCAGATCGACGAGGGCGCGCACCCGGCCACCGACTCGACCCTCGACACGCACGTCGCGGCCATGGACCACCTCGTGCGCGAGAGCGAGTCGCACGGCGTGGACGCCACGCTGCCGCGCTTCATCAGGGAGCTGGCCGGCCGGGCCGTCGCGGCGGGCCACGGCGGCGCGGGCTACACGGCGCTGATCGAGCAGTTCCGCAAGCCCTCCGGCCAGGAGTGAGACGACGGCCCCCGGCGCCAGGCTCGCCGGCCGGCGGCGGGTCCTCGGGCCCGCCGCCGTCGGTCGGCGGGCGTCGTCAGTCGGCGTAGAAGCCGTCGAGGACGTCGGCGTGGCGTTCCTCGACGGCCTTGCGCCTGATCTTGAGGCTGGGCGTCAGCTCGCCGGTCTCCACGGTGAAGTCGCCGGCCAGGATCGCGAACTTCTTGACCGTGGCGTAGCTGGCCTGGTCGGCGTTGACCTGCCGGATCGCCTTGTCGACCTCCTCGCGCATGCGCGGGTGCCCGCACAGCGCCTCGGGGTCGGCCGGCAGCGACTCGGCCTCGGCCCACGGGCGCACGACGTCCATGTCGAGGGTGACCAGCGCCGTCACGTAGTTGCGGCGGTCGCCGTGCACGAACACGTGCGAGGCGAACGGGCAGGCGGCCTTGATCCGGCCCTCCAGGTAGGTGGGGGCGACGTACTTGCCGCCCGAGGTCTTGATCAGCTCCTTCTTGCGGTCGGTGATCAGCAGCCGGCCGGCCTGGTCGAGCTCGCCGATGTCGCCGGTGTGCAGCCAGCCGTCCGCCAGCGCCTCGGCCGTCTCCTGGGGCAGGCCGTGGTAGCCGCGCATCACGCCGCGCCCGCCGATGAGGATCTCGCCGTCGTCGGCGATGCGGACCTCGGTGCCCGGCAGCGGCGGGCCTACCGTGCCGAACCGCACCGACTCGGGACGGTTGAGGAAGCTGCCCGCCGACGACTCGGTCAGGCCGTACCCCTCCAGGATCGTCAGGCCGGCGCCGTCGAAGAACTCGGCCACGTCCCGCGACAGCGGCGCGGCCCCGGAGATGAAGAACCGGATCCGGCCGCCGAAGCGCGCCCGCAGCTTGGCGAAGACCAGCCGGTCGGCCAGCGCGCGCTCGACCCGGGTGGTGAGCGGGACGGCCGCCTCGCGCTGCCGCGCCCGGCTGACCCGCAGGCCGGTCTCCCGCGCCCACTCGAAGATGCGCAGCTTGACCCCGCCCTCGCGGCGCACGGTGGCGACGACCGTGTTGTGGATCTTCTCGAAGATGCGCGGCGCGGCGGCCATCACGGTCGGGCGCAGCGCCCCCAGGTTGTCGGCGATGCGGTCGAGGCGGCCGTCGATCGCGGTCGGCACGCCGATGTCGATCATCACGACCTCCAGCAGCTTGCCGAACGAGTGGGACAGCGGCAGCCACAGGAAGTGCAGGTCGGCGGGGGACAGCAGGCCGATCTCGCGGACCGAGCCGGCCGCGAACAGCCAGTTGTCGTGGGTGAGCTCGACGCCCTTGGGACGTCCGGTGGTGCCGGAGGTGTAGATGAGCGTGGCCAGGTCGTCCTGGGCGATGGCGTCCACCAGGGCGTCGTAGTCGTCCGGCGCGTCGCGCTCGCCCTGGCCGACCGAGTCGAGGGTGACCACCCAGCCGTCGTCGCTCGCCGAGCCGTCGACGACCACCACGCGCGTGACGTCGGGCAGCTCCTTCTGCACGGACCTGAGCTTGGCCACCTGCTCGTCGTCCTCGGCGATGACGATCGTGCTGCCGGAGTCGGTGATGACGAAGGCGCACTCGGCGGCCGTGTTCGACGGGTAGATGGTGGTGGTGGCCGCGCCCGTGGAGAGCACGGCCAGGTCGGCGAGGATCCATTCGAGCCGGGTCGAGCAGAGGATCGACACGCGCCTGCCGGGCCCCGCGCCGAGCCTGGACAGCCCCAGCGCCAGTCCGCGGACGCGCTCGCCGACCTCGCTCCACGACAGGGAGGTCCACGCCTCGCCCGACGGCACCCGGTACGCCTCGGCGTCGGGGGTGGCCGCGATCCGGTCGCGCAGCAGGGAGGGAATGCTGGACATGCCTGACCTCCTGAGGGGTGTGCCGCCGACTCTAGGACGAGTGCGCCGGATCAGTCGATGGCCGTGATCGACCTGCCGCCGGCCGGGGGCGGGCCGGCGCTGGCGACCGTCCTGGACGTGCGCACCTCCCATGCGCCGCAGGCGCAGCGCAGGTAGGAGACCAGGCCCTCGGAGGTGCGGTGGGAGGAGACGAGGGTCAGGGCGAAGGGGTCGTGCGGCTCTCCGGGATGCATGACTCCAACCTGATGTAATGACCTTGTGCATTTCAACACTTACGGCGGCAACGGCGCCGAACTCGCCGCGGCCCTGGTCAACGCGAGCGACTTCAGCCCGGCCGCGGTGCGGGAGACGCTCACGGCCAACGCCATGTGGCGCACGGACGTCACCCCGGCCCAGGCGGCGGAGCTGGCGGCCTGGGCGCGCCGGCTGGCCCCCGTCTTCGGGGAGCCCGACCTCGGCGTCCAGGTGCGGCTGATCAACGAGCTGCTGGAGATCACCGCGTCCAGGCCGCACATCAGCACCCACGACGGCCTCGAACCCCACCTGCACTTCTTCTCCGCCGAGGCCGACATCGTCTCCAGGGCCAAGGACACCACCGCGGGCGGGCTGGCCATGGCCGTGTGCTTCTCCGACGGGCGGCGGCTCGGGCGGTGCGACCGGACGGGGTGCGAGACCGTCTATGTGGACACCTCGCGTAACGGGCGGCGCCGGTTCTGCTCCCTGACCTGCGCGAACCGGGTCAACGTGGCCGCCCATCGCGCCCGGGACGTTGCCCGTCGGTCGTGTTTCGGGTAGTGTGTCCGGGTCGTATCGCCGACCCCTGGGGGCAGCTGACGTGAGGATCTGAGGCCGCGGGCACCGCGCCTACCGCCCGGTCACGGGCTCTGTCGCGTGCGCACCTCGACCTCGGCGACCTCTTCGCCCCGGTTCTTCCCAGCTCAAGCTGTCCGGTTGTCGCGCGCGCAGCGGTGTTCCCGCCAAGTCACGAAATTTCGATTTTTGTGATGGGAGCCGCCACATGTCTTTCTCCATTGTCGTCGATCACGTGTCCTTCGGCTGGCCCGACGGGACCATGGTGCTCGACCGTCTCGACGCCGCCTTCCCTGCCGGACGTACCGGGCTCATCGGGGCGAACGGGTCGGGCAAGTCCACCCTGCTCAAGATCATCGCCGGGGAGCTGACCCCGGGATCGGGCTCGGTCTCGGTCACCGGCGAGGTGGGGTACCTGCCGCAGAACGTGCCGCTGGAGGGCAGCCGCACGGTGTCCGACCTGCTGGAGATCAGCGGGAAGCGGGCCGCGCTGCACGCCGTCGAGAGCGGCGACGTCGCCGAGGAGCACTTCACCGCCATCGGGGACGACTGGGACGTCGAGGAACGCGCGCGGGCCGAGCTCGACCGGCTCGGGCTCGGCCACGTCGGGCTCGACCGCACGGTCGCGACGCTGTCGGGCGGCGAGGCCGTCATGGTCGCGCTGGCCGCCCAGATCCTCAGGCGTCCCGCCGTGCTGCTGCTCGACGAGCCCACCAACAACCTCGACCTGGACGCCCGGCGGCGGCTCTACGCCGCGGTCTCGGCGTACCCCGGGGTGCTGGTCGTGGTCAGCCACGACCGGGCGCTGCTCGACCTCGTGGACCAGGTCGCCGAGCTCCGCGACGCCGCCGTGCGCCTGCACGGCGGCAATCTGAGCGACTACGAGGAGCAGGTCGCCGCCGAGCAGGAGGCGGCCGAGCGTACGGTCAGGACCGCCGAGGGCGAGGTGCGGCGGCAGCAGCGCGAGCTGATCGAGGCCAGGACCAAGCTCGACCGGCGCAGCCGCACCGCGCGGAAGGCGTTCGAGAACAAGAAGGTGCCCAAGATCGTCGCCGGCGGGCTCACGATGAAGGCCCAGGTGTCGGCGGGCAAGCACCGCGCGCTGCACCAGGAGCGGCTGGCCGAGGCCAGGGGCAGGCTGACCGAGGCGGAGCTGGCCGTGCGCGACGACGCCGAGATCCGCGTCGAGCTGCCCGGCACCGCCGTCCCGGCCGGCCGGACCCTGCTGACGCTGCCGCTCGACCCTCCCGACCGCTCCGGCGGCCCCGACGGCACGCCCGGCCGGGAGGGGCTCAAGGCGCTCGACCGGCTGGTCGTCCGGGGCCCCGAACGCATCGCGCTGCTCGGGCCCAACGGGTCGGGCAAGACGACCCTGCTGCGCAGGATCGTCGAGCACGGCGCGCACGTCCCGGTGGGGTACCTGCCGCAGCGGCTGGACGTCCTCGACGACGCGCTGAGCGTCGTGGACAACGTCCGGGCCGTGGCGCCGGCCGCCTCGGTCAACGACGTGCGGGCGCGGCTGGCTCGCTTCCTGTTCCGCGGCACGCGGGCCGACCAGCCCGTGGGCACGCTGTCGGGCGGCGAGCGGTTCCGCGCCGCCCTGGCCGCGCTGCTGTCGGCCGATCCGCCGCCGCAGCTGCTCCTGCTGGACGAGCCGACGAACAACCTGGACATGTCCAGCGTTCGCCAGCTCTCCCAGGCGCTGGCGGCCTACCGGGGCGCGCTCGTCGTGGCCAGCCACGACGTCCCGTTCCTGGAGACGCTGGGGATCACCCGGTGGCTGCGACAGGATCGGGATGAGGGACTGGCCGAATCGTAATTGACGTCTGGGGATCAACCGGGCAATAGTGGGGCAGGTGGCTTCACCCCGGTTGATCTCCTGCGTTCTCGCCCTGGCGACGGTGACGCTCGCCGCCTGCTCCTCTCCGCCACCGCTGACCGGCGGTGAGCCGAAGGTCAGCGGCGTGGCGGACGGCAAGGGCGGAGCCTTCAGCGGCGATCCCAGTGGCGATCCCGGCGGCGACCCCTCGTCGGGGTCCAGCCCCGCCGTCAGCGCCCTGACGCCGGAGGCGTACAAGGGCGAGCTCGACAGCAGGCACAAGGCGATGACCGGCGCGATCAGCGGCCTGGCCGGCGCGCGCGGCGTCCAGGCGCTCAACCAGCGCGTGGACAAGGCCGAGCAGGCGCTGAGCGGCGCCGCCGACGCCCTGTCCGCGATCGCCCCGCCCGCCGAGATCCGCGCCCAGCACGACGCGTACGTCACCAGCCTGCGCGACTTCGCCACCGAGCTCGGCTCCACGGCGGGCAAGGTCGGCAGCCGCGAGCTGTGCACCCCTTCGGCCGTGCTGAGCGACCTGAACACCAAGCTCACCGCCCTGAACAAGGCGGGCGAGGCGCTGCAGAGCGCCGGCGACTACCCGGCCGACGTCGTCACCGTCAAGGCCGGCGGCAAGCAGAACAGGCGGCTGAAGAACGGCGCGTTCATCCGCCGGACCTCCCTCGGCGGACGCAGCTCCCTGGAGGTCGACAACGGCGGCACCCGCGACGCCGTCGTCACGGCGGTCAGGGGCGGCGGCAAGACGTTCAGCGTGTACGTGCGCAAGAAGGCCAAGTTCAAGGTCAGGGGCGTGCCCGACGGCACGTACAAGATCTACTTCACCCACGGCGTGGACTGGGACGGCAAGAGCCGGTCCTTCAGCCGCCAGTGCAGCTTCGAGCGGTTCCAGAAGTCGGTGAAGTTCAAGACCACGGTCACCGCCACCCAGATCCTCTGGCACGACTGGCGGGTCACCCTGCACGCCATCTCCGGCGGCAACGCCCGCACCGCGCCCGTCAACCCCGACGACTTCCCGAGCTGACCCTCCAGAGCCGGGCCCGCACACGCGAAAGGGCCGCGCGAACGCGCGGCCCTTTTCCGGCTGCCGGGACGATCAGGTCGAGAACAGCATGCCCACCCAGCTGCGCTGGCGGTGGTGGCCGTAGTGGTGACCGCCGTGGTGAGGGGCGCCCCAGGCCGGCCCGGGGGCGGGGGGCGGCGGCGGAGCGGCGTGGTACTGCGACTCCATGCGGGTCAGGGTCTCCAGCTCGCCATAGTCGAGGAAGATCCCACGGCAGTTGTCGCACTGCTCGATGTGGACGCCGTTGCGCTCATATGTCCGCATGTTGCCGCGGCACTTCGGGCACTGCATCTAAGTCGCTCTCCTTGGATCCGGGGTCTAAGGCTGAAACCTACCGCGTGCGGCCCCCGTCACGCTCGGACGATTCTGCTGCACGATTCGATTAACGCGTGCTCCACCTCGTCGAGTTCCCGGTTCTCGCGCTCGGCGTTGAGCACGGCCACGGCGGCCAGTTGCACGGTCAGCGCCCGGGCCGGCAGGTCGAGCCGCTGCCAGGGATCGTCGCCCTGGCCGAGCGCGGGGCCGCCCGAGGCCAGGTACGCGCCGAGGAACCGCTCCCAGACGGCCGGCTCCAGCAGGCCCGCCGCATACCAGGCGGCCGGTCGCGCCAGGTCCCAGGCCGGGTCGCCGACGCCCAGGTCGTCGACGTCGATGAGCAGCCAGCGGTCGCGGCAGACGAGCTGGCCCAGGTGCCAGTCGCCATGGGTGAGCAGGCCCGGCACCGGGGCGGGCTCGGGCAGCTCCTTGAACGCGTGCCTGACGAGCTGCTCGACCGGGCCGTCGCCGCTCATCCTGGACACCGCGCGGGCGGCCCGCGCCGGGCCCCCGGCGGGCGGCATCGGCGGCACCACCGTCAGGGGGACGGCGTGCAGCCGGGCCAGCAGCCGCGCGCCCTCCTCCCAGGGGGCGGACCCGGGATCGTCGTGGGGGACCGGCCGGCCGGCCGGCCAGACGCTGACCGCGCGGCCCGCCGCCGTCAGCACCTCGGCCTCCAGCGGGGCCAGCAGCACGCCGTTGACCGCGGCCGCGGCGGCGGCCCTGAGGCGGGCGCGCAGCGGCTCCACCTCGTCGCGGGCGGAGTGGGCCTTGACCACCACCTCGCCCATCCGTAACACGACCACGTCGGTCCGTGTCTGGTGTCGCACGGGCTCGCCCGTGCCGCCGTACGCCGCGGCGATGCCCGCCAGCTCCTCCTCTAGACCCACTCGTACAGAGTATTGGGCAGTGTTGGGGGTAAATGCCGTCGTGATGGCGGGAGCGAGGGAGTGGGCGGCGCTGGCGCGCGAGTGGCTGAGGGCGAGCTCGCCGCGGGCCGCCCAGGCGATGCGCGAGCACGATCAGGAGGCCGCCCGTCGTCGCCGTGAGCGGCGTCCGGCGGCGCGCCGGGGGAGGCCCGCGGACCAGGAGGCCGCCCGGGAGCCGGCGCGGTGGGCGGTCGAGCCCGAGGCGGCGGACGGTCCGGGCCAGGAGGAGATCGAGCGGGCGCGTGCGGCGCTGGCGCGGGCGACCTCGCTGGAGCGGGCGCGGGCTCGCGCGCGGCGGGAGCGGGGACACGGGTGACGGATGAAGCCACCGGTCAGACTGGGAGCATGAGAATCGGTTTCGCCGTACCCCAGTCAGGGCCCTGGGCCACACCGGAGAACATGCGCCGCGTCGCCGCGCGGGCCGAGGAGCTGGGCTACCACGAGCTCTGGACGTTCCAGCGGCTGCTGTACCCCGTCGGGCATCCCATGGGGCCGACCTACCGCAGTGTCCACGACCCGCTGGTCACGCTGGCGCACCTGTCCGGCGTCACCCGGACGATCCGGCTGGGCGTGGCCGTGGTGAACGCGTACGTGCAGCCGGTCGTGCTGGCCAAGCAGCTCGCCACCCTGCAGACCCTCTCCGGCGGCCGGGTCAGCGCCGGCATCGGGCTCGGCTGGGTGCCGGAGGAGTTCGAGGCCGCGGGGGTCGGCATGGAGCGCCGCGGGCGCCGGGGCGAGGAGTTCGTCGAGCTGCTGCGCAAGGCGTGGACGGACGACGTCGTCGAGCACGACGGCGAGTTCTACCGGGTGCCGGCCTCCCACATGGACCCCAAGCCGGCGCCGGGGCCGCCGCAGATCCTGCTGGGCGGCACCGCCGAGGTCGCGCTGCGCCGGGCCGGCCGGCTGGCCGACGGCTGGATCAGCTCCAGCAGGGAGGACCTGTCGGCGGTCGCGGGCCGGATCGCATTGATCAAGGAGGCGATCGCCGGCGCCGGACGCGACGCGACCTCGTTCCGCTACGTGTGCCGCGGCGTCACGCAGGTGCGGCCCGCCGGCGCCGAGGACGCCCGCCGGCCGCTGACCGGCACGTACGAGCAGATCAGGCAGGACGTCGCCGCCCTGGCCGCCGAGGGCGTCACGGACGTCTTCCACGACCTCAACTTCGACAAGGAGATCGTCACCGCCGACGCCGGGGAGGCGATGCGCCGGGCCGAGGAGGCCCTGGAGGCGCTGGCGCCCTAACCGCCGCCGTAGGGGACCGTGATGATCTCCAGGTTGTGCCCGTCGGGGCCCGACCAGTAGAGCCCGCGGCCGCCGTCGTGGGTGTTGATCACGCCGGGCCTGGTGTGCCCCGGATCGGCCCAGAACGTCAGGCCGCGGCTCCTGATCCGCCCCCAGATCTGGTCGAACTCCTCCTCGCCGACGAGGAAGGCGTAGTGCTGCGGGGTCACCTCGCCGTCGGCCTGCATCACGTCGAGCGAGACGTCGTTGGCCAGCGTCACGACCCGGAACGGGCCGTAGACCGGCGCGGGCTCCAGGCCGAGGACGTCGACCAGGAAGGCGGCCGTGGCGTCCCGGTCGGTGGCGGCGACGATGGTGTGGTTCAGCTGCACGGGCATGCGTTCACGCTACGTGCCGCAGCGCCTCGGCGGCCACCGCGCACCGCAGCTCGCGCATCCCCGGCCGCCCGCGCACCGGATGGACGGCGTTGGTCAGCAGCACCACGGTCAGCCCGCGCGCCGGATCGACCACCAGCGACGTCCCGGTGAACCCGGAGTGGCCGTAGGCGCCGCTCAGCGGGCCCACGATGCCGGGGTCGCCGATCCGCACGCCGAGCCCGTGCCGGAACGCGGCCCCCTCCGCCCCCTGGTCGCGGGTCATCTCCGCCACGCTCGACGGGCTCAGCATCGCGCCCCCGCCCACCCGCAGCGCCTCCCCGAAGGCCAGCAGGTCGTCCGCCGGGGCGAACAGGCCCGCGTGCCCGGCCACCCCGCCCAGGGCGTGGGCCGTCTCGTCGTGCACCTCGCCGCGCACGCAGCCGGGGCCGGGGCGTTCGGGCTTGAACTCGGTCGCCGCGACGCGCTCGACCCGCCCGCCGCCGCCGACCGGGCGGTAGCCGGTGCCGGAAAGGTCGAGCACGTCCGTGATCCGGGCGCGGACCAGGACGTCGAGCGGGGCGGACGCGGCCAGCTCGGCGATCCGGCCGGCCATCACCATGCCGACGTCGCTGTAGAGGTAGGGGCCGCCGACCGGGCCGGTGACCGGCGTGGTGACCATCGCGGCCATGCGCTCGTCCGGCCCGGCCTGCGGAAGCTCCAGGTCGATCCGGCGGGTCGGCGTCAGGCCCGCCGTGTGGGTGAGCAGGCGGCGCAGCGTGATCCGCGGGTCGGCCCCGGGGAGCCACGACCGGACCGGCTCGTCCAGGTCCAGCAGGCCCTCCTCGGTGAGCGAGAGCACCACCGTGGTGGTGCACAGCTTGCTGACCGAGGCCAGGTCGAACACCGAGTCCCGGTGCGCGGGGGGCCGATCGGCGGCGAGCGTCCCGGGGGCCCCCGGCCCGGCGTCCGATCCGGTGGCCGGCTCGGCGTCGGCGTACCTGACCAGTTCGCCCACCGCCGCGGCGGCGGTCACCGTGCCGTGCGCGGCGATCAGCGCGACCGCCGCCGGGCACACCTCGGGCACCGCGGCGGCCAGCAGGCGCTCCAGCCGGTCCGACATCCCCGTTCCCCCCTCGTCAGTCCCCGATGGCGCCCCGGCGCCTCCCGCCCGTACGTCAGCCGCTGAGCGCGTCGCTGAGCCGCTCTCCGTGCGACTCCAGCAGCGCGCGGGCGGCGTCGGGGTCCAGGCCGTGCTGGATCATCACCACGGCCGTCTTCGCCTGCCCGCCGGCCGCCTCCAGCGCCGCGCCCGCCGTCGCGGCGTCGGCCCCGGTGATCTCGCGCACCATGCGCAGCGCGCGGGAGGCGAGCTTGCTGTTCATGGCCGACATCTCGATCATCTTGTTCCCGTAGGTCCGGCCCAGCCGGACCATGGAGATCGTCGAGATCATGTTGAGCACGAGCTTCTGCGCCGTGCCCGCCTTCAGCCTGGTCGAGCCCGCCACCACCTCGGGCCCCACGACGACCTCGATCCCGTGCTCGGCGGCGGCCGACAGCGGCGCGCCCGTGTTGCACGACAGCGCCGCGGTCAGCGCCCCCCGGCCGGCGGCCTCGGCCAGCGCGCCCAGCACGAACGGGGCCCGCCCGCTGGCCGACACGCCCACCACCGAGTCGAGCGCGCCCACCTCCAGGTCCTTCATGGCCGCCGCGCCCGCCTCGGCGTCGTCCTCCGCGCCCTCGATGGACCGGGTCAGCGCCTCCGGCCCGCCGGCGATGACCCCCTGCACCAGCGAGGGGTCGGTGCCGAACGTCGGAGGGCACTCGCTGGCGTCGAGCACGGCCAGCCGTCCCGAGGTGCCGGCGCCGACGTACAGCAGCCTGCCTCCCTCGGCCATCCGGGCGGCGATCGCGTCGATGGCCGCCGAGATCGCCGGCACGGCCGCGGCCACGGCCACGGGCACCTCGGCGTCGGCCTGGTTCATCAGTCGGGCGATCTGCTCCGTCGGCAGCCGGTCGATCTGGCTGTAGCGGGGATCGCTCTGCTCGGTGGACAGCTCGGGCAGCGGATCAATCATGACGCTAATTTCCACCCTTTACTTCTCAGTTGTAAATATCTTTCAGAGAATGGATCCATGTCACACGTACGCACCGGAGCCGAACGGCTGGCCGCGGACCCCGCGCTGGCCGGCGGCGCCCGTCTCGGCCTGATCACCAATCCCACCGGCGTCCTGCCCGACCTGACCCCCACGACCGACGCCCTGCTGGCCGCGGGGCTGCCCCTGACCGCGCTGTTCGGCCCCGAGCACGGCCTGCGCGGCACGGCCCAGGCGGGATCGAGCGAGCGCGACGCGGTGGACCCCGCGACGGGACTGCCGGTCTACGACACCCACGAGCTGTCGGGCGACGACCTCGACCGCGTGGTCGCCGCCTCCGGCGTGGACACGCTGGTCTTCGACATCGCCGACGTGGGCGCCCGCTTCTACACCTTCGTGTGGACCATGTACGACCTGCTGGCCTCGGCCGCGCGGCTGGGCCTGCGGTTCGTGGTGCTGGACCGGCCCAACCCCCTGGGCGGGACCGTCGAGGAGGGCCCCCTGCTGGACCCGGCGTTCGCCAGCTTCGTGGGCCGCTTCCCGCTGCCCGTGCGCCACGGCAGGACCGCGGGGGAGCTGGCGGCGCTGTTCGGCTTCGACGCCGACCTGCGGGTGGTGACGATGGAGGGCTGGCGGCGGGACATGAGCTGGGCGGAGACCGGCCTGCCCTGGGTGATGCCCTCGGTCAACATGCCGACCCCCGACACCGCGCTGGTCTACCCGGGCACCGGGCTGTTCGAGGGCACCAACTTCTCCGAGGGCCGTGGCACCACCCGGCCGTTCGAGCTGGTCGGGGCGCCGTACGCGGACGAGCGCTACGCGGCCGCCCTGAACGGGCTGGAGCTGCCGGGGGTGCGGTTCAGGGACACCTGGTTCACCCCGACGTTCCACAAGCACGCGGGCCTGCCCGTCCGCGGGGTGCAGCTGCACGTGCACGACCCGCGGGCCTTCCGGCCGGTGCTGACCGGGTTGTCGATGCTGCACACGGCCCGCGTCCTCTACCCGGACGACCTGGTCTGGAAGGGCGAGGAGCTGTTCCTCGACCTGCTCTGGGGCTCCGACACGCTCACGCGCTGCCTGGAGGCCGGGGACGACCCGCGCGAGCTGTGCCCGCCGCCCGGCCGTCCCGAAGGACATCTGCTCTACAGCTGACATCAGGCCAGATCGCGCCGGTAGAGCCAGAAGACGCGTTCGGCTCGCGCGCCCACGGCGCGCGAGTAGAACCGCAACGGCCCCACCCATCCGATCTCGGCGCTCTCCTGACCGGCGGCCCGCTGCTCGGCCAGGCAGCGGCGCAGCAGCACCCCGCCGAGGCCGAGCCCGCGGGCGTCCGGAGCGGTGCCCATCGGGCCGAACCAGGCCGGCCGCGCCCCCCAGGCGGCGAAGGCCAGGACGCGCCCGTCGCGCTCGGCGTAGTGCAGGCCGGTCGCGTTGGCCGCCTCCCAGGCCCACCGCTCGTTCCAGTGCTCCTCGACGAACGCGGCCACGGCCGTGCGGTCGGCGCCCGCCGCCCGCACCGTGACCCCCGCCCGCTCCAGCCGCGCCAGGTCGTCCTCGACGGACAGGTCGGCCCGCAGGTCGGCGGTCATGTTCCAGGCGACGTGGTAACGCTCGTAGCCCAGGCTCTCGGCCAGGCAGGCGGCCGCGGTGTACCGCACGTCGATGCCGGGCCAGGCGTAGCAGGGCGGGTTCCCGGCGAAGCGCGCCTGCCGCACGCCGTGCCCCCGCAGCCACTCCTCGGCCGCTCCCACCAGCGCCCGCCCGTGCCCGCGACCCTGGACCGAGGGGTGCACGGCCAGCAGGTCCAGGTGCCCGACCTCGGGGTCCCTCGACGAGACCGACGTCATCACCACCCCGCCGTCGGTCGCCAGCGCCGTCCAGCGGCGGTCGGCGGGCGGCTCGGCCAGGCGCCGGACCAGGTCGGGGGCCTCGGACGCGTCCAGCGTCAGCGCGGCGGCGGCCACCCGGGCGGCCTCGGCCAGGTCCGCGCCGCGGACGGTGGGCGACATCACACCTCGCTCATCGGGCGCGCGATCACGTCGCGCCGCTCGGGGTAGAAGCACGCGTGCTGCTGCGGCACGCCCTCGGTGATCTGCAGCAACGGCCGCTCGCCCGCGCACCGCTCGCCTTGGAAGGGGCAGCGGCGGGCGAACAGGCAGCCCTCGTCGGCCTTGCTCTCGTCCAGCGACTCCAGCGGCGTCACCGGCTGCGCGCCGGGCTCCTCCAGGCCGTGCAGCACGGGGATGGCCGACAGCAGCGACTGCGTGTACGGGTGCACCGGGTCGGCGATGACCGTGTCCACCGGGCCGCGCTCGACGACCTGGCCGCGGTAGATGACGTAGAGCTCGCCGTCGTCGCCGATGTAACGGGCGGTGGCCACGTCGTGGGTGATGAACAGCACGCTCACGCCCAGCCGCTCGCGCAGGTCCTTCAGCAGCGCGAGGATGCCCAGCCGGAGCGAGACGTCGATCATCGAGACGGCCTCGTCGGCGACCAGCATCTCCGGGTCGACGGTCAGCGCGCGGGCGATGACCACCCGCTGCCGCATGCCGCCCGAGAGCTGGTGCGGGTAGCGCCCCAGCACCGAGCCCGGGTCGAGGCCCACCATCGACAGCACCTCGGCGGCCCGCTCCTCGATCCACTCCTTCGACCGCCCGGTCTGCCCGGCCCGCAGGCTGAGCGGCGCGTACAGCGTCTGGTGGATGGTCCGGGTCGGGTTGAGCGCCGAGTACGGGTCCTGGTGGATCATCTGGATCTTGCGGAAGTACGGCTGGCGCCTCTTCTGCTTGAGCCCCGACATGGACACGTCGCCGATGACGATCTCGCCCTCGTCGTAGGTCTCCAGCCCGGCGATGATCCGGCCCAGCGTGGTCTTGCCGCAGCCGGACTCGCCGATGAAGGAGGCCGCGCCGCCCTTGGGGATGGAGAAGTCCACCCCGCGCAGCGCCCGCACCTCCCGCCCGGCCAGCACGTTGCCGCGCTGCTTGTACGTCTTGACGATGCCGGTCCCGGTGATCACGCGTGCTCCTTCACGGTCACGGCGTGGCAGGCCACGACCCTCGATCCATGCGCCACGGCCTGCGGGTCGACGGTGTCGCACACGTCCATGCGCAGCGCGCAGCGCTCCCTGAACACGCAGCCCTCCTTCGGCACCGTGGCCAGCGTCGGCGGCCGGCCGGGCAGCGCCTGGGCCTCGGCGATGTCGCCCACGAGCCGCGGGATGGCCCTGATCAGGCCCCGCGTGTAGGGGTGGCTGGGGGAGCCGAGCACGTCGCGGGTGGGGCCCTGCTCGACCAGGCGGCCGCCGTACATGACGACCAGGCGGTCGGCGACCTCGGCCACGACGCCGATGTCGTGCGTGATGACCAGGGTGGTCAGGCCGCGCTCGGCGTGCACCTCGCGGACGATCTTCAGGATGTTCGCCTGAGTGATCATGTCCAGGGCGGTCGTCGGCTCGTCGAGCACCACCAGGTGGGCGTTGAGCACCAGCGCCAGCATGATGCCGACCCGCTGGCGCATGCCGCCGGACAGCTCGTGCTGGTGCGAGTCGAGCACGCGCGCGCCGTCCAGGCCCATCCGGCCGAGCAGCTCCTTGGCCTCGCGGACCAGGCCGGGCAGGTCCTCGACGCCGTGCGAGCGGCCCAGGTCGAGGAGCTGCTTGCCGACCGTCTTGAGCGGGTTGAGCGAGTTCTGGGCGGCCTGGAAGACGTACCCGATGTGCCGGCCGCGAGCCTTGCGCAGCTCCTCGCCGGCGAAACCGGTCACGTCGCCGAGACCGTCGATCTCGACGCTGCCCGCGGCGATCCTGCCCGGCGGCTGCACCGCGTTGAGCAGCGACAGCGCCAGCGTGGACTTGCCCGAGCCGGACTCGCCGACGATGCCGGTGATCGTGCCGGGCTCCAGCGTCAGCGTGACGTCCCGGACGGCGGGCAGTTCGCCCGCGGGGGTCTTGTAGACGACCGTCAGGCCGTCGATGCGCACTCCCGGCGCTTGTTCGGCCACTTGCTACTCCTCGCGCAGCCGGGGGTTGAAGATCTCGTCCATGGCGTCCACAACGAGCACGATGCCGAGCGTGAGCAGCAGGATCGCCAGCAGCGGCGCCAGCAGGTAGCCCAGCGCGTTCGGCGTGATCATCGCGCCCGCCTGGAACACGGCGAGGTTGAGCATCACACCCCAGTTGTCCGACTCGTACGGCAGCACGCCCAGGAAGAACAGGCCCACCTGCGAGTAGACCGCGCCGGTGACCGCGATGAGCATGTTCATCGCGATGTAGGGCGCCATGCTCGGCAGCAGCTCCTTGCCGATGATGTGCGTGGTGGACAGCCCGAGCCCGCGGGCGGCCTCGATGAACCCGCGCTCGCGCAGCGACAGCGTCTGCGCGCGCACCGCCCGCGCCACGCCGCCCCAGCCGAGCAGGCCGAGCACCAGGCCCATCTGGACGGGGTTGCCGAACTTCCACACGGTCGCCAGCACCAGCAGCAGCGGCAGGCCGGGGATGGTGAGCTTCATGTCGGTCAGCCGCATGAGCACGGTGTCCCAGCGGCCCCGCCTGAAGCCGGAGAACAGGCCGATCGCGGTGCCGGCGACGACCGTGATGATCGCGGTGACCAGGGCGGTGAGCAGGACGTAACGCGAGCCCTTGATGACCAGCGCGATCACGTCCCGGCCCTGCGGGTCGGTGCCGAACCAGTGGTCCCAGCTCGGCGGCTGGGTGATCGCGCTCGCGTTGCCCGGCAGGTGCTCGGGCAGCAGCATCGGCCCGATCACCGCCATGACGATGAAGCCGGCGATGATGACGACCCCGGCCATGCGGCTGGGCTTGCGCCTCATCACCCGCCAGACGCCGTTCCAGAAGTTGCGGCGCATGGCCGAGGCGGCCGGCGCGGCCTCCGGGATGAGCGTGGCGCTCACGAGCCCTCCTCTCCGCTGCGCACCCGTGGGTCGATGACCGTGTAGAACAGGTCCGCGACGATGTTGGCGATGATCGTGCCGACCGTGATCAGCAGGAACGCCCCGCCCATCAGGCCGTAGTCGCGGTCCTGGACGCCGCTGATCAGCAGCCAGCCGAGTCCCGGGTAGTTGAAGATCTTCTCGATGAAGACCGCGCCGCCCAGCAGCAGGCCCAGCGACAGGGCGAGCATGGTGAACAGCGGCAGGATCGCGTTGCGCGCGATGTAGCGGAACACGATCGAGCGCTTCATGCCGCGCAGTTCGGCGGCCAGGATGAAGTCGTCGCCCAGCACGGTGACCACGCTCGACTTCATCGCCAGGATCCAGCCGCCGTAGGCCGACAGCGCGTACGTGGCCACCGGCAGCACCGCGTGCTCGACCAGCGAGCCGATGTAGCCGGCGTTGAAGCCGGGCTCGAACAGGATGTCCACCGAGCCGTCGGCCGGCAGGATCGGGAGCAGGGTCGCGAAGATCACCACGAGCAGCATCGCCAGCACGTACTGCGGGATGCCGTGCAGCAGCGAGCCGGAGATGGCCAGGGCGTCGCCCAGCTTGCCGGTGCGCTTGATGGCGGCGTACACGCCGAGCAGGATCCCGACGAAGAAGCTCAGCAGCGTGCCGGCCAGCACCGGTAGAACGGTCCACTTGGCCGCGTCGGTGAGCACGTCGACCACGGAGGTGCCGGGCCGGCTGACCGACATGCCGAGGTCGAGGTGGAGCAGTCCGGTCATGTAGTCGGTGTACTGCTGCCACAGCGTGCCGTCGGGCAGGAAGCCGTACAGGACCTTGACGGCCTGCGCGGCGGCGTCGGGCGACATGCCCTGCTCGATCAGCTTCTCGTAGCGGGCGGCCATCGGGTCGCCGGGGATGTTGTTGATGATGAAGAAGCTGATCGTCGCGACTACGAGGATCATGACGAACCCGCGGGCCAGGTGGCCCGCGAGTCGTCGTGCGATGAGCGCCATGAACTACGACTTCGCCTTGATCATGCCGAGCTGGATCCAGACGCCCGAGGGCAGGACGCCGGCGCCCATGCGCAGGATCTCGTCGTCGTGCGGCCAGCCGGTGAAGCGGCTGTTGTTGACGAACTGGGTGTTGACGTAGTCCCAGAGCTGGATGACCGGGAGGTCCTGGTTGGCGGCCTTGGCGAGCTGGGCCATGATCGGCTTGGCCTGCTCCTCGGTGGCGGAGTTCAGCTTGCCGGTCAGCTCACCGGGGTTGATCTTGGCGCCGTCGACCTCGATCTCCTCGGGGCCGCCCATCCAGTTGCCGGCCTTGCCGGGCTCGGAGTGCTTGACCTTGCCCGCGACGTTCGTCCAGCCGTTGGAGGCGCCGTACAGGCGCTGGTAGATGTCGTACGGCGCGGGGCCGAGCGCCATCAGCCAGAAGCCCACGTCGTACTTGCCGGCCGCCAGCTCCTCCAGGTAGAGGGGGTAGTCGTTGGCCGTGACGACCTCGGCGTCGACGCCGGCCTTGACGAGCTGGCTCTTGATGTTCTCCTGGGCCGACAGCCAGTCGGAGAAGCCGGAGGGCGCGTGCATGGAGACCTTCCACGCCGAGCCGTCGGCCAGCGTCCACTTGCCGTCCTTCTTGGTGAGGCCGGCCTCCTTGAACTCGGCCTCGGCCTTGGCCACGTTGGGCGCGTACGGCTCCAGCTTGGGCAGCTCGTCAGGGATCCACGCCTGCGCGGCCTTCTGGTGGATGCCGCTGGTGGTGACCGCCGCCGTGCCGCCCTCGGGCGAGGCGACCTTGGTGACCTCCTCGCGGTTGATCAGGTAGGCCAGGCCGCGCCGCACGTGCACGTTGTCGTACGGCTTCTTGGACTGGTTGAAGGCCATGCTCACCGCGACCGGCGAGTAGCCCTTGATGACCTCGTTGCCGGCGGCCGCCTTGATCCGGTTCATCACGTCGGACGGGGCGGCGGTGAAGCCGGCGTGGTCGAGCTTGCCCGCGGTGAGGTAGTTCCAGATCTGCTCGTTGCCGGTGTAGTTGAGGAACTTCACCTGCGCCGGCGCCACGTTCGCGGCGTTGTAGAAGTACTTGTTCTTGACCAGCAGCGCCTCGGACGGGTTCACCCGCTCCAGCACGAACGGGCCGGCCGAGGTGTCCTTCGGCGGGGCGAAGGTGAGCACCTTCTCGCCCAGGCCGGTGATGGTCTCGCGGGCCTTGTCGGCCTCGGCGCCCTCGCCCCTGGAGGCCTTGAGCTGGTCCCAGAAGTCCGCGGGGAGCACGCTGCTCCACACGTGGGAGGGCAGGACGAACGTGTCGAGCACGCCACGGGCGAACTTGGGGCTCGGGTTCGCCATGTCCTGGGTGATCTTGAGGGTGTGGTCGTCGACCACGGTCACGTCCGCCGCCGCGCCCGCGGCGCCCGGCGTGATGGAGAACGCCGTGCTGCCCTGGGTGTAGGCGATGCCGATGGACATCTTGACGTCCTCGGCGGTGACCGGCTTGCCGTCGGACCACTTGGCGTTCGGCTGGAGCTTGAGGGTGATCGCCGAGTTGTCCGGCGCGATCTCCCAGCTCTCCGCGATGCCGGGGAGGGCCTGGTTGGGGTCGGTCAGGTGGTTCTTGACCCAGCCCAGCTTCATCGCCGTGTAGCCGGGGAAGGAGTTGCCCTTCGGGTTGTACGGGTTGGCCGGGGCCGTGGCCTCCAGGCCGGGCCTGTTGACGTCGATCGTGGTGAAGAGCCCGCCACCACCACCGCTCGAGCCGCCGGACTTGTTGTTAGTACCACCGCTGCACGCCGCTGTGGCGGTGGCGAGGCCCAGCAACGCCACTACCGCTGCCAGTCGCTTCATCTGCCGCTCCGGGGGATGTCGGACCTGTTGAGGATCTGTAGGGAATTGACCGGACCCTACGGTCGCCAGCAGGCAGCGTCAATAATCTCCAGATGTTGTGAGTGTAATGTAACTTTCCTTCATAGAGGTCCGCCGTGGCGCCAATCTCCATCGTGCGACGGAGCGGGGCTTCAGTCCACGACCAGCACGGCGGCGCCGCTGACGCGGTCGGCGGCCAGATCCGCCAGCGCCCGGCCGGCCTCCTCCAGCGGGTAGAGCGTGGTCGCCACCCGCGGCGGATGGGCCAGCGCCAGCTCCAGATAGGCCCGGCCGTCGGCCCTGGTGTTGGCGGTCACGCTGCGCAGCGTGCGCTCCTGGAACAGGTGCCGCTCGTAGTTCAGCGCGGGCACGTCGGTCAGGTGGATGCCGGCGATCGCCAGCGTCCCGCCGCGGTCGAGCGCCTCCAGCGCGGGCGGCACCAGGTCGCCGACCGGCGCGAACAGGATCGCCGCGTCCAGCGGCTCGGGCGGCCGGTCGCCCGCCGAGGCCGCGCCCAGCTCCAGCGCCAGCTCCCTGGAGGCGTCCGACCTGGTCACGGCGTGCACCGTGGCGCCCTGCGCGATGGCCGCCTGCGCGGTGAGATGGGCCGAGGAGCCGAAGCCGTAGATGCCGAGCCGGCCGCCCGGCGGCAGGTCGCAGCGGGCCAGCGCCCGGTAGCCGATGATGCCGGCGCACAGCAGCGGCGCCAGCCGCTCGGCCGGCACGTCGTCCGGCAGGGGGTAGACGTAGCCGGCGGGGGCCACGACGTACTTGGCGTAGCCGCCGTCGGCGTCCCAGCCGGTGTAGGTGGAGTCGGGGCAGAGGTTCTCCGTGCCGCGCAGGCAGTAGCGGCACCGGCCGCACGTCGAGCGCAGCCAGGCCACCCCCACCCGCTCGCCGGAGCCCTCGACCCGGCCCACCACCTGGTGCCCGGGGGTGGTCCGCGGCCGCCGCGGCGCGAGGTCGCCCTCGGCCAGGTGCAGGTCGGTCCGGCACACGCCGCACGCCTCGACCCGGACCAGCACCTCGCCGGGGCCGGGCTCGGGGACGTCCCGCTCGACCCGCACGAGCGGGCCGGTCGCCATCGGCCCCGGCCGGTCCACCACCCAGGCGCGCATCACGGCCTCGACAGGCGCTCGTAGGCCAGCGAGGCGTACAGCGCGGCGCCGTCGGGCAGCACGGAGTCGTCGAAGACGGCGTCCGGCGAGTGGTTGTAGGGCGCCGTGGCCGGGTCGCGGTCGGGCGGGCAGGCCCCCAGGAAGACGAACGCGCCCGGCACCTCCTCCAGCACGTACGAGAAGTCCTCCGACCCCATGACCGGCTGCGGCGCCACGAAGTAGCGGCCCGGCCCGAACAGCTCGTCGGCGGTCGCCGAGACGAACCCGGCCTCGCCCTGGTCGTTGACCGTCACCGGGTACCCCATGCCGAACGACGCCTCGACCGCGAGCCCGTGCGCGGCCGCGATGCCCTCGACCACCTCCACCAGACGCCGCTTGACCAGCCTCCGGTGCTCCTTGCTGAACGTGCGCACGGTCGCCTCGAAGCGCGCCTCGTCGGGGATCACGTTGTCGGCCGAGCCGCCGTGGAAGGTGCCCACGGTGATCACCACGGGGTCGAACACGTCGAACGTGCGGGTCACCATCGTCTGCAACGCCGTCACCATCTCGCAGCCGGCCGCGATCGGGTCCTTGGCGCGGTGGGGGCTCGACCCGTGCCCGCCGGTGCCCTTCACCGTCACGCAGAACACGTCGGCCGCGGCCATCATCGGGCCGCCCCGCGAGGCGAACAGCCCCGGCGGCAGCATGGCCGACACCACGTGCATCCCGTACGCCGCCACCGGCCGGGCGCCGGCCGCGTCGAGCACGCCCTCGCCGATCATGTGCTTGGCGCCGTCGTGCCCCTCCTCGCCCGGCTGGAACATGAAGATCACGTCACCGGCGACGTCCGCGCGCCGCGCGCTGAGCAGCCGGGCCGCGCCGACCAGCATGGCGGTGTGCAGGTCGTGGCCGCAGGCGTGCATCTGGCCGACGTTCTGCGAGATGTAGGGCAGGTCGTTGCGCTCGGTCACCGGCAGGGCATCCATGTCGCCGCGCAGCAGCACCGCGGGGCCAGGCCGGCCGCCGCGCAGCACTGCGGTGACCGAGCTGAGGGTCTTGCCGGTGGTGATCTCCAGGGGGAGCCCGTCGAGCGCGGCCAGCACCTTCTCCTGCGTCCTCGGCAGTTGCAGGCCGAGCTCGGGGGTGGTGTGCAGGGAGCGGCGGAGCTGGATGAGTTCGTCCCGCATGTCCAGGGCGGATTCAGTGAACGACATGATGAACATTGTTCACGTGTGCGGCGAGAAGTCGACAAGGCACGCTCGATACCATGAACGGGTGACTCAGCGTAAGCGGATCGACTCCTGGTTGTCCGACATGGACGGCGTCCTCGTCCACGAGGGGCGGCCGATCCCCGGTGCGGACGAATTCATCAAACGGCTCAAGGAGTCCGACAAGAAGTTCCGGGTCCTGACCAACAACTCCATCTACACCCAGCGCGACCTGTCGGTGCGCCTGGCCGGCGCCGGCCTCGACGTGCCCGCCGAGTCCATCTGGACCTCCGCCCTGGCCACCGCCCAGTTCCTCGACGACCAGCGTCCCGGCGGGTCGGCGTACGTGATCGGCGAGGCCGGCCTGACCACGGCCCTGCACGAGGTCGGCTACATCCTGACCGACCTCGACCCCGACTACGTCGTGCTCGGCGAGACCCGCACCTACAGCTTCACCCAGATCACCCGGGCGATCCGGCTCATCGAGGCCGGCGCCCGCTTCATCGCCACCAACCCCGACCCGATCGGCCCCTCCACCGAGGGCTCGCTGCCGGCCTGCGGCGCGGTGGCCGCGATGATCACCAAGGCCACCGGCGTCGAGCCGTACTTCGTGGGCAAGCCCAACCCCCGCATGATGCGCAGCGCGCTCAATGCCATCGAGGGCCACAGCGAGACCACCGCCATGATCGGCGACCGCATGGACACCGACATCGTCTCCGGCATGGAGGCGGGGCTGTTCACGATCCTGGTGCTGACCGGCGTCACCCAGCGCGACCAGATCGACCGCTTCCCCTACCGTCCCTCGCTGGTCGTCGAGTCGGTCGCCGACCTCGTCGACCTGATCTGAGCGCGGTGGCTCGCCCGGGATGACAAGTCTTCTTCCGAGGCGCGGAGGATCGTGGCCCGGAAGAAGAAAACCACTCCCGGCGGCCGCCGTCCGGCGGTGCGGCGCGCGCCCGGCTGCGATCCTTGGTCGCGGAAGGTGACTTACCGAATGCGAGGAGGCGGCCGTGTGGCGTGAGGAGCCGGGGGAGCAGGGCGCGGAGGCGGAGCTGGCGACACTGCGCGTCGAGGTGACCGAGGAGCTGCGGTTCGTCAGGACGGCGATGGCCGAGGAGTTCAACTCGCTGCGCTCGGAGATCCTCGACCTCAACATCAAACTGGACCGGCTGCTGCAACACGTCGGCATTTAGGACAACGAGGTCGACACCGCATCACATGGCCTTCGGGTAGCCTAACCTACGGTCCCGTAACCTGAAGGAGAAGATCTTTATGGCGATGTCTCAGACGGAACTGCTGCACGAGCTCGAACCCGTCGTGGGCGTGGAGCTCGATCGCCACAACGCGACGGCCAAGGAGTGGTTCCCGCACGAGTACATCCCGTGGAGCGAAGGGCGTGACTTCGACGGCATCTACGGCGGCCAGGCGTGGCAGGAGGGCGACTCGAAGATCCCCGAGGCCGCCCGCATCTCGCTGATCGTCAACCTGCTCACCGAGGACAACCTGCCCAGCTACCACCACGAGATCGCCACCACGTTCGGCCGTGACGGCGCGTGGGGCACGTGGGTCCACCGCTGGACCGCCGAGGAGGACCGCCACGGCACCGCCCTGCGCGACTACCTCACCGTCACCCGCGCGGTCGACCCGGTCGCGCTGGAGCGGGCCCGCATGCACCACATGGAGCAGGGCTTCGTCACCGAGTACAACACCATGCTCCAGCAGCTCGCCTACGTCTCCTTCCAGGAGCTGGCCACCCGCATCTCCCACCGCAACACCGGCAGGGCCTCCGGCGACGAGGGCTGCGAGCGCCTGCTCGCCCGCATCGCCGCCGACGAGAACCTGCACATGCTCTTCTACCGCAACCTGCTCAAGGCGGCCTTCGAGCTCGACCCCAACCAGACCATGCGCGCGGTGACCGACGTCGTCACCACCTTCCAGATGCCCGGCACGGGCATGGAGGGCTTCGCCCGCAAGGCCATGATCATCGCCCACGAGGGCATCTACGACCTGCGCCTGCACCTCGACGACGTGCTCATGCCGGTGCTGCGCCAGTGGGCGGTCTTCGACAAGACCGGGCTCGACGCCGAGGGCGAGCGGGCCCGCGAGGAGCTGTCGGCGTTCCTGGCCAAGACCGAGGTCACGGCCGCCAGGTTCGTCGAGCGCCGCGAAGAGCGCCGCGCCCGCGCCGCCGCCAGGGGCTGACACCGGGCCGCCGCCGGGCCGCCGCCTGCGCGGCCGTGGCATGATCCCTCCTCATGGAGCTCCTGGGCACGCTGTTCGTCTCGCTCGCCATCCTGGTGATGATCCTGCTGCTGGCGACGGCGGCCCAACGCCTGCTCGGGGTCAGGTTCGGCGCGTTACGCACCTTCCTGGCCGCGATGGTGGCCTGGGGCCTGGCCCAGCCGATGCTGACGCCGGTGATCGCCTCGTTCGGGCCGGTCAACCCGGAGACCACGCCCGACGCGGGCGCGCTCGGGCTGCTGCTCCTGATCGCCATGTGCATGGTGCTCATCCCCATGGTGATCCTGGTGCTGGCCGAGGCGCTGGTCCCGCCGGGCTCGGTGCCGGGGCCGCTGGAGGTGCTGCGCTCGCTGCGCGGCCGGATCCGCCGGGCCCGGCGCTACTCGCAGATCACCAGGATCGCGTTCCGGCACGGCCTCGGCCCCTACCTGCGGGGCCGTGGCGAGAGCCTGGAGGACAGGTCGGGCAAGGTGCGCCTGGCCAGGTCGCTGCGCCAGGCGCTCGACGACGGCGGCGTCACCTTCGTCAAGCTCGGCCAGGTGCTGTCCACCCGGCGTGACCTGCTGCCGGCCGAGTTCATCGACGAGCTGGGCCGCCTGCAGGACCACGTCGCCCCCGCGCCGTGGGAGCGCATCGAGCCGGTGCTCGCCGCCGAGCTGGGCGGGCCGGTCGAGGAGGTGTTCGCCGCCTTCGACCGGACGCCGCTGGCCGCCGCCTCCATCGGCCAGGCCCACACCGCCCGCCTGCACACCGGCGAGGACGTCGTGGTCAAGGTGCGCAGGCCGGGCATCGAGGGCGTGGTGGCCCAGGACCTCGACATCGTCCGCCGGCTGGCCGCCACGCTGGAGTCCAGGACCCGGTGGGGGCGTTCGCTGGGGCTGCGCGACCTGGCCGAGGGGTTCGCCGTCGCCATCCGCGAGGAGCTGGACTTCCGCGTCGAGGCCGCCAACATGGCCGCCGTGGCCGCCTCCGGCAGCGGCGGCGTCACCTACCCCGAGCCGTTCCCCGCCCTCTGCACCGAGCAGGTGCTGGTCATGCGGCGCCTGTCGGGCGGGCCGGTCACCGCGGCCGCCCCCGGCCAGGGGCCCGCGCTGGCCCGCGACCTGCTCGACTGCCTGCTCAGGCAGATCCTCGTCGAGGGCGTCTTCCACGCCGACCCCCACCCGGGCAACCTCATGCTGCTCGACGACGGCACGCTCGGCCTGCTCGACTTCGGCTCGGTCGGCCGCCTGGACGGCTCCGTCCGCTCGGCCCTGCAGCGTTTCCTGCTCGCGATGAACCGGCAGGACCCGCTCGGCGTCACCGACGCGCTGCTGGAGGTCGTCCCACGGCCGGAGGAGATCGACGAGGCGGCGCTGGAGCGGGCGCTCGGCCAGTTCATGGCCAGGCATCTCGGGCCCGGCATGGACAGCGTCCAGATGTTCACCGACCTGTTCAAGATCGTCTCGGAGTACGGGCTGTCCATCCCGCCCGAGGTGGCCGCCGTCTTCCGGGCCCTGGCCACGCTGGAGGGCACGCTCGTGCGCCTGTCGCCGGGCTTCAACCTGATCGGCGAGGCCCGCGCGTTCGCCGGACGCTACCTGGCCGAGCGGGCCGGGCCGGAGTCGGTCAAGGAGGCCGTGGGCCAGGAGCTGGCCGCGCTGCTGCCGATGCTGCGCCGCCTGCCGCGCCGGGTCGAGCGCATCGCCAGCGCCGCCGAGCACGGCAGGTTCAGCCTGAACGTCCGGCTGCTGGCCGACGACCGCGACCGCCGCTACGTCACCGGCCTGGTCCACCAGGTGCTGCTCACCGTGCTCGGCGCGACGGCCGGGCTCATGGCGGTGCTGCTGCTCGGCATCGAGGGCGGGCCCGTCGTGGTCGGCACCACGAGCCTGTACCAGCTCCTCGGCTACAACCTGCTGGTGATCGCCTCGATCATGGTGCTGCGGGTGCTCGCGCTGATCTTCCGACGCCCGCCTGACCAGGAGCGTCACCGGCGCTGAGGCGAAGACTGAGCTGCTTTTGACCTCGGGCTGGTCTTGGACATCCGAGGCATCGGGAAGTTTCCAGGTGACACCGGAACGCCTGGGGAGCAGTAGGTGAAAATCATCGGGATCGCCGCCAGTCTCCACGCGGGGTCTTTCATCAACAGATTGCTGGACGCAGCGGGCGGCGAACTGCCGGAAGGCGTACGGTTCGAGATCTGGACGGGGATGGGCGACGTCCCGCCGTACCAGCCGGGCAAGGTGCCGGTGGCGGCCAGGGAGCTGCTCGGGCTGGTCGCCGGGGCGGACGCGGTGCTGCTGACGGCTCCCGAGCACAGCCTGCTGCCGCCGGAGCTGACGTACACGCTGGAATGGCTCTCGGCCGGCGACGTGCTGTCCGGCAAGCACGTGGCGGTGATGAGCGCCAGCGCGCGGGCGTGCGGCGCGATGTGGGCGCAGGCGGAGCTCTACAAGCAGCTCCAGGGCGCGGACGCGGTCGTCATGGGCGCCGAGCTGGTCATCTCGCCGGCCTGCCCGCACTTCGACGACGACGGCCACCTCACCGACCCCGTGCTGCGCGGCCAGGTGCGCGCGGTGATCGGGCAGCTCTGCCCGGCGGGGGTCAGGGAACCGGCGTTCTCGCTCTGATCCCGGCGTGCTCCCGGGGCGGGCTCAGTGGGGGTCGCGGCGCAGGCGCTTGACGTCGGAACGGTGCTTCTTGCCCGCGATGCGGCGCTCGACGGCGCCCCGGCTCGGCTTGGTCGGGCGGCGGCGCTTGGGCGGCGGCGCGACCGCCTCCCGGACGCGCTGGGCCAGCCGGTGACCGGCGGCCTCCCTGTTGCGCAGCTGGGACCGGTACTCCGAGGCCACGACGGTGATCGTGGTGGCGCCCAGACGGTCGAGCGCGCGGGCCTTGAGCGCGGGCGGGATCGCGGTGCTCGCGGCCACGTCGAAGATCAGCTCCACCCGGCTGTCGGTGGTGTTGACGCCCTGGCCGCCCGGACCTGAGGAACGGGAGAAGCGCCAGACGAGCTCGACGTCGGGGATGACGATCGAGTCGTTGACGACCAGCGGGCCGGGCATGGTGGGAGCTCCTGTTCCGGATGAATGCGCCTTGCTCAGATGAGTGTCACCGTATATGAGCGACATATGCCGTCCGCAACGGCATTTTCAATCACTGTCCTCGCTGCGAATATGGAGAGAACATTTCGCGGGAAGGGCTCATTCCATGGACCCGAAGTGGGTCGCGCAGGCGGCGCTGACCGTTGGGCTCGCCGTGGTCTCCGCCGTCGTCTTCCTGCTGCTGAGGTGCCAGGGGAAGGGCCGGCCTTTCGGGCCCGCCGGGCGGCGGCTCGCGGTCGCCATCAGCCTGCTCACCGGCGGTCTGTCCGCCGGCGTCGCGCTGGCCGGGCACGCGCTGCTGAGCGACTCGCTGGCCACCGTCCTGGGCGCGGCCGCGCCGAGCGGCCTGTGGCTCGGCCAGATGCGCGCCAGGCAGGACGAGCGGCGCTCGCTGGCCCGGGAGGCGGCCACGTTCTGGCTGGTGTCGCTGCTGGCCCGGCTGGACCAGGCGATGGCCGAGGACGAGCGCGTCTGGTGCGAGAAACGGGTGGACCCGTCCTGGAACGTCTACGAGCTGAGCCTGGCCGCGGCCCGCTACCACGAGCGCATCCGCGACCGTCTGTCGGCCGACGACCGGCGGCGCGAACGGGTGCACGCCCGCCTGGACGCCGTCGAACGCAGGCTGGACGTGGCCGCGCTGATCGAGGACGGCGCCGCCCGCTCGAAGGTGGCCACCGCGCTCACCCTCTCCCGCCACACCAGGACCCCCAGGTACGAGCGCTACCTCGGCAACCTCCACCGGCTGCACGGCGTGCTGCGGCACGACGCGGAGAACGACGTGCTGCGCCTGCTGGCCGCGGCCTACCGGGCCGGCTACCGCTCGCTGCCGGGATACGTGCCGCCGTCACGGGCCCGCGGCGGCGAGCACATCGCCCGCGCCCGCTGACCGGGCGTGGCGGCCGGCGCTCAGGCCAGGGCGGCGGGGGAGTCCTCGGCGTCGCCGAGCGTGAGCTCCAGGCGGGCGCCGAGCGCGTCGACGACCGCGCCGAGCGTGCGCAGCGTCAGGTTCTCGTCGCCGGAGAGTATCTGGCTCACCCGGCCGGGCGAGACGCCCAGCGACGTGGCCAGATCGGCACGGGTGATCTTGTGTTCCCGCATGTACCACGTGATCTCGTCGACGACCTCTTGGGCGAGACCGCCCACCTCGTCGCGGGGGTTCCGGCGAAAGGCCATGTCGGTCTCGCTCTCGACGCTGTCCGTCCTCGTGACTCCACTTTAGCTCTACCTAAACCTTTAGGCAAGGCTAAACTCCGACGGCTCTTGACGGGCGGGGACGGGCGGCGTATGCCAATATCCGCGGAAAGATCGAGCGGTCAGGGGGAGGCGCTGTGACGGCCATCGTGGGCGTGCACGGGATCGGCAAGTACAACTACTACCTGGAGGCCGGCGGGTCGGCCACCGGGGCCGCCGCGGCCATGCGGCTCAAGTGGGACCGCTACCTGCACGCGGCGCTCGGCGGCGAGACGGCCGCCTACTTCAGCGAGGTCGCCTACTTCTCCCACCTGCTGCGCGACCCCAAGCCAGGGGAGAGCTCCCCGCAGGCGGCGGCCCGCGTCGAGGCCGCCACCCAGCAGGTGCTCGTCGAATGGGCCAAGGACCTCGGGCTCGGCGAGCACGTCACCGGCGCGCTCAAGTCGTTCACCGGATGGCTGCTCGGCAAGCTCGACAGCAGGTCGGCGGCGTTCGCCAAGCTGTTCGCGCCCGAGGTCGCGGTCTACCTCACCGACCAGGAGCGGCGCGAGAAGTGCCGGCTGGCCGTGGCCGACGCCATCCGCAGGAACCGGCCGCGGGTGGTCATCGCCCACTCGCTCGGCAGCGTCGTGGCCTACGAGGCCCTGTGGGCCAACCCCGACCTGCCCGTCGACCTGCTGCTGACGCTCGGCAGCCCGCTCGGCATGCGCAACGTCGTCTTCGAACGCCTGCTGCCCGCCCCCGTCAACGGCCTCGGCGAACGCCCCAGGAACGTCGCCCGCTGGGTGAACATCGCCGACAAGGACGACATCGCCGCCATCCCGCCCGCCCTGCGCGCCAGCTTCACCGGCGTGGACGTCGAGGAGCTGGTCAACCTCGACTGGATCGACTTCCACACGGCCGAGAAATACCTGGGCTGCCCGGCGCTCGACCCGCATCTGCGACCATTCCTTGCATGACGTGGATTGTGTTCGACTACGGCAACGTCCTGTCCCTGCCGCAGCCCGCGGCCGACGCCGAGGCCATGGCGCTCGCCGTCGGCGCGGAGCCCGAGGCGTTCCTGCGCCGCTACTGGGAGCACCGCCTGGAGTTCGACCGGGCGAGCCTGAGCCCCATCGGCTACTGGTCGGCCGTGCTGGACCGGGCCGCCACCCCCTCCGAGGTCGCCCGCCTGGTGGCCATGGACGTCGCGAGCTGGGCCTACCCCGACGAGGGCACGGTCGCCGTCCTCGGTGAGGTCCTCGACGCGGGCGACGGCGTGGCGCTGCTGTCCAACATGCCCGTCTGCATGGCCGACGGCCTCGACGAGCTGCCCTGGATCGCCGCCATCGGCCACCGCTTCTACAGCGGCAGGATGGGCCTGGTCAAACCCGACCGGGAGATCTTCGACGAGGTCGCCCGCGAGCTGGGCGCCGACCCGTCCGAGATCGTCTTCGTCGACGACCGGGCCGAGAACGTCGAGGGCGCCGAACGCGCGGGCATGACCGGCGTGCTCTTCACCGGCGCCGCCGCGCTCCGCAAGTCCCTGCGCGAGCTGCCCCGCTGACCTCCCGCCGGGCGACCGGCGCTGTTCACCCACGCTTGACTCCGCTGTCATGACGGGGCCACGACGGGGTCAGCGCGGGCGGACATACCTGGAGCGTGGACCGCAGAACGTTCCTGACCGCGGCGGCAGCCGGCCTCGTCGCGCCCCGCGCCGTCACCTCGCCCGCCTCCGCCACGACACTCAGATCCGATCCGTTCACCCTCGGCGTGGCCTCCGGCGACCCCTCCGCCGACGGCTTCGTTCTGTGGACCAGGCTGGCCGTCGACCCGCTCGGCGGCGACGGCCGCGGCGGCATGCCCGCCCGCGACGTCGAGGTCGACTGGCAGGTCGCCACCGACGAACGGTTCTCCTCGGTCGTGCGGTCGGGCACCGCGACCGCCCGGCCGCGCGACGCCCACAGCGTGCACGTCGAGCTGGACGGGCTGGAGCCCGGCCGCGACTACTTCTACCGGTTCAGGAGCCAGGGCAGGCTCTCGCCCGCCGCCCGCACCCGGACGACGCCCGCCGGGGAGAGCCCGCTCACCTTCGCCGTGGCCGCCTGCGCGCACTACGAGCACGGCTACTACACCGCCTACCGCCGCCTGGCCGAGCAGGAGCCCGACCTGGTCGTCTTCCTCGGCGACTACATGTACGAGTACGGCCCCAGCGGCTACACCGCCCTGGCCGGACGGGTGCGCACGCACACGCCGGGCAAGTGCGCCACCCTCGCCGACTACCGGCTGCGGCACGCCCAGTACAAGAGCGACCACGACCTGCAGGCCGCGCACGCGGTCGCGCCCTGGCTGGTGGCCTTCGACGATCACGAGATCGAGAACAACTGGGCCGGCCCCGTCTCCAGCACCGGCGCGCCCGGCTTCGCCCGCCGCCGCGCCGACGCCTTCCGCGCGTACTACGAGAACATGCCGCTGCGCCGCGCCAGCCTCCAGGGCGCGGTGCTGCGCATCAACCGGCGCGTCTCCTGGGGGACGCTGGCCCGCTTCCACCTGCTGGACACCCGCCAGTTCCGCGACGACCAGGCCTGCCTGGACGGGGTGCGGGCCGGCTGCGACGAACGGCTGTCCGACGGGCGCACGCTGCTCGGGTCCGCCCAGTGGCGATGGCTGGAGGAGGGGCTGAGCGGGTCCGGCGCCCGGTGGAACCTGCTGGGCCAGCAGATCCTGATGGCCCAGCGCGACTACAGGATCGGGCCGGGCCGCGAGGTGAACCTCGACTCCTGGGACGGCTACGCCGCCGAGCGCACCCGCCTGCTCGGGTCGCTGTCGGGCACCTCGAACCCCGTCGTCCTGACCGGGGACGCGCACATGCACCACCTGGCCGACCTCAAGACCGACTTCGACGACCCGGACTCGCCGGTGGTGGCCAGGGAGCTGGTGACGTCGTCGATCGCCAGCGACGGCGACGGCTACCGGGACCGTACGTGGATCGCCGAGGCCCTGCAGGAGAACCCGCACATCTCCTACATCGACCAGCGGCGCGGCTACCTCATGGCCCGGCTGACCCGGGACGAGCTGTCGGTGGACTTCCGCACGCTCGACTACATCTCCCGCCGCGGCGCGCGGGCCCGCACCGCCCACCGGCTCACGATCCCGGCCGAACCGCCCCGCTCAGCCGCCGGCCGGGCCGCGCCCCGCCATGGCTGAGGGACGGCGGGGCACGCAGCCTTCGCCGGCTGGGGACGGCGGGATCCGCGGTCTTCGTCGGCCGGGGAGCTGCGGGGGGCGTCGGCTGAAGGATCGCTGGGAGCGGGCTGAGGGCCGGCTGGGAGCCGGGGCGGGTGGTCAGGCGCCCGGCCAGGTCGCGTCGGGGAACTCGCCGGTGGTGGTGCCCGACATGACGACCTGGTCCCGTTCGTCCAGACCTGAGGTGATCTGGACGTACTGGTCGCCGCGGACGCCGGTGCCGACCACCTTCGCGGCGTCGTGCCCGCCCGAGCGCACGGTGACCACCTGGGCGCCGTCGGAACGGCTGCGGACGGCGGCGGCCGGGACGTAGATCGCGTCCTTGGCCTCGGCGGTGGTCACCGACACCGTGGCGGTCTGGCCGAGCATGAGCCCGGCGGGCGGCTCGTCGAAGGCCAGGGTGACGGAGTAGCGGACGAGCCGGTCCTCGACGGTGGCGGTCGGGGCGATCGCGGTGACCGTGCCGCCGTGGCGCTCGCCGGGACGGGTGGCGAGGGTGATGGCGGCCTGCTGGCCGAGCCTGAGCCGGTTGACGTCGGACTCGGTGACCATGGCCTGGACCTGGAGCTCGTTCAGGTTGCCGAGGCTGATGAAGGTGCCGGTGCCGGCCGTGTCGCCGACCCGTCCCGCCACCGACAGGACGGTGCCCGAGGTGGGGGCCACGATGCGGGTGGCGCGCACGGCGTCGGCGGCCTCCTCAAGAGCGGCTTCGGCGCGGTCGACGTTCGCGGCGGCCTGGTCCTCGGTGATCCCGCCCCTGGCGCCGTCCTTGGGGGTGGTGGCGGTCCTGGTGGTGGTGTCCCGGGAGGTCGTGCCGGGTGAGCAGGAGCCGGTGGGACGGGCGGAGGCCGTCGCGCGCGGCTTGGCGGTGGCCTTCGCGGTGGGCCTGGCGGTCGCGGACGGGGGCGCGGTGGTCGAGGGCCTGGCCGTGGCGGGCGGCTCGGCGGTGGACGGGCCGCCCGGTGTGGACGGTTCGCCGGGGTTGGACGGTGTGCCGGGGGTCTGGCTACTTCCGGGGGTGCCGCCTCCGGGGGGGCCGCCGCCGGGCGGGGTCGCCGTCACGGTCACCGTCGCCGTCACCGTGGCGGTCGCGGTGACCGTCACCGTGGGCTGGGGCTCGGAGGGCTCGTGAGTGGGGGTGGGGGTTGCGGTCGGGGGCCGGCTGTGGGCCGGGGACGCGCCGGAGGTCCGCGTCGAGGAGGGGGAGGCGGCCTTGTTGGCCTTGGTGGCGGGTGCGCCCGTAGGCGCGGCGGTGGTCGCCGTGGCGCTCGTGGCGGTGGTGGCGCTCGTGGCGGTCGTGGCGCTCGTGGCGCTCGTGGCGGTGGTGGGCGGAGTGGTGGCGGGCGAGGTGGTGGTAGGCGGGGTGGTCGGGCCGAAAACGCCCTCGCCCGCCGAACCTCCGCCGATAGCCGTGCCAGGGCCGCCCGTCGCCCCCGGGACGGTCGCGCCCCCAGGGGTGGCGGCGCTGCCGGGAGTGGCAGCGGCGCCGGTGTCCGGGGCGGGGGAGGTGGCGGGGCCGGTGCCGCCAGTGGTCAGGGTGGGGTTCGAAGTGACCGGCGGTGTGGGCTTCGAGGAAGCTGACGGGGTGGGGCAGTTGCCGGCGTTCGGCGACCCGGCGGAGAACGGCGAACCGGTGGTCCTGGTCCCGGTGGTTCCGGTCGTTCCGGTGGAGCTGGCGGTGGTGGCGGTGGTGAGGGCTTCTTGGGCGGCGGAGAGGTCGGCCTTGGCGGCTGCGTACGCCTCGCGGGCCCCTCGTCCGTCGATCCTGGCCAGCACCTGGCCCTTGGTCACCTTGGTCCCGACCTTGACGTACACCTTGGTCACCGGGCCGGACGAGCCGAACGCCAGGTCCCGGCGGGCGCCGTCCACGGTGTTGCCGGCGGCGCTGACCAGGGCCGTGACCGGGCCCCGCTGGGCGGCGGCGAGCCGTACCCGGACGGCGGGCGGGTCGTCGTCGCGGAGTGCCAGCGCCAGGCCCGACCCGGCGACGAGCACGGCCAGGGCGAGCCCGCCCAGCGCGAAAGTCGGTCTCATGGCCGCCCATCCTGGCCGACCAGCTTCACGGCAGCCTGCGAGCAGCCTGAGAGTTCGCTGTGTGACCCCGCACGGGCCCGGGTTGTCAGCGAACGTTCAGCTCCGTCACGGCTGCGGCGCAGGCTGGTGTGCAAGGGTCACCGGCTGTGAAGGTGTCGACAAGGCGCAGAGCGCTGATGACCAACGGAGCGCTGGGCGTGCTCCTGCTGGGCGGGGCCACGCTCGCCTACGTCCAGCTCGGCACGGACCGCGCGGCCGGCGAGACGGCCGTGCGCACGGTGACCGCGAGCCGCGGCTCGGTGTCCGCGTCGGTGTCCGCGTCGGGCGCGGTGGCCAGCTCCAGGACCAGGTCCCTGTCGTTCGGCACGGGCGGCACGGTCGAGCGGATCTACGTCAAGGCGGGGGACAAGGTCGACAAGGGCGACATCCTGGCCAGGCTCGACGACTCCGCCGCGCAGGAGAGCCTGTCGGCGGCCAAGGCCACGTACCAGAGCGCGGTCGACGAGGGCACCGGCACGGCCGCGCTCTACGCCTCCTACGTCAAGGCGCGCAACGCCTACCGCGAGGCCGAGCGCACGGTCGCGGCCACCGTCCTGCGAGCCCCGTTCAAGGGCACGGTCACGGCGGTCAACGGATCCGTCGGCGGCACCGCCTCCGGCTCGGGCGGAAGCCAGAGCCAGTCCCAGGGCCAGTCGCAGAGCGGCGGCAGTGGGAACAGCACAGGGACGGGCGGGTTCGTCGACCTGGCCGACACCGGACGGCTCCAGCTCGTGGGCACCTTCACCGAGTCCGACGTCGGCAAGCTCGAACAGGGGCAGAACGCCACCGTCACCTTCGACGCCCTGCCGGGGGTGACCGCCGACGGCAAGGTCACGCAGATCCAGCCGGTCGCCTCCACCAGCAACAACGTCGTCCAGTACCCGGTCACGGTCACCTTCACCAAGGTCCCCGCGAAGGTCAGGCTGGGCCAGACCGCCACCGTCGAGGTCGTCGTCGGCAGGGCGGAGAACGTCGTCACCGTCCCCTCCACCGCGGTCTCCACCAGCGGCGGCCAGACCACGGTCACCCTGCTCAGGGACGGCCGCCAGGTCAGGACCCCGGTCGAGGTCGGCGTCCGGGGCACGGCGCTCACCGAGATCAGGTCCGGGGTGTCCGAGGGCGACCAGCTCGTGCCGCCCGCGACCGGCACGCAGAGCACCAACCAGCGCGGCGGGTTCGGCGGCGGCTTCCCGGGCGGCGGCGGCATGCCGGGCGGCGGGCGATGACGGCCCCCGCCACCGCGACGGCGGCCCCCGTCCTGCGGGTGAAGGACCTGGTCAAGGAGTACGGCGAGGGCGACGCCAAGGTCCACGCCCTGCGCGGCGTCAGCCTGGACGTCGAGCGCGGCGACTACGTCGCCGTCATGGGCGCGTCCGGCTCCGGCAAGTCCACCCTGATGAACATCCTCGGCTGCCTCGACGTGCCCACCTCCGGCACGTACCAGATCGACGGCGCCGACGTGGGACGGCTGACCGAGCACCAGCTCGCGATCCTGCGCAACCGCAGGGTGGGGTTCGTCTTCCAGTCCTTCAACCTGATCCCGCGCATGAGCGCGCTGGCCAACGTCGAGCTGCCGCTGGTGTACGGCGGCGTCGGCCCGGCCGAGCGGCGCTCGCGCGCCCTGGCCGCGCTGGAGCAGGTCGGGCTGACCGACCGCGTGCGGCACGAGCCGAACCAGCTCTCCGGCGGCCAGCAGCAGCGCGTGGCCGTGGCCAGGGCGCTGGTCACCGCCCCCGCGCTGCTGCTGGCCGACGAGCCCACCGGCAACCTCGACACCGCCTCCACCCGCGACGTGCTGCGGATCCTCGACCGGCTGAGCGAGTCCGGACGTACGATCGTCCTCATCACCCACGAGGACGACGTGGCCGCGCACGCCAAACGGGTGATCCGGCTGGTGGACGGCGAGATCGTGGAGGACCGCCGCCAGGCGCCGGTCGACGGACCACCCCCGAGGACGGCGGCCAGTGAACCAGCTTGAGATCCTCCGCTTCGCGCTGCGCGGCCTGCTGGCCAACAAGATGCGCAGCGCCCTGACCACCCTGGGCATCCTCATCGGCGTCGCCGCGGTCATCCTGCTGGTGGCGGTCGGCGAGGGCTCCTCGCAGAGCATCCAGAAGAACATCCAGCGCCTCGGCGCCAACACGCTGACGATCTCCCCGTCCTTCTCGGGCGGGGGCGGCGGCGGGGGCGGATTCGGCGGGCGCGCGCCGGGCGGCGGCGGCAACACCGGGCCGCGCACGCAGGCCAGGCAGCTCAGCCTGGCCGACGCCAAGGCGCTCACCGACCGGACGCTCGCGCCGTCGGTCAGGTCCGTCTCGCCGGTGGTCGGCGCCAACTCCGCCACCGCCGCGTACGGCGCCGCCAGCCACACGATCGCGCAGTTCGTCGGCACCTACCCCAGCTACTTCGAGGCCATGAACAAGCCGGTGGCCAAGGGCACGTACTTCTTCAACGACGACGTGCTGGCCGCCAGGAAGGTCGTGGTGCTCGGCCAGACGGTGGTGGAAGAGCTGTTCGGCGCGGTGGACCCGATCGGCCGGCAGGTCAGCGTGTCCGGGGTGCCGTTCACGGTGGTGGGGGTGCTCAAGGAGAGCGGCTCCACCGGCATGCAGGACGCCGACGACGTGGCCGTGGCGCCGCTGCCCGCCGTGCAGCAGAGCCTGAGCGGGTTCGGCTCGCTGGACTCGATCGTCGTGCAGGCCACCGGGGCCGAGGCCACCACGGCCGCGCAGTCGGAGGTGACCGCCGTCCTCAACCAGCGGCACGGCATCACCGACGGCAACCCCGACTACCGGATACTCAACCAGGCCACCCTGCAGGAGACGGTGAGCGAGGCCACCGGCACGTTCACCGTGCTGCTCGGGGCGGTGGCGGCGATCTCGCTGCTGGTGGGCGGCATCGGCATCACCAACATCATGCTGGTCACCGTGACCGAGCGGACCCGGGAGATCGGCATCCGCAAGGCGATCGGCGCGCCGCGCGGCGCGATCCTGAGCCAGTTCCTGATGGAGGCCACCCTGCTCAGCCTGGTCGGCGGGCTGCTCGGGGTGCTGGTGGCCTTCGTCGGCACCCGGTTCACCGTGGCCGGCATCGAGCCGGTCCTCGTGCCGTCGTCCGTCGCGCTGGCGCTCGGCGTGTCGGTGGGGATCGGGCTGTTCTTCGGCAGTTACCCGGCCAACAGGGCGGCCAAGCTCCGGCCGATCCAGGCCCTGCGGCACGAGTAGGCGGCATGAGTAAGGAGAAAGACATGGACCGGCTCGACTCCTCGCCCTTCCCCGACGACCTGGGGGAGGAGCTCGCCGTCCGGCCGCGCGGCGGCGTCTCGAAGCTGACGCTCGGGCTGGCCGCCGGGGTGGTGCTGGTGGCCGGCGTGCTCATCGGGATCCAGGCGGGCAAGCTGTTCGGCACGTCCGAGGCCGCGCCGGCCGCCGCGCAGCTCCGGCGTACGGACGGCCAGTCCCCCGGCGGCTACGGCCAGCGCGGCTCCGGCGCCCAGAACGGCACCCAGAACGGCGGGTTCGGGCAGCGCATGGGCGGCGGCACGGTCGGCACCGTCGAGAAGGTCGACGGCGACAAGATCTACGTCAGAACCATGGACGGCGCCACGGTGACGGTCACCACCAGCGACCAGACCACGGTCCAGATCTCCAGGCCCGGCAAGGTCGCCGACCTGGCCGCCGGCACCACCGTCGTGGTGCGCGGTCAGCAGTCCGGCGACGGCTCGGTCACCGCGACCGCCATCACCCAGGGCACCCAGGGAGCCCAGGGCACGCCGGGAGGGGGCCCGCGATGAACCAGCCCGAGGCCAGGCTGCTGGTGGTCGACGACGAGCCCAACATCAGGGAGCTGTTCTCGGCCGGCCTGCGCATGGCCGGGTTCGAGGTGCTGACCGCCGCCGACGGGCGGGAGGCGCTGCGGGTGGCCGAGGAGAGCACGCCCGACCTGGTGATGCTCGACGTGATGCTGCCCGACATCGACGGCCTGGCGGTCGCGGGAAGGCTGCGGTCCCGCGGCCGCCGGGTCCCGGTGCTGTTCGTGACCGCCAAGGACACGCCGGAGGACCGGATCACCGGTCTCGGTCTCGGCGAGGACTACGTGACCAAGCCGTTCAGCCTGGAGGAGGTCATCGCGCGGATCCGGGCGGTGCTGCGCAGGACCCGCAGGGGCGCGCCGCCGCCCCACCGGCTGAGCGTCGCCGACCTGGAGCTGGACGAGGAGAGCCACGAGGTGTGGCGCGACGGCGTACCGGTGCGGCTGTCGCCGACGGAGTTCCGGCTGCTGCGCTACTTCATGCTGAACGTCGGCCGGGTGCTGTCCAAGACGCAGATCCTCGACCACGTCTGGAACGGCGACTGGCGCACCGACGTGGGCCTGGTCGAGTCGTACGTGTCGTACCTGCGGCGCAAGATCGACACCGGCGACCGGAAGTACCTGCACACGCTGCGCGGGGTCGGCTACATCCTGCGCCCGCCGCGCCTATGAGGAAGCACCTCGCCCGCGCACCGCTCTGGCTGCGCCTGGTCTCGGCCACGCTGCTGCTGGTCACCCTCGCCATCACGGTGACCGGCCTGTTCGCCGTGCGGCTGCTGCGCGGATACCTGGTCGAGCGGGTGGACCGGCAACTGGTGGCGGCCGCCGCGCCGCGCGACCTGCCGCCGCCGCCCGAGGCGTGGCCGGCCGGGCGGCAGCCGCAGCGCTTCTTCGGGCTGTTCCACTCGGTGCTGGTGGACGCGGGCGGCGCCACCGTACGGGTGCTGAGCGAGTCCACCGAGGAGCACACACCCAAGCTGCCCCGGCTGAGCGGCGCGGACGTCGCCGCGCGCGGCGGGCGGCCGTTCACCGTCGAGTCGCGCGCGTCCGGCGGGCCGGACTGGCGGGTGGTCGCCGTCCCGGCCCGCGACGGCGACAGCCGGGTGATCGCCATCAGCCTCGGCGACGTCGAGGGCACGGTGGCCAGGCTCGCCCTCATCGTGGCCTTCGCCGGCGGCGGCACGCTGGCCGTGCTGGGCGTCGCCTGCTACTGGCTGGTACGGCGGAGCCTGCGCCCGCTGCGCGAGATCGGCCGCACCGCCAGGGACATCGCGGGCGGCGACCTGTCGCGCCGGGTACCGATGTGGGCGAGCACCACCGAGGTCGGCAAGCTGGGCCGCTCGCTCAACGGCATGCTCGCCCAGATCGAGTCGGCGGTGCGCGAGCGGGAGGCGGCGGCCGAGTCGGCGCGCGAGTCGGCGACGGCGGCGCGGCGTTCGGAGGAGGTCATGCGCCGGTTCATGGCCGACGCCTCGCACGAGCTGCGCACGCCGCTCACCTCGATCAGGGGGTTCGCCGAGCTGTTCCGGCTGGGGGAGGAGAAGGACCTGGCCGAGGCCGTGCGGCTGCTGAGCCGGATCGAGGGGCAGGCCGCGCGCATGGGCCTGCTGGTGGAGGACATGCTGCTGCTGGCCAGGCTGGACCAGCGGCGGGAGCTGGCACGACGGCCGGTGGACCTGCTCAGCCTGGCCGCGACCGCCGTGATCGACGCCCAGACGCTCGCCCCCGACCGGCGGATCGAGCTGGTCCGCCTGGACGGCGGCGAGGGCGAGGTGCTGGTGACCGGCGACGAGTCGCGGCTCGGCCAGGTGGTCGGGAACCTGGTGAGCAACGCGCTGCAGCACACGCCCCCCGGGACGCCGTTCGAGGTGCGCGTCGGCGTGGACGGCGAGCGGGCCGTGGTGGAGGTGGCCGACGAGGGGCCGGGGTTCCCGCCGGAGGTGGCCGAGCGGGTGTTCGAGCGGTTCTACCGGGCCGATCCGGCGCGCGGGGTGGGCGGGGCCGGGCTCGGCCTGTCGATCGCGGCGACGCTGGTCGAGGCGCACGGCGGCGTCGTCATGGCCGAGGGGGAGCCGGGCAAGGGCGCCCTGTTCCGCGTGCTGCTGCCATCCGCTGAGAGCCCAGGGGGTGTTCAGCCGAAGGTGTAGCCGTACAGGCCGGCGCCCTGGGAGACCTGGCGGAGGCGGCCCAGGCGCAGGCCCGTCTCGCGGACGCCGGGGGCGTACATGACCAGGCCCTGGTCGGGGGCGGCGACCAGCAGCCCGTCCAGGGGGCGGCCGGCGGTCAGCGCGCGGTAGCGGCCGCCCCCGCCGGGCAGCGCGGCCAGCGCGGCGCCGAAGTCGCGTCCCCTGCCCTTGATCAGCAGGTTCCCCTTCCGGGTCAGGCCGCCCGACGCGCGTCCCTGGAGCACCTGGACGGCGTGCTCGCCGGGCACGCCGATGGCCAGCTCGTCCCTGCCGTCGCCGGTGAAGTCCCCGGCGGCCAGCGCCGCGCCGAACCGGTCGTAGTAGCGCGGCTCGCCCTTCAGCGAGCGTTGCGACCACGCCTCGCTGCCGTGGGTGCGCAGGCCGGCGCGCGAGCCGTACAGGACGTCCACGGTGCCGTCGCCGTAGTCCATGGCCCGCTGGTTCTCGCTGAGGCCCTCGCCGGGGACGCCGATCGCCAGGTCGTCGCGGCCGTCGCCGTTGAAGTCGCCGGTGGCCAGGGCCGCGCCGAAGGCGTCCCACTTCTCCGACGCGCCGGCGATCCCCGGCGAGCTCTGCGTGAGCAGCCGGGCCCGGCGGGCGCGCGGGTCGAGCACGGTCACCGATCCCTGGCCGTCCAGGCGCACGCTGTCGGCGGGCGCGCCGACGGCCAGCTCGTCGCGGCCGTCGCCGTCGAAGTCGCCGGCCGCCAGCGCCGCGCCCCATTGGTCGGTGACGTTCGCCGACTGACGCACCCACGACGTCTTCTGGGTGATCTGGTACGCCTTGCGGCCCTTCATCCCGTAGACGGTGACCGCGCCGCCCGAGGCGTGGCTCGGGGAGCCCACGGCCAGCTCGTCGCGGCCGTCCCCGTCGAAGTCACCGGCCGCCAGCGCCGCGCCGAACCGGTCGCTGCCCCGCCGGGCCGGGGCCAGCTCCTCGCCGGCGACCAGCCCGGCGGGGGAGCCGTCGAAGATCTGCACGACGCCGTTGCCGTCCGCGCCGGGCACCCGCTTCCCGGCGAACTCCTCCGACACCCCGACCGCCAAATCGGCGCAGCGGTCGCCGTCGAAGTCGCCGACGGCCAGCGCCGAGCCGAAGGCGTCCCCGGGTTCCGCGCCGGGCTGGGTGAGCTTGACGGTCCGCCCCGAGCCGTACATGACGGTCACCGAACCGGCCCTGGAGTCGTCGTAGGGAGCGGCGACGGCGATGTCGGCGCGGCCGTCGCCGTCGAAGTCGAGAGGGTGCCCGCCGCACCCGGGTGCGGCGGCGGGTGCGGCACCGGACACGAGGGGAGCGACCAGGCAGACGGCGAGCAACGCGTTCATACCGACAGTCATCTCCGTCCAGGCCGAACCCGGACTTAACACCACGAGAACGGCCCAGGAGGGCACGATGCACATCCGCTTCGGAAGGGACTTTCGGCCCGTCCGCCGGGGCGTGGGAGCGTGCCAGGATAGACGGGTGGACATCGACCTCGCTGATCTGGACTTCTGGCGCAAACCGCTCAAAGAGCGGAATGAGGCATTCGCCCGGCTCCGGCAACTGGAGCACCCGGTGTTCTTCCCGGAGAAGAAGGTGCCCTTCCTCCGCTCCGGCAAGGGCTTCTACGCCCTCGTCCGGCACGCGGACGTGGTCGAGGCCAGCCGCAACGCCAAGGTTTTCTCCAGCGAGCCCGCCGTGACCAACCCCGAGCCGCCGGGCTGGGTCAAGCAGGTGTTCGGCGAGTCCATGGTCAACATGGACGACCCCCGCCACGCCCGCCTGCGCCGCATCGTGACGCGCTCGTTCAGCCCCCGGATGCTGGCGGGGCTCCAGGGCGACATCGAGGCCGCCTGCGCCCGCATCGTCGACGACGTCGTCAGGGAGGGCCCGCGCGACTTCGTCACGCAGGTGGCCGCCAAGCTTCCCATCCACGTCATCTGCGACATGCTCGACATCCCGCAGGAGCTGCGCGCCAAGGTCCACCAGCACGTCGACATCTCCACCGCCTACACCGGCGTGCGTCCCAGCCTGGCCCGCAGCGTCCAGATGGCCGGCCAGAACATGCTGGCCCTGCTGGCCCTGCAGCGCATGGTCATCAAGCTCGGCCACGAGCGCGTCGCCGAGCCCAAGGGCGACCTGGTCTCGCTCCTGGTCAACGCCAACCCCGACGGCGAGAAGCTGACCGACAAGGAGCTGGGCTCGTTCTTCTCGCTGCTGCTGGTGGCGGGCAACGAGACCGCCCGCAACACCATGGCCCACGGCATCCGGCTGCTCACCGAGAACCCGGCCCAGCGCGAGCTGCTGACCTCCGACTTCGACGCCCACATCAACGGCGCGATCGAGGAGATGGTCCGCTACGTCTCGCCCATCATGCAGTTCCGCCGCACGGTCACCGAGGACTACACGCTGCGCGGGCTGGAGCTGAAGCAGGGCGACAAGGTCGTGCTGTTCTACGGCTCGGCCAACCGCGACGAGTCGGTCTTCCCCGACCCCGACACCTTCGACATCACCCGCGACACCAAGCCCCACGTCGGGTTCGGCGGGCCCGGCCCGCACTTCTGCCTCGGCGCCAACCTGGCCAGGCAGGAGATGCGCACGATGTTCCGGGAGCTGCTGACCCGGCTGCCCGGCGTGCGCTCGGTCGGCGAGCCCGAGCTGCTGCTGTCCAACTTCGACAACAGCGTGCGCAGTCAGGCGTTCACGTACTAGCCGGCTCCGGCTCCCCGGCCAGCACGTTCGTCCTGATGGTGAAGAACGTGACGGCCGCGGCGACCGCCATCATGGCGGCGCTGATCAGCATGGCCGCCCGGAACCCGGCGTCGAACACCGGCGGGTTCTCGAACGCGTCGCCCACCAGGCCGACCAGCGGCGGCACGGCGGCCACCGCCAGCAGGCTCCCGGTGCGGGCCACGGCGTTGTTGACGCCGCTGGCCGTGCCGGCGTAACGCTCGTCGGCCGTGGCCAGCACCGTCGCGGTCAGCGGCGCGACGGCCGCCGACAGGCCGAGCCCGAAGACGGTCACCGCGGGCAGCACCAGCAGCGGGTAGGAGGCGTGCGGGCCGATCATGCTCATCAGCACGAACCCGGCCCCTGCCAGCAGGATCCCGATCGTCATCGGCCAGCGCGGCCCGAGCCGCCGGGCCGTCTCCCCGGCCCGCGACGACAGCAGCATCATCAGGATCGTGGTCGGCAACATCGACAGCCCGGCCGCGATCGGCGAGAACCCGGAGACCACCTGGAGCTGGATCACCAGCAGGAAGAACACCACGCCCATGGCGGCGTACATGATGAGCGTGACGACGTTGACCGCCGTGAAGACGTGGTTCCTGAAGATGGCGACCGGCACCAGCGCCTGCGGCGACCTGCGCCGCTCGGTCACCACGAACGCCGCCCCGAGCAGCGCCCCCACGATCAGCGGCACCGGAGCGCCCTTCTCGATCAGCCCGTACGTGATCCCGGCCAGCGCCAGCGCGGCCAGCAGCGAGCCCAGGACGTCGAACCGCCCGGCCGCCTGCTCGTCGCGGCTCTCCGGCACGTGCCGCAGCGTCACCAGCACCACGATCAGCGCGAACGGCAGGTTGATCAGGAACGCCCACCGCCAGCCCGCCGTCTGCACCAGCCAGCCGCCCAGCAGCGGCCCGATCGCGCTGGCCACGCCGCCCAGCCCGGACCAGACGCCGACCGCCCGCGGCCGGTCCTGCCTGACGAACGACGCCTGGATGATGGCCAGCGACCCCGGCGTGAGCAGCGCGCCGCCGACGCCCTGCAACGCGCGCGCCCCGATCAGGAACTCGATGTTCGGTGACAGGCCGCACAGCGCCGAGGCCACGGCGAACCACACCGTGCCGATGAGGAAGATCTTGCGCCGCCCGTAGCGGTCGCCGAGCGACCCGCCCAGCAGGATCAGGCCCGCCAGGGTGAGGGTGTAGGCGTTGACGGTCCACTGCAGGCCGTCCATGGCCGCGTGCAGCTCCTTGCCGAGGAACGGCAGCGCGACGTTGACCACGGTGCTGTCGAGCAGGGCCAGCCCGGAGCCGAGCACGGTCGCGCCGAGAATCCACCGCCCGCGCGCCGACTTCACCTGGATGTGACCGTTCTGTCCCATCCGGCAATCTTGTCACCGTGCCCGGCGGCCTCCGGCGGCCACCCCGGCGTTCGGCCCCTACGGGCGGGCGCCGAGAGCCCGGAGCACGAAGCCGGACACGGCCTGCTCGGCCGTCTCGACCGTGACCTCGCCGCTGATCAGCGGCACCCGCTCGGCCCCGATGACGGCCAGCACCATCCGCGCCGTCGCGCCCACCTCGGGCACCTGGAAGTCGCCCGCCCGCACGCCGTCGTCGAGGATCTCCACCAGCACCCGCTGCATGGGTGCGACGTGCTCGGCGAGCTGCTGGTAGGCGTCGGGCCCGAGCGCCGCGCCGAGGTCGGCCGCGCCCGGGTGGGGGTGGGCGAGCAGCCCCGCGAGCTGCAGCCGGACGAAGGCCCGCAACCGGTCGGCGGGCGAGGCGTGCTCGGGCAGTTCCCGCTCGTAGCTCTCGATGAAGTAGCTGGTGACGCGCTCGGTGAAGGCCAGCAGCAGCGCGGCCTTGTCGGGGAAGTAGTTGTACAGGACCGTGCGGGTGATGCCGGCCTCGTGGGCCACGTCCGTCAGGGAGATGGCGTCGATGCCCTGGGCCCTGGACAGCCGCGAGACGGCCTGCAGGATGCGGTCGCGCGTCTGGGCGCGATGCTCGCCGATCGTGGCGGCCGAGATGCGGGGCATAGGCCCATGGTAGGCCGGTTCGTCGCCGGCGCACCCCTGACCGCTCCCGGGAGCCCCGCGCCGGCGCGCCCGTGACTGCTCCCGGGAGCCCCGCGCCGGTGCGCGCCGGGGTCAGGGTTTGCGCCGGTCCGGGGCCGGGTGGCCGGTGACGGCGCGCCGGGCGAGGTCCCACAGGCGTTCCAGGGCGGCGAGGACGGGCGGCGACTCCGGCCCGAGCAGCCTGGCCCAGGCGCCCGCCCCGTTCGGCAGCGTGCTGGCCCCGCCGGGCAGCCCGCTGCCCGCCGCCACCTCGTGCAGCGCGCCGGCCAGCTCGGCCGCGGGCACGGCGGAGGTGATCACGTACAGGGTGGACAGCACGCCGTGCTCACCGAACATCGCCGGCCCGGTGACCGGGGCGCGCTCGGGCACGAGCCTGAGCGGGTCGGCGAACAGCAGCCCGCCGCCGGCGTCGCGGACGTCCAGGTCGTTGCAGTACGCGGTGTAGGCGTGCCGCTCGCCGCGGGCCAGCCGCCCGGCCAGCACGGTCTCCCCGAGGATCACCGTGGCCCCGGGCCCGGCGCTCACCAGGGTGCGCTGGTAGAACCGGGACCCGGCGAAGGGGATCACCGGGTCCGGCAGGTACTCCAGGTAGCCGTCCGGCCCGGCGGTGAGCGAGACGAGCTGGGTGGCGTAGTCCTGCTCCATCCGGTAGAGCTTGGTGGCCGCCTGCGTGGTGACGTGCACGGACGCGCCCGCGCCGCAGGTGACGTCGAGCCGGTGGCGGTCGCCCTGGAGCACGCCGCCGCCGGTGGACATCACCATCACGTACGGCAGGTCGGGCCGGGCCGGGTCGTAGTAGTGCGGCCGCATGATCTGCAGCGGCGCCTTCTGGAAGTGGCCGGTCAGCTCGGTGCGCCCGCCCCGCCGCTCGAACGCCAGCTCCAGCACGCCGACCTTGCCGGGGCTGCCGACCGGCAGGGTGTCGGGCACGCCGGCGTGCCGGGCCACGTCCGCCGGGACCGAGTCGATCGTGTAGTGGCCGGCGGCCAGCCGGTCTACCGGGCCGGCGAGCACGCCGGCGCCCCGCTGAGGACGAAGTCGGCCACCTCGGTCACACCGGTGCCGCGCAGGGCGTCGGTGAGCACGACCGGCCGCCCGTCGCGGACCCGGTCGGCGTCGCGCGCCATGACCTCCAGGTCGGCCCGCACGTACGGCGCGATGTCGATCTTGTTGATGACCAGCAGGTCCGAGTCGGTGATGCCGGGGCCCCGCTTGCGCGGCATCTTGTCCCCCTCGCCGGTGTCCAGCACGAAGACGTAGACGTCGGCCAGGACGGGGCTGAAGGTGAGGGTCAGGTTGTCGCCGCCGCTCTCGAACAGCAGCGTGTCGATGTCGGGGAAGCGCTCCAGCAGCTCGGCCCCGGCGGCCAGGTTCATCGTCGGGTCGTCGCGCACGGCGGTGTGCGGGCAGGAGCCGGTCTCGACGCCCACGACCCGCTCGGGGTCCAGCACGCCGTCCAGGGTGCGCCGGACGTGCTGGGCGTCCTCCTGGGTGTAGATGTCGTTGGTGACGACGGCCACGCTGCGTCCCCGGTCGAGCAGCACGGGCACCAGCGCCTCGATGAGGGCGGTCTTGCCGGAGCCGACCGGGCCGCCGACGCCGATCTTGAAGACGTGGTCCATGGCGGTGCCCGCGGGCACGTTCACGGCGGGGTGCGGGTGCGGGTGGTGGTGATGCATCGGGACGCTTCCCTTCTCAGGTGGTGAACAGCCGGGCCTCGGCCCGTTCGTGGGCGGCGCTCATCATGTCCGCGAGCGGCGTGGCGGCGTGCAGGTCCAGCGGGCCGCGGGCGGCCAGGGCGTGCCCGGCGGCCCGCCCGATCGCGCCGGCCGCGCCGTACAGGGTGGCCTGGGCCTGGCGGAAGTCCAGCAGGCGCAGCCGTACGGCGGCGCTGACCCAGCTCGCGGCGAACGCGTACAGGTCGCCGGTCACCGCGTCGGCCTCCCGGACGCCCAGCCCGGCGTAGGCCGTGCCCAGCACGACGGCGTGGTTGCCCGGCGTGACCCTGGCCTCCACCAGCTCCGACAGGCGGGCCAGCGCCGGCGTCGCGAAGACCAGGGCGGCCGTGCGCAGGACCTGGTTGCCGGTCCTGGTGGCGGCGGCCCGGATCTCCCGGCCGAGCTTGACGGCGTGCAGCCGCCGGTCCACCTCGGTCACCGCGTCCCAGTCGCCGGCCGTCACCGCCCGGTGGGTCAGGACCAGGGCGGTGGCGTCGCCCGGCCCCGCCGCGTGCAGCAGCAGGTCCTCCAGCAGCGCGGCGACGTCCACCCGGCCGGCCTGCGCGTACGCCTCCAGCCCGTGCGAGAGCGTGTAGAGGCCGCCCGGGAAGGCCGAGTCGGTGAGCTGGAGCTGGGCGAGCAGGCTCATGCCAGGAAGAACAGGTGGTTCAGCGGCAGCTCGCGGGCCGGCGCGATGGTCGCGTGCTCGCCGTCCACCGTGACCTTGTACGTCTCGGGGTCCACGGTGATCCTCGGCAGCGCGTTGTTGCGGATCATGTGCCGCTTGTCCACCGTCCTGGTGTGGCGCACCCTGGCGATCAGCCGTTGCAGGCCGAGCCGCTCCGGCACCCCGGCGGCGATGGCGGCGTCCGGCAGGAACGTCACGTTGCTCTTGCGCTGCGCCATCCCCATCGCGCCGAACATCGGCCGGTAGTAGACCGGCTGCGGCGTGGGCAGCGACGCGTTCGGGTCGCCCATCTGCGACCAGTTGATCAGGCCGCCCTTGACCACCAGCGCCGGCTTGGCCGCGAACGAGGTGAACGGCCACAGCACGACGTCGGCCAGCTTGCCGTCCTCCAGCGAGCCGACGTGCTCGGCGATGCCGGTCGTCCGGGCCGGGTTGATGGTCAGCTTGGCCAGGTAGCGCAGCACCCGCGCGTTGTCGTTGCGCTCGGAGTCCTCCGGCAGCCGGCCGCGCTGGTCCTTGCAGTGGTGGGCGGTCTGGAAGGCGCGGGTGAAGGTCTCCCCGATCCGGCCCATCGCCTGGGAGTCGGAGGAGAACATGCTGATCACGCCCATGTCCTGCAGCACGGTCTCGGCCGCGATGGTCTCCACCCGCACCCGGCTGTCGGCGAAGGAGACGTCCTCGGGGATGTCGTGGTTGAGGTGGTGGCAGACCATCACCATGTCCAGCAGCTCGTCGGCCGAGTTGATGGTGTACGGCAGCGTCGGGTTCGTCGAGGACGGCAGCGCGTTCGGCTCGCCGGCGATGCGGATCATGTCCGGCGCGTGACCGCCGCCCGCGCCCTCGGTGTGGAAGGTGTGGATCGCCCGGCCGTCGATGGCGCTGATCGTGTCCTCCAGGTAGCCGGCCTCGTTGAGGCTGTCGGCGTGCAGCGCCACCTGGACGTCGTACTCGTCGGCGATGCGCAGCGCGCAGTCCACCACCGCCGGCGTGGAGCCCCAGTCCTCGTGCACCTTCAGCGCGCACGCCCCGGCCTCGATCTGCTCGGCCAGCGCGGCCGGCAGGCTGGCGTTGCCCTTGGCCATGATGCCGATGTTCACCGGCAGCGCCTCGACGGCCTGCAACATGCGGCCGATGTTCCACGGGCCGGGCGTGCAGGTGGTGCCGCGGGTGCCGTCGGTGGGGCCGGTGCCGCCGCCGATCAGCGTCGTGACGCCGTTGGTGAGCGCGGCCTCGGCCTGCTGCGGCGCGATCAGGTGCACGTGCGGGTCGATCGCCCCCGGCGTGGCGATCATGTTCTCGCCCGCCAGCACCTCCGTCCCGGCGCCGATCACCAGCCGGCGGTCCACGCCGTTCTGGGTGTGCGGGTTGCCCGCCTTGCCGATCCCGACGATCCGCCCGTCCTTGATGCCGATGTCGCCCTTGACGACGCCGAGCACCGGGTCCAGCACGACCGCGTTGGTGATCACCAGGTCGAGCGCGATCGTGGCGTTCTGGGAGCCGGGGTCGGCCGCCATGCCGTCGCGGGCGGTCTTGCCGCCGCCGTAGACGGCCTCGTCGCCGTAGAAGCCGGCCGTGTGGTCCTTCTCGATCTCGATCACCAGGTTGGTGTCGGCCAGCCGGACCCGGTCGCCCACGGTCGGGCCGAACATGGCGACGTACTGCCTGCGGTTCATGGTGCTCATCGGCTCAGGCCTTCTTCTTCCTGGCGGCCGGCTTCTTGGCGGCCGGTTCCTTGGCGGCCGGTTCCTTGGGAGCGGCCTTCTTGGCGGCGGGTTCCTTGGGGGTGGCCTTCCTGGCGGGCGCCTTGCGCGCCGGAGGCTCCTCGCCCGGCGCGCGGACCGTGGCCCCCGGTTCCGGCTGGTCGGCGTACCCGAGCTCGGCCAGGCGGCGCAGGGCGCGGGTGCGGCTGTCCCTGGCCCGCAGGCCGCCGTCCACCAGGCCGGCGAAGCCGACGACGCGCATGCCGCCGGCGAACTCGACCAGGGTGACCTGGTGGGTGTCGCCCGGCTCGATGCGTACGGCGGTGCCGGCCGGGATGTCGAGATGCATGCCGTACGCCTTCTCGCGGTCGAAGCTGAGCGCCCGGTTCGCCTCGAAGAAGTGGAAGTGCGAGCCGACCTGGATGGCCCGGTCGCCGGTGTTGCGCACGGTCAGGGTGACCGTGGCGCGACCGGCGTTGATCTCGATCGGCTCGTCCCCGTACATGATCCGGTCCGTGTCCGTCATGGCGAACCGCTCCTTTCTGGTCGCGGCGGTGTCAGCCGCCGATGGGGTCGTGGCAGGAAACGAGCTTGGAGCCGTCCTTGAACGACGCCTCGACCTGCATCAGCTTGAGCATTTCGCGCACCCCGGGCATGACGTCTTCGGCGCCGAGCACCTGCTTGCCGAGCTCCATGCACTCGGCCACGGTCCTGCCGTCCCGGGCGGCCTCCAGGACCGCGACGCTGATCAGCGCCACCGCCTCGCTGTAGTTCAGCTTCACGCCGCGCTCGCGGCGCTTGGCGGCCAGGTCGGCGACGACGTAGATCAGCAGCTTGTCGATCTCGCGCGGTGCGAGGTTCATGAGCTCTCCTTAGGTGGAAGCGCGCCGGACGCCGGAGAACGCCGGGACCGCCGCCAGGAAGATCCAGGTGACCAGGACGAACGGCCAGGTCAGGGTGTGCCCGCCGACCGGCGCGAACAGGTGGCCGACGAACGCCGTCAGCACGGTCGCCGACACCACGCCGGCCAGGGCGTACAGCAGGCCGAGGACGGTCGGCACGACGAACGCGCAGCACAGCGCGATGCCGGTGAGCACCGCGTTGTAGCCGTACAGGCCGGCGCCGATGTCGGCCGCGGGCGCGCCGAGCAGCACGGCCACCAGGATCCCGACGGCGCTGGCGGCCAGCGCGGCCCCCGCCACCCGCCACCCGGCGAACGCCAGGCCGATCAGGAAGATCAGGCCGACGTACCACTTGCCCTGGAAGAACACCTGGCCGACGCCGTTCAGCAGCCCCTGCCACAGGTCGGCGAACGTCACCGCGGTCCCCGGGGACGTCGCCGACGGCGGCGCCGCCAGGACGTGCCGGCGCCAGACCCGCTCGTAGGCCGGGCCGCCGACCACCATGATCGTGGCCACCGCGCAGAACGGCGCCGTGAGCCCCGGCAGGTCGTGCGGCCCGAGCAGCGTCTTGAGCGCCGACGTCAGGACGCTGCCCATGATCGCACCGACGACGACCAGCAGCAGCGTGATCCACCGGGCCTGGAAGTACAGCACCAGCGCGACGCCGATCAGCGTGCCGTTGAACCCTTCGAGCCCCGCGGCCACGCTCTCCCTGGCCGCGCCGAGGAACCAGGCGGTGAGCGTGCCCACGGCGGCGCCGACCAGGCCGAACAGCGCGAAGCGCCATCCGGCGGCGAGCAGCGCGACGACGAAGCAGATCGCGGTCCCCAGGTTGTTCTGCAGGTCCACCTGGCTGACGCCGCGGAGCGTGGCGAGCGGCAGGTCGGGCATCTCGGCGCGCATGTCCGCCTGCCTCTCTCGCCGGAACCGGGGTTGACGAGCGGCAACATTCCCCCGCGGGCGGCGCGCCACGCGGCGGCGGCGGCTGGATGGACATTCTTTGCGAAAGCCGTCGAGGACTAAGAGCGCCTCAACAATGCACATGCCCGGCAAAGGCCCTTCGCCAGGGAGTTTTGCCTCCAGTTCTCCCGAACATCTCTGTCTGGGGACAGGAAGGGAGGTCGGGCGATGCCGCCAGGGCTCAACACCGGCGATTCGGCCTGGGTGCTCGTGAGCGCCGCCATGGTGCTGCTCATGACGCCCGGACTGGCCTTCTTCTACGGCGGCATGGTCCGCGCCCAGAACGTGCTGAGCATGCTCTTCATGAGCTTCGTCTCGATCGCCCTGGTCACGATCCTGTGGTTCGGCTACGGCTACGGGCTGGTCTTCGGCCCCGACGTGGGCGGCGCCGGCGTGATCGGCTTCGGCGACCTGCGCTTCGCCGACATCACGCCCACCATGCTGCACGGCCGCGTCCCCACCTACGCCTTCGCGCTGTTCCAGCTCACCTTCGCCATCATCACGGTGGCCCTGATCAGCGGCTCGGTCGCCGGCCGGACCCGGCTCGGGCCGTGGATCGTGTTCTCCGTCGTGTGGGTGACGCTGGTGTACTTCCCGATCGCCCACTGGGTGTTCGACCGGCAGGGCTGGATCAGCCGGTGGGGCGTGCTCGACTTCGCCGGCGGCCTGGTGGTCGAGCTGAACTCCGGCATGGCCGGCCTGGCCCTGGCCCTCGCGCTCGGCCCCGGCGTGCGCTTCCGCAGGAAGGAGCCGCCCCGGCCGAGCAACATCCCGTTCGTCATGCTCGGGCTGGGCCTGCTGTGGTTCGGCTGGTTCGGCTTCAACGCCGGCTCGGCCATGGCCGACGGCGGCATTGCGGTCAACGCCTTCCTGACCACCATGATCGCCGGGGCCGCCGGGATGCTGACCTGGCTCGTCCTGGAATGGCTGCGCTACCGGCACTTCACCCGGCTCGGCTCGGCCACCGGCGCGCTGGCCGGGCTGGTGGCCATCACGCCCGCCTGCGCCTTCGTCAACGCCGAGGGCGCCCTGGTCGTCGGCATCGTGGCCGCCGTCGTGGTGTCGTACGCGGTCACCTGGAAGCTCGTCCTCGGCTACGACGACACCCTCGACGTCGTCGGCGTGCACGGCGCGGGCGGCATCGTCGGCACGGCCCTCATCGGCCTGCTCGCGACCGGCGTCAGCGCCACCAGGACCAAGGGCCTGCTGTACGGCGGCTCGATCGAGGTGCTGCTCAAGCAGCTCGCCGCGATCGTCGTCGTCGGCCTCTACTCCTTCGTCGTCACCTACCTCATCGGCCGGGTCGTGGACCGGCTCTGCCGGATGCGCGAGACCGAGGCCGAACAGCTCGCCGGCACCGACGCGCAGCTCGGGACGGAGGACTGATGGCCGCCACCCGCCATCCGGCCCGCGCGCTCGTCCTGATCGGGGTGGGCGGCGGCGTCGGCGCGGTCGCCCGCCACCTGCTCACCCAGACCCTGATGGGCGCCGACCACCCGCTGCCCTGGCCCACGCTGGTGGTCAACGTCCTCGGCTGCCTGCTGATGGGCCTGCTCACCGGCGAGCTGACCCGCCACCCGCTGCACCGCATGCCGGTCAAGGCGCTGCTCGGCACCGGCTTCCTGGGCGGCTTCACCACCTTCTCGCACCTGGTGGACGGCGTCCGCGAGCTCACCGTCGGCGGCGCGGCCGGCTGGGCGGTGCTCTACCTGGTGCTCAGCGTCGTCCTGGGCCTCCTGGCCGTCTGGGCGGGCCTGCGGCTGGGCGGCCGTCGATGATCCTCACGCTGGTCGTCTTCGTCGGCGGCCTGATCGGCGCGCCGGCCCGCTACCTCGTGGACGCAGGCGTCACCAAGGCGGCCGGCAAGGCGATGCCGTGGGGCACGCTGGCCGTCAACGTCATCGGCTCGGCCGTGCTCGGCGTCCTGATGGGCATCGCCTCCCACGGCGCCCTGCCGCCGGCCGTGTTGTCGCTGGTCGGCACCGGGTTCTGCGGCGCGCTCACCACGTTCAGCACCTTCAGCGCCGACACCTGGAAGTTGCTGGCCGCCGGGTCCACCGGCCGGGCGCTGGCCAACATCGCCTTGAACCTGGTGCTCGGCCTGGCCGTCGTCAGCCTCGGCTACCTGCTCGGCAGGGCGATCGCCGGCTGACCGGAAGGAGGCGGGAACGCCCATGACCACCGCCTCCCCGTGGGAGCGGGCCAAGCGGGCCCTGGTCGGCCGGCCGCTGCGGACCCAGCACCTGGAACGGCAGCTCCTGCCCAAGCGGCTGGCGCTGCCGGTCTTCTGCAGCGACCCGATCTCGTCGGTGGCGTACGCGACCGAGCAGATCATCATGGCCCTCACCCTGGGCGGTCTCGCCCTGCTGCACGTGACCGGCTGGATCGCCCTGGCCATCGCGGCCATGCTGGTGATCATCATCGTGTCCTACCGGCAGACCTGCTACGCCTACCCGGGCGGCGGCGGCGCGTACGTCGTCAGCCGGGAGAACCTGGGCGTCAACGCCAGCCTGGTCGCCGCCAGCGCGCTGCTGGTCGACTACGTGCTGACCGTCGCCGTCTCCGTCGCCGCCGGGGTGGACGCCATCACCTCCTACGCGCCCGGCCTGGACCGCTGGTCGGCGCCGCTGAGCGTGGCCTGCGTCGCGCTGCTCACCCTGGTCAACCTGCGCGGCACCCGCGAGTCCGGCCGCGGGTTCGCGGTGCCCACCTACGCCTTCATCGCCGCGGTCTACCTGATGTTCCTGGTCGCCGCCTGGCGGCTGCTGACCGGCGAACGTCCCCGGGCGGTCAGCGCCGGCTTCACCATCGAGCCGCTCTACCAGCCCGTCGGCTTCGTCGCCGTCTTCCTGGTGCTGCGCGCGTTCGCCTCCGGCTGCACGGCGCTGACCGGGGTGGAGGCGGTCAGCAACGGCGTGCCCGCCTTCCGCCGGCCCAAGAGCAGGAACGCGGCGAACACCCTGGCGATCATGGGCGTGCTGTCGGTCACCATGTTCTCCGGCATCACCGTGCTGGCCCTGCTCACCCACGTCCGGATGACCGACCCCGACCACCCCGGCCGGCTCGCCGGGATGCCCGCCGGGTACGTCGAGCCCACCGCCCTGGCCCAGATCGGCGACGCCGTACTCGGCCGCGGCGTCCTGTACGCCTTCCTCCAGGCCAGCACCGCGGCGATCCTGATCATGGCGGCCAACACCGCCTACAACGGCTTCCCCATGCTGGCCTCGATCCTGTCCGCCGACTCCTACCTGTCCAGCCAGCTGCACAAGCGCGGCGACCGGCTGGTCTTCAGCAACGGCATCCTGCTGCTCGCGACGGCCGCGGCCGTGCTGCTCGTCGTCTTCGACGCCAACAGCTCCCGGCTCATCCAGCTCTACATCATCGGCGTGTTCATCTCCTTCACGCTGAGCCAGGCCGGCATGGTGCGGCACTGGCAGCGGACCGGCCCGCGCTCGCCCGGCGTGCGGCGGCGCCAGGCCGTCAACGCGACCGGCGCGACGGTGACCGCCGCCGTCCTGGTGATCGTGCTGGTCACCAAGTTCGCGAACGGCGCCTGGCTGGTCTGCCTGGCCATTCCGGGCCTGTTCGCGCTCATGAAGGGCATCAGGCGGCACTACGACCAGGTACGGGCGGCCACCACCCCGGACACGCCCGTCGAGCTGCCGGGCGGCGCCCACGCCATGGTGCTGGTCTCCCGGCTGGGCAGCCCCGCGCTCCAGGCGGTCGCCTACGCCGCGGCCACCCGCCCGGCCGGGCTGGAGGCCGTGCACGTGTGCACCGACGAGGAGGCGACCCGCGAGCTGCGCGAGGGCTGGGAGCACTACGCGCCCTCCTCCGTGCCGCTGAGGATGATCGAGGCGCCCTACCGGACCGCCGTGGGCCCGATCCTGCGGCACGTACGCGACTGGCTGGCCCTGCACCCCGGCCAGATCGTGACCGTCTACATCGTCGACTACGTCACCGGCCGCTGGTGGGAGCCGGCCCTGCACAACCGGCTGACCGCCCGGCTGCGGGACCGGCTGCTGCTGCTCCCCGGGGTCATGGTCACCCTGGTGCCCTACCGGCTGGCCTCGGGCGAGGGACGCGCCGAGCGCCCGCCGCGGCTGCCCACGCGCCTGGCCGTCCTGGCCCAGGCGCCGGACGGCGGCGACGACCCGGCGCAGGCGGCTACGCCGCGGCCCTGACGACGTGCATGAGCTCGGCCAGGACCTCGGTGTTGAGCTGGTAGGCCAGCCGCACCTCGCCGATGATCCGCTGCCGTTCGCGCTCGTCGAGCTCCGCGCCGAGGGCGTCGAGCCGGGCCCGGTACTCGGTCTTGAACCGCGGCAGGCTGCCGACCTCGTCGAAGATGTAGAAGTCGACGCCGCCGCCGGCCCGGTAGCCGAAGATCTTCTGCAGTTCCATGCGGATGAACTGGCCGCCCGACAGGTCGCCGAGGTACCGGGTGTAGTGGTGGGCGACGTAGCCGCCGGGCCAGTCGGTCATCTGGTGGATGCGGGCCTGGAGGGTGCGGGTGGCCTTGGAGGGGGCCACGCGCTCGCGCCAGGCGGGGCCGTAGATGGTGGCCAGGTCGCGTTCCAGGGCGGGCTCGCGGTACAGCTCGGGGAAGACGAAGCGGCCGGCGACCGGGTGGGCGGCCAGCTCCTTGGAGACGCCGTCGAGGGCGAGGTAGGCGAAGTAGTGCTGGGCGACCATCTCGCCGTACTCGTGCTCGGTCAACCGGCCGCTCATCAGCTCGGCGAGGTAGCCCTCGGACTCGGCCGACTCGTGGTCGCCCCAGGTGGCGGCCCTCAAGGTCTCGGAGAACGACGTCGTCACAGCACTTCCCCAACTCGCGCGAATGTTTCTGACACAGTGTCACAACCCTCGGAGGCTCCGTCAAGGTGATGGCGACAGCATGTCAGCAAAACTCGCCTCCGCCGTTCATCTACCCAGGAAGGCGGCGCTCAAGGGGGCGGGCCTGGCGGGGCCGCCCGTCGCGCACAGTGGCGGGCGTCAAACGGTCCGCTACCTGGAAAAATCGCTCTAACATACGGTGACACCGTCACTCGCTAGCCAACCCAGGAGTGATCCTTGACCGTCCAAGCCGACGTCGCCAGGCGACGCATCGAAGAGCTGCTCCGTGAGCACGAGGAGCAGATCCTCACCCGTTGGGTGCAGCTCGCCAAGGCCCCGTCGGACGAGCTTCTCGACATCTACCGCGCCCTGCGGTCCTCGCTCGATCAGGGCAAGGGAGACCTCGCCGACGTCCGCGGGCTGCTCGCGGAGCTCTCCCGCACCCGCGCCCGTGCGGGCCACCAGCCCGCCGACACCGCCCGCGCGGTCTTCGGGCTCAAGGAGGCCCTGTACGAAATCGTCGAGGCCGACGGCGAGCCCGAGGCCCTGCGCGGCTTCATCTGGTTCTCCCGGCTCATCGACGACCTCGGCCTGCTCACCTTCGAGACCTTCGCCGACGCCCGCGAGAAGATCATCCTGGACCAGGCCGAGCAACTGCTCGAACTGTCCACCCCGGTGGTCAAGCTCTGGGAGGGCATCGTCGCCGTGCCGCTGATCGGCACCCTCGACTCCGCCAGGACCCAGGTCGTGATGGAGAAGCTGCTGCAGACCCTGGTCGACACCGGCGCCGAGCACGCTGTGATCGACATCACCGGCGTGCCCGCCGTGGACACCCAGGTGGCCCAGCACCTCCTCAAGACCGTGGTGGCCGCCAGGCTGATGGGCGCAGAATGCGTCATCTCCGGCATCCGCCCGCAGATCGCGCACACCATCGTCACGCTCGGCATCGAGTTCGGCGACATCGTCACCAAGGCGTCGCTGGCCGACGCCCTCGCCCACGCCTTCAAGCGCAGCGGCGTGCAGGTGACGCAGTCCAAGCACGCCCGCATCGCCGTCCGGGCGGAGGGCGCCTGATGGACCGGGTGCCCGTACTCAAGCTCGGCGACATCCTGATCGTCTCCATCCAGATCGACCTGGAGGACCAGAGCGTGCTGGCCCTCCAGGAGGACCTGGCCGAGCGGGTCGTCGCCACCGGGGCCAGAGGCGTGATCATCGACATCACCGCGGTCGAGATCGTCGACTCCTTCATCGGCCGCATGCTGGCCACCATCGCCACCATGTGCCGCATGCTGGACGCCCAGACCGTGGTCGTCGGCATGCGTCCCGCGGTGGCGATCACCCTGGTCGAGCTCGGCCTGTCGCTGGGCGGCGTGCGCACGGCGCTGAACCTGGAGAAGGGAGTGGCGCTGCTCGACCACGTCAGGGGCGCCGCCACGTGACCGAGACGATGACGATCGCGGGCAGCGCGGACGTCGTGATGGTCCGGCAGATCGTGCGGACCCTCGCGATCGAGGCAGGGCTCTCCCTCGTGGACCAGACCAAGATCGTCACGGCGGCCAGCGAGCTGGCCCGCAACGCGCTCGTCTACGCCGGCGGCGGCGACGTGCGCATCGACCTCGTCGAGAACGGCCGGAAACGGGGCCTGAAGCTGGTCTTCAGCGACGACGGCCCCGGCATCCCCGACCTGGACAAGGCGCTCACCGACGGTTTCACCACCGGCGGCGGCATGGGCCTCGGCCTCGGCGGCTCCCGCCGGCTGGTCGACGAGTTCGACCTGATCTCCGCCCCAGGGAAGGGCACGACCGTGACGGTGACCAAGTGGGCGAGGTGAACCCGGCCTGGGTGCGCGCCGAGGACCCGAGTGCCGTCGGCGCCGTCCGGCGGCGGGCGGTCGAGCTGGCCGAGGCGGCCGGCTTCGACACCACCCGCACCGGGCAGACGGCCGTGGCCGTCAGCGAGGCCGTCTCCAACCTGGTCAAGCACGCCGTGGAGGGCGTCGTCCTGGTGCGGCCGCACCCCGAGGCCCCGGCCGGCGTGGAGCTCGTCGCGGTGGACAAGGGCCCCGGCATGGCCGACGTGGCCCGCGCCCTGCGCGACGGCTACTCCACCTCCGGGACCCTCGGCATCGGCATGGGGGCCATCGCCCGCATCGCCACCGGATACGACGTTCACTCGGTGCCCGGCATGGGCACTGTGCTCGTCATGCATTTCACCGCCGAGGGCACGCCCGGCCCTCCGCTGCGCGCCAGCGGCCTGACCCGGCCGATCGGCGACGAGGTGAGCTGCGGTGACGGCTACGCCATCGCCGAGAACGGCGAGAGCACCACGGTGCTGCTGTGCGACGGCCTCGGCCACGGCCACATCGCCGCCATCGCCGCGCAGACCGCCATCGAGCTGTTCGCGCAGGTCCAGGACCAGGAGCCGCTGTCGATCCTGGAACACCTGCACCGCGGACTGAGCGGGACCCGCGGCGGCGCCGTCGCGGTCGCCCGGGTCGGCCGGGACACCGTCACCTACGCAGGGCTGGGCAACGTCTCCGGCTGGGTCGCCGACGCCGGCGGCCGGCAGGGCATGATCTCGCTGCCCGGCATCGCCGGCCACCAGGGACGCACGCTCCGCCAGTACGAGTACAAGATCCCCCCGTACGCCACCGTCGTGATGCACTCCGACGGCCTGACCGACCGATGGGACCCCGGGAACGTGCCGGGGCTGTTCGCGCGCACCCCCGCGGTCATCGCCGCGGGCCTGCTGCGCGAGGCGGGCAGCAGGCGTGACGACGCCTGCGTGGTGACGGTGAGGCCCGGCAATGGCGGCGACTGAGCTCATCAGGGTCAGGCTCGACACCGACCAGGACGTCTTCGTCCTGCGCCGCCTCGGCCGGGCCGCGGCCGAGCTGGTCGGGCTGGAGTCCCAGGACCAGATCCGGGTCGCCACCGCCCTCAGCGAGGTCGGCAGGGAGGCCTTCGGCAAGGGCGCCGCCGCCGTGATCGCCCTCGGCCCCGACGTGCTCGCGATCACCATCCGCCACACCAGGCCGTCCGCTTTGGACCGCTCCGAAGGCGTGACGCTGGCCGGCCGGCTCGTCGACGACATCGCCCTCGGCGACGGCCACGTCACGATCACCAAGCGGCTGCGGCCGCGGGCGACCGCCCTCCCGCTGGAGGCCGTCCGCGCCGACCTCGCCAGGCTGGCGCCGATCAGCGCGCTGGAGGAGCTGCGCGAGCAGAACAGGGAGCTGGCCGAGACCCTGGAGGACGTGCTGCGGCTCAACTCCGAGCTGCAGGAGACCAACACCGGCGTGCTGGCCATGTACAACCAGCTCTCGGCCGAGCTGGAGGAGACCAACAGGGGAGTCGTCGCCCTGTACGCCGAGCTGGACGAGAAGTCCGCCCAGCTCCGCGAGACCATCGAGGCGCGCAACCGGTTCTGGGCCACCGTCAGCCACGAGCTGCGCACCCCGCTGAACTCCGTCATCGGCCTGGTCCGGCTGCTGACCGGCCAGGGCGGCGAGCCGCTGACCGAGGAGCAGGCCCACCAGATCGGGCTGATCGGCGACTCGGCGCAGACGCTGCTCGAACTCGTCAGCGAGCTGCTCGACATGGCCAAGGCCGAGTCCGGCCGCCTGGACCCGCAGCCCACGCTGGTCAACCTGGCGCGGATGGCCGGGCAGTTGCACGTCACGATGCGGCCGACCAGCGAGCGCGCCGGCGTGACGCTGAGCCACGAGATCACGCCGGAGGCCACCGAGCTGTACGCCGACGAGAGCATGCTGCTCAGAATTCTGCGCAATTTGCTCTCGAACGCGCTCAAATTCACTCAAAGCGGGCAGGTAGTGCTGGCCGCGCATGCCGACGAAGCCAAGGGCGAGATCGTCATCACGGTCGCGGACACCGGCATCGGCATCTCGGAGGAACACTTGACGCGCGTGTTCGAGGACTTCTACCAGGTTCCCGGCTCGCTCCAGGTCAGGGCCAGGGGCACCGGCCTCGGCCTGCCGTACGCGCGCAGGCTCGCCGAGGCCCTGGGCGGCACGCTGGATCTCACCAGCACGCCGGGCGAGGGCACCACCGCCACCCTGCGGCTGCCGCACCAGAGCGGCACGCCCGAGGTGCAGCGGGTGCTGATCGCCGACGACGACGAGGTCTTCCGCGCCAGCGCCCGCCGCATGCTCTACGGCTTCACCGTGCACGTGGACGAGGCCGCCGACGGCGCCGCCGCGCTGGAGGTCATGGCCGCCTCCCCGCCCGACGTGATCCTGGTCGACCTGCTCATGCCCCGTGTGGACGGCCACGTGCTGCTGCACCAGATGGCCGAGGACGAGCGGCTGAGCGACATCCCGGTCGTCATCGTGACCATCGCCCCGCAACACGCTCCCGGCAACCGGCCGGTACTGTCCAAGCACGGGCTGCGCAGGGAACAACTCCTGCAGGCCATCCGCAGCGCCCGCCAGGGCGAGAACAGCGGTGCTGGAGAGGACCAGGATGTCTGAGTCCGCACGCGTGCTGGTGGTGGACGACACCCCCACCAAGCGCTACATCCTGTCGAGCTGGCTACGACGGTCGGGGCACCAGGTGCTGGAGGCCAGAGGCGGCGAGGAGGCCCTCGGCCTGCTCGCCGCCAACCAGGTCGACCTGGTCGTCCTCGACGTCCGGCTGCCCGACATCAACGGCTACGAGGTCTGCGAGCTGATCAAGGCCAACCCGGCCACCGCCTCCATCCCCGTCATCCAGGTGTCGGCCAACGCGATCACCCCCGCCGACCGCACCGAGGGGCTGGAACGCGGCGCCGACGCCTACCTGAGCGAGCCCATCGAGCCCACCGAGTTCGCCGCGACCGTCGAGGCCATGCTGCGCTACTACCGGGCACGCTGGCGGGCCGAGCTGATGGCCGAGCGCCTGGCCAAGCTCGCCGAGGTGACGTTGCGGATGAACGAGGCCGAGACGTTCGACGAGCTGCTGACCGTGGCCGTCGAGGGCACCGCCGAGGTGCTCGGCCGCTACAGCGGCACGCTCGCCATGCTGCCCGACGGGCGGGTCCGGCGCTTCCGCGCCCGCCCCGGCGAGCCGGCCAGTGTCCAGCCCGCCGCCCCCGACGTGCTGGACCGCCTGTCCGAGCGGACGCTGAAGGACGCCACCAGGGCCCGGGTGTTCACCCTGGCCACCAGCGAATGGGAGAGCCTGCTGCCCGACGTGCGCGCCGAGGACTCCACCACCGGCGTGCTCTGCCGCACCAAGAACTCCCCGTCGCCGGTCTACCTGGGCGTCGAGGCCGTCTCGCCGCTCGACGCCGACGAGGTGAACCTGCTGCGCCAGCTCGGCCAGGAGCTGGCCCTGGCGCTGGGCGCGCTGCGCGCCTACACCGAGGAGCACGACATCGCGCTGACCCTGCAGCGCAGCCTGCTGCCCAGCCGCATCCCCGAGGTGCCGGGCCTGCAGGTCGCGCTGCGCTACCAGCCCGCCGTGGACAACGTCGAGGTCGGCGGCGACTTCTACGAGGTGCTGCAGGTCGACGGACGCGTGCTGATCGCCGTCGGCGACGTGGAGGGCCACTCCCTGCACGCCGCGACCGTCATGGCCGAGGTGCGCCACGCCCTGCGCGCCTCGCTCATCGCCCAGGTCGACCTGAGCGCCTCCCTCGACCTGCTCAACCAGATGATGCGGCGCTACCACCGGGGCCTGACCGCCACCGTGTGCCTGATGCTCATCGACCCGGCCACCGGCGAGCTCGAGCTGGCCAACGCCGGGCACATGCCGCCGCTGTTCGCCGGGCCCGGCAGCTCGTACCACACGCTGGGCAACCTGCTGCTCGGCGCGGTGCCCGAGCGGTACCAGGTGGACCGGCTCAAGCTGCCGCCCGGCGGCACGATGATGCTGTTCACCGACGGCCTGCTGGAGGACCGGCACATCCTGCTCGACGACAGCATGGAGAAGGCCAGGCAACTCGCCGAGACCGTCGAGGACGACCTGGAGGAGTTCGCCGAGCGCATGCTGGCGGCGTTCGGGGCGCGCGAGGACGACGTGGCGCTCGTCGTCGTCCGCCGCACCCTCGACGCGGACTCCGCCGGCGCCTGAACCGCCGTGCTTGGGCCTGAACCCCTCAGCGGGTGTACCGGTGCTTGGCTCCGGGCGGGAAGTACTCCGGGTCCCCGGCCTCACGCAACCGGATGAACGGCATCTGCTGCGCCACCGGCACATAGTTCGCGAACTCGCTGTTCAGCCGCAGGAGCTGGGCCAGGATCGAGGCGCCCACCGCCTGGGCGACCTCGTCGGCAGGCTTCTCGCCGGGCATCAGCTCCACCGTGACCGTCAGGTGCCGGTCGTGGTCGGCGTCCTCGGCCGCCTCCATCACGAACTTGCCCGTCACCGATCCGCTGACCTCCGGCTGCTCCAGCCCGACCGCGATGTTCTCCGGGTAGACGTTCGCGCCGTAGTACGACAGCGTGAAATGGCTCCGGCCGAACACGTAGACGAACGGATGCCGCGGGCCGGCGACGTCCGACCGGAAACCGTGCCGCTCGGCGAACTCCAGCATGCGCTCGTACGGGATCACGCCGCCCTCGTCGGCGATGTGGTACCGGATCAGCGGCACGCCGTTGTCGCCGGAGAACAGCAGCGTGCCCTCGTGCTCCTCGAAGAAGCGCACCCCCGGGTCGTACTGCACCAGGGTCGGCAGCCGGGACTCCCCGAACAGCTCCCTGGCCGTGTCCGGGCGGCCGGACAGGAACCGGCGCAGCTCGACCGAGAGCGGCGTCTCGTTGCCGAGCACCCCGGCGTCCGCGGTGCCGTACAGGGAGGCGATCCCGCGCACGGGGTCGGCGATCCCGGCCCGCTCGGCCACCAGCGTGCGCCACTCCTCGCTGAACACCTCGCCCGCCGTGACCAGCTTGACGTTCCAGTCGGCCCAGGGGAGCGGCTCGGTGTCGATGACGTTCTTCAGGAACGGCGGATAGCCCAGCAGGACCACCTGGTCGAAGTGCGGCGCCAGCTCCGGCAGCACCCGGGCGATCTCCCGGCGGTCGGTGCCTGGCGCGACGACGGTGATCGGGTAGCCGCGTTCGGCCAGGTGACGACAGCACTCGATGGTGAACAGGCCGCCCACCCAGGTGCCCAGGGCGAAACAGACCACGGCCAGCGTACGGCGTTCGCGGGCCCCGAAGGAGTCCCGGAAGACCTCCTCGAAGCGGGACGCGATCACCCGCTCGTCCGCCACCGAGCGCGGCCAGAACGACGGCGTGCCGGTCGAGCCCGAGGACACGGCGATCATGTCCCCGATCACGCCGTCCCGGCAGAGGTCGGGGAGCGGGTGACGGCGGATGTAGGTGTCCTTGGACGTCATCGGCAGCCGGCTGAAGCGCTCCAGATCGGTGACGTCCGCCGGGTCGACACCGTGCTCGGCCAGGAACGAACGGTAGGCGGGCACGGTGGCGGCCACCTGATGGAAGAGCTCAAGGGGATCCATGGGGCACGCGCGGCCGACCGCCCGGAACCCTGCGCCCCGGACCAGCCCCCACGCCTCCTCCCTCCAAGAATCGATCGTCTCCAGCCCCCATGGTGACACCACTCCTCGCCCGTCCTCACCGTCCGAGCGGCGGTCACGCCTTGGGTGTACCGCGTCGCCTCGCGTCCAGGGGATGACACCGTCGCATGTCGGCCGCCCATGGCCCGCGAAGGGAAACTGCGCCGTAAGGGCCAGGGGCGTGCCATGAGGTCAGGACTTGCCGGCATGGGGGTCAGGGGCCGTGGTGGACGAGTGCCGCCCATAGATCAGGTCTGTCCGGGTGGGTACGGCGTAGGTCGCGCATGACGCGGTGCAGCACGCGGGCGGCGTCGTCCGCGTCCGGTCCGGGCAGGCCGCGGTAGAACTCGCGGGCGACCGCCGCGGCCGTCGCGTCGTCGAGTGGCCACAGACTGCCGACGACATGGCGGAAGCCGACCATCTGAAACACGGACGCGAGATGGATGGACTCGTTGGCGTGGAAGATCCCGCTGAAGGCGGTCGAGCAGGCCGACAGGTAAGCCAGTTCGGCCTGGTCCAGGGGCAGTGCGGCTCGCTGTGCCTCTCGGCTTCGCCGTTCCCGTAGGCATCCCTCGTGCCGCCGTTTCCCTGTGCCGGCTGACCTGGTCGTCGGCGTACCGCCGTCCTCCCGTTCCGGCCGGTGGGGCGTCCCGGGGGCTTGCCGGCTCGCCGTGCCCTTGGCGGCGCCGTACTCGTACGTTGGGCTCTTGTGGTGTCGTGCTGTGGCGCTTGGTACCGCCCCGGCCTCATGTCCGTCCGTGTTCCAGCGCTGGGTGTCTGTTCGGGGACGGGTTACTCGCCGGGGCGGACGAGGCCGGTTTCGTAGGCGAAGACGATGGCCTGGGCGCGGTCGCGCAGCCCGAGTTTGGTCAGCACGCGGCCCACATGTGTCTTGACCGTCTGCTCGGCCACGAACAGCTTCTGGGCGATCTCCTGGTTGGACATCGCCTGGGCGACCAGGATGAGCACCTCCGTCTCGCGTTCGGTCAGCTCCTCCGGACGCCTCCCCGACGGCGGACGGGGCCCGCCCAGCCGGGCGAACTCGTGGATCAGCCGCTTGGTGATGGCCGGCGCGATGAGCGCGTCGCCGGCGGCGACCACGCGAACGGCCTCGGCGAGCTGGGCCGCCGAGGCGTCCTTGAGCAGGAACCCGCTGGCCCCCGCCCGCAGCGCCTCGTAGACGTAGTCGTCGAGGTCGAACGTGGTCAGGATGAGCACCTTCGACGCCGGGCACGCCGCCAGCACCTCCCGGGTCGCCTCCAGCCCGTTCATGACCGGCATGCGCACGTCCATCAGCACCACGTCGGGGCTCAGCGCGACGGCCCGCGTCACCGCCTCACGGCCGTCGGCCGCCTCGCCCACGACCTCGATGTCCGGCTGGCCGCTCAGGAACACGGTGAACCCCGTGCGGACCATCCCCTGGTCGTCGGCGATCAGCACGCGGATCACGCGGCGCCCTCCCTCTCCTCGACCGGCAGCCCTGCGGCCGGCCCGCTTGACGACTCGACCGGCGGTTCCGTCGGCAACGCGGCGCTCACCTGGTAACCGCCGCCGCGCGTGGGCCCGGCGTCGAGCGTGCCGCCGAGCAGCGCCGCGCGTTCCCGCATGCCCACCAGCCCCTGGCCCGCGCCGGGCGCCGCCGCGGGGGAGCGGCCGGGGCCGTTGGCGACGCGCAGGCGCAGCGTGCCGGCGTCGGCGGTGATCTCCACGGTGACGCTCGACCCCGGCGCGTGCCGCATGGCGTTGCTGAGCGACTCCTGCACGATCCGGTACGCCGACAACCCCACCGCGGGCGACAGCCGCCCGATCGGGCGCCGCCGGTCGACCGCCACGGTCAGCCCCGCGTTGCGGGCGTTGGCCACCAGCTCCTCCAGCCGGTCGAGGCCGGGCTGCGGCGCGGTGTCGGTGCGGCCCTCGGGGGCGCGCAGCACGCCGAGGACCTGGCGCAGCTCGTTGATGGCCTCCAGGGACAACGCGCGGATCTCGGCCAGCCCCGCCTCCAGCTGGGACGCGTCGCCCGCGGCCCTGAGCGGCACGGCCTCGGCCTGGATGGCGATCACCGACATGTGGTGGGCCACCACGTCGTGCAGCTCGCGGGCGATGCGGGCGCGCTCCTCCAGCACCGCCTGCGCGCCCTCGGCCTGCCGGGTGCGCCGCTCCTCCTCGATGAGCAGGGCCGTGGCGTTGCGCCGGGCGCGCACGTTGTAGCCGAACAGCAGCACGACCACGGCCACGCCGGCCACCACCGGCGTCGAGTCGACGTCGACGGCCAGGCACAACAGGACGGTGAGGATCCCGGCCCCCACCGTGATCCGCCGATCGCAGCGCACGGCCACGGAATAGAGCGCCAGCAGGTATGCCACCCCCACCGCGACCGGGTAGGGCGCGTAGCCCTCGTCCTGCCCGATCGTGAGGCTGGCGCAGACGGCGACGGGGGTCAGCACGGCGGCCGCCCGCCAGGCCGCCAGCGGCCACCGGTTGCGCAGCACCACGGGCAGGCCGGCGGCCAGGGCCGCGAGGACGACGGCGCCGCCCCAGAGCGGCGCGGGATCGCCGGGCGTGGCGGCGGCCCGCTCGTTCCACTCCTGGGTCGTGGACAGCGTCACGCCGAACAGCTCCACGCCCAGCAGGAGCTCGGCGATCTGCAACAGGCTGTACGTCTTCACCGGGACCAGCGCCGCCAGCCATCGGGGCACCGGCATCCGCCGCCACCGGGAACGCGGCCGGGACGGGGGATCGGCGCTGCCCGTCAGCAACGCGAGCGTGAAGGGCCGCAGCACGGCCAGCGAGGCCCGCCACAGCGCCACGGCGAACCGCCCGGCCGCTCCTCCGGACGACTCCGGAGGGCCGGTGCGCGCGTCGCCCCTGGAGGCGAGGGGCGCGGGGCGCCGGGCACGGTGATTCACCTGGTCAAGAATACGGAAAGGCGGGCGGCCGGACGTCAGACCAAGGTCTGATCCTGACGTCACCCTCAGGTATCACTTACAACATTACGATCGCCGTGAGCGAACATCGGCAAGGTTGGGAACAACAGCGCGCTCCAATGAATTGAGTCGGTATAACTCAACCCTTTGGAGTTCGCATGAGTGAGAGCTTGATCCTCCCGGTCCTGCCGCTCGACGACGAGGTCGTCCTGCCGGGCATGGTGGTTCCGCTGGACCTGTCCGACTCCGAGGTGCGTGCTGCGATCGACGCGGCCCGCGCGTCCGGTGGTAACAAGCCGCGGGTCCTCCTCGTTCCCCGGATCGACGGCCGTTACGGCGCCGTCGGCGTCCAGGCCGTGATCGAGCAGGTCGGAAGGTTGCCCGGCGGTGAGCCCGCCGCCGTGGTCCGCGGCGTCAACCGCGTGCGCGTGGGCACCGGCACCACCGGCCCCGGCGCCGCACTGTGGGTCGAGGCCGACACGATCGACACGGTTCCGGCCGGCGAGCGCGCCCAGGAGCTGGCCAAGGAGTACAAGGCCCTGGCCACCACCATCCTGCAGAAGCGCGGCGCCTGGCAGGTCGTCGACCAGGTCAACCAGATCGACGACCCCTCGGTGCTGGCCGACAGCTCCGGCTACACCCCGTGGCTGACCACCGCCCAGAAGGTCGAGCTGCTGGAGGCCGCCGACCCGGCCGACCGCCTGGCCAGGCTCATCGAGTGGTCCCGCGAGCACCTCGCCGAGCTCGACGTCGCCGAGACGATCCGCAAGGACGTCCAGGAGGGCATGGAGAAGCAGCAGCGTGAGTTCCTGCTGCGCCAGCAGCTCGCCGCCGTCCGCAAGGAGCTGAAGGAGCTCAACGGCGACACCGCCGAGAGCGAGGAGGAGGACTACCGGGCCCGCGTCGAGGCCGCCGACCTGCCGGAGAAGGTGCGCGAGGCCGCACTCAAGGAGGTCGACAAGCTGGAGCGCACCTCCGACCAGTCCCCGGAGGGCGGCTGGATCCGCACCTGGCTCGACACGGTGCTCGACATCCCGTGGAACGAGCGTACCGAGGACAACTACGACATCGCGGGCGCGCGGGCCGTGCTCGACGCCGACCACACGGGCCTCGACGACGTCAAGGACCGCATCATCGAGCACCTCGCCGTGCGCAAGCGCCGCCAGGACAAGGGCCTCGGCGTGGTGAGCGGCCGGCGCAGCGGCGCCGTCCTGGCGCTCGCCGGTCCTCCCGGGGTCGGCAAGACGTCCCTGGGCGAGTCGGTGGCGCGCGCGATGGGCCGCAAGTTCGTCCGGGTCGCGCTCGGCGGCGTACGCGACGAGGCCGAGATCCGCGGGCACCGGCGCACCTACGTCGGCGCCCTGCCCGGCCGCGTCGTCCGGGCCATCCGCGAGGCCGGCTCGATGAACCCGGTCGTCCTGCTCGACGAGGTCGACAAGGTCGGCGCCGACTACCGCGGCGACCCCACGGCGGCGCTGCTGGAGGTCCTCGACCCGGCCCAGAACCACACCTTCCGCGACCACTACCTCGAGGTCGAGCTCGACCTGTCCGACGTGCTGTTCCTGGCCACGGCCAACGTGCTGGAGGCCATCCCCGGCCCGCTGCTCGACCGCATGGAGGTCGTCACCCTCGACGGCTACACCGAGGACGAGAAGGTCGCCATCGCCCGCGACCACCTGCTGCCCAGGCAGCTGGAGCTCGCGGGGCTGACCTCCGAGGAGGTCAAGGTCGACGACGGCGCGCTGCGGCGGCTGGCCGGCGAGTACACCCGCGAGGCCGGCGTGCGCTCGCTGGAGCGGGCGGTCGCCAGGATCCTGCGCAAGGTGGCGGCCAAGGACGAGCTGCCCGTCACGGTCGGCCCCGACGACCTGGTCGGCTACATCGGCAGGCCGCGGTTCGTGCCGGAGTCGTCGCTGCCCGAGTCCACCCAGCGCACCTCCGTGCCGGGCGTGGCCACGGGCCTGGCGGTGACCGGGGCCGGCGGCGACGTCCTCTACGTGGAGGCGTCGCTGGCCGACCCGGAGACCGGAGAGACCGGCCTGACCCTGACCGGCCAGCTCGGCGACGTGATGAAGGAGTCGGCCCGGATCGCGCTGTCCTACCTGCGCTCGCACGGCGCGGAGCTGGAGCTGCCGGTCACCGCGCTGAAGGACCGCTCGGTCCACGTGCACTTCCCCGCGGGCGCCGTCCCCAAGGACGGTCCCTCGGCGGGCGTGACGCTGACGACCGCGCTGGCCTCGCTCCTGTCGGGCCGCCAGGTCCGCGCCGACGTCGCCATGACCGGTGAGATCTCGCTGACCGGGCGCGTCCTGCCGATCGGCGGCGTCAAGCAGAAGCTGCTGGCCGCCCATCGGGCGGGCATCACCACGGTGCTCATCCCGGCCCGCAACGAGCCCGACCTGGACGACGTGCCCGAGGAGGTGCGCAACGAGCTGACCATCCACGCGGTCAGCGACGTGCGCGAGGTCCTCGACATCGCGCTGACCCCGGCCGAGGTCGCCACCACGGTCGCGGCCTGACGCCGCGCCCGGTGGCTGCCCCGGCGCCGCCCCGCCGCCTCCGGCTCCCTGGATGCGGCGGGGCGGCTCCATGTACGGGGGCCTGAACGAACGGCGCGCGAGGGGCCGGGAACGAGCCGGTGAATCGGGTCAGTCGGTGAGCAGCAGCGACTCCAGTTCCGCCAGCAGCGTCATGACCCGGGCCGCGCGTTCGGGGTCGTCGCCGACCGCCGCGCGCACCGCCTCCTCCACCGGCCTGGCCGCCCGGCGGTGGACCGCGGCCAGCGCCGGTTCCGTCAGCGTGACCAGGGTGCGCCGCCCGTCGCCGGGGTCGGGTTCGGTCCGGACGAGGCCGCGCTCGCGCATCCGGGCCACCGAGGCCGACACGTGGCTCTGGACGAAGCCCGTCCTGGCCTGGATCTCGCCGACGGTGCCGCCCGGGTGGCGCAGCACGTCCTCGAAGACGGCCTCCTCGCCGGGGGTGAGGGGCGGGCCCTTGGTCTCGCCGGCCGCCGTCTTCGACAGCTCCACCAGCCGTCGTCCGAGCCTGCGCAGTCGTGCCACGTTCATGATGGCCGATTGTATCGCTGGAGATGTATCGTCAGCGATATGAATGGGGTGGCGAGGACGGCGGTGGGCGCGGCCCGGTTACGGGCGCGCGAGAGTGAACGGCCCGACCGGCTGTTCGAGGACCCGTACGCGGGCGCCTTCGTGGCGGCCGCGGACTCCGGGTCGCTGGACGCGGGGCGGGGGAGCGGAGCGGGTGATCTCTTCAGCGCCCACCTGGTGTTCAGGACCAGGTTCTTCGACGACCATCTGAGCGGTTCCGGCTGCGACCAGGTCGTCCTGCTGGCCGCCGGGCTCGACGCCCGCGCCTTCCGGCTCGACTGGCCGCCGGGCGTGCGGTTGTTCGAGCTCGACCTGCCCGAGCTGCTGGCGTTCAAGGAGGGCGTGCTGCGCGGGCTGGCCGCGACGGCGCGGTGCGAGCGCGTCCCGGTGCCGGTGGACCTGCGCGAGGACTGGCCGGGCAGCCTGCGCGCGGCCGGGTTCGACCCGGCGCGGCCGACGGCCTGGCTGATCGAGGGCCTGCTGATCTACCTGAGCCCGGCCGAGGCCGGGCGGCTGCTCGACGGCGTGCGCGCGCTGTCGGCCGCGGGCAGCAGGCTCGCCTTCGAGCACGATCCGGCCGCGGCCGCCGTGCTCGCCGAGCGGGTGCGCACGATGCCCGAGCTGCGGCGGATCGCCACCCTCTGGAAGGGCGGCCCGGGCGCGGACGCCGTCGCCCGGCTGACGGCCCGCGGCTGGCGGACGCGTACGGTAGAAGCCGCGGCCCTCGCCGCCCGGTACGGCCGCCCCGCCCCGCGCGGCGGTTTCCTCACCGCGGTGCTGAGTGACGCAGATCACCACAATTCCCCGGAATAGGAGTATGTAAAGGCGGCGTTAGCACCGGCGTGAACGAGGCATACGCGAACGACCACCGCGCCCACCGGGACGCCATGTGTTGTCGCATGCGTATGGGGCGAATGCCGGCCCGTTAGAGACCAGATCCCCGCCCGTTCTCCTCGAAGGTCACCATGATCCACACTTTCTGCTTCGTGCTGCGCAGGCTGAGCCACCTGCCGTTCCCTCCGGGCAGCCACTAGATCCCACCGCTCCGACGGTGATGTTCGTGTAAGGAAGCGGCCCGCCACCCGGCCGCTCTCACTCGTGGGGAAATTTCGTGATCCAGGCTTCCGGCCTGCGCAAGCAGTACGGCCAGACCGTCGCGCTCGACGGCGTCGACCTGCATGTGCGCGAGGGCGAGATCTACGGCGTGCTCGGCCAGAGCGGCGCCGGCAAGAGCACGCTGCTGCGCTGCGTCAACCTGCTCGAACGCCCCACCGCGGGCACGGTCACCGTCGCCGGGCAGGACCTGACCGCACTGCCCGGCCGCGAGCTCAACCGCGCCAGGCAGCGCATCGGCATGATCCACCAGCACTTCGCGCTGCTGTCCTCGCGCACGGTGGCCGGCAACGTCGCCTTCCCGCTGGAGGTCATGGGCGTGCCCAGGGCCGAACGGCAGCGGCGCGTGGCCGAGCTGCTCGACCTCGTCGGCCTCCAGGGACGCGGCGGCGACCGCCCTCACCAGCTCTCCGGCGGTCAGAAGCAGCGCGTCGGCATCGCCAGGGCGCTGGCGGGCAACCCGTCGGTGCTGCTGTCGGACGAGGCCACCTCCGCGCTGGACCCGGCCACCACCCAGTCGATCCTCGCCCTGCTCAAGCGGCTCAACGCCGAGCTGGGCCTGACGATCCTGCTCATCACCCACGAGATGAACGTCGTCAAGAGCGTCTGCGACTCGGTCGCGATCATGGCCGGGGGCCGCGTCGAGGAGTCGGGGGCGATCGCCGACCTCATCAGGACCCCCGGATCCCGCCTGACCAGGGAGATCTTCCCGCTGCCCGAGCCGGCTCCGGCCGGTTCCGTCACGCTCACCTTCACCGGTGACCCGGGCCGTCCGCTGGTCTCGGAGATGGCGCGCAAGTTCGACGTGGACGTCAACATCCTCGGCGGCTCGATCGAGGAGCTGGCCGGCGGTTCGGTCGGCCGCCTGCGCGTGGCGCTGACCGGCGCGGAGACGTCCTCGGCGCTGTCGTTCCTGCGGGAGTCGGGGTTGCTCGTCGAAGTCGCGGGGGAGGCCGCATGACCTGGGAAGAGATCGCGCCGCTGCTGTGGCCGGCCACGTGGGAGACCGCCCAGATGGTGGGCTGGGCCACGCTGTTCACCGTGCTGTTCGGGCTGCCGCTCGGCGTGGCGCTGGTGGCCTTCGACCGGGACGGGCTGCGCCCGCTGCCGGCGTTGAAGTCCGTGCTGGGGATCGTCGTCAACATCGGGCGGTCGCTGCCGTTCATCGTGCTGATGATCGCGATCATCCCGTTCACCCGGCTCGTCATCGGGACCACGATCGGCACCGCGGCCGTGGTGGTGCCGCTGACCGTGGGGGCCGTGCCGTTCTTCGCCCGGCTGGTCGAGACGGCGTTGCGCGAGGTCGGCACCGACGTCGTGCAGGCCGCGCAGGCCATGGGGGCGAGCCGGACCGCCATCGTGCGCAAGGTCCTGCTGCCCGAGGCGCTGCCGGGCCTGGTGTCGGGGCTGACCGTCACGATCGTCGCGCTCATCGGGTACTCGGCCATGGCGGGCACCGTCGGCGGCGGCGGGCTCGGCGACCTGGCCGTGCGCTACGGCTACCAGCGGTTCGAGACGCTCGTGATGATCGTGACCGTCGTCCTGCTCATCGTCATCGTGCAAATTCTGCAGAGTCTGGGCGACTGGGTCGCTCGGCGCATTTCACATAAGTAAGGGAAAAATCATGAAGATTCGCTCGATATTGGGTGCTGCTGCGCTGTCCCTGTTGCTCGCCGCATGCGGTACGTCGCAGTCCGCGACCATCACCCCCGCCGCCGAGTCGGCCGACACGGTGCTGAAGGTGGGCGCGAGCCCCGTTCCGCACGGCGAGATCCTGAAGTTCGTCAAGGACAACCTGGCCCCGGCGGCCGGGCTGAAGCTGGAGATCGTCGAGTTCACCGACTACGTCCAGCCGAACGTGCAGCTCGACGAGGGCCAGCTGAACGCCAACTTCTTCCAGCACAAGCCCTACCTGGACGACTTCAACGCCTCCAAGGGCACCAAGCTGAGCTTCGTCACCCCGGTGCACCTGGAGCCGCTCGGCCTGTACTCCAAGAAGATCACCGCGCTGTCGGCGCTGGCGGACGGGGCCACCGTGGCCGTTCCCAACGACGCCACGAACCTCGGCCGCTCGCTCAAGCTGCTCGCCGACAACGGCCTGGTCAAGCTCAAGGACGGCGCGGGCACCGCGGCCACCGAGCGCGACGTCACGGACAACCCCAAGAAGCTGCAGTTCAAGCCCCTTGAGGCGGCCCAGCTCCCGCGCTCGCTCGACGACGTGGACGCCGCGGTGATCAACGGCAACTACGCCATCGAGGCCGGGCTCAAGCCCGCGAGCCAGGCGCTGGTGCTGGAGAAGACCGAGGGCAACCCGTACGTCAACGGGCTCGTCGTCCAGGCCGGCCACGAGAAGGACGCCAACATCGTCACCCTCGGCAAGCTGCTCCAGGACCCGAAGGTCAAGGACTTCATCAAGCAGAAGTACGAGGGCTCGGTGATCCCCGCCGAGTGATCCGCGCCGAGTGATCCGCGCCGAGTGATCCCGGCGTCGGCCGACGCCGAAGCCGCGGCTTCCCCACCGGGGAGCCGCGGCTTCGGCGCGCCCTAGCGCCGCCGCCGACGGACCGAATACTGTTCTAATATGTACCCGGGAGCCATCGCAGCCGTCACCCCCGACAAGCCCGCTGTGATCATGGCGGGCTCCGGGCAAATCCTCACCTACCGCGAGCTCGAAGAGGAGTCCAACCGCCTGGCCCACGCCTTCCGCGCGGCCGGGCTCAGGCCCGGCGACCACGTCGCCTTCATGCTCGCCAACCACCCGCTCTTCCTGGCCGTCGCCTGGGCCGCGCACCGCGCGGGCCTGTACTACACGCCGATCAGCTCCCGCCTGCAGACCGACGAACTCGCCTACATCGTGGACAACTGCGGCGCCCGGGTCTTCATCTCCAGCGCGAACCTGGCGGAGGTGGCCACCTCGATCACCGACGCCACACCGCGCGTGGAACTGCGGCTCATGCTCGACGGCCGCGCCGAGGGCTTCGCCTCCTACGAGGAGACGGTGGCCGGCTGCCCGGTCACCCCGATCGCCGACGAGTGCCAGGGCGCCGACATGCTCTACTCCTCCGGCACGACCGGGCGTCCGAAGGGCGTCAAGGTGGCCGCCTCGCTGGCCCCGCTGGCCGAGTCGAACACGCTGGTCCGGCTCATCCAGGCGCTGTTCGCGCCGTCGGCCGACAGCGTCTACCTCTCGCCCGCGCCGCTGTACCACGCCGCGCCGCTGCGCTACTGCCTGTCCTTTCAGCGGCTCGGCGCCACGGTGGTGGTGATGGAGCGCTTCGACCCCGAGGAGTACCTGCGGCTGGTCGAGCGGTACGGGGTGACGCACTCGCAGCTCGTCCCGACGATGTTCATCAAGATGCTGAAGCTGCCGGAGGAGACCCGGAAGAAGTACGACCTGTCGTCGCTGGTCTGCGCCATCCACGCCGCCGCGCCGTGTCCCGTGCCGGTCAAGGAGCAGATGATCTCCTGGTGGGGGCCGGTGATCCACGAGTACTACGCGGGCACCGAGGGCAACGGCTTCCTCTACGTCGGCTCCCAGGACTGGCTGGAGCACAAGGGCACGGTCGGCCGCTCGCTGCTCGGCGTCGTGCACATCTGCGACGAGGAGGGCGAGGACCTGCCGCCGGGCGAGCACGGCACGGTCTACTTCGAGAACGGCGCCCGCTTCGAGTACCACGGCGACCCCGACAAGACCCGCTCGGCGCAGGACCCGAAGGGCCGGGGCTGGACCACCCTCGGCGACATCGGCTACCTGGACGCCGACGGTTTCCTGTACCTCACGGACCGCCGCTCGTACATGATCATCTCGGGTGGGGTGAACATCTACCCACAGGAGGCCGAGAACGTGCTGGCCGTGCATCCCAAGGTGGCCGACGTGGCCGTGTTCGGCGTACCGGACGAGGAGATGGGGGAGCAGGTCAAGGCCGTGGTCCAGGCGATGACGGCGGCGGAGGCGGGTCCGGCACTGGAGGCGGAGCTGATCGCGTACTGCCGGGAACATCTGGCCCACTACAAGTGCCCGAAGTCGGTCGACTTCCGGGACGAGCTCCCGCGCCACCCGACCGGCAAACTCTACAAACGCCTCCTGAGGGACGAATACTGGCCCGCCCGCACCTGACCGCCCCGGCCGCCCGGGTCGAGGTCGGTGCCTCGACAGCGCCGCTTCCGGCCGCCTAGGGTGCGGGGCATGACGGACCGTCCGATCGTGGCCCGGTGCGAGTGCGGCGCGGTCGCCGGACCGCTGGGCGCCTGCGTGGACTACTACCACGCCGTCCTGGCAGAGGAGCAGGGCGATCCCGGCATGTACAGGTGGCACGCGGTGGTGGTCTGCGCGTACTTCCTGCAGCATCCGTCCGGGGCGCACCCGAAGTACCTCGACGGCCAGTTCCGCCAGTTGCAGCTCTGCCTGGACCGGGGCCTGGACGCGCTGCTGCGCGTGGGAGCCCGCCAGGTGGCCAGGAACAGGCACGGGACGCGGCCGGTCCACGACCTGGAACCGTTGTCGGCGTACGCGCCGCTCCCGCCGGGCGGGCCGCCCCGGCACTTCCGCGCCACGTTCAGCGACCTCCCGGTCCGCGACGGCAGCTTCGTGTCCGACGGCCATCCCGCCTACGGCCGGCGCATCGAGACGATCGCCGCAGCCACGGTGGAGTCCTGGCGCTCCCTCCAGACCTGACCCCGCCCGGGGCGGATGCCGTGGCCCCTCGTTAACGGATCGGGGACCCGGCAGCTATCGGATTTTGATCTCGGAATGGCAGCCTCTCGACCCGTGACCTCTTCAGCAGGCGAGCCCGCCGACGACCAAGTCCCCGTCCAGATCCCCGTCCTCGTGGCGTCCACCGGGGGGGACGGTGACCCCGCCACGGCGGTGCGCGTGGTCGGCAACGTGGCCATCCTTCTGGGCTTGGCGCTGTCGGTGCTCACCATCGTCACGCCGTGGCAGGACGAGCCCACCGCGTGGCTGCTCGTCTACCTGGTGATCGCCCTGGGCGGCTTCGCCCTGCGCATCGAAGCGGCCGTCCGCGCCCGCCGCTGACCGCCCCTGCCGGTGTACGAAGAGCGCATCACGCCGCAGAATGGGGGCATGCGCCAGGAGGCAGATCGCGGCGTCGCGGGCTCGGCGGGCTCACGAGCGGCACTCGGCGCCATCCCGCCGCTGCGCCCATGAGTCACCGCCTACGGCCCGCCCGACCAGGAGTCGTTCATGCATTTCGGACCCACCGTGATCCTCGCGATGCTGGTCGTCCTCGTCGTCATGGCGCTGGTCGTGGGAGGGATCGTGGTCGCGGCGGTGAGGCTGGCGAACCGTGACCGCCGCCGGTGAACCCACCCCCGGCTGCGCCGCACCCCGTACGAACGTGGTTTGTAGATTCTTTTCTGCTTTTGTGAGCCGAAGTCCGGGCGGTGAGCAGCGCAGATAAGGTGTGAGTGAGTCGTCTCACAGAGTTCCGATCAGCGCCTTAACCAGCTCTTACGTCCCTCTTGGCACCCTTGAGCCATAGGGACTTGAGGGAGATGACAGATGAACGCGAACGAGCCTCGCGAGCAGGGCACCGGTGGGTGGAGCCAGTTCGGCGCCACCCCGCCGGCCGCCGGGGGCTTCCCCCGGCGGGACACGATCGTCATGGAGCAGCCGCCTCCTCCTCCGCCGTCCACCCCCGTCAAGGCGCGGCTCAACGCCGGGCAGAAGGCCGTCGCCGGGCTCGCGCTGGCCGCGATGGCCATCGGCGGCGGTGTCGTGGGGGCCGCCGTCGCGACCGCGTTCCAGCCCGAGCCGCAGCAGGTGGTCAGCGCGCCGAGCCCGGTGCTCAGGGCCGCCTCCAACCAGCTCTCCACCGCTGAGGTGGCCGAGCGGGTGCAGCCGTCGGTGGTCATGATCCAGGGGCAGACGGGCGAGGGGTCGGGGGTCGTGCTGTCCGAGGACGGCCTCATCCTCACCAACAACCACGTGGTCGTCGGCGCCTCGCAGGGCGGGGGTCAGATGACGGTCAAGTTCAGCGACGGGAAGACGGCCAAGGCCAAGGTCGTGGGCACCGACCCGGCCACCGACCTCGCGGTCATCAAGGCCGAGGACGTCTCGGGCCTGACCAAGGCCACGCTGGGCGACAGCGACCAGCTCAAGGTCGGCGACGACGTGCTGGCCATCGGCAGCCCCCTCGGCCTGGACGGGTCGGTCAGCAGGGGCATCGTCAGCGCCCTGAACCGTACGCTCAAGCTGGGCGGCGAGCAGCGTCAGCAGCTTCCCCCCGGGTTCGGCGGCGAGCAGCAGCAGGCCCCGGTGGAGGGCACCACCATCGGCGACGTCATCCAGACCGACGCCGCGATCAACCCCGGCAACTCCGGCGGCGCGCTGGTGAACGCGGCGGGCGCGCTCGTCGGCATCAACACCGCCATCGCCTCCGACGCGGCCGGCGGCGGCGTCGGCTTCGCGATCCCGGTCAACACCGCCAAGCAGGTCGCCGAGCAGCTCATCAAGAGCGGCAAGGTCAGCCACGCCTTCCTCGGCGTGAGCGTCACCGACGCCACCGGCGACGTGCCCGGCGCGCTGATCCGGCAGGTGACCGCGGAAAGCCCGGCGGCCAGGGCCGGGCTGCAGGAGGGCGACCTCATCACCAAGATTGGGGACACACCTGTTGACTCAGGCGATACCGTTGTTGGACAGGTCAGAGGTTTCAAACCGGGCCAACAGGTCAAGATCACATATATGAGGGACGGTCGGTCCGCGGAGGCCACCGTGACCCTCCAAGAGAAGAAGTAAACACAAGGACCCCCTCCCGGAGACGGGTGTGCCGTTGAGATCGCTGCGGACTCGGCGGCACACCCCCCCATCAGGCGAAACGCCGGCCCTCGTCGCGGCGGTACGCCCACGTCGCGGCGGCCGCCGCGATCACCGTCCAGACGCCCAGCATGATCAGCGCGATGCCGTCAGGGCGGGCCCCCGAGATGGCCGCCCAGATCAGCTCGGCCGCGCCCCTGGACGGAACGTACGGCGAGACGGCCTCCACGATGTCCGGCAGGATCTGCGGCGGCAGGATCAGCCCGCCCACGATCGCCACGGGGAAGAAGACGATCTGCGCCACCGCGAGCGCCGCCTTCGACGGCAGCGTCAGGCCGAGGAACAGGCCGATCAGCATGAACGGCACCCCTCCGCCGACCAGCGCGGCCAGTCCCAGGGCCAGCCGGACCGGCGTGATGACCGCCTCGGTCAGCAGGGCCGCGACCACCAGCACCGGCACCACCGACAGCAGCATGAGGACCACCGTCGAGACCATCCGCCCGGCCAGGCGCGGGAACGGCCCGGCGGGCAGCGTGCGCGTGTAGGGGTCCCACGGCTGCTCGCGATCCTGCGAGACCGACGCGCTGAGCCCGATCACCGCCGAGGACATGGCGCCGAAGAACATCAGCGCCCCCGTCGCCGACGTCGCCGCCGCCGGGTCGCCGCCCGCGAACGGCACCACGAACGCCAGCATCGAGATGGCCGGGAACATGGAGCTGGCCAGGATCCCGATGGGCACCCTGAACTGCTCGACGAGCTGCAGCCGGGTGTGGGCGACGATCAGGCTAGACATGCGCGCTCTCCTTGGGGGGCGAGGTCGAGGTGATGGTGAGGAAGGCCTCCTCCAGCGTGGTCGGCCTGACCTCCAGCCCCGAGAACGGGATGCCGCTGCGCACCAGCTCGACCACCAGCCGGTCGGGATCGGTGGTCAGCAGGCTGACGCGGCCGTCCTGGCGTTCGGTGCTGAGCACGCCGGGCAGCTCGGGCAGGTCCCCGGCGTCGAGCGAGACGCGCCGCACCCCCACCATGTCGCGCACGGCCCGCACGGTGTCGTCGGCCAGGACGCGTCCCTGCCCGACGACGACCACGCGCTGGGCCAGCGCCTCGATCTCCTCCAGGTAGTGGCTGGTCAGGACGACCGTGCCGCCTTCGGCGTGGAAGGCCTGGATGCCGTCCCAGAGGGTGCGCCTGGCCTCGACGTCGAGACCGGTGGTCGGCTCGTCCAGGAACACCAGGCGCGGCCGGCCGGCGAAGGCCAGGGCCACGGCCAGGCGCCGCTTCTGGCCGCCGGACAGCCCGCCCACCTGCCGCTTGACCAGGTCGCTCAGGCCGAAGCGGTCGAGCAGTTCGTCCCTGCCGAGCGCGTCGGGGAAGTGGGCGCGCACGAAGTCGGCGATCTCGCCGACCCGCAGCGACTCGGGCAGGCCGGTCTCCTGCGGGGTCACGCCGATGCCCCGGCGGATGACGGGATCCTGAGGGGAGCCGCCGAACAGCTCGACCGTGCCGGAGGTCGGGCGGCGCAGCCCGACGAACAGGTTGATCAGGGTGGACTTGCCCGCGCCGTTCGGGCCGAGCAGGCCGACCAGCTCTCCTGCCCGGATGTCGAGCGAGACGCGGTCGAGCGCGAGCACGTCCCCGTAGCGGCGGGTGACCTCCACCGTTCTGGCGAGGGCCGTCATGGGGTTCCTCCAGCGTTGTCGAGCAAGGCGCGGATCGCCTTGGTGTAGTCCTCGAAGGCCAGCCGTCCGCGCTGGGTGAGCGCGACGTAGGTGACGGGGGTGCGGCCCTTGTGGGTCTTGGTGATGCGGACGTAACCGGCGTCCTCCAGCTTGGTCAGGTGCACCGAGAGATTGCCGGCCGTCATCCCGAGCAGGTCCTTCAGCGAGGGGAAGGCGATCTCGTCGCGCCCGCCGAGGGTGTTGAGCGTGGCGACCACCCGCAGCCTGGCCTGTGCGTGGATCACCGGGTCGAGCTCGGGGACGGCCCCGTCGGGGCTCACATCCGCCGCCGCAGCACGACGCCGGCCGCGATGTAGCCGCCGCCGGTCAGCACGGCCGTCAACAGCGCGTGCCAGCCGGCGCCGAGCATGACGCCCACGCCGTTGACCACCGCCGCCCACACGCCGACGAAGAACATCGGCCAGTACGTCCAGATCGCGCCGCCGGCCATGTAGAGCAGCGCGACGAGCATCATGAACCCGCCGCCCCACAGCAGGCCGCTCTCGGTGGCCGGGAGCTGGGGGCTGAGGCGGATGGCGAGCACCGTCATGGAGACCAGGCCGGCCGCCCAGGCGTAGCCGTACATCATGCCCTTGGCCGAGGTCTCGCCGCGGACCTGCGCCCCCATCTTCACCATGCCGAAGATCGCGATCGCCCCGGCCAGCGACATGCCCGCGAACAGCACCATGAGCGCCTGCGGGCGGGAGATCGGCGCGTAGGGGACGCCGTCGAGGCCGTAGTGCAGGAACAGCGCCGTGAAGCCGAGCAGCCAGGCCACGCCCCAGGGCACGTAGAGCAGCACCGGGTCGCCGTGCAGGCGCCGGACCGTGGCGGAGCGCTGCTGCTCGATCAGCCGCAGCGTCTCCTCGGGAGTACGCGCCCGATCGTCGTCAACCATGCCAACTCCTCTTACCCGCAAACAGGTTTGCATCATAAACCTGATGGCGACGCAAACTCAAAGCGAGGGCAAGAGGAACGGCTACCGCCGGGTCAGCGCCTCGGACTCCCACAGGTCGCGGTAGTACCCGGGCACCGCCACCAGCTCGTCGTGCCGCCCGCGCTGGACGACGCGGCCCTCGTCGAGCACCACGACCTCGTCCACCGACTCCAGGCCCTTGAGCCGGTGGGTCACCAGCACGGTGGTGCGGTCGCGGATGACGTCCAGCAGGTCGGCCATCAGGCGGTCGGCGGTCTCCTCGTCGAGCGCCTCGGCGGGCTCGTCCAGCAGCAGCACGGGCGGGTCGTACAGCAGCGCCCTGGCCAGGGCCAGGCGCTGGAGCTGGCCGCCGGAGACGGTCCTGCCGTCCTCGCCGAGCTCGGCGTCCCAGCCGGTGCGCTCGACCCACGGGCCGAGCCTGGCCTCCCGGACGGCCGCCGTCAGCCGCTCGTCGCCGGCGTCCGGCCCGGCCAGGCGCAGGTTGTCGCGCAGGGTGGTGCGGAAGATGTACGGGTCCTGGGTGAGGCCGGTCATCAGGGTGCGGACGTCGTCGCCGGACAGGTCGCGCAGGTCGGTCCCGTTGACGCGCACGCTTCCCGACTCGGGCTCGACCAGGCGCATCAGCGCGGCCAGCAGCGTGCTCTTGCCCGCCCCGCTCGGGCCCACGATCGCCACCCGGCGGCCCGGGGTCAGGCGCAGGGAGACGCCGTCGAGGGCGGGCCGCGCGGCGTCGGGATGGCGGACGACGAGGTCGTCGACCTCGACCGTCAGGGGAGCCGACGGCACGGGCGCGGGCGCGGCGGGCTCGGTGACGGCCGGCGCGGCGGCGCGGACCTCGCGCAGCCGCCGGATCGCTGCGGTGATCCCGGCCATCCGCTCGCCCGCCGCCGCCAGCGGCAGCACCGGCTCGAACGACACCAGCGCGGTCAGCGCGAGCACCGCCGTCGCGACGGAGCCGGCGCCCGCCCCCTGGGCGAGCAGCACGATGGCCGCCACCGTCAGGCCCTGGGCCAGCGTCCCGACCGCCAGGGCGGCGGCGTGCACGCGCGACTGCCGGCGCTCCAGCGCGGCCAGCGCCTCGTCGGCGGCCAGCGCGCCGGACAGGGCCCGCTCGCCCGCGCCGTAGGCGGCCAGGTCGGCCGAGCCGTGCACGAGGTCGGCCACGCGGGCCGCCAGCGCGGCCCTGGCCGGCGCGATCCGGGCCGACCAGCGGCGCGCGGCGGCGGCGGTCGCGGCGGGCAGCAGCACGCCCGCCACCACGAGCCCGGCCACCAGCACCAGCGCGGTCAGCGGCAGCACGAACAGCCCGATGGCGACCGCGGCCAGCCCGGTCAGCAGCGCCGCGGCGGCCGGGAGCAGCGCGCGGACCAGCAGGTCCTGGACGGCCTCGGTGTCGTCCACCATGCGGCTGAGCAGGTCGGCGCCGCCGTGGCGGGGCCGCTGGGGCGGGACGAGCGCCTGGTAGAGCCGCTCGCGGGTGCCGGCCTGGGCGCGCAGGGCCACGTCGTGGCCGGTGAGCCGTTCGGCGTAGCGGAAGACGCCCTTGCCGGTGGCGAACGCCCTGGTCGCCACGATGGCCACGCTCAGCGCGGCCAGGGACGGCTGCTGCGCGGCCCTGGTGATCAGCCAGGCGGCGGCCGCGATCAGCCCCAGCCCGGCCAGGTCGGCGGCCGCCCCGGCCAGCACGGCCCAGGCCAGCCGGGTGCCCATGCGCCGGTTCATCGCGCGCTCCCCTCGGGAAGGGAGACCGCGCTCTGCGGCTCCCGTTGACCGTCGCCGTCCGGGTGGGCCGGCGGCCGGTCGCGGGTGGTGTCGGCGACGACGCGGCCCTCGTGCACCCGCACGATCCGGTCGGCGAGGTCGATCATCGCGGGCCGGTGGGCGACGATGACGGCGGTGCGCCCCCGCGCCAGCTGCGCGGTGGCGGCCACGACGGCGGCCTCGCTGCGGCCGTCGAGGCGGGCGGTGGGCTCGTCGAGCAGCAGCGCCGTGGCGTCCGGGCGGCAGAAGCCGCGGGCCAGCGCCACGCGCTGCCGCTGGCCGGCCGACAGGTTCGCGCCGCGCTCGCCGACCACGGTGTCGAAACCCTGGGGCAGGCCGTCCACGAAGTCGGCGTGCGCGGCGGCGGCCGCCCGCCGGACCTCCTCCAGGGTGGCGCCGGGCGCGCCCAGCCGGATGTTGTCGGCCACGGAGGTGGCGAACAGGTGGGGCCGCTGCGGCACGTACGTCAGGGCCGCCCGCCAGCTGTCCAGGTCCAGCTCGCGCAGGTCGGCGCCGTCGACCAGGACGCGTCCCTCGGACGGGCGCAGGAAGCCCAGGACCAGGTGGAGCAGGGTGCTCTTGCCGCCGCCGCTCTCGCCGACCAGCGCCACCCGCTGGCCGGGCGCGATGGTGAGCGTCACGTTCTCCAGGGCGGGCTCGTCCCTGCCGGGGTAGCGGACGGTCACGTTCTCCAGGCGGATCTCCGGCGCGCCATGCCCGTCGTACGGGCGGGCCGGGCCGGGCGGGTCGCCGGCGGCCTCGTCCAGGACGGCGAAGGCCGCGTCGGCGGCGGCCACCCCCTCCATGGAGGCGTGGAACCGGGTCCCCATGGCCCGCAGCGGCAGGTACGCCTCCGGCGCCAGCAGCAGCACCAGCAGCGCCGTCGTCAGGTCCAGCGAGCCGCCGAGCAGCCGCAGCCCGATCGGCACCGCCACCAGCGCCAGCGACAGCGACGCGCACAGCTCCAGCACCAGCGACGACAGGAACGCCACCCGCAAGGTGCGCATGGTCGCGCTGCGGTGGGCGTCGGCGACCTGCCGGATGACCGTGGCCTGGTAGCGGGCCCGCCCGAAGGCGCGCAGCGTGGGCAGCCCGCGCACCACGTCGAGGAAGTGCCCGCCGAGCCGCGACAGGGCGTGGAACTGCCGCTCGGTGACGGCCTTGGTCGTCATGCCGACCAGCGCGCCGAAGACGGGGATCAGCGGCAGCGTCACCAGGACGATCACCGCGCTGCCCAGGTCGGCGGCGAACAGCCGGACCAGCACGGCCACCGGCACCACGGCCGCCACCGCGATCGAGGGCAGGTAGCCGGTCAGGTAGGCGTCGAGGCCGTCCAGGCCGCGGCCGGTCAGCGTGACCAGCTCGCCCGACCGGTGACCGGTCAGCCTGGACGGCCCCAGCTCGCCCAGGCGGGCCAGCAGCCGGTGGCGCAGCGCGGACTTCACGCCCGTCGCGGTGCGCCCGGCGAAGACGCCCTGCGTCCAGGCCAGCAGCGCCCGGACGCCCACGACGGCGGCGAGCGCCCCCAGCGCGGCGGCGGTGAACCGGCCCGACAGCACGCCGGCCAGCAGCTCGGCCTGCGCGAGCACGAGCAGCCCGGCGAGCACCGCCGCGACCATGGTGACGGTCAGGTGGCGGCGCACCGAGCGCTCGGCCCGCATGAGCCGCAGAAGATCCTTATGCACGTGGCCTTCAGAAGAACGAGGGGAGCGGGACGGCGCCCTTACCTGGCCGGAAAGTCCGCCATACCCATACTTGCGCGCCCAGCATGATCGGCGCGAACGGCAACGCCATGACACTGAGCACATTCAACGTAGCCGCCGGCGCGCTGTGCTCCAGCAAGTACGGCATGGCCCCCGCCAGCAGGCCGATCGCGGGCAGCGCGGCCACCAGCCCGGACAGCAGCAGCGCCCGCCCCGACCGCACGGCCCCGAACGCGCCCGGCTCCCGCCAGGCCAGGAACGTCCACCCGTGGAAGGCGAACAGCAGCGTCACCAGCACGCCCAGCAGCACCCCGACCGGATTCACCGGCGAGGAGGCGAACCCGGTCGCGGCGGCGTGCAGCGCCATGCCCCACCCGAAGGACAACCCCAGCGACCCGAACGCGATCATCGCGTCCCAGAAGCCGCGCCACCTCGCGCCGTCCAGCCGCCGCCGGAACCACAGCCCGGCGTCGCGCACGATCCAGCTCAGCAGCATGGCCACCACCAGCGGGTAGAGCCCGAACAGCACCTCGCCCTCCAGGCGCGGGTACACCCCGAACAGCGTCCCGGCCACCGCCACCAGCCACACCTCGTTGGCCAGCACGAACGGCGCCATCGCGGCCACCATCCGGTCGCGGTTGCCGCGCGTCCTGCCCAGCACCGGCAGCAGCAGGCCGACGCCGAGGTCGAAGCCCTCCAGGGCGAAGTACCCGGCCAGCAGCACCGCGAAGAACAGGAACCAGATCACTTCCATGTCAGCACTCCTAGTAGCTCAGCGCCGGGGCGGGCTCGGCGCCGGCCGGGACGGCCCCGAGGTCGAGGTCGCGCGGGCCGCGCCGGACGACCCGGGCGATGAGGACGTAGTCGACGACCGCCAGCAGCCCCAGCACGCCGGCGAACCCGATCAGCGAGGCCGTGACCATGCCCGAGGTCAGGCCGGGCGTCAGGGCGTCGGCCACGGTGAGCTTGTGCCAGACCATCCACGGCTGGCGGCCGATCTCCCTGGCCATCCAGCCCAGGATCGCCAGCGCGAACGGCACCGGGGTCATCACGATCAGCACGAGGTGCGTCCACCGCCAGCGCGGCAGCCAGTAGATGAGCGGCAGGAGCACGAACAGCAGCACGAACGCCAGGAGCTGGCCGATCTCGATCATGAGCCCGAGCGGCACCCCGGCGCCCGCGTCGCCGTCGAACTTGCCCTCCTGGACGCCGCCGAACTGCGCGTACCCGAAGCCCAGGGCCAGGAAGGCGCCGACTGCCGCCACGCCGACCCCCGTGCGCAGCGACTTGGTGAAGAACAGCGTCTCGCGGGTGCGCCGCCGCAGCTGGTACGCGCTGGCCCCGGCCAGCACCAGGCCGCCGGTCAGCAGCCCCGCGCCGATGACGTGGGGGAAGGAGAAGACCAGCGTCTTGTTGGTGAGCAGGGCGCCGAAGTCGACCAGCTCCAGCCGGCCGTTCCTGACCACCGAGCCGGCCGGGTTCTGCAGGAAGGAGTTGGCGACCATGATGAAGAACGCGCTGGCGTACGCGGTCAGCGTCACCAGCCAGATGCAGGCCAGGTGCAGCCACTTGGGCAGCCGCCCCCACCCGAAGATCCACAGACCCAGGAACGTGGACTCCAGGAAGAAGGCCACCAGTGTCTCCATGGCCAGCGGCGCGCCGAACACGTCTCCGGCGTAGTGGGACAGCCCGCTCCACGACAGCCCGAACTGGAACTCCATCACCAGGCCGGTGACGATGCCCAGGGCGTAGTTGATGACGTAGATCTGCCCCCAGAACCGCGTCATGCCGCCGTGCAGCGCGCTGCCGGAGAGCACGTGGCGGGTGTGCATGAGCGCCACGACCGGCGCCAGCCCGAGCGTGAGCACGACGAACAGGAAGTGCAGGCTTCCCGTCACGGCGAACTGCGTGCGGGCGAGTTCGAGTACGTCCATTCGATCGACTCCGTTGTTGTGTCTACCTACATATAGGCAGCCTACATGTAGACTGGCTACATGGCGAACGGTTGTCTAGGATCAGGAGCATGAATCCAGACGCGCTGCGCGGGCACATGGACGCGTTGCTGCTCTCGGTGCTGGAGCGGGAGCCGCTGCACGGCTACGCGATCATCGAGGCGCTCCAGGAGCGCAGCGGGGGTGCGCTGAGCGTGCCCACCGGCACCGTCTATCCGGCGCTGCGGCGGCTGGAGCGGGTCGGCTACCTGGCCAGCGAGTGGGCCACGGTGGGCGGGCGCAAGCGGCGCACGTACCGGCTGACCGACCCGGGCAGGAAGCAGCTAGAAGGGGAGCGGTCGGCCTGGCGGGAGTTCACCAGCGTGATCGGCGGCGTGCTCCAGGCCGACACGCGGGCCGACGTACGGGCCGACGCGCCGGCCTCAGGCTGACGGGGCGGCGGCGGGCCGGCGGGTGCGGCTGACCCGCAGGCAGCGCGTGGCGCCGTAGATCTGCAGGCCCCAGAACGCGGTCGTGACCAGGTTCGCCAGGAACGCGGGCAGGTAGCCGGTCATCGTGCCCGGCCCGGGCGGGCTGTAGGACAGCACGAGGCTCATGGCGCCCCCGAGCGGCAGCATGCCCCACACGACGATGCCCAGCGACCTGGTCACCAGGTGCGGACGGCGGATCCAGCGCGCGCCCCGGCCCAGCGCCAGCAGGGCGAGGCCGCCGTACAGGCCGGTGGCGAGCTGGCAGATGTCGAGCAGCTTCGAGATCAGGTGGTACCAGGCCGGACGGCCCACCCACAGCGCCGGGTCGGCGGGGTACGTGCGCCACACCATCGACCACATGAGCGCGGTCAGCGGGACGCTGATGAACAGCAGCAGCCCCAGCCGCCGCCCGGCCACGGCGGTCAGCTCGCTCTGGTAGCCCGGGGCGATCTCGGTGACCGGGCCGAACTCGGCGACCGCCAGCCGCTCGGCCTCGGCGCGGTCGAGGCCGTCGGCCTCCAGGGCGTCGGCGGTGTCGGACAGGCTGTCGCGGGCCTCGACGACCAGGTCGCGCTTCGCGCCGGACGGGCCGGAGAGCGCGCGATCGAGGTCGGCCACGTAGTCGTCGATCCGCATGATCCCAGTTTACGGAGTGAGCCGCCGATGGCCTATCAGGGAAGTCCCCGATATTTCGCGCCGCGACTTGATATGTCGGAAAAATCCTACGTATAGTGTCCGACATGCTGATTTCCGGGATCCTCACCGTCACCGTGCCCGTCGCCGACCAGGCGCGGGCGCTCGACTTCTACACCGGCGTGCTCGACTTCGAGGTGCGCACCGACAACCCGTTCCCCATGGGCCGCTGGCTCACCGTCGCGCCCAAGGGTGCGGCGACCACGCTCCTGCTGGCCTCCTGGTTCCCCGACATGGCCCCCGTCGGCGGGCTCGTGGTGGCCGCGCCCGACCTCGACGCCCTCGCCGCCCGGCTCGCCGCGCACGACGTCGCCTTCGAGGGGCCGAGCGAGCAGGCGTGGGGACGCCAGCTTCTCTTCCAGGACCCCTTCGGCAACGGGTTCGTGGTCAGCCAGGCATGACCGCCGACCACGTCTTCACCGCGCTGGCCAGCCCGGCCCGGCGCGAACTGCTGCGCCTGCTGCTCCAGGAGGGCCCCCAGCCCGCCGGACGGCTGGCCGAGCGCTTCGACATGAGCCGGCCCAGCGTCTCGGAGCATCTCAAGGTGCTCAAGGACGCCGGGCTCGTGGCCGAGGCCCGCAAGGGGCGCGAACGGCACTACCAGCTGGAGGCCGAGCCGCTCATGGAGATCCGCGACTGGCTCACCCCGTACGAGAGGTTCTGGCGCGAGAAGCTGACCGGCCTGTCCGCGCTGCTCGACGAGATGGAGGAAGAGGATGGCTGAGGACCGGACCGCGATCAGGCTGGACGAGTTCCTCAAGCACCCGCCGGCCAAGGTGTGGCGGGCGCTGACCGATCCCGAGCTGATGGCCCGCTGGCTGATGCCCAACGACTTCCGGCTGGAGGTGGGCCACCGGTTCACCTTCACCACCCAGCCCAGGAAGGCGGTGGGGTTCGACGGCACGGTCCACTGCCGGGTGCTGGAGTTCGAGGCGGAGAAGCTGCTGCGGATCAGCTGGAGCGACCGCAAGCAGGCCGACTGGACGGTCACCTGGCGGCTGGTGCCGGAGGGCCGGGGCACCCGGCTGTTCCTCGACCACGAGGGCTTCGACCCCGACGACCCCACCCAGCAGCTCTCCCGCCGGATCATGGGCGGCGGCTGGCCCCGGCACTTCGCCGTCATCGGCGACCTGGCCGCCGCCCTCTGAGCCGGGCCCTACATGGCCGGGAGCTCGCGGGTCAGGCGCGAGCTCCACGGGCACCAGTGGCCGCCCGGCAGGAACGCGCCGCCCACCTCGTCGAGGTACTCCTCCACGTACGTCATGCTCGCGTCGCAGACCTCGATGGCCACGTCGAAGAAGCCGATCGTCTCGGGCTGCAGGTGGTAGCTCCACCGGGCGTTGTAGGCGACGGGCCGCTTGACGATGCGGCCGTGCACGTGCGGCCGCTCGTCGGTGGCCCCAGCCAGCAGGTCGCGGGCGTGCCGGATGGAGTCGGGGTCGGTGAGCTGCATGACGAACCCTGACCGGCCGTCGGTGTCGGTGAACTCGAAGTACGCCTCTCCGGCCGCCTGGGCCGGGACGGCTCCCGCCGCGGCGAGCAGGACGACGGACGCCAGCACAGCGCTGATCTTGGTGACGATGCGGGGCACGGGGGACACCTCCGAAACTGTCGGCCGCACTCTGCGACTCGTCACTCAAAGTAATCGACTGAATGCGCAAAGTCACTAGAACGGAAGCCGGAGATGGGCCATGACCTGCGCGGCCACCTCCTGCGGCGGCCGGCCGTCGGTGTCCAGGCGCACGTCGCCCGCCCCCGCCCGGTCGAGGGCGGCGGCCTCCCGCGCCGCCCGCCCGGCCACGGCCCGCAGGGCGTCCGGGCCGAGCCCCCGCAGCTCGTCGCCGGGCGTCGCCGGGCCGCCTCCCCGGCCGCGCAGCAGCACGCGTTCCAGCAGCGTGGCGGGGGAGGCGTGCAGCCGGAACACGGTCGGGGTCAGGCCGGGAAGCAGGCGGGTGCAGGCGCGGACGGCCTCGTCGGAGTCGGCCCCGCCGGAGACGACCAGGCAGCCGGCCCCGGCCGCCCGGTACCCGTCCCACAACGCGGCCAGGCCGCGTGCCCTGAGCCGGCGGCCCTCCTCCTCGGTGGACGGGCGCAGCGCGGAGATCTGCCGCAGATCGACGTAGGCGGCCCGTACGCCCGACCGGTGGACGCGGCTGAAGACCTCGTAGCCGACCGTCGACTTCCCGGCCGCCGTCGCCCCCGAGAACCACACCAGGGGAACCGGCACGCCGGAACCGGCACAGTGGCCCTGCGTGTCCGGAAAGGCCGAGGCTGGGCGGATGTCCGCGACGGGCGGCGGCCAGCCGCCCAGCCGGTCGAGCACCAGCCGGGCCGTCTCGGCCACCGTCCGGCCGCCGGTGTCCACGCACAGGTCGGCGTACCGGCTGCGGTCCTGCTCGACGGCCTCGGCCACGGCCGCCTCCACCAGGTCCGGACGCCAGCCCCGCCCCAGGAACCGCTCCCGCAGCTCCGCGTGCGGCACCCGCAACCGGCACACGGTGAACGCCGCGCCGGGCAGCAGCGCGGTGTACTCGCCGACCTCCTCGGGCGTGTCCACGAACCCGGCCAGCACCAGGCAGCGCATCCCCGCGCGCCGGAACCCGGGCCACAGGGCCGCCAGGTTGCGCGCCCGCAGGCGATGCGTGCCGCCCTCCGGCGCCGGATGGCACAGGGCGATCTGGTCGGCGTCGAGGAACGCCGCCTTGACGCCGCCGCGGCCCAGATGGTCGAAGATCTCCCACCCGGCCGAGGACTTCCCGGCGCCCGTGGGGCCCGTCAACCACAGCAGCGGCAGCGGATCGGTACTCACCGGCGCGACCCTAGCGAGCCCGGTCCGCCGCCTGCCACCGCATTTCGGCCCGCCTGCCGGTGGCTGACCGGTGGTGGACGGCTCGGCCCGGCTACTGGTGGAGGACCGGGTTGTGGTGGACCGCCTGGCGGGCCGCGTGCGAGGTGGAGCTCCACAACACCGCCGCCGCCGTCAGCGCCGCGAGCAGCGTGCACCAGGCCACCGCGCGTCCGAGCCGCATGCCGTACCCCCACAGCAGCCACGACAGCGACAGCCACCAGTGCTCACCGGCCTGGCGGCGCATCTCCATGGCGGCGAACGCGAAGTCGGCCGAGGTGTCGCGGTCCTCGATCCGGCCGCGCAGCTCGGCGTAGAGGGCGGCCAGCAGGTCGGGGGTGGTGGGCGAGCCGCCGGAGGCGTCCCAGCCGCGCAGGGCGTGCTCGTCGGCCAGCGCGCTGCGCCGCGAGATCCAGCGCAGCATCGGACGGCGCAGGCTGACCCGCACGCCGCGCGGCGTGAGCGCGAACGTGCAGTTCCTGACCCGCACCCCGGCCGGGTGCGTGAGCCCGGCGAAGCCGCAGCCCGACAGGTCGAGGCCGGTCAGCGTGAGGCTGGCGGCGTCCACCTGGCGCAGCGAGCTCAGCATCGACAGGCCCTTGCCGGTCACCGAGGCGGGCCCGTGCAGCACGGCGCCCTCCAGGTCGGCGCTGGAGTCGGTCAGCCGCACGGTGGCGGCCCCGAAGACCTCGGCCCGCCGCAGGTCCACCCCGCAGCGTGCGACCGTCACGTCGAGCAGGCCGTCGGCGCGGGCGCGCGCGGCCGAGAGCCTGCCGGAGGCCGACAGGTAGGCGTCCCCGGCGAAGTGGGCGTAGTCGAACCCCGCCTGCCCGCGCACCTTGCGGAAGGAGAGCGTCCGGCCGAACCTGGCCCCGCGGAACGTGGCGCCGGTGCCCAGGCGGGCGTCGTCGAAGGTGGCGTACCCGTCGAACCGGGCGCCCTCGCAGGAGAGCCCGTGCTCGAAGACGGCCTGGCCGAACAGCGCGTCGCGGGACATCACGGCCCGGTCGAGCGAGACGTGCCCCCGGACGCGTACGCCGTGGAAGGACAGCTCGCGCGTGAACCTGGCCGCCGCCAGCGACACGTTGCCCTCGAATCGGGCCCCGAAGAAGGAGGCGAGCCGCTCGAACCTGGCTCCGTCGAGCGACACGTCCCCGGCGAAGGTCACGCCCGACAATCTGACGTCGCCGGTGAACCTGGCCCGGTCGAGCCGGGCGCGGCCCGGTCTGCAACTCGTCGCCTCCAGGACCCGCGAGAGCAGGTCGCCGTTGACGGTGGTGCCGCGGAGGTCGAGCAGCCTGCCGGGGGACAACCGGGCGAGGACGGCGGGCAGGTCCTCGGCCGGCAGATGCGCCAGGCACAGGCCGGACGGCTGTTGGGCGATTCCGGGGCAGGCAGCAGAAAACGCGCAGGTGACCCAGTCCATGCACTGGTCATACCCGCGTGCCGCCGATGTCAAGGTTCGATGATTTAATGTTCTATCCACTTTTGTGTGGAAATATGCGGTCAATAATCCCTCTAAAGTGCCGGTCATGCGCGTTTTATCCCGAGCAGCACTCGCTGCCCTCGTGGCGGGCGCCCTGACCGCCACGCCGGCCCTCGCCGACACGGCGGCGGCGCCCTGTGACACCCCGGCCGACCGCCGCGTCGCCGAGGTGCAGGGCAGCGGCGACACCGGCCCCCTGACCGGCCAGACCGTACGGGTCGAAGGCATCGTGACCGGCGACTTCCAGCGGACCGACCAGCTCAGCGGCTTCTTCCTCCAGGACCCGCGGCCGGACGCCGACCCCAGGACCTCCGAGGGCCTGTTCGTCTTCGCCCGCGAGTCGTTCAAGGACGTCAAGACCGGCGACCGCGTCCTGGTCACCGGCAAGGCCACCGAGTTCAACGGCTGGACCGAGCTGTCCCCGGTCACCGCCGTGGACGTCTGCGGCACCGGGAGCGTGGCGGCGCAGCCGTACACGCTGCCCCCGGCCGCGGACGGCCTGGAGGCCGTCGAGAACATGCTGCTCACCTTCCCGCAGCCGCTCACCGTGGACGACAACTACAACCTGGGCCGCTTCGGCGAGGTCACGGTGTCGGCGCACGGCCGGCTCTACCAGCCCACCGACCGGCCCGGCGTGGACCCCGCCGCCGACACGCGCCGCTCGCTGCTCATCGACGACGGCTCCAACCGGGAGAACCCGGCGACGCTGCCGCCCGTCACGCGGGCGGGCGCCGTGGCCGCCGGCGTCACCGGCGTGCTCGGGTACGGCTTCGGCGAGTACCGCCTCCAGCCCACCCAGCCGATCGCCTACCTGGACGCCAACCCGCGCACGCCGCGCCCCTTCCCGGTGGTGGGCAACGTGAAGGTGGCCTCGTTCAACACCCTCAACTGGTTCACCACCATCGGCTCGCGCGGCGCGAGCAACGCCGGCGAGCAGCAGCGGCAGCTCGCCAAGCTGGTGGCCGCGCTGAAGGGCCTGGACGCCGACGCGGTCGCCCTCATGGAGGTCGAGAACAACGGCCAGACCGCGCTGCAGGCGCTCGTGGACGCCGTCAACGCCGAGGTCGGCGCCGGCACGTACGCGGCCCTCAGCCACCCCTACCCCGGCACGGACCTCATCCAGGTCGGCCTGATCTACAAGCCGGGCAAGCTCACCCCGGTCGGCGAGACCAAGGCCTCCCAGGACCCGGTCTTCAGCCGTCCGCCGCTGATCCAGACCTTCCGCAGGAAGGGCGGCGGCCAGCCGTTCACCATGATCGTCAACCACCTCAAGTCCAAGGGCAGCTGCCCGGCCGGCGGCCCCGACGCCGACCAGGGCGACGGCCAGAGCTGCTGGAACCCCACCCGCGTCAAGCAGGCGCAGGCGCTGCTCGGCATCATCGGCGACCAGGACCTGCCCAACCCGCTCGTGCTCGGCGACCTCAACGCCTACGGCGAGGAGGACCCGATCGACACGCTGGAGGCCGGCGGCCTGACCAGCCTCACCAAGCGGTTCGTGCCGCAGGCGCAGCGCTACAGCTACCTGTTCGACGGCCTGGCGGGCGAGCTCGACCACGCCTTCGCCGGCAAGCAGCTGCTCAAGCGGGTGACCAGCACCACGATCTGGCACATCAACTCCGACGAGCCGCGCATCCGCGACTACAACACCGAGTTCAACCCGCCCGGCCTCTACCAGCCGGACGCCTACCGCTCCTCCGACCACGACCCCCTGGTGATCGGCCTGACCCTGCCCGGCGGCCACTGACCCGTGCTGATCCGTGCGGAAGGCGCGGCCCGCGGGCCGCGCCTTCCGGCGTTCCGGAACGCCCGCCGCAGCGGGGTTGCGGGCCCTCAGAGCATGGAATGCTGGTGGGGGGTACGTGGTTGACACGGTTGCAATTTCACCGAAGAGCGAGGAGCCACTTGTGGCGACCATCGAAGTAACAGAGAAGAACTTCAACGACATCGCCGACAAGGGCATCGTGCTGCTCGACTTCTGGGCGACGTGGTGCCCGCCGTGCAAGAAGTTCGGGCCGATCTTCGAGGCGGCCTCCGACAAGCACGACGACATCACCTTCGGCAAGATCGACACCGACGCCGAGCAGGCGCTCGCCCAGGGCTTCGACATCACCTCGATCCCCACGCTGATGGCCATCCGCGACGGCATCGTGGTCTTCGCCCAGGCCGGCGCGATCCCGGCCCCGGCCCTGGAGGACCTCATCCGCCAGGTCCGCGCCCTCGACATGGACGCGATCCGGGCCGAGCTCAGCGAGGAGCTGAAGAACGCCGAGCAGAACTGACCCCGGCGGGCCCCGCCGGCACGGCGGGGCCCTCGCGTCGCCCGGCCCGCGCCATGGCGGCGGCCAGCGGGAACAGCGCGATCACCACGAGCGTGCCGGGCAGCCCGGCCAGGCGTGACAACGCGCCCGCCACGCCGAGCCCGATCCCGCCGCCGACGAAGAACGTCAGGTTCAGCAGGCCCATCGCGCCGCCGCGCCGCTCCACCGGGAAGCCCGCCGACATCCGGGCCGTGATCACCACCTGGGCCAGCGAGAACGCCGGGAACCCGAGCGAGGCGGCCACCACCAGCAGCACGGCGGCCCACCCCGCCGGCCCGCCGTGCCCGTCCTGCCCGCCGGTGAGCGCTCCGGCGAGCCCCGCCGCGACCAGGCAGAGCGCGAACGCCGCGGCCACCGCGGGCAGCAGCCACGACCGGGTGCCCGCGATCCTGGCCAGCACCACGCCCACCAGCGCGCCCGGCAGCAGCCAGGCGCCGATCGCCGGCACGCTCCACCCGTGCACCCCGGCCAGGAGCTGCGGGGCGGCCCACATGGTGGCGAACAGGCCGCCGTACACGCCGACGCCGATCAGGGCGGCCCCGCGGAAGACGCGGTCGGCCGGCAGGTCACGCGGGACGAACCCGCCCGCGACCGTACGGGTGCGCCGGACCAGCGCGGCCCCCGCGAGCACCGCCACCACCCCGGCCAGCGCCGCGACCGGCCAGGTCAGCCCCAGGTTGGCCGACTGGACGAGCACGAGGAACGCCGACACGCCCGCCGCCAGCAGCCCCGCGCCCACGACGTCCACCCGACCGCCCGACCCCGCGCGCCGCGCCACCGGCAGGCAGAACGGCACCGCCACCAGCGCCAGCGCGGGCAGCGCGAGCGTGAGCCGCCACGACAACGCCTGGGTGACCAGCCCGCCGGCCAGCGTCGCGCCCGCCGAGAACACCGCCATCGCGCTGCCGAACCAGGCCAGCACCGCCTGACGGCGCTCCGGTTCGGCCGTCGCCGCCAGGTTCAGCGCGACCGCCGACAGCGCGCCCGACCCGGCCGCCAGCACCGCCCGCGCGGCCACGAGCGCGCCCAGCGACGGCGCCACCAGGCAGGCCAGCGCGCCCAACGCCAGCACCGCGGAGCCGAGCAGCAGCGTGCGGCGCACCCCCCACGCGTCCGACAGGCGCCCGAACAGCGCCGTCCCGATGCCCAACGCCAGCGCGTGCGCGGTAAGCACCCACACCACCGCGCCAGGACGCGCCCCCAGTGCGGCGGCGACGTCCGGCAGGGCGACCCCGGCCGCCGTGACGCCGAACACGGCCGGGCCGAACAGCGCGCCCAGCCTGATCCCGATCGATCCACTCCCGTTCATGCCGGCCAGTCCATCGCGGGAAGAGCGGGCGAACCAGGAGACGTTCTCCTGGACAGTCATCACAGATCATGATGAATGGAGACACAGTGGAGCTGCGGCAGCTCGCCTACTTCGTCGCCGTCGCCGACGAGGGCGGTTTCGGCCGGGCCGCCGAGCGGCTGCACATCGTGCAGCCCGCGGTCAGCCAGCAGGTGAGCAGGCTGGAACGCGAGCTGGGCGCCCGCCTGTTCGACCGGTCGACCCGGCACGTGCGGCTGACGGAGGCGGGGGAGCGACTGCTGCCCGAGGCCCGCGAGGTGCTCGCCGCGGCCGAACGGGCCCGCCGGGCGGTCACCGGCCATCTGGCCGAGGCCACCCTGCGGCTCGGCGTGTCCGCCGCGCCCGGCACCCGCCTGTACCCCATGCTCGACCGGCTCGACCCCGGCCTGCGGGTCCGGCTCACCAAGCAGGGGCTGGCCGAGCGGCTGGCGGCGGTGCGCTCCGGCGACCTGGACGCCGCGCTGGTGCGGCTGGTGGACGCCGCGCCCGGCCTGGAGTTCTTCCCCGCCTGGACCGAGCCGCTGGTCGTGGCGCTGCCCGCGGCCCATCCGCTGGCCGGCTCCGGCACGCTCAGCCTCGCCCAGCTGGGCGACCTGCCCGTACGGCTCGCCCCCCGCGAGCGCAACCCGCCCTTCCACGACCTGGTCACCGGGGCCCTGGCGCGGGCGGCCGTGGACCCGCCGCGCGGCCCGGCCTTCACCGGCCTGCACGACACGCTCATCGACCTGGCCTCGGGCCCGCCGTCGTGGACGCTGTTCTACCCGGTCTTCGACGAGCTGCCGCCGATCCGCGGCGTGGCCTACGCCGGCCTGGACGAGCCCGAGGTGCGCACGTACCTCGCCGTGCCGGCCGGGCCGCCGACGGCCCGGGTGCGGCAGCTCCTGGCGGCCCTGCCCTGACCGGGCCCCTCACCGCGCCTTTCACTGCGGCCCTCACCGCGGCCCGGACCGGGGGCCGCGATCCGGCCGTGCGTCAGGGCTTGCGGCCGACGCCGACGTAGCCGACGTCGGTGCCGTTCGTCAGGGCGGGCGGCTCGGTGGGACGCCAGTCCTGGGGGAAGACCAGGCCGGGGTCGGCCAGCTCGTAGCCCTCGAAGAAGGTCAGGATCTCCTTGTCGGTCCGCAGGCTCAGCGCGGCCGTGGCCTGGTTGTAAACCTCCAGCGCCTGCGGGGTGGTGTCCGGCTTGGCGTCGATGGCGTGGCTGATCACCAGGTGGCTGCCGGGGGCGCTGACCTCGCGCAGCCGGGCCACGATGGGGTGGGCCTGCTCGTCGGGGATGAAGTGCAGGATCGCCAGCATGAGGAAGGCCACCGGCTGGTCGAAGTCGACCAGCGCGCCCAGCTTGTCCAGCAGGGTGTCCACGTCGCGGATGTCGGCCTGCAGGATGTCGACGTTGTCCGTACGGGCCAGCAGCGCCCGGCCGTGGACGCACACCACCGAGTCGTAGTCGACGTAGACCACGCGGGCCTCGGGCGCGATCTCGTGCGTGTTGCCCTGGGTCGGCAGCCCAGCGCCCAGGTCGACGATCTGCCGTACGCCCGAGTCCACCAGATGCCGCACGGCCCGCTGCAGGAACGCCCGGTTGCTGCGGGCGGCCTCCTTGGTGTTGGGGAACACCTTGAGGATCTGCTCCGCCGCGGCGCGGTCGGCCGCGAAGTTGTCCTTGCCGTCGAGGTAGTAGTCGTACATCCGCGCGACGTTGGGGACGTTGGGGTCGACCCCCTCGGGGGCACTGTCCACGATTTCTCCCGAAATTTCGGTCCTTCGGGTGATCATAGCCTCGCCGACCCCGCTCGCACTGGAATTCGGTTCGGTTGTCCGCGCGGCGCGCGTCACGAACACGCGCCACGCGGAACCAGCTCAGCCCCGGTAGAGCTCGGCCACGCGGAAGGCGAGGTCGAGGGACTGGCCGCGGTTGAGCCGCGGGTCGCAGGCCGTCTCGTAGCGGGTGCCGAGGTCGCCCTCGACGATCTCGTGGCCGCCGCCCACGCACTCGGTGACGTCGTCGCCGGTGAACTCGATGTGGATGCCGCCCGGGTGGGTGCCGAGCGCGCGGTGGACCTCGAAGAACCCGGCCACCTCGTCGAGCACGTCGTCGAAGTGCCGCGTCTTGTGCCCGCTGGGCGCCTCGAAGGTGTTGCCGTGCATCGGGTCGCAGATCCAGGCCACCTGGGCGCCGGCGGCCGTGACCTCCTTGACCAGGGTGGGCAGGTGCTCGCGGATCTTGGACGCGCCCATCCGGGTGATGAACGTGAGCCGGCCGGGCTCGTTGTCCGGGTTGAGCTTCTCGATCAGCGCGAGCGCCTCCTCCGGCGAGGTCGTCGGCCCGAGCTTGACGCCGATCGGGTTGCGGATGCCGGCGAAGAAGTCGACGTGCGCGCCGTCGAGCTGACGGGTGCGCTCGCCGATCCAGACCATGTGCGCCGAGACGTCGTAGGGCAGGCCGGTGCGCGAGTCGATGCGGGTGAGCGCCCGGTCGTAGTCGAGGATGAGCGCCTCGTGGGAGGAGTAGAACTCGACCGTGTGGAACTCCTCGGGCTCGGCCCCGCAGGCCCGCATGAAGGCCAGCGCCTGGTCGATCTCGCGGGCCAGCTGCTCGTAGCGGCGCCCGGCGGGCGACTCGGCCACGAAGTCCTGGTTCCAGGCGTGCACCTGGCGCAGGTCGGCGTAGCCGCCCTTGGTGAAGGCGCGCGCCAGGTTGAGCGTCACCGCCGAGGAGTGGTACGCCTTGAGCAGCCGCCACGGGTCGGGCTCGCGCGACTCGGGGGTGAACTCGAACCCGTTGACCATGTCGCCCCGGTAGGCCGGCAGCTCAACGCCGTCGCGGATCTCGGTGCCCTTCGACCGCGGCTTGGCGAACTGGCCCGCCACCCGGCCGATCTTCACGACCGGCACCTTCGCCGCGTAGGTCAGCACGATCGCCATCTGCAGCAACGTCTTGAGCTTGTTGCGCACGTTGTCGGCGGTCGCGCCGGAGAAGGTCTCGGCGCAGTCGCCGCCCTGCAGGACGAACGCCTCTCCGCGCGAGACGGCCGCCAGCTGCCTCTTGAGCTGGTCGCACTCGCCGGCGAAGACGAGCGGGGGCAGGCCGCCGAGCTCGGCGACGACCTTGTCGAGCTCACCGCGATCGGGCCAGTCGGGCTGCTGGGCCGCGGGGAGGGCTCGCCAGGAATCGAGATCCACGAGATTGCTGCTCACGAGATACGAGGGTATTCCACTGACCCGGCCCCACCGACCCTCTTGTCCACGTTGTGAGAATGCATTTATCAGCTTTCGGGAGACTTCACATGCTCAGGCAGCACCCCGAGGCCGATGAAACGCCGCGGCAGCCGGTTGAACAGCGGAATTCTGGTGAGGTCACGCGGCATCCTGGACGCGTCGAACCGCCGCCCCAGCGCCGGCGTGATCACCTGGTTCTGCACCAGGCGCTGGGCCGCCTGGGTGACCCGCGTGGGCAGCATGCGCCGCCGCTGCAGCCGGTGCAGGACGGACTCCGGGATCGGCAGGCCCGCGGCGAGCGGCGCGGCCAGCAGGTTGGCGGCGGCCACCGCGTCCTGGACGGCCAGGTTGATGCCCACCCCGAACACCGGCGACATGGCGTGCGCGGCGTCCCCGATGCACAGGAACCCCGGGCGGTGCCAGCGGCGCAGCCGGTTGAGCGCAACCGTGAGCACGCTGACGTCGTCGAAGCCCTCGATCTGCCCGACCCGGTCGGCCAGGTACGGCAGCAGCGTGGCCACCGGCCGCCTGAGGGCGTCGATGCCCTGCCCGGTCAGCCGCCCGAAGCCGCCCTTGGGGATCAGGTAGGCGAGCTGCCAGTAGGTCTCCCGGTTGATGGCGACCATCATGTGGCCGCTGGAGATGCGCAGGAACGTGTCGTCGGGGTCGTCGTCGTGCCGGGGCAGCCTGAACCAGACCACGTCCATCGGCGCGTGCAGGTCCTGGGGGACCAGGCCGGCGCGGGCGCGCAGCGCCGAGTGCCGCCCGTCGGCCGCCACGGTCAGCGTGGCCCGCAGCTCGTGCTCGCCGGACGGGTCGCGGTAGCGCACCCCGCGCACGGCCCCGCCCTCGCGGATCAGGTCGTGGGCCTCGGCGTTCATCAGCAGCCGGAAGTTCGGGTACGCGTTCGCGGCCGTGGTGACCAGCTTGAGGAAGTCCCACTGGGGCACGAACGCGATGTAGTCGTAGCCGCCCGGCAGGCCGCGCAGGCTGGCGAGCCTGATGTCGCCGGTGTCGGTCACCAGCCGCAGCTCGTGGGCCTTGCGGTGGGGCAGCTTCAGGAAGTCCTCCGCCAGGCCGAGCTCGGCCAGCACGCGCAGGGTGGAGGGGTGGATCGTGTCGCCGCGGAAGTCACGCAGGAAGTCGGCGTGCTTCTCCAGCAGCGTGACCTCGACGCCGGCCCTGGCCAGCAGCAGTCCGAGCACGGCCCCGGCGGGACCGCCTCCGGCTATCACACAAGTCATAATTCATCACCCAATGAGATTGTGTCACGTCCCCGGAAATGAGCAAGCCCCACCGCCCCTCCGGCGTGCCGGAGGGGCGGTGGGAGGGGGTGGGGTCAGGAGGGCAGGGGCGGGCGGCCGTAGCGGGCGGTCCAGGCGGTGTAGACCGGGCTGCGGGCCGCCACGGCGGCGTGCGCGGCGCGGGCGCTCTCCAGCAGCGCCGGCGCGTGCGCGGCGAACGACGACCGCCAGATGAGCACCTGACGCATCCACAGCGGGTTCCCGCGCAGCGGCAGCACCGACACCCGCTCGCCCGGGTCGTAGAGCGCCTGGCAGGCCGACACCGCGTGCCCGGCCGCGATCAGCTCCCGCCGCACCCCGGCCTCCACGAGCTGGTACCGCCCGCGCGGCGTGAACCCGGCCCGCCGGCACGCCTCCAGCAGGTGCTCCGGCCAGCCCATCCCGTCGGGCGGCGGCAGCACCCACGGCTCGCCCGCCAGCTCGGCCAGCTCCACCTCGGCGCGCCCCGCCAGCGGATGGGCGGCGGGCAGCGCCACGAACACCGGCTCGACCGCCACCACGCCCATCCCCATGGCCGGGCCGAGCCGCAGCTCGTGGTCGGGGTAGTCGGCCACCAGCGCCACGTCGAGCCGGCCGTTGGCCACCATGTCCACCAGCACCCGGACGTAGTGCTCGGTCTGCAGCGTGATCCGGGCCTCCGGCAGCGCGCCCGCCAGGTTCGCGACGAGGGGCACCACGACGGGGTTCTCGAAGCCGCCCACCCGGATCGCCTGCCCGGCCAGCTCGTACGGCCCCGCCGCCAGCAGGTCGTCCACCCCGGCGAGCACCACCCGCGCCCTGGCCAGCACGAACTCCCCGAACGCGGTGGCCGCCACGCCGCGGTGGTCGCGGGTGAAGACCGCCCCGCCGAGCAGGCGCTCGATCCGGCCGAGCTGGGCGGTGAGCGCGGGCTGGGAGACGCCGAGCGCCGCCGCGGCCCTGGTCACACTGCCGTGGTCGGCGATGGCGCGCAGCGTCCTGAGATGTCTCAGTTCGAGCTGCATCCCGCAGAAGCTATCACTCCGGAGTTATGCCCTTATGGGATGAGACTGCCGGATCCATCGGGCCGATAGTGCATGACATGCGTAGATTCGCGGCCCTGGTACTGGCCGCCGCCGTCCTCTATGTCCCATCCGCCCATGCGTCGGCGGCCGCCGACGGGCCCGGCGCGGCCACGGTCGTGCCGGTCCAGGTCACCGGCGCCCCGGCCAAGCGGTTCAACCTGATCGTCATGGGCGACGGCTACACCGAGGCCGAGCAGGCGAAGTTCCGGGCCGACGTGGACCGGCACCTCAACGTGATGTGGTCGATCGAGCCGTTCAAGACCTACCGCGACTACATCAACGTCTACCGGATCGACATCGTCTCGGGCGAGTCCGGCGTGAGCTGCGACCCCGGCCTGGACGCGCCCCGCCGCACCACCCCGCTGAGCATGGGCTTCTGGGGCGGCTGCAACCCCGGCAGCGTGCAGCGACTGATCACCATGGACAACTCCGCCGCCACCCGGTTCGCGAACCTGGTCACCGGGACGACGTCGGGCAACCGGCAGATCCTCGCCCTGGCCAACAGCGGCACCTACGGCGGCGCGGGCGGCAGCTACGCCACCGCCTCGGGCAGCAACTCCATGTCCGCCCTGATCAGCCCGCACGAGCTCGGCCACTCCCTGGGCGGCCTGCAGGACGAGTACGACTACTACCAGCGCGGCGTCCCCGGCGGGACCTACGGCGGCTCCGAGCCCTCCAGCGCGCACCACAGCCTGCTGACCGAGCAGCAGATGCTCGACCAGCGCCGGAAGTGGTGGCGGTGGCTGGGCGAGGACAGCGAGTCCGGCGGCCCGATCGCCCGCTACGAGGGTGGCCTGTACTACACCAGCGGCGTGTGGCGGCCGAGCAGGCACTCCATGATGAAGACCCTCGGCTACTACTTCGACCAGGTCAGCCGCGAGGTCATGACCCAGCGCATCACCGCCAAGACCACGCTGATCCAGGACTCCACGCCCACCGCCGCGCCCGTCGGGGCCGACCGGGTGCTCTGGGTCGAGCCGATGCGCCCGGTGGGGCACTCGCTGACCACCACCTGGGCCGTGGACGGCAAGAGCCTGCCCGGCGACGCCGACGTCCTCGACCTGCGCACGCTGGGCCTGGCCGCGGGCACGCACACGGTCACGGCCACGGTCGCCGACCCCACGGAGTTCGTCCGGGACCCGGCGATCCGGACCGCCATGAGCCGGACCCGCACCTGGACCGTGGACACCACGCTCACCACGCCGCCCGACGGCGTCCAGGCCGCCGTCGTGTCGTCCACGCCGACGGACCGCCCGGCCGGGCGCGAGGCCGTCGTGTACGTCGAGACCACCCACCCGGCGGCGTCCGTCCCCGCCGTCGCCTGGGCGCTGGACGGCCGGCCGGCGGGCACCGGCACCGAGTTCGACCTGGGCGCGGCCGACCTGGCGCCCGGCGCCCACACCCTCACCGCCACCCTCGGCGCCACCACGCTGACCTGGCAGGTCGACGCCACCGAGCCCACCACCGGGTACGAGCTGTCCGAGCCCCTCGCCCGCTCCGGCGACACCTACGTCTACAACGGCCCGTTCACGATGAAGCTCACCGGCGACGACGACCGCGACGGCTACGTGGTCTCGGAGTCCCGGGTGGACGGCGACGGCTGGTTCAACTACTTCGGCTGGCCCACCTCCTCCGAGCTGCCCTGGACGTTCACCGAGCAGGGCACCGTCATCGACTCCCTGGTCTACGGCAAGCTGCCGCGCGGCCGGCACACCGTCGAGTACCGCTCGATCGACGCCGCCGGCAACTACGGGCAGGCCAAGAGCTTCACCGTCACCACCATCGCCCCGCCGCCCGCCTGCGACCGCACCGTCACCGGCGCGCACCGGGGCCCGCTCACCGTGGCCGACGGCGTCACCTGCCTGAAGGACGCCCAGGTCACCGGCCCGGTCACGGTCAAGGCCGGCGCCTCGCTGGTGACGGATGGCGGCCGGATCAGCGGCACGCTCACCGCCGCCGGGCCCGCCGCCGTGCACCTGATCAGGACGCGCGTGGACGGCGCGCTCAGCGTCACCGGCGCGGGCCGGCTCACGGTCGTGGGCGCCGAGCTGCGCGGCGCGGCCGTGCTCACCGGCAACACCGCGCCGATCCTGTCGGGCGCCACGGTCAAGGGCGCGCTCGCCTGCACCGGCAACACCCCCGGGCCCGCCGACCTCGGCGTGCCGAACCAGGTGAACGGCGCGGGCGGTGGTCAGTGCGGCAAGCTGTCAGCGGGCGTCAAGGGGAAGCCGTACGAGGCGGTCCAGGACGTCCGTCAGTGAGCTGACGGCCAGATCGCGGACCCTGGCGTACTCGGACTCCGGGTACTGCCGGGGTCCGTTCTCCACCAGCAGGATCAGGTAGAGGTAGGCGCGGTACAGATCCAGCCGGACGCGGGCCGAGGAGGTCAGCTCCAGCGGCGTCACCTCGCGGTAGCCGGCCAGCAGCGGGTCGTCCTCGCGCAGCTCGTCGAAGATCGTCGGGGTGACGAACTCGGCGATCGGGTCGCCCCAGAACGCCCGCTCGTGGTCGATGATCGCCTGGATGCGCGGCTCGCCGGTCAGGTCGAGGAACACGTTCCCGGCCCACACGTCGAAGTGCACCAGGCACGGCGTGGTCACCTCGTCCAGCACCGGCGCGGCCCGCTCGAAGAGCGCCATGATCTCGGCGGCCGGGCGGGGCAGCGGCGCCGGGTAGCGCTCGGTGTCGGCCAGCAGCGCGCCCGCCATGGCCAGGAACGCCTCCCGCCAGGTCGAGCCGACGATCCCGGCGTGCGGGTAGCCGAACACCTCGCCGGTCACCGCGTTGAAGGCGGCCAGGTGGCGGCCGAGCTCCCGGCGCAGCGCCTGCTCGCCCTCGGGCTTGACGTCGTTCCAGGAGACGCCGTCGAGCGCGGTCAGCATCAGGTAGTCGCCGCCGAGCACCGGGTCGTCGAAGCCGGCCACCAGCAGCTCGGCCATGGGCACGCCCGCCGCGGCGGCCAGCTCGTAGGCGGCGGCCTCCATGCGCAGCAGGTTGCGCTCGTAGCTGAGCTGGTCGAGGTCGGGCGAGGGGGAGAGCTTGAGCACCACCTCGCGGCCGTCCTCCAGGGTCAGCCGCCACACGGCGTTGGCGTAGCCGTCGGTCAGCTCGACGGCCGTGAAGACGCCCGCCCCCACGGCCCGTCTGGCCAGCGCGTCGAGCTCGGCGGGCGATAAGCGGCGCTTGGTCCTGCTGTCCACGCGAGGCCCCTTCCGGGTTCAGGCGACGCTGATCGTCCAGCTCGCCACGTGTTCGTCGCCCGGCCGCAGCACGACCAGGTCGGTGCCGGAGTTGAAGGCGTCGGGCGGGCAGGTCATCGGCTCGACCGCGACGCCCTCGTAGCCGAGCTGCCGGCTCGTGCAGACCTGTGCCCAGGGCAGCACGGCCGGGTCCCAGGCGAGCCGCACCCCGCCGACCCGCGCCTCGCCGCGGTCGAGCCCGGTGAAGGCGTGGTCGATCACGGTGTCGCCGACCGGGCGCGGCTTCCTGAAGTCGTACGGGGTGCCCGCGACGTCGGCCAGGCCGGCCGGCAGCAGCCGGTCGTCGGTCGTCAGGTAGCGGGCGGCGGGCAGCTCCAGCTCCTCGCCCAGCAGCCACGGGTGGGGCCCGCAGCCGTAGGGGGCGTCGGCCTCGCCGGTGTTGCGGGCCGTGACCGTCGTGGTCAGGCCGCCCGCGTCGAGCCGGTGCTCGGCCGACAGCGCCAGCGTGAACGGGTAACCGGGCGCCTCGGCCAGCTCGTACGTCAGGCGCGCCCGATCGGCCCCGGCCTCGGCCACCTTCCAGTCGACGACGGCGACCAGGCCGTGCAGCGCGTGACCGCGGTCGGGCTCGGTCACCTCAAGCCGGTGCGAGCGGCCCTGGAAGGTGTAGCGGGCGCCGCCCACCCGGTTGGGCCAGGGGGCCAGGACGGTGCCCGCGAAGTAGGGGACCGGGCCCTGCTCGGGCCAGGTCGTCACCAGGTCGCGCCCGCCGTGCCGGAGCGTTCTGAGCGCGGCGCCGCGCGGGCTGATCTGCGCGGTGTAGCCGCCGCCTTCGAGCTGGGGCACGGGAGAAGATCCTTTCGTCGGGCGTGCGAGCGAGCCGGGCCAGGATAACGCCTGGTCAGGCGGACTCTCGGCGAACCAGGTGCGTGTCGAGGATCACCACGGGCTGGCGCAGCTCCTCGCCGTTGATGCGGGCCACGAGGAGCTGGGCCATCTGGCGGCCCATGGCCTCCGTGGGCTGGTGGACGGTGGTCAGCGGCGGATCGGCGTGCAGCGCGGCCTTGGAGTCGTCGAAGCCGATCACGGCGACGTCGCCCGGGATCGCCTTGCCCGCGGCCTTGAGCACGCGCATCGCGCCCAGGGCCATCGGGTCGGAGGCGGCGAAGACGGCGTCGAGATCGGGATGGCTCTCCAGCAGCTCCTGCATGGCGGTGGCGCCGCTCTCCTCGGAGAAGTCGCCGAAGGCCACGATCTCCGGCAGCCCCGAGGGCAGCAGCGCGTCGCGGTAGCCGGCCAGACGGTCGACGCCCACGCCCATGTCCTGGGGGCCGGCGATCGTGGCGATCGCGCCCCGGCCGAGGCCCAGCAGGTGTTTGACCGCCTGCCTGGCCCCCGCCCGGTTGTCCATGTCCACGAAGCTGTAGGGGTCGAGGCCGACGGGCCTGCCGCCGAGCACGGTCGGCACGCCCATCTCCTCCAGCCTGCCCGGCAGCGGGTCGGCGCCGTGCAGCGACAGCAGCAGCACGCCGTCGACGTGCTGCCCCGTCAGGTAGGTCTCCAGCCGTTCGTGCTCCTCGGGGGAGCGCGCCATCGCCAGTATCAGCTGCAGCCCGGTCTCGGCCAGCGCCGAGCCGATGCCGCGGATGGTGCCGGCGAAGTACGGCTCGTCGAAGACCCGGAACTGGGACTCCGACACCACCAGGGCGACCGTGTCCGTGCGGCGCGTGACGAGGGCACGCGCCGCCCTGTTGGGCACGTAGCCCAGCTCGCGGATGGCCAGCTCGACGGCCTCGCGGGCCTTGGCGCTGACGTTCGGCGAGCCGTTGATGACTCTCGACACCGTGCCCCGGCCCACACCGGCCCGAGCCGCGACTGCCTCAAGAGTCGGTCGGTTCATGTCGCCTATTCTGCCGGATGATCTCCGAGTACCAGTGCGCGCTGTCCTTCAGCAGCCGCTCCTGGGTGTCGAAGTCGACGTGGACCAGGCCGAAACGCTTGCCGTAGCCCCAGGCCCATTCGAAGTTGTCCATCAGCGACCAGGCGAAATAGCCCTGCAGGGGCACGCCGGCGTCGATCGCCTGCCGGCACGCGCCGAGGTGCGCCTCCACGTACGCCTGCCGCTGCGCGTCGTGGATGCGGCCGTCGGCCAGCACGTCGTCGAAGGCGGCGCCGTTCTCGGAGACCACCATCGGGATCGGCGGGTAGTCCCGCGCCACCCGGGTGAGCACCTCCACCAGGCCGTCCTCGTCGATCTCCCAGCCCATCGCGGTGACCGGCCGGCCGCCGTTGACGAACGAGACGTGCTCGCTGCCCACCCACGGCGAGGCCGTGTCCGTGGGGGCCGCCGCCGCCGACGCCCTGCCGCCGGGCGCGCCGGAGACCGTGAAGCGGCTGTAGTAGTTGACCAGCAGCACGTCGATCGGCGCGTTGATGGTCTTCATGTCGCCCGGCCGCACGAGGTCGTCGTCGATCGGGATGTCGTTCAGGACGTCCTCGGGGTAGCGGCCGGTCAGCAGCGCGTCCAGGAAGAACCGGTTCTGCAGGCCGTCGATGCGGCGGGCCGCGTCCAGGTCGGCCTCGCTGCCGGTCTCGGGGGAGATCGCGTACAGGTTGACGCAGCCGCCGGCGCGGCGCGCGTCCATCGCCTGGACGGCCAGGCCGTGGGCCAGGTTGAGGTGATGCGCGCCCCTGATCGCGTTGCGCGGCTCACGCCGGCCAGGGGCGTGCTCGCCCGAGGCGTAGCCGAGGAACGCGGCGCACCACGGCTCGTTGACCGTGCTGAAGGTGTGGACGTGGTCCTTCAGCGCCTCGTGCACGATCGCGGCGTACTCGGCGAAGCGGTAGGCCGTGTCGCGGTTGGGCCAGCCGCCCTTGTCCTCCAGCTCCTGCGGCAGGTCCCAGTGGTAGAGGGTCAGCCACGGGTCGATGCCGTTGTTCCGGAGCTCGTCCGTGAGCCGCCTGTAGAAGTCCAGGCCCTTCTGGTTGACCGCGCCGGAGCCGGTCGGCTGGATCCGCGGCCACGACACCGAGAAGCGGTAGGCCGTCAGGCCGAGGTCCGCCATGATGGCGACGTCCTGGCGGTAGCGGTGGTAATGGTCCATGGCCACGTCCCCGTGGTGCCCGTTGAGCACCCGCCCCGGGGTCTTGGTGAAGGTGTCCCAGATGGACGGGCCGCGTCCGTCCTCGGTGACCGCGCCCTCGATCTGGTACGCCGAGGTGGCCGCGCCGAACGCGAAACCGGGAGGGAAGCGCAGCCCGGGACGAATCTGTTCCTCTTGTGTCGTCACGCCTTGACCGCACCTTCCATGAGTCCGCCGACGATCTGGCGGCCGAATGCGACGAATACCGCGATGAGCGGAATGATGGACAGCGCGGTACCCGCGAAGATCAGCGAGTAGCTGGTCGAGTAGCGCGCGTTGAGCGAGTTGATGGCGATCTGCACGGTCGGGTTGTCCGGCGTCAGCACGATCAGCGGCCACATGTAGTCGTTCCACATGAGCATGAAGGTGTTGATGCCGAGCACCGCCATGCCCGGACGCACGGCCGGCAGCACGACGTTCCACCAGATCCGCAGCGTCGCCGCGCCGTCCACCCTGGCCGCCTCGACCAGTTCGTTCGGCACGGCCTGGCGCGTGTACTGGGTCATCAGGAACACGCCGAACCCGTTGAGCAGGTACGGCAGGATGATGGCCTTCAGGGTGCCGGTCCACTCCAGGCTCACCATCATGCGGTAGAGCGGGACCACGCCCATCTGCTGCAGCGGCACCGCCATCGTCAGCAGCACGAGCAGCAGCAGGATGTTGCGGCCCTTGAACTGCAGGCTGGCGAAGGCGAACCCGGCCAGGGTCGAGATGATCACCACGGACACGGTGACGATCGCCGCGCTGAAGAAGGAGTTGGTCAGGCCGAGCAGGAAGTGCGCGTCCTCGTTCTCCAGCACCGCGACGATGTTCTCGCCGAGGTTGCCGCCGGGCAGGAACTTCGGCGGCACCGAGACGGCGTCGGAGTTCGTGCGCGAGGCGATGACGAGCATCCAGTACAGCGGGAACGCCGACAGGAAGATGGCCACCCCGAGCATGACCCGCGTCATGACGGTCGGTTTCCAGCCGGTCACTTGGCGCCTCCGATCCGCCGGACGAACAGGAAGTTGACGGCCGCGCCGATGAGGATCAGCAGGAACAGCAGCCAGGCGGCCGCCGCGGCGTAGCCGTAGTCGAACTCGCGGAAGCCCTGCTTGACGACGAACATCGCCACCGTCTGGAACTGGCCCTGCGAGCCGCCGTCCACGTTGCCGTTGTAGAAGGTGGTCGGCTCGGAGAACAGCGTCAGGCCGCCGATCGTGGAGTTGAGCACCACGAAGATCATGGTCGGGCGCAGCATCGGCAGCGTGATCTGCCAGAACTGGCGCCGCCGGGACGCGCCGTCGATGGCGGCGGCCTCGTACAGGTCCTTGGGGATCGTCTGCATGCCGGCCAGGAAGATGACGGCGTTGTAGCCCGTCCAGCGCCAGTCGACCATCGCGGCGATGGCCAGCCAGGACGGGAAGCGCTCGGCCCGCCAGTTGATCTTGTCTCCGCCGAACCAGCCCAGGACCCAGTTGACCAGGCCCCAGTCACGCGCGAACAGCTGGGTGAACACCACCGCGACCGCGACCACCGAGGTGACCAGCGGCAGCAGCACGCTCATGCGGATCGGCAGGCGCCAGCGCAGCTTCTTGTTCAGCGCGTTGGCCAGGAACAGGGCCATCAGCATCTGCGGGATCGTGGCCAGCAGGAAGATGCCGACGGTGTTGGTGACGGCGTTCCAGAAGTCCTCGTCGGCCAGCAGCGCGGCGTAGTTGCCCAGCCCGGCCCACTTGGTGTCGCCGGCCAGGTCGTAGTCGTAGAGCGAGTAGTAGAGCGTGAAGGCCAGCGGGAACAGCCCGAAGGCGGCGAACAGCAGGAAGTACGGGGACACCAGGGCGTACGGCATGGCCTTGACGTCGAGTCGAGAACGCCAGAGGCGGCCGGGCGGGCGGTCGCGGCGATGGTGGTTCCGCGCCGCCCGCGGAAGGGTGTCGAGGCTCATAACAGACCTTTCAGCGGCAAGCCCGGCCCGCTAGCGGCGGGCCGGGCGGGGGAAGATCAGCCCGCGGCCTTCACCGCGTCGTCGACCAGCTGCTGCCAGGCCTTGTCGTAGGCCACCGAACCGTCGTCCATGCCCTGGATGACCGACTCGACCGCGTTCTTGACCTGCGCGTGCTTCACCCCGAGGAAGACCGGCTGCAGGCTCTCCGCGGACTTGGCGAAGATCTCACCGATCGGGGCGTCGCTGAAGAACTCGTTCTTCGCGCCCTGCACGGCGGCGTCGGCCTGGGCCTTGCTGTTGCTCGGCATGTTGCCGAAGTCGGTGAAGATGCTCGCCTCGGTCTGCGCGCTGGTCAGGTAGTCGGCGACCTGCGCGGCCTCCTTCGGGTGCTTGGACTGCTTGGGCACGGCCACCCACGAGCCGCCCCAGTTGCCGCCGCCGCCGGGCACCGAGGCGACGTCCCATTTGCCCTTCATGCCGTCGCCGGCGTTGCCCGAGACCACGCCGAGCATCCAGGACGGGCAGCCGACCGTGGCGAAGGCGCCCTTCTGGGTGCCCGCCGCCCACTCGTCGGTGAAGTTGCGCAGCTTGGCCGTCAGGCCGGACTGGCTGAGCTTGGAGGCGAAGTCGAAGCCCGCCTTCACCGCCGGGTTCTTGTCGACGATGAGGTTGTTGTCCTTGTCGAAGTAGGCGACGTTGCCGTTCTTGGCCGCCTCCTGGTACAGCACCACGTTGTAGAGCGTGTTGGTGCCGTCGGTGAACTTGGTGTCCTTCACCTTCGCCTGGAACTGCTGGCCGACCTTCATGAAGTCGTCCCACGTCGGCCACAGGGCGGCGACCTTCTCGCGGTCCGTGGGCAGCCCGGCCTTCTTGAACAGGTCCGTGCGGTAGCACAGGCTCATGCCGCCGATGTCGGTGCCGAGGCCGAAGATCTTGCCGTCGGCCGTCACGCCGTTCTCCCACTTCCAGGCGGGGTAGTCGGCCTTGCGGCCCTCAAGGCCGTACTCCTTCAGGTCGGCCCACCACTCGGGGTGCGCCTTGGCCAGGCCCATGCCGCCCTCGTCGATGCCGACGACGTCGCCCGCGCCGTTGCCGGACTGCAGCCACTGGATCATCTGGGGCCAGTACTGCTGCTCGAACTGGTCGGTCAGGTGCTCTTCCTTGATCTGGATGTCCTTGTGCTCGGCGTTCCACTTCTCGATGGCGTTCTTGTAGCCGAAGTTGGAGCCGCCGCCGAAGGTCTGCACCCGGATGGTGACGGGCTCGGCCGCCGCCGCGGAGGAGGCGGGGCTGTTGCCGGCGGCCGGCGTGTCGCCGCTGCCGCACGACGCGACGGTCAGCGCCGCCGCGGCCAGGGCTGAGGCCGCGGCCAGACCGCGACGCTTGCTGATCATCATGGGGGACCCCTTCTCGGGTGACTGATGGGAGGTGCACCGCGGCACGCGCTCCGCCGCGGTGGGAGTGTTTGGGAGCGCTCCCACAAAGGGTGCACTTACCGGCTGTGTCCGTCAATCCGCCGAAACGGAACCGTTACCAATCGTGCGTTTTGCCACCCAGAATCAGGATTTAAGGGGATGAAGGGTGTGAAGGGCTGTTTGGGAGCGCTCCCACCTCAAGAGACATCTTTCGTGCCGCATCAAGGGCATGTCGCCCGGACCCTCCAGGCTTGCTCCCGGTCAGGTGTTGCTGTCACGCAGCGTGACGATCTTCTGGAACGGTCCAACGTTACCCGCCGCTCGGCCCGCGCCCGGCTTCTGGGGAGGCGGGGCTCAGCAGGCGGCGGCGCGTTCGCGGAGCAGGGCGCGCTCGCGGGAGTTGCGGGTCATCGAGGCCGCCCGTTCGAACTCGGCCCGCGCCTCGCCGCGCCGGCCCAGCCGGAACAGCAGGTCGCCGCGGACGCTCGGCAGCAGGTGGTAACCCTTGAGCGCCGGCTCGTCCATGATCTGGTCGAGCAGGTCGAGGCCCACCGCCGGGCCGTAGGCCATCGACAGCGCCACCGCGCGGTTGAGCTCGACGACGGGGGAGCGGGCCAGCCGGGCCAGCGACTCGTACAGGCTCGCGATGCGCACCCAGTCGGTGTCGCCGGGGTCGAACGCGCGGGCGTGGCAGGCCGCGATCGCGGCCTGCAACGTGTACGGCCCCACCACGCCCGCCCGCTCCTCGGCCAGGCTCTCCACACGCTCCTCGGCCAGGCTCCGGGCCCGTTCCTCGGCCAGGCTCCGGGCCCGTTCCTCGGCCAGGCTCCGGGCCCGTTCCTCGGCCAGGCTCTCGGCTCGGGTCAGGGCCGCCAGTCCGCGGCCGATGAGCAGCCGGTCCCACCGGGTGCGGTCCTGCTCCAGCAGCAGCACCGGCTCCCCGGACGGCCCCACCCGGGCCGCCGCCCTGGACGCCTGGATCTCCATGAGCGCGACCAGCCCGTGCACCTCGGGTTCGGCGGGCATCAGCCCGGCCAGCACCCGGCCCAGCCGCAGCGCGTCCTCGCACAGGCCGGGCCGCATCCAGTCGTCGCCCGCGGTCGCCGAGTACCCCTCGTTGAAGATCAGGTAGATGACCTCCAGCACGGACGACAGGCGTCCGGCCAGCTCGGCGCCCTGCGGCACCTCGAACGGGACCTTCCGGTCGGCCAGGGTGCGCTTGGCCCGCACGATCCGCTGGGCGGCGGTCGCTTCGGGCACCAGGAACGCGCGGGCGATCTCGTCGGTGCTCAGGCCGCCGAGCACCCGCAGCGTCAGGGCCACCCGCGCCTCCATCGACAGCGCCGGATGGCAGGCGGTGAAGACCAGCCGCAGCAGGTCGTCCTCGATCTCGTCGGGCTCGGGCGGCTCAGCGGCGGTCTCCAGCCGGTGGCCCAGCTCGGCCAGGTTGCGGGACATCCGCTCGTTCCTGCGGATCAGGTCGACGGCGCGGCGCTTGGACACCGTCATCAGCCAGGCGCCCGGGTTGCGTGGCACGCCCGATTCCGGCCACTGCTCCAGGGCCGCGACCAGCGCGTCCTGGGCCAGTTCCTCGGCCAGGCCGACGTCGCGGACCAGCCCGGCCAGACCGGCGATGAGCCGGGGCGCCTCGATCCGCCAGACCGCCTCGATCGCCCGGTGGGTGTCGGAAGCCATCACCGGCTCATGACACCAGCACCGTCCGGGGTCCGCAAGCCGAGGTCAGCTCTCCCGCCCGCCCAGACGCCGGCGCATGGCCCTCTCCCGCTCGACCTCCGCCGGGTCGGACGAGGCCGCGTCGGGCGCGTCGGAGGCGTCGTACACCCGCCACACGTCCAGGCCGATCCCGTCATAGCCCTCGGGGACGGGCACGCGCATCGCCCATTCCAGAGCCTCCTCCCTGGACTTCACCTGGATCAGCCAGAACCCCGCGATCAGCTCCTTGGCCTCGGCGAACGGGCCGTCGATCACTGTGGCCCGGCCGCCGCTGTAGGCGATCTGCGCGCCCTGCGAGCTCGGGTAGAGCCCTTCGGCGGCCAGCAGCACCCCGGCCTTGGCCAGCGCCTCGTTGTAGGCGTGCATGTTGTCGACGAGCTCCTGGCTGGGCAGCGCCCCGGCCTCGGTCTCCTCGTTGGCCTTGCCGACGATCATGAATTTCATCCTGCCGTCCCTTCCGTCCGCGGCCCCCGGGGCGGAGCCGGCCTCGCCGAAGCGTCGAACGGGCGCCGGCCGGATCGACACGCGGGCGCGGACCGTCCGCTTCCAGGGCACCGTACCGGTCGTGCGGCGGGGTGGCCGATGTGCCATCCTCGCCCCATGCCCCAACCCGCACCAGACGCCCCCGTGCCCAACCGGGCCCTGTGGGACGAGCGCGCCCGCGTCCACGGCTCCACCTCGGCCGACCGGTTCTACGACGTCGACGCCTTCCTCGCCGGCCGGCAGACCCTCTACCCGCTCGAACGCCGCCTGGCCGGCGACGTCGCCGGCCGGGACCTGCTCCACCTGCAGTGCCACTTCGGCCTGGACACGCTGAGCTGGGCACGTCTCGGAGCGCGGGTGACCGGCGTCGACTTCTCCCCGGTGGCGGTCGCGCGCGCCCGCGAGCTGGCGGCCAGGGCAGGGCTGGCGGCCACGTTCGTGGAGGCGGACACGCAGCGGCTGCCGGCGGAGCTGGCCGGCGGCTTCGACGTGGCGGTGGCCACGTACGGCGTGTTGTGCTGGATCGGCGACCTGGACGCCTGGATGCGCGGCGCGGCCATGGCGCTGCGGCCCGGCGGCCGGCTGGTGCTGGTCGACCTGCATCCGGCCTACCAGACGGTGGCCTCGCTCGACCCGCTGGTGGCCGACTGGCCCTACGGCGGCGGCCAGGCCCACCGGGAGACGGTGACCGGCACGTACGCCGACGCCGCGGTGGTGACCGGGACCCACGAGGCGGTCGAGTACCCGTACTCGGTGGGCGAGATCGTCACGGCGGCGGCGCGGGCCGGGTTCACGGTGGCCGAGCTGGGCGAGCACGTCGAGACCGACCTCGACCCGCGCGGCCTGCTGCCGGAGGGCGCGGACGGCCGGTACCGGTTCCCGTTCGGGGACTCGCACCTGCCGATCCTCTACTCGCTGGCGGCGGTCCGGCCCTGAGACGCGGCGAGCGCGCGTCCCTCGTGCGGGACGCGCGCTCGGAGCGGGCGGAGGTCAGCTCGCGTACTGCGGGTATCCGTAGCCGACGACCTGCGACTTCGGACGGACGCGCTCCTCGACCTTGCCGTTGCCGGTGTTGCCCTCGATCGTGGAGATCGTGCCATCGCCGTTGTCCTTGACGACGAAGCCGACGTGCTGGATGGCGTCCAGGCTCTTGCTGCCGCCCCAGGAGAAGAAGACCACCGCGCCGGGCCTGGCCTCGGCGCCCCAGCGGTCGTTGGCGGCGAACCACTTGGCGTGGGCCACGGTCCAGGCGTCCCAGCCGACCTGCGGGCGGGCGCCGGTCTGCTCGCCGACCCAGGAGACGAAGATCGAGCACCAGGGGGCGTTCAGGTACATGGCGCGGGTGCCGCCGTCGCGGGCGATGGTCTCGGCGGCGCGCTTGGAGTCGGCGTACCACTTCTGGAACTTGGTGCCGCCGCCATAGGCGTTCTCGGAGGTGCCGACCTGGGCCTTGGCCATCGCCAGGACCTGCTGGGCGGTGACGTTGACCTGGGTCTCCTCCGCCTTGCGGGTCTGGGCGGCGGCCTGCGGCGCGGCGGCCGAGTGGCCGGCCGCGGCGGCCGGGCCGGCGCTGTCGGCGGCGGCGGTGGTGGCGTGAGCGCCGATGGCGGAGGCGAGGATGGCCGCGCCGAGCGCGGCGTGGGCGTAGGTGATCTTCGGGGCACGGATGGGACGGTGCGTGGCCATCGAGGGCATTGACTCCTTGCTTCCATGCCGCTTACCGGGTTAGCTGACGGGTTCGGACGTGGAAGCTGCCCTACGGCACCGAAGTGCCGATTCACCCCAAAGGACGTGGGTCCCCGGTTCCGCCCGGAGGCGGATTCAGCGGTCACAGGACGATCCTGTGAAATGTCTTGCGATGGTTGGACAAAGCCGGATAAACCGGACATCTGCCGCGAGATGCCCCACAAGGTAATACATCGGGCAAGAGCCAGGCAAGTGGCTAAAGGTCCAGCTAGGAGAGTTGGGCCCGTGCTTCGGCCAGAAGCCCCATCATGGCAAGGGATTCGTCAAGCGGCATGATCTCGCTCTCCGTGCGGCCCTCGATCGTGGCCGCGCGCACCTCGCGCAGCTCGCCCGCGTAACCGTTGTCGGCCGGGTCGAGCACCAGCTCCTCCGTCTCCATCGACGGCCCCGACAGCAGCACCCGCCGCGGCGCCCAGAACGGCGCCAGGATGTCGGCCCGCATCGACGTGCCCACCACGCTCGCGTCGTTGGCGTGATGCGCCAGCAGCGACACGTCCACCAGGGCCCGCCGACCGTCGGGGTACAGCAGCAGCCCGCCGGCCTCGGCGTCGACCCCGCTGGGCGCCAGCGAGCCGGCCATCCGCAGCTCCGCGGGCATGCCGAGCAGCAGCTGGGCCAGCCCGAACGGGTAGATCCCCAGGTCGAGCAGCGCCCCGCCGCCCAGCTCCGGCGCCCACAGCCGATGGGCGGGGTCGTAGGGCAGCGCGAAGCCGAACGAGGCCCGCACCGACCGGATCTCACCGAAGCGCGGATCGGCCGCCACCCGCTGGATGAGCGGGTTGAAGCGCATCCACATGGCCTCCATGAGGAAGACCCCGGCCGCGCGGGCCAGCGCCACCATGCGCCCGGCGTCGGCCACGTCGGCCGCCAGCGGCTTCTCGCACAGCACCGACTTGCCCGCCGCGATGGCCGCCTCGGCCACCTCCAGGTGCTGGGCGTGCGGCGTGGCGACGTAGATCGCGTCGACGGCCGGATCGGCGCACAGGGCCTCGTAGGAGCCGTAGGCCGACTCCGCGCCCAGCTCGTCGGCCAGCGCCCGCGCCCTGAGCGGGCTCCGCGAGCCGACGGCGGCCACCCGCATGCCGGGCTCGGCCACGATGGCCGCCCCCACGGTACGCGCGATGCCGCCGGTCGCCGCTATTCCCCAGGTGAAATCTCGCACGACCGAGATCGTAGAGCGCTCAGGTCAGGTTGAACGAGTCGGGGTCGGGCCCGATCCGCCGCCCCGCGTTCATCGCGCCGATGGCCGCCATGTCCTCGGTGTCGAGGATGAAGTCGAACACGTCGATGTTCTCCTCGATCCGCGACGGCGTGACCGACTTGGGGATCACCACGTTGCCGAGCTGCAGGTGCCAGCGGAGCACGATCTGGGCGGGCGTCTTGCCGTACTTCTCCGACAGCACGCGCAGCGCCGGGTCGGCCAGCAGCCCCTTGCCCTGCCCGAGCGGGCTCCACGCCTCGGTCAGGATGCCGTTGGCCTCGTGGAAGGCCCGCATCTCGCGCTGCTGGAAGTACGGGTGGAGCTCGATCTGGTTGATCGACGGCGTGATGTCGGTCTCCTCCATCAGCCGGGTCAGGGTGGCGACCGTGAAGTTGGAGACCCCGATGGCCTTGGCCCGGCCGTCCCGGTAGATCTTCTCCAGCCCCCGCCAGGCCTGCACGTACCTGTCCTGCTCCGGGACCGGCCAGTGGATCAGGAAAAGATCTACGTAGTCGAGGCCCAGGCGGGCCAGGCTCTCGTCGAAGGCCTGCTCGGCGCGCCCGTGGTCGCCGTTCCACAGCTTGGTGGTGACGAACACCTTCTCCCGTGGCACCCCGGCGGCGCGCACGGCCCGGCCGACGCCCTCCTCGTTCTCGTAGGCGGCGGCGGTGTCGACGTGCCGGTATCCGGCGCGCAGCGCGGCCGTCACCGCGTGCTCGGCGTCGTCGGCAGAGACCTGCCAGACGCCGAAGCCGAGCTGTGGTATCTGCACACCGTCGGTGTTGAGCATCAGCGAGTTCATACCCTCCATTGTTCACGTGTCGTTTCTTGCGGCTTAAGCAGGCCGGGCTACCTTGAGGCGGGTCGTGCAAGGCCATCCACCGGCTGGGGGAAACAGAGTGGTCAGACAGGCGTCGGCCTGGGTGGAGTCTCCGCTCCAGATGCTGTGCGCCGTCGAGGCCCACCATGCCGGGCTGCTCGGCCCGGACACCGTGGTCGTGCCGCGCGCCGGCCTGCGTCCGCTGCGCGCCACCCGCAAGGAGCTGCGCCGCCTCGACCTGCCCGCCGGCCTGGTGCTGGACGAGCCGCGCGAGCGCATGCCGCGCCGCGTCCAGGCCGTGGGCGACGCGTTCTCCGGCAAGGTCCAGATGCGCTGGCTGACCTCCGACCCCGGCCGCATCGTCGTCGTGGACGACGGCCTGGCCACGCTCAGGCTGCTCGAACTGCTGGCCGCCGGGCCGTTCCGGCCGCTGCTGCGGGCCCGGGCGACCCCCTCGCGGGCGCGCGCCCTGCTCGGCCTGGCCGCCGCGCTGCGGCTGCGGATGAGCCGGGTGTCGGTCTTCACCGCCCTGCCCGTCCCCGACGAGCTGGCCGCCGCCGTCCGGGGGGCGGGCGTGGACCTCGTCCGCCACGACTTCGCCTGGCTGCGCGCCCAGCCGCCGAGCGCCCAGGGGCCCGCCGAGCGCACGGTCGTCCTCGGCACGTCCCTGGTCCGCAACGGGCTGGTCCACCGCGACCACTACCTGCGCTGGCTGACCGACCTGGCCGGACGCGAGCCGCTGGCCTACTACCCGCACCGCCGCGAGGACCCCGTCGACCTGGCGCTGATCGGCGAACGTCCCGGCATCACCGTGCACGACGCGGGCGTGCCGGCCGAGCTGACGCTGCGCGGCCTCGACGCCGGGCAGCGGGTGCTCAGCCTGCCCTCGACCGCGATCACCTCGCTGCGGGTGCTGCTCGGCCCGCGCGGCGTCGAGGTCGAGCCGGTGGACGTTCCCGACGACTGGTGGACGAGCAGGGCGGCCCCCGGCCTGCGATCGCATTTGACAGGAGCTTCCAGGTGAGGGTGCTGGCGATAGCCGACTCCGACTCGTATCTGAAGTGGGCGGCCTGCCTGCTCGACGACCTGCCCGCGGGCTGCGAGAGCGAGCTGGTGGTGGTGCGCACCCCGATCGCGCCCTCGCCGGAGCAGATCGCGGCGGCGGTGGGCGGGCGCGCGGCGCCCCCGGTGTTGTCGGCGCGCTCGCTGCGCCGCCTGGCCGAGCGCACCCGCCCCGACGCGATCCTGGTGGGCTGCACGGGCCCGGTGGTGGACGTCCTGGTGGCCGACGTGCTGGCCGGGCTGCGGCCGGCGGGCCGGGCACGGCCGGTGTTCGTCAGCGGGCTGCCCGGCATCTCGGTGCCGGCCACGGAGAAGGCGTGGCTGTTCCGCAGCGGCTGCGACCTGTTCGTGGTGCACAGCGAGCGGGAGGTGGCCGAGTTCTCCGAGATCGCCGGCCGGCTCGGCGGGGGAGGGGCGGTCGGACTGGCCAGGCTGCCGTTCCTGCGGCCCGGCGCGGTGTCCGGCGGCGGCGACCGCGTCGTGTTCGCCACCCAGGCCAAGGTGCCGCGGGCGCGGGAGGAGCGCGAACGGGTGCTGACGGCGCTGGCCGAGCTGGCCGCCCGCCGCCCCGGCCTGGAGGTCGTGGTCAAGCTGCGCGCCCTGGAGCACGAACGCCAGACCCACAACGAACGCCACCACTACCAGCGGCTGTGGCGCGAGATGGGCGAGCCGGGCAGGCTGACGTTCGCGGCCGGGTCGATGCACGAGCAGCTGTCGCGGGCGGCCGGGTTCGTCACGGTCAGCTCGACGGCCGCGCTGGAGGCCGTCGCCATGGGCGTGCCGTCGCTGGTGCTGAGCGACTTCGGCGTCAGCGCCGAGATGATCAACCTGGTGTTCGAGGGCAGCGGCCTGCTCGGCACGCTCGACGACCTGGCCCTGGGCGACTTCCGCACGGCCGAGCCGCGCTGGTGCGAGGCCAACTACTTCCACCCGGCCGGCCGCGACGACTGGGCGGCCCTGCTGACCGGCCTGGCCGCGGACGGGGCCCGCCCGCCCGCCCGCTCGCTGCTGGACGGCCCCGAGCACGCCGCGGCCCGCCGCCGGGCCAGGTTGCGGGTGGAGGTGCCGCCCACGATGCTGCGGGCGGGCTACCGGGCCAAGCGGCGGGTGCGCCGCTACCTCAGATCGCTGACCTGATCTTCCTGCGCAGCCTGGACAGCGCCGAGGGCGGCTCGGCCAGCCCCAGCGTCTCCAGGCGCTTGCGCTTGAAGTAGCGCCCGTCGAACGCCCCGTCGAACCCCGGGCCCGACGGGCGCAGCTCGGGATAGGCGTCGGCCTGCATGCAGTAGCCGACCGCGCGCACCAGCGCGGGCAGGTCCGTGCGCGGCGGCTCGTCGATCACGCCGTCGGCGTTCAGCCGGGGCAGCAGCGCGTCCACGATCGTGGCCGGCACCCGGTTGCTGTTCTCGTACGGCGTCAGCCGGTCCAGCACCAGGCCGGTGCCGAAGGAGGCGACCGGCAGGCCGAAGTAGCGCCGGGCGGTCACCAGGCCGGTGGAGAAGCAGCCCACGACCAGCTCGGGCCGCTGCGTCGCGAAGCACACCTCGGCCGGCACGCTCTCCCCGGCCACCGTCAGCCGCACCCCCAGCGGCCCGGCCGCCGCGCGCAGCAGTTGCGCGTGCCGGCGTCCGGCGGCCGGGTGCGGCTTGAACACCACGTCGGTGCAGCCGCGGGCGGCCAGCGCGCGCAGCATCGAGGCGTGCAGCCCGGCCTCCTCCTCCGGCGTGACGATCTCCAGCGCCGACAGGTACTGGCCGAGGACGACCGCCTGCCCGGCGCGCAGGTCCGGGGCGGTGGCGGCCACCTCGTCCACGACCGCGAGGAAGCGCTCCTCGGGCAGCACCACGGGCGGCACGCCGTACTCGCTGAGCAGCAGCGGGGTCAGGCCGGGCACCAGGTCCAGGTGGAGCAGCCGCTCGATGCGGCGGGAGATCTCCGCGGGCAGCGGGTCACGGGTCGGCCCGTAGCTCATCAGGCCGTCGGAGTAGACGGTGATCGGGCAGTCGCGCACCAGGCCGGCGATCGTGCGCGCGGGCGGCACCGCGATCGACTCCAGCACCAGCTCCTCGACGTCCTCCAGCGCCAGGTGGGAGCGGATCAGCCGCTCGAACATCGGCACCTCGATGATCCGCGCCCGCCAGTCGGAGGGGTGCAGCGGGGCGATCAGCTCGTTCCAGGAGTGCACCTCGTCGAAGCGCGAGCGCAGGGCGGCGAAGCCGGGCGTGCCGTCGAGCGGCACCGACACCTCGGGGATCGCCGCGTTGTTCGACACGATCAGCACGCGCCGGCCGGCGCCGAAGCGGCCGTCGTCGATGGCCGCGGCCAGCGACATCGCGCCGAACAGCGTCGAGGCGTAGAAGACCTTCATCAGGAGTCCTCCCGATCCCGGCGGATCCGGACGTGGGGGCTGGGGGGAATGTCGGGCACCAGGGCGCGCAGCACGGCCTCCCGCTCGACGGCCATCCGCGACACGGCGTCGGCCACCAGGGCGGGCGGCAGGCCGCGGACCATCTGCGCGCCCCGCTCCTCGAACCGGGCGCGCAGCGCGGGCGTGAACCGGCCCGCGAGCTCCAGGTGGTGGGCCAGCAGCGCGCAGAAGTTGCGCGCCGCCTTGGGCAGGAACTCCGGCTCCAGGTCCTTGAGGACCAGCTCGAAGGCGTCGAAGAAGTGCAGCTGCCGCTCGTCGCCGACCTGTGTCAGCGACCCGGACACCAGCCGCCGGTAGAACACCCCGGCCATCGGCACCACCGCGAACGTGGCCGCCTCCCGGTGCAGCCGCCAGATCCACGGCCGGTCCTCGGCGGTGTGCAGCGAGCCGGGGAAGTGCAGCAGGTCCCGCAGCGAACGCCGGTAGACCCCGGCCCACGCGTACGGGTAGTCCACCATGGTCCGCTCCCCGGCCGGCAGGATCGCCGAGCGGGGGTCGAGCACGACGCCGCGGCGCGACAGCGGGGCCCGGTGCACCACCCGCCTGCGCCCCTCCACCTGGACGTGGTCGACGCGCACGAAGTCGCAGCCGAGCCCGTCGATGGCCGCCACCAGCCCGGCCAGGTAGCCGGGCGCCAGCCAGTCGTCGCCGTCCATGAACGTGACGAACCGCCCAGAGGCGGCCGACAGCCCGGTGTTGCGGGCGTCGGCCAGCCCCACGGGGGCGGGATTGCGCAGCACGGCCAGGCCGGGCAGGTCGCGGGCGAAGTCGGCGATGATGTCCGGGGTGGCGTCAACGGAGCCGTCGTCCACGACGATGAACTCGAAGTCGGGCCGGGCGTTGCGGGCGAGCGAGGTGAGCGCGTCGGCGATGAAGCGCTCACCGTCACGCACCGGCACGACGACGGAGAGAGTGGTCGGCGTCATGACTCAGACGGTCACCCGGCGCAGCCGGGCCTTGGGCGCCTCCTCGCCGGGGAAGACGCGCTTGACGCCGTCGCCCATGGCCTGCTCGATGATGCGGATGTCCCGGACGAGGTGCTCCAGCCCCGACGGCTCCAGCGAGGCGGCGTGGTCGGAGCCCCACATGGTGCGGTCGAGCGTGATGTGCCGCTCGACGCAGACCGCGCCCAGGGTGACCGCCGCCAGCGAGATCTGCAGGCCGCGCTCGTGCCCGGAGTAGCCGACCGGCACGCCGTAGCGCTCCTTGAGCGTGGTGATCGTGCGCAGGTTGGCCTCCTCCGGCGGCAGCGGGTACGTGGAGGTGGCGTGCATCATGATCAGCCGGTCGGTGCCGAGGATCTCGACCGCCTGGTCGATCTCCGACAGCGTGGACATGCCGGTGGACAGGATGAGCGGCTTGCCGGTGGCCGCCAGGGCGCGCAGCAGCTCGTGGTCGGCGACGCTGGCCGAGGCGATCTTGTGCGTCAGCACGTCCATGTCCTCCAGGAACTCCACGGACGGCACGTCCCACGGCGAGGCGAACCAGTGCAGGCCGCGCTCGTCGCAGTACTTCGCGATCTGCCGGTACTCGTCGTGGCCGAACTCGGTGCGCTCCTTGTACTCCAGGTACGTCATCTCGCCCCACGGCGTCTGCCTGATCTGGCCCTTCTGCTCCTCGGGCACGCAGATCGCGGGGGTGCGCTTCTGGAACTTGACCGCCTGGCAGCCCGCGTCGGCCGCCACGTCGATGAGCCGGCGGGCGAGGTCGAGGTCGCCGTTGTGGTTGATGCCGATCTCGCCGATCACGTACACCGGCTCGCCGTCGCCGACCAGCACGTCGCCGATCGCGACCGGGCCGAGCCGCGGCCGGGCCTTGACCTCGGCGACGGGCGGCTCGGGCCGGGCGGCCACCACCAGGTCGCACAGCTCGCGCACCGCGCCGGAGCCGCCGGGCCTGGTCAGCACCACGCGGGCGGCGGCGCGCACGCGCGGGTGCGCGTCCGGGGTGGCGATCGGCCAGCCGACCTCGGCCATCGGGCCCAGATCGTTGACGTCGTTGCCGACGTAGGCCACGCGCGCCGGGTCCAGGCCCTCGATGGCCAGCCAGTCGCGCAGCACGATGCGCTTCTCGGCCAGGCCCTGCAGCACGGGCACGCCCAGCTTGCGGGCGCGGGCGGCCACGACCGGGTTCTGCTCGGTGGACATCACCAGCACCTTGACCCCGGAGCGGCGCAGCAGCGAGACGCCCATCCCGTCCGAGCGGCTGACCAGGACCATCTCCCGGCCGTCGGAGTCGATGTAGGCACGGTCGTCGGTGTGCACGCCGTCGAAGTCGGTGATGACCGCGTCCACGTCGATCGGCTCGGGCTTGTCGATGAACGGCGCCAGGGCGCGCACCAGCTCCAGGTCCTCGGGGTCGTCGACCTCGATGGCGTGCTGCGGCGGCACCGGCTGCACGGCGACCTCGCCGAAGAAGCGGTGGCCGTGCTCGCGCAGGCCGGCGGTGCGCATGACGTAGAAGGCGCCGTTCTCGCGGAACTGCGGCTCGCGGTCCTGCCTGCGCGGCCGCACGGCGGGGTCGTGGTTGACGCCCGCGCCCGCGGCCGTCCACAGGAACTCGTGCGTCGGCAGCCCGGACACGACCGAGTCGGCCTCGCCGTCCAGGACCTTGCGCACGGCCGCAGACAGGTCCTCGGGGTCGATGAACGCGCTGGTGCACTGCACCAGGACGACCACGTCCGGGTCCGCGCCGAGCGCGTCCAGGGCGTGCAGCACGGCCGACTCGCTGGAGGCGGTCGCGCCGCTCAGCTCCTCGGGCCGCTCCACCACGGTCGCCCCCGCCGCGCGGGCGGTCTCGGCGATCTGCGGGTGGTCGGTGCTGACCACGACCTGGTCGACGAGCTCGGCCCGCAGGCACGCCCGTACCGCGCGGGTGACCAGCGGGACGCCCCCGACCAGGGCGAGGTTCTTCAGGGGAACGCCCGCCGAACCTCCGCGGGCGGGAACAACGGCCAGGACTCGCAAGTGACTTCTCCTCAGTGCATCGGATCGCACCCAGAAGCTAAGGGCCCGGATTGAACGGGCAGCGTCACCGCCATTAACTTTCCATGGGGATCCGGTAGAGCAACTCTGGCCGGCCCACCCCGCCGTACTGCGGCACGCGCACCGCCGTCCCCAGCTCGACCAGGTGTTCCAGGTAGCGGCGGGCGGTCACCCGGGACACCCCGACGGCCTGCGCCACGCTCTGCGCGGTGCTGCCGCCGGGCCGCTCGCGCAGCCGCGCCGACACGGCGTCGAGGGTGTCGCGGGCCAGCCCTTTGGGCAGCTCGGAGCTGCCGCGCAGGGTGCCGAGCACCCGGTCGACGTCGCCCTGGGCGACGATCACGCCGGTGTCCTGCCTGAACCGGGCGTAACGCGCCAGCTTCTCGGCCAGGGTCGCGTAGGTGAACGGCTTGAGAAGGTACTGGGAGACGCCCAGCGACACCGCCGAGCGCACCGTCGCCAGGTCGCGCGCCGAGGTGACGGCGATGACGTCGCACAGCAGCCCGCCGGCCCGCACCGCGCGGCACACCTCCAGGCCGTGCATGTCGGGCAGGTACAGGTCGAGCAGGATGAGGTCGACCGGCCGGCCGCGCAGGAACCGCAGCGCCTCGCCGCCCGAACGCGCCACCCCGGCCACCTCGAACCCGGCCACCCGCTCGACGTAGACCCGGTTGGCCTCGGCCGTGATCTCCTCGTCCTCCACGATCAGCACGGAGACCGGCCCGTCCGGCCGGCTCGCCGCGCCCGCTCCGGGCCCGGTGTCCGGCCGGTTCATCGGACCCGCTCCGGGACCGGCAGCCGCACCGTGAAGGCCGACCCGGCCACCTCGATCGTGCCGCCCAGCCGCCGCACCGCCTGCCCGACCAGCGCCAGCCCGAGCCCGTGGCCGTCGCCCTTGGTGGTCCAGCCCTTCGCGAACGCCTCCGGCGCGGTCAGCCCCGGCCCGTCGTCGGCCACCCTGATCACCACCCCGTCCCCGTAAGCGCTCAGGTGCACCTCGACCCGGGTGGCCGCGTCGAGGGCGTTGTCGACCAGGTTGCCGACGATCGTCACCAGGTCGCGCGGGTCCAGGCCCAGGTCGTCGAGGTCGCTGTCGGGTGTGAGCACCAGCTCGCCGCCGCGTTCGGCCGCCTCGGCGCTCTTGCCGAGCAGCAGCGCGGCCAGCACCGGCTCGCGCACCGCGCCCACCACCCGGTCGGTCAGCTCCTGCGCCGCGCGCAGCTCGGCCGTGCCCAGCGCGACGGCCTGCTCGGTGCGTCCCAGCTCGACCAGCGTGATCACGGTGTGCAGCCGGTTGGCGGCCTCGTGCGCGGCCGAGCGCAGCGAGTCGGCGAAGCCGCGTTCGGCGTCGAGCTGCCCGGCCAGCGCCTGCAGCTCGGTGTGGTCGCGTACGGTCACCACCGTGCCGAGCCTGCTGGCCGCGCCGTTGACGGCCAGCACCCGGTCGCCGGCCAGGTGCACGCGTTCCTCGTGGCCCTCCAGCAGCGCCGACAGGCCCAGCTCGGCCATGTGCCGGCCCTCGGCGTCCGGCGGCAGGTCCAGGAGCTGCCTGGCGGCGTCGTTGCAGAGCGTCAGCGTGCCGTCGCCGCCGACCAGCAGCAGGCCCTCCCGCACGGCGTGCAGGACGGCGTCGTGGTGGTCGTGGATGCGGCCCAGCTCCACCGGGCCGAGCCCGTGCGTCTGGCGGCGCAGCCGTACGGTGACCAGCCACGTCCCGGCCGCGCCGAGGCCGAGCGCGAGGGCGGCGACCAGGCCGCTCCAGGCGACCTGGTCGCGCAGCCGGGCGCTGATCCGGTCGATCGTGATGCCCGCGCTGACCAGGCCCCGGACCCGGCCGCCGGACCACACGGGCGTCACGGCCCGCTTGGAGGGGCCGAGCGTGCCGGTGTAGGTCTCGACGAACGTCCGGCCGGCCAGGGCCCGCCCGGTGTGGCCGAGGAAGCGCCGGCCGATCTCGGCCGGGTTCGGGTGGGTGTAGCGGGTGCCGTCCGGCTTCATGATGGTGACGAAGTCGACGCCGGTCTCCTTGCGCACCCGTTCGGCGTACGGCTGCAGGACCAGGGTCGGCTCCGGGCCGTCGAGGGCGGCGGCCACGCCCGGCGCGGCGGCCACGCTGACCGCCACGGCCCTGGCCGTGGCGCCCGCCTCCTCGGTGAGCAGGCGGTGGGCCTGCACCAGCGCGAGCACCGCGCAGCCCGTCACGGCGACCGCGACCACGACCAATTGCAGGACCAGCATCTGGCCCGCCAGGCTCCAGCGGCGCATGAGCCCCCCTTGCGTGAACGAAACTTACTCAATCGTGACGTGGGTCACAGCGAGCCGCATAGTCGCACGACCAGCCCCTTTTTCCCAAGCGGTGGAGACCCCTCATGCGTGATCGCACTCGATATCTGTACCTGGCCGTCATCGTGGCGGTCCTGCTCGGCATCCTGGTCGGGTTCGTCTGGCCGGAGGCGGGCAAGGAGCTCAAACCCCTCGGCACCGGGTTCGTGGCGCTGATCAAGATGCTGATCAGCCCCATCATCTTCTGCACGATCGTGCTCGGCATCGGCTCGGTACGCCAGGCCGCCAAGGTCGGCAAGGTGGGCGGCCTCGCGCTCGGCTACTTCATGGTGATGTCCACCGTCGCCCTGGTCATCGGCCTGCTGGTCGGCAACGTCATCGACCCCGGCTCCGGGCTGCACCTGACCGACGCCGCCCGGCAGGCCGCCGAGGCCGAGGCGGCCAAGGGCGAGGCCACCGGCGGGGTCGACTTCCTGCTCGGCATCATCCCCGTCACGCTGGTGTCGGCCTTCACCGAGGGCTCGGTCCTGCAGACGCTGCTGGTGGCGCTGCTGGCCGGGTTCGCGCTGCAGGCCATGGGCGAGCGGGGCGCGCCGATCCTGCGCGGCGTCGAGCACGTCCAGCGGCTGGTGTTCCGCATCCTGGCCATGGTCATGTGGGCCGCGCCGGTCGGCGCGTTCGGGGCCATCGCGGCCGTGGTGGGGGCCACCGGGATCGAGGCGCTCAAGAGCCTGGCCATCATCATGATCGCCTTCTACGTCACCTGCCTGCTGTTCGTCGGCGTGGTGCTGGGCGCGCTGCTGTGGCTGGTGGCCCGGGTCAACCTGTGGTCGCTGCTGCGCTACCTCGGCCGGGAGTTCCTGCTGATCCTGTCCACGTCGTCGTCGGAGACGGCGCTGCCGCGGCTGATCGCGAAGATGGAGCACCTCGGCGTGAGCCGGACGGTGGCCGGCATCACCGTGCCGACCGGCTACTCCTTCAACCTCGACGGCACCGCCATCTACCTCACCATGGCCACGCTGTTCATCGCCTCGGCCACCGGCGCGCCGCTGCAGGTCGGCGAGCAGGTCTCGCTGCTGCTGTTCATGATGGTCGCCTCCAAGGGCGCCGCGGGCGTGACCGGGGCGGGCCTGGCCACGCTCGCCGGCGGCCTGCAGTCGCACCGCCCCGAGCTGGTGGACGGCGTCGGCCTCATCGTCGGCATCGACCGGTTCATGTCCGAGGCCAGGGCGCTGACCAACTTCGCGGGCAACGCCGTGGCCACCGTCGTGGTCGGCACCTGGACCGGCGACTTCGACCGGGAGCGGGCCGCCGAGGTGCTGGCCGGGCGGGCGCCGTTCGACGAGTCCACGCTGATCGACGAGGAGGACGACCGCCCCGAGCCTGAGCCCGATCGGCAGGCCGCGCGCGTCTAGGGTCGCCGGCTCTCGGCGCTCGCCGCTCTAGGGTTTGCGGCCGATGCCCGCGTACCCCATGCGGGCGAAGTCGTCGTCGTAGAAGGGCGGGCTCTCGGGGTCGGTGAACGGGAAACCGAGCTCCGGCCCCTTGCCCGTGGCCAGACCGGGCGGGATCAGCTCGAAGTCGCCGAAGAAGGCGGCGATCTCCTTGCCCGGCCGCGGGCAGAACGGCGCGTTGGCCCGCCGGTAGAACTGGCTGACGCGGGCCACGCGCTCGGGCGCGTGGTCGGTGCCGACGTGCGACAGGGCCAGGTAGCTGCCGGGCGCGAGCGCGTCGCGGTAGGCGGCCACGAAGCCCTGCGGGTGGTCGGTGTCGGGGATCAGGTGCAGCAGGAACATCATGAGCACGGCGACGGGCCTGCCGAAGTCCAGCAGCCCGCGCACCTCGGGGCTGTCCAGCACCTCCCGCGGGCGCCGGACGTCGCCGTGCAGCATGGCCACCTGCTCGGGGCCGGCCAGCAGGGCCCGCCCGTGGGCGGCCACCACCGGGTCGCTGTCCACGTAGACCACGCGGGCCTGCGGCGCGTACCGCAGCGCCACCTCGTGCACGTTCTCGGCGGCCGGCAGGCCGGAGCCCAGGTCGAGGAACTGGGTGACACCCTGCTCGCACAGGTACCGCACCACCCGGCCGATCAGCAGCCGGTTCTCCCGCGTGCCGTCCCTGACCTCCGGCATCGCGCTCAGCACCAGCTCGGCCAGCTCACGGTCGGCCGGGAAATTGTTCTTTCCGCCCAGGAAGTAGTCGTACATGCGCGCGGTGTTGGGGATGTGAGGATCCACGCCCTGGGGGACTTCTTGCGTCATGAGGGCATGATCCACTAACCGGCTGCCGGAAATCTACGCTTTCGACATCAGATGGCGGGAAGCCGCAGGACGAACCGCGCCCCGCCCGGACGGTCCTCCACCCGCACGCTGCCCCGGTGGGCCATCGCCACGTCCCTGGCGATGGCCAGGCCGAGCCCGGTGCCGCCGGAGTCGCGGCTGCGGGCGGCGTCGAGGCGGGTGAACCGCTCGAAGATGCGCTCGCGGTCGGCCTCGCGGATCTCCTGGCCGTCGTTCTCCACCGCCAGCACGGCGGTGCCGCCCCTGGCCGGGCCCGCCTCCCTGGTGACCACGACCCGCACCATGGTCTCGGCGTGCCGCTGGGCGTTGTCCAGCAGGTTCGTCAGCACCCTGGCCAGTTGCAGACGCACGCCCTCGACCACCACGCCTTCGGTCAGCTCCAGCCGGGTGGGCAGCTTGTCGCTGCGCACGGCCAGCTCCTGCCGGACGAGCTGGGCCAGGTCCACCGGCTCCCTGGCCACGTCCACCCGGGAGCCGATCCTGGCCAGCAGGAGCAGGTCGGTGATGATCGCCTCCAGCCGGTCGGTGTCCCGCAGGGCGCTGTCCACCAGCGCCTCGACGTCGGTGTCCTCCGGGTAGAGCTGGGCGCTCTCCAGCTGGGCGCGCAGCCCGGCGATCGGGGTGCGCAGCTCGTGGGAGGCGTCGGAGGCGAACTGGCGCTGCTGCAGCGCGGAACGTTCCAATCGGGCCAGCGTGTTGTTGACGGCCTTGGCCAGCATGGCGACCTCGTCCTCGCCGCCCGGCTGGGTGACCCGGTGGCTCAGGTCGCCGGCGCTGACCGCGTCCAGCTCGGCGCGCATGGTCGCCACCGGGCGCAGCGCGCGGCCGGTGACCAGCCAGGTCGCCCAGGCGGTGAGCGCGATCAGCACCGCCACCTGGGAGAACACGATCACCTCCAGCGTCTGCGAGGCCAGCACCTCCGGGGTGCTGCGGCCGGCGTAGACGATGGGGGAGTCCTCCGACATGCCGGCCTTGACCGCCGACAGGTGCACGCACTCGGTCGGCAGGCAGTTGGTGGTGTTGACCACCCGGCTCTCGGCGGTGGGCCGCACGTCGCTGAGCGGCGGCAGGTTCCTGGCCGCGTCGCTGCTGGCCAGGACGCGGCCGTCGGTGCCGACGATCTGGATCAGGTCGATGGACGGGTTGGGCACCGGGATCGTGGCGCCCTGCGGCGGCAGCCCGCCCGCGCGCATCTCGGAGGCCACCCGCTCGGCGGTGTCCCGCGTGTCCCGGTAGACGCCGGCCGTCACCAGCGAACGCGAGACGATGCACCCGGCGACGCCCACGGGGATCAGCACGAGGGCGGCTACGGCCGTCGCGATGAGGGTGACGCGTCCGCGCAGGGAGCGGGCCCACAGGGGTGGCACTCCCCGAGACTACTAACCGTCATTGCCGCCAAATGCCGCGTCAAGGGAAAGGTTCCCCCAACCTCAACGCTGGATCCACACGGTGGTGTCCGGCGGGACGGAACCGTCGGCCGCCAGCGGGCCGCTGGCCAGCAGCACCGTGCCGGGCACGACCGGGGCGACCGTGCGCTCGCCGGTGTTCAGCATCACGACCAGGCCCGGGTCGCGCTGGACGGCCAGCACGTCCTCGGGGGCCTCCAGCCACCGCAGCGTGCCGCCGCCGAGCGCCGGGTGCTGCTTGCGCAGCCGGAGCGCGGCCCGGTAGAGGTTCAGCGTCGAGTCCGGGTCGTGCTCCTGGGCCTCGGCCGACAGCCGCGTCCACGACGGCGGGATCGGCAGCCACGGGTCGCGCCAGCCGCAGCCCGGCTCGCTCGTCCACGGGATCGGCACCCGGCAGCCGTCGCGGCTCTCGCCGGTGCGCCGGAAGGCCGGGTCCTGGCGCAGCTCGTCGGGCAGGTCGAGGACCTCGGGCAGGCCCAGCTCCTCGCCGTTGTAGAGGTAGGCCGAGCCGGGCAGGGCCAGCATGAGCAGCGTCGCCGCACGGGCGCGGGCCAGGCCGCCGTGCCGGGTGACGTGGCGCGGCTTGTCGTGGTTGGACAGCACCCAGGTGGTGGGCGCGCCGACCAGCTCGGCCTCCGCCAGCGACTTCTCGATCACCGTACGGAACGACTTGGCGTGGAAGTCGGCCATCATGAACTCGAAGTTGAACGCCTGGTGCAGCTCGTCGGGCCCGACGTAGCGGGCCAGCCGCTCGGGCGAGGACACCCACGCCTCGGCGACGGCCATCCGCCCGCCGGGGTAGGAGTCGAGGATCGGCCGCCACTCCCGGTAGATGTCGTGCACGCCGTCCTGGTCGAAGTAGGGCACCTGCTCGTCGCCCAGCATCTCGGCCTGGCGGCCCTCCTTCGGGCCCACGTCGGGCAGGCCCTCGGCCTTGACCATGCCGTGGGCCACGTCCACGCGGAAGCCGTCCACGCCCCGGTCCAGCCAGAAGCGCAGGACGTCGCGGAACTCGGCGCGCACCTCGGGGTTGTCCCAGTTGAGGTCGGGCTGCTCGGGCGCGAACAGGTGCAGGTACCACTGGCCGTCCTCGACCTGGGTCCAGGCCGGGCCGCCGAAGATCGACTCCCAGTCGTTGGGCCGGTCGCGGAAGATGTAACGGTCGCGCAGGCCGGCCTGGAACCAGGGGTGCCGGTCCGAGGAGTGGTTGGGGACCAGGTCCACGATCACCCGGATGCCGCGCTCGTGGGCCTCGGCGATCAGGGCGTCGAAGTCGGCCAGCGTGCCGAACATCGGGTCCACGTCCCGGTAGTCGGCCACGTCGTAGCCGCCGTCGGCCATGGGCGAGGTGTAGAAGGGGCTCAGCCAGATCGCGTCCACGCCCAGCCGCGCGAGGTGGCCCAGGCGTTCCCGCACGCCCTTCAGGTCGCCGGTGCCGTCGCCGTCGGCGTCGGCGAAGCTCCGGGGGTAGACCTGGTACACGACGGCGTCCCGCCACCAGTCGTCGTTGCCGAGCATGGCTTTCCTTCCCCCGATGTCCGTGATGTCTGGTGCAGGATGTCGCGCGTCCTTGCGACAGGTCAAGTGCAAGTTTCGGAAAGTTGCAGATTCCCGGTACGCCAGTTATCTGAGGTGCGGCGAGGTCAGCGCGTCACGGGTCGGATGTGGTTCCGGTAACGCTCTTTCGCAAGTTCTTCCAATTCTTGCAAAGAGCCGCTAACGTCCCGGAAACGTAAGCCGTGAACAGCGGCGGAAAACGATCTTCGGCGGCGGCGCACGCAGGCGCCGCCGCTCCTCCATGACCTCGGGAGGTCTCATGCGTGTTCGGGTCCTGGGAGTGGCCGCCCTCTCCACCCTCGCGTTCGCCGCCACGGCTTGCGGTGACTCCGGCTCGACCGCCCCGTCGGCGCAGCCCAGCGGCTCGGCCTCGGCCTCGGCCCCGGCCGCCGCGGCGGGCGGCACGCTGGTCATCTGGGCCGACCCGAGCCGGGTCAAGCCGCTCAAGCCCTTCGCCGACCAGTTCGGCACCGAGAACGGCGTGACCGTCGAGGTGAAGGAGATCAGCAAGGACAACCAGATGACCTTCCTGACCGCCTCCCAGCAGGGCAGCGGCCCGGACATCATGATCGGCGCGCACGACTGGATCGGCAACCTCGTCCAGAACGGCGCCATCGACCCCGTCACGCTGACCGACGAGCAGAAGGCGGCCTTCTCGGAGATCGCCATGAAGGCGGTCACCTTCAACGGCCAGGTGTACGGCGCCCCTTACGCGGTGGAGAACATCGCCCTGATCCGCAACACCAAGCTCGCCCCCGACGCCCCCGCCACGCTCGACGAGATGATCGACAAGGGCAAGGAGCTGAAGAAGGCCGGCAAGGTCAAGGAGGTGCTCTGCCTGCCCGTCGGCGTCAAGGGCGACGCCTTCCACGCCTACCCGCTGTTCGCCTCCGCGGGCGGCGCGCTGTTCGGCCAGACCGCCTCCGGCGACCCGGACCCCAAGCAGGTGCTGCTCGGCTCCGAGGGCTCGGTCAAGGCGTTCGGCAAGCTGAAGGAGCTCGGCGAGAAGGGTGACGGCGCGCTCAAGACGTCGGTCACCAACGAGAACTACATCGTCAACTTCGCCGCCGGCAAGTGCGCCTACCTGATCTCCGGCCCGTGGGCCATGAGCGAGGTCAAGAAGGGCGGCATCTCCTACGACATCACGCCCGTCCCGGCGTTCAAGGACGGCAAGCCGGCCACGCCGTTCGTCGGCGTCCAGTCGTTCTTCGTGGCGGCCAAGGGCAAGAGCAAGGCCCTGGCCCAGGAGTTCGTCGCCAACTACGTCACCAACAAGGACGTCGCCAAGGCCCTGTACGAGGCCGACCCGCGGCCCCCGGCGCTGACCGCCGCCCTCCAGGAGGTCCAGGCCGCCGACCCCGACGCCGCCAAGTTCATGGACGCCGGCAAGAGCGGCATGCCGATGCCCGCCATCCCCGAGATGGCCGCGATCTGGGAGCCGTTCGGCATCGCGGAGACCGCCGTGGTCAAGGGCGGCGACGCCGCCAAGGCCGCCGCGGCCGCGCAGAAGGCCATCGACGGCGCGCTCAAGAACTGACATGGCCCAGGACGTGCACGAGGCCGTGGGGACCACCGCGTCCCCGCGGCCTCGCCGGGAGCTCACCACGGCGTTCGTGGTGAGCAGGATCGCGGTGCTGGCCGTGGCCGCGGCGATCCTGCTCTACGCCGTGCCGCCGCTGGTCGCCGCGGAGTCGTGGGTCTCGCTCACGCTGCTGGGGCTGGCCGCCGCGGCCATCTCCTACCTGTACCTGACCCGCCGCTTCATCCCGGCCAAGTACCTCGTCCCCGGCACCGTCTTCCTGATCGCCTTCCAGGTGCTGCCCGTGCTCTACACGGTGACCACGGCGTTCACGAACTTCGGCGACGGGCACCGCGGCGACAAGGCCGACGCGGTCACCGCCATCGAGACCGGTTCGGTGCGCCAGGCCCCCGGCTCGCCCGAGTACGGCCTGACCGCCGCCCTGCGCGGCGACGAGCTGGTGTTCCTGCTGGTCGACCCCACGACCAAGCAGGTCCGGCTGGGCACCGCCGAAGGGCTGACCCCGCTCGCCGGCGCCCAGGTCGGGCTCACCGGCAAGGTCCTGTCGGCCCCCGGCGTGACCGTGCTGAAGGCGCCCGAGGCGGCCGCCCGCGGCCAGGAGATCTCGGCGCTGTCCGTGCCGACGCCGGGCGGCGCGATCAAGGCCAACGGCCTCAGCCGGGCCGTGGAGGGCAAGGCCGCGCTGGTCTACGACGCCGCCTGCGACTGCGTCAAGGGCAACGGCGACACCTGGACGGCCGACGAGGCCCAGGGCTACTTCGTCAACGCCGAGGGCGAGCACCTGGCGCAAGGCTGGCAGGCGAACGTCGGCCTGGACAACTTCGCCCGGGTGCTGACCAACCCCACCATCTCCGGCTACTTCGTCGGCGTGCTGGGCTGGAACCTGGTGTTCGCGCTGGCCTCCGTGGCCGGCACGTTCGGGCTCGGCATGGCCGTGGCGCTGGCCCTGCACCACCCGCGCATGCGCGGCACGAAGATCTACCGGATCGCGCTGATCCTGCCGTACGCGATGCCGGCCTTCGCCATGCTGCTGGTCTGGCGGGACATGTTCAACCGCGACTTCGGCCTGATCAACCAGTTCTTCGGGCTGAGCGTCGACTGGCTCGGCGAGCCCGTCACCGCCCGCTTCGCGGTCATCCTGGTCAACCTGTGGCTCGGCTTCCCGTACATGTTCCTGGTCACCACCGGCGCGCTCCAGGCGATCCCGCGCGAGCTGACCGAGGCGGCCTCCATCGACGGCGCCACGCCGTGGAAGGCGTTCCGCCGGGTGACGCTGCCGCTGCTGCTGGTCGCGCTGACGCCGCTGCTGATCTCGTCGTTCGCGTTCAACTTCAACAACTTCAACGCCATCGCGCTCACCACCGACGGCGGGCCGTTCCCGGCCGAGAGCCCGCAGGTGGGGGCCACCGACCTGCTGATCACCTACACCTTCCGGCTGGCGTTCGGCGCGGGCGGGGCGCAGTTCGGGTTCGCGGCGGCGATCTCGGTGTTCATCTTCGCGATCGTGGCGGTCATCTCGGCCGTGGCCTTCCGCCGTACCCGCAAGCAGGAGGAGGTCTACGCATGAGGATCGCGCTCAGGCACGTGTTCGTGCTGGCGGTGTGCGCGTTCGCGCTGTTCCCCATCCTGTTCGTGGTCTCGGCCGCGATCAACCCCATGGGCACGCTGGCCTCCACCGACCTGCTGCCGTCGGGGGCGAGCCTGAACAACTTCGCCAACCTGCTCACCTCCGACGACTATCCGTTCGGCCGGTGGTTCTTCAACTCGGTGTTCATCGCGCTGGTCTCGTCGTTCGCGAGCCTGCTGCTGTCGATGCTGGCCGCCTACGCCTTCAGCCGCATGCGCTTCACCGGCCGCCGGGTCGGGCTGCTGGCGCTGCTGCTCATCCAGATGTTCCCGCAGTTCCTGGCCATCGTGACGATCTTCATGATCTTCACCAGGGTGACCGAGCTGTACCCGGCGTTCGGCTTCAACACCGTCTGGGGCCTGCTGCTGCTCTACCTGGGCGGCGCGCTCGGCGTGAACACCTGGCTGATGAAGGGCTTCCTCGACACCGTGCCCAAGGAGCTCGACGAGGCCGCCACCGTGGACGGCGCCACCCACGCGCAGATCTTCTGGCGGATCATCATGCCGCTGGTCACGCCGATCCTGGCGGTCACCGCGTTGCTGGCCTTCATCGGCATCATGAGCGAGTTCCTCATGGCCAACGTGTTCCTGCGCGACCCCGAGAGCAAGACCCTGGCCGTCGGCATGTACGGCATGATCGCCGGCGACCACCGCAACGCCAACTTCGGCATGTTCGCCGCCGCGACGTTGCTCACCGCCGTACCCACGGTGAGCGTGTTCCTATGGCTGCAGAAGTACATCGTCTCCGGCCTGACGGCCGGGGCTGTCAAGGGATAGGTCCATTGCGTCATGTCGGCGAGCCGCACCACGACGGCTCAGCTCTCTACGTCTCCAGCCGGGAACCGGCGCTCGGCTCGCGGGTGACCCTCTGGCTGCGCGCCCCGCGCGCCGCCGGGATCACCGGGGTGCACGTGCGCACCGTCTGCGACGGCGAGCCCCGCTACGCCGAGGCCCGCGTCGACGACTCCAGGACCGGCACGCCGGTCGCCGGCTACGGCGCGGACGACGTGTGGTGGCAGGCGGAGATCACCGCCGTCAACCCGGTCACCCCGTACCGCTTCCTGCTGCACACCCGCCGCGGCCAGCTGTGGCTGACCGCGGCCGGCCCGGTCGCCCACGACGTGACCGACGCGAGCGACTTCCGCCTGGTCTGCCACCAGGCGCCGCCCTCGTGGATGTCGGACGCGATCGTCTACCAGATCTTCCCCGACCGCTTCGACCGCTCCGGCCCGATGCCGGACCTGCCCGACTGGGCGCTGCCGCGCGACTGGGACCGCGACCCGGTGATCCCCAGCGGCCCCGGCACCGCCCAGCAGTTCTACGGCGGCGACCTCGACGGCATCACCCGGCGCCTGGACCACGTCCAGGGGCTCGGCGCCGACACCGTCTACCTGACGCCGATCTTCCCGGCCCGCTCCAACCACCGCTACGACGCCGCGAGCTTCGAGCACGTCGACCCGCTGCTCGGCGGTGACGAGGCCCTGCACCGGCTGTCCGGCGCGCTGCACGCCCGCGGCATGCGCCTGCTCGGCGACATCACCACCAACCACTGCGGCGACGCCCACGAATGGTTCACCGCCGCCGTCTCCGACGTCAACGCCCTCGAACGGGAGATGTTCTACTTCGACCCCGACACCGGCGACTACGAGTCGTGGTGGGGCGTCAAGTCGCTGCCCAAGCTCAACTGGGGCAGCGAGCTGGTGCGCTCCAGCATGCGCGCGGTGCTGAAGAAGTGGCTCGGCCCGCTGGACGGCTGGCGCGTGGACGTCGCCAACATGACCGCCAGGCTCGGCGCCGACGACCGCAACCACGAGGTCGCCGCCATGCTGCGCCGCCAGCTCGGTCCCGAGGCCGCCTTCATCGCCGAGCACAACCACGACGCCTCGCTCGACCTCGACCGCGACGGCTGGCACGGCACCATGAACTACGGCGGCTTCACCCGTCCGGTCTGGGCCTGGCTGCGCGGCCCCGACCTGGACCTGCCGCACTTCCTCGGCGTGCCGGGCGGCGTGCCCGCGCGCGACGGCACCGACACCCTGGCCACGTTCAGGTCCTTCGCCTCGCACATGTCCTGGCGCTCGCTCACGCACTCCTGGCAGCTCCTGGACTCCCACGACTCGCCGCGCATCCGCACGGTGACCGGCTCGCGCGAACGCCACCTGCTGGCCCTCGGCCTGCAGGCCACGCTGCCCGGCACGCCCATGGTCTTCGCCGGCAGCGAGTTCGGCCTGACCGGGATCAACGGGGAGCACTCGCGCACCCCCATGCCCTGGAACCGGCCGCACGACCAGGACCTGGCGACCCTGTCGGCCTACCGCGAGCTGCTCGGGCTGCGCCGCGCCGAGCCCGCGCTGCGTCACGGAGGGTTGCGCTGGCTGCACTCCGACGCCGACTGCCTGGTCTTCGCGCGCGAGACGTTCGAGGAGTCGCTGCTGGTGGCCGTCCGCCGGGCGCCCGGCGCCGCGCTGCCCATCGGGACGCAGGCCCAGGGCGTCCACAATGCCCAGGACGGAGACGTGATCCCGGGGGATGGTCCTTCGGTGAGTGTGTGGCGCATCACACGCTGATCACGCTACGGTATGGCCTGGCCCCGTACCGTCTTCAACTGGATAGTGGTGTGCCCGCATGAGGTTGCTCTCCGTAGCCGTCGCAGCTTCGCTTCTTACCGCCGTACCGACCGCCGCGGAAGCCAGGGCGGCCACCACCTACTACGTCGACTCCAGGGCCGGCGACGACTCCGCCGCCGGCACCAGCCCCGACAAGCCGTGGAAGTCGCTGGAGAAGGTCGGCTCCGCCGAGCTCAAGCCGGGCGACATCGTCAGCTTCAAGCGGGGCGGCAGCTTCACCGGCCCGCTCCGGCTCACCGCCAGCGGCACCGCGGCCCGCCCCATCGTCATCCGCTCCCACGGCACCGGCGCGCTGCCCCGCATCAGCGGCGACGAGCGCGACTGCGTGGTCGTCAAGGGCTCCTACTGGCAGATCAGCGGCCTGCGCGCCACCGGCTGCCGGTTCGCCGGGTTCCAGCTCGGCGGCCACCACATCGAGCTGACCGGCGTCGCGGCCGACGGCAACGTCGCGGGCGTGTGGGTCACGCCGTCCGGCTCGCACAACACCGTCCGCGACAGCACGCTCACCGCCAACAACCGCATGAGCGTCGACGACGAGGGCGGCGACAACGACTCCGGCGCCTTCGGCGTGCTGCTCAACGGCGACGACAACCTGGTGACCCGCAACACCATCACCGGCAGCTACGCCAAGAGCCACGACTACGGCACCGACGGCGCCGCCGTCGAGATCTTCAACGGCGACCGCAACCGCATCACCTACAACCACGCGCGCGACAACGAGACCTTCACCGAGCTCGGCGCCCAGAAGGGCAAGACCGCCACCGGCAACGTCTTCGCCTTCAACGTCGTCACCTCCGGCCGCAGCCGCGGCTCCTTCCTCATCACCCGCGGGCCCGGCCACGTCGTGGGCCCGGTCAAGGGCACGATCGCCGTGCACAACTCGGTCTACCTGCCGGCCAAGGACACCATCGGCTGGTCCTGCCACGACGGCTGCGGCCCCTCCATCCTCAGGCTGCGCAACAACGTGATCGCGGTCGGCGGCGAGGCGGGCTGGGCCGACGGCAAGGGCGTCGACGACGGCGGCAGCGTCTACTACGGCCGCAAGCTCACCTTCAAGCTGGGGCCGAAGTCGGTCAGGGCCGACCCGCTGTTCGTCTCCCGCACCGACCTGCGCCTGCGTCCGGGCTCGCCGGCGCTGGGCCGCGGCCTGCCGCTGTCGCCCACCTGGTACGGCGGCGCCGACCTCGGCAAGGACATGCTGGGCCGGCCGCTGTCCGGGTCGCCGGACGCCGGGGCCTACCAGCGGTAGCGGTGTAACCTACGGGGCATGGTCCCGGATCTTCGCCTGCCGCTGGTCAAGCAGCTCGCCGAGGCCGACGTGCCCCACCGCTTCTGGCACACCGCCGGCCCCGGCGGGCGCGTCTGGCTGTTCGAGAGCGTCGAGGGCGACGGCGAACACTGGGCGATCAGGCAGATCGAGGTCGACACCGACCGCGTCGCCCACCGCTACTGGTGGGGCCGGCTCCAGGACGATCGCGGCTTCCTCACCGACCAGCCGCTGGAGATCTGGGAGCTGACCGAGATCACCCAGGCGGCGTTCGAGGCCGTCTGGGCCGCCGCCTGAGCCTCAGCCGGCGTTCTCCAGCACGAGCGCGTTGGCCAGGCCGCCCGCCTCGCACATGGTCTGCAGGGCGTAGCGGGCGCCGCGCGTGCGCATGGCGTGCACGAGCGTGGTCGTGATGCGGGCGCCGCTGGCGCCGAGCGGATGGCCGAGGGCGATGGCGCCGCCGTTGACGTTGACCTTCGCCGGGTCGGCCCCCGTCTCCTGCAGCCAGGCCAGCACGACGCTGGCGAAGGCCTCGTTCACCTCGAACAGGTCGATGTCGGACAGCGCGAGCCCGGCGCGGCGCAGCACCTTCTCCGTGGCCGGGATCACGCCGGTGAGCATGAGCAGCGGGTCGGAGCCGGTGACGGCGAAGCTGTGCAGCCGGGCCAGCGGGCGCAGGCCGAGCCGGGCGGCGGTCTCGGAGCTGGTGATCAGGACGGCCGCCGCGCCGTCGTTGATCGGGCTGGCGTTGCCCGCGGTGACCGACCAGCTGATCTGCGGGAAACGCTCGGCGTAGCCGGGGTCGGCGTAGGCCGGCCGCAGCCCGGCCAGGATCTCGGGCGTGGTGGCGGGCCGGATCGACTCGTCGCGGTCCAGGCCGGCGATCGGGGCGAGCTCGGCGCCGAAGTCCGCGGCGGCGGCCTTGGCGTGGGAGGCGGCGGCGAAGACGTCCATCTGCTCGCGGCTCAGTGACCACTTGGCGGCGATCAGCTCGGCGCTGATGCCCTGCGGGACCAGCCCGCCGGGGAAGCGCGCGGCCACCGAGGGCCCGAACGGGTCGGCGCCCGGCGGCACGTTCGACCACATGGGCACCCGGCTCATCGACTCCACGCCGCAGGCCACGACCAGGTCGTACGCGCCGGACATGACGCCCTGCGCGGCGAAGTGCACGGCCTGCTGGGACGAGCCGCACTGCCGGTCGACCGTGACCGCGGGCACCGAGTCGGGGAAGCCGGCGGCCAGCCAGGCGTAGCGGGTGGTGTTCATGGCCTGCTCGCCCACCTGGTCGACGCAGCCGCCGATCACGTCGTCGACCAGCGACGGGTCCACGCCGCTGCGCTCGATCAGGGCGCGCAGGGCGTGGGCGAGCAGGTCGACGGGGTGCGTCCCGTGCAGCCCGCCGCCGGGTTTGCCCCTGCCGATCGGGGTGCGTACGGCTTGCACGATGACGGCGTCGCGCATCGCGGCCTCCTGTCCGTTGGAAATTCCAACTCACTCTAACGCGAGCGGGTTGGAGTTTCCAACGCAGGCGTCACCGGGCGGCCAGACCGTTGATGATCATGTGCAGGGCGACCTCGAAGCTGCGCTCGACCTCCTCGGGGTCGCCGCTCAGGTGCCCCCGCGTCTCGGCGAAGACGAACCCCGAGACGAACGCGTGCAGCACCTCGCTCGTCCGCCGCAGCTCCTCCTCGGGCACCCCGGAGGCGCGCAGGATGCGGTAGAGCGCCTGCCACAGCGGCAGCCGCCGGTCCTCGCTGAACTCGGGATGGTTGTGCAGGTAGTTCCACATGGCCGGATGTTCCCGGGCGTGCCGGTGGTAGGCCAGGGCCAGGGCGCGGAGCTGGGCCTGCCACGGGGTGCCGTCGTCGGGCGGCAGCGGCAGCCGGACACTGACCGTCTCGCAGATGCGGGCCAGCAGCGCCTCCTTGCTCGCGACGTGGTGATAGACCGACATGGGGTTGACGTCGAGCTCGGCGGCCAGTTTCCGCATCGACAACCCCTCGACGCCGGCCTCGTCGATCAGGCGAAGCGCCGTGGAACAGATCTCGTCAAGACTCAGGGGAGCTCCCCTGCGCGCGCTCACTGCCATACAGCGTATGGTAGCGTCAGCCATACGGTGTATGGCTACCCGAAGGGAGCACTCATGAGGCGTATCCCCGCCCCGCAGGGCCTGCCGATCCTGGGCAACACGCTGCAGATCCCGGCCCACTCGCCGGTGGAGCACTTCGTCAAGGTCGCCGAGCGGTACGAGGAGGGCATCTTCCGGCTGGAGGTCGCCGGCCGCACGATCGTGCTGGTCTACGACCCCGACCTGGTCGCGGAGGTGTGCGACGAGAGCAGGTTCGTCAAGCGCATCAAGCCGCCGCTGTCGATCGTGCGCGACTTCGGCGGCGACGGCCTGTTCACCGCCGAGCCGCACGAGCCGGTCTGGGGGCAGGCGCACCGCATCCTGCTGCCCGCCTTCAGCCAGCGCTCGATGAAGGCGTACTACCCGCAGATGCTGGAGGTCGCCGAGCAGCTCGTCGCCTCGTGGGCCGGCCGCCAGGGGCAGGACCTGCCCGTGGCCGACGACATGACCCGGCTCACGCTGGACACGATCTCGCTGACCGGCTTCGGCTTCCGGTTCGACTCCTTCGCCTCGCCCGAGCTGCACCCGTTCCTGAAGGCCATGGGCGGCGCGCTGACCGAGGCCATGCTGCGCAATCAGCAGCTCCCGTTCGTCACCAAGCTGAAGCGCGGCCACGAGGACGCCTACCGCCGCGACATCGAGACCATGCGCGCCCTGGTGGACGACGTGATCAAGCAGCGCCGCGCCGAGGGCGCCGGCGACGCCAAGGACCTGCTGGGCCTCATGCTGGCGGCCGCCGACCCGCAGACCGGCGGCCGCCTGTCCGACGAGAACATCCGCAACCAGGTGCTCACCTTCCTGATCGCCGGGCACGAGACCACCAGCGGCCTGCTCTCCTTCGCCCTGTACAACCTGCTGCGCGACCCGCACACCCTGGCCAGGGCCTACGACGAGGTCGACCGCCTGCTGCCCGGCGACGAGCCGCCCAGCTACGAGACGATCATGAAGCTCGACGTCATCCCCCGGATCCTGGAGGAGACGCTGCGGATCTGGTCGCCGATCCCCGCCTTCGCCGTCAGCGCCGTCGAGGCCACCACCATCGGCGGGTACGAGATCGAGGCCGACCAGAGCGTCGCCGTGCTGCTGCCGTCGCTGCACCGCCACCCCAAGGCGTGGGAGCGGCCGGCGGAGTTCGACATCGACCGCTGGCTGCCGGAGCACAAGAAGGCCCACCACCCGGCGGCGTACAAGCCGTTCGGCAACGGCGAGCGGGCCTGCATCGGCCGCCAGTTCGCGCTGACCGAGGCCCGGCTCGCCCTGGCCATGATCCTGCGCCGGTTCGCCGTCTCCGACCCCGACGCCTACCGGATGAAGATCAAGCAGACGCTGACCATCAAGCCCGACGGGTTCACCCTGCGGGTGCGCGAGCGCCGCGCCCACGAGCGCACCGCCCCCGCCGCCGGCGTCCAGGCCGCCGGTGAGGGGGAGCGGCACGACCTCGCGGTCACCGGAGTGCCGCTCACCGTCGCCTACGGCTCCAACCTGGGCACCGCCGCCGACATCGCCGAGCGGCTGGCCGAGCGGGCCGGCCGGTCCGGCTTCGCCACCACCCTGACCACCCTGGACGACCTGACGCCGCCGTCGCAGGGCCTGCTCGTCGTGGTCGCCTCCTCCTACAACGGCAAGGCGCCCGACAACGCCCAGCGCTTCGACGCCCTGGAGGAGCTGCCCGACCTGTCGGGCGTGCGCCTGGCGGTGCTCGGCTGCGGCAACTCCCAGTGGCCGACGTACCAGGACTTCCCGCGCCGGGCCGGCGAGAAGCTGACCGCCGCCGGGGCGGTGCCGCTCGTCGAGCGCGGCGAGGCCGACGCCGACGGCGACTTCGACGGCGACGTCTCGGCGTGGACGGCCGGGTTGTGGGCGGCGCTGGCCGACGAGTACAGCGCCCCGGCGGGCGCGGCCGGGCCGCGCTACGAGATGGAGGTGCTCGGCGAGAGCGAGGTCAGGCCGGCCGTCGTGTCCGAGCGGGCCGTGCCGATGACCGTCGTGTCCAACGAGGAGCTGACCGGCGACCCCACCGGGCTGTGGGACTTCTCGGCCGAGGCCCCGAGACCCGGCGTGCGCTCCATCGTGGCCCGCCTGCCCGAGGGCGTCACCTACACGGCGGGCGACCACGTCGCCGTCTTCGCCAAGAACGACCCCGAGCTGGTCGAGTGGGCCCTGCGCTGCCTGCGGGTGCCGCGCGAGCAGGTGGTGCGGCTGCGCGCCGCCGGCGCCACCCACCTGCCCGTGGACACGCCGGTGACGGCCGGCCTGCTGCTGACCGAGTTCGCCGAGCTGCAGGAGGTGGCCACCAGGGCCGACCTGGAGGCCCTGGCCGCGCACACCGGCTGCCCCTGGACGCGTGGCCAGCTCGCCGAGCTGACAGCGAACTACGCCGACGAGATCCTGGCCAAGCGGGTCTCCCCGCTGGCCCTGCTGGAGCGCTTCCCGGCCGTCGAGCTGCCGCTGCCGGTGTTCCTGGAGATGGCCGGGCCGATCCGGCCGCGCTACTACTCGGTCTCCTCCTCGCCGCTGGCCGATCCGGGTCTGGTGCGGCTCACCGTCGGGCTGGTCGAGGGGCCCGCCTGGTCCGGCAGCGGCACCTACCAGGGCATGTGCTCGGCGTACCTGGCCGGGCTGCGGCCCGGTGAGGTGTTCTACGGGTACGTCCGCGTGCCCGCGCCGCCGTTCCGGCTGCCCGCCGATCCGGCCACCCCGGTGATCCTGGTCGGCCCCGGCACGGGGTTCGCGCCGCTGCGCGGCTTCCTGGAGGAGCGGGCGCTGAGCGGGGCGGGCGGCCGGGCCGAGGTGTTCACCGGCTGCCGCCACCCCGACCACGACTGGCTGTACCGGGACGAGGTGACCGCCTGGGCCGCCCGCGCGGAGGTGAACGTGCACACCGCGTTCTCGGCCGTGGCCGGGCATCCGTACCGGTACGTCCAGGACGCCGTGGCCGATCACGCCGAGGAGGTGTGGGAGCTGCTGGAGCAGGGCGCGTACGTGTACGTCTGCGGCGACGGCCTGCGCATGGCCCCGGCGGTCCGTCAGGCGCTGCTGGACGTCCACCGGCGGCACACCGGCGAGGGCGGAGAAGGCGGCGAGGACGGCGCGGCCTGGCTGGCCGCGCTGGAGGCGGACGGCCGCTACCAGCAGGACGTGTTCGCCTGATCCCCGCCTGATCCACTGCCTGATCCCCACGTGCGGGGATCGGTCTGCCTGATCCTTGAACGATCCTTGGTCGTTTTTGGGAAAACACCTGCTCAAACCGCCACCCAGGTTCGACAATCCGGACTTAGCGCCGGATCCTGGGATATAAGCGCAGCATGCGCGACATATCCGTGGAACATGCGCGAAACCTGTCCACGGCACTGTGAGAGCCTCTGGGAAAGGGGGCGGCCAATGCTGCTGCGACTGAGGGTGTCCCTGCCGGACCGGCCGGGCGGCCTTGGCCAGGTCGCGAAGGCGCTGGGGACACTCGGCGCCGACATCCTGCAGGTCACCGTGCTGGAACGGGAGACCGGCCGGGCGGTGGACGACTTCATCGTGTCCTGGCCGGGCCCGATCAGCGCGACGGAGGTCTGCGAGCGGTTGTCGGCGACGCCGGGCGTACGCGTCGAGGGCGTCTGGCCCACCCGCGACGTGCCCGGCTCCGCCCCCGACTACGACCTGCTCATGCACGTGGCGACGGAACCGGCACGCGGTCTGGCCACGCTGGTGGACGCCCTGCCCGCGCTGTGCGGCGCCGAGTGGTCGGTCGCGGTCGAGGACGGAGCCGTCCGGCACGCCTCGATGGCCGCGCCGGAGGTGCTGAACCTGCCCGACCCGCCGCCGCGCGCGATCACGCTGGACTCGGCGGACCTGCGGCTGATGTTGCTGCCCCTCGTCCCGCAGGGCATGCACGTCGTCGTCGCCCGCGCCGGCGGGCCCGTCTTCCACCGGGCCGAGCTGGAACGCGCGGTCCGCATCGTGGACGTCGTCGCCAAGCTGGCCGCTCGCGCGCCCGAACGATTGACCGGCCAAACATCAGACGAATAACGTGAGCCTCGACCGTCCCTCCCGCGCAGAGGACCTGAGGCCATGGATTTCGAGCTGACCGACGAGCAGAAGGCCTTCCGCGAGACCCTGCGCGCCTTCGTGGAGAAGGAGATCCTGCCCGTGGCCACCGAGTGGGAGCACTCGGGCCGCTAACCCACCGAGATCGTCGAGAAGATGAAGCAGATGGGGCTGTTCGGGCTGACCGTCCCCGAGGAGTACGGCGGCCTCGGCGCTGACATGGTCTCCTTCGCGCTGGTCTTCGAGGAGATCGCGCGCGGCTGGATGGGCGTGGCCGGCACGATCGGCTCCCACTCGCTGGCCTGCTGGATGATCGCCAGACACGGCACCGACGAGCAGAAACGCCTCCACCTCGCCGACCTGGCCGCGGGCGTCCGGCGTACCGCCATCGCGCTCACCGAGCCCGGCGCCGGCACCGACCTGCAGGGCATCCAGACCCGCGCGGTCCGCGACGGCGACCACTACGTGGTGACCGGCACCAAGACGTGGATCACCAACGCCCGGCACGCCGACCCGCTGCCCGTCCTGGTCAAGACCTCGATCACCGAGCCCGCCCACAAGGGCATGTCGGTGCTGCTCGTCGATCCCGCCTCACCCGGCTTCGGCGTCAGCCGCGACCTGCCCAAACTCGGCTACAAGGGCACCGAGACCTGCGAGGTCGTGCTCGACGAGGTGCGCGTGCCGGTCTCGGCGCTGCTCGGGGGCGTCGAAGGGCGCGGCATGCAGCAGGTGCTGGGCGGGCTGGAGATCGGCCGGGTCAACATCGCCGCCCGCGCGGTCGGCGTCGCGCAGGCGGCCTACGACGCCGCCCTGGAGTACGCGCGCGAGCGCACCGCGTTCGGGCAGCCCATCGCCGACTTCCAGGCCGTCCAGCTCAAGCTCGCCGACCTGGCCACCGAGATCCAGGCCGCCCGGCTGCTCACGTACTGGGCCGCCGCCCAGGCCGACGGCGGCAAGCGGGTGGACATGGAGGCGGGCATGGCCAAGTACTTCGCCTCCGAGGTGGCGCTGAAGGCGTCGCTGGAGGCGATGCGCATCCACGGAGGCTACGGCTACTCCCAGGAGTTCGTGGTCGAACGGCTCTACCGGGACGCGCCGCTGATGGCGATCGGCGAGGGCACCAACGACGTGCAGCGGCTGGTGATCGCCCGCGCCCTCGTCTCCGGCAAGGGCCGGGTGGGCTGGTAGCTAGTCGTGCCGGGGCAGCCCCGAGACCTCGTGGTCGGCATGGGACAGCGCCTCGGCGATGAGCGCCCGCACGTGCCCGTCGCGGGCGCGGTAGAGCACCCGGCGGCCGTCCCTGCGGGTGTCCACCAGACCGGCCAGCCGGAGCTTGGCCAGGTGCTGCGACACCGACGGGCGCGCCGCGCCGACCGCCTCGGCCAGGGAGTTCACGTCCAGCTCACCGGCTGACAGTTCCCACATCAGCCGGAGCCGGGTGGCGTCGCTGAGCATGCGGAAGGCGTCCACGGCGGCGTTGACCTGGGCGGGAGTGGGTTGCTCCTGCGAGTGGTCCGCACCTGAGACGTTGTCGCGTGCGTACATGACTACATATCCTGGCCGGAGCGGACGAGAAGCGCAAGCGAAGGGGTGCTCATGTCTGACTCCGATACCCATCCGCACGGCCATGGTCATGGCCACGGTGACGGTCATGGCCACGGTCACGGTCATGGCCACGGCCACGGGCATGGGCACGGTCCGGGGGAGCGGCGGGGGCTCAGGGCGCTGGCCGCCAAGGCCGCGCACGTGTTAACGCCGCACAGCCACGACAGCGCCGCCAGAACCGACGGCGCCCTGGAGTCCAGCAGCCGGGGCATGCGCGTGCTGGCCGTGTCCTTCGCGGTCCTCATGCTCACCGCCGTGGTCCAGGCCGTGATCGTCGTGGCGTCGGGGTCGGTCGCGCTGCTCGGCGACACCCTGCACAACCTGGCCGACGCGCTGACCGCCGTCCCGCTGGCCATCGCGTTCTCGCTCGGCCGCCGGGCCGCCACCCGCCGCTTCACCTACGGCTACGGCAGGGCCGAGGACCTCGCGGGCATCGTCATCGTCGTGCTCATCGCCGCCTCGGCCGCGCTCGCCGGGTACGAGGCCGTCCGGCGGCTCGTCGAGCCCCAGGACGTCCGGGCGCTCGGCTGGGTCGCCGCCGCCGCGCTGGCCGGGTTCGTCGGCAACGAGTGGGTGGCGCGCTACCGCATCACCGTGGGCCGCCAGATCGGCTCGGCCGCGCTCGTGGCCGACGGCCTGCACGCCAGGACCGACGGCTTCACCTCCCTCGCCGTGCTCCTCGGCGCGGGCGGCGCGGCGCTCGGCTTCCCGATCGCCGACCCGGTCGTGGGCCTGCTGATCACGGTCGCCATCTGCTTCGTGCTGCGCGACGCCGCCCGCGAGATCTACCACCGCCTCATGGACGCCGTCGACCCCGCCCTGCTGGACGAGGCCGAACGCATCCTGGCCGGCGTCCCCGGCGTCGAGCGCGTCGGCTCGGTGCGCCTGCGCTGGCTCGGCCACGCCCTGCACGCCGAGGTCGAGATCCTGGTCGACCACGCCATGTCGGTCGTGGACGCCCACGCCGTGGCGGTCGAGGCCGAGCACCGCCTGATCCACGACCTGCCGCGCCTGCGCGCCGCCACCGTCCACACCGACCCCTGCGGCCCCGACGGAGCCGACCACCACGCGTCCCTGACGACCCACCGCATCACCTAGCCCGCTGCGGGTAAGTTGGGGCGGGTGCCGACCGCCGCGACCCCCCACACGACCACGCCGGGCGCGCCGTCCAGGCTCGCCTGGCTCGACGCCCTGCGCGGCATCGGCGCGCTCGCGGTGGTCGCCGAGCACCTGCTGCCGTGGTTCCTGCCCGCGCTGCGCCCCTACTGGTTCAGCCTCGGCGTCTACGGCATCCTGGTGTTCTTCCTGGTCAGCGGGTACATCATCCCGACCTCACTGGAACGCCACGGTGACGTGCGGGCCTTCTGGGCCAGCCGTGCCTTCCGCCTCTACCCCCTCTACCTGGCCGTGATCGCGCTGGTGCTGGCCGCGTCCTGGTGGGTGCCGGTGCGCGAGGGCGTGCCGCGCGACGGGAGCGCGGTGGCGGCCCACGCGACCATGCTGCTCGACGTCGTGAGCGTGGGCGGCGTGGCCGACACGATGTGGACGCTGTCGTACGAGATGGTGTTCTACCTGCTGGTCACGGCGCTGTTCCTGATCGGGGCGCACGAGCGCAGCGGGCTGGTGTCCGTTCTGTTCGCCGGGGCGTCCGTGGCGGTGGGTCTGGTGGTGTCGGGGGCGGTGCTGCGGGGCGGATGGCCGGCGTACGTGTCGTGCGCGGTGTTCGCCGCCGGGCTCGCCTGCGTGGTCGGCGGCTGGTTCCGCCGGACCGCGGCGTGCCTGCTCGGGCTGATGGCGCTGGCGTTGCTGCTGCTGAGCAGCCGGGTGCCGTGGCTGGGCGCGGCCGTGGTCGCGGTCATGTTCGCCGGCACGGCGATCCACCGCTGGGAGCGCGGGCGCGGCGGCCTCTGGCCTGTCGCGGTGACGGCGGCGCTGGTCGTCGTGGCTCCGGTGTGGGCGATCGAGAGCGGCTGGTGGTGGGTCGAGGCCGACGTGTGGCTGACCACGATCGCGCTGGCGGCGGCCACCTTCGCGGGCGCGATGGCGCTGCGCGGGCGGCGGCTGCCCGCCGTGCTCACCTGGCTCGGGCTGATCAGCTACTCGCTCTACCTGGTGCACCATCCGTTGCTGAAGTACTTCGTGGAGGTCACCGGCGACCTGCGGCGGGCGCCGCTGCCGTACCAGCTCGCGATGGCCGGGCTGGCCCTGGCGCTGATCCTGGCCGTCAGCGCGCTCTCCTACCGTTACGTCGAACGCCCCATGCAGGCGCTGGGCCGACGGGTCTCCAGGCGGTCCGCCGCCGCGGGCGCCGCGCCGCGCGCGGTCCCCGTCACGGGAGCCTCGGCCGCGGGCGGCCAGGGCGACGGCTCGGGGCACACCGTGTAGACCGTGTAGGCCGCACGATCCGGTCGCCGGGCTCGTGCCGCCGGCTCGTGGAGTGCAAGATGGGGGGCGGGTCATCGGCGCGGACCCCGCCGGGCCGTCGCGCGGCCTCCTCGGGGCTCTCGCCGGGCTCGGGCTGGTCAGGGCGCGTGCCGGGACCCCCGCGGTCGCCGGCGGGTGGGAAGGGGCCGAGGTCATGCCGGGTTCGCTGGTGCTCATGGGGTCGGGGGAGACGAGCCCGACCATGGTCGAGGTCCACCGGGCGGTGGCCCGCGGGCTGCGCGCGGGCGCCCGTGCCGTGCTGCTCGACACGCCCTACGCCTTCCAGGAGAACGCCGCCGACATCTCCGCCCGCGCCCGCCGCTACTTCGCCCGCAGCGTCGGGCTGGAGGTCGAAGCGGCCACCGCGATCACGGGCGCCGACTGGGTGTTCTCCGGGCCGGGCAGCCCCACGTACGCGCTCGACCGGTGGGCCGCCTCCGGCGTGGCCGGCGACCTGCGTGCCCGGGTGCGCTCCCGGCAGGGGGTGACCGTGCTGGCCTCGGCCGCCGCCTGCACCGCGGGCCTGGCCACCGTGCCCGTCTACGAGATCTACAAGGTGGGCGCCGAGCCTCACTGGCGCGAGGGCATCGGCCTGCTGGAGCCGCTGGGCCTGCGGGCCGTGCTGATCCCGCACTTCGACAACGCCGAGGGCGGCACCCACGACACCCGCTACTGCTACCTGGGCGAGCGGCGGCTGTCGCGGATGGAGCGGGAGCTGCCGCCGGAGACCGCCGTCCTGGGGCTCGACGAGCACACGGCGCTGATCATCGACCTGGAGTCGGAGGCGGTGGAGGTGGCCGGGCGCGGCGGCCTGACCGTACGGCGTCCGGGGGCGGTGACCGTCCTGCCGGCCGGGACGCGGACGAGCCTGGCCGCCGTCCGTGACCTGGCGGCGGGCGCCATGTCCGGCGCGGTCCCGCCGTTACCGCCCGCCGCCCGCGCCGCCGCGGGGCCCGCCGTCACGCTGGAGGAGACGATCCACTCCTGCGAGCAGTCCTTCGAGGACGCGGTCGGCAAGCCGGACCTGGCGGCGGCGGCGCGGCTCGTGCTCGACCTGGAGGCGGAGATCGTCACGTGGGCGGCCGACACCGAGGAGGACGCCGGCGGGGTCGACCAGGCCCGGGAGCTGATGCGGCTGCTGATCGCCCGGCTGGGCGGGGCCGCCGCGACCGCCGGCCTGCGCCCCCTGGTCGAACCCCTGCTCGACCTGCGCGCGCGGCTGCGGGGGGAGGGGCGGTACGAGATCGCGGACGCGCTGCGCGAGGCGATGGCGCGCGGCGGCGTGACCGTGGAGGACACCCCGGCCGGTCCGCGCTGGAGCCCGGCGACGGTCTAGAAGGTCCTGGCGACGCGGCGGGCGTGCTCGTCGGCCTGCTTGCGCTCGGCGTCGTAGGAGCCGGTGAGCGTGGGGTGGTGGCGGATCTCCTGCACGTCGGCGATGCCTGTCCAGCGCAGCCAGTCGCCGAAGAACGTGGACTGGAAGTCCGTGCCGAACTCCGGGCCGAGCCGCGGCCCCCACACCGCGCTGGTGTAGACGACGGCCGCCCGCTTGCCGGTCAGCAGCGCGCGGTACCCCGTCTCCGGGTGCACATCGAAGATCATCGCGGGCTGGCTGACCACGTCGATGAACTGCTTGAGCTTGTACGGCACGCCCGCGTTCCACATCGGCACGCTGAACAGGTAGCGGTCGTAGGCGTCGAAGCGCTCGAACGTCCTGACCGCCGCGGCCCAGGCCTCGGCCTCCTCACCCACGGGGGTGCCGCCGCCGAACACCGTCATCTTGGCGCGGGCGGCGGCGGGGCCGAACTCGGGCAGCGTGCCGTCCCAGAGGTCGAAGCGGTCCACGGTGTGGGCGGGGTGGGTGGCGAGGTACTCCTGGACGAACGTCTCGGCGATGGCGGCGGAGATCGACTCCGTGCCGCGGGGTGAGGCGGAGATGTGCAGCAACCTGGACATGGCGGACACCTTTCTGGACTGCGGTCCGTTTAGTGTCGCCAACGATACGGACCGGGGTCCGCTTGGTCAAGGTGGGGCTATATCGGGGCATGGCGAAGGCCGGGCCCGCGCGGCACGGTGGGTGCGGCGCGAGTCCGGCGGGGCGTCAGGTCGGTGCGCTCGACGGTGGTGACGAGGGCGTCGGTACCGCTGTGCTTTCGAAGCGTGCCAGGGGTCAGCGGCGCGGCGGGTCGATGCGGGCGCCGTCCAGGGTGAAGATCATGAGACGGGACAGGTCCACCGCGACCTTCGCCGCGTCCCCCGCCCGCCACATCGGCCGGTTGCCCAGCCGGACGATCAGGTCGGAGCGGCGGTGGAAGCCGCTGCCCACGTTCTGGCCGACCTGCTCCTGCTCCTCGTGCTCCTGCGCGCGCTGCGAGAAGAGCCGCCGCACCATCCCGGTCAGCCCGCCCGCGCCGTCGCGCTCGCCGTTGAGGCGGGCGCGCGGGTCCGGCGGCTCGGGCACCGGCATCGCCGGCATGCCGCACTCCAGGTACGCCAGCCACTCGTGCCCGTGGTACTCCAGCGCCCGCACCCGCCCGTAGAAGGACGGCCCGTCATACGACTCCGGCACCGGCGCCAGCCCGTCGGGACGCATGCCGACCAGCACCTGCCCGCCCGTGTGCTGAGAGATCGCGTACGCCCTGGGATCGCTCCAGGGCATCGTGAGCCGGTGCGGGCCGAAGTCGAGCATGACGTACTGGTTCTGCGGCGTCCTGACACCGGCCGCCAACAGGTTCAACTGCTGGGAGTTGAGGAAGGCGGCCACGAACGCCGTCGCTGGATCGTTGTAAATCTGGGCCGGAGTGCCGACGTCCTGCAGGACACCACGATTCAGGATCGCGATCCGGTCGGCCAGGGTGAGCGCCTCGACCTGGTCGTGCGTGACATAGATCGTGGTGACCCCGAGCGACCTGACCAGCGCGGAGATCTCCATCCGCAGTTCGGTGCGCATGCCGGCGTCGAGGTTCGACAGCGGCTCGTCCATGAGGAACAGCTTCGGCTGCCGGACGATCGCCCGGCCCATCGCCACGCGCTGCCGCTGGCCGCCCGACAGGGTGCCGGGGCGGCGGTCGAGCGTCTCGTCGATGTGCAGCGCCTTCGACAGCTCGGTGACGCGGTCGCGCACCATCGCCGGGTCCGACTTGGCGATCTCCAGGGGGAAGGCGATGTTCCCGCGCACGGTCCGGTGCGGGTAGAGGGCGCCGTTCTGGAACACCATGGCCACGTCGCGGTCGCGCGGCGGCAGGTGGTTGGCGAGCTGGCCGTCCAGCCAGAGATCGCCTTCCGTGATCTCCTCCAGGCCGGCGATCATCCGCAGCAGCGTGGACTTGCCGCAACCGGAAGGACCGAGGAGGACGAGGAACTCGCCATCCTCGGCCTGCAGGCTCAGCCGGTCGACTGCCAGGTAGTCGCCCGGATACACCTTGGTCACTTTGTCGAGAACGACCGAGCTCATGGGCCCACACCTTGCGCGCGTGTCACCTGTGACGAGGCTGATTGAAGAGGTAGTACATCGCGCCTTAACGCTGGATGTCCACCCTTGACATAAAGAATCTCACCCGCAGGGGTTTCGGCCAGGGGTTTTAGGCGGCCGTATACCCATAAATCCGGATACGAGGTGCATGGAAGGGCTTGCGTAAACTTGCGGCAAGGGCTTTCATGGTGCGGGAAACCCGGGGGGAGATCCATGAACATGTGGTGGCGTGACGCCGTGATCTACCAGGTCTACGTGCGCAGTTTCGCCGACGGCAACGGCGACGGCGTCGGCGACCTGATAGGCGTGCGCGATCGCCTGCCGTATCTGGTCGAGCTGGGGGTGGACGCCGTCTGGCTGACGCCCTTCTACACCTCGCCGATGGCCGACTTCGGCTACGACGTGGCCGACTACCGGGACGTCGACCCGCTGTTCGGCTCCCTGGCCGACGCCAAGGCGCTCATCGACGAGGCCCACGGCCACGGCCTGCGCGTCATCGTGGACGTCGTGCCGAACCACACCTCGTCGGCGCACGCCTGGTTCCAGGCCGCGCTGCGCGGCGAGCGGCGCGATCGGTACATCTTCCGCGACCAGCCCAACGACTGGGAGTCGATCTTCGGCGGCCCGGCCTGGACGCAGGTCGAGGACGGCCAGTGGTACCTGCACCTGTTCGACCCCGCCCAGCCCGACCTCAACTGGGACGACGACGAGGTGCGCGGCGAGTTCGAGTCGATCCTGCGCTTCTGGCTCGACCTGGGCGTGGACGGCTTCCGCGTGGACGTGGCGCACGGCATGGTCAAACCGGCCGGCCTGCCCGACATCGGCCACCCGAACCAGACCAGGATGATCGGCCGCGAGCCGGTGCCGTACTTCGACAACGACGGCGTGCACGAGATCCACCGGGCCTGGCGGCGGGTGCTCGACTCCTACCCCGGCGAGCGCATCGGCGTCGCCGAGGCGTGGGCGCCCACCGCCGAACGCCTGGCCATGTACGTCCGGCCCGACGAGCTCCACCAGGCCTTCAACTTCCACTACCTGTTCACCCCGTGGGACGCCGCCGAGCTGCGCGCGGTGATCGACTCCTCGCTCGCCACGGCCGGCTCCGTGGGCGCGCCCACCACCTGGGTGTTGTCGAACCACGACGTCAAGCGGCACGTCACCCGCTACGGCAGCCTGGCCAGAGCCCGCGCCGCCGCGCTGCTGACCCTCGCGCTGCCCGGCTCGGCCTACGTCTACCAGGGCGAGGAGCTGGGCCTTCCCGAGGTGCTCGACCTGCCGGACGAGGTGTGCCAGGACCCGCAGCGGCTGCGCGACCCCGACAGCGGGCGGGACGGCTGCCGCGTGCCGCTGCCGTGGACCCGCGAGCTCGGCTGGCGCGACCCGTGGCTGCCGATCCCGGCCGACTGGGCGGACCTCAGCGTCCAGGCCCAGGACGGCGTCACGGGCTCCACCCTGGAGCTTTACCGCGCCGCACTGCGCCTGCGCCGCTCCCTGGACGGCGACCTGGTCTGGCACGACTCGCCCAAGGGCACACTGGTCTTCTCCCGCGGCGACGTGCTGTGCACCGTCAATCTGACCGGCGCGCCCGTCGACTTCGGCGTCGAGGGAGAGCTGCTGCTCGCCTCCGATGTCCCCGGAGCAGCCGATTCGGCCGCCTGGTGGAAAGTAAAGTGTGTTCCATGAACGGTCACGCTCGCCTAGCCGACATCGCCGCCCAGGCCGGGGTGAGTGAGGCCACGGTCAGCCGGGTGCTCAACGGCAAGCCCGGCGTCTCGGCAGGCACCCGGCAGGCGGTGATGACGGCCCTCGACCTGATGGGTTACGAGCGGCCGCCCCGCCTCAGGCAGCGCAGCAACGGGCTCATCGGGCTCGTCACGCCCGAGCTGGACAACCCGATCTTCCCGGCGTTCGCGCAGGCCATCGAGAAGGCGCTGACCCAGCACGGCTACACGCCCGTGCTGTGCACCCAGCTGCCCGGCGGCGCCCCTGAGGACGAGTTCACCGAGCTGCTGGTCGACCGCGGTGTCAGCGGCATCGTCTTCGTCTCCGGCCTGCACGCCGACACCACCGCCCGGATGGACCGCTACACCCGTCTGATCGACCGCGGCCTGCCGATCGTGCTGGTCGACGGCTACAGCGAGCACATCGACGCGCCCTTCATCTCGCCCGACGACCGTCTCGCGGCGCGGCTGGCCGTCCAGCACCTGGTCGACCTCGGCCACGAACGCGTCGGGCTCGCGCTCGGGCCGCGCCGGTTCGTCCCGGTGATCAGGAAGATCGAGGGCTACAAGCAGGCGATGGCCCACCTGCTCGGCGCCACCGACGTCGACGACCTGATCTCCCACTCGCTGTTCTCGGTCGAGGGCGGGCAGGCCGCCGCCGCGCAGCTGCTGGCCCGCGGCTGCACCGGGATCGTGTGCGCGAGCGACCTGATGGCGCTCGGGGCGATCCGCGCCTGCCGGCAGAAGGGGCTGGCGGTGCCGGGCGACGTGTCGGTGGTCGGGTTCGACGACTCGCCGCTGATCGCGTTCACCGACCCGCCGCTCACCACCGTGCGCAAGCCGATCGGGGCGATGGCCTCGGCCGCCGTGCAGACGCTGCTGGAGGAGGTCAGCGGCGCGCCGGCCAAGCACGTCGAGCTGATCTTCCAGCCGGAGCTGGTCGTGCGCGGCTCCACCGGTTCCGGTCCGCTGGTCAACCGCTGATCCCGGACGCTCTCTGTGAAAGGCTCCCGGACGCTCTCTGTGAAAGGCTCTCTGTGAAAGGCCGACCCACCGATGACGCCTGACGTGCTGGTCCTCGGCGGCGCCGGGGTGGACACCACTGTCTACGTGCCCGAGCTGCCTCTGCCGTACCAGGACACCTACCACGTGCCGCCCGTCGTCGACCGCGTCGGCAACACCGGGGCCGGGGTCGCCCTCGGCTGCCACGCGCTCGGGCTCGGCGTCGCCTTCGCCGACCTCGTCGGCGACGACCCGCAGGGCGCGCTGATCAGGCACGCCCTGCGCGACATCGACTGCAGGTGGGGGGTGGCGCAGGCGGGCACCCGGCGCAGCGTGCTGCTCGTCGGCCCCGACGGGCGGCGCACCTCCCTGCACGACCCCAAGGTCACGCCGGGGGAGCGGCTGCCCCGCGAGCTGTACGCCGGTTTGCGCCCCAGGCACGCGCACATCTCGATCATGGACTTCTGCCGCCACGTCTACCCCCACCTCGACGGCGTCCCCATCTCCACCGACCTGCACGACTGGGACGGCGTCGCCGATTACCAGAAGGACTTCGCCTACGGCTCCGACCTGGTGTTCCTGTCGGCCACCGCGCTGGCCGACCCGGCGGCCACGATGCGCGACATCCTCGCCGAGGGGCGCGCCCACACGGTCGTCTGCACGCGGGGCGCGGACGGCTGCCTCGTCCTGACCCGCGACTCGGCCGACGTACGCGCCTTTCCCGCCGCGCCCCTGCCCGGCCCGGTGGCCGACAGCAACGGCGCGGGCGACGCCTTCGTCTCCGGCTTCCTGTACGGCCTCCTGAACGGCCGGACGATCCCCGAGTGCGTCGCACTGGGCGCGGTCGCCGGTGCGCACGCGTGCACGGTCGAGGGCACTCACGAATCCCCGATCACCGAGAAACTGCTGCTCAGCAGGGCGTCCCAGCCCTGAGTGAGCGTGGCCGCCCCGAGTGAGCGTGGCCGTGACCAAGGTTCGGTAGATTCGGGGCGAGAAGCCATGGATTGTGAGGCAAGAGTGTCGGACGAACGCGGCCCGCAGGAGACCAGCCGGGGAAGGCGGCCTCGCGCGTGGATGATCGTGCTGGCCGCGGTGGTGCTCCTGGTCGATCAGGCGTCCAAGTTCTGGGCGATGTCGGCTTTGTCCAGTGGTGAGGAGATCACCGTGATCCCGCGGCTGCTCTCGTTGCGGCTGCTGCTCAACCCCGGCGCCGCGTTCTCCCTGGGGGAAGGCGTGACCTGGGTGTTCGCGCTGGCCGCCGCCGGGGCGGTCGCCGGCATCCTGTACGCGTCCCGGCGGCTGCGTTCGCCGGCCTGGGGGGTGGGGTTGGGCGCGCTGCTCGGCGGGGCCACCTCCCACCTGCTCGACCGCCTCTTCCGCCCGCCCGCGTTCGCCCAGGGGCACGTGGTGGACTTCATCGACTACGGCGGGTTGTTCGTCGGCAACGTCGCCGACATCGCCCTGACGGGCGGGTGTGCGCTGCTGTTCCTGCTCAGCGTCCGCGGGATCCCACTGGGGGACGCTTCCGGCGAGGAACGCCTGTCCTCGACGCCTCCGGCGTCCTCGGGGTCCTCGGCCGCCTGATCGAACGGCCGGAGGCCGGACGGCGATGGACCGCCGCCCGGCCCCCGCCACTACGCGAAGGCCCTGCGCTTGACGGAGGCCCCTGCGCTTGACGGAGGCCCCTGCGCTTGACGGAGGCCCCTGCGCCTGACCGAGGCCCTGCGCCTGATGGAGGCCCATGCGTCTGGTGGAGGAGACCGGCTGGCAGGAGGCTCTCACCGCAGCCCTGTGCAACGCCGGCGCCACGTACGCGACCTGGGCATGCTTCGCGAGGCCGTCGATCACCTGGAACGCGCCCTCATGCTTCGCGAGGCCGTCGAACACCTCGAACGGGCCCTCATGCTGAACGAGGGCCATCGCCCACACCCTGGCCCAGGCCGTCAATCTGGGCAACCTCAGCTGCCTCTACCTGGAGGTGGGACCTCTCCGCCACGCCGAGGCCAGTTTGAACCGCTCGCTGGCCCTGTGCCGCGAGCTGGAGCGCCGGGCCAGCGAGGCGAACGGCCTGGCGATCATGGGCAAGGTCCTGCACGGCGTGGACCGGCTGCCCGAGGCCCGCGACATCCTCCTGCCCGCGGGTCACGATCGGGGCGTGATGTGCCAGATGGTGTTTCCTGCGTCGTCTGCGACCAGTAGGCGGCCGTTCTTGCCTGTGATCACGCCGACCGGCCGGCCGTACGTGGTGCTCTCGTCGGGGGCCGGTTTGAATCCGGTCAGGAAGTCCTGGGGCTTGGCGCTGGGCATGCCGTTCTTGAAGGGGACGTACACGACCTTGTAGCCGACCGGATCGCCGCGGTTCCAGGAGCCGTGTTCGGTGATGAAGGCGCCGCCACGGTAGGCCTCGGCGAACGTGGGGCTCTCGGAGAAGGCCAGACCGAGGGGAGCCGTGTGAGCGCCGAGGGCGTAGTCGGGGCGGAGCGCCCGAGCCACCATCTCGGGACGCCGTGGCTGGACCCGCTCGTCTACGTGCTGCCCCCAATAACTCCAGGGCCAGCCGTAGAAGTCACCAGGGCGTACACGTGTGAAGTAATCAGGTGCGGCATCGTCGCCCAGAAGATCGCGTTCGTTGACGACTGTCCAGAGTGTCCTGGACTGCGGTTCGAGGGCCAGGCCATTGGGGTTTCTGAGGCCGGAAGCCAGGATGCGCTCACCGCTGCCGTCAGGGTTGATCTCCAGGATGGCGGCGCGCCGTTGTTCGGCATCCAGGCCATGTTCGCCCGCGTTGCTGGACGAGCCAACCGTGACGTAGAGCTTGGTGCCGTCAGGGGCGGCGAACAGGTTACGGGTCCAGTGGTTGTTGTAGCCGCCGGCCGGCAGGTCGAGGATCTTCTTCCCAGCGGTCGTGACCCGGGTTTCGCCCAGCTTGTACGGAAATCGCCAGACGCCGTCCGTGCCCGCGACGTAGAAGGCCGCCTGGGTGCCATTCGGGGCCGCCGGGCCGAGCGAGTACGGGGCGGACGCGGCCAACAGTGCCATCCCGAACGGCTGGTTGAGGTTCTCCAAGAACACGCTGCGGAAGTCGGCCACGCCGTCGCCGTCGGTGTCGCGCAGCAGCGTGATCCGGTTGGCGCTGCGTTCGGTGGTGGAGCCGTCGTTGCGACGCAGCCAGTAGAACAGCCCCATGATCGGGGACTCCGGGTCCTTGGGCAGGGTGGCCGACTCGGCCACGAGCACATCGCCGTTGGGCAACTCGTAGAGCCAGCGAGGATGCTCCAACTCGCCCGCGAACCGCGTGACCATGAACCCGGCCGGTGCCTTCGGCGCTCTGCCGGAGGGCCAGCCGACCACGTCGGGGGCGTTGACCTTGGGGATGGGGAACGTCTCGCGTTCCCCGAGCTGGGGCTCGGAGCCCAGGTGGGCGGCTGTCTGGGGGGCTCCGCCCCGGTTCACCGCGTAGGCCGCGCCGGCCACCGCGAGGACCATGAGCAGGAGCAGCACAAGCAGGGCTCGCATCAGGATCCGGCGTCTTGGGCGGCGCGGGGCCGTCGCCGGCGCTGTCACTTTGGATGTCGTGGACACGGGGTGTCTCCCAGTGAGCGGCTGACCATGGATGGATGACCGGAGGGCACGTAAGAGCGGCAGCCGGGGATGCTCTCTCCTCGGATAAGCTGTGCTGAGTTAACGGCCGTTAGATTTCTAACATGTGTTAAGCGCGAGGTCAATTCTGATGCTCACCCGTCACAAGATCCTGGAAGCCGGCCTGGAGGTCCTCGAGGCGGACGGCGCTCACGGGATCAGCATGCGTAAGCTGGCCAAACGTCTCGATGTGACGGCGACGGCGATCTATCACTACTTCGACGGGCGCGAGTCGCTGCTGGAGGCCATCGTGGACGAGGTGTGCAGCAAGATCGTCTCCCAGGCCCCTCGTGAAGGGGGATGGAAGGATCAGCTTCGCGGGCTCATGGCCTCGATGGTCAGGCAGTCGCTGGAGCATCCCCGAGCCTCGGTCTGGTCCATCACCACATACGCCCGGCGCGCGCCCGTGATGAGCCTCCACGAGGCCATCTTCGGGATCCTCTTGGATGCGGGCTTCCCTCCTGACCAGGCGGATCACGTGAAGGGGGCGGTGCTGCGCGTGTGCGTCGGGCATCTCGTCCTGCACGAGGCCGCCGCGCGGGACTGGACCGAGCTGCCCGCCGACAGGTATCCGCACTATCACGCCGTCGAGGCCGCCCGCCTGCGGGCCGATCAGGTTGAACACTTCAAGTTCGCGCTCGACGCCGTCCTCGCCGGGTTGCCCGACCCCAGCGATGAAGGTGAATCCCCTGCTTGACGGCCTTCGGGGCATGCCCTTGCGCAATGTGGCTGCCCAGCGAAACCGGTAGCCGCACGAGTTAACGAGTGTTAGAGTTCTGCTCGGCTCCGCATCCAGCCGGGCGGAGTCAGGGGGCGTCCCGATGAGGGGAGGCGTGACCATGGCCGGAGGTTTCCCGCTGGGGGAGGAGGCCGGAGGTGGTTCGAGGCGCGGGCGCGGGGTAAGGCAACCGTTGGCGCGGCCGCGACCCAGGAACGCCTTCGAGGTGCAGCGTGACCGAGAGCAGCAGCGGATTAACGACCGTCGAGCACAGAGCCCAAGTGCGCAAGGCCGCGACGGCCAGCGTGGTCGGCACCGCCATCGAGTGGTACGACTTCTTCCTCTACAACACGGCCGCCGCTGTGGTCTTCGCCGAGGTCTTCTTCCCGAAGTCCACGCCGTACGCGGGCACGCTCGCGGCCTTCGCGACCAACGCCGTGGGCTTCGCGGCCCGGCCCGTGGGCGCGGCGATCTTCGGACATTGGGGCGACCGCATCGGCAGGAAGGCGACACTCATCGTCACCCTTCTGACGATGGGCGTGGCCAGTGCGCTCATCGGAGTGCTGCCGGGCACCGACAGCATCGGCATCGCCGCGCCGATCATCCTGGTGGTCCTGCGCGTCCTGCAGGGCATCGCGGTGGGCGGCGAGTGGAGCGGGTCGGTGCTGCTGTCGATGGAGTGGGGCGACCAGCGCAGGCGCGGGCTCATGGCGAGCTGGCCACAGGTGGGCGTGCCCATCGGGCTGATCCTCGGCACCGGCGCGATGTCGCTGCTGGCCGCCACGACGGGCGACACCTTCAAGGACTGGGGGTGGCGGGTGCCGTTCGTGGCCAGCTTGGCGCTGGTGGCGGTCGGCCTGTGGGTGCGGCTGAAGGTGCTGGAGACCCCGATGTTCGCGCGGGTGCTGGAACGGCGGCAGGTGGTCAGGCTCCCGGTCGTCGAGGTGCTGCGCCGGCACCCGAAGGAGGTGGTGCTCAGCGCGTTGCTGCGTGTGTCGGAGCAGATGCCGTTCTACCTCTACACGACGTTCGCCATCACGTACGTGACCCAGCAGCTCGGCCTGTCCCGGACGGTCGCGCTGTCGGCGGTGACGTGCGCGGCGGCGGTGGAGTTGGTCGCGATCCCGTTCTTCGGGCACCTGAGCGACCGTGTCGGCCGGCGGCTCGTCTACGCGACCGGAGCAGCGCTGTTGGCGGTGGTGGCGTTCCCGTACTTCGTGCTGCTCAACACCGGCGTCGTGCTGGTGGTCTTCCTGACGATCATGATTACGCAGATCCAGCACGCCATGGAGTACGGCCCGCAGGCCTCGCTCATCGCCGAGAGCTTCCCGACCAGCCTCAGGTACGGCGGCGCGGGACTCGGCTATCAGCTCGCCTCGATCATCGCCGGCGGCCCCGCGCCGCTGATCGCGACATGGTTGTTGCACGACTACGGCTGGCAGGCGATAGCGATCTTCATGATCGTCGGTGCGGTCGTCGGGTTCGCCGCCGCGCTGGCTCTGCCCGACCGATCCAGGATCGACATCTCCCAGCCCTCCTCCTACAAGACGACCTGAGTGATCCTTCTCTTGTCCTTCATGACGTGATAGCACCGTTGACGGATCCGGAACGACAGGAGATGGGCGAGTCATGAGCGTCGTGGTGTGCGGTGAGGCCATGCTTCTGATGCTGGCCGAGCCCGGCATCCCGTTGGAGCGTGCCACGGTGTTCCGTCGCTCCATCGCGGGCGCGGAGTCGAACGTGGCCGCGGGGCTCGCCAGACTGGGCCATGACGTGCGCTGGCTCGGCCGGGTCGGCGCTGACCCGGCGGGCCGGGCGGTCCTGTCCATGCTCAGAGCTGAGGGGGTCGACACCCGGCACGCGGTCATCGACCCCGGTGCGCCGACCGGGCTGCTGGTGCGCGACAGTCATCCTTTCCGGGCCATCGACGTGCAGTACTACCGTTCCGGGGCCGCCGCGTCCAGGTTGAGGCCGGATGAGCTGACGCCGGAGATGGTGAACGGTGCGAAGATCGTCCACGTCACGGGCATCACTCCGATGTTGTCGGATTCCGCGCACCTGGCGACCCTGCGGCTGCTGGAGTTGGCCGGGCAGGCCGGAGCGCTCGTCTCCATCGACCCGAACATCCGATACAAGCTGGGCGAACCCGCGGCGTGGCGCGAGCGGGTGGCGCCGCTCCTGTCCAGGGCGGACGTAGTGCTGGCCGGCGAGGACGAACTCGACCTGCTCCACGTCGACCCGGCGACGCTGCCCGGCCTCACCGTGGTCAAGCACCGGGACAAGTCCGCCACGTGCGCAGGGCTGCGGCAGGAGGCGTTCACGGTGCCGGTGACCGATCCCGTGGGAGCAGGGGACGGCTTCGCCGCCGGGTTCCTGTCGGGGATGTTGCGCGGTGAGTCGTACGAGGTGTGCCTGCGCGAGGCGGCGGCGGTGGCGGCGCTCGTCGTCCAGTGCGCCGACGACACCGACGGCCTTCCGGACCGGCCGGGCCTGGATCGTGCCTTGGCCGCCTTCACGGGGCACGCCGAAACGGTCCATCGATAGCCCGCGAACCAGCCGAAGATTCTCCGCCGCCAAGAGCGCGATCACTACCGAAGAACCGCCACTGCTGATCACTGATTCATCGAAGTCGTTTGCTACCAACCACGAGCCTGTCGAAGGCGGTCGAGTACGGAGCTCGAGGCCGTCCACGCCGGAGGTTCGTGACGCTGATGTCGGTCTGCTGATGATGTACATGGCGACGGGGGCCTGCGCTAACTGGCCTCTCCCGCCGTATGAGCCCGTTGAGGACGAGCGAAGGTGAATTGCGAGTCTGCTGGAGGGGTTTGTCTGGATAGGTGAGGTCGCCATGTCGGTCGCCTCGACGAACGGGGGATCCGAAGACGGTATGCCGAAGGCGAAGAGCCCGTGGAGGGCTGCTGGTTCGAAGAGGGTGCATGCGGAAGCGGCCATCGAAGGATGCGAGCTTCGGGCGAAGGAACCTTTCCGGGTTGAGGCGACTGAAGGACATTTCGACGGTGGACCGGCAAGTGCGGTGCAGGCAGGTTCACCTGAGGGTGGCCATGCGAGAGGCAGTCCGTTCGTGGGGTGACGAGGTCGGGGCTGCGGCGGGCATGTGAGAGGCGGTCCGTCCGGAAGCCGACGATGTCCGGCGGAGGCGGTCCGTCCGGGAGCCGACGATTTTGGGCTGAGGCGGGCATGCGTGAGGCGGTCCGTTCGTGGGTTCACGAGGTCGGAGCTGAGGTGGGCATGCGAGAAATGAGTCCGTCCATGAGCTGACGAGGTCGGGATGAAGGCGGTTCGGGGGAGGCGGGCCGGGCGTTGGGTGGCCAGGCGGGGATCGTGCGTCACCACGGAGGGCGGCTCGCCGTAGCTGTTCGCCGGTGAGGAAACCTAGGAAGGAAGTCATGTACCGCTGGGAGATCGTCCAGGCTGTCACAGAGCAACGCGTGTTCGGCATCGTCAGGGCCGCCACGCCCGAGGCGGCCCTGACGTCGGCCGAGGCCGTGCTGGATGCCGGGTTGCGTGCCGTCGAGGTCGCGCTCACCACGCCCCGCGCCCTCAGCGCCGTGGCGAGGCTCACCGAGCAGCGGCCCGACGCCCTGGTCGGGGCGGGGACCGTCCTCGACCCGGCCGCCGCCAGGGCCGCTGTGGAGGCCGGCGCGCGCTTCCTGGTCTCACCCAACCTGGACCCTGAGGTGATCCGCGCCGGGCACCGCTACGGCGTCCCGGTCTTCCCGGGCGTGGCGACCCCGACCGAGATCGTTCGTGCCCTGGAAGAGGGGGCGGACGCAGTCAAGATCTTTCCGGCGTCGGGCGTATCACCCGCCTGGCTGCGCGACGTGCGGGCTGCCCTTCCGCAGGCGCCGGCGATTCCCACCGGCGGCGTGACCGTGGACGATGCGCCCGAGTGGATCGCGGCCGGCGCCGTGGCCTGCGGCATGGGATCGGCGCTGACTTCGGGCGGTCCGGGTGCCGCGGTTGAACGGGTTGCGGCGCTGCTGGCCGGGCTGGCGGGGGCCCGATGAGCGTGGAGACACTACGAGGCCTGCATGGGCAGGTGCTCGACGCGGTCGGCAGGTCGCTGGCGGGCGGGGAGATCCGTGCGGGGCAGGTGTTGCGGCTGGAGGACGTCCAGGAGCGGTACGGGGTTTCCCGGACCGTCGCGCGCGAGGCCGTCCGCGTGTTGGAGTCGAAGCGCGTGGTCACCAGCCGTCCTCGTGTCGGGGTCACCGTACGGCCGATGAGCGCCTGGAACCTCTATGATCCCCAGGTGATCCGCTGGCGGCTGGCCTCGCCGGGGCGTGAGGCGCAGCTGCGTGAGCTGGCCGAGCTGCGCGCCGCGGTCGAGCCTGCCGCCGCCGCGCTCGCCGCGTCCAGGCCCGACCTCCGCGTGCCGGACGAGCTCGCCACCCACGCCCGTGCCATGGACGCCGCCGCTCGTGAGGGTGACAGCCAGGCCTACGTCACGGCAGACGCCGCCTTCCACCGGGTGCTGCTGACCGCGTCGTGCAACGGCATGTTCGCCCAGCTCGCCGAGGTGACCGAAGTGCTGCTCGAAGCCAGACGCGACCTGCTGCTCCTGCCCGAACGCCTGGAGACGACCGCCATCGGACTCCACCACGAGATCGCCGAAGCGGTTGCCGCCGGGCGGGCTGCCGAGGCGGCGCAGGCCGCCGCGGACATCGTCGGACGGGCCCGCGACGAGGTCGAGCAGATCCTGGCAGACAGCCGAGAGCACGTCACGGAGGTACCCCGATGAGCGTCGCCGTCCACGTCGGCCCTGAGCCGGTCCCCATGTTGGTCGACGCCGTACGGCGGTCGGGCGGCAGCGTCGTGCCGCTGGAGGAGGCCGAGGCGATCGTCTACTACGGGCGCGGCGGCCCCGAGGAGCTGCGGTCCATGATCCATGACGGCATCCGGTGGGTGCAGCTGCCCGCGGCGGGCGTCGAGCGGTACGCCGAGGCCGGAGTGATCACTGAGGAGCCCGTCTTCACCGCCGCCACCGGCTCCTACGGTGTGCCCGTCGCCGAGCACGCGCTCGCGCTCATGCTGGCCGCGGCCCGCAACCTGCCCCGGCTGGCCAGGGCCACAGAGTGGGGGAGGAACGAGTCGAGGGAGTTCGCCGGCTCGACGGTCGCGATCATCGGCTGTGGAGGCATCGGGCGGGCGCTCATCAGGATGCTGGAGCCGTTCGGCTGTCCGGTGATCGCGGTCACCGACAGCGGCCGTGCGCCCGGTGCGCACCGGATACTGCCTCGTGCCCGTTATCAGGAGGCGCTGCCGGAGGCCGCGTACGTCGTCCTCGCCGCTGCGACCACGCCGAGCACCAAGGGGATGATCGGTGCTCCCGAGCTTGACCTGATGCGTACGGACGCCTGGCTGGTCAACATCGCCCGGGGTGCGCTCGTCGTGACCGATGACCTGGTGACGGCGCTGCGCGAGGGACGGATCGGTGGTGCCGCACTGGACGTCACCGACCCGGAGCCGCTGCCGTCCGGGCACCCGTTGTGGCACATGGACAATGTCCTGATCACGCCGCACACGGCGAACCCGCCGTCGTCCTATTGGCGCGGCCTGGCTGAACGCGTGGCCGCGAACGTGCGCCACTTCGCCGACGGCGCCCCGATGGAAGGGGTGGTGTCGCCGGAGCAGGGGTTCTGAGGGGGAAGAGCCTGGGAATCATCGGAACGGGGGAGTGCCCTTGTCGCGAGCCGTGCCTTTTGTCCGGAGTCCCGCGGCGACGACGTGCCTTCTCATCCGGAGTCCTGCCTTTTCGAGTGACACCGCCAACAGACCATGGCCCTGATGGAGCCTGATTGAGAGGGCTTGGCTTGGGGCTGCTGGCCGGTGCTGGGTGGTGAGGGGGGCGGTCCAGGGCGGCGTTTTGCCGGGATGTGAGGGTTGGTTCTTGGTTGGCCCACGGGCTACTTGGGCTCTGGCGGTCAGATCTGAGTCGCTGGTTAGCTCAGGGCTACTCGGGCTCCGGCGCTCAGGCCGGAGTCATGTACTTCGAGGCCCGCCGGCTCGGCGCTTTTCGGCAGGTCGAACACCAGCGTGCCGATGAAGGACTGGCTGGGGGCGATGCGGACCGGGGTGATCTCCGTGCCGCTCTTGTCCAGGAGCTTGCTGCCGCCGTGCAGAGCCTCGTCCTCGTCGATCAGCTTCTGCTGGCCGGGGTAGAGGACGCGGGCGTCGGGGCCGACGTTGTTCACCTTCACCGTGACCTGGCAGGTACGGCGGGAGGCGGACTTCGCTGGCTTGGGGCACTTTGTGCCGGTTACCGCGAACTTCAGCTTTCCGTCTTGTACCGGGCCCTCCTCGCCTACGGCGGGGGAGCGGAAGATCCAGGCCAGGGTGGCCAGGAGCACCACGAACAGGACGATCACGATCACCAGCGCGGTCATGCAGCCGGTGAACACGCCGCGCTTGCGGCGCGGAGGCGGGTACCCGGGCAGCGGTCCCTGGCCCGTGGTGTGCGGCGGTAGGGGGGCCTGGCCGGTGGTCTGGTGGTGGGGGAGCGGGATGTTCCCGGTCCGGTCCACGGGAGGCGGCATCTGCGGCGCGCGAGGTGCCGGGTGCTCCGTGGGGGCGGGCATGGGCGGGCGAGGGCCCGTGCGTTCGGCCGGGGAGGGCATCTGCGGCGGACGCGGTCCGGTGCGCTCGGCGGGCGACGGCATGGGGGACTGCTGCCCAGGGTGCTCCATGCCCGAAGGCATGGGGGGCCGCTGCCCCATGTGCTCTGCGGCGGCGGGCATGGGCGGGCGGGGGCCGGTGCGTTCGGCCGGGGAGGGCATGTGTGGTGGGCGCATGCCGGTGTGCTCGGTCGCCGGAGGCATCTGGGCGGCGTGGGGTGCCGCGGGGTCGGCTGTGGACGGAGTCTGCGATGTGCCTGGCCCTGGGTGGTCCGCCGGGATGGGCATGGGCGGGCGGGGGCCCGTGCGCTCGGCCGGGGAGGGCGCGTGCGGTGGACGCGGGCCCGTGCGCTCGGCGGAAGGCGGCATCGCGGAGCCCGCCCCCGTGCGTTCGGCTGTGGGTGGCAGCGGAGGGTGGGATCCCGTGCGTTCGGGTGCGGGGGGCATCGGAACGGCGGATCCCGTGCGTTCGGCAGCGGGGGGCATGGGGGAGCGGGACCCCGTCCGGTCGGGGGACGGGGGCATCGGGGGGCGAGAACCCGGCGCAGAGGGCATCGGAGGGCGAGGGCCCGTGCGTTCCGCAGGCGGAAGCAGATGGGGGGAGCCCGTGCGTTCCGCGGGTGAGGGCTGGTGCGGAGGCCCCGTGCGTTCCGCGGGTGAGGGCAGGTGCGGAGGCCCCGTGCGTTCCGCGGGTGAGGGCGGGTGCGGGGGGCCCGTGCGTTCGGCGGGTGGGGGCGTGTGGCCGAGGGGGCGGAACTCCGAGGGGTTCCATGCATTCGTCAGGTGTTCGGTGGCCGCCAGCTGGGCTGCGGGCTCGTCGGCCGCGCCGACCAGTTCCAGCAGGAGCTGCTTGGCCGCGGGCCGGCGCGCGGGGTCGGGGTGGATGGCCGCGGCGACCAGCCGGTCCAGGGGGGCGGGCAGGCCGCGCAGGTCCGGTGGCGCGGTACGGGCCCGCGCCGCCATCACGTACGCGTCCCCCTCACCGAACGGATGCCCGCCGAGCCCCGCGTACGCGATCAGCGAGCCCCAGGCGAACACGTCGCCGGCCGGGCTGGTGTGCCCCTCGAAGACCTGCTCGGGAGCGATCCAGCCGGGCGTGCCCATCACCATGCCGGCGTTCGTGTGCCGGGACGCGACGTGCGTGGAGCGCGCCAAGCCGAAGTCGATCACGCGCGGCCCGGCCAGCGTCAGCATGACGTTGGCCGGCTTGAGGTCGCGGTGGACCAGCCCCGCGGCGTGGATGGCGGTCAGCGCCGCCGCCACGCCCACGGCCGCCGAGTGCAGCACCGACGGCGGCAGCGCGCCGTGCTCGATCAGCTGGTCTTCCAGCGAGATGCCGTCGATGTACTCGGTGACCAGGTAGAGCACCCCGCGGTCCTCGCCGTGGTCGAGCACCCGCGCGGTGCAGAACGAGGCCACCTTGCGCGCGTTGGACACCTCTTCGTGGAAACGCGCCCGGTAGACCGGGTCGGCCGTGAAGTCACGCCTGATGGCCTTGAGCGCCACCTTGACCCCGTCGGCGCCCCTGGCGAGGTAGACGGTGCCCATGCCCCCCGAGCCGAGACGGCTCAACAGCTCGTAGGGGCCGATCGCCGGCGGATCCTCAGGCTTCAGCGGAGTGCCTGCCGAGCGCCCCACGGTCGCCGTCCTCTCGCCGTCGTCATCCCGTCGCAAACCGAACCGTTTCTTCCGCCGGTACGCCTTTTTCCACCCCAGACTCTAACGGAGAAGCCGCCGCCCGGTGGCGACGAAGCCCGGTCAGCTCTGGCCCGGACGCCGCTTCAGCGGGCGCATCGTCACCCGCAGGCGGGCGGCGTTGAGCGTCTGGGGCAGCGGGCGGTGCGGGGACAGCGGCCGGCCGGTCGCCTTCGGGCGGGCCGAGGCCAGGATCCCGCCCAGGAAGGCCGTGCCGACGCCCAGCATCAGGTGCACGCCGTCGCAGCGCGGCAGGGCCCACCATTCGCCGGCGGCGGTGCCGTCGAGCCAGATCTCGGGGGCGAAGGAATCGGCGTAGTGCAGGCGGGGGCTGCGCTGGTGGGGGGCGAACGGGAGGATCACGTGGGTGCCGGCGGGCACCGGGACGCCGTACCAGTCGGTCTCCTCGGTGGTGAGGCGGGACAGGGCCGGGACCGGCGGCCACAGGCGCAGGCCCTCGCGCAGGCAGGCGCGCAGGTAGTCGGGGTCGGCGCGGGCGCACTTGCGCTGGACCGGGTAGGTGGCCAGCAGGGCGAGGGTGCGCATGAGGCTGGCGGCGGTCACGCTGAAGCCGAGCAGCCAGAACGCCGCCTGTCGCAGGCCGCGCGCCTCCGGGCCGCTGGTCTCGGCGAGCAGACCGGCGAGGGTGCCGGGCTCGGCGCGACGCAGATGGTCGAGGATGCGGGCGTCGTAGCGGCCGGAAAGGATCTCCTGGCGGCGTCTGGCCCGCCCCCTGCCTGCCCGTCTGACCTGGGCGAGCAGGGCGCTCAGCTCCTCGTCGCCGGCCGCGCCCGCGCCGTAGACGCACCGCCGCGCCACCCGCTGCCAGCACGACTCCAGCCGGGCGTAGTCGACGACGCCGTCCGTCAGCGCGGCCGCCTCCTGCCGGGCCACCTCCGCGAACGCCGGCCGCAGCACGTCGTAGGGCAGGCCGGCGGCCCGTTCGCGCACGGTGGGGACGAAGGCGGGCTCGGACAACACGCGTTCGGCGTCCCGCTGGGACAGCACCACCAGCGCCGTGCGGCGCGGGCCGCGGACGAGCACCGGACGGCCGCCGTACCGGACGTGCAGGCCGGTCAGCAGGGCGCGGGAGCGCAGCAGGTCGAGGCCGGCCGTCGCGTGCGGCGTGCCCGGCGGCAGGAGGGCGCCGGCCAGGCGCAGGGTCTCCAGCACCGTGGCCCTGTGCAGGCCTCTAGGCACGCGTGGCCTCCCCGTCTCCGGCCGGCGCCCGCGTGCCTGAGGTCGTCCGGGCCTGATCTGGCGGGGTCGCGGGCGCCTCCTCGGTGGCCGGGACGGGAAGGAAATCCATGGGGTCATGCGATCGCCCGTCCGTCGGGTGCGCAAGCGGGGGTCTCGCTGGGCGGAACGTTTTCGGGACGCGTCCCGTGGAGCGTTCCAGGGGCCGGAACACGTCAGGCCACCACCAGCGCGGCCGAGATCGCCTGCGCCGCACCGCGTACGGTGAGGCCCAGCCGGGCCAGCGGCGCGGACGGGCCCGGCGCCGCCACCCCCACCGACATGCACACGCCGCCGCCCGGCCCGAACACCGGCGCGGCCACGCACGACACGCCCTCGGTGTACTCCTCCTGGGCGTAGGCCACGCCGTACCGGCGGACCTGGGCCAGCTCCCGCTCCAGCGTGGCCACGCCGGTGATCGTGCGGCTGGTCAGCCGCTCGAAGCCGCCCCGCCCGAGCACCTCCTCGCGCAGCCCGGTGTCGAAGGCCAGCAGCGCCTTGCCGGTCGCCGTGCAGTGCAGCGGCGCCAGGTCGGTGCCGTCGGAGCGGGACCGGACGCGGTCGTGGCCGTACAGGCGCTCGACGTAGCGGGCCTCCAGGCCGGCGGTCACGGCCAGGTTGACGGTCTGGCGGGTGGTCTCCTGCAGGCAGAGCAGGTACGGCAGGACCACCCGCCGCGACCCGGGGATGCGGTTGCGGGCGATGCCGGCCATCGTCTCCAGCTGCCGGCCGGGCAGGTAGCCGGTGCCCACGCGGCGGGCCAGCTCGCGCGCGCACAACACGCCCAGGATCCGGTGGGCCGTGGACTTGGGCAGGCCCGTGCTCCGGCTGAGCTGGGCCAGGCTGACCGGCCGGGGCGCGGCGCTCAGCGCCAGGAGGATGTCGATGCCCCGCTCCAGGCTCCCGATCGGCGTCACCGGGCGCGTGAGGTCTTCCTGACGGGCCGTTTCCAGCGGCATGGTGCTCCCTTTCGCTCTCCGAGGAGCGGATGGGGCTTCCCGGGGCTGCGGCTTGGCATTCCTTGCCCTACCCCGCCGTCACGCGTCCGAATACCCGGTTCGGCGCAGGCTGATGATCTCCGAGTGCCTGGAAAGGGCCAGTTCAGCGGGGGTTCTGGGAGAAAGGTCCAGAGTTGCGGCATATGCGCCCACCAGCCGCGCGCCGTCGTTGACGCGCACCCGTTCACGAGTGAGAGAAGGCGCGCGGCGACGCCAAGGCCCACCACCCGTGAACGAGCGCAGGAAAGCCCAGGGCCGCCGTGGCGGCCCTGGAAGCTACCGGGGCAGTGCCGCCGCGGCGGCGGCGAGCTTCTCCACGCGGGCCCAGTCGCCCGCGGCCAGCGCGTCGGCGGGGGTGAGCCAGCTGCCGCCCACGCAGCCCACGTTCGGCAGCCGCAGGTAGTCGGCGGCGCTCTCGGCCCGGATCCCGCCGGTCGGGCAGAAACGCACGTCCGGCAGCGGCCCGGCCAGCGACTTCAGGTAGGCGACGCCGCCCGCCGCCTCGGCCGGGAAGAACTTCAGCTCCTTGATGCCGCGCTCGGCCAGCGCCATCACCTCCGAGACGGTCGCCGCGCCCGGCAGGTACGGCACGCCGCTGGACTCCAGCGCCTCCACCAGCGACAACGTCGTGCCCGGCGAGACCAGGAACCGGGAACCGGCCGCCACGGCCGCCGAGATGTCGGCGGTGGTGCGGATCGTGCCCGCGCCGACCGTGGCCCCCGGCACCTCCGCGGCGATCCGCTCGATCGCTCCGAGCGCGGCCGGCGTGCGCAGCGTCACCTCGATGACGGGCAGCCCGCCCGCCACGAGAGCCTCGGCCATCGGCACGGCGGTCGCCACGTCGTCGATCACCACGACGGGGATCACGGGGGCGAGGTCGAGCAAGCTCATCAGAGTCTTCTCCTCATCGGCCGGGGTCACGGCCGTCTAGTGGTGATCAGGGTGGGCCTCAGCCCACGAGTTCGGTGGTGGCCCGCGCGCGCAGCCAGGCGGCCGCGCCGGTGAGCGCCGGCTGGGGCGCGACGATCAGCGTGGTGGCGATCGCCTCCAGGTATCCGGGCATGTCGGGGTTGCCGACGAACCGGGCACGGAACCCGCTGGTCCGCACCCGTTCCACGATACGGGGCAGCACTCCGCCGCCCAGGTAGACCCCACCCCTGGCGCCCAGGGTGAGCGCCACGTTCCCGGCGAAGCTGCCCAGCATCTCGCAGAACACCTCGACGGTCTCCGCGCAGAGCGAGTCGTCGAGCCGGGCCACGATGTCGGAGGCGTTCAGGTCGGGCGCGCTCACGCCGTTGACCTTGGCCAGCGCCCGGTGCAGGCGTACCAGGCCGGGGCCGGACAGCAGGTGCTCGGCCACGACGTGCGGCAGCCCCTCGGCCTGCAGCACCCGGACGATCTCCAGCTCGCGCCGGTCGATCACCGGCACCGTGACGTGCCCGCCCTCGCCCGGGACGGGCGTCCAGCCCCGGTCCGTGGGCACGAGCCCGCCGACGCCGAGCCCGGTCCCGGGGCCCAGCACGGCCTTGACGCCGTGGGAGGGCTCGGGCCCGCCCAGGGACACCAGGTCGGGGCCCTCCAGGTGGGGCAGCGACACGGCCAGGGCCTCGAAGTCGTTGAGCAGCACCGCGTACGGGATGCCCAGGTCGCGTACGGACCCGGCCCACGCCGAGTTCGTCAGCCGGTAGCGGTCGCCGTCGATCGGCCCGGCCAGCGCCAGGCACGCCGCGCCCGGCCGCGCCCCGCCCGCGTGCTCGGCGAGATAGGCGTCGACGGCGTCGGGCAGCGTGGGGTAGGCGGAGCCGGCCAGCACCGCGACGTTCGACGGCCGGGCCTGCGGCGAGGTGACCAGCCCGAACCGGGCGTTGGTCCCCCCGATGTCGGCGACCAGCCAGGGAAGGTCAAAGGCACTCATCCCACACCTCCGATGCTCACGCCTCCGATGCCCACGACGACGGGGCCAAGATCGTACGCCGTCGTCACCGGAAGGATGCCACGGACGCTCACCGGCCCAGCCCGGCGGCCCGCGTGCCCACGGGCGCGCCGCTCTCCAGGTGCGAGGCGCCCGCCTCGGCGGGGAAGCCCAGCCCGGGGCCGTGGTGCGGCGACTCGGCGCCGCTCACCCCGAAGATCCCGGCGCCCTGCTCGGCGTGCCCGGCCATGCGGCGGAACGTGGCGAACAGCTCGCGTCCCGTGCCGACCCACTCCGCGTCGCTCAGCGGCCGGCCCTCGGGCGTGCGCCGGGCCAGCTCCTCGGCGGGCACCAGCAGCTCCAGCGTCCCGGCGGCCGAGTCGAGCCTGATCACGTCGCCCTCGCGGACGATCGCGATCGGCCCGCCGTCGGCGGCCTCGGGCGACAGGTGGATGGCCGCGGGAACCTTGCCCGACGCGCCCGACATGCGGCCGTCGGTGACGATCGCCACCCGCTGCCCGCGGTCGAGCAGCACCGCCATCGGCGGCGTGAGCTTGTGCAGCTCGGGCATGCCGTTGGCGCTGGGGCCCTGGTAGCGGATGACGGCCACGAAGTCCTGCCCGTCCAGCTCGCCGGTCTCGAAGGCGCGCAGCAGGTCGAGCTGGTCGTCGAACACCTTGGCCGGGGCCTCGATCACCAGGTGCTCCGGCTTGACCGCCGACACCTTGCTGACGGCCCGGCCGAGGTTGCCCTCGACCATGTGGATCCCGCCGTCGGCCGAGAACGGCTCGGCGACCGGGCGCAGCACGTCGCGGTCCTTGCTGCCGCCGGTGACCGGCTCCCAGACCAGCTCGCCGTCCACCAGCGAGGGCGCCTCGCGGTAGCGGTCGAGGCCGGGGCCGGCGACGGTCAGCACGTCGCCGTGGAGCAGGCCCTCGTCCAGCAGGTCGCCGATGAGCACCTGCATGCCGCCGGCGTCGCGGAAGTGGTTCACGTCCGCCTGACCGTTGGGGTAGATCTTGGTCAGCGACGGCACGACGCGCGACAGGCAGGCCAGGTCGTCCCAGGTCAGCACGATGCCCGCGGCGGCGGCCATGGCGACCAGGTGCAGCGTGTGGTTGGTGGAGCCGCCGGTGGCCAGCAGCGCTACGCAGGCGTTCACGATCGACTTCTCGTCCACCAGCTCGCCGATCGGCGTGTACTCCGGACCGTGGGCGGTGATCTCCACCGCGCGGCGGCCGGCCGCCTCGGTCAGGGCGTGCCGCAGCTCGGTGTGCGGGTTGACGAACGTCGAGCCGGGCAGATGCAGGCCCATGACCTCCATCAGCGCCTGGTTGGAGTTGGCGGTGCCGTAGAAGGTGCAGGTGCCGGGGGAGTGGTAGGACTCGGCCTCGGCGTCCAGCAGCTCCGCCCGTCCGACCTTGCCCTCGGCGAAGAGCTGGCGGGTGCGCGCCTTGACCTTGTTCGGCAGGCCGGAGGTCATCGGCCCGGCCGGCACGAAGATCGCCGGCAGGTGCCCGAAGTGCAGCGCCCCGATGAACAGGCCCGGCACGATCTTGTCGCAGACGCCCAGCAGCAGCGACGAGTCGAACATGTCGTGCGACAGCGCGATGGCGGCCGCCATGGCGATCACGTCGCGGCTGTAGAGGGACAGCTCCATGCCGGCGCGGCCCTGCGTGATGCCGTCGCACATCGCGGGCACGCCGCCGGCGACCTGCGCCACGCCGCCCGCCCTGCGCACCGCGGCCTTCAGCTCGGGCGGGTAGGTCTCGTACGGCTGGTGGGCGGAGAGCATGTCGTTGTAGCTGGTCACGATGGCCACGCCGGGCTTGGCAGCGCTCCCGGCACCGCGCAAGATCAGCTTGTCCTCATCGGAGGCGGCGGCGAACCCGTGCGCCAGGTTCGCGCAGCCCAGGTGGGCGCGCGCCGGGCCCTTGGCCCGCGCCGCCTCGCCGTCGCGCCGGATCCGCGCCAGGTAGGCGGTACGGCTGGCCGCGCTGCGCTCGGCGATCCGATCGGTGATCTCCTGGATGACGGAATTCACAGGTCTTCCTCCTCGTGCCAGGCGCGACCGCTGCGGCCGAGCAGTTCGTGGGCCCCGGCGGGGCCGGTGGTTCCTGCGGGGTAGGGCTCGGGCAGGTCGGCGGAGGACTCCCAGGCCGCCAGGATCGGATCGATCCAGCGCCAGGCCGCCTCCACCTCGTCACGCCGCATGAACAGCGTCGGGTTGCCCGCCAGTACGTCGGTCAGCAGCCGCTCGTAGGCCTCCGGCACCCGCGCGGTGAACGTCTTGCCGAAGCTGAGCGACAGCGGCACCGGCTTCAGCGTCACCTCGCCCGCGCCCGGCTCCTTGGCCATGATGTGCAGCTCGATGCCCTCCTCGGGCTGCAGCCGCAGCACCAGGCGGTTCGGCGTGCCGCCGGGGAAGATGGAGTGCGGCACGTCCTTGAACTGCACCACGATCTCCGACCGCCGGTACGGCATGCGCTTGCCGGTCCGCAGGTAGAACGGCACCCCCGCCCAGCGCCAGTTCTTGATCTCGGCCCGGATCGCGGTGAACGTCTCCACCCGCCGCGAGGCCTCTGTCGTCGGCGTGGAGGCGGGCTCGTCCAGGTAGGACGGCATGCCGCCGGCCTCTGTGTACTGGCCGCGCACGGTGAACCGGTCCACCTCGGTCCCCACGATCGGCCGCAGCGACTGCAGCACCTTGACCTTCTCGTCCCGGATGGACTCGCGGTCGTTGCGCGACGGCGGCTCCATCGCGGTCAGCGTGAGCAGCTGGAGCAGGTGGTTCTGCACCATGTCGCGCAGCGCGCCGGCGTGGTCGTAGTAGCCGCGCCGTCCCGGCGTGCCGACGGTCTCGGCGGCGGTGATCTGGACGTGGTCGATCCACAACGAGTTCCAGATCGGCTCCAGGAAGGCGTTGGCAAAGCGCAGCACCAGCAGGTTCTGCACCGTCTCCTTGCCCAGGTAGTGGTCGATGCGGAAGATCTGGCGCTCGTCGAAGATGGCGCCGACCTCGTCGTTGATCCGCTGGGCGCTGGGCAGGTCGCGGCCGAGCGGCTTCTCCAGCACCACCCGCGACAGCGGGGTGACCAGGCCGGCCTCCTCCAGCTCGCGGCAGAAGGGGCCGAACGTCATCGGCGGGCTGGCCAGGTAGAACACCCGGTCGCGCTGCTCGTGACCGGCCAGCAGCCTGGTCAGCGCGCCCCAGCCCGACTTGTCCTCGCCGCCGACGTCCACCGAGACGTGGTGCAGGCGGCCCAGGAAGCGCTGCCAGACGGCGGGATCGTCCACGGGGACCTGGTCGCGTACCTCGGCGTCCACCTTGCCGCGGAAGTCGGCGTCGGTCAGCCCGCCCCGGGACATGGCGATGACGCGGGTCTCGGGGGACAGCCGGCCGTCCCTGTCGCTGTGGTAGAGCGCCGGGATCAGCTTGCGCATGGACAGGTCGCCGGTGCCGCCGAAGACGACGAGATCGGCGGTATGGGCGGGGCTGGCGGTCGAGAGGGGGGACAAGGCGAAGCTCCGTTGATCTACCAAGCAAGGACAGAACGGACACTAACGAGAGTTTGGGTCGTGCACAAGCAGGGTTTTGGCATCTGAGATGAAAAAGTCTTCACTTTTCATTACCGAAGCCCATGTGATTCACTTAGCCGATGCCTCGACGTACCGCCGCGACCCTCGCCACGAGTGGCGAGGTGCTCCGCCTCATCCGCACGGGTGAGGCCGTCACGCGCGCCGACCTCGGCCGCGTGACCGGTCTGTCGCGCCCGGCGGTGCAACTGCGCGTCGGCGAGCTGCTCGACCGCGGCCTGGTCGTCGAGCGCACCGACGCCCCCTCGACCGGCGGGCGGCCGCCGGTCCGGCTGGAGTTCAACGCCGGGGGCGGCGTCGTCCTGGTCGCCGCGCTGGGCGCGAGCCGCACCCGGGTCGCGGTCTGCGACCTGGCCGGGCGCGAGCTGGCCGGCCGCGACTTCTTCATCGACGTCGAGCAGGGCCCCGACGTCGTGCTCCCGCTGCTCATGGACACCTGGGACGAGCTGCTCGGCGACCGCCCCGGCTCCTGCGTCAGGGGCGTCGGCATGGGCGTGCCCGCCACCGTCGAGTTCGCCCACGGCCGCACCGAGAGCGCCCGGGTGATGGCCTCCTGGACCGGCGTGGTCATCCCGCCGATCATCCGCGAGCGGTTCCCCGTGCCGGTGCTCGTCGACAACGACGTCAACGTGCTGGCCATCGGCGAGCACCGCGGCGCCTACCCCGACCTCGGCGACCTGATGTTCGTGAAGGTCTCCACCCGCATCGGCGCGGGCGTGATCGCCGGCGGCGAGATCCTGCGCGGCGCGCTCGGCGCGGCCGGCGAGATCGGCCACATCCCCGTGCTCGACGGCGGCGGCGTGTTGTGCCGCTGCGGCAACACCGACTGCGTCGACTCCGTCGCCAGCGGCACCGCGCTGCTGCGCGACCTGCGCGAGGCGGGCAAGGACGTCGGCACCATCGCCGACGTGACCGCCCTGGTGCGCGCGGGCGACGCCGAGACGATGGCCATCGTGCGCACGGCCGGCCGCCGCATCGGCGAGGTGCTGGCCGGGGCGGTCAACATCCTCAACCCCTCGGTCGTGGTGCTCGGCGGCGACATGGCCGAGGCGTTCGGCCCGCTGGTGTCGAGCATCCGCGAGGTCGTCTACCGCCGCTCCACCGCCCTGGCCACCCGGCGGCTGCGCATCGAGCCGAGCCGGCTCGGCGCGGGCGCGGGCATCAGCGGCTGCGCGGTGATGGTGCTCGACCACGTGCTCTCGCCCGAGGCGGTCGACGAGACGATGACGGTCTCGACGCTGCGCCGCGAGCGCGGCCTGGCCGGCGCCGGCTAGAGGTCCCAGCGAGGTTCGGGGCTCTCCCGCACCACGCCGTCCGCGCCGAAGATCAGGTGGCGGTCCAGGTCGTCGGCGAACCAGCGGTCGTGCGTGACCGCCGGCACCGTTCCCGCGAAGCCGTTCAGGCCCTCCTGCAACGCCTGCGCGCTGGCCAGGTCGAGATTGTCGGTCGGCTCGTCGAGCAGCAGCAGCGTCGCCCCCGACAGCTCCAGCCGCAGGATCTGCAGCCGCGCCTGCTGGCCGCCGGACAACGTCTCGAACCGCTGCCCGCCGGCCGGCGCCAGCTCGTAGCGGGCCAGCGCGGCCATGGCGTCGTTCCTGGTCAGCGCGAACGTCTCCGCCACCAGCTCGCCGATGGGCCGTCCGTGCAGGTCGGGCCGCAGGTGGGTCTGCGCGAAGTGGCCGGGGACGACGCGGGCGCCCATCCCCGGCACGGCTCTGCGTGAGGCTCAGTGCCCGGCCGCGAGGAACTCGCCGATGAGGTGGTCCAGGCAACGTTCGACGATCGCCGCGATGGTCAGCGCGGGATTGACGCCGGGGGTGCAACCGGGCATGAGAGCGGAGTCGAGGCAGTAGAGCCCGCTGTATCCGTGCAGGCGGCCGTGGACGTCCGTGGCCTTGCCGATCACGGCTCCGCCCAGCGGGTGCAGCACGAGCGGGTGCGCGGCGTTCGGGTCGATCACGCAGGCGCCTGCCGGGATGTGGCGGGCGATCTGACGGAGCAGGTCGCCGACCGTACGCCGGGCCGTCGCGTCGCTGCCCGCCGCCCACTCCAGTCGCACAGTGCCGGACTCGCCGGAGTAGTTCCAGCGCCCCAGCCGATCGGGGATTCCCACCCCGGGACAGGTCATCATCCCCGCGGGCAGGGGCAGAGGACCGTGCGTCACCATGGCCGAGCCGTCGCGGCTGCGGACGAGAGCGGCAGGCGGTCCAGCCTGCCCCGGCCACGATGGGAGAGCCGGCGTCATGAGCAGGGGGATCTGGTCGCCGTTGGTGCCCCAGTCCGCGCCGACGTGTTCGTTCAGGTCGGGCAGGGCGCCGGTGTCCCGGGCCCGCACCAGCAACTGCGGGGTGTGCACACCGCCCGCGGCCAGGATGAGCCGGTCGGTCATCAGGGTGACCCGCTGGAGGGTGGCGCCGTCCGTCCCGAGCCGGTCCGCTCGCACCCGGAAGCGGCCTTCGCGGTCCTGGGCGACGGCGGTGACCCGATGCAGGGACCGTACCTCGGTCATGCCGGTCGCTTCGGCCCGTGCCAGATAGGTGCGGTCGACGCTCATCTTCGCGCCGCTGTTGCAGCCCGTGAAGGCGTACTGGCCCCGCGTGATCGCGGCGTCCCGGTCTCCCGCGAGTTCCGCCCGGACGGCGTCGAAATCGTAGTTGCCGACCACCAGTTCCGCTTCGAGTCCCGAAGCGACGGCGGCGGAATGCCAGATCCGGCTGGACCGGTAGCGGGTGTGGGTGAGCAGTTCCTCGGGGAAGGTCGCGGCGATCATGCGCCGGCGGGCGCGCGGATAGTAGACCTGATCGAGCTCCTCATAGTCGATCTCGCCGGGGAACACGCGGGAGAACGGTTCCGGCATCGGCTGTGGCAGCATGCCGCCGTAGACGAGGGTCCCGCCGCCCACTCCGGCGCCGCACATCACGGTGAGGTTCCTGTGCAGCAGGACGTCCAGCAGGCCGGTCGAGCGGGGCCGGGGGATCGAGGTGATCCGGTCGACGAATCGCGACAGGGGGGTCGCCGGGCCGGGCGCCCGCGGGTGTCGTTCGCCCTCCAGCCAGACCAGCCGCCTGTCGAGCGAGGGCAGCGCCGGGAAGTTCCCGCCGCGGGAGGTGATCGGCCAGCGACGGCCCCGTTCCAGCACGACGTTGGCGATGCCGGCTTCGGCGAGCCGGAAGGCGGCCACGCTGCCGCCCACTCCCGACCCGATGATCACTACGCGGTGGCGCTCGACCCGATCAGTCCTGGCCATGGTTCCTCCACTCGGTGGCGCCGCGCCGCACCGGGTCGGGATCGTCGCGTACGAACGGGCCGAGCGCGTCGCAGAACTCTTCGTGACTGTCCAGGTGGGTGACGTGCCCGGCGTCGGGAATGATGGCGAGCTTCGCCGACGGCAGCTCGCGCACCGCGCGCACCGCCTGCCAGAAGGGGAAGATCAGGTCGGTGAGCCCCCAGATGACGAGCACGGGCACGTGGATCTCTGACAGACGGTCGGCGACGTTGTACTGCGGCCGCAGCCCGGTGAGCCCGACGCCCACTTTGACGACCTCGACGCTGGTCGTCAGGAAGGTCCGCGAGTGGGTCAGGCGAGCCTGGTCGAACCAGGCGTGCAACGGCACCCGCCAGGGATGACGCAGTTGCAGCCCCGTCAGCAGCGTCCGCAGCAGCGCTCCTCCGGGCAGCAGCATCGCCGTGACCAGCGCGCTGACGACCGGACGCGGGGCCGAGGCGAGCACGACCAACGCCGGGTTGACCGCCCTGCCGAGCCCGGCGGAGTCCGCCAGCACCAGGCGCGTGACGCGCTGCGGCCGACTGAGCGCGAATTCGAGCGCCACCAGGCCGCCGTAGGAATGGCCGACCATGATGACCTCCTCGACGCCGAGCCGGTCGAGGAACGACGCGACGAAGGAAGCGACCGCGGCGGGCCGCACATCACCCAGCGGGCTGGTGTCCCCGTAGCCAGGCAGCGCCAGCGCCAGCACCCGGTGGGTGGATCCCAGTTCCCGCGCGATCCTCTCCCAGTCCCGGGGGCTGGTGGCGCTGCCGTGCAACAGCAGGACCGCAGACCCCTCGCCTGCCTCGAAGTACACCGTGGAAAGGCCCTGGACCAGCACTCTTCGCTCGTCGAAGCAGCCGGAGCTCATGATTCCTCCCTGTCGCCCCGGATCGTTCCGGCGTGGCCGGAGACGATCCTCATCCCCAGGTCCTGCACGTGGTAGATGCACAGCCCGTCCACCCACAACCAGCCGTCGGCGACAGCGCGGCGTGCGCCGGGCTCCGACGCGGCCTGGGTGATCTCCAGCTCCACGACGACGTGCCGCGCCATGGGGGTCACCTGGCCCCGGTACTTCCAGCCCATGGGACGGCCCACGCACACCGGCTCGAACCGCGGCTCCAGCAGGCCGGCGTGCATGCCGCGCTCCAGCATGTAGAACTGGAGCAACTGGCACATGGCCTCGACGCCGAGCGATCCCGGTTGCACCGGATCCTGATAGAAGTGGGCGCGGAAGTACCAGTCGGCGGGGTCGACCTCCTTCTCGGCGCGTAACCGGCCGAGGCCGGCGCTGCCGCCGTACGGCCACAGCCCGGTGACGCGGTCGAGCATCAAGAGCATCCGGCCCGGGAGCCGTGCGGTTCCCTGGAAGAAGCGCGCGGGTCTGTCACGCAGGTCGAGCAGGTAGTCGCCGGGCTCCGACAGGGCGGCGCGCTCCTCACCGGTTCTCGGCAGGCCGACCTGGGCGGCGAAGGACTCGACGGGGAAGAACCCGAACATCGTCGTGCCCGTGTAGACCGGCACGTCCCCCGCGTTGCAGTCTGTCCGGAATGACATGACGGTGATGTCCCCGTCTCGCGAGAGGCCGGTGAGCCGGACCTGCGTGCGCAGCCTCTCGCACGCGGGGGTCACCTCGCCGGTCACGGTGCCAGTGCCGCCCAAATTGCGGAAGAGCAGGCCGCGCGGGTTGGCGCTGGCGTCGCCCGCGAAGAACGCGAGCCAGCCGCAGGACTGCAGGACGACCTCCATGAGAACCGCGACCGGCATCGTGGGCCATCCGTTCTGTTCCCAGTACCAGGCGTCGTCGGGCACGTCGTACTCCGTGACCGCCGAACTGCCTTCCCCCGGGCCGTCCGGAGGAATGTCGACGTCGGTCACGCGGGTCACGAACAGGTAGGGCGGCCCGGGCAGCCGGGGCATGCGCCCGGGGTGGTCGAACGGCTCGTGCGAGGGGCCGAAGGCGTCACCGGGTCTGCCCCAGGCCAGCGCCAGGATCGAGCGGTGGTCGTAGGCGAACCCGCCGGGGCCGGACGCGGCCCGGGGATCGCGCCGCGCGGCCGGGCTGCCCGGCTGCTCCCGCGAGGCGTCCGCCGTACCCGGGCCGGCCGGTTCCGTCAGGCGGCTGCGATACGCCAGCGGCCAATCGGGCACCAGGCGCAGCCCGAGCCGGTGGGCATGAAAGGCCTTCACGCCGTCCACGGTGCACAGGACGTCGGCGTACAGGGTCGGCTCCGGCCCGGCGAGGACCTGCGCCACGAACACCTCGTACACCAGCGAACGGCTGCGCGGCGTCACCTGCCCGCGGCAGCGCAGCCGGTAGGTCTCCTCCGGGACCGGCGCGAACCTCCACCCGTCGCGCTCGATCGTGAAACCCAGGGCGGCCAGGTAGAACGCCATCGCCTCCAGGCATCCCTCGAACATCAACGTGCCGGGCATACATGGATCATTCGTGAAATGCCCCTGAAAGAACCATTCGCTGCCGCTGATCGGCAGCGTGGCGCGCAAGTATCCGCGCTTCCACGGGCCGCCCTGAGGGTCGAAGACCGGCACGCTGCGCAGCAGCGCCAGACGTCCCCCTGCCGGGCGCGGCGGGTGGACGTGCGCGCGGGTGGCCCGCCATCGGTCGCCGAAGCACTCCGCAGGCCGCCCCTCGGCGAAGGCCCGCACCTCGGTCTCGTCGAACCCACGGCGGCCGACCGGCACGACGGGGGCCGCCGGAGGAGCGGCGCCGCCGGGCGAGCCGTCCTCCGGTTCCCAGACGACGCCGCGGGTGCCGGCCAGTTCCTCGTCGGTGAAGTAACCCGCCTGGCCGTTGCTCACGGTGAGGAGGGGGCGCCCGTCCGATCTGCATCGGCTGTGGAAGAAGAAGAGCCGGACATCGTCGTGTTCACCGTGCCCGTCGACGCCGATCTCGTAGCGCAGCCTCCGGCCGGCCTCAGGCAGGTCGCCGTGGAAGGTCAGGTCGCAGCCGAGCAGCCGGTACACCCGTTCAGGGCCCGCGTGCAGGTCCGCCCCGAGCCAGCTGAGCAGCAGGAGGTCGGCCTGCCCGGCCTCGACTAGCAGCCCGGCGGGCATCCGCCCTTCGTCGTCGACGTACCAGGCGTCGTCGGCGACGTCGGTCTCCGTCCAGATCGTCCCGCCTTTCAGCGTGCTGGGTTCGGCGTCGATGCCGAGAACCCGATCGATCAGCAGAAGCGGAGGCGTAGGCAGGCGCGTCCGCCGCTGCCGCTCCGCGAGCGCGGCGAAGGAAGGTCCGAACAGGGCGGCGACGTCCCCGGTGGCGAGAGTCTCCAACTGGCCGCGAGTGAAGGAGGGGCCGGGGAAGGAGTCGCCCGCCGTCCCGGCGAACCTTGCGGGCACGCCGTCCGGGGGCTGGGTCCCGGACGTCAGCAGCCGCCGTGCCCGGCCTTGGACGCCGAGGAAGCGCAGGTACGTCTCGCTCTGATGCCGCACGAAGTCGCGCTGGCCGGCGGCGAGGTGCCGCAGTCTCGACGGCGATCCCCGACGAGGGGCGGCGGGCCCGGCGAGGTCGGCCGCATCCGGAGCCGCCGGTCCGGGGGAGCGGGGAAGGGCGGGGAACACGACGGGCGGCGGATGGGCCGGCAGGGTGACCACGTGCCGGTCGTCCCCGAGCACCACGGGACGGTCCCTCATGTGCGCCTCCAGCGCCGTCGTGTCCACAGGCACCCCGGCGACGGCGAGTTCGGCGACCGTCTCGGCCAGGACGGCGAAGTCGTCCTGGCCGGCGATGTCCATGGCGACCGCCAGATGCTCCCGATCTCGCAGGGTCGAGGCGATCCAGCGGGAGCAGAGATCGTTCGGACCGTGTTCGACGAACACGCGGACACCGTCCTCCCAAGCCTGCCGGATGGTCCCGGCGAAGTCGACCGTGCCGAGCGCCTGGGCTGTGAGCGCCTCCGCCGCCGAGTCGGAAGTGAGCGGGTAGGCCCGGCCGGTCGCTCCGGAGTAGAAGCGAACGCCCGGCGGCGCGTGGACCGGCCAGTGATGGAGCCGCCTCCACGCCTTCCTGACGCCGTCGAGAACCGGGGCATGCGCGGCGATGCCGTAGCCCACCGGGACGACCGGGATCGACGGATCGAGCCTGCCGAGCACCCGGTCGCACCCCTGGGCCGCGCCGCCGACGACACAGGTGCCCGGGCCGGCGCGCACCATCAGGTAGACGGCAGGCTCCTCCGCCACCAGGCCCGCGACCAGCTCCGCCGGAGCGGCCACCACGAAGGTGGTCCAGCGGTCGTCCTCGACACCCTGCTCGCGCCATGCCCGGCGCACTGCGCGCATCTCGCCGCAGACCTCGTCGGTGAACAGCGCAGAGCGGCGCACGGCGTCCACGACGGCCGGAACGTCCCGCCAGGCGCCCAGCGCCAGGAGGGCCGCGCTCTCCCCGGAGGAGTAGCCGATCGCGGCGGACGGATGGATGCCCAGGACGCCACGGGTCAGGTGCGTGTGCGCGTCGGCGAGGATTGTGGCGGCCCAGATCTGCTCGACGGCGCGGGGAGCACGGCCGGTGCTGGTCCATCCCGTCAACTCGCCGACGGGCCCGTAACGCTCGTGGAGCTCGTCCAGCAGGCAGGGCATCCCGAGCATCAGGCTCCGGCCCTGGCCGGCATAGGAGGCCGAGCCGTTGGTGTACACGAACGCCACGTCGCCGGTCAGCGGCCGCTCCCTGAAGAAGGTACGCGGCGGGCGTGGGCGCTCATCCCGGAGCCAGCGGGCGGCGGCTGCGCGCCTGTCGTCGAGCGGGTCGTCAGAGCCGGACAGCAAGGCCAGGCGACACGGTCCTGCCAGTGACTGCTGGCCCGCCTCCACCCGCGCGATGACCTCACGCCGGTCCCGGCCGCCGTAGAAGTGCGGCCTGGGAGGGCTTTCGGCGAACCACGAGGCAGGCGCGCGCGCCCGCAGCCGCACCGACAGCGGAGGAGCGCCGAGGGGCGTGACAGTCGCCTCCGCGGTGGGCTCGCCGAGAAGAGGGCCCGCCGGTCCATGCGGTCTGGGCGCCGCCCGGTGCCGGAGGCTGAGCGCCGCCACGGCCACCGCCACGAGGCCCTCGGCCGCGTGCGCACTGCCGAACAGATCCACGGGGTCGTAGTGCGGTCCACGGCCGGGGCCCGCGGCTGCGCCCACGCGCAGCCCGGGCTCCCCACCCTCCGGCGGGTCGTCGAGCACGGCGATCACCTCGTCGCCGTCGCGGCGCGCGGCGCTCTCGCGGCGCAGCAACAGGGCGACGGCGGCGTCTCCAGGCGGGCGGTCCCGGTCCAAATGGCGCACGGCCGCCTGGTGCACCGGTTCGCAGGACAGGTCGACAGCCCCGACCAGGACGGCGTCGGCCTCGCCGGACAGGAGCGCACGGCGCGCGAGGCGCAGGGCGGCTATCCCGGAGGCCTCCTCCGCAAACACGGTGAAGCCGGGCCCCGCGAGGTCGAACCGGGCGTTGACGCGGTTGGCCACGAGATTGGGCATGGCCCCGACGACGTCGGCGGCGGTGAGCGGCGGCGCGAAGGCGTTCCGCAGCGCCTCCGTCCGAGCCTGGTCCTCGCCGAGCCCGGCGCCGGCCGCCCAGGTGGCGGCCCGCCAGCGGGCGCCGTACCGGGCGACCTCCGGATCGCAGCCCATTCCGATCAGGACCATCGTTCGCTCGCGCGACAGCCGGCGGCCCGCCAGCACGTCGTCGGCGGCCTCCAGCATCAGCAGCTGCTGGGCATGGGCGTGCTTCAAATCGTGGGGAGGGAAGGGCAGACCCGCCAGGCGCACCCGTACGCTCTCCCGGCGATGATCCTGTGCGCGGCCGGAGAGCAGGGCGTCCACCAAGGCCTGGGTGTCCTCACCGGTGCCGACGCGGGCGCCGATCGCGACGATGGCGACCGGGTCCGCCGATTCCGCCCGCTCCGAGGCCCGGCTGCCCTGCCTCACCCGCGTGCGGAGGCCGGACGGGTCGCGCGGCGGCCACGCGTCGACGACGAGGTGGGCATTGTTGCCGCCGAATCCGAACGTGCTGACGGCGGCCCGGCGCGGTCCCTCCCATGGCTCGGCCTCCCGGAGCGGGCGCAGCGGCGTGTTCTTCAAATCCTCGGCGAGCTCGTCGGCCCCCAGCGTGGCAGGTCGGACGCCGGCCTCCATGGAGCCCAGCACCTTCAGCAGGCCCGCCAGGCCGGCGGCCGTGATCGGATGGCCGATGTTGGATTTGACCGACCCCACCGGCAGGTCACGGGAGTCCGTGAAGACCCGGGTCATGCTTCTGATCTCCACCGTGTCGCCGACAGGGGTGCCCGTGGCGTGACACTCCACCAGGCTCACCGACTCGGGCGCCACCTCGGCTGACTCGTACGCCTGCCGCATCGCCCGCACCTGTCCCTCTTCGGCCGGGGTGAGCAGACCTTCCCCCCGGCCATCGTTCGACAGGCCGATGCCCCGGATCACGGCCAGGATCGGCGTGTCGGCGCGGATCGCGTCGTCCAGCCTCATGAGGGCCACGGCCGCCGCGCCTTCGGCCGGGACCAGGCCATCGGCACGGCGATGGAAGGGGCGGCTGCGCCCGCTCGGGCTCAAGGCGCGCAGGGCGCCGAAACCGAAGTGGATGAACAGGTCGTCGGGGCGGTTCACGGCGGCTGCCAGCATCAGGTCCGCCGAACCGTCGTGCAGCCGGTCGGCAGCCAGTTTGACGGCATACAAGGACGACGCGCACGCGGCGTCCAGCCCCACCGAGCCCGCGCCCAGTCCCAGCGCCTCGGCGGTGAGATGGGCGGCGAGCCCCCAGGAGAACCGGTTCCGCGGGTCGGGGACGTCCTCGCCGTCGAGGCGCGCGCGCAGGTCCGGCGGCAGGGCGCGGGTCCATACATGCTCGGCGAACCGTGCCATGCCCGAGGCGGGATACCCCAGGTTGCCGAGGACTAGGCCGGCTCCGGGGTGCGGGCCGGTGAGCCCCGCCTCGCGCAACGCCTCCCGCCCGCAGTACGTCGTCCAGTGGAAGAGAGGGTCCAGGGTCGTGAGGCGGCGCGGCTCGACCTGGAGCCCGCGCGGGTCCAGGACCGCGGGGAAGTCGCGCACATAGCCCCCGACGTCCGGCCAGACGTGCTCACCGCCCTCGTCCTCCCCCCGGCTCTGCCGGTTCGGCGACAGGACGGTCCGCGCGTCCAGCCGCCATCTCCCCGCGGGCGCCGGGCCCAGACTGACCCGCCGCGTGACGATGTTCTGCCACAGATCCTGCGGAGTGAGGGCATCGGGCAGCACACAACCCCGTCCGACGATGGCGATGGGAGTGAACATGGCCGGCTTCCTGTAGGGGGACACTGGTGCTTGGTCGCGTGGATGAGGGGCCGTTCATCCCGGTCGGCGGACGAGGGACAGGCCGCGGAGCTCCGCCACCGGGAGCCCGCTTTCCTCCAGCAGGATCAGGTCGCAGACGGCGACGTCCGGGTCGGCCTGCCGTGCGCTCAGGTGACAGCGTGCGCCGGCCCGCACGGGGCCGGGCCGGTACAGGAAGAAGCTGGAGGCGCCCATGGGCAGGGTCGCCGAACCCAGCGTGTGCCGGGCCCACACCAGCGCGAGCTGGATCGTGGCGTCGACCGCGACCGGGTCCACCTGCGGATGCTCGCCGCGCCAGCCCAGCTCGCCCACGCCGGCGACGACGCCGGTGGCGCCGTCCGTGCCAATGCGGCCGACTCCCAGCAAGCCCCGGAACAGCGGACCGTGGAAGAGAACGTCTCCGCCGTAAGGCGCCTTCGTCAGCGCATGACGCGAGTCGTCGGCCTGATCGACGGCCGGCCGCGGGCGTGGATCTTCGTCGACGGAACGGGCCAGGTAGTGGGGGAGACCGTCCGCGCCGGAGATCTCCAGCCTGAGATCGTGCTCGCCCCCCTTCCGCGCCGTTTTGATGGTCAACAGGCGGGTTTCGTGAGGTTCGATGGCTATCCTGCGTACCACCCGGATGTCCCTCAGGCACGAGCCCGTCCGGCCGGGCGCCGCCTCCAGGGCCGCGGCGGCCAGCCATTCGATCGCCTGCGCCATGGGGACGACGGACGTGCCCCCGATCCGATGGTCGCGCAGCTCGGGGTGTGTCCGCAGGCTCACCCGCAACTCGGCGCGGCTCTCGCCGTCCGTGTCCGAGAAGCGGGAGACGTCGCCCGCGGCGATGAGGACCCGCTCTCCCCAGCGTCCGCCTGCCAGTTCCGCGGCGAAGGCGCGCGCGCCCGCGGCGGGCAGGATGAGGCCGACCCCGCGGCGACGGAAGCGGCCGGCCAGCTCGCGCGTCACCATGCCGGCCGCCCACGGCCCCCAGCCCAGCGCCATGGACCGCAGGCCCGTGGCGTGCTGCGCCGCAGCCACCTGGAAGAGGACCTCGTTGGCCATGGCGTAGTCACATTGCCCTGGATTGCCGTGCTGCGCCGCGAGGGAGGAGAACAGGCACATGAACCTGAGCCGACGGCCGAGGACGGTCAGCAGGGTGTCCAGCCCGCGCACCTTGGTGTCGAAGACCCGGTCGAAGGCGGCCGGCGACTTGTCCGCGATCAGCTCGTCGGCCAGCACCCCCGCTCCGTGCATCAGGCCGGTGACCGGGCCCCAGTCCCGCTGCGCCTCGGTGAGCGCCCTGGTCAGGGCGGGCCCGTCGAGCACGTCCGCCGCCACGTATCGCGCCGCCGAACCCAGCCGGGCCAGCTCCGCCAGCGTGGCCCTGATCTCACGGCGGGCGAGCACCCGGCGAGCCGACGCGTCCACCTCCGACGGGGTGGGCGGCGGGCTGCCGGAGCGGCGGGCCTCGGCCACGAGGAGCTGCCTGATCGCCGCCTCGTCCCGCGCCTCGCGAAGGAATCCGGGTTCGTCGACCAGCGGGGTGCGTCCCAGGAGGAGCAATCGCGGGCGAGCGAGACGCGCCAGCTCCCGTACGGCGGCACCGGTGATGCCCCGTCCGCCGCCGGTCACGAGGACCACCGAGCCGGGCGTGAGCACGTCGTCGAACGCGTCGCCCGAGAGCTCGTCCCCGCCGTGGGTGACAAGGGTGACCCGTCGCCCGTCCGCGCGCAGGCCGACGTCGGAGAGAGCGCCGCCGGCCAGCAGCTCCCGCTCGATCGACGCGGCGACGGCCTGCGGCCCCTGACCGGCCCACTCGATGTCGATGCTCTTCACGGTCGCCTTCGGCCACTCCCGCGCGGCGGTACGGGCCAGCGCGGCGACCCCGCCCAGCCAGGCTCGTTCGCCCTGGCTGCCGCGCAGGCCGAAGTCGCCGCCTGTGTCCTGCACCGTGACGAAGAGCCCTCCCTCCGCCGAGAAGCGCCCGGCCACCGAGCGAGCGGCGGCGAAGGCCTTGCCGTTGACCTCGATGGCCTCCTCCCGGGAGGCCACCTCGCGCAGGCCGCCGAGGAAGACGACCCCACGGGCCTCGGGCGGCACCCGTGCCACGGCGGCGGCGGGGAAGCCGTGCGACGTGAGCAGGTGGGCCAGGCGGGGGGCGACCCCGCGCCCGTCGTCTGTGATCACGAGGGGTTCGCGGCGCAGCCCCGCCGCCGTGAGCCCGGAGTGGTTCGCGGCGGACTCGGCCACCGTCATCCTGACCAGCGGTTCGCCTCGCCCGGGCGGCGGCTCGGCCCGTTCCAAGGGGTCGCCGGTCTGGACGCTGCCCGCGGCCGAGGGGGGCGCGGGTCCGGACGCTCTCCGGAAACGATCGGCGATCTCCCCGAGAGTACGGAGCCGGCTCAGCTCGGCCGCGTCGACATGGGGGAGCTCGACTCGCGACCGGACGGCGGCGAGGATCTCGACCCGTTTGATGGAGTCGATGCCCAGGTCGGTCTGAAGCTGCATCTCCGGGGAGAGGATGTCGAGGGGATATCCCGTCTTCTCCGCGACGACTTCCAGCATCAGCGCCGTGAGGTCCGGGCCCGGCTCCGGGGCACTCCCCGCCCCGGACACGGGCACGTATGCGGGTGCGGTCCGCGGCGGGAGCGTGGGCGCAGGCTCGGCTTCGCGAGGGGACGGGCCCGTGACGCGCTCGAAGGTGCCGGACAGCACGGGCGATTCCACCGGGGCTTCCACGGAGGGTGCGGGCGCCATGCCGGATGCCGGTGGTGTGACGGAGTCACGCGGGAAGCCGGGCGGCGGGGGCGTGCCGCCGGGGGCGGGGCGCGGGGACGCTTCGGCGGCGCGGCGCACATCGTGCCCGCGGGCGTCAGGAGTGGCGTCCTGCCCGTTTCTGGTTTCGAGCTGGGCGATCGCGGCTTCGGCCGTGGCCAGGAAGGCCATCTGGGTGTCGGCCATCGCCTGCTGGTAGGCCGCGTGCACCTCGGCGGTCTGTCGTTGGATCTCCGCGACGGCGGCCGTCCAGCCGGTGTCGTCCGGCCGGGGGTCTCCGGCCCGCGTGACCCTCGTCTCACGTTCCTCTGTTCCCAACGTTGCACGATCCTTCGCAGTCGGAGCCGTCACGGGCTCGTCGGGTACCGCGACGGGCGGGTAGGGCTTCCCGTAGTTGGCGCCGGAGATCACGACCGTCGCCGGTGACCGCCTACGGGCGTCCTGCCGCGGGCGTGCGGGGCACAGCGGCGCCAGGTCCACCGGGACGCCATGGGCGACGAGCACCGCCAGCCCCTCCTGGAGCGCGGTGAGGCCATGCCTGCCGGGCCGGTCCAACGCCGCGGCCAGATGGGGACGTCCGCCGAGGTTCGCCCGGACCAGACGGGTCAGCACAGAGCCGGGCCCCACCTCCACGAACGTGCGAACGCCCCGCTCGTACATGGCTTCGATCTGCTCGGCGAAGCGCACCGGCGCCGCCGGTTGACGGATGATCCGCTCCCGGACGGCGGCCGGCTCGCGGGCATACGGGGTCGCGTCCGCGTTGCCGTACACGTCGATCAGCGGGGCGGTCACGTCTAGGCCGGCCACGAACTCTCCCAGGGGCCCCGTCACGGCGGCGACCAGCGGGCTGTGGAAGGCGGCGGAGACCGCGACGGGACGTGCGGGCGTGCCGTCGAGCTCCAGCCTGTGCTGCAGCGCGGTGATGGACGCGCGGCTTCCCGCCACCACGACCTGGTCGGGCGCATTGTGATTGACCGGCCACAGGTCCGCCGGACCGAGCTCCTCGATCGCCTTCTCCACCTCCGTCCAGGACGCCTGCACGGCCAGCATTCCGCCGGAGTCGCCGGGGAGGCCCCCCATCAGCTCTCCTCGCCGCCGTGTCAGCCGCACCAGGGCCTCCCCGTCCAGGCAGCCCGCGGCGTGCAGCGCCGTGAGCTCGCCGAGGCTGTGTCCCGCGGCGCAGTCCGCGCGCAGCCCGAGCAGTCGCACGACGGCGAGCATGGCCATCTCGTGCACGGCGAGGGCCGGTTGGGCCCACTCGGTGCGTGTCAGGAGAGCCCCCTGTCGGTCGCGCTCCTCGTCGGTGAAGGCCGGGGGAGGGAAGACGATCCGATGCAGCGGACCGTCGTCGAAGTCGGACGCCGCGAACCGGTCCCAGATCTCGCGTGCCTCGGGCACGTGCACGGCGAGGTCGGCGCCCATGCCGACGTATTGGCTGCCCTGCCCAGGGAACAGGAAGGCGGTCCGGCCGCCGATCAACGGCCCCGGACTGTAGCAAACCCCGTCGGGAGTGGTGAACGCCTTCTCCGGAGCCGTCTCCAGCGCGCAGGCCGCGCTGCACAGCTTCCGCGCCAGGTCTTCGCCGTCCGTGGCGACCAGGGCGACGCACGGGCCTGTGCCCGTCGTCTCGGCGATCTCCTGCTGCGCGTCCAGGGCCAGCGACGCCAGGAGAGGTCCGTCGGAGGCCAGCGTCCGGCAGCGGGCGGCGAGCAGCCGCGGCGTGGCGGCCGTCAGGGGCACCAGCTCGGTCGGTGCCACGCGGAGCGAAGGCGCTCGTCGGCCACCCCCGCGAGGTACGTACTCCTCCAGCGTCGCGTGAAAGTTGCTGCCGCCGAAGCCGAAGCTGGACACCGACGCCCGGCGGGGATGCCCGGAGCCACGGATCCACGGACGGGTGGCGGTGTTGAGGTAGAAGGGACTGGAGTCGAGGCCGAGCCGGGGGCTGGGGCGGGTGACCTTGATGGTCGGCGGCAGCACTCGATGATGCAGGGCGAGCGCCGCCTTCAGCAGACCCGCCGCGCCCGCCGTGCTCTTGGTGTGGCCGAACTGGGATTTGACCGAGCCCAGGGCACACCAGCGCTCCTCGTGCGGCCGCGCCGGGGCGAACACCGTGCGCAGGGCCGCGACCTCCGCGGCGTCACCGGCCAGTGTGCCGGTGCCGTGTGCCTCCATGAGCTCCACGGTCTCCGGGCCGTAACCGGCGGTCTCGTACGCGCGGCTCAGCGCCCGGACCTGCCCTTCGGGTGAGGGCGCGTAGATCGCCGTCCCACTGCCGTCGGAGGAGGCGCCCAGCCCGCGCAGCACGGCGTACACCGCGTCCTGGTCCCGTTCGGCGTCGGCGAGCCGCTTGAGCGCGACCAGCACGACGCCCTCGCCGAGGATCGTTCCGTCGGAGTCGGCGGCGAAGGGGCGGCAGTCCCCGCTCGGGGACAGCGCGGGCGTCTTGCTGAAGCACATGTACATGACGATGTCGTTGAGCGTGTCCACCCCACCGGCGATCACCAGGTCCGCCCGGCGCAGGCTCAGCTCCGAGATCGCCGCCGAGACGGCCGCCAAGGAGGCGGCGCAGGCGGCGTCGGTGACGAAGTTGGCGCCATGGAGGTCGAAGCGGTTCGCCACGCGGCCCGCCACCACGTTGCTGAGCAGCCCGGGAAAGGTCGCCTCCTGCCAGGGCACGTAGTGAGCGGCGATGCGGTCGCAGATCCGCTCGGCCTGGTCCTCGGGCAGACCGCTCTCCCGCAACGCCCTCGCCCACACCGGGCGCTGGAGCCGGTTGGACATGGTGCTCAGCAGTTCCATGGGGGTCGCCCCGAGGACGACGCTTACCCGCTCGCGGTCGTATCCCGCCCCCGCGCCCTGCTCCACGTCCTCAAGGAGGCGTTCGGCGGCGAGCAGGGCGAACAACTGGGAGGTGTCGGTGGCGGGAAGCGTGGCCGGGGGGAGTCCGAACGCCAGGGGATCGAAGGCCATGGGGTCGAGAAAGGCGCCCCGCCGCGCGTACGTCCGGTCCGGAACGGTCGGGTCCTCGTGAAAGTAGTCACTGATGAGCCAGTGGGCCGGCGGCACGTCCCGGACGTGGTCCCGCCCCTCGACGACCGTCCGCCAGAAGCCCTCGGCCCCGGACGGGCCGGGCATCAGCGCGCTCACACCCACGATCGCGATCGGCTCCTGTCGTGGTCGATCAGGGGAAGGCATGGCACTCCTCGGTCGTGAGCCGGCCGCCTCTGACGGGAGCGGGCGGGATCACCGGCTCCGCTCTTGGACCTCTCAGGCAAGCACGGGCACAAACGGGATTGAAGGAGACCAAAGGCTTAGGACTTTGAGCATTCCGCCGGTGACGTCCTCTTTTCCTGGGTCCTAAGTCCCGGTTTAGTGTCTCCTGCGCACACAGAGCTCCTTGGATGACCTGACATTTCAAGAACCGCCCGCAAAGGACGATAGATAAAGAAGATTAGTATGCGATGCGAGTTTTGACCGTTTCTGGCTCTTAGTTGTCCGCCGCGAGGAAGGCTGTGAAACTGAGATCGAGTAACGGTCCGACCCGTTCGGCGCACATGGCGGCCTGTTCCGGGATCGCCGGGGAGAAGCACGACGGAGCTCCCGGCGCGCCTTCGGAAGAGATCGTGCGGGGTGGATCCGAACCGAGAGCGAACGGACCAAGGAGATTCGTGAACCCAGGACACGAGCACTCCGGACATCGCAGGCAACCCTCTTTCGAGGAGGAGCGCGACGTCCAACGACAATTGGCCCGCAGAATCGACGCCGTGCTGCAACTCGCCCAGCGGTCCGCCTCATCGAGCATGGAAGCGATTCAGCGCCTCGAAGTGCTGAAAGAGGAGCTCCTCGACAGCGCTCGCCCGGCGCGGGCCGATGATCTCGCCCTTCCCTCCGTGAACGTGACGTGCCATCCGCTGACTGGCCGGGAGTTCCACGTCCTGGAGCTCATCTGCAGGGGGCAGACCAACCGGCAGATCGCCCGCGGGCTCGACATCTCAGAGAAGACCGTGAAGAACTACGTCCATGCGATCTTCGGCAAACTCCGGGTGCGCAGTCGCACCGAGGCGGCCATGGAGGCGACCCGGCAAGGGTGGTACGCGGCCTCCACCGCGGCTCGTCCCCTGCCGCCTGGGTGAGCATCGTCCGTTGCGGCTCACTGGAGCCGCCGGGGCCGGAACGAGAGGGCGGCGGGCGGCACCGGCAGGCCGGCCGTCCTCGCCTGCTGGGCGCGGGCGATCACGGCGGCCCCCTCCAGCAGGTTGTAGGCGATCTGGACGACGGTGCGGTGGCCGGGCTCGGCCAGGAAGGACCCCGCGGTCCAGCGGTTGAAGGCGCCCATCGCCGGCCCGCACCAGATTTGGTAGTCGCTTCTTCTGGAGTGATCACCGGAAATCGCCCAACGGCTGGATTTGCCCAGATACCAGCGGAAAAGCAGAGCCATGCGGTGTTTGGGGTCGTGCTCTGCCCGGGCCGTCTCGGCCGGGTCGCGCTCGTTCCAGAACCGCCGGGTCTGTGCCCAGATCTCCGCCAAGGGGGCGCGGAAGATCTCCCGTTCCAGTCGTGTCCGCTGATCCTCTGGAACCTCCTCCAGCGAGTCGAACGCCTGGTAGACCTCGTACAGGCGGGCGGCCCGCGCCGCGAAGAGGGTGCCGCGTCGCAGCACCTGGAGCCGGACGCCCATCTCGAACATGTCGGCGGCCGGCGCCATGGTCACGTCGGTCATGTCCGCCTTGCTCAGCAGCGCCTTGGCGTCGTCCGACAGGCCGGACTCCACGGCGGCCTGATTGATCGAGCCTGTCAGGACGTACGCCGCGCCCATCGCGAAGGCCGCCGCGACGGCTGCCGGGGTGCCCAGACCTCCCGCGGCTCCCACCCGGATCGGACGGGCATAGCCGTGCTTCGCTGACAGTTCGTCGGCGAGCGCGCGGATCATCGGCACCAGGACGGTGAGCGGCCGGTTGTCGGTGTGCCCGCCACTGTCGGCCTCCACCGTGATGTCCTCGGCCACCGCGATGCGGTCGGCGAGTTCCGCCTCCTCCCGCGTGAGGTGGCCTCGCTCCACCAGGTCCCGCAGGAGGGCGGCGGGCGCCGGTGACATGAACCGCTCGGCCGTCTCCGGTCGCGAGGCCTTCGCGAGGACACGCCGAGGGCGCTGTATCAGGCCGGCCGCGTCGCGCCGGATCCCCCGGATCGCGCACAGCACGGCCGGTGGGGTCAGGTCGAGGTACGCCGACAGGGAGACGGCCGGCACCTCGTGCCGGATCAGCAGCCGCGCCACGGCCTCCTCGTGATCCGGCTCGTTGGGCGTGTGGATGAGGTTGACGCCCCAGTTGTGATGGCCGCCGAGCGTTCGCGCCAACTCCCGGACGGCGCTCTCCACCCGTGGCAGTTCCAGCCCGGCGGCGCCGAAGAAGCCGGCCAGGCCCGCCCGGGCGAGGCTGGTCACCATCTCCGTGGTGGCGATCCCGTTGGCCATCTCCCCGGCGATGTACGGGAACCGGACCTTGTGCGCCGCGCTGAAGCCGCGATCTCCCAGCCACTCGGGGTAGATGGCCGGGAGCACCCCCGTCACCCGCATGCCCGCGGGCGGGTCCGGGGGATCGGCGTCGTCGGCCGCCTGGAGGATCCGGGGGCCGCCGGAGGCGGGGGCGAGCACGCGGAGCGGGCGCCGTACCTCTGCGAGCAGCGCGACGATCTCGGCGGGCGTCGCGGCAGACGGCGCGGCCGGCCGGGCGGAGGGCGCCCCGCGTCGATTCGCGAAGAAGTGTGTCACTCGAAATCCCACTCTTCGAGTCACCGCGCTCCCCGAACGGACCCCGGGCCGCGGACGGATATGGCAGAAGAATAACGCTCATCCGCCATGACGATGTGTCAACGATGTGCGGGACCAAAGCCTCCGGTCTTTTCGCCCGGATGGTCAGGACCGGGAATCCCGGCCCCTTCGCCGGCGAGCCGCTGAGGCGAATTCCCCCCGCGACGCACAGGTGAGCACGGCCGAAGAAGAGCGCGCCGCCCGGCGTCCCTGGAATTACCGGTCCGGTGTCCTTTTGCTCTCTATCCGGAAGCCGGCGCAGGCAATACTGTTCTGCCCGGGCGCCGCAGGCGCCGCCGGACGAATGGTGAACGACTCGCCCTCCGGCCGAGCGATCGCGGTCCGAAAGGAAAGTTGTGCCGACGCGTGAACATCCGGATCCGCCAGGGGCGGTCGGCGACGGCCGGACGGCGTACCCCCGGCTGGGAGCCGCCGCGGGCGACCTGGCCGGTGCGCACCTCAGGTTCGTGCACGATTTCCTACGCGCGACGCTGACCACCGTGCGCCATGGCCCCGGGCACCCGGCCGCGACCGTCGCGCCGGCCGCGGAGGACGATCGGCGATTCGCCGACGCGGCCTGGACCGAGAACAGGTACTTCCATCTGTGGCAGCAGTACCACCTCCTGGGCCACCGGCTCGCGACGGAGTCGATCGACGCTCTGCCGCTGCAGCAGGGCGACAGCCGCCTTCTCCGATTCCTGGCCGACCTCGCCGCCGGTGCGGTCGCCCCGACCAACTTCCTGCCGGGAAACCCGGAGGCACTGCGTGAGGCCTGGCGAACTCGGGGACGGAGCCTCCTGCGCGGCGCGGCCAACCTCGTCGCAGACGTCCTGGGCAATGGCGGGCTGCCGTCTCTGGCCGATGCGAACGCGTTCGTCGTGGGGCGGGACCTGGCGACGACCCCCGGCAAGGTCGTCTTCCGCAACGACACGATGGAGCTCATTCAATACGAGCCCCGGACGCCTGCCGTGTTCTCCGTTCCTATGCTGATGAGCCCACCCTGGGTGAACAAGTACTACATCGTCGATCTCTTGCCCGAACTGAGCATGATCCGATGGCTGGTCGACCAAGGTCACACGGTGTTCGCCATCAGCTACCGCAACGCCGACGCAGGGCGCCGGGACGTCGGATTCGACCACTACCTGCGCGACGGACTGCTGTCGGCACTGGAGGTCATCGCCGACGTCACGGGCAGTCCCCAGGTCAACATCACCGGCGGCTGCCTGGGCGGCACGCTGGCTCTGATGCTCGCGGCCTGGACCAGCCATGACGCGCATTCCCCGGTGCACAGCCTCACGGTGCTCAACGCCCTCGCCGACTACGCGGACCTGGCGAACCTGTCCCGGGCCGGGACGCTCGGCAGACTGGTCGGCGGCGGCACACCGTGGGTCGTCGACGTCCTCACCCGCCGCCGTGGGTACCTCAGCGGGCGCGGCCTGGAGGCGTTCTTCCGGGTTCTCCAGGCCGACGACCTGCTCTGGCAGGCGGGCGTGAACAACTGGCTGACGGGGAATTCGCCCCCGGCGTACCTGGTCCTGCGGTGGAGTTCGGACACCATGAACGTGCCGCGCCGCGCGCAGCGGTACCTGATGCGGGATCTGTGTCTGGACAACGCGCTGGCCCGGGGCCGATGCGAGCTGGCGGGCCGTCGGCTCCGCCTCGACAGGGTCTGGCAGGACACCTTCGTCGTCGCCTCCCGCGACGATCACATGATCTCGTGGACCTCGGCCTACCGTACTCTCGCGCTGCTGCCCGGCGACGTCCGCTTCCTCCTCGCCTCAGGCGGGCATGTCGGCGGGCTGCTGGCCTCTCCTGCCTACTGGACGAGGGAGCGGGGCGCGACGCCCGATCCGCAGGACTGGCTGCTGAGCGCCGACCGGCACGAAGGCACCTGGTGGGAACCCTGGGGGCGGTGGCTGGCAGAGCGCGGAGGTCCCCTCCGCGACCCGCCGCCGACGGGCAGCGGCCGGTTTCCGCCGCTGGAGGACGCGCCGGGTCTTTACGTACACGGCTGAGGCCCGGCCGGACCGGAGCCCGGAATCGAAGAACTGGTTACCATGCCTGCACCGCCAGGGCCGAGTCATCTCCCGGGCTTGTGGGTCCTGGACGGGTGGCGGCCCGGCGGAGTGCCGTGCGGGTGCGACGGCGGAGTCGTCACCGGACCGGCGCTCCAGGACGGCGTCGGCGCCGGGCTGGGACGAGAGCCCTGCGAGGGCGACGACGACGGCGAGGGGGCCGGGGTCCGGCCGGGGGAGGTGACGACGGCGTCGGGGGTGGCGCCGGGGACGGCGCCGGACGTGGTCGAGCGCGGCTTGCGCGTCCCCCGCCCGCCCTCGGGCCGGACGCCCTCGGGCGTGGAACCGGTCACGGCGGGCCCCGTGCGGACCCTGGTGGGCCGGGTCGTGGCGGTGGCGGTGGCGGTGAGGGGGGTGGCCGTGGCCCGTTCGGAGCCCACCGCGACGGGCCCCGGCTCCCCGGAGGTCCGGCTCGCGTCGTGCGGCCAGTGCACCGGGTCGAGGCCGGGCGAGCTGAACGCGTCGCCCATCAGCGCCCCCGCCCCGGCCAGCATGAGCGTGCCGAGCAGCACCCCGGCGGCCATCAGCGCCCGCCCACGCCGCGCGCCCCCCTCCGCCGGGGAGGAGGCGGTCCGCGTCGTCGATCGATGGGTTCCGCTCACGTACCCCGATGGTAGTGACGTGCGGGCATGGGTCGGCCCGTGGCGGACGTCCGGCGGGAAAATCCAGCGTCAATCGTGATCAACAGCCGCACAGCAGCCCGCGCAGCGCCGTCTCCAGGCACGGCCCGGACCGGGCGGGGACCGGCCACGGGAAGCGCACCAGCGACTCGTCCACGCGCACGGTGGCGCCGTACCGGTCGAGCTCCCACAACCACACCTCGCCGGGCTCCTCGCCGAGCTGTCTGGCCACGCCCGCGGTGAGCTGCGGCCGGTGGGAGTCGTTGACGTGCGCGATCACCCGTTCGGCCGTCTCGGTGAGCGGGTCGGGGGTCGCGCCGAGGTAGTCGTCGGCGTCCAGCACGCCGGACTCCTGGCCGGTCAGGTAGACGACCTGGGCCACGTCCAGGCGCAGCAGGCGCGGGGCGTCGGGACGGCCGTACCGCTCCAGGGCGTCGAACAGGCCCTCGTCGGCGCTGTGCGCGGCCACCGCCACCGCCGCGGAGCGGGCCTGCGACTCCGGCACGGCCTCCGCCCATCCGTGCACCTCGATCATCGCCCGCGGGTGTGTCACCGTGCCGAGCTGCCGCATGGCCGTCAGGTTCACCGCGACCACGGCGTCCTCGCGCAACCCGTGCAGCGGTTCGCCGGGCCGGACCAGCAGCACCGGGCGGCCGCTCTCGTCCACGCCGCCCCGGACGGGGGAGCAGGCGCCGTTCACCGTGAGCTTGGCCGGCGTCGAGATCGAGGCGAGAGTACGGATCCGCTCGGCGAGGGGCAACATTGAGATCACATCCACTGGTAGGTTAGCCTTACCTAAGTAAGGATTACCTAACCATATCGAGGTGAACGTGCGCTACACCGGCCCGAAGGTGCGACTGTCGCGTCGCGCGGGCGTCCCGCTGACCAGGAAAGCCGTCCGCTACTTCGAGCAGCGCCCCTACCCGCCGGGCGAGCACGGCCGCAAGACCAACCGCCGCACCACCGGCGACTACGGGCTGTGGCTGATGGAGAAGCAGAAGCTGCGCTGGTACTACGACGTGTCGGAGCGGCAGCTGCGCCGCTACTGGGACCTGGCGGTGCGCAAGCCGGGCGCCTCGGGCGCCGAGCTGGTCGCCATCCTGGAGACCCGCCTGGCCTCCCTGGTGCTGCGGGCCGGCCTGGCCCCGTCGATCTACGCCGCCCGCCAGTACGTCAACCACGGCCACATCGCCGTGGACGGCCGCAAGGTGGACATCCCCAGCTACCTGGTCAAACCCGGCCAGGTCATCACCGTGCGGGAGCGCTCGCGCCGGATGCAGCCCTTCGTGGCCGCCGCCGAGGGCGTGCACGCCGACGAGCGCGTCGCCCCCTACCTGTCGGTCGACCACGCCGAGCTGCGCGTCACCCTCCTGCACCGGCCCGAGCGCGAGCAGATCGCGGTCCCCGTGGACGAGCAGCTCGTGGTGGAGTTCTATTCTCGTTAGCCGTGACTGAAGCGGGAGAGCGCCACGCGAGCTGGCTTGAGCTGTTCTTCGACCTGGTCGTCGTCGTGGCGGTCGCCCAGCTCGCCCATCGGCTCCAGCATCCGACCTGGACGAACGTCGTCCTGTTCGTGGTGCTCTACTACGCGGTGTGGAGCGTCTGGACGTCCTTGACGCTCTACTCCAACGTCCGGGCCGGCAAGACGCGGGTGGGCAGCACGCCGGCACGATCATGACGGCCTGGCCGGCGGCCCAGCTCGGCGCCGGGCTGTTCCCCTGGGTCGCCTCCATCTGGGCGGACGGCTCGACGCGCTACGGCCTGTGGGCCCTCGGCATCCTGCTCGACGTGGTCTTCTCCGTCGTCAACAGCCGCCGGCCCGAGCGTTTCCTGGCCGAGATGCGCGGTCAGGCGCACCGGCTGGCGGAGCGCGAGGAGCGCCGGGTCAGGGCCGGCCGCCCGGCCCGCCCGCTGCCCAGGCCCGCCGCCGCCGTGCTCGACCCGGCCCACCTGGGGGAGCGGCTCGGCCTGTTCGTGATCATCGTGCTGGGCGAGGCGGTCATGCAGGTCGTCGTCTCGGCCTCGGGCCACTCGTGGGGGCCGGAGCTCGCCGTCGCCGCCGCGGCCGGCTTCGGGCTGATCGTCGCCCTGTGGTGGCTGACCTTCCAGTACGGCCTGACCACCGTGCCGGGGGCCGCCGAGCGCGGCCTGCCGCCGTACGTCGCGCTGCCCGCGCACTTCGCCATGACCGCCGGGGTGACGGCCACGGCGGCCGGGCTCGGCGTCGTCGCCGCCCAGCCGGCGCAGTCCCTGCACCACGGCGCCGGCTGGGTGCTGGGCGGCGGGCTGGCGCTGTACTTCGCCGCCTCGGCCGTGCTCGGCGTGGCCCTGCGCGCCGGATGGCGCCGGATCTGGGGGTGGGCGGCGCCCACCGCCCTCGCGCCGCTGGGGGTCGCCGCGCTCTCGGGGCTCGTCCCCGGGTGCGTCTCGGTCACGCTGCTGCTGGCCGTGGCCCTGTGGCGGCTGGTCTACCGGCCGGGCCGGACCGGCTCCGAGCATTCCGGCCAGGTGCGCTCAGCCGGCGACGTCCTGCCGGCGTAGCTCGGCGACCTCGCGGCGCAGCGCGGCCAGCTCCTCCAGGATGCGCTGGGTGTGCAGGGTGTTGTCCTGCTCCAGCGCGGCGCGCTCCTCGGCCGACTCCTCGTCCATGGCGCTGACCACGACCGCCATGAACAGGTTCAGCACGACGAACGTGCAGACCAGGATGAAGATGGTGAAGAAGATCCAGGCCGTGGGGTGGGCGCCCATCACCTCGCGGGCGATGTTGCCCCAGTCGTCCCCGGTCATCGTCTGGTAGAGGGTGAACAGCGAGGTCGGCAGGCTGCCGAAGCGCTCGGGGGAGTCGCCGCCGTACAGCTTGGTGGCCATGACGGCGGCGACGTACAGGACCAGGGAGAGCAGCAGCACGATCGAGCTCATCCCGGGCAGGGCGCGCAGCAGCGCCGAGACCACCCGGCGCAGGCTCGGCACCACCGACAGCAGCCGCAGGGCCCGCAGGATGCGCAGCGAACGCAGGACCGACAGCCCGCCGGTCGCCGGGACCAGGGCGATGCCCACGATCAGGGTGTCGAACAGGTTCCACGGGTCGCGCACGAACGCCGAACGCTCGACGTAGAGCTTGGCCAGCAGCTCGGCCACGAAGATGTAGAGGGCGGCGTGGTCGATCACGACCAGCAGGTGGCCGAACTCCCCGACGACGGCGGGAACGGTCTCCAGGCCGAGAGTGGCCGCGTTGACCAGGATGACGCCGACGACGAAGCGCTGGAAACGCCGGTCGGCGAGGAAGGCGCGGACGCGTTCACGCACGGGGGCAAGCTCCTAAAGATCGGTCATGTGCCGTTCCATGATGCAGCAACATGATCAAGGAGGTGCCTGTGGTATAAATCGCACCTGACAGTCACCGGGGCAAGGGGGCACAAGGGGCATGTCGTATCCGAACTACGGTCCGTCCTATTACGGGCCGCCGCCCCAGAGCCACCCCAACGGCACCACGATCCTGGTGCTCGGCATCCTCAGCCTGGTGGTCTGCGGCATCCTCGGCCCGTTCGCCTGGTCGATGGGCAACAAGGCGCTCAAGGAGATCGACGCCAGCGGCTACGCCTACGACAACCGCGGCGCGGTGCAGGCCGGCCGCATCTGCGGCATGATCGCCAGCATCCTGCTAATCCTCGGGGCCGTGTTCATGGTCCTCGGGCTCGGGGCCGGCATCCTGTCGGCCGTCTTCTCCAACTGAGGGCCGCACGCAGTAGTCGCCGATGCCCGACTCCAGCAGGTCGAAGGCCGCCGTGGCCTGGGCCCGCAGGTCGGGCGCGATCGTCTCCCAGCTCTCGCCGGCCAGCATCCGGGTCACCGCGTGAGTGGTGAGGATCCTGGTCGTGCCGAGGATCTGGGTGGCCACCATCTGCGGGGTCAGGTCGTCGGGGTCGGCGTCGAGCTCGTCGGCCAGGGCCCGGGCCAGCGCCCGCTCCCGCGCGACGTGCAGCTCGCGCACCTTGGCCACCAGCGACGGGCTGCCGTTGACGATGCGGGCGAACACGTCGCCGCCCTCGTTGAGGCCGTAGCGCCAGTGGCGTGAGTCGAGGGCCTCCAGGAAGTCGCGCCGGAAGGCCCGCGCCACGCTCTCGCCGGGCCGCCGCCCGCGCACCACCTGCTGCGGCAGGTCGGTCACCAGCTCCTGCCGGTCGGCGAACAGGTCTTCCTTGGTCGGGAAGTAGTTGAACACCGTGTTGACGGACACGTCCGCGGTGCGGGCGATCTCGGCCACCGTCACGGGGTCGAACCCGCGCGTCATGAACAGGCCCATCGCCACGTCCGCGATGCGCTGCCTGGTCTCCCGCTTCTTGCGCTCCCGCAGCCCCTCTTCCATGCCGTCATGATACCCAACTTGCAGTGACTCCAAAATTGCGGCTACTCTAATTTTGGAGGCGATCACATGTTGAGAACCACAGGTCTGACCAAGACCTTCGAAGGCGGCGTGGAGGCCGTCAAAGGCGTCGACATCTCGGTGGCGGCCGGCGAGATCGTCGGCTTCCTCGGGCCCAACGGCGCCGGCAAGACCACGACCATGCGCATGCTGACGACCCTGCTCCGCCCCACCTCGGGCACCGCCACCGTGGCGGGCCGCGACCTGCTGGGCGACCCGCGCGAGGTGCGCCGCCGCATCGGCTACGTCTCGCAGGGCGGCGGCGTCAACGTCATGGCCCCGCTCGCCGAGCAACTGGAGCTCCAGGGCATGCTGTACGGCCTGACCAGGGCCGCGGCCAGGACCCGGTACCGCGACGTGCTGGCCCGGCTCGGCCTGTCCGGCCTGGAGGAGCGCGTGGGCGCCGCGCTGTCGGGCGGGCAGCGACGCCGCTTCGACATCGCCTTCGCCCTGCTGCACGACCCCCGTCTGCTCTTCCTGGACGAGCCGACCACCGGCCTGGACCCCCAGAGCCGCGCCAACCTGTGGGAGCACGTCCGCTCCCTGCGCGAGGAGCACGGCGTGACGATCTTCCTGACCACCCACTACCTGGACGAGGCCGACGCGCTCTGCGACCGGCTCCTGATCATCGACGACGGCCGGATCGCCGCCGCGGGCACCCCGGCCGAGCTCAAGGCGGGACGCACCCTCGACGAGGCGTTCCTCGACATCACCGGCCGGTCGCTGCGCGAGGAGGCGGGGGTCTGATGCTGCGCGACACCTGGGTGCTGTTCCGCCACTCCCTGCGCGCCACGCTGCGCCAGAAGCTCGGCATCGTCTTCGGCGCCGTCCAGCCGCTGCTGTTCCTGGTGCTGTTCGGGCCGATCTTCGCCACGTTCGGCACCTGGGAGGTGCTGGTGCCGGGGCTGATCGTCCAACTCGGCCTGATGAGCATGGGGCTGGCCGGGTTCGGGGTGGTCTTCGACAAGCGCTTCGGCGTGCTGGAACGGCTGCGCGTCACCCCGGCCAGCCGCCTGGCCCTGCTGCTCGGACGGGTGCTCGACAACGTCGTGACGATGGCCGTCCAGACGACGATGGTGCTGGCCGCCGGGTTCGCCTTCGGGATGCGGGTGCCGGTGGCCGGGCTCGCGGCCGGGTTCGTGCTGGTCGTGGTGCTGGGGGCGAGCCTGGCCGCCCTGTCGTACGCCGTCGCGCTGACCATCGGCGAGCAGCTGTTCGCGCCGGTGATGTCGACGGCGGTCATCCCGCTGGTGCTGCTGTCGGGCGCGTTCCTGCCGATGTCGATGGCGCCCGGCTGGCTGGACGCGCTGTCGCGCCTCAGCCCCTTCAGGTACGTCCTGGAGGCGCTGCGCGACCTGTTCGCCGGCCACTACGCCACCGGCACGGTCGGGCTCGGCGTGGCCGTCACGGCCGGGCTCGCCGTGGTCGGCCTGACCGTCGGGGCCCGCGTGTTCAACCGGGAGACCGCGTGAGCGGGCCGCTCCGGGACGGCCCGCCCGCCCGTGCCCAGGGGAGTGGGCAGGACCGTGCTCAGGCCGCGGCCTTGGCCCGCCGGTGCAGCGCGGCCAGAATGCCCGCCGGATCGACCGTTCCGTAGCCGTAGTCGTAGTCGAAACCCACCTCGCTGCGGTCCTCGGCGGTGCGCCGCAGCAGCGCCCGCAGCTGCGCCGGCGACAGCTTGGCGGCCGGCCACCGGGTGCGCACCGCGGCCACCAGCCCGGCGGCCACCGGCGTCGCCGCCGAGGTGCCCGTGTCCGGCTCGCCGTCGCCGAACGCCCGCGACCCCGAGAAGTGCGTGTACGCGCACACGTCGGGCTTGCGCGCGGTCAGCCGTCCCGGCCCCTGCGAGGAGTAGCCCACCCGCTCGCCGTTGACGTCGACCCCGCCGATCGACAACGCCTTGGGATGGGAGTTGGCGCCCCCGATGGGCCGGTTGGGGAAGGCGCACCGGCCGTCGGGGCACTGCCTGCCGCAGTTGCCCGCCGCGAACAGCACGTCCGCGCCCGCCCGGTCGAGACTGGCCACGACCAGGTTGAACGGGTGGGCGGCGTTGTCGGAGTAGTTGCCCGGATGCCCGACGGGGAAGTCCCACTCGGGGGAGAACGACCCCCACGAGTTGCTCACCACCAGCGACCTGGACGCCGCGGGCTGGGCCTCCAGCACCGTGCGCAGATGGGTGAAGGCGGCCACCGCGTCCGACAGCAGGCCGTCGAGCGCCGAGCCGCCCGGCCGGGCCGACCGCAGCAGCGGCACGTCGATCAGGGACGCCTGCGGCGCGGCGATGAGCGCGTCGAAGGCGCACATCGTGCCGTGGTCGACCTCGAACTGGCCGGCCCGGCCGGTGACGCCGGAGGGGTTCCAGCTCCGCTCGGCGTCCAGCGTGACGCCGCGGCCGAGCTGGCGGGCCACGTGCGCGGCGTTGACGCCGGTGTCCAGGACGGCCAGCGCCACCCCGGCGCCGTCGAGCCCCTCGGCGTGCAGCCCGGCCACATTGAGCAGGCGTTCGACGTCGTGCCAGTCGCCCACGGGCGGATCGCCGCCGCAGGTCAGGCTGGACTCGATCACCGGGTCGGCGAACACCCCGACGACGTCGGGGCGCAGCGTGGGCAGCAGCGTGACCCGCGAGGTCAGCTCGTCGTCGGAGATCGTGCCGCGGACCAGCACGGAGGCGTCCTCGGCGGCCAGCGAGAAGTCGAGGGGCTGGTGGAGGGAGAGGGGATCGCCGCCGGCCGCGGGGACCGGCCTCGGCACGGCGACCGGTGTGAAGCCCGTGTCGAGTTCGACGCCGGGCAGGCCGTCGGCGACGTCGGCCGTGGTGGCGGTCTGGCCGGGATCGGCGACGGCCGCGACCAGATCGGGGGAGGGACGGAGCTGGATCAGGACCCGCATGAGTCACCACCGAACGTAATGGGGGCAAACGAACGACCCAACATTCCTGCATCCGTCAAGGCGCGTCCAGCCCCTTACGGTGGTTGTGACCTGCGAAAACACCGCATAAGTGGCGAAGCGGACCATAATTGTTTCCGGGGCGTCAGGCTTCCTTGTCTTCGGTCTGTTCACTACGGTGATGCATCATGACGCTCCAGGCGCAGACGCCGGTTTCCGACGGGGAAAGACAACACTGGCTGCCGGTCCGGCCGAGGCTCGTCCTCGCCAGTGCCTTCATGCTCTTCCTCGAGCTGGCGCTCATCAGATGGACAGGCTCGAACATCGTTCATCTGAGCTATTTCACCAATTTTGTCCTGCTCGGTTCTTTTCTTGGAATCGGGCTCGGATTTCTGCGCGTGGGGCGCTCGCGCCGCCAGCCCTATTACTCGCCGGTCGTCCTGCTCGTCCTGGTGGCCCTCGTGCTGGCCTTCCCGGTGACGGTCGACCGCAACACCGAGGGCGTCCTGTACTGGACGAGCCTCGGAACCGTCGGGCCGCCCGCCTGGCTGATCCTGCCGGTGATCTTCATCGCCGCGGCGGCGGTGCTCATGGGGCCCGCCGAACTGGTCGGGCGCTGCTTCCCCGAGCTGCCGCGCCTGGAGGCCTACCGCTACGACCTGATCGGCAGCCTCAGCGGCATCGCCGCGTTCACGGCGCTGTCGTTCCTGTCGGCGCCGCCGGTGTTCTGGGGCGTCGTCGCGGCCCTGTGCTACGGCCTGCTCCTGGCGCCCCGGCCCCGCTCGCTCTACCTGGGCCTGGTGGTCCTGCCCTCGCTCCTGGTCGCCGGCCTGCTGCTGTCGGAGACGCTGACGGCCGGGGCGCTGTGGTCGCCGTACTACAAGGTGACCTACAAGGCGATGCAGATGCTCGGCGTGCCGGTCACCGACATCTCCGTCAACGGCATCCCGCACCAGCAGGCCGTGCCCGCCTACGCCCGTCTGCAGTGGGAACGCCAGTACGGGCTGCCCTACGAGCGCACCACCAGGCCGCCCAAGGACGTGCTGATCGTCGGCGCGGGCAGCGGCACCGACGTGGCCATCGCGCTGTCCAAGGGCGCCCAGCACGTCGACGCCGTCGAGATCGACCCCAAGCTGCGCGAGCTGGGCGGCAGCCTGCACCCCGACAAGCCCTACGCCGACCCGCGCGTCACCACCCACATCACCGACGGCCGCGCCTTCCTGGAACGCAGCGGCGACCGCTACGACCTGATCCTGTTCGCCCTGCCCGACTCGCTCACCCTCGTGTCCGGGGCCAGCTCGCTGCGCCTGGAGAGCTACCTGTTCACCGCCGAGGCCATGCGGGCCGCCCGCGCCCACCTGCGGCCGGGCGGCACGTTCTCGATGTACAACTACTACCGCGAGAGCTGGCTGGTCGACCGCCTGGCCTCGACCATGCAGACCGCCTTCGGCCACAAGCCGTGCGTCGACGTGGTCAGCACCGCGGGCCAGCAGGCCGTCATCACCGCCGGCCTGACCGCCGCCGACCAGCGCTGCGCGAGCCAGTGGCCCGGCGCCGCCGCCGGCACCCCGGCCCCCGCCGACGACGACCGCCCCTTCCTCTACCTGAAGGACCGGACGATCCCGCCGATCTACATCATCACCCTCGGCCTGATCCTCATCGTCAGCCTGCTGGCCGTCCGCGTGGTGGCGGGCCCCTACGGGCGCATGAAGCCCTACGCCGACCTGTTCCTGCTCGGGGTGGCGTTCATGCTGCTGGAGACCAAGAGCGTGACGGGCTTCGCGCTGCTGTTCGGCACCACCTGGGTGGTCAACGCGATCGTCTTCGCCGGGGTGCTGGTCGCCGTGCTCGCCGCCGTCGAGGTGACCCGCCGCTTCCGCACCCCGCCGCTGCCCGTCATGTACGCCGTGCTGCTGGCCGGCCTGCTGCTGGCCTGGCTGGTGCCCAACGCGTGGCTGTTGTCGCTGCCGGTGCCGCTGCGCGCCGTGGCGGCCGTGACGGTGGCGTTCCTGCCGATCTTCGCCGCGAACGTGGTCTTCGCCAAACGTTTCTCCGACACCGCCGACGCGACCACGTCCTTCGGCGCGAACCTGCTCGGCGCGATGGTCGGCGGCTGCCTGGAATACCTGGCGCTGGTGATCGGCTACAAGGGCCTGCTCATCGTGGCCGCCCTGCTCTACCTGGGCGCCCTGGCGCTGATGCCGCGAAAGACCGCGCTCGTGTGACAAAGGGAAATGGCTCGCGGCGGTCCTGTGTAATGCCTTGACCGGTGGTCAGGGTGAATTGTCGGCGGCGCGGGTTGATTTGTCGCCGTGGGCGAGGTGAGCTGGAGACGTCATCGAATCCGGAAAAAGATCGAACGATATTCAGAAAGGCGGGCACACGAATCGGGGGTCACATCCGGTAACCCACGAGAAAAGGTGACAGTCATGGCGACACCAGGGGCGGCCAGGATCGACGTCGAGCGCATTCAGGCACAGGAGTCCGGGCCCGCGCCCGCCGGACGCGCGCAACAGGTCGCCGCAGCGCTCCCCGCGGGGGTGTTCTTCGCGCACGACCCCGCCGGCTCCGGGGAGCGCCGCGCGCCCGACGCGCGGTGGGAGCTCACCTCCGCCTGGCCCTACCAGGGCCGGCTCGCCACGGGGACGGCCGCCGTCCATCTCGCCGCGGGCCACGACGCGCTCGTCCGTCCCATGATCTTCGCCGACGGGTTCGGCCACGGGCCCAGCGACCTGGCCGGGCTGTGGGGACGGCTCGACGCGCCGTACCCGCCGCACGGCGACCGGCTGCTCAGCCGGCTGCTCGCCCAGGGCATCGACGTCGTGCTGCTCGGCTTCGCCGCCCGCCACACCCACATCCAGGCCAACGCCGGGGTCGCGGCGACGTGCGTGGGCCGCGCGATCCGCGAGCGGCTGGGCACCACGCCGCTGATCGTCGGCGGCCTCGGCGCGGGCGGCCTGGTCACCCGGTACGCGCTGGCGGAGATGGAACGCCGCCGCGAGGACCACCAGACGATGACCTACCTGTCCTACGACTCCCCGCACAACGGCGCCTGGATCCCGCTCGTCCTGCAACAGCTCGCCTACTTCGCCGAGGCCCTGGCGCCGGCCGCGCCCGGCCAGGCCGCGCTGATCAGGAGCCCGGCCGCGCAGCAGCTCCTGTGGGGCTGGGTCCCGGACGGGCGCTACTCCGGGCCGGTCGCCACGGCCAGCCCGCTGCGCCTGGCGTTCATCGAGGACCTGCGCGCCGCCGGCTGGTTCCCGCTCAGGCCGCGCAAGCTCGGCGTCTCCAACGGCGCCGCCGACGGCACCGGCCGCAACGTCCCGCCCGACGCCCTGGCCTTCGAGTGGACCGCCCTGGACGGGCTGGCCGGCGCCACCGTGCGCACCCAGCCGGACCGGGGCGCCCGCCAGCGGGTGGGCGGCATGCGAGCCGTCCCGCTGTGGGCCGGCACCAGCCGCACCAGCGGCGTCGCGGCCTTCGACGGGGCGCCCGGCGGTACGCTGCCCTCCTACGGCATGGTCGCCGACGCGTTCGGCGCGCCGATCGCCGGCCGGTTCCGGTCGGCCTGCTTCGTCCCCACCGTGAGCGCCGTCGCGCTCCAGTACGACCCCGTGGACTGGACCGTGGACCTCTACACCGACATCACCGCCCTGTCGCCGGAGCACAGCGAGCTGGACGACTACCAGTGCGACTCCGACAACTCCGAGCACGGCACGGTCACCGGCACGCTCGCCGACTGGATCCTCGGGCACCTGACGAAGTGACCTGAGGCCGCGGGCCTTCGCCGATCAGAGCTCCCGCCGGAGCCGGGCTCCGGCGGGGGTGGCGGTCACAGGCCGCACAGCTCCGTCAGGGACTTCGCGCCGCCCCGCTGGCTGTTGCGGGTCGGGGTCTCGGTCGGCGTGCCCCCCTGGGCCTGCGTACGGGTCCGCGACGGCGTGGCCGTCGGGGAGCCGGGGGACGCGGTCACGTTGGCGGTCTGGGCCTGGCGGGCGGAGCGGTCGGAGTCGGCGATCGCCTTCTTCGCGGCCGCGCGGATCTTGACCCAGTCGGGCCTGCCCGAGTAGAAGTCCGGCGGCACGAACTGCAGGCTGGTGATCTTGGCGTCCTTGACCTTGAGGGCCAGGTCCGCCAGCGGCGCGACGAGCGGACGCGGGATGTTCGTCTGGGCCAGCCGCTTGGCCGCCCCGGCGATCTTGGTGAAGTTCGTCAGGATCACGCCGGGCGTGGCCTGCTGGGCGAAGGCGCCGATCACGCAGCGCTGGCGTCCCATGCGGGAGAAGTCGTCGCTGTTGACGCGGGAGCGGCCGTACCACAGGGCCTGCTCGCCCGTCAGCTTGCGGTAGCCCGCCTTGATCGTGCCCGCGGTGCCGAAGTGGCCGCCCCACTTGACGTCCTCCTCGACCCGGATCTTCAGGCCGCCGATGGCGTCCACCAGGGCGGCGAAGCCGTACATGTTGATCAGGGCGTAGTAGTCGATCCTGAGGTTCAGGGTGTAGCCGATGGCGTCCATGAGGGCCCGCGGGCCGCGGTTCTTGCCGCCCATGAGCTGCGGGTTGTCGTTGGCGTACTGCCAGACCTCGTTGAGCAGGCCGCCGTTGGGCAGCTCGGCCATGTAGCCGTTGGGGAAGTGCTTGTGCAGCGGCGAGGACGGCGGGAAGCGCACGTGCTGCAGGTTGCGCGGCAGGCTGAACAGCACGGTGTTGCCGGTCCTGGTGTCCACGCTGGCCACCGTCATGCTGTCGGTGCGCACGCCCACGCGGTTGCCCGCGGCGTCCCCGCCGACCAGCAGGAAGTTCACCCGGGTCTTGCCGTCCCAGGGGTCCTCGGGGTTCTTGATCTGGACGGGGTTCTCCGGGTCCGGGTGCGAGGGGAAGATCGCGTTGACGGCGTTCCGCCCGGCCAGCACGTAGTTGGCCGTCAGCGCGAACGGCGACATGACGGCCACGCACAGCACGCCCACGACGATCCCGGTCACCACCTGGCCCTGCTGGTTCAGCCTGTTGGGGCCCAGCGCCACGTACGAGACGGCGATCACGGCGAACCAGGCCAGCGCGCACGCGGCCGCGATGACGATCACCGTGACCATGGCGCCGTCCTCGGCCAGGCCCGTCAGGTTGCTCAGATCCCGGGTCAGGCCGAAGGCCAGGGCCGCGAGCAGCAGCACCGCGTACGCGCCGATCATGATCAGCCCGGTACGACGGCGCCCGGCCCGCAGATGCGCGGCGCCGGGCACGAGAGCGGACAGAGCCGTCCAGCCGATGACGGAGGCGGTCGTCAGGGGTTTGGCGAAGCGCGGCGCGGGGGAGGAGTCCTTGCGCGGGCGTGGAGTCCGCCGTTTGGCGCCTCCGGGCACGGCGTCCACCCGATCGCGCTTGCTCACACCGGCTCCTTCACACGCCTACCAGGCAAAAATGACGTTTGCCCCATGTCGGGCACAAGATTGCCGTGATTCTAGCCCCCATACCTGGACATCAGAGACAACTCTTCAACATGAGATGAACGCCACGTGTCGCTCAGGAGGTCGTCGAGGACGGCGCCAGCCACGTGTTGCACTGGTACGTCTTGTCCCGCTCCCACCCCTGCCGGAACCAGCGGTTGTTGTTGGCGGGCGTGCCGTGGTCGCGCGGGTAACCGGGATAGTCGCCCACCTGCGCGTAGAACCAGAACAGCCGCGAGCGCAGCGAGGACGGGACCGGATAGGACGAGGCGACCGAACGCATCCACATGCCGCCGAGACAGGTGGCCTGGAGCTCCAGTTTCCTGCTCAGCGCCAGCTTGCCGCTCTGGCTGGAGGAGTTGACGGTGCCCTGCCACCAGGAGTCCATCACGCCGGTGATGTTCTGGACGTGGTGGCCGTACTCGTGGGCCATCATGCTGATGATGCCGCCGTGCCAGGAGATGATCTGGCCGTAGCCGCGGGCGTTGCCGTTGCCCCTGGACATCGCCGAGGTCGAGGCGTAGATCGTGTTGTTGCGCGGGCAGTAGTACGGCACCATGCTCCCGGCCGACGGATAGTCGCCGCACGCGCCCCGTCCGCGCCCGGCCGCGACGGCGTAGTTCGGCGGGCTGAACGCGATGCCCTGCCGCTGCAGGATCGGCCCCCACGCCTTGTCCATGCACCGGCCGGTCTTCAGGATCAGCGCCTTGAGCTGGCTGTGGCTGAAGATGTTGGTGTTCCCGGCCCGGCAGTTCACCCGGGGCAGGCTGCCCGCCCGGTAGAGGATGTTGTTCTTCAGGCTGGTGTTGAGCGTGACCTGCTTGGGCGGCGTCACCGTCTCCTGGGTCGGCTGCTCGGTGGGCTGCTGCGACGGCTGCTGGGTCGGCTCCTGTGTCGGTTCCTGGGTCTGTTCCTGGGTGGGCTCCTGCGACGAGGTGTCGTGCGTCGGCTCGTGGCTGGGGAAGGGCTCGTCGGTGTGCGACGGCTCGTACGACGGGAGCGCGACCGGCGTGGTCGTGTCCGGGTGCGAGGACGACTTCAGCAGCGCCGCCCCGATGACGATCAGCACGAACAGCGCCGCCAGCGACCCGAACACGGCCCCGAGGACGCCGGCGACCCCCATGCCGGACTTCTTCCTCGGCTGCTGCGGCCACTGCCTCGTGGGCATGGGCGGCATGGGCGGCGGCGGCGGGGGCGGCGGCTGGTACTGCTGCCCGTACTGCGGCGGCGGATACTGCGGCCCGCGCGGCGGATGGCCCTGCGGCGGATGGCCCTGCGGCGGCTGCGGGGGCCCCTGAGGGGGGCCCTGCGGGGACGGCGGCTGCGGCGGATAGCCCTGCGGCTGGGGGTGCTGCGGCGGATAGGGATGATGGCCGGGCGGCGGGCCGTGCGGCGCACCCTGAGGAGGGCCCTGAGGAGGGCCCTGGGGCGGGGGCGGCGGCGCCTGCGGGTAGGGCTGACCGCCCTGCGGCTGCGGCTGCCGGTAGCCCGGCGGCGGCCAGGGCCGCGAAGGGGGCCGCAGGGGCTGCCCGGGCCCTTGTGGCGGAGGTGGATATTGCCCGTTTGCTGTCACCGTGTCTCCCCGTTAACCCGCTTGTCTGCAATGCACGGCTTTGCGGCAGACCCCAAAGGATCTTTGCCAAATTTGGGGCAAAAGCATACTGATTTATCACCCGTCACGGATGTAGCGGTACTCGGTCACGCTCCGAAATCAATCGAGGTGATCTCCGCTATCTACCGGTCCCGGAGCAGGGCGGTGTCCTAGCTTCGTTGGCATGAATCTCCAGCAGCTCCGCTATGTGGTCGCGACTGCGGAGCACCGCACCATGACCGACGCGGCCAGGTCGCTCTACATCGCGCAGCCTGCGCTGTCCCGCGCGATCCGCGATCTTGAGCGAGAGCTCGGCATGACGCTCTTCGCCCGCTCCGGCCGCGGTGTGGTGGTCACCGCCCAGGGCCGCCGCGTGGTCAAGCTGGCGAGGGAGGCGCTCGACGCCGTGCACGAGATCGAGAGCCTGGCCAACCACGCCGGCGTGACGGAGGCCGAACTGCGCATCGCCTCCACCCCGAGTCTCGAACCCGGACTCGCGGGGCGGCTGCTCCCTGCCTACGCGGCCGAGCACCCAGGGGTGCGCGTGCACATCGTGCGCTGCGACGGCCGCGACGGCGTCGTCAGCGCCATCCGGGATCAGCGGGCCGACCTCGGGCTCACCGATCTGCCCGTGCCCACCGACCTCATCACCCACCCGCTCGAACGCCAGGAGATCGTGCTGATCTCCCCGCCCGGGCTCGACCTGCCCAACCCGGTCCCCATGGGCAAGCTGCACGGCATGCGCCTGGCGCTGCCCGCCCGCGGCAGCTCGCGGCGCAGAGAGCTCGACGCCATGTTCGGCAAGTACGCCGTCACCCCCGTGGTCGTCCTCGAGACCGACGAGCGCAACGGCTGGCTGAACGCGGTCCGCGCCGGCCAGGCCTCACTGCTGTGGTACCGCGGCATGGCCGACCAGGCCGCCAGGGCGGGCCTGGTGGTGCGCTCACTCGAACCGGCCGTGCGGCGCGTCATCGCCGTGGTGCACGCACGCCGCCGCCTGCCCCTCATCGCCCAGGACTTCCTGTCCACCGCGGAGAAGGGCACAGCCGCCTGACCAGGAACGTTCCATGATCCCCCGCAGTCCCCGCCGTTGACCCCCAGCCCGCCGGCGCCCCGAGCGCGTCGCGCGGGCGAGCGTCCCCGCCGATCGCTCCCGCCGATCGCTCCTGCCGATCGCTCCTGTCGGTTGCTCGGCCCCGGCGCCCGCCTAGCGGGACACCGGAAGGCGGACCACGGCGCGCAGGCCCGGCGCCGCGTCCTGCAGCACCACCGTCCCGCCGTGGGCGCGCACGGTCTCCCGGACGATCGCCAGCCCCAGGCCGGCCCCGCCCTCGTCCCTGCTGCGCCCGGAGTCCAGCCGGGTGAACCGGTTGAACACCCGCTCCCGGTCCTGCTCGGGGATGCCGGGCCCGTCGTCGGTCACCGTCAGCACGCCGTCGGCGGCCAGCGCCACCTCGACCTTCGAGGAGGTGTGCCGGACGGCGTTGTCCATCAGGTTCGTCAGCACCCGGCTCAGGTCGAGGGCGTCCCCGCGCACCACCACGGGGTCGCACGCGGTCAGCCGGGCCTCGCCGTACCGCTCGGCGACCTGGCGCACCACCTCGTCGAGGTTGACCGGCTCGTCGCGGGCCGGCACGCCGCCGCGCTCGTCCAGGCGGGCCAGCGCGAGCAGGTCCTCGGCCAGCCGGGACAGCCGCAGGGCGTCCTCCAGCACGCCCTCGGCGGTCTCCCGCCACTCCTGGCCCTCCGGATGGCCGAGCGCCACCTCCAGCTGGAGCCGGATGCTGGCCAGCGGGCTGCGCAGCTCGTGGGCGGCGTCGGAGACCAGCGCGCGCTGGCGCTGCTCGGCCTCCTCCAGCCGGGCCAGCATACCGTTGAGCGTGGTGGCCAGGGCGTACACCTCGTCGCGCGACTGCGGCACCGGCAGCCGCCGGGACCGGGCCGTGTGCGTGATCTCGGCGGCGACCCGGCGCAGCGACGAGATCGGGCGCAGCGTCCTGCCGATCATCAGCCAGCTCGCCACCGCCAGCAGCACGACCAGCGCGGGCGTGCCGACCAGCAGGACGCGTCCGGCCACGCCCAGGCTCGTCTGGATCTCGCCGATCGGCCTGGCGGCCAGCACCGTCTGCCCGTGGTCGGCGCTGAGCACCACCACCCGCAGCGGCCCCGGGATCGCGTACGGCCGCCCGTCCAGGAACGTCGCCCGCCCCTCGCGCAGCACCCTGGCCCTGGCCACCGCGTCCAGCAGCGGCACCAGCCGGTCGGTGCCGTACGTGACGTGCGTGATCCGCCCGCTCCGGTCGAGCACCTGGACGATCGTGCCGTCGTGCGTGGTGATCGGGCTGGTCAGCGTCCCGGCGTCGGCCGCCACGCGCACGGTCTGGGCCTGCTGCCTGGTCGAGGTGTCGACCGTGTCGATCAGCGCCCGGTCGAGCACCGACAGCAGCACCGAGGCCGACAGAGCCAGCGCCAGCCCCAGCACGGCGGCCGCCGCGACCGTCAGCCTGAACCGCAGCCCCTGACGCCGCCACCAGGCCATCGGGGTGTCAGCCACCGTCGCCCGCCAGCCGGTAGCCCGCGCCGCGCACGGTCTGCAGCGCGTTCCTGCCGAAGGGGGCGTCGACCTTGCGCCGCAGGTAGCCGACGTAGACCTCGACCACGTTCGGGTCGGTGTCGAAGGTGTCCCACACGTGTTCCAGGATCTCCGACTTCGACACCACCTCGTCCCGGCGGCGCATCAGGAACTCCAGCAGCGCGAACTCCCTCGGCGTCAGCTCCACCGGCGTCTCGCCCCGCTGCACCTTCCGGCGGGCCGGGTCGAGGGTCAGGTCGCCGGCCGCCAGCACCGACGGCCGCCGCCCCGAGTCGCGCCGCAGCAGGGCCCGAAGCCTGGCCACCAGCACCACGTACGAGAAGGGCTTGGTCAGGTAGTCGTCGGCGCCGAGGTCGAGGCCGTCGGCCATGTCGTACTCGCCGTCCTTGGCCGACAGCATGAGGATCGGCACCCAGTTCTCCTCCGCGCGCAACTGCTTGCACACGTTGTAGCCCGACAGCCTCGGCAGCATGATGTCCAGCACCACGACGTCGTAGTCGCCCTGCCGGGCCGCGTGCAGGCCCTCCTCGCCGTCGTGGGCGAGGTCCACGGCGAACCCCTCGGCCTGCAGCCCGCGCTGGAGGGCCGCGGCCATCCGCCGCTCGTCCTCGACGACCAGTACTCTCATGTGCTGATTCTCCCGTCCCTGAGCTGAGACGCCGCTGAGAAGGCTGAGAGGCGTCTCAGACAGTCTCAGGCCGGCCACAGGATGCATGCCGCAGGCTCTGGTCATCGACATACCGTTAAGGAGTGAGATGCGCAGAGGCACGTTCGTGAGGTGGGGAGTCCCGATCGCCGCGGCGGCGCTGATCGGTGGCGCGATCGGAGCCGGCCCGGTCATCGCGGCGGTGAGCGGCGAGCCCGTCCTGCCCGAGCGTTCGGCCCAGCAGCTGCTGGCCGACGCCGTGGCGGCGACGAGCAAGGGAGGCGGCCTGCCGCCCATGTCCGGCACGGTGCAGCAGACGGCCTCGCTCGGCCTGCCGTCGCTGCCCCAGACCGGCGGTGAGTCGCCGCTGAGCCTGCTGTCCGGCTCGCACGAGATCAAGGTCTGGTACGGCGGCGCCGACCGGTTCCGGGTGGCCATGCCGACCCAGCTGAACGAGACCAACCTGATCGTCAACGGCGAACAGGGCTGGTACTGGGAGAGCGCCACCAACACCGCGACCAGGTTGACCATCAAGCCGGGCACGAGCCAGGAGCACAAGCTGCCCAGCACGCCGCCGACCCAGCTGACGCCGCCGCAGGTGGCCGAGCAACTGCTGGCCAAGGCCGGCCAGCACACCGCGGTCCGCGTGATCAACACCGCGGAGGTGGCGGGCCGTCCGGTCTACCAGCTCGTCCTCGCCCCCAAGGACGAGGGCTCGCTGGTGCAGGAGGTGCGGCTCGCGCTCGACGGCGAGACCTACGTCCCGCTCCAGGTCCAGGTCTACGCCAAGGGCTCGGCCGAACCGGCCTTCCAGGTCGGCTTCACCCAGGTGACGTTCACGCCGCCGGCCGCGGAGAACTTCACCTTCACCCCGCCCGCGGGCGCCAAGGTGGAGGAGAAGGACCTCAGCGAGCTGGGCGACGCCAAGCGCGCCGAGCAGCACGCCGAGCAGGCCGAGAAGGTCGCGGGCGAGCTCAAGGTCGTCGGCGACGGGTGGACGACCGTGGCCGTCCTGCCGTTCAAGCCGGAGGACCTCACGGCGGCCGGCCGTCCGGCGGCGGGCGACGGCCCGACGCCCGGCGACGGCTCGAAGGCCGACGTGGGGGCGCTGGCCGACACCGTCCTGAAGTCGGCCACGCCGGTGAGCGGCACGTGGGGCTCGGGCCGGCTGATCAGGACGAAGCTCGTCACCGTCCTGCTGACCGACGACGGCCGCCTGCTGGCCGGCGCGGTCACCCCGGAGGAGATCACCCAGGCGGCGGGCGTCAGGTGACCACCGCCGTCACGCAGGAAGCGGGGGCGCCCTTCGGGGCGGCCCCGCCCTCCGGGGAGCACGCCATCGTCACGCGCGGCCTGACCAAGCGCTTCCGCGGCGGCCAGGTGGCCGTGGACGCGCTCGACCTGGCGGTGCCGCGCGGCTCGGTCTTCGGCTTCCTCGGGCCCAACGGCTCGGGCAAGACCACGACCATCCGCATGCTGCTGGGCCTCATCGCGCCCACCGAGGGGGAGCACTCCCTGCTCGGGCTGCCGCTGCCGCGGGCGCTGCCCCGGGTGGGGGCGGTGGTGGAGGGGCCGGCGTTCTACCCGTACCTGTCGGGCGAGGCCAACCTGATGCGCTTCGACGCCGCCGACCCCACGGCGGTGCGCCGCACCGCGCGGGCGCGCGTCGCCGCCGCGCTCGACCGGGTGGGCCTGTCGGCCGCGGCCGGCAAGCGCTACCGCAACTATTCGCTCGGCATGCGCCAGCGGCTGGCCATCGCGGCCGCGCTGCTCGGCCCGCGCGAGCTGCTCGTCCTGGACGAGCCGACCAACGGCCTCGACCCGCAGGGCACCCGCGAGGTGCGCGCGCTGGTCAAGGACATCGCCGCCGGCGGCACCACCGTCTTCGTCTCCTCGCACCTGCTGGCCGAGGTCGAGCAGATGTGCACGCACGCCGCCATCATGCGGACCGGCAAGCTGGCCGCCCAGGGCACGATCGCCTCGCTGAACGGCGGCCTGGCCACGCGCGTCCGGGTCGAGACGCCCGACGTGGCCGACGCCGCTCGGGTGCTCGGCGGGCTGGGGCTGGCCGACGTGCGGCGCGGCGACGCCGACGTGACGGCCGAGCTGGGCGGCCACGCGCCGGAGCGGATCAACGCCGCGCTGGTCGGCGAAGGGGTCGCCGTACGGGGGCTGGCCGTGCTGCGGCCGAGCCTGGAGGACGTGTTCGTCGGACTGACGGGGGAGGGCTTCGATGTCGACGGCTGACACCTCGGCGCCGGACGCTGAGACACACGCGCCGCAGACGCGGGACACCGGGGCGCCGCAGGCGCGGGACGGCCGGTCCGATGGGCGCATGCCCGGCCTGGTGCCCGTGACCGAGACGCTGCGCACGGTGGAGCGGCACACATGGGACCCGGCCCGAGAAGCCGTGGCCGTCCCCGCGCGGGACTCCGGGACGGACGCCGCCGACGGCCCGCGGCGGGCGCGGTGGGCGTTCTGGCGGCTGCTCGGCTCGGAGCTGGGCCTGACCTTCCGCCGGCCGCGCAACCTGGTGATGCTGGCCGTGCTCGCCTCCGTGCCGGCCGTCCTCGGCCTCGCCCTGCGCGCGTTCGGCGGCGACGACCGCGACGGGATGGGCGGGTTCATCCAGAGCGTGGCGGGCAACAGCCTCATGCTCACGTTCGTCGCGTTCTCGTTCCTCGTGCTGCTGCTGATGCCGGTCGCCGTCAGCGTGGTCGCCGGCGACTCGGTGGCCGGGGAGGCGGGCGGCGGCACCCTGCGCTACCTGCTGGCCGCGCCCGCGGGACGCACCCGCCTGCTGGCCGTCAAATACCTCAACGCGGTCGTCTTCGCCTACGCCGTCACGGCGGTGGTGGCGCTGTCGGCTCTGGTCACCGGGCTGATCCTGTTCCCGGCCGGGCCGGTGACGCTGCTGTCGGGCACGACGATCTCCATGGGCGAGGGGCTGCTGCGCATCCTCATCGCCGTCGGCTACGTCGGGGCCGGCATGGCGGCGCTGGCGGCCGTCGCGCTGGCGCTGTCGACGTTCACCGAGGTGTCCATCGGGGCGGTGGCCGCCACGCTCGTGCTGGTGGTCGTCTGCCAGGTGCTGCGGGCCTTCCCCGAGCTGAGCGCGGTGACGCCGTACCTGCTGCCGACCAGGTTCACCAACTTCGACGCGGTGCTGCGCAGCCCGATGGACCTGTCGGCGCTGCGGGACGGGCTGCTGGCCTTCGGCGCCTACATCGTGCTGTTCTGCTCGATCGCGTGGGCGCGCTTCTCCGGCAAGGACATCACGTCCTGACCGGGCGGCGCGTCCCCGGCCGGGCGGGTTGCCCGGCCGGGGACGCCGCGTCGCGAGGGGCAGAGTCGCGAGGTCAGGGTCGCGAGGGTCAGGCCGCCCGGCGGCGCAGGCCCAGGGCGCCGACGACGACGCCGATGACGCCGACGACCAGCCCGGCGCCGCCCAGCAGGCGGGCCGTGCCGTCGGAGGAGGAGGCCGCGGAGGCCGCCACCGGCGCCACCGACGGGCCCGTGGCGGCGGCCGGCGCGGCCGAGGCCGACGCGCTCGCGGCGGAGTGGTGGTCGTCGTCGCCGGAGGCCGGGACGAGCTTCAGCGTGGGAACGGGGTGCTCGGCCTCGGTGCCGTCGGACTTGGGCGCGTCGGCCCAGTCGACCACCTCGCCGCCGGAGTAGGTCTGCTTCGTCGGGAACGTCAGCGAGTCGACGTCCTTGGGGAGCTGGCCCATGGACACCTCGAACTCCTGGAACTCACCCGGGTTGATCCTGCCGCCGGACCACACGACCGTGGTGACGGCCTCCTCCAGGTCGCCGTACTCCGTCTTGACCGGCTTGGGCAGCTTGCCCTCGGTGACCTTGACGTCCCAGCCCGGCACGGGCTTGACCGACACGAACGCCAGCGGATGGTCGGTGGGGAAGCTGACCTGGACCTTGGTCGTGGCGGCGTCGTCCCGCTCGTTGGGCACTCGGAAGGCGACCTTGGTGAACCCGCCCTGCTCGGCGGTGCCCGGGTTGATGGAGACGTGGGCCAGCGCGGGCAGCGCCAGGCCGGCGGTGAGGGCGGTGGCGGCGGCGAGCACGGTCGCCGCGCGACGGACGAAGGACATGGCGGAACTCCACTTCGGAAAATGACAGGGGGTCTACGGGTGTCAGCAGGTCAGGCGGGAAGTGGAGGACCACGCCTGGCCACCCGGTGCCGGAACCCCGGCTGCGGGGGGACCACCCTGGTGTGCACGACCGGGACGCCCGGCCGCACCGCGGGCACGACCGCGAGCAGCGGCGGCACGAGCCGCAACCCCAGCCGGCGCAGCAGCGACCACAGCACGATCTCGCCGCGCGACAGCCACCAGCCGGTCATCAAGGTCGCCGTGAGGTGCGCGAGCAGCATGCCCGCGTTGACGGCCAGGCCCTGGCCGTGGCCGTGCTCGAAGACGTAGGAGGACGGGCTGCCGCCCGCGAACAGCTCGTGCAGGCCGAACTGCGCCACACCCAGCACGACGTTGATCAGCGGCGCCGAGCGTTCCCTGCCGGACAGCGCCAGCCCCAGGCCGGACACCGCCACCAGGCCCAGCGCCGCCGCCCACGGCCCCGGACGCCCGCCGCCGCCCGCCACGTGGGCGAGGGCAGCGAGGGTCACGCAGACGGCGGCGAAGGCGGCCGTCCGCGCGAGCCGGAGGGGAAGACGCGCACGCATGTGTGCCACATGGTCTCACGAGGCCCCGTCGCATGAGACCCCTAACTTCCGAGCGGGCTGATGCCTGGTCCGGAAATGGCATTTGTCGCTAGGGTCGTGCCGAGCGCGTTGACATTCGCGTTGACATTTGAGGTGAGAACGTTGCGGCACTTAGCAGGTTTGCTCATCGGCGTCGTGGTCACGGCGGCCGTCCTCGGGGGTGGCGGATGGGCCGTGCAGCAGGCCCTCGCCAGCGCGGCGATCACCCCGCCGCCGCCCGACAACCAGAAGATGTGGATCGCCCTCGGCGCCATGGCCGCGGTCGGGCTGGTCGTCGGCCTCGTCGTGGCCGGCCGGATCTCGCCGCTGGCCACGTTCGTGCCCTCGATGGTGCTGCTGGCCTGGACCGTCGTCTACGCCCTCGACACCGGCAGGGCGCTGTCCCTCATCCCCGACCAGGCGTCGGTCCACCAGATCGTCCTGGACGCCGGCGCGGGCGACAGGACCCTGCTCACCACGGGCGTGCTGGCCCTGCTGGGCGTGGTGCTGTTCATCCCCGTGCTGATGCCCTCCCGCTGGTCGCGCCCGCACGACGACCTCGACGACGACGACTACGAGACCACGCAGGAGGGCGGCTACTACTGAGTGCCGGTGTAGAGCCTGGTCACCACGTCCTCGATGGTGGCCTGCTCCGGCGCCGTGGCCATGAGCTCGGCGAGCGTCCCGTCGAAGGCCAGCCGGCCGTGGTCGATCAGCATGATCCGGCGGCACAGGCGCTCGATGTCGCCGAGGTCGTGCGTGGTCAGCAGCACGGTCGTGCCGCGTTCGGCGTTCTGCCGCTTCAGGAAGCCGCGGATGCTGGCCTTGCTGACCACGTCGAGGCCGATGGTCGGCTCGTCCAGCACCAGCACGTCGGGCGCGTGCAGCAGCGCCGCGGCCAGGTCGCCGCGCATGCGCTGCCCCAGGCTGAGCTGACGCACCGGGGTGCGCAGGAAGGAGCCGAGGTCGAGGGTCTCGGTCAGCTCGGCCAGCCGGACCCGGAAGGTTCCACGATCTACTTTGTAAAGGTGTCGGACCAGTTCGAAGCTGTCCTTGAGCGGCAGGTCCCACCACAGGGTCGTCCGCTGGCCGAACACCACGCCGATGCGCCGGGCGAGCGTGGTGCGCCGGCGCGAGGGGTCGAGCCCGGCCACCCGCACCGAGCCGGTGGTGGGGGTGAGGATGCCGCACAACATCTTGATCGTGGTGGACTTGCCCGCGCCGTTGGGCCCGAGGTAGCCGACGAACTCGCCGGCCGGCACGCTGAACGACAGATCGCGTACGGCGTGCACGACAGCGCGCCTGACCTTGAACGAGCGTCCCGCTCCGCGCAGCTCGATCATCGTCAACTCCCCGTCGATCGGTAGTGCCTGATGCCCTGCCGCCAGGCCGCCGCGGCGGCCAGGGCGAGGACCAGCGCGGCGGCCGGTCCGAGGAAGCGCATGAACCCGGGCGTGCCGAACGGGTCGTCCCGGCCCAGGACGTAGAGGCCGGGCTGCCAGTTGACGAAGGCCAGGGGCAGCGCGTAGGTGACGCCGCGGACCAGGTCGCGGGCGTAGATGCTGAGGGGGTACTGGCTGAGCTGGTGGGTGCCGTAGGTGAAGGTGTTGACCACCTCCGGGGCGTCGGTCAGCGCGAACTGCAGCGCGCCGGCGAGCGTCCAGAGCGCGGTGAAGATGACGACGCCGGTGACGATCATGACGGGGATCATCCAGGCCCGCCGCCAGTCGAGGCCGAGCGCGGCGACGGCGTAGGCCAGCACGGCCACGGCCTGGACGACGCGGCCGATCCTGGTGGGCGCGAAGCGGTCGGCGGCGATCTGGATCCAGGCGGCGGCCGGGCGGATGAGGATCGTGTCGAGCGTGCCGGCCTTGATGTGCTGGCTGATGCGGTCGAGGTTGCTGACGAAGGTGTCGCAGACGGTGAAGGAGACGGCGGAGGCGCCGTACAGGAACAGCACCTCCTCGCGGGTGAAGCCGGCCAGGGTGGTGGTGTTGGCGAAGACGACGAGGATGGCCGCGACGTCGATCGCCCCCGTGACCAGGCCGAACACGACCATCAGGGCGAAGGAGAGGCGGTAGGCGGCCGCGGCGCGGGTCCAGGTCCAGGCCAGCAGGAAGTACGTCCTAACCACCCTGGATCACCACCTTGTGGCGGACCGCGCGGGTGGCCAGCAGGCCGAGGGCGAACAGCGTCGCCGCCCAGAACGCCTGGAGGGCGAGCGTCTGCCCGACGGGGGCCTTGCCGAGGTAGAGGTCGGCGGGCGCCTGGACCATGGAGGCCCACGGCAGGGCTCTGACCACCTCGCCCAGGTGGCCGGGGAACAGGTGGAGGGGGAGCATCATGCCGCTGAAGAACGTCGTCAGGACCAGGGACACGACGGCCACGCCGCGGTCGTCGGCGAGCCAGCAGACCGACAGCGCGACGAGGTAGCGCCAGCCGAAGCTGATGAGCACGCCGACGAGGCAGCCGGTCAGGGCCGCCGCCCATGCGGCCGGGGAGGCGGGGGTGGTGATGCCGAACAGGGCCGCGCCGAGCAGCAGCGGCGGGAGGCTGCGCACCAGCAGCAGGTACGCGGCCCGGCCCAGGTCCTCGGCCAGCGACCAGAGCTGGAGCGAGGCGGGGCGGACCAGGTCGAGCGCGATGTCGCCGCTGCGGATGCGCTCGGGGATGGCCAGGCCGCCGCCGAACAGCATCATCGGGCCGATGAGGGCCTGGGTGACGAAGCAGTAGGTGACGGCGTCGGTGACGTCGTAGCCGGCCAGGCCGGGGCGGGCCTGCCACAGGGCGATGAGGACGTAGGCGCGCGGGACGCCGAACACGCTGTTGGTGAACGCGCCGGCGAGCGCGGCCCAGACGTAGACGGCGTGTTTGCGGAAGCCGTACCGGACGAGGCGGGCGTAGAGGGGAATGGTGGCTCACCTCCCGAGAGTGAGGACACGGTCACGCGCCGTGTCGGGGGTCGGGCACGGGTCCGCCTTGGCGGAAGCCTGGAATTATCCGCCGGTGGGTCAGCGGTCCGCAACGCGATAAACGAAGCGCAGGGTGGCGGCGGGTTCGCCGAGGTCGAGGCCGGCGGGGGCGGCGAGGGCCAGGACCTGGCGTCCCGGCTTGATGCCGAGCTTGCGGGGGAACGGGGTCCCCGAATATCCCGCCATATCCCCAGAGTCGCACAAGGCCGGAATATTCGCGTCGGGGACGAGATCCTTACTGGCCGGTAGAGCTCTGGCGTTCCGGGAAGAAAAGGGGTGGAGGACCGTCATGCGCATCAACAAGGACGTGGCACCCGACTACCCCTTGAGCTGGCAGGCCAGGGCCCTGACCTCGGTCATGTGGGGCACCCTGAAGCCCGCCTCCTCGGTGCTGATGCGTCATCCGCTGGCCCTGATCGGCGCGGCCCGCCTGGGCGAGCTGGCGCAGCTGATGCCGGTGCGCCTTCCCGAGCACGCCGTCGTCGCGCCCGCCGAGGGGCCGGACTGCGGCGGTGAGTGGGTCCGCGCCGGCCGGGTGGACGAGCGCAAGGCGCTGCTCTACTTCCACGGCGGCGGCTACTTCTCGTGCTCGCCGCGTACCCACCGGCCCATCACCTGGCGGCTGTCGGCCGTGGCCCGGCGGCCGGTGCTCGCGCTGGACTACCGGCAGGGGCCGGTGCACCCGCTGGCCGACTCCCTGGCCGACGCGCTGGACGCCTACGAGTGCCTGATGCGCAACGGGCACGCCCCCGAGGACATCGTCATCGCCGGGGACTCGGCGGGCGGGCACCTGACGCTGGCCACCCTGCTGGCGCTGCGCGACCGCGGCCTGCCGACGCCCGCCGCGGCGATCTGCCTGTCGCCGTGGGCGGACCTGACGGACATCCCGCGCCGCGCCAACCGCTGGCACGACCCCATGTTGCCGGCGGGCCGGGTGCGCTGGCTGGCCCGCCACTGGACCTGCGGGCTCGATCCGTGGGACCCGCTCGTCTCGCCGGTGCACGGCGACTTCACCGGCCTGCCGCCGCTGATGATCGTCACCGGCTCCACGGAGGTGCTGCGGGACGAGGCCCGCCGGGTGGCCGAGCGGGCCCGGGAGGCGGGGGTGCCGGTGCGGTACGAGGAGTGGCGGCGCATGCCGCACGCGTTCCCCATCCTGGCCGACGTGCTGCCGGAGGCGCGGCTGGCCTTCCGGCACATGTCGGCGTTCCTGGAGGCGGTCGCGGCCCGTGCGGCGCGGCGAGGGGATTCGGCGGCGGCCTGACTGGGCCTGCTGCGTCAGGGTAGCTTGAGCTGATATTTCCCAGTTTGGGGTTGCGCGCGGAGGGCGGCGTCGAGGCGTTGCGGTGGCCAGGCGCGTCAATCCCGCTGTAAGGTTAGGTATACCTAACTAACATATGGGGGCTGAAGTGATGGCTGACAAGCCCACGGACCACCATCGGGGCGTCGTCCTGCGGACCGAGCGGCTCTCCCCGCACATGATCCGCATCGTGGTCGGCGGCGACGGCCTGCGTGACTTCGCCTGCCGCGGCCTCACCGACCATTACGTGAAACTCGTCTTCCCGCACGAGGGCGTGGACTACCCCGAGCCCTTCAGCGTCAAGCACGTGCGCGAGACCATGCCGCGCGAGCTCTGGCCGCGTCTGCGCACCTACACCGTGCGCGCCTGGGATCCCGACGCCCTTGAGCTGACCCTCGACTTCGTCCACCACGGCCACAAGGGCCTGGCCGGGCCGTGGGCCGCCGCGGCCCGGCCCGGCGACGTCGTGCTGATGCTGGGCCCCGGCGGCGGCTACGCGCCCGACCCCGGGGCCGCCTGGCACCTGCTGGTGGGCGACGAGAGCGCGCTGCCGGCCATCGCCGCCTCCCTGGAGGCGCTGCCCGACGGCGCCCTGGCCCACGTCCTGCTGGAGGTGGACGGCCCCGGGGACGAGCTGAAGCTCGGCACGGCCGCCGACGCGCGGATCACCTGGCTGTACCGGGGCGCGCGGCCCGTCGGCCAGGCGCTGGTGGAGGCGGTGCGCGCGCTGGAGTTCCCCGAGGGGGACGTGCACGCGTTCGTCCACGGCGAGGCCGGTTTCGTCAAGGAGCTCCGCCGCCACCTGCGGCTGGAGCGGGGCGTGCCGATGGAGCGGCTGTCCATCTCCGGCTACTGGCGCATCGGCGTCGACGACGAGGGCTGGCGGGCGGTCAAGAACGACTGGAACCGCGAGGTCGAGGCCGACGAGGCCCGCGCCCTGGCCTCCTGACCCTCTTCCGGACGAAAGCCCGCCAACCACAGAAAGCCACTTCAGAACGTTCCATCCCAGCACTTACTAACCCTCCGGGCACGAACGCCTTACCTTCGATACCCCTTGCGCAAGACATGCGGAAAGGGCCCCCGGATGCCGCCACAGTGTGCCTTGCCGTGTCCCCCACAGGAGAGGCGAGACCCGGATGGCGCGTGGTGCGAGCGACATGCCTCCTGGCGTGCGACCGCTTACGGTGGGCGACCCGGTCGTCATCGGCCGGTACCTTCTCCTGGGCCGCCTGGGGACGGGCGGGATGGGAGTGGTGTACCTGGCCGAACACCCGCAAGGCGGCCTGGTCGCGCTCAAGACGCCGCACGCGGTACATCTCCACGATGCCACGTTGCGGGCGCGTTTCGCCGAGGAAGTGGCTTTCTCGCGGAGATTGGTGCCTTTCTGCACCGCCGCCGTCATCGAGGACGGCGTCGAGGACGGCCGTCCGTACCTGGTCACCGAGTACATCCCGGGGCCCGCGCTGTCCCAGGTGGTCAAGGCCGGGGGAGCGCTCACGCCCGACCTCGCCTACGGCGTGGCACTCGGCGTGGCCGCCGCGCTCGTCGCCGTGCACGAGGCCGGTCTGGTGCACCGCGACCTCAAGCCCGGCAACGTGCTGCTGTCGCCCGCAGGGCCGCGGGTCATCGACTTCGGCATCGCCTGCGACGTGGACACCCTCGCCGCCCACACCCAGGCCGGCCAGGTCATGGGCAGTCCCGGCTGGGTGGCGCCCGAGCGGCTGACCGGCGGCCCCGCCCTGCCCGCCTCGGACGTGTTCGCATGGGGCTGCCTGGTGGCCTACGCCGCGAGCGGGCACCACCCGTTCGGCGGCGGCGAGGCGGACGTGCTGACCCGGCGCATCCTGTTCGACCCGCCGCGTCTGGACGGCGTGCCCGTCCTGCTGCGCCCGGCCGTGGAGGCGGCGCTGGCCAAGGACCCGGCGTCCCGTCCCGGATCGGCCGGCCTGCTGCGGGCGCTGCTGGCGTCCGGGGGCGTGGGCGATCCGTGGGACCTGCGCCGGGCGGTCTCCGACGTGCTGGACGGGAGCTGGGCCGAGGTGCCCTGTCCGGCGGGCGGCGGGGCGGGCGAGCCGGTCACACCGGCGGCGGAACCGGCCGGGTCCGAGCGCGGGAGCAGGCGCAGGAGCAGGGCGAAGGCCGGGGCGCACCTGTCGCACGCCAGCTTCGCCGCGCTGGCCACGGTCTCGATCGCGGCGATCACCGTGATCGCGGCCTCCGGCGGGGACGCCCTGAGCCTCGGCGGCGGCTCGCTGCTGCCCGAGACCGCGGTCGTGCAGCCCCAGGACAGCGCCCGCCCGAGCGAGCGGCCTGCGGCGACCCCCGACGGCGTCCGGCCGTCCGTCCACGCGGCGCCCCCGGCGAGCGCGGCGCCCACGGCGCCCACGGCGAGCGCCGCCACGCCGGCGGTTTCCGGCACGCGTTTCCGCACGCCGGGCGGGCACGTCGCGAGCCTCACCTCCGAACCCGACCGGTGGTCCGACGACTTCCGCCGGTCCCGCCCGTCCCGTCCCGCCCGCCCGTCCGGCACGTCCGGGCCGGGCGATCTGGGTGATCCGGGCGGGGAGGAGGCCGGTCCGTGCGCCGGTCCGGCAGGTCGCCGCCACGGGGGCGGGGGCCGCCGCGACTGCCCGCGGCCGTCGGGCTCGATCAGCACGATCCCCCAGGACGGCCCCGGCGAGTCGCCCGGCCCCACCGTCTCGGGCCCGGCCACCCCGACGGCCACCGGAGCGTCCTGACCGCGCATGCCTCATGATCGAGGTGAGCGGGGGAAGCGTGGTCCCCCTCCCGCACCCGAGAGCGAGGCCGTACATGAGCTACTACGACATCGAGGGCAACCCCATCAGCCCGGCGCGGGCGCAGGAGCTGCTGGCCGACCGCGCCCGGCGCACGATCGGCGACGACCGCGTCGGCACCGCCGCGGGAACGTTCCGCATCCGCACCCTGCATCTGGTGCTCGACCAGGCCGACGGCGGGACGGTGCCGCTGCTGTTCGAGTCGACCGTGCGCCTGTCACCGCCCGGCGCCGATCCGGGGACGGGCGGCGAGGAGGTGCTCAGCCTGCACTGGTCCACCAGGCAGCAGGCCGAGGACGCGCACGCCCAGCTCGTCCGCGACATCACCGAGCGGCAGGACCTGCCGTCGTGGGCCCGGGAGGGCGGCTGATCACATGACGGGCATCGAGGACGGGAAAAGGAGGGGGCCGCGCCGGGCTGGGATCGAAAAGGCAGGAAAAAAAATGGGCCGCGCCGGGCTGGGGGAGCCGGCGCGGCCCTTCGCCGGGGGAACCGTCCCATGCCCTGGAGGTGGCCGGCGAGCTCAGGAAATCAGTGGTGGAACTGCTCCTCCTCGGTGGAGCCCTTGAGCGCGGTCGTCGAGGAGTCGGGCGCGACGGCCGTGCTGACCAGGTCGAAGTAGCCGGTGCCGACCTCGCGCTGGTGCCTGGTCGCGGTGTATCCGCGCGACTCGGCGGCGAACTCGGCCTCCTGGAGCTCGACGTACGCCGTCATGCCGTCGGTGGCGTAGCCCTGGGCGAGGTCGAACATCGAGTAGTTCAGCGAGTGGAACCCGGCCAGCGTGATGAACTGGAACTTGTATCCCATGTGCCCGAGCTCGCGCTGGAACTTGGCGATCGTGGAGTCGTCCAGATGCGCCTTCCAGTTGAACGACGGCGAGCAGTTGTAGGCGAGCATCTGGTCCGGGTAGCGGGCCTTGATCGCCTCGGCGAACTCGCGGGCCACGTCCAGGTCCGGCGTGCCGGTCTCCATCCACAGCAGGTCGGAGTAGGGGGCGTAGGCCAGGCCGCGGGCGATGCAGGAGTCCACGCCGTTGCGCACCCGGTAGAAGCCCTCGGCGGTGCGCTCGCCGGTGGTGAAGGCCTGGTCGCGCGGGTCCACGTCACTGGTCAGGAGCGTCGCGGCCTGTGCGTCGGTCCGCGCGACGATCAGTGAGGGGACGCCGCACACGTCGGCGGCCAGCCGCGCGGCGTTGAGCGTCTTGATGTGCTGGCCGGTCGGGATCAGCACCTTGCCGCCCAGGTGGCCGCACTTCTTCTCGGAGGCGAGCTGGTCCTCCCAGTGCACGCCCGCGGCGCCGGCCGCGATCATGCCCTTCATCAGCTCGAACGCGTTCAGCACGCCGCCGAACCCGGCCTCGGCGTCGGCCACGATCGGCGCCAGCCAGTGCGGCGCGTCCGGCACGCCCTCCGACCAGGTGATCTGGTCGGCGCGCAGCAGCGCGTTGTTGATGCGGCGCACGACGGCGGGCACGGAGTTGGCCGGGTAGAGGCTCTGGTCCGGGTAGGTCTGGCCGCCGAGGTTGGCGTCCGCGGCCACCTGCCAGCCGGACAGGTAGATCGCCTTCAGCCCGGCCTTCACCTGCTGGACGGCCTGGTTGCCGGTCAGCGCGCCGAGGGCGTTGACGTAGTCCTCGGTGTGCAGCAGGTCCCACAGACGCTCGGCGCCGAGCCGGGCCAGCGTGTGCTCCTCCTGGACGCTTCCCCGCAACCGGATCACGTCCTGCGCGCTGTACGTGCGCTCGACGCCCGCCCAGCGAGGGTCGTTCTCCCACTTGTCCTGCAGCTGCTCCGCAGCTCCCTTGAGGCGATCGTTCATCGTTCGCTCCTTTGTCGTCCCCTGGGGCTCACGTCGATGATCTGCCCGGAGGCCGCGGGTCAATAGGCTCCAGAGCTGAGAAGAAGCCGCAAAGTTTCCAGGATGTGCATTACTCGTGGGTATTCAGATGAGAAGAAATCGTAAGTTTTCCTGTTGGCCTAGACCAATCCTCATCCCGAACCGCACGCGGCTCTGGCGTCCCGCTGCGACGCGCCCTGGGTGCCCAAAGGCTAGAAAATGGGCCGAATTTCTGTCTAAGATGCCTGTATGGCGTCCCTGCTAGGCGAAGAACCGCTGTCTTTGACGCAGGAGCTCGATCTGATCGCGTTCGGCCAGCGTCTGCGCCACCTGCGCAAACAGCGCGGCCTCACCCTGTCGGACCTGGGCTCGCGCGTCAGCAGGGCGCCCAGCCAGCTGTCGCTGCTCGAGAACGGCAAGCGTGAGCCCAAGCTCTCGCTGCTCAAGTCCCTGGCGACCGCGCTGGGCGTCCCCGTCGAGGAGCTGCTGCGCCGCCAGCCGCCCAACCGGCGCGCCCAGCTGGAGATCGCGCTGGAGGAGGCGCAGCGCGACCCCATCTACGCCGGTCTCGGCCTGCCCCGGCTCAAGGTCTCCGCGCGCGTGCCCAACGACGTCCTGGAACACCTGCTCGGCCTGTACGGCGAGCTGCGCGCCCGGCAGGCCCGCGGCACGGCCACCCCCGAGGAGGCCAGGGCCGCCAACGCCGAGCTGCGGCGCAGGCAGCGCGAGGTGGGCAACTACTTCCCCGACATCGAGAAGGCCGCGGCCGAGGCCCTCGACGCCGTCGGCTACCGCACCGGCGCCCTGTCCCAGAGCACGATCCAGGGCCTGGTCACGCACTTCGGCTATACCGTCCACACCGCCCAGGACCTGCCGCGTTCGGTGCGTTCCATCACCGACCTGCGTAACCGGCGCATCTACGTCAAACACGAGCAGCTCGGCATGCACACCCCGCGCACGATCCTGCTCCAGACGCTCGGGCACCTCGCGCTCGGCCACGGCAAACCGCGCGACTTCGCCGACTTCCTGCGCCAGCGCACCGAGGCCAACTACTTCGCCGCCGCCGTGCTCGTGCCCGAACGGGCCGCCGCCGTCTACCTCCAGGAGGCCAAGGCGGCGCGGGCGCTGTCGGTGGAGGACCTGCGGGACGTGTTCGCCGTCTCCTACGAGATGGCCGCCCACCGCTTCACCAACCTGGCCACCCACCACCTGGGCCTCGTCTGCCACTTCGTGCGCAACGACGCCGGTGGCACCATCTACAAGGCGTACGAGAACGACGGCATCGTCTTCCCCGCCGACGAGCAGGGGGCCATCGAGGGGCAACGGATGTGCCTGCAGTGGTCGGGGCGGCAGGTGTTCGCCTCGCCCGACCGGTTCTCGGTGTTCTACCAGTATTCCGACTCGCCCACCGGCACCTATTTCTGCGTCGCGCACGTCGATCCCTCGCGGGAACGGGACTTCGCGATCACACTGGGGGTGCCGTACCGGGAGTCGCGGTGGTTCCGGGGCCGGGAGACCACCAACCGCACCAAGTCGAGCTGCCCCAACGGCGACTGCTGCCGCCGTCCGCCCGCTGAGCTGGCCGAACGCTGGGAGGGCTACGCCTGGCCGTCCGCGCGGGCCAACTCGCACATTCTGGCCGCCCTGCCGCCCGGGTCGTTCCCGGGTGTGGACGAGGCGGACGTCTATACCTTCCTGGAGCGTCACGCGACCCTCGCATAAGCTGACAAGCGGGGGAACGGGGGAGGTGTCGCACATGCTGCGTGATGTGCGGAAATGGTGGCATCGCCGAACGTCGTGCGCCGCGGACTGGCCGCTGCGCGACCTCGTGGCGGCCAAGGGGGGCACCACGGTGAGCGTGGTCCTGCCGGCCCGCGACGAACAGGAGACCGTGGGGGAGATCGTCCAGGTGATCCGGCGTGAGCTGGACGGCCTGGTGGACGAGCTCGTCGTCATCGACTCGTGCTCGGCCGACGACACCGCGCGCGTGGCGGCGCGGGCCGGGGCCGCCGTGCACGCCCAGCGCGACATCCTGCCCGAGCTCGCACCGCTGGAAGGCAAGGGCGAGGCCCTGTGGAAGTCGCTGGCGGTCACCTCCGGCGACGTGGTGGCCTTCGCCGACGCCGACATCAGGCACTTCCGCGCCTCGCTGGTCGCCGGGGTGCTCGGGCCGCTGCTCACCGATCCCACCGTCGCCTACGCCAAGGGCTGTTACGACCGTCCGCTGAACGGCGCGCCCAACGGCGGCGGCCGCGTCACCGAGCTGGTCGCCCGCCCGCTGCTCAACCTGCACTGGCCAGAGCTGGCCGGGTTCGTGCAACCCCTCGCCGGGGAGTACGCCGGCCGCCGCTCGGCCCTGGAACGCGTGCCGTTCCTGACCGGGTACGGGGTGGAGCTCGGCCTGCTCATCGACCTGCTGGACCTGGCCGGGCTGGACGGCCTGGCCCAGGTGGACCTGGGCTCGCGCGAGCACGCCCCGCAGTCGACGGAGGCGCTCGGGGGGATGGCGGCCCAGATCATGCTGGCCGCGTGGTCGCGGCTGCGGCGGCAGGGGAAGATCGAGGCCCGTCAGGCGCCGGGGGTGGAGCTGGCGCAGTTCCGGCGGTGCGAGGGCGGCCACGACGTCCTGACCCGCCAGGTCGCCATCGGCGAACGGCCCCCGATGCTCACCCTGCCCCGCCCCACCCCATCGCCTCCGTGAGGCTCACGCCGCACACGGCGTGCCTCCGGTAACGCCATCGGCCCGCCGACGCGGCCGGCTCAGCCACCCCTGGCCTGCCTTCGGGGGATGACCCGCCACCGCGCCCGGCCCCCTTAGAGGGCGGTTCCGTCGCTCTTGGCTTGTCCTTAGGGTGGGCCCGGGATGGCTGGTTTGCCGTACCTGCTCCTTGACCGGCCTGCGGCGTCAGCGGGCGGGCACCCCGTGAGGCGCTACTTGAGGGCCGCTGTCACGAAGGCGCTGATCTGGTCGCGGATGGCGTCGTGGTCGTCGGCGTCGTCGCCCAGCATGATCCGCCCGAGCTGCGGCATCATCGACGGGAACAGCGCGAGCCCGGTCAGCATGAACAGCGTGCGCGCCGTCGCCTTCGACGGCTCCTCGCCGCGCCCCTCGGCCAGCGAGGCCGCCTTGCGCGCACACCGCTCGACCCTGGCCTCCTGGCCGGGCAGCAGCTCCTGGCCGCGGTAGTTGAGCGCCTCCCACATGAGCAGCCGGACCAGGTCGGGATGGCGCCGGTAGTAGTCGGTCAGCCGGGCCACGTAGTCGACGGGGTCGGCGCCGGGCAGGGCGATCTGCGACGTCAGGTCGTCGAGCGCCTCGTTGATGACGGCGTCGAACAACTTCTCCTTGTTGCCGAAATGCCCGTAGATGCGCTCTTTGTTGACGCCGGCACGCTCCGCGATGCGATCCACGCGCGCCCCCGCCACGCCGTACGCGGCGAACTCCTCGCGGGCGGCTTCGAGCAGGGCGGCCCGGGTGGCGGCGGTCGAGACCTTGGGTGACATGCCACCATTCTGCCACCAACAACTAGTTGGTTGAAAACCAACTATTCAGTTGACGTCCAACTGGTTGGTTGGCTACCGTCCTCTCCCATGGCACTCACGCTTCCCCGTACGGCGGCCGCTCCGGCAGTCCGTACCGATTACGCCCGCTTCGGCCGCACCCTGTTGGCGTTCACCCTCACCGCGGTCCTGTGCAGCGGCCAGTTGTACATCGTGATCCCCCTGCTGCACGACATGGCGACCGGCTGGCACGCCTCACCCGGCGGCCTGACCTGGCTGGTCACCGCGTTCGGCGCCGGCTACGGCATCGGGTTCCTGGTGTTCGGCCCCCTTTCCGACCGGTACGGCCGCCGCCGCCTGCTGATGGCCGGTCTGCCGCTTGCCGCGTTGACCAGCGCGTTGGTGGCGTTGAGCCCGAACGTCGAGGTGGCCCTGGTGTTGCGTGCCCTGCAGGGGGTGGCCGTGGCGATGTTCCCGCCCGCCGGCATGGCCTATCTGGCCGAACGGCTAGAGCCGCGGCGCCGTGTGATCGCCATCGCCGCGGTGACCGGCGCTTTCCTGGCCTCGGCCGTGTTGTTGCAGGTCGCCGCGCAGGTGCTGGTCGAGACGATCGGCTGGCGGGGGCTGTTCCTGCTGTCGGCCGCCGGTTTCGCCCTCGCCGGGCTCGGCCTGCGCGCCGTCATGCTGCCCGACCTGCCGCGTGAGGCGGCCGGGTCGCTGCTGTCGGCCTATCGCGCGGTGCCCGGCCTGCTGTTCGACCGGGTGCTCGCGCTGCGTTACCTGGCGACGGTCATGTTGATGGCCGGGTTCGTCGCCGTCTACACCGGGTTGCAGATCTACGGCGGCACGTCCGCCGCCGACCTGCTCACGTTGCGCGCCTCCGGGCTGCCCTCGATCGTGCTGATGCCGGTGCTCATGCCGTGGCTGGCCCGGATCCCCACCACGGCCAGGGCCGCCGCGTTCCTGGCCGTGGGCGCGCTCGCCCTGGCGGCCGTCGCGTTCAGCGGGGCCGGCGCCCTCGGCCTGGTGCTCCTGCTGGCCGTCTACGTCGCCGCCATCACCGGCGGCCTGCCCAGCATGAACGAGGCCATCTCCGCCCAGGCCGGACCGGCCCGCGGCACGGCGCTCGCGCTGTTCTCCTTCGCCCTCGCCGTCGGCGGCAGCGTCGGCCCGCAGCTCGCGGCCGCCTTCGGCGGGTTCACGCCGCTGGTGTACGGCCTGGCGATCGGCATGGGCGTGGCCGCCCTGGCCGTCCTCGCCTCCGCCCACCGCTCCACCCGTACCGCTGCCCACTGACCCGCCCCAACCTGTCCCTCCAGGCCCCCACCGGACGCCGACCCGGCGCCTGATGGGGGCCGGGCTGCGTGAGGCGGTCAGCGGATCGTGACGAGCCCGCCGAGCGACAGGTCGGGGCGGTCGATCCGCACATCGGGCAGCAGCCACGACGTGTCGATCGCCACCGTGTCGTTGAGCGCCCGTGCCAGGGGGTTGAGCGCGCCGAGCACCGACTCGCAGCCGCCGTCCATGGAATGGGCCAGCGAGCACAACCACATCGCGACGTCGTCGGTCTGGCCGTTGAGGTTGAACCGGGCCCGGAACGTCGCGCTCACGGGGTCGTAGGCGTTGTTCGCGTTGTTCAGGGCGAGCGGCGCGGTGTCGAGGAACGTGCCGATGGACGCGCGCTGACGCACCAGCAGGGTGGTGAGGTGGGCGAGATCGCGGGTGTTGGCGGCGATCTCGCCCCTGTTGTCCTCGACGAAGTCGGCGACCTGCGTGAGCGTGGAGGACAGCTGGCCCAGCACCGCGCGCAGCTCTTCGCGCTCGCCGTCGAGCTGCGCCGACACGCCCGCCAGGTCCTTCATGAACGCCCGGATCCGCGCGTCGTCGCGGGCCATCGCCCCGGTGATCGTGGCCAGGTCGCGGACGGTCTGAGCCAGGTCGTCGCCGTCGCCGGCCAGCACGGAGGCCGCGTCGGACAGGCCCCGCACGGTGGCCCCCACCGTCTCGCCCTGCCCGCCGAACGTGCCCGCCGAGACCCGCAACAACCGCGCCAGCGCCCCACGCTCCTCCGCCGCCACACCATCCGCCCCCGGCCGAGGCGAACCGGGCCGCGGGGAGTTGGACCGAGGGGAATCGGGCTGAGGTGAATCGGGTTCGGGCGAGACCGGTGGGGCGAGGGCTGCGGCGAGCTGGTCGTAGCCGCGTAACGCCTCGTCGATCTCGACCGGCGAGCGGGTCCGGCCCAGCGTGCCGTCGTCCTGGAGTACGGGCCCGCCCCGGTACGGCGGTGTGAGCTGCACGAACCGGTCGGCGATCAGCGACCGTGCCACGATGACCGCCTGCGCGGCGGCCGGGACCTTGCGCCCGGCGTCGAGCGCCAGCTCCACCCGGACCTGCGCGCCCGCCGGGCTGACCGCGGTGACCCGCCCGACCCGCACCCCGAGGACCCGCACGTCGGACCCCGGATACAGCCCCACGGCGGCGTCGAAGTAGGCGACGGCACGGACGCCCGCGACCGGCCTGAGCAGCAGATACGCCGCCCCCAGCACGAGGACGACGAGAAGTGCGGCGAGCCGGCGGTCCATCGGCCTTCCTCGATCGACATGGGCGTACGGTGACCAGAACATTACCGTGAGTCGCCGGACCGTCGCACCTTCCGGTCGAGCCCTACTCGCCGGTAGGGTGTTACCCGCGGTAACAACGGAACGGCCAGGGAGTGGACACGATGACCGGGTTCTGTCCGGAGCTCAGTGACGACGTGATCGAGGTGCGTGACTGGGTCCACGCGTTCGCCCGCGACGTGATCCGCCCCGCGGGCGCCGAATGGGACGAACGCGAGCAGACTCCCTGGCCCGTGATCCAGGAAGCCGCCAAGATCGGCCTGTACTCACTGGACTTCTTCGCCACCCAATGGTTCGAGCAGAGCGGCCTGGCCCTGCCGGTGGCGTTCGAGGAGATCTTCTGGGGGGACGCCGGCATCGGCCTGTCCATCGTCGGCACCGGCCTGGCCGCCGCCGCGCTGTCCGCGAACGGCACCCCGGAGCAGCTGGGGGAGTGGCTGCCGCAGATGTTCGGCACGGAGAACGACGTCAAGCTGGGCGCCTTCTGCGCCTCCGAGCCCGACGCCGGCTCCGACATCGGCGCCATCCGCACCCGCGCCGTGCACGACAACGGCGACTGGGTGCTGAACGGCGTCAAGACCTGGGCCACGAACGGCGGCATCGCCGATGTGCACGTGGTCGTCGCCTCGGTGGACCCGTCCCTGGGCACCCGCGGGCAGGCCAGCTTCGTCGTCCCGCCCGGCACGCCGGGCCTGTCGATGGGGCAGAAGTTCCGCAAGCACGGCATCCGCGCCTCGCACACCGCCGAGGTGATCCTTGAGGACGTGCGCGTGCCGGGCTCGTGCCTGCTGGGCGGCAAGGAGAAGCTGGACGCCCGCCTGGCCAGGGTCCGCAACGGCGAACGCGCCGGCGAGCAGGCCGCGATGCGCACATTCGAGACCACCCGCCCGTCGGTCGCCGCGATGGCCGTCGGCATCGCCCGCGCGGGCTTCGAGTACGCCAGGGACTACGCCCGCGAACGCGAGCAGTTCGGCCGCAGGATCGGCGACAACCAGGCGATCGCGTTCCTGCTCGCCGACATGGCGACCCGCGTCGACGTGGCCCGCCTGCTGACCTGGCGCGCCGCCTGGATGGCCCGCAACGGCAGGCCGTTCGAGCAGGCCGAGGGCTCGATGTCGAAGCTGGTGGCGGGCGAGACGGCGGTGTGGGTGACCGAACAGGCGATCCAGATCCTCGGCGGCGCCGGCTACACCCGGGAACACCCGGTGGAACGTTTCCACCGCGACGCCAAAATTTATACGATTTTCGAGGGCACGAGCGAGATTCAACGGCTCATCATCGGCCGCGCGGTAACCGGCCTGCCCGTGCGCTGAGGAACGTCCGCTGAGGAACGTTTGCTGAGGAACGTTTGCTGAGGAACGTCGGCTGAGGAATGGTCGTGGGGGTGGAGTGACTCCGGGGCGGTCATCGCCACCCATCTTCAGCTCGAATTCGCCATTCGCGTCGCGGAGCGCGGCGATTACTTGAGGAACTGGAAGATGAACGGCGCCACCAGCCCGATCAGAGCCAGCGCCTCGGTGAGGACGAAACCGAGCAGGATGTTCTGGCGGATCAGCGGATACGCCTCGGGCTGGCGGGCGATGGCCTGCACGCCCTGGCCGAAGATGATGCCGACGCCCACGCCGGGGCCGATCGCGGCCAGACCGTAACCGATGGCGGTGATGTTGCCGGAGACTTGAGCGAGTACGTGCATTGCGCCGCCTTTCTGGCGTCCGGTGAAGCAGTGAATCGCTGGTCTGCTTGCATTCCAACCCGGGGACGCGAGAAAGAAAATATGGCGTTTCTCCAATTTCTCCGCAAAATGCTCGTTGATCGGCGTACTGGACAAATCGATCTACATGTAGAACGCGTGAGCGGATCCTTCCGTGCGCCCGGCGCGGGCGCACGGAAGGATCGGGGTCAGCGGGTCTCCCTGCCTTCGATGGTCGCCTTGAGGGTGCCTGTGGCGGTCCGGGCCTTGGCGGCCGGCCGGGCGGCGTCGGGGCCGGGCAGGTCGCGGCTGTAGGCGTAGACGACGGCCGCCGTGGCGACCGCGCCGGTGTTCAGCGCGAGCGCCTTGTCGTTGATGTTGGCGATGGTGTCGCAGGCCTGGTGGTAGCAGGGGTCGTAGGGCTGTCCGGCGGTGCCGCCGAAGATCGCGGCTTCCTCGGGCGTCTTGATGCCCTCGGCGCCGGTGAACACGCCGCCGGAGGGGATGCCGGCCTCGATGAACGGGCCGTAGTCGGAGCGGCCGTCGAAGTCGGTGCCGTTGTGTCCCTGGTGCAGCAGGTCGAAGTACTTCTCGTAGAGCTTCTCGATCTCGTCGGAGCCGGGCGGGCCCGCGGGGGCGCCGACGCCGTCGGAGTCGTCGCCGTCGTAGATCTTGAAGGCGTAGTTGGTGGAGCCGAGCATGTCGTAGTCGAGGAAGAGCTTGATCTTGGACAGCTCGGCCGCGGGCAGGGTCTCCACGTAGTGGATCGAGCCGAGCAGGCCCAGCTCCTCGGCGCTCCACCAGGCGAAGCGCAGCCGGTTGCGGGTCGGGATCTTGCCCAGGGCCTCGGCGACGGCGAGCGTGGCGGCGGTGCCGGAGCCGTCGTCGTTGATGCCGGGCCCGGCCGGGACGGAGTCGAGGTGGGCGCCGGACATGACCACCTTGTTCGGGTCACCCCACTTGGAGTCGGCGATGACGTTGTAGGTGGTGCGCATCTCGCTGACGGTGTCGGTCTTGATGTGGATGACGCCGCCGGTCGTGGCCAGTTCCTGGCCGACGTCGAAGCTGGTGCCCAGCACGGGGATGGTGACGGGCGTGCCGAGGTTCCCGCGCAGGGTCGCGGTGCGGCCCGGCTGGCCCTCGTTGAAGACGATCACCGCCACGGCCCCCGCGGCCTTGGCGTTGTTCGCCTTGACCACGAAGTCGCAGGTCCCGCGCTGGAGCAGCGCGATGTTGCCGGGCGTGAACCCGGCGAAGTCGGCCGCCTCGCACCCGGAGTTGGACGTGCTGGGCGTCGGGCCGGGCGGCAGGACGAGGTCCACGTTCTGCAGCGACGCGGTGACCTCGCCGGACCCGGAGTACGTCATGGTGGCGAACTCGCCGACGGAGGAGCCGTCGGGCGGCGTCGGGGTGAAGACGCGCGGGCTGGGGGAGAGGCGCTCCATCAGCGCCGTGGACTTCTCCTCGAAGTAGGCGATGTCGAACGGCTGGAGGGTGACGTTGTAACCGGCCTTCTTGAGCTTGGCCGCGACATAGTCGCGCGAGGCCAGGTGGCCGCTGGTGCCGGCGGCGCGGTTGCCGTTGTTGGCGTCGGCGATGCTCTGTAACGCCTGCAGGTGTTTCTTCACCGCCGGCGCGGTGACCGAGTCGATCAGCTTCTTCTCGGCCGGGGCAGGCGTGGGGTCCGCCTGCGCCGCGGTCGGAAGGAGAGCCAGAGGCAGGGACAGTGCCGCGGCCGTCGCAAGGACGCGGAAGGTGCCTCTGCGCAGGGTGATGCGCATACGAGCTCCTTGAACTGTGATGAAACAGGTGTCTTTCCCGATTCAGCGGCCCAGGAGAATACATAAGCCGACAAATCCACCCGTGGGAAGAATTTGAGTCGTCCAATGTTGGACAAGTGCACCGTGGGGACGGCAGGGCCGGTGCGCCGCCCGCTACCAGCCCAGTTCGTCGCAGCCCTGGTGGTCGACCGGCTCCACCTGCAACGTGGCGTGCGCGATGTGGTGGCGCTGCCGCAGCACGTCGCGGGCCCGGTCCAGGACGGCGTGGTTGTCGCTCGGCTCGGCGGTGACCAGGTGCGCGGTGGCCACGTTCATGCCGGAGGTGAGCGTCCACAGGTGCAGGTCGTGCACGTCGTGCACGCCGTCGATGGCGGCCAGGTCGGCCGCCACGGCGGCGGCGTCGATGCCCTCGGGCACGTGCTGCCCGAGCACCGCGAACACCTGCCGGCCGAGCGAGATCGCGCGGACGGCCACGAACACCCCGATGGCCAGCGCGACGACGGTGTCCCAGAACGCCTGCCCGGTGGCGGCCACCAGCCAGCCGGCCACGATGACGCCGACCGAGCCGGCGGTGTCGGCCACGACCTCCAGGTAGGCGCCCTTGACGTTGAGGCTCTCGCTCGCGCCCGAGCGCAGCAGGAGCAGGGCCACGAGGTTCACCACGAGGCCGATGGCGCCGACGACGAGCATCGGGCCGGAGGAGACCTCGGCGTTCCCGCCGATGCGGCCGATCGCCTCGATCACGACGTACAGGGCGACGCCGAGCATCAGCACGACGGCCAGCAGTGAGGCGAACACCTCGGCCCGGTAGGAGCCGTAGCTGCGCCGGCCGGTGGTGTCGGGGCGAGCGGCGATCCTGGTGGCGACCAGCGCCGCGCCGAGCGTGACGACGTCGGCGGCCATGTGCCCGGCGTCCGACATCAGGGCCAGCGACCCGGAGAGAAGGCCGTAGCCCAGCTCGACCAGGAAGAACGCGCCGATCAGGACGAACGAGACCGCCAGCCGCCAGCGGTGCCGGGCCCCGGCGTGCCCCTGGGCCTGTCCGTGTCCGTGCCCGTGTCCGGCGCCCATCACGACGTCCCTTCGCGTTCGGGGTGGATGGCCTCGGTGTGCTCGGTGTGGGCCAGCGCCAGGTCCAGCAGCATCCGGACGTGCGGATCCTCCAGCCGGTAGTACGCCATCCGGCCCGAGCGACGGGCGGCCACGATGCGATGGGCACGCAGCAGGCGCAGCGCGTGGGAGACCGCCGACTCGCTCTGCCCGGTCACCGCCGCCAGGTCGCACACGCACAGCTCGCCGTCCAGCAGGGCGACCAGCAGCTTCAGCCGGTTGGGGTCGGACAGCAGGCCGAAGACGTCGGCCGTGTCGGCCAGGTCCGCGGCGGCGGGCATGCGCTCGTGCACGGCAGCGACGCGGTCGGCGTCGACCACCTTGACCGCGCAGCCGTCCACGGCCAACACGTGCTCATTTGAAGAACTGTTCACATGTCCAACTTAGCGGGACATGTCGGTGATCTGTCAACCTGTCTCAGGCTCGCAGCCGCGGGGTCAGCCGCCGCAGCGCCGCCGCCAGCCGGTCCACCTGCGCCGCCGAGGTGAACAGCGCCGGGGTGACCCGGACGGCGTCGCCCCCGGCCATGCCCGTGCGGGCGACCGTGTAGAGGCCGTAGGCGTCCAGCAGGGTGGCGGCGACGGCCTCGTTGTCGGCCGTGGAGGTGCGGCCGGCGATGCGGAAGGCGGTGATCGCGCCGTACATGCCGGGCTCGTCCGGGGTGAGGATCTGCAGGCCCGGCAGGTCGCGGACCTGGCTCACCCACCGGTCGCGCAGGTGCCGCAGCCTGGCCTGCTTGACGGCCGCGCCGAGCCGCAGGTGGAAGTCGAGCGCGTCGGGGACCGTGAGGGGCGCCGCGACGTCCATGGTGCCCGAATGGACCCGCGAGCGGATGTCGCCGGCCGGGAAGCTCTCGTCGCCGAAGACGGGCTCGATGTCGGCCAGCCGGTCCCGGCGGATGTAGAGGAACCCGGTGCCGAGGGGCGCGCCGATCCACTTGTGCAGCGAGAACGCGGCGAAGTCGGCGTCGAGGGCGGGCAGGGTGAAGTCGAGCTGTCCCCAGGAGTGGGCGGCGTCCACGACGACGTCCACGCCGCGCTCGCGGGCCATCGCGACGATCTCCCGGACCGGCAGCACCAGGCCGGTGCGGTTGTTCAGGTGCGACAGCAGGAGCAGCCGGGCCCTCGGGGTGGTCCGCAGCACCCGCTCGTAGGCGTCCAGCGCCGCCTGCCGGGTGGCGGGCTCGGGGAGGACGAACCGGGCGACCGTGGCCGCGCGCCGCCCGGCCAGCCAGTTCATGGTGTGCTGGGCGGAGGGGTAGTCCAGGTCGGCGTAGAGCACGGCGTCGCCGGGCCGCAGCCGCCGGTAGCCGGAGATGAGGTTCTGCAGCGCCTCGGTGCCGCCCCGGGTGAGCGCGATCTCCGCACGGGTGACGCCCAGCAGCGCGGCGATCCGGTCGCGCACCTCGTCGGCCCTGGCCTTGTACGCCGTGCGCAGCAGGTGGGAGTTGCGGGCGTTGAGAACGTCGACGTTGCGGTGGTAGGCGCGCCGGACCGGCTCCGGCATGATCCCGTAGTAGCCGTTCTCCAGGTTGACGAAGTCGCCGCTGACCCGGAACTGCCCGGCCACGCCCGCCCAGAAGCGTTCGTCCCGAGCCAGGTCCGCGGCGTCGGCGCCGGCGGCCCGCGGGAGCGCCTGGGGGAGCGCCTGGGGGAGCGCGGCCAGCGCGCCGGCCCCGGCGATGACCGCGCGTCTGGACAGGGCCATGAGACACCCCCAAGGTCGGGCGGCGCGGAATCGGGGCCGCGCCGGCGAATGCCAGTGTCGCGGAGATGCCGCCGCGCGGCGAAAACGGCTCGCCGTCGTTCCCGCCATCCGGCGGGAAATCGAGGGCGTCGAACCGGAGGTCTGGAAGCGGTTGGCGGCGGCGATTCCCGTGCGCGATTCCCGTGCGCCGGGAATTTCTTTACCTCGCCCTTGGCCTTTTCCCGGCGCGCCGCGCCGCGTGCCGGGCATGATCTGCGGTGATGCTCACGTCCAGGCCAGCCCGCACGCTCCGCCCGCCCGCCTCGGGGGCCGGCCGGTGGTGGCCGTACGCGATGCTGGCCCTCGCGATGCTGATCACCGTCGTGTTCGCGCACGGCGGCGGGTGCGCGGCCGTCGAGCTGTCCGAGCGGGCCCAGGGCGGCCCCGCGCCGTCCGTCCAGAGCGCCCACCTCGACGTGCATCGGCACGTCAGCTGGTTGCCCGGGCGGATGCCGGTGCGCGACGCCGGGTGCCTGCACGGCGAGCTGCCGCCGGGCCACCTGCACGGCACCGAGCAGGAGTGCGCGGCCACCGCCGCCGCCGCGCCGCCCGTGGCCGCCGTCCCCGTGCTCGCCGCCGGGCCCGCGGCCGTCGTGTCCGGGCCCCTACGACCCGCGCCGCGGGCCGCCTCGCGACAGGCCGTGTCAGGCCGCGAAAATCTCCACGTGATGCGCATATAGGACGCGCGTCTTTCGCTGTCGTCCTTTTCCACCGCGCCCGCGGCGTCTTCCGTGCCGCGCGGGCGCCGTTCATCTCGGGGATAACAACCTATGTCGTACGACACTTTGCCGCGCCCTGACATTCTGCCCGCCATCGGAAATTCGGGTATTTGCGTCACCGTCGGAAACACGCCGCTGGCGTTCGTCGCCGCGCCGTTCGTCGCGGACGGCGGCGGCTTCTGGGCCAAGCTGGAGGGCTTCAACCCGGGCGGCATCAAGGACCGGCCCGCCCTGCACATGGTCCGGCAGGCCCGCGCCCGGGGCGAGCTGGCCCCCGGCGCGACGATCGTCGAGTCCACCAGCGGCACCCTCGGACTCGGGCTGGCCCTGGCCGGCATCACCTTCGGCCATCCGGTCGTGCTGGTCGCCGACCCCGGCATGGAACCGCTCATGCAGCGGCTGCTGGCCTGCCACGGCGTACGGCTGGAGATCGTGCCGGAGCCGCATCCCACCGGCGGCTGGCAGCGGGCCCGCCGCGACCGGGTCGAGGAGCTGCTGGCCGAGCTGCCCGGCTCCTACTGCCCCGACCAGTACGGCAACCCCGACAACGTGGCCGCCTACGCCGGGCTGGCCCGCGAGCTGCTGTCCCAGCTGCCGCACATCGACACGCTGGTCTGCTCGGTCGGCACCGGCGGGCACAGCGCGGGCATCACCCGCGAGCTGCGCCGCCACCTGCCCCGGCTGCGGCTGGTCGGCGTCGACACCGTCGGCTCGACCATCTTCGGGCAGCCCGACCGCCACCGCCTGATGCGCGGCCTGGGCTCCAGCATCCACCCCGCCAACGTCGCCTACGACGCCTTCGACGAGGTCCACTGGGTGAGCGCCGCCGAGGCGGTGTGGGCCTGCCGCACCCTGGCGGCCCAGCACTACGTCTCCGGCGGCTGGAGCACCGGAGCCGTCAGCCTGGTGGCGCGCTGGCTGGCCGGACGGGCCGGGCCGGGCGGCTGCGTCGTCGCCGTCTTCCCCGACGGGCCCTGGCGCTACTGGAACACCGTGTTCGACGACGGCTACTGCCGCGCCCACGGCCTGCTCGGCGTCACCCCGGCCGACGCGCCCGACGAGCTGGACGACCCCGCCGAGCGGGAGGTGCGCCGCTGGACCCGCTGCGCCGCCGTCCGCGACCCGCTGGCGGGCCGGCGATGAGGGCCACGCTGGCGCAGTTCCGCTCCTTCGACCGGCCGATCCGGCTGCTGCAGATCAACCAGGCGGGCATCAACATCGGCTTCTACATGCTGATGCCCTACCTCGCCCAGCACCTGTCGGCCGGCGCGGGGCTCGCCGCCTGGACGATCGGGCTCATCCTCGGCCTGCGCAACGCCAGCCAGCAGGGCATGTTCCTGATCGGCGGCACGCTGGCCGACCGGTTCGGGCACAAACCCATGATCATGGCGGGGTGCGCGCTGCGTACCGTGGGGTTCGCGCTGTTCGGGCTCACCACGTCGCTGCCGCTGCTGGTGGCGGCCGCGGTGATCACAGGACTGGCCGGGGCGCTGTTCAACCCGGCGGCCCGCGCGTACCTGGCTGCCGCGGCCGGGCCGCGCAAGGTGGCGGCCTTCGCCGTGTTCAGCGTGTTCTACCAGGGCGGCATCCTGCTCGGGCCGCTGCTCGGGGTGCTGCTGCTGGCGGGCGGGTTCACCGCGGTGTGCCTGGGGGCGGCGGGGATCTTCGCCGTCCTGACCGTGTTGCAGGGGTTCTACCTGCCCGCGCGGCCCCGGGAGCCGGGGCGGGCGCGGCAGCCGGTGCTGCGGGCGTGGCGGCAGGCGTTCGGTGACCGCGCGTTCGTCTCGTTCGCGGCGTCGATGATCGCTTCGTACGCGCTGTCGTACCAGATGTACCTCGCCCTGCCGCTGGAGGTGCAGCGGGCTGGCGGCGGCCAGTGGGCGGTGACCGCCCTGTACGCGGTGTCGGCGCTGCTCGGCATCGCCGGGCAGGTGCGCCTGACCGCCTGGTGCGGCGAACGGTGGAGCCGCGGCCAGGCGATCACCCGCGGGCTGGCCCTCATGGGGGCGGCCTTCCTGCCCATGGTCGCCGCCGCGCAGCTCCACCTGCCGCGGGCGGCGACGCTGACGGCCGCGCTGCTGTGCGCACTGCTGCTCGGCGCCGGGACGCTGGTGGCCTTCCCGTTCGAGATGGCCACCATCGCCGACATGGCGGGCGAGGAGCTGGTCGGCACCTACTACGGCCTGTACAACCTGGCCTCCGGCGCGGGGATCCTGGCCGGGAACCTGCTGTCGGGCGCGCTGCTGGACGTCGCCGCCGACGCGGGCTGGGCGGGCCTGCCCTGGTTGTCACTGACCTTCGCGGGGCTGGCCTCGGCCCTGGCGGTGGCCCGCCTGGAACACCGCAGGGCCCTCCGGCCCCGCCTGCCGGCGGCCATGGCCACCTAGAGCCCTCGCGGCCCGGTCAGGGTCTGGGGTCGGCGTCCCCGGTGGTGCGCCTGCGGCGGCCGGCCACGACGGTCGCGGCTCCGCCCGCGACCAGCACCGCCGCGGCCACCCACAACCAGCCGGGCACGCCGCCCGAGCCCGTGTCCGCCTCGGCCTGGGCGACCGGTGACGAGGAGGCCGCCGGGGCGGCCTCGGCCGAGGTCCCGGTCGAGGTCCCGGTCGAGGACGTGGTCTCGGTCGGGGTCTCGGTCGGGGTGGCTTCGGGCTCGCTCGCGGCCGGGGTGGCCGGGGTGGTGACGGTGAAACGCAGTTCGCCGGCGATCGGGTGGCCGTCGGAGGAGACCACCCGCCAGGCCAGCCGGTACTTGCCGGGCTCCAGCGGCGCGGCCGGCTCGGCCTTCACCGTGACGCCCTGGGCCCGCGGCTTGCCCAGCGGCAGGTTCTCGCCCGCCGGGCCGTCGAGCACGAGGGTCGGCAGGGTCATACGGGAGGTGAACTCCAGCTCGATGCTCTCCACCTGCGCGAGCTTGGCGCCGTCGGCGGGTGAGCTGCTCTTCAGCCGGTCATGGGCCAGCGCGGCGGGCGCGGCGGCCAGCAGCAGCAGGACGGCGCCGCCGACGGCGACACCGGCACGAACGGCCGCCCGGAACGGGCGACGCGCGGGACGAAGGGAAGGGGTCACTGCGAACTCCGAGGTTCCTGGATCCGGCTCGATCGCCGGATGGACATGCGGTCCGGCGCGCGACGGGACGCGAGGGGCGTACCGCGGCGGCGCGGGCTGGGTCGTCTGCCTGCCGGGAGACACGCCGGACCCGCCGCATGACGGGGAACGTCAGCGGCCGGACGGCCGGGCGTGCGCAGCCGGGCGGGGCGGCCCGCGCCGGGAGAGGACCGGAGCCAGCAGCAGCGCCCGGTGAGCCGCCACGGGAGGCCACAGCGGGTACGCGCGGGCGGGCCCGGCGGGCGGCGGAGCCAGGACGGACAACCAGGCGCACAGGACGGCCCACAGCCGGGCCAGCCGGACCGTGCTCAACCGCAGCAACGCCGCCAGCGCCGCGTCACCGCGGGCCAGCCACCAGCTCGACGAGACGGCCACCGCCAGGTGGATCACCACCATCCCGGAGGAGCCGTGCCCATGGGCGACGACCCCGGCGGACGGCCCGGCGAGCGGCCCGCCGAAGGACGGCGAGGAGGCGTCGAGCAGGTGGCTCAGGCCGTACCGGGCGGACTCGGAGGCGTCGAAGAGCTCGTGGAGGCCGTACTGGGCGGCCACGCACATGGCCAGCAGGGGCGCCCATCCGCGGGGACGGGACCCGGCGGCGTAGGCGGCCGCGAAGGTCGCCGCGACGGCCAGGGCCAGCGGGCCGGGCGCGATCGCCGTACCGCCGACCAGCGTGTGCAGGGCCGCCGAGGCCAGGACGCACACGGCCGTGAACACCGCGGCGCGAAGCGCGCGGACCACGGGACGGGCGACCTGCATCCGGCCATCGTGCCAGAGCCCGGCCGGGTCGTCATCCGCGTCCTTGCGCACCAGGCGGGCGCGGAGGGCGGGCGCACCGGGCGGGCGCGACGGGCAGGCTCGGCGGGGAGCCGGGCCGGCTGGGAGGGGTCAGTGGTGTTGTGGGGTCTCAAGCTGGCCGCCCAGGCGGCCGCGTAGCCGTTCCAGCAGGTCGGCCGTGGCGACGACGACCCAGCGGTCGCCGACCAGGTACGCGCCGCCGTACGCCTGGGCGATGTCGAGCCAGTCTCGTTTGCCCTTGTCGGTGCTGAACGTCACGATCGTCAGGCGGCCCTGGGGGGTGTCGCAGGCCGCCTGCCGCAGCTCGGCGGCGTCGGTCTGCAGCTTCCCGGCGGGGCAGCCGAGCAGGGTGGTGAGCTGTTTCATGTCGCCGGCCGGCACCTTCGGCGCGACGGCGACGGCGGGGGCGGGGGGAGCGGCGCCGTGGTGGTGCGCCGGCTGCCCCTGGGGGACGGGGGCGGCCGCGCACCCCGCCAGCAGGGCGATGCCCAGGGCGGCGATCGCCTGCCGCGACGCGCGGACGGGTGCTTCGAGGGGTTCGGGCATGAGGTCGGTGTTCCGCCGGAGTGTCGATGGGACCGGTCCCCCGTGGGAAGACGCGCTTCCAGGGGCCGGCAGGTCAGGAGGTGGGCGGGGCGGGGGACGGGAGCGGGGGCTCGGGGAGCTGGTTGTGGTTCACCAGGCCGGTCGATTCGAGGTACGTCATGTGGCGCATGACGAAGTTGATGCCTTCCTGGGCGAACTTGCGGATCTCGGCGTTCCTGGTCCCGGCCCGGACGAGCGCCAGGGTGCCGAAGACCTTGCCGTGCGCGGCGCGCAGCAGGTTCGCGTAGTCCTGGTCGAAGGCCGGGCCGCTCTCGGCCGCGAGCTGGGCCAGCCAGCGCTGCTGGTCGGGGTTGGGCTCGTCGGGCAGGGCGACGCCGAGTCTGGCCGCCGTGTCGCGGGTCATCTGGTCCAGCTTCTGGTGCTCGCCCATGATCTGCTTGCCGACCTGCTTGACGCGCTGCGACTGGGCGCGGGTGGCGGCGTACTCGCCCGCGGGCATCTCCCACAGGCCCGCCTGCCGCACCTTGATCAGCAGGTCCACGTCGGCGGCCGAGAGGGGGCCCGAGGGCGTGAGGGTCCGTTGCGCGTCCGCGGGGTCGATCGACGGAGGCAGGATCAGCAGGATCGTCGCCGCCGCCGCCGCGACGAAGCCGCCCAGCATGAACATCTCACCGCGCAAGAGCCTGTGCATGCTCGAAGGTACGCGGGCCCGCCGGATCCGGTTCAACGGATCCGGGACAGGTTTCCTGCATACCCCCCATGGGTATAGAGTGCGCCGTATGAGACGTCTTGAACCGCTCGTTCCCGAGAAGGCCCCTGAGAAGTCCCGTCAGATCCTGGACGACATCGTCGCCAGGCACGGCGGGGTGGGTGACATGGTGTCCACGATGGCCCACTCGCCCGCCTTGCTCCAGGGATATCTGGACTTCTCGCGGGCGATGAAGCGGGTGAAGATCCCGCGCGCGCTCAGCGAGAAGATCTCCCTGGCCGTGCAGGAGTGGATCGGCTGCGGCACGTGCCTGGCCGCGCACACCGAGGGGGCGCTGGCCGCCGGGCTGAGCGAGGCCGACGTAGCGCTGGCCCGCCAGGGCACCTCGGCCGACGCGCGGGAGGCCGCCCTGATCGCGGTGGCGGTGCGGGTGCTGGTCGAGCCGTCGTCCATCACCGACGAGGAGGTGGCGGGGCTGCGCTCCCTCGGCTGGAGCGACCGGGTGATCGCCGAGGTCGTCGGCCTGGTCTCGCTCAACCTGCTGACCGGGGCGTTCAACCTGCTCGTGGGGAACCAGCCGGAAGAGGAGCAGGCCAGGGGTTAGCTCGTGATGTACTGGCCCATGGCGATCGGCGTGCGACCGGCCCCGGTTCCCGCACGCCCCGGCGACGGATGGAGGACGACATGACCGCGCACGAACCGGCGGCATCCCCGCAGCGGCACCACCGGGCCCACGCCGACGCGATCGACGCCTTCATCGCCGCCGCCAACGCCGACGACCCCGACCACCGCTCCGCGCTGCTCAGCCGTGCCCTCGCCGCCGACGTGGTGTTCTGGGGGCCGCTCGGCCGCGGGTCCGGCCGGGGCGCGGTGGCCGACTTCGTCACCGAGGTGGTGCAGGGCTACCGGGCCGGCGGCTGCCGCATGGTGCGGACGACGTCCGTCGACGCGCCGCACGAGTGGGCCAGGTTCGGCTGGCGCTTCGAGGGGCCCGACGGCGCCACCGTCCTGTCGGGCACCGACATGGTGCACCTCACCGCCGCCGGCGACATCGACGAGATCGTGGTCTTCGCCGGCCCGCTGCACTGACACCCGCTCCCGCCGTCCAGGACCTAAGCCCCTCGCCCGCGGGACGTTCGCCGCTGCCGCCACCGCCCCCCGGCGAGGGACCGTGGAGGCGGAAAGCGAGGTGGCGATCATGTCGATCGAGGTCAAGGACGTCATGGGACGCGTGGCGATCGCGGTGCTGGAGCACGCGTCGTTCGCCGACATCGTGGCGGCGATGAAGCGGTACGCGGTGGGCGCGGTCACCGTGATCGACGCCGACCGGCGGCCGGTGGGCGTGGTGTCGGAGGACGACCTGCTGCTCAAGGAGACCGGCCGGGCCCGGCACGCCGTCTCCGTCCTCGACTCGCGGGCGCGGCGGCAGGAGCACCGCAAGGCCGCCGCCGTCACCGCCGCGGAGCTGATGACGTCGCCGGCGGTCACGGTCACCCCGGGCATGCCGGTGCGCGAGGCGGCCAGGATCATGCACGCCCGGCGGATCAGGCAGCTCCCGGTGATCGACCCGGTCACCGGACGCGTCGTCGGCACCCTGCACCAGCGCGACGTGCTGCGCGTCTTCACCCGCCCGGCCGCCGAGCTGGAGGCGGACGTCAGGGCCGTGCTCCCGCCGGACGGCACGTTCGCGGTCACGGTCGACGCCGGCGTGGTCACGATCACCGGCCGGGTGGCGACCCGCGCACGGGCCGCCGCGCTGACGGAGGCGGTCCGGGCGGTGGAGGGCGTCGTCGACGTCGTGACCGAGCTCGACCGCGACCGGGACGACCTGGTCACCGTCCCGCCGCTGCTGTAGAGGCGGACGGGCCCGGCGGGCTGATTCCGGCGGCGAGGGCACTTGCTGGGACACTGAACGGTATGTCGGAAAGTGAGCAGCGTAGCCTGATGCCCCAGATGCGGCTCGACGAGCTGCTGGCCGAGCTGCAGACTAGGCTCAACGCCGTCCTCGCCACCCGTGACCGGGTGCACGCGCTGCTGGAGGCCGTCGTCTCGGTGGGCAGCGACCTCGACCTGGAGACCGTGCTGCGGCGGATCGTCGAGACGGCCACCAAGCTGGTGGACGCCAGCTACGGGGCGCTCGGCGTGGTCGGCGAGGAGCAGACGCTCGTCCAGTTCATCCCGGTGGGGCTGAGCGAGGAGGAGATCGCCCGGATCGAGCACTGGCCGCACGGGCTGGGCCTGCTCGGCCTGCTGATCAAGGACGCCCGTCCGCTGCGGCTGGGCCGCATCTCCGACCACCCCGAGTCCTACGGCTTCCCGCCCGGCCACCCGCCGATGGGCACCTTCCTCGGCGTCCCGGTGCGGGTGCGCGACGAGGTGTTCGGCAACCTCTACCTGACCGAGAAACGCGGCGGCGGCGACTTCGACGAGGAGGACGAGGCCATCGTGATCGCGCTGGCCACCGCCGCCGGCGTCGCCGTGGAGAACGCCCGCCTGTACGAGGAGTCGCGCCGGCGCGAGACCTGGCTGCAGGCGTCCTCGGAGATCACCACCAGTCTGCTGTCCGGCGCCGGCTCGCGCGAGGTGCTCACCACCATGGCGGCGCGGGCCCGCCAGATGACCGACGCCGACCTGGTCCAGGTGCTGCTGCCCGACCCGTCGGGCGGCACGCTGACCGTCGACGTGGCCGAGGGCGAGGGCGCCGACGAACTGCTGGGGATGGCGTTCGACGTCTCGGCCACCCTGGCGGGGGAGGCGTTCACGCACGCCGAGCCCAGGTCCGAACGCGACCTGCCGGGCGCGCCCTACCCCGACTCGCCGCTGCGGCGGCTGGGCTACGGCCCCGGCCTGATGGTGCCGCTGGGCGCCGCCCCCCGCGTGCGCGGCGTGCTCATGCTGGCCAAGCGCGGCGGGCGGCTGCCGTTCAGCGGGGCCGACCAGCAGATGCTGGAGTCGTTCGCGGGGCAGGCGGCGATCGCGCTGGAGCTGGCCGAGGCCCGCCGCGACGCCGAACGGCTCGGCCTGCTGGAGGACCGCGACCGCATCGCCAAGGACCTGCACGACGTCGTCATCCAGCGGCTGTTCGCCACGGCCATGACGCTGATGAGCACCGTCCGGCTGGTCGAGCGGCCGGAGGCGGGCAAACGGCTCCAGCACGCCATCGACGAGCTGGACGAGACCATCCGGCAGATCCGCTCGTCCATCTTCGCCCTCCAGGCCCCGCGCGAGGACGCCGCGCCGAGCCTGCGCACGAAGATCGTCGACCTGGTGGAGGGGGCGGGCGCGCACCTGGGGTTCATGCCCGGCCTGCGGATGGAGGGCCAGATCGACACCCTGGTGCCCGACCAGGTGGCCGGGCACCTGCTCGCCGTCCTGCGCGAGGCGCTGTCCAACGTGGTGCGCCACTCCCACGCCACCCGGGCCGAGGTCTCCATCGAGGTCGCCGGCGGCCGGCTCACCCTCGTCGTCGGCGACAACGGCGTCGGCGTGGGGGACGGCGGGCGGCGCAGCGGCCTGCGCAACATCGAGGAACGCGCCGCCGACCTCGGCGGGGCCGCCGAGCTGGAGACGCCGGAGGAGGGCGGCACCCGCCTGCGCTGGCACGTCCCGCTGTGACGGCCGCCCCTCGCGCGTCCTAAGTCCCGGGAGGTCGGGACCTTCGTCCATACCCCGCGTCATGCCCGCTGAGCTGTGATGGGACGGCAAAGCCAGGTGATCGCGGCCATCCAGGCCGCGATCACCTCCGCATGAACCACGTGAGGAAGACATGACGAACGCACCGGCCACCACCCCCGGCCGCAGCCCGGCGTTGATGCTCACCCTGGCGACCCTGGGCTTCGCGGTGAACTTCTGGGCCTGGGCCCTGCTCAGTCCGCTCGGGCCGCGTTTCAAGGAGCTGCTCGGGTTGTCGGCCGGGCAGCAGGCGCTGCTGGTGGCCGTCCCGGTCATCGTGGGGTCGCTGGGCCGCATCCCGGTCGGCGCGCTCACCGACAGGTTCGGCGGGCGGGTGATGTTCCCGCTGGTCTCGGCGGCCACCATCGTCCCCGTCCTGTTCATCGGCCTGTTCGGGCAGACGTCGATGGTCTCGCTGCTGATCGGCGGGTTCTTCCTCGGCGTCGGCGGCACCGTGTTCGCCGTCGGGGTGCCGTTCGTCAACGCCTGGTTCCCGCCGAACCGGCGCGGCCTGGCGGTCGGGATCTTCGGCGCCGGGATGGGCGGCACCGCGATCAGCGCGCTGACCACCGTCCCGCTGGTCCGCGCGGGCGGCGCCGCCGTGCCGTTCCTCATCACCGCCGTCGTGCTGGCCGCGTACGCGGTCGTGGCGTGGCTGGTGCTGCGCGACGCGCCCGGCCGTGCCGTCGTCACCCAGCCGCTGGGCGCGCGCATGGCCGCCGCGCTCAGGCTGCCGATCACCTGGCAGGCGTGCGTGTTGTACGCGGTCGCCTTCGGCGGTTACGTCGCCTTCTCGGTCTACCTGCCCGCCTACCTGCAGACCGGTTACGGGCTGGAGCAGGCCGACGCCGCCAACCGGATGGCCGGGTTCGTCGTGCTGGCCGTGCTGGCCCGGCCGATCGGCGGCTGGCTGTCGGACCGCGTCGGCCCGGTGCCCGTGCTGACCGGCGTCTTCGTCGTCACCGCCGGCACGGCGGCCGTGCAGGCGCTCACCCCCGGCCTGATGCCGGTCGGCACGATCGCGTTCCTGACCATGGCCGCCGCGCTCGGCGCCGGCAGCGGCGCCACCTTCGCGCTGGTCGCGCAGGTCGCCCCGGCCGACAAGGTCGGCACGGTCACCGGCCTGGTCGGCGCCGCCGGTGGGCTCGGCGGGTTCGTCCCGCCGCTGGTGATGGGCTTCCTGTACGGCCGGCTCGGCTCGTACGGCCTCGGCCTGGCCCTGCTGGCGGTCACCGCCGTGGTGACGCTGGCCCTGACGGTGACCGCGGTCCGCGCGCTGGCCGCCCGCCGCGTGGCCGGCCCGGCCGGCTCGCGCTGACCGCACCCCACGCAAAGGCGCCGACCGCACCCCACGCAAAGGCGCCGACCGCACCCCACGCAAAGGCGCCGACCGCACCCCACGCAAAGGCGGGGCCCGGCCGTCCGGCCGGGCCCCGCGCATTTGACGGTACGTCAGCCGGCGATCCGGCGGCCGGACAGCTGCTCGGCGTCGACCACGATGTAGTGGTCGCGGCTGCCCGGAGCCCACGGGGACAGGGGCAGCGCGGCCAGCCGGGCCGTCTCGGCCGGATCGGTCACCGCCCTCGCGTGCCCGACCGCCGTCACCGACCAGCCGGTGCGCATCGCGGGATCGAACTCGTCGGCCTCGAACGCCACCACGGCCTGCCGGGTGGCCGCGGCCAGCTTCGACCCGATCGAGGTGCGGATGACGACGCGCTCTCCGTCGAGGCAGAAGTTGACCGGCTGCACGGCCGGCAGGGCGCGATCGGTGAAGACGATCCGCCCGATCGGCGTGGACGACAGCAGGCGCAGGCACTCCTCACGAGAGAGCACCTGGAGCCCGGACGAGTCGAGTTGCATGCCTCTCAGCCTCCCACCAGGCACGTTCCCGGTGTCAGAGGCGAAAGTCCCGACGCGGGGGACGCTCAGTCGCGACGGTCGGCCCGCAACCGCGCCGACAGCGCGGCGGCCTGCGTGCGGCGCTGCATGTTGAGCTTGGCCAGCAGGTTGGACACGTAGTTCTTGACCGTCTTCTCGGCCAGGAACATGCGCTCGCCGATCTGCCGGTTGGTCAGCCCCTCGCCGATCAGGTCGAGGATGTTCCGCTCCTGCTCCGACAGCGCCGCCAGCGGGTCCTGCCGGGCGGCCTGGTCGCGCAGCCGCTGCAACATGGCGGCGGTGGTCTGCGGGTCGAGCAGCGACTGGCCGGAGGCCACCGTGCGCACCGCGCCGACCAGGTCGGAGCCGTGGATCTGCTTGAGCACGTAGCCCGAGGCGCCGGCCATCACCGCGTCGAACAGGGCGTCGTCGTCGGCGAACGAGGTCAGCATGAGGCAGGCCAGCCCCGGCAGCTTGGAACGCACCTCCCGGCACACGTCGACGCCGTTGCCGTCGGGCAGGCGCACGTCGAGCACCGCGACGTCGGGCTTCAGCGCCGGGATGCGGGCGATCGCCGACTCGGCGGTCCCGGCCTCGCCGATCACCTCGATGTCGTCCTCGGAGCCCAGCAGGGCGGCCACGCCACGCCGCACGACCTCGTGATCGTCGAGAAGGAACACACGAATCATGCCTCCGACGCTACCGCCTCCCGTCACCCGGAAGTAGGGACCAAGGTCCCGGACGCCGGTCGTGGGCCCATCGGCCGGTACGAAGGGACTTTGGTCCCTGCCGGGAGCGCCCGCCCGCCCACCAGCCTGGATCCATGACCGTTGTGGCAGGGGAAGAGTTGTGAGCGACATAGACGCGATCCCGGGCATGGGGCCGTTGCTGGCGGCCAGGAAGTTCTTCACCAGGGCGGAGGTGTCGGCCGACGGCCGTACCCTGCACCAGGTCGATCCCGGCGCCTGGGACCGCTTCTACCGGGACCGGTGGGCGCACGACAAGGTGGTGCGCTCGACGCACGGCGTGAACTGCACGGGCTCGTGCTCCTGGCAGGTGTTCGTCAAGGACGGCCTGATCACGTGGGAGCACCAGGCCACCGACTACCCGTCGGTCGGCCCGGAGTCGCCCGAGTACGAGCCGCGCGGCTGTCCCCGTGGCGCGTCCTTCTCCTGGTACACCTACTCTCCCTCGCGGGTGCGCTACCCGTACGTGCGCGGGGTGCTGCTGGAGATGTGGCGCGAGGCCAAGGCCAGGCTGGGCGACCCCGTGCTGGCGTGGGCGGAGCTGACCGGCGACCCGGAGCGCGCGCGGGCCTACAAGCGGGCCCGCGGCAAGGGCGGGTTCGTCCGGTCGAGCTGGGACGAGGTCCTGGAGCTCATGGCCGCCGCCCACGTGCACACCATCAAGGAGCACGGCCCCGACCGGGTGGTGGGCTTCTCGCCGATCCCGGCGATGTCGATGGCCTCGTTCGCGGCCGGCACCCGCTTCCTGTCGATGATCGGCGGCACGCTGCTGTCGTTCTACGACTGGTACGCCGACCTGCCGATCGCCTCGCCGCAGGTGTGGGGCGACCAGACCGACGTGCCCGAGGCGGCCGACTGGTGGAACTCCCGCTACCTGATCATGTGGGGCTCCAACATCCCGGTCACCCGCACCCCGGACGCCCACTTCATGACCGAGGCCCGCTACCAGGGCACCAAGGTCGTCGCGGTCAGCCCGGACTACGCCGACAACGTCAAGTTCGCCGACGACTGGCTCGCGCCGCACCCCGGCACCGACGGCGCCCTGGCCATGGCGATGGGCCACGTGACGCTGACCGAGTTCTTCCGCGACCGCCAGGTGCCGTACTTCACCGACTACGTGCGCAAGTACACCGACCTGCCGTTCCTGGTGACGCTGGAGCCGCGCGGCGACGCGTACGTGCCGCGCCGCTTCCTGACCGCGGCCGACCTGGGCCAGGAGAGCGAGAACGCCGAGTTCAAGACCGTCTTCCTGGACGAGGCGACCGGCGCCGCGCAGGTGCCGAACGGCTCGCTCGGCCACCGCTGGGGCAAGGAGGGCGAGGGCCGCTGGAACCTCGACCTGGACGGCGCCGTCCCCGCGCTGACCCTGCTCGGCCGGTCCGGGCGCGCGGTCGAGGTGGACCTGCCGCGCTTCGACGAGGGCCCCACCGAGGGCGGCTCGGTCATGCGCCGCGGCGTCCCGGTCACCGAGCTGGCCGGCAAGCTCGTCACGACGGTGTTCGACCTGCTCATGGCCCAGTACGGCGTGGCCCGCGACCTGCCCGGCGAATGGCCGGCGAGCTACGAGGACGCCACGCAGCCCTACACCCCGGCCTGGGCGGAGGAGATCACCTCGGTCCCGGCCGCCACGATCGCCAGGATCGCCCGCGAGTTCGCCCGCAACGCCGAGCGCACCCAGGGCCGGTCGATGATCGCGATGGGCGCCGGCACCAACCACTGGTTCCACTCCGACCAGATCTACCGCTCGTTCCTGACGCTGGTGCTGCTGACCGGCTGCCAGGGCGTCAACGGCGGCGGCTGGGCGCACTACGTGGGCCAGGAGAAGGTCCGCCCGGTCACCGGCTTCCAGCACCTGGCCTTCGGCTTCGACTGGCAGCGCCCGACCCGGCACATGGCCGGCACCGCGTTCTGGTACCTGGCCACCGACCAGTGGCGCTACGAGCGCATCGGGGCCGGCGAGCTGGCCAGCCCGCTGGGCGAGGGCAGGTTCGCGGGCCGCTCGTTCGCCGACTGCAACGCCCAGGCGGCCCGGCTGGGCTGGCTGCCCTCGCACCCGACGTTCGACCGCAACCCGCTCAAGCTCGCCGACGAGGCCGCCGCGCGCGGCGTCCCGGTGGCCGAGCACGTGGTGGACGAGCTGAAGGCGGGGCGGCTGCGCTTCGCCGCCGAGGACCCGGGCGACCCGGCCAACTTCCCGCGGGTGCTGACCGTGTGGCGGGCCAACCTGCTCGGCTCGTCCGGCAAGGGCAACGAGTACTTCCTGCGCCACCTGCTCGGCGCCGACGCCGAGGCGCGCAACGAGGAGACGCCCGAGGGGCTGCGCCCGGCCGAGGTGACCTGGCGGGAGAACGCCGCGGAGGGCAAGCTCGACCTGCTGACGACGATCGACTTCCGGATGACGTCCACGGCGCTGTTCTCCGACGTCGTCCTGCCCGCCGCCACCTGGTACGAGAAGCACGACCTGTCCAGCACCGACATGCACCCGTTCGTGCACGCCTTCAACCCGGCCATCGCCCCGCCCTGGCAGACCAGGTCCGACCACGACGCCTTCCTCGGGCTGGCCGACGCCTTCTCCAAGCTCGCCGCCCGCCACCTGGGCCGGCGCACCGACGTGCTGGCCGTCCCGCTCACCCACGACACCCCGGACGAGCTGGCCCAGCCGGGCGGCCGGGTGCGCGACTGGAAGCACGGCGAGTGCGAGCCCGTCCCGGGCCGGACGATGCCCAAGATCGTCACGGTCGAGCGCGACTACGGCGCGGTCGCCGAGCGCGTCCGCGGGATCGGGCCGCTCTTCGCCGACCTGGGCCTGACCACCAAGGGGATCACCTACCGGGTGGGCCCCGAGCTGGACCACCTGCGTGAGCAGAACGGCGAGACCCCCGAGGGCCACATCTCCCTGGGCACCGCCGACCGGATGTGCGAGGCCATCCTCGCGCTGTCCGGCACCACCAACGGCCGCCTGGCCACCCAGGGCTTCCAGACCATGGAGAAGCGCACCGGGACCAGGCTCGCCGACCTGGCCGCCGAGCACGAGGGCAAGCGCATCACGTTCGCCGACACGCGGTCGAGACCGCAGCCGGTGATCACCTCGCCCGAGTGGTCGGGCTCGGAGACCGGCGGGCGCCGCTACTCCGCGTTCGTCATCAACGTCGAACGCGACAAGCCATGGCACACCCTGACCGGCCGGCAGCAGTTCTTCCTCGACCACGACTGGATCATCGAGCTGGGCGAGCAGCTTCCCGCCTACCGGCCGCCGCTCGACCTGCGCCGCCACCACGGCGACCAGCGCGACGGGCAGGCTGACGGGCAGGCTGACGGGCAGGGCGCCGAGGTCACCGTCCGGTACCTGACGCCGCACTCGAAGTGGTCGATCCACTCGGAGTACCAGGACAACGCGTACATGCTGGCCCTGTCGCGGGGCGGGCCGACGATCTGGATGAGCGTCGAGGACGCCGCCTCGATCGGGGCCGCCGACAACGACTGGATCGAGGCGTACAACCGCAACGGCGTGGTCGTGGCCAGGGCGGTCGTCTCCCACCGGATGCCGGCCGGGACCGTGTACATGTACCACGCCAAGGACCGCAACGTGAACGTCCCGCTCACCGAGCGGTCGGGCCGGCGCGGCGGCGTGCACAACTCCCTCACCCGGCTGCTGCTCAAGCCCAGCCACCTGATCGGCGGGTACGCGCAGTTCACCTACGCCTTCAACTACTACGGGCCGACCGGCAACCAGCGTGACGAGATCACGGTGATCCGCCGCCGCGGCCAGGAGGTGACCTACTGATGCGCGTCATGGCACAGGTCGCCATGGTGATGAACCTGGACAAGTGCATCGGCTGCCACACCTGTTCCGTCACCTGCAAGCAGACCTGGACGAACCGGGACGGCGTCGAGTACGTCTGGTTCAACAACGTCGAGACCAAGCCCGGCGTCGGCTACCCCAAGCGGTACGAGGACCAGGAACGCTGGCACGGCGGCTGGCAGCTCGACGGGCGCGGCCGGCTCAAGCTGCGCGCGGGCGGCCGGGTCAAGCGGCTGCTCAGCCTGTTCTCCAACCCCGACCTGCCGGACCTGGACGACTACTACGAGCCGGCCACCTACGACTACGACACCCTGCTCAACGCCCCCGCCGGGCCGCACGTGCCGGTCATCCGTCCCAAGTCGGCCATCACCGGCAAGGACATGAACATCACGTGGGGCGCCAACTGGGAGGACGACCTCGGCGGCGCCCCCGAGCACGCCCACGGCGACCCCAACCTGGCGGCCATGGCCGAGAAGGTGCGCATGGAGTTCGACCAGACCTTCATGTTCCACCTGCCGCGCATCTGCGAGCACTGCCTCAACCCGGCGTGCGTGGCCGCCTGCCCCTCCGGCGCGATGTACAAGCGGGAGGAGGACGGCATCGTCCTGGTGGACCAGGACCGCTGCCGCGGCTGGCGCATGTGCGTCTCGTCGTGCCCGTACAAGAAGGTGTACGTCAACCACAGGACCGGCAAGGCCGAGAAGTGCACGTTCTGCTTCCCCCGCATCGAGGCGGGACAGCCGACCGTGTGCGCCGAGACCTGCGTGGGCCGGCTGCGCTACATCGGCCTCGTCCTGTACGACGCCGACGCCGTGCTCGCCGCCGCCCGCGTGCCCGACCCGCGCGACCTGCTGGAGGCACAGCGCAAGGTCTTCCTCGACCCCGACGACCCGCAGGTGGCCGCTGCCGCGCGGGCCTGCGGGATCAGCGAGGACTGGATCGAGGCCGCGCGGCGCTCGCCGATCTACCGGCTGGCCATGCGCTACCGGGTGGCGCTGCCGCTGCACCCGGAGTACCGCACGCTGCCGATGGTCTGGTACATCCCGCCGCTGTCGCCGGTGCTCGACGCCGTGACCGGGGCCGGCGCGGACGCCGACGACCCCGACAACGTCTTCCACGCCATCACTGACCTGCGCATCCCGCTGGAGTACCTGGCCGGGCTGTTCAGCGCCGGGGACACCGAGGTGGTGGCCGGGGTGCTGATGAAGCTGTCGGCGATGCGCGGCTACATGCGGGCCCGCACCCTCGACGGCACCGTGGCCGGGGACCTGCTGGAGTCGGCCGGGATGACGGCGCGGGACATGGAGGAGATGTACCGCCTGCTGGCCGTCGCCAAGTACGAGGAGCGCTACGTCGTGCCCGCCGCCCACCGCGAGGACGCCGCCGCGTTGTCGGCCCAGGCCGCCGGGTGCAGCCTGGACGGCGACGGCGGCCCCGGGATGAGCGGGTTCCACCCGACCGGCGTGACCGGCCGCCGCAGCGACGGACGCCTGGGGCTGAAGCTGTTCACCGGCAAGGGGCCGGCGTCATGAGACTGCTGCCCGCCCCCGACGCCGTCGTCGAACGGCCGCAGGACCGCGCCGCGCTGCTCCGGCTGGTCTCGCTGCTGCTGCAGTACCCGGACGCCGGGCTGCTGGCCGCCCGCCCCGAGCTGCGCGCGGCCGTCGCCGCGCTGCCCGACGGGCATCCGCGCCAGGCGCTGGAGCAGTTCCTGTGGTGGTTCGGCGACCGGCAGCCGATGCCGCTGGCCCGCCACTACGTCGAGACCTTCGACCTGCGCCGCAGGTCCAGCCTCTACCTCACCTACTACCTGCACGGCGACACCCGCCGCCGGGGCATGGCCCTGCTGACGCTCAAGCAGCGCTACCGCGTGGCCGGGCTCACCCCGCCCGAGGGCGAGCTGCCCGACTTCCTGCCGGTGGTGTGCGAGTTCGCCGCGCTGGCCGGGCCGGACGTGGGGGAGGCGCCGCTGCGCCAGCACCGCAAGGGGCTGGAGCTCATCCGCACCGCCCTGCACGAGGCCGGCTCGCCGTACGCGCTCGTGCTGGACGCCCTGTGCGCGGTGCTGCCCGGCATGTCGGAGGCCGAGCGGGCCGCGGTGGCCGACCTCGCCCTGGCCGGCCCGCCCGCCGAGGAGGTCGGCCTGGCCCCGTACGGGCCGCCGCTGAACGAGAGTGAGGTACGGCCGTGAGCGTCGTGCTCTGGGCGATCGTCCCCTACGTCGCCTTGACGATCTTCGTCGCCGGGCACGTCTGGCGCTGGCGGGTGGACCAGTTCGGCTGGACCACCCGTACCACGCAGGTGCTGGAGAGCAGGCTGCTGCGGCTCGGCTCGCCGCTGTTCCACCTGGGCGCGTTCGCGGCCATCGGCGGTCACGTGCTCGGCCTGCTCGTCCCCAAGAGCTGGACCGAGGCGGTCGGCGTGGACGAGCACCTCTACCACCTGGTGTCGGTCAGCGCCGGGACCGTGGCCGGGGTCATGGTCGTCGCGGGCCTGACGCTGCTGCTGGCCCGGCGCCTGACCAGCCCGCGGGTGCGGCGCACCACCACCCGCGCCGACAGGGTGCTGTTCACCGTGCTGGCCGGGGTGATCGTGCTCGGCATGGCCGCGACCGTGGGCAGCAACCTGCTCGGCGGCGGTTACGACTACCGGGCCACGATCGCCGTCTGGTTCCGGGGCGTGCTGACCTTCCGTCCCGACCCGCGGCTGATGGCCGACGTGCCGCTGCTGTTCCAGCTGCACGCGATGTCGGCCTGGCTGCTCGCCGCGATCTGGCCGTTCACCCGGCTGGTGCACGTGTGGTCGGCGCCGGTGGCCTACCTGTGGCGGCCCTACGTCGTCTACCGGCGGCGCGTGCCCGTCCGGCCGCGGACCTGACGACACGAGGAATCCCAGGGAAGGAGAGCGTGATGGGCGGTCAGATCGTGGTGGCGGTGGACGGATCCGCGCCCGCGACCGCGGCGGTGGAATGGGCGGCGGCCGACGCCGCGCGGCGCGGGCTGGACCTGCGCATCGTGCACGTGCGCCGGCCCGGCGGGACGGACGACCCCGCCCGCGTGCTGGAGGCCGCCGCCGCCCTGGCCGGGCAGGCCATCCCGGCCGCCCTGGCCGGGCAGGCCGGACGGGACGGGGAGGCCGTGCGGGTAGGGGTGACGACGGAGGCGGTCGCCGGGAACGTCGTGGACACCCTGGTCGCGGAGTCGCTCGCGGCCGACAGCGTGGTGCTGGGCGCGCGCGGGCTCGGCGGGTTCACCGGCATGCAGGCCGGGTCGGTGAGCGTCGCCGTGGCCGGGCACGCCGCCGGCCCGGTCGTCGTCGTCCGGACGCCGCCGCAGGGGCGGCACGACCGGGTGGTGGTCGGCTTCGACGGCTCCGGGCACGCGCGCACGGCCATGGAGTACGCCGTCGAGCAGGCCAGGGCGCGCCGGGCGCGGCTGCACGTGGTCTCGGCCTGGCAGATCCCGGTCTCCTCGCCGTACGCCGCCGCCTACGGCAGCCTCATCGAGGTCATGCAGGACGCCGACCGCCAGGCGCACGGGCACGTCGTCCCGTGGCGGCAGGCCAACCCCGACCTGGTCATCACCGAGGAACAGCCGTGCGAGCACCCGGTCTCCGCCCTGGTCCGCGCCGCCGGGACGGCCGACCTGGTGGTGGTGGGCTCGCGCGGGCTCGGCGGCTTCGCCTCGGCCGTGCTGGGCTCGGTCGGCCACGGGGTGCTGCACCACGCGGCCTGCCCGGTGGCGGTCGTCCGGCCGCGCTTCTAGCCTCCGGGGCCGGCCCCCCTCACATGGAGTGGATGCGGCGGCCGGTGACGTGGTGGGGGACGATCCGGATGTGCAGCCGCCGGTCGCCGCCCGCCCACGGGGTGACGTCCGACGCGGCCTGTTCGTCGGGGGTCACGTGGTGGGCGGGCCCCTGCACGAGCACGCTCCAGCCCTGCCGCCGGGCCTCGTCGATCCGGTCCACCTCGAAGCCCACCATGACCTCGACGCCCTCCAGGCCGGTCCGCAGGTCCTGGTCGAGCGGGCCGCCCGCGGCGGTGCGGAAGACGATGGCGCCGTCGTGCACCCGGAAGTTGACGGGCAGCACCGTCGGCCCGTGCGAGCCGTTGAACGCGATCCGGCCGATGCCGCCGGGCGCGATCAGGCGCAGGCACTCCTCGCGGTCGAGGACCTCCAGGACGGGCTCGGCCATCGCGGGCCCGACGCCCGGCGGACGGTCGCGCCCGCCGCCCAGCAGGTCCTGGCCGGTCGTCCCGAGCGCGTCGGCCAGGCGGTTCAGGGTTCCCCTGTCGGGGATGTCCACGTGCTCCTCCATGTACCGGAGGTAGCCGGCGGACATGTCCGCCCGCTCCGCCACCTGCTCGACGGTGAGCCCCAGCCGCTGCCGGTGGTACTGGATGCGGTGGCCGAAGTCGCCGGTCTCTGTCACTGTCTCCTCCTGCCGCTGCGTCCCCATGCGTGTCACAGCCTTCCAGGCACCCCGTACCCCGGACAGGGTCCTTCGCCCCTTCATGGGACCAACGTCCCTCGCCCCCGGGACGCACGGCCCTACGGCGCGGCGGCCGGGAAGAGGAGCCTGGCCTGCATGGATGTCCTGGATCTCTCCCGGTGGCAGTTCGGCATCACGACCGTCTACCACTTCCTCTTCGTGCCGCTCACGATCGGCCTGTCGATCATCGTGGCCGGTCTGCAGACGGCGTGGCACCGGACGAAGAAGCCGGAGTACCTGCGGCTGACCCGGTTCTGGGGCCGGCTGTTCCTGATCAACTTCGCCATGGGCGTGGTGACGGGCATCGTGCAGGAGTTCCAGTTCGGGATGAACTGGAGTGACTACTCCCGCTTCGTCGGCGACGTGTTCGGGGCGCCGCTGGCCATGGAGGGGCTGATGGCCTTCTTCCTGGAGTCCACCTTCCTCGGCCTGTGGATCTTCGGCTGGGACCGGCTGTCGCCCCGCCTGCACCTGGCCACGATCTGGCTGGCCGCCATCGGCACCAACATCTCGGCCTACTTCATCCTGGCGGCCAACTCCTGGATGCAGCACCCCGTCGGCTACCGGATCAACAACGGCCGCGCCGAGCTGACCGACATCTGGGCCGTGCTGACCAACTCGACCACGCTGGTCACCTTCCCGCACGTCCTGTTCGGGGCGTTCCTGACCGCGGCCGCGTTCGTGCTGGGCGTCAGCGCCTGGTTCCTGCTGCGCAAGCGGGACGTCTCCCTCTTTCGCACCTCGGCCCGGCTGGCGCTGGCCGTCAGCCTGGTCTCGGCGGTCGGGGTGTCGTTCTCCGGCCACTGGCAGGCCCAGATCATGACCGAGCAGCAGCCGATGAAGATGGCCGCCGCCGAGGCCCTGTGGGAGGACGAGACCTCCGCCGGCTTCTCCCTGTTCGCCATCGGCGACGTCGAGAACGGCCGCAACCACGTCAACCTGCAGATCCCCTACGGCCTGAGCCTGCTGTCCACCAACACCCTGGACGGCGAGGTCGAGGGCATCAACGACATCCAGGCCCGCTACCAGGCCCTGTACGGCCCCGGCGACTACCGGCCGATCGTCGGCCTGGCCTACTGGTCCTTCCGGCTGATGATCGGGTTCGGCATGCTGTCGGCGCTGCTCGCCCTGGCCGGGCTCTGGCTGACCAGGCGCGGCCGGCTGCCCGCGGGCCGCTGGGCCTACCGGCTGGCCATCGCCGGGATCGGCCTGCCGTTCCTGGCCAACAGCATGGGCTGGATCTTCACCGAGATGGGCCGCCAGCCGTGGACCGTCTTCGGGCTGATGCGCACCGCCTACGCCGTCTCGCCGACGGCGGACGTCCCCTCGGTGGCCATCACGCTGGTCGGCTTCACCCTGGCCTACGCCGTGCTCGCGATCATCGAGATCCGGCTGCTGGTCAAGTTCATCCGGATCGGGCCGAACGAGCAGGACGAGCCCGAGACCGCCGTCCCCGCGCTGAGCTACTGAGGAAATCATGGAAAACGTCTGGTTCGTCCTGATCGCCGTGCTGTGGACCGGCTACTTCCTGCTGGAGGGCTTCGACTTCGGCGTCGGCATCCTGATGCCCGTCCTGAGCCGTGAGGAGGCCGACCGGCGGGCCGTCCTGAAGACGATCGGCCCGGTGTGGGACGGCAACGAGGTGTGGCTGCTGGTGGCCGGCGGCGCGACCTTCGCCGCCTTCCCCGAGTGGTACGCCACCCTGTTCAGCGGCTTCTACCTGCCGCTGTTCCTCATCCTGCTGGCGCTCATCGCCCGCGGCGTGGCCCTGGAGTACCGCAGCAAGAGCGACAGCACGCGCGGCTGGGACCGGGCGCTGTTCTGGGGCTCGCTCGTCCCGGCCTTCCTGTGGGGGGTGGCGTTCGCCAACATCGTGCGCGGTGTGCCGTTGAACGCCGAGCACGAGTACACCGGCACGCTGCTGACCCTGCTCAACCCGTTCGCGCTGCTCGGCGGGCTGGCCACGCTGCTGCTGTTCACCCTGCACGGCGCGGTCTTCCTGGCCCTGCGCACCACCGGCGACCTGCGCCTGGCCGCCGGCCGGATGGCCAAGAGCATCTCCCCGGCGGCGTTCCTGGTCGTGATGGCGTTCCTGCTGCTCTCGGACGGCGGCGGCGCGCTGCGGTGGGCCGCGGTGGCGCTGGTCGCGCTCGGCCTGGCCGGCGCGGTGGCCGCGACCGTGCGCGGCCGTGACGGGTGGGCCTTCACCGCCAGCGCGGTCGCCGTGGTCGCCCTGGTGGCCGCGATCTTCACCGGCCTGTTCCCGAACGTCATGCCCGCCCTGGACCCGGCCAACAGCCTCACCGTGACCAACGCGGCCTCCAGCCCGTACACGCTGACGGTGATGACCTGGGTCGCGGCCGTCTTCACGCCCCTGGTGCTGGCCTACCAGGCGTGGACGTACTGGGTGTTCCGCCGCCGCATCACCGGCGCCGTCCGAACCTGACGGCCATCAGGATCCGCGGCGGCGGCGCCGTCAGCGCCGGGCGGCGTCCACCGCGGTCAGCACGGCGGTGGACATGGCCTGGTGGCCCGAGGCGTTGGGGTGGAGTCCCACCGAGTCCACGCCCTCCATCGGCTCCATCCACCGGACGCCGAGGGGCTTGCACAGGTCGTGGCCCACCGAGCCGGTGTAGGTGTCGACGAATCGGGCGCCGCCCGCCGCGGCGCGGGTGGCGAGCATGGTGTTGAGGCGCTTCTCCACGTCCCGCAGCCAGGGTGCGTCACCCTTGGCGATGGGGACGGTCGCATAGCAGTTGCTCCCGTCGTCCGGCATGATGACCGGATAGCCGACGACGAGGACGTCCGCGCCGGGGGAGCGCCGCCTGATCTCCTGGAGCACGGCGTCGATCTTGTCGCCGGTGGCGGCGATGCGCCCGGCGAGCTGGTCGATGCCGGCCAGGGTGTAGCTGGCCTTGCACGGCGAGCCGCCGGGGTCGAGCCTGCCGAGGATGACGCAGCGGCCGATGATGCCGCTGACGTTGATGTCGTTGCCGCCGATCCCCAGCGTGACCAGGTCCGTCTCCGGGCGGAGCGCGTCCAGCTGGGGCGGGGCCGCGCCCTGCGCGCCGGTCATGTTCGCCGTGGTCGCGCCGGCGCAGCTGACGTCCGTGAAAGCGGCGACGGTCCGCGCGGCCGCGGTCAGGGTCGGGTAGTTGCGGTCGGAACGGCCGCAGTCGGCGTCCGTCTGATTCGGGATTCCCGGGCCTGCGGTGTAGGAGTCGCCGAGGGCCACATAGTGGCCGACGGCGGTGTCACGGGCGGAGGCGTGCGCGGCCGGCGTCGCCAGGAGCGAGGAGACGGCCGCCGTGACGGCCGCCGCTGAGAGTGTGAGGGACTTCTTCCCGAACATGGGGCACCTTCTCTGGAGGGGGGTGAGGGCGGGGGCCGGCGCGGCGGCGGAGGTGAACGCCGCGCACGCAGGGCGAACCCGCGGCGCGCAGCCATTTCCTACCAGGTGGTTAGTTTTACCGGGCGCGGGCGTCCCGTCAAGATCCCGGTCGTCTCCGGTACGCGTACGAGCGTGGTGATCACCGGCCGGGCCCGGCGCGTAGGGTGGTGACCCGAAGCGGATACGATCCGTTCGCAGGCGACGCCGGGAAGGGCGGGTGATGGTCCGGTGGCGCAGAGGGCGACCGTCTACGACGTCGCTGAGCGGGCAGGCGTCTCCATCGCGACGGTCTCGCACACCTTCCGGCAGCCGGAGCGGGTTCGCCCGGAGACGCGCGAGCTGGTCCTGCAGGCCGCGCGGGCCCTCGGCTACGTGCCCAGCGGCAGCGCGCGCGGGCTCGCCAAGGGCCGCTCCCAGGCGCTCGGCCTGTACGCCTTCGACATGTTCCTGCCCGCCGACCTCGGCGCCCAGGACCTCGACGCCATGGTGGCCCGGGAGCTCGACGGCCTCGGTGACGTGCGGCGATTCCCGCTCTACGTCGACGAGATCCAGCGCGGGTTCGAGCTGGAGGCCCAGCGGCTGGGCCGCCCGGTGATGCTCGGGTCGGGGGCCAGCCGCGACTCGCTGGGCAGCTTCGACCTGGCCGGCAGCGTCGACGGCCTGGCGATCTTCCCGGGCGGCGCGGCGCGCGACCTGCTGGAGCACGTGGGACGCGGCGTGCCCGTGGTGATCTTCAGCAGCCCGCCCATGCACGACCCGCTGCACCACATCACGGTGGCCAACGAGAGCGCGGTGCGCGAGCTCGTCGATCACCTGGTCGAGCGGCACGGCCGCCGGTCTCCCGCGTTCCTCGGCGAGCCGGCCGCGCCCGACATCGCCGCCCGGTTCGCCGGGTTCCAGGCGGCGCTGGCCGCGCACGGGCTGCCGGTCCCCGAGGAGCCGTTCGACACCACCGCGCTGGCCCAGGACAGCCTGCGCTCGTTGCGCGCCGCCATCGCGGCCGGCGACGTGCCGGACGCCCTGGTCTGCGCCACCGACCAGCTCGCGCTCACCGTGCTGGACCTGCTGGCCCGGCACGGCGTCCGGGTGCCGGACGACGTCGCGATCACCGGCTTCGACGGGATCGTCGCCGGGCGGCTGTCGAACCCGACGCTGACCACGGTCCGCCAGCCGTTCGCCTCGATGGGGCGGCTCGCGGTGCGCATCCTGACCGACACCGCGGCGGGGGTGTCCCACCCCAGGTCGTACGTGCTGCCGACGCGCCTGGTGCTCGGCCGCAGCTGCGGCTGCTCCTGACGAAGTTTTGTCTCAATTGCGCATTGGGGCTGGATTTCTGGCGAGTTAAGCGCATAAATTCTCAGCCGTTCGGGGGAGGCAACACAGGCCGACAGGAAAGGAACTGGCCGTGCGACACAGATCAACAGTGGCGGCCCTGGCCGCGATCGCCGTTGCGGCGGCGCTCACCGCGTGCGGCCGGGCCGACGAGGGCGCCGGACGGGCCCAGCCGTCCTCCAGCGTCGCGGCCAAGGCCGCCGGCGCGATCACGATGTGGGCGATGGGCAACGAGGGCGAGCTCCTGCCCGAGTTCGTGAAGAAGTTCGAGGCCGCCAACCCGGGGGTCAAGGTCGACGTGACCGCCATCCCCTGGGACTCGGCCTACCAGAAGTTCCAGACCGCCATCGCCGCCGGGAACGTTCCAGACCTGGCCATGATGCCCGGCCTGCCGGTGTTCAAGGACGCCTTCGCGCCCGTGCCCGCGGCCATCGACACGGCGGGCATGTACCCGGGAGCCGTCTCGACGGGAACCATCGGCGGCCGGCTGCTGGAGGTGCCGTGGTACGTCGACGTCCGGGCGCTCTACTACCGGACGGACCTCGCCCGCAAGGCCGGCTGGGACAAGCCCCCCGCCACCTGGGACGAGCTGCGGCGGATGGCGGCCGACCTGCAGCGCAAGGCCGGTGCGAAGTGGGGCATCCGGCTGCCCGCGGGCACGACCGGATCGTTCCTGTCCTCGCTCTGGATGCCGTGGTCCAACGGCGCGGAGCTGATGAACGCCGACCAGTCCTCGTGGACGCTCGACACGCCGGAGTTCGCCTCGGCGTACGAGTACCTGGCGTCGTACTTCAAGCAGCGCATCGCCGATCCGAACGCCGACACGGCGCCCGCCGCCGCGGTGAAGGACTTCCTGACCGGCACGACGCCGATGCTCGTCGCCGGTCCCTTCCTGCGCGGCGCCATCTCCCAGGCCGGCGGGGACGCGTTCGCGGGCAAGTACGCGACCGCGCCGCTTCCGGCGGGGAAGAGCTCGACCTCGTTCGTCGGCGGCGCGAACCTCGTGGTCTTCAAGGCCGCCAAGAACCCCGATTCCGCCTGGAAGCTCGTCCAGTGGCTCAGCGAGCCGCAGACCCAGGCGGCCTGGTACAAGGTCAGCGGCGACCTGCCGGCGCCCCGGAGCGCGTGGCAGGATCCGGCGCTGGTCGCCGACCCGACGCTCGCCGCGTTCGCCGAGCAGCTCAAGACGGCCAAGGCGCCGCCGCAGCTCGTCGCCTTCGACAAGGTCGGCGCGGCGGGCGACTCCGCGATCGAGCAGATCATCAAGGGCGGCCGCCCGGTGGCGGACACGCTGCGCAAGCTCCAGCAGCAGGCCGACGGCATCGGGGTGTCCTGAGCGGTGTCGAACCCCATGTCGCCCACCGCCCCCGGACGGGCGCGCGCCTCCCGTGACGTGCGCGCCCGCCGGGCCGGGGGAGCCAACTCCGAACGCCGGCGCCGGCAGACGACGGTCGCCTGGCTGTTCGCCGCGCCGTTCGTCGTCGTCTTCGCGGTGTTCATGGTCCTGCCGATCGCCGGTTCGATCGGCTTCTCCTTCACGGACCTGACCGCGCGGGACATCCAGTCGCCCTTCAACGTGAACTTCGTGGGCCTCCAGCAGTACGCGGACGTCCTCACGGATCCGGAGTTCCAGAACGCCGCCGGGGTGACGGCGCTGTTCGTCCTCGTCGGCATCCCCGCCACGGTGGCGCTCGGGCTGGGGCTGGCGCTGGCGCTCAACTCGGGCGTCCGCCGGCTCAGGCCGGTCTACCGCGTCGCCTTCTACGCCCCGGTGGTCACGAGCGTTGTCGCGGTCTCGGTCATCTGGCGTCACATCCTCGCCCGGGACGGGCTGCTCAACATGGTCCTCGCCCTGGTCGGCGTCGAGGGGCCGGACTGGCTGAACAGCACCACCTGGGCGCTGCCCTCGTTGATCCTGATGGCCGTCTGGCGCAACACCGGGACCCTCATGGTGATCTTCCTGGCCGGGCTGCAGGCCGTCCCGGCCGACGTCGCGGAGGCGGCGGCGATGGACGGCGCCGGGCCCTGGCGCCGCCTGCGCAGCATCACGCTCCCGCTGCTGCGCCCCACGATCCTGCTGGGCTGCGTGCTCATCTCGGTCGGCTACCTGCAGTTCTTCGAGGAGGCGTTCGTGATGACGCAGGGCGGGCCGCTCGGCTCCACCTTGTCCATGACGTACTACACGTTCAACGCCTTCGGCTTCGGCGACTTCGCCAAGGCGTCCGCGGCGAGCTACATCATGTTCGTCGTCATCGCGGCGGTCGGCGTCCTGCAGTTCCGCCTGCTCAGGAGGGCCACATGACCCAGCAGGGACGCCTGACGGCGCGCTCGCTCAGCTACGTGGTGCTGACCGCCGGCGTGGTGGTGTGGCTCGCGCCGTTCGCCTGGATGGTGCTGGGCGCGTTCAAGACGCAGGACGAGATCTTCGCCGACCCCCCGACGTGGTGGCCGCACTCGCCCACCGGCGGGAACTTCGCCCGCTGGCTCACCGAGCTGCACTTCGGCACCTTCTTCGGCAACAGCCTGGTCGTCGCCGTGCTCACCGTGCTCGGCAACCTGCTTTTCTGCTCGATGGTCGGCTACGCGCTGGCCAAGATGGACTTCGCCGGGAAGCGCGTCCTGCTCGGCGTCGTGCTGGTGACCATCATGGTGCCCGGCGTGGTGACCTTCGTCCCGCTGTTCGTGATCGTCGCGAAGATGGGCATCCTCGACACGTACGGGGCCCTGGTGCTGCCGTTCCTCACGCAGCCCGTGGGCGTCTTCCTGATGCGCCAGTTCATGCTGGACATCCCCGACTCGCTGCTGGAGGCCGCCCGCATCGACGGCGCCTCCGAGACGAGGATCTTCACCCGGGTCGTGCTGCCGCTGTGCGGCCCCGCGCTGGCCACCCTCGGCATCCTCACCTTCCTCGGCTCCTGGAACAACTTCCTGTGGCCGCTCGTGGCGAGCCAGACCGAGTCGATGTACACCCTGCCGGTCGCGCTCTCGCTCTACTCCACCGGCCAGTACGCGACCGACTACGGCACGCTGCTCGCCGGGGCCGTGCTGATCATCACGCCGATCCTCGCGCTCTTCGTGTCCCTGCAGCGCTACTTCGTGCAGGGCATCGCCACCATGGGCCTCAAATGACCACACCTCCGACACCCAGGACAGGATCGAACATGACGACTTCGCAGCCGCCGACATTCCCGGACGGTTTCCTGTGGGGCGCGTCGACGGCGGCCCACCAGGTGGAGGGGAACAACGTCGGAAGCGACCTCTGGCAGGCGGAGCACGACGGGAGCCGGAGCCTGCCCGAACGGTCGGGGGACGCCTGCGACAGCTTCCACCGGTGGCCCGAGGACCTGGACATCGCCCGCGACCTCGGTCTCAACGCCTACCGGTTCAGCGTCGAATGGGCCCGCGTGGTCCCCGCGCCCGGTCACCCGTCGCCGGCCATGCTGGCCCACTACCGCCGGATCATCGAAGGCTGCGGGCAGCGCGGGCTGACCCCGGTCGTCACGCTCCACCACTTCACCAGCCCCGCCTGGCTGAGCGCCGGAGGCGGCTGGACCTCCGGGGAGGCGGTCGCGCACTTCGCCGACTACGTCCGCGCGGTGCTGCCGATCCTCGACGGCGTGCCCTGGGTCTGCACGATCAACGAGCCCAACATGGTCGCCCTGGTGGCCGCGCGCCGCAGGCACGGCGCCGGCGAACCCGTCCCCTCCTTCGTCCCGCCGGACCCCGACGTGACCCGCGCGCTGGCCCGCGCGCACGAGCAGGCCCGCGACCTGCTCGCCTCCGTGCCCGGACTGCGCTCGGGGTGGACGGTGGCCAACCAGAACGTGCAGGACCACGGCGCCGGCCCCGACCGCACCGCCGAGCTGTCGTACCTGGTCGACGACCAGTACATCGACCTGGCGAAGGACGACGACTTCATCGGCGTGCAGGCCTACAGCCGCCTGCGCGCCGGCGCGGACGGCGTCATCGCCCCCGGCCCGGACGACAGGCGCACGATGATGGGCTGGGAGTACTACCCCCTCGCGCTGGAGGACGCGGTCCGGCACACCGCCGCCCGGCTCGGCGGATCGACACCGCTGCTGGTGACCGAGAACGGCATCGCGACCGCCGACGACGACGAACGCGTCGCGTACACGACCGAGGCCGTCACGGGTCTGGCCCGCGCCATGGCCGACGGCATCGACGTGCGCGGATACCTGCACTGGTCGCTCCTGGACAACTACGAGTGGGGATCGTGGACGCCCACCTTCGGCCTCGTCGCGGTCGACCGGACCACGTTCCGGCGCACGGTCAAACCCAGCGCCCGCTGGTTCGGGCGGCTCGTCCAGGACCCGGCGGCCGTCCTGGGCGGGAAGGCCGCGTCGTGACGGACCTCCTGGACGTGACCCTGGACGCCGCGGACCTGGCCCGCCTCATCGACGGCGCGGCCGCACTCGACCCGGGAGCCCACGGCGGCCTGCGCCCGCGCCGGCTGCCGCCATGGGCCCGCGCACAGCACGACGACCCCTGGTTCGACCTCATGGAACAGGCGCCCACCGGCGTCTCCCTGCGCTTCGCCACCAGCGCGACCCTGCTGCGGCTGCGCCTGCACACCCGTTCGCTGCGGCCGGCCGGCGCCGAGGTCGCCCGGCCGCACAGCCTCGCCGTCGTCGTCGACGGCGCGGTGGCGGAACACGTCGCGATCCCCGAAGGGGACGTCGTCGTCATCGGCGCCGACCGGCAGGTCGCCGGCCGGGAACAGCGCGATCCGTCCGCCGTGACGGTGGCCCTCGTGCCCGACGGCAGGGAGAAGCAGGTCGAGATCATGCTGCCGCACGACTGCGCGGTCGAGGTCATCGGCCTGGCGGCCGACGCCCCGATCGCGCCGCCGTCCGCCGGCGGCCTCCCGCGCTGGACGCATCACGGCAGCTCCATCAGCCATGGGCTGCAGGCCGCCACCCCCGACGGCACCTGGCCGGCGCGGGTCGCCCTGGGCTCCGGCTGGCGCCTGCGCAACCTGTCGTTCGGCGGGAACGTGCAGCTCGACCCGTTCGTCGCCCGCATGATCAGGGACACCCCCGCGGACCTGATCACCCTGAAGGTGGGCATCAACCTCGTGAACGCCGACTCGATGCGGGCCAGGACGATGCTGCCCGCGGTGCACGGCTTCCTCGACCTGATCCGCGAGGGCCATCCGGACACCCCGGTGGTCCTCATCACCGCGATCGCCTGCCCGGCGCACGAGCACACGCCGGGACCGACCGTCGATCGCGGCGGCACGGCCGCCGGGGCGGACCGCGCCCTGGAGGCCGACGACGGCGCCCTCACGCTGGCCGCCACCCGCCGGATCATCGAGCGCGTCCACGCCGGGCGCGCGCCCGACGACCCCCACCTGCACCTGGTGGACGGCCGTACCTTGCTGGGCGAGCAGGACGCGCGCCTGCTGGGCGACGGGCTCCACCCCACGCAGGAGGGGCTGGACCTCATCGCGCGGCGCTTCCAGGACACGGTGGCCGGCATGCCGGCGCTGGCGGGGCTGCTCGGCGGCCGGCGATGAGGGCCGCGCTGGTGCCGTGGCCGCACGCGGTCGCGCTCGACCACGCGACGACGACCGCCCTGCACCCCGGCCGCGTCGAGATCCGGGCGGACGATCGTCTGCGCGACGCCCGCGCGTGGCTCGAAGGCGAGTTCGCCCGCCTCCCCGCCACCCCCTCGGCGGGTGACCCGTCCCCGTCGCGCGTCGTCCTGTTGATCGGCGACGCGCCCGGCGACGTGCCGCCTGCCGATGGGGTCGCGCCGGAACAGCTTCCCCCGGACGAGCGGCACACCGTGACGATCGCCCCGGAGGAGATCACGATCACCGGCCCGACCCCGCACGCGGTCCTGCGGGGCGCCGCGACGCTGGTGCAGCTGGCGGAGTCGGCGGCGGGCCGGCTGCCGGTCGGGCGCATCGCCGACGGGCCCGCCCTGGCGTGGCGGGGCCTGATGCTCGACGTCGTCCGGCATCCCTTCCGCCCGGACGAGATCCGCCGCGTCATCGACCTGCTGACGCGGTACAAGCTGAACGTGCTGCACCTGCACCTCACCGACTCCGGCGGCTGGCGGCTGCAGTCGGCGGCCCGTCCCGCGCTGGACGCGACCTCGCCCGGCGAGCTGATCACGCGGCGCGAGCTGGCGGAGCTGACGGCGTACGCCGCGGCGCGCGGGGTGACGATCGTGCCCGAGATCGACCTTCCGGGGCACGCCCACGCCGCGATCCGCGCCTGCCCGGAACTCGCCGGCGACCGGACCGCCGCCCGCCTGGGCTACGTCGATCCGGCCGTGCCCGGGGCCGAGTCCTTCATCGCGGAGACCGTCGCCGAGTTCGCGCGGGCGTCCCGTGCCCGGTTCGTGCACGTCGGGGGTGATGAGCCGTTCGGGATGCCCGTCACGGCGTACACGCGCGCGGTCGGCGTGGCCGTCCGCGCGGCGCACGACACCGGCAGCCGGGTCGTGGCCTGGCAGGAGACGGTACGCGCCGGGGCGCTGGGCGACGGCGACCTCGTGCAGCTGTGGATCGGCGCGGAGACGAGCATCGACGCCGACGCCAAGAAGGCGGAGCTGCCGGAGTCCGCGCACCCGTTCGTCGACCAGATGGTGGCGTTGTTCGCCCTCGCGCCGTCCGACGGGCCCGCCGCCGCGGCGGCCGGGCTGCCGGTGCTGCTGTCCTCCAGCGACGTGCTGTACTACGACCGCCCGTACGCCGAGCCCGCCGCGGACGCCGAGGGGGAGGCGCGCCGGGCCCGGCTCGGGTTCCGCGACTATCCGGCCAAGACCCTCCGGCAGATGTTCGACTGGACCCCGCGGTCCTTGGTGCCGGGGCTCGACGTCCGCGTCGCCGGGGTGGAGGCGGCGATCTGGTCGGAGACGATCACGTCCTTCGACGACCTGGCGTTCCTGCTGCTGCCCCGTCTCCCGGCCGCGGCCGAACGATCCTGGACGCGCGAGCCGGCGACCTGGGAGGACCACCGGGCACGCCTGCGACCGCACGCCGCCACGTGGCAGGCGACGGGATGGGGAGCGGCGTACCGGCCCGCGGCGGAACCGTGACCCCGCCGCGGCCCCGGGGCTCGTCAGGGGCCCGGGGCCCGTCGCTGCCCAGGGCTCGTCGTCGTCAGGCTCGCCAGGGCGACCCGCCGAGCTCGGTCACCGTCAGGGCGCGCAGCAGGTGCGGGTGCAGGCCCTCGGCCCGCGGCCGGGGCAGGCCGGCGGCGATCGCGGCCTCGGTGAGCGCGGCCCGCGTCCAGGCCAGGTCGACCCGCCGGCCCGCCTCGCCGGTGAGCAGCGGGTGGTCGGCGGGCCGGTCGCCGCACAGGCGGCGCAGCGGGCGGCGCAGGTAGGGGGCGAGCGGGAAGGCGACGATGTCGCCCCGCCCGTCGTGCAGGGTGATCAGCACGGGGTCGCCGGCGCCCACCAGGTGCACGTCGCACGGGGTCAGCCGGGCCAGCGCGTCGACGGACGCGCCGGTGGACTCCAGCAGCCCGACGGCCACGGCCTCGGCTAAGCGCCCTTCCTCGGCCAGCAGGGCGACCCCGCCGCGCAGCAGCCGCCGCTCGGCCGGGGTGGGCGGGTGAGCGGCCGGCGCCGGGAGAGCCGGCCCGTGCCGTCCGGCGAAGGCGTAGAACGAGGCCAGCACGGCCCGCCTGCGGATCACCGTCGCGCGCGCCAGCGGCCGGCCGGACGGCGCCAGACCGGCGGTGAGCGCGGCCAGGCAGTAGGCGTCGACCTGCGACCCGGCCCCCAGCACGTCGCCGCCGGGATCCTGCCCGCGCAACCACCGCAGGTAGGAGGCCAGCACCCGCAGCCGCGTCCGCCGCAGGGCCGGGGACGGCCGCTCGCGCAGCCAGGCCGCCGCCACGCCGGCCGCCGCCGGACCCAGCCCCTCGACGACGTCGACGTCGGCCGCGGGGACCTCGCCCCCGTCGCCGGGACCGCGCCGCGGACGCAGCCCCTCGATGCGGGAGACGAGGCCGCGGGCCTCCTGACCGGTGAGCGCGCCCCAGGACGCGACGGTGTCCTCGGCCATGCTCAGCACACGACCGGCACGACGACGGGATCGGCGGCAGGGTCGGCGGCGGCCCGTGCCGGAGCACAACAGGACGAAAGGGAGGCGTGGAGGACGTCACTGCTCGCGCCCAACGGACCCATCATGATCTCGATCGTCTCATGGAACTGCGCCCGCGGGCTCCATCCGGCCGGGCCGCCGGGGCCGCGGGACCCAGGGGCGCGTCCGTCCGCCGAGGTCAGGGTTCGATCAGGCCGGCGCGGATGGCGTAACGGGTCAGGTCGAGCCGGTCGTTGAGGCCGAGTTTGGCCAGGATGTTGCTGCGGTGGCGGTCGACGGTCTTGGGGCTGATGACCAGGGTGTCGGCGATGGCCTTGGTGGAGTGGCCCTCGGCGATGAGCTTGACGATCTCCTCCTCGCGGGCGGTCAGCAGGCTGTCGGGCAGCGGGTCGCCGTGCCGGTGGCGGTGGAGGTAGTCGCGGATCAGCGCGGTGACCGCCCCCGGGTAGAGGAACGGCTCGCCGCGCATCGCCGCCCGGCACGCCTCGATGAGGTCGCGGTCGGCCACCGACTTCAGCACGTAGCCGCAGGCCCCCGCCTTGAGCGCGGCGAAGAAGTACTGCTCGTTGTCGTACATCGACAACATCAGCAGGCGGATGCCGGGCCGGCGGCGGGAGATCTCCCGCGCGGCCTGCAGGCCGGTCATGCGCGGCATGGCGATGTCCAGGACGACCAGGTCGATGTCGTGGGTGCGGACGGCCTCCACCGCCTCGGCCCCGTCGGCCGCCTCGGCGACCACGGTCAGGTCGGGCTCGGCGTCCAGGATCAGGCGGACGCCCTGGCGGACGAGCGCGTGGTCGTCGGCGAGCAGGATGCGGGTCATCGGGCGTTCTCCTTGGCCGCGCCGGGGACGGTGAGGACGATCTCGGTGCCGCCGCCGGGCGGCGAGTGCACGCTCAGGCGGGCCCCGATGAGCAGGGCGCGCTCGTGCATGCCGCGGATGCCGGCGCCCGGCTCGCCGATGCCGCCCCGGCCGTCGTCGGTGACGCGCAGGACCAGGTCGCCGTCGTCGGGCGTCAGCGTGAGCGTCGCCCTGGTGGCCTGGGCGTGGCGGGCGACGTTGGTCAGGCTCTCCTGGGCGATGCGGTAGAGCACCAGCTCGACCTCGGAGCTGAGCGGCGGCAGCCCCGCGGCCAGTTTACGCGTGACCTCGACCGTGCCGGTCTGCGACAGGTCGGTGGCCAGCGCGGTGAGGGCGCTGGCCAGCCCGAGGTCCTCCAGGACGCCGGGGCGCAGCCGGTGGGCGACCTGGCGCACCTCGTCCAGGCTGGTCCTGATCGCCTCCTGGGCGTGGCCGAGCTCGTCGGCCAGCTCCGCGGGCGCCCGGTCGCGCACCCGCTTGAGCGCCAGGAGCGCGACGGTCAGGCTCTGGCCGATCTCGTCGTGCAGCTCGCGGGCGATGCGGCCGCGTTCGGCCTCCTGGGCGGCCAGGGCCTGGGCGCTGGCCACGCTGCGCTCCTCCTCCAGCCGGTCGAGCATCTGGTTGAAGGTGTCGGTGACGCTGCGCAGGTCCCGGTTGCCGGCGGGCAGCCGGTCGTGGGTGTGCAGCAGGTCCACCCGCCGCATGAGGGCGGTCAGGGAGGTCAGCGGGGCCAGGCTGGCCCGCACCAGGAACGCGTTCGCCGCCAGGATCAGCGCCAGGCCGATGAGCAGCACCGGGACCTCGGTCAGCAGCACCGGTGAGGAGACCGTCGCGGGGGACAGCGCCAGCACGAACGTGCCCGCGGCGAAGACCAGCGCGTTGATGACGAACAGGCGGCGGAACAACGCCTGGGCCGGGGTGCGGCCAGGCGGCTCCGGCGCGGTGGCGACGGCGTCTCTCATGCCTTCAGCCTGGGCGTTCGCCGCCCGCGCTGTCCACTGACCCGGCCCGAATACGGTCGCGCCCCCACCCGATATGGGGGCCGGACCCGATGGGCGCGGCCCCCCGCGCGGTGATGGCATGGTCTCCCCGGAAAACAGGGACGGACCGTAAGGAGGTGGGCGATGCGTGGCACGGACCTTCTCCGAGCCGCGGCGGCAGGACCGCTTCTCCTCCTGCCCGCCCGCGGGTCGCGGTCCGTCCCCCGGGGCCATCTGACGCGCGGGCCGCGCCGGGGGCCGGCCGCCGTCCCGTGGCCGGGGCAGAGCGCCTGAGCCGTCCCGGCCGCCTTTGTGACCTTCGCCCATGCCCCCGCTGGAGGCTCCCCATCAAGATCCGTCATACGACCGTGCCCCGAACCGGCGCGAACCGTCGTCTTCCCACCACTTCGACCACCGTGGACGGTGCCATGCGAGCACAGGACATCGCCGTCACCCTGCCGACCGTGACGGCCCGCGACTCCGTGGGACGCGCCGTGCGCCTGATGGTGGTCAACCGGCTGCCCGGACTCATCGTGGTGGACGAGCGGGGCAGGCCGGCGACCGTGCTGCCGGGCACGCAGGTGCTGCGGCTGGCCATCCCCGGCACGTACCAGGAGGACCAGGCCCTGGCCCGCACCCTCGACGAGAGCGACGCCGAGCTGTTCTGGCAGGAGCTCGCCCACCTGACCGTCGGCGACTGCCTGCCCAGGCCGCCCGCGCGGCCCGTCACCGTGCCGCCGGACGCGACCCTGCTGGAGGTGGCGGCGCTGATGGCCCGCACGCGCAGCCCGCTGGTCGCCGTCCTCGGCCCGGACGCCACCCTCACGGGGGCGATCACGCTGGAACGCCTGCTGACCAGCCTGGCCATCACGAGCCTTCCGGACTGATCCGCATGAGCGCGATCCTGGCCCTATCCATCTTCGTGGTGGCGTTCTTCTTCATCGCCACCGAGAAGGCCGACAAGGTCAAGGTCGTCCTGGTGGCGGCCGGCCTGATGACCGTGCTGGGGCTGACGCCGGGGGAGGAGGTGTTCTCCTCAGGGCACGCGGGCATCGACTGGAACGTCATCTTCCTGCTGCTCGGCATGATGATCATCGTGGGGGTGATCAAGCAGACCGGGCTGTTCGACTACCTGGCGATCTGGGCGGCCAAACGCTCGCGGGGGCGGCCGTACCGGCTGATGGCGATGCTGATGGCCATCACCGCCGTGGCCTCGCCGTTCCTGGACAACGTCACGACGATCATGCTGGTCGCGCCGGTGACGGTGATGGTGTGCGGGCGGCTGCGCATCCCGGCGCAGCCGTACCTGATCGCCGAGGTGCTGGCCTCCAACATCGGCGGGGCGGCGACGCTGATCGGCGACCCGCCGAACATCATCATCGGCAGCCGGGCGGGGCTGACGTTCAACGACTTCCTCGTCCACATGGCGCCCGCGGTCGTGGTGATCTTCGGCGTGTTCGTGCTGCTCACCTACCCGCTGTTCCGCCGGTCGTTCCACTACAACGCCGACCACGTCGCCAAGGTGATGGCGCTGCAGGAGCGGCGGGCCATCACCGACCCCGCGCTGCTGGCGCGGTCGATGACGGTGCTGGCCGGCGTGGTGACGGCGTTCGCGCTGCACTCCGTGCTGCACCTGGCGCCCTCGATCATCGCCCTGGTCGGCGCGGGGGTCATGCTGCTGGTCTGCCGGGTCGAGCTCGGGGACGTGCTGCGCGAGGTCGAATGGCCCACGCTGGTGTTCTTCGCCGGGCTGTTCGTCATGGTCGCGGGTCTGGTGCACACCGGCATGATGGAGACCATCGGCCGCGCCACCATCGACCTGTTCGGCGACAACTACTTCGCCGCGGCCACCTCGCTGCTGTTCGGCTCCAGCGTGCTGGGGGCGTTCTTCGACAACATCCCGTACGTGGCGACGATGGCGCCGGTGGTGGAGGAACTGGCCGCCGCCGCACCGGACGCGTCCACCGGGCAGGCGCTGTGGTGGGCCTTCGCCTTCGGCGCCGACTTCGGCGGCAACGGCACCGCCGTCGCCGCCAGCGCCAACGTCGTGGCCCTCGGGATCGCCGCCCGCACCGGGAACCCGATCTCCTTCTGGCAGTTCACCCGGTACGGCATCGTCGTCACCCTGGGCAGCACGGCCCTGGCCTGGGTGTACGTCTGGCTGCGTTACTTCTGACCCGGGCCGCACGGGTCAGGGACGCAGCCGGTGGAACAGCTCGACCCGGGCCCGGTGGTAGTCGAGGTCCTCCTCGTCGTGCGGCACGCCCGCCGCGGCGGCCTTGCGGAAGTAGGCGTGCTCCCTGCGCAGCTTGTGCCGGACGAGCTGGGCGAGCGACTCGTCGTCGAGGGGGGCCGCCGTGCCGCCCTCCTCGTGGTAGGCGGCCACGAACTCCTTGCTGGGGCCGGTCAGGTCGTCGCCCCACTCCAGCGCGGCGGCGGCCAGCTCCAGCTCGGGGGCGCCGACGAAGGTCTCGTCCCAGTCGAGGACGGCGACGATGTGGCCGTCCCTGGCCAGGGTGTTGCCGGTGTAGTAGTCGCCGTGCAGCGGGTGGCGTACGGGATGCCCGGCGTGGAAGGCCGCCAGCCAGCGGTCGAGGACGGGGTCGTGCAGGTCGGCGGCGTCCGGGGGCGGGTCGCCGTACAGGCCGGACTCCTGGAAGGCGGGCACGGGACGCGGGCCCGGACGCAGACCGGCCAGCGCGCGGTGGAGCCTGGCCAGCAGCCGCGCGCCCGCCTCCCGCTGCGCCGGGACGTCGGAGTCGGGCCACTCGCCCTCGACGTAGGGCCAGCAGGAGATCGGCCGCCCCGCCACGACGACCACCGTCGCGCCGCCCGCGGTGGCCAGCGGGGCGACGGCCTCGGGGAGCGTGGTGGCGGCGTGCCGGGCGACGGCGTGGCACCACTCCGACTCGGCCACCCCGCGCGCGGCCGGGCCCACCCGGACGACGTGGTCGCCAAGGCGGTAGGCGGCCGACTCCTCCCCGCCGTGCAGCCGCTCGCCCTCTCCTTCGGCGCCCCAGGCCCGGGAGGCGGCGGCACGGATCTCGGGGGTGAGGGGCGTCTTTGCGTAGATCACCTTGTCAGGTTATGGGGCTCAGGTCATGAGCTGGGACGGCTTGGGGAGTGTTCTGCCAAGGTCGGGCGACACGTGGCGCAAATTCGGCGCTCTCCGCCGGATGGCGCTTAACCTGCACTAACAGGATCATCATCCGCTTGTCACCCCGCGGTCAGGCCGCCGGTGCCGAGCCCGCTCCGAATTCGGGACGCTCATGATCGTGCAGTCGCAAGAAATCGCCCAAAGCTCACATCCGCCCCATATCCGCCCGTCCCGGCGCCGGGGCACCCACACAAGGATTGGAACGGTCCACGTTCCGGGGCCGGTCCGGCGCGACCTGCCGCCCGCCGCCGTCTCGCGCTGCCGTTAGCGCCGCTCGGGCAAGCTCGCCGATCACCGTCTGGGAGTCCCGCGTGTCCCATCCGACTCCACCCGCAGCGCCGTCTGTCACGCCGCCCGTGGTGCCGCCAGCTGTGTCATCCGTCGTGCTGCCCGTCGGGGCGCCCGCCGGGGCGGGGCGGGGGCGTGCGACGTGGCGGCACGTCGCCGGCCCCGGCCGGCGCGTGGAGATCAACCCGTGGCTGGCGCGGGCGCCGTGCTCGGTGCGCGCGTGCCTGCCGGAGGAGGCCGTCGCCGCCGGGCGGACGCGCCGCGCGGCCCGGCTGTGCGCCGCCCTGCTGGTGCTGCTGGCCGCGCTGCCCGCCTTCCTCGCCATGGGGGCCGCGCCGAGGCTCTGGCGGGCCAGGACCGCGCAGGCGGCGGCCCGGCTGCTGCTGCGCGCGCTCGGCGTCCGGGTCGAGGTCGCCGGTCCGGCGGACCTCGCGGGGGCGGCGGCCGGGGTGCTCGTCGTGGCCAACCACGTCTCGCTGCTCGACCCGCTGGTCATGCTGGCCGCGCTGCCCTGCCGCCTGCTGGCCAAGCGGGAGGTGCGCCGGTGGCCGCTCATCGGGACGCTCGGCGCGGCCTGCGGGGCGCTGTTCATCGACAGGGAACGCCTGTCCACGCTGCCCGCCGCGGTGGGCCTGATCCGCGACGCCCTGCTGGCCGGGGAGACGGTCGCCGTCTTCCCCGAGGGCACCACGTCCTGCGGGCGCGAGGTCGGCACGTTCCGGCCCGCGGTCTTCCAGGCGGCGATCGACGCGGGGGCGGCGGTGTGCCCGGCCGTCCTGCGCTACTACGAGGGCCCGAGCCCGTCGAGCCGGGGGAGCTGGGTGGGCGAGGACTCGGTGACCGGGTCCGTCGTCCGGGTGGCCGGGACGCGACGGCTGCGGGCCGAGGTGCGGCTCACCCCGCTCCTGCCGCCGCCCGCGCCCGCCCGCGGGCCGCGCGGACGGGCCGCCCTGGCCCGCGCCGCCGAGGAACGCGTACGCGCCGGCCTCGACTGAGCGCACAAGCCAACCGCACACAACTGACCACACAGGCCCGCGCCGCGGGGGAGCGCGTGCGCGGCGGCCTCGACCGACCGTTACTCGACGTAAGGATTCACCGATGTGGGGCAATTCGCCGCCGTCCGGCCGTGGGCGGAGGTGGCCGCGACGGGTCGTGCTCTGGGGCGCGGCCGTCACGTTCGCCGTCTCGCTCGTGGCCGGCCTGGACGTGCACGACCGGCTCGTGCTGGGCGACATCGTGCCGCTCGGATCGCAGTCCCTGCGCGCGGACGACATCCTCCAGGACGCCTTCCACGCGGGCAACGCCGACCTGGTCCTGATCGCCCGCGCCGCGCGCCCGGTCGACGACCCCGAGATCGACGCCGCCGGGACGCGGCTCACCGAACGCGTCTCGGCCGATCCCGGCGTGTGGCGGGTCACCTCGTACTGGCGCGGCCACGAGCCCGGGCTGCGCAGCGGCGACGGGCGCGCGGCGGTCGTCCTGGCCCACCTGAGCGGCGACAACGCCGCCCGCAACGCCGCCGCCCGCCGGATCATGGACTCCCTGCACGGCCGCTACGGCCCCCTGTCGCTGACCGCCACGGGCGAGGCCCAGGTGCGCGTCGAGGCGCAGGACCGCAGCGAGACCGACCTGCGCACCGCCGAGCTGATCGCCGCGCCGCTGACCCTGGCCATCCTGTGCGTGGTGTTCGGCAGCCTGGTCGCCGCCCTGCTGCCGGTGCTGATCGGCGCGCTGGCGGTGATCGCCACCATGGCCGTGCTGCGCCTGCTCACCGAGGTCATGGAGATCTCGGTGTTCGCGCTGAGCATCTCCAGCGCGCTCGGCTTCGCCCTGGCCGTCGACTTCAGCCTGTTCATCGTCACCCGCTTCCGCGAACAGCTCGCCCACGGCCAGGACGCCGTCCAGGCCGTCGCCGTCACCATGCGCACCACCGGCCGGGCCATGGCCTGCTCGGCGGCCACCGTGGCGCTGTCCATGTCGGCGCTGCTGCTGTTCCCGTTCACCATCCTGCGCTCGCTGGCCGTCGGCGGGATGACGATCAGCCTGACGGCGGCCGCGGCCAGCCTCGTGGTGCTCCCGGCCGTGCTCACCCTGCTCGGCGACCGGGTCAACCGGCTTCCCGTGCCCGGCCCGTGGAACGCCGCGCGCCGGTCCGCGCCGCCGGTGGAGGACGGGCCCTGGTACCGCCTGGCGGTCGCCGTCATGCGCCGCCCGCTGGCGGTGGCCGTGCCCACCACCGCGCTGCTGCTGGCGATGGGCGCGCCGTTCCTGGGCGCCCGCTTCGGCACCCTGGACGACCGCATCCTGCCGCCCGACGCGCCCGCCGCCCGCGCGGCGCAGGCGCTGCGCGCGCAGTTCGGCGGGCAGCAGGTCGTCGGCGGCACCATGATCGTGCTGCCGGAGCTGCGGATGACCGGGCAGAACTCCGCCGGCCCGCTGGACGGCTACGCCAGGCGCCTGGCCGCCACCGACGGCGTGCTCCGGGTGGACACGGCCGGCGGCTCCTACAGCAGGGCCGCCACCGTGCCGGGGCCGGGCCGCCGGTTCACCGGCGAGGCGGGCACCTGGCTGCTCGTCACCACCGCGCACGAGCCGTACTCGGTGGCCAACAGCGAGCTCGTCCGGCGCCTGCGCGCGATCCCGGCCCCGGGCCAGGCGCTGTTCGCCGGGCCGGGCGCCGAGCTCGACGACATCAGGCAGAGCATCGCCGGCACGCTGCCCACGGCCCTGGCGCTGATCGCGCTGGCCACCCTGGCCATGGTGACGCTGCTGACCCGCAGCGTCGTGCTGGCCGTCAAGGCCCTGGTGATGAACGTGCTCAGCCTCACCGCCACCTTCGGCGCCCTGGTCCACGTCTTCCAGGACGGCCACCTGCGCGCGCTGGTCGGCGACTTCACCGCCACCGGCAGCATCGACGCCCTCATGCCCACGCTGATCTTCTGCGTCGCCTTCGGCCTGTCCATGGACTACGAGATCTTCCTGCTGTCCCGGATCACCGAGGAGTACCGCGACCGCGGCGACACCGCCACCGCGGTCGCCACCGGGCTGCAGCACACCGGGCGGCTGTTCACCTCGGCCGCCGTCATCTTCGCCGTCGTCATGGCCGCCGTGGCGACCTCCGGCCTGGCCGTGCTCAAGATGATCGGGGTGGGCATCGCGGTGGCCGTCCTGGTCGACTGCACGCTGATCCGCACGCTCCTCGTGCCCGCCGTGATGCGCCTGGCCGGGCCCGTCAACTGGTGGTCGCCCCGGCTGCTGCGCGGCCGGCGGGGGAGCGGCGGCTCTCCCGGCGACCCGCCGCGCGTCCCCGTCGGCGCCGCCGCGGGCGGCCCGGACGGGACGGAGCCCGCGGCGCCGGCGGGCACACCCGCGGGCACACCGTGACGACCATCCGCGATCAGGACCACCGCCACGAGCGGCCGCCGTCCGGGCCGGGGCTGTCGCCGTGCACGCCGGACGCGTGCGTGCGGCCGCCGGTCGCCGCCGCCGGGCCGGTGCGCCGGGCCGTCCGCCTCCTGGGCTGCGCGCTGGCCCTGGGGGCCGCCCTGACGCTGTCGGCGATGCCCGCCCGCCGCGCCGGGGCCCTGCGCGCACGCCTGGCCCGCAGGGCCATGGGCCTGATCGTGCGCGCGCTCGGCATCACGGTGCGGATCCCCGGCGGCGTCCCCGCCCTGGACGGGCACGGCACCCTGCTGGTGAGCAACCACATCTCGTGGGCCGACCCGCTGATCATGGCGGCCCTCACGCCGGCCCGCCAGCTCGCCAAACGGGACATCGGACGGTGGCCGCTGGTCCGGTCGCTGGCCGCGGCCCACCGCACGCTGTTCATCGACAAGGACCGGCCGGCCGGGCTGCCCGCCGCGATCACGGCCGTCGCCGCCGCGCTGCGCGACGGGGACGCGGTGCTGGCCTACCCCGAGGGCACCACCTGGTGCGGGCAGGCCATGGGAGCCTTCCACCCGGCCCTGTTCCAGGCCGCCGTCGAGGCGGGCGCGACCGTCCGGCCGGTGGCGCTGCGCTACCGCGAGGCCGGCGCGCCCTCCACCCGCGCCGCCTGGATCGGCGCGGACTCCCTGCCGGTCTCGCTGCTGCGCGTGGTCGCGACCCGGAACCTGGTGGCCGAGGTGACGTTCCTGCCCCCCGTGCGCCCCGAGCTCACCGGACGGCCGCGCGCGGACCGGGCGGCGCTGGCCGCGCTGACCGAGTCGCGGGTGAGGGACGCTCTGGGCCCGGCTTGATGGACATTTGAGGTGTCATACCCGGACCCGCCCGCACTCCTGGAGCACACTCGGACACGCCCCCCATCCGCCGAGAGAACGGACGGCACCATGACCGACGACCAGATGACAGACGTGCTCCGCGGCCACTGCGCGCGGGTCCTGGGCGTCAGCCCGGCCCAGATCGGCCCGCACACCGACCTGCGCGAGGAACTGGACGCCGACAGCCTCGACTTCGCCGAGCTGCACGCCGTGGTCGAGGACGAGTGGGGCACCTTCGCCGACGACCGGCTCCAGCGGGTGCGGACCGTCGCCGACATGGTCGCCGTCATCCGCCGCCACCTGACGGCGGTGGGCGGCTGATGCGACCCCGGGTCGCGGTGACCGGGCTCGGCCTGCGCACGCCCGCCGGCTCCGGCCCCAAGGAGCTGTGGAACGCGCTGCTCGGCGGGCGCTCGACGGCACGGGCCATCACGTCCTTCGACACGTCCGCGCTCGCGGTGCGCTTCGCCTGCCAGGTGCCGGAGCTGGACGTCTCGGCGTACCTGACCGACCGGCAGGCCCGGCGGCTGGACCGGGCGTCGCTGCTGGCGGTGTGCGCGGCGGGCGACGCCCTGGCCGACGCCGGTCATCCGCGGGTGCCGCCCGAGCGCCGGGCCGTGGTGGCGGGCAGCTCGTTCTGCGGCACCGAGACCTACGAGTCGGCGCTGCTCGACACGCCCGGTCCGGCCGCGCTGCGGCTGTCGCCGATCTTCATCCCGAAGATCATGCCCAACGCCGGCGCCGCCGCCATCGGCATGCGGTACGAGATCCGCGGGCCGAGCATGTCCGTGGTCACCGCCTGCGCCTCCGGCGCGCACGCCATCGGCGAGGGCGTCCGGCTGATCCGCGACGGCTCGGCCGACCTGGTCGTGGCCGGGGCCGGGGACGCCAACGTCACCCCCGGCATGCTGCACGGCTTCAGCCGGTGCCGGGCCCTGTCGGTCCGCAACGACGACCCCGAGGCCGCCTGCCGCCCCTTCGAGGCCGACCGCGACGGGTTCGTGCTGGCCGAGGGGGCCGCGTTCCTCGTCCTGGAACGCCTCGACGACGCCGTGCGCCGCGGGGCGCGCGTCCACGCCGAGGTGTCCGGCTACGGCCGCACCAGCGACGCCCACGACCTGACGGCCCCCGCGCCCGGCGGCGAGGGCGCCCGGCGGTGCATGGACGCCGCGCTCGCCGACGCGGGCCTGGCGCCCGAGGACATCGTGCACGTCAACGCCCACGGCACCGGGACCGAGCTGAACGACCTGGCCGAGGCCCAGGCGATCGGCCGCGTCTTCGGGCCCGCCGCCGTGCCGGTGAGCTCGACCAAGGGGGTGACCGGGCACGCCCTCGGCGCGTCCGGGGCGATCGAGGCCGTGGCGTGCGTGCTGGCGATGGCCGAGTGCACGGCCCCGCCGACCGCCAACCTGGACCGGCTCGACCCGCGCTGCGACATCGACGCGGCGCCCGTGCCGCGCCCGATCGCGAGGGGGCCGGTGATGTCGAACTCGTTCGGCTTCGGCGGCCACAACGCCACGCTGGTCTTCTCGCCGGCGCGCTGACCGCTCCCGCCGGACGGTCAGCCCCGCCGGGAGACGAACACGCAGAACGGGTGCCCGGCCGGGTCGGCGTAGACCCGCAGGGGTTCCTCGTCGTCGTCGATCCGGTCCAGCAGCAGCCGGCCGCCCAGGCGCAGAACGCGTTCGTGCTGCTCCAGCAGGCTCTCGACCGACGGCACGGTCAGGTCGAGGTGGAGCTGCTGGGGCACCCCGGGCTCCGGCCAGGTCGCCTCCGGAAGCGTCTCGACCTGCTGGAAGGCGAGCTGCGGCGCGCCGTCCCTGGTGCGCAGCACGAGCCAGTCGCGGCCGCGCTCGTCGTCGGCGCCCGCCTGCGGCGGCTCGTCGCCGGGCCGGTAGACCAGGTCCAGCAGGGACCGGTAGAACTCCGCCAGCGCCCTGGCGTCGGTGCAGTCGAGCACCACCTGACACAGCCTGATCCCGCCGTCGGTGCCGGCCATGCGCGCCTCCCGTGATCGTCTTCGTCCGTCATGCTCTCTGCACGGCCGGAGGGCACGTCAAACGCGGCGGCCTCACCAGGTGACCGGCAGGGACGCCAGGCCGTAGATCGTGGCGCGCGGGCGCAGCGGCACCTCCTCGGCGGGCACGGCCAGCCGCAGCCCGGGGAAGCGGCGCAGCAGCGCGGGGAAGGCCAGCCGCATCTCCAGGCGGGCGAGCTGCTGGCCCAGGCACTGGTGGATGCCGTGGCCGAAGCCGAGCTGCGGCCCGGCCTCGCGGGTGACGTCGAAGCGGTGCGGGTCGGGGAAGCGGGCCGGGTCGCGGTTGACGGCCGGCAGGGAGAGCGTCACGGTCTCCCCGGACCTGATCGTCCGCCCGGCGAGCGGCATGTCGGCCCGCGCGACCCGGATCGGGCCGATGTGCACGATGCTGAGGTAGCGCATCAGCTCCTCGACGGCGGTCGCCGCCACGCCGGGGTCGGTGCGCACCAGCTCCGCCTGCTCCGGACGGCTCAGCAGCAGGAACGCGCCGAGGGCCAGCATGTTCGCGGTGGTCTCGTGGCCGGCGGTCAGCAGCAGGGTGGCCACCCCGGTCAGCTCCTCGTGGTTCAGCTCGCCGCCGGAGACCAGCTCGCCGAGCAGGTCCTGGGCAGGCTCGGCCCGCTTGCGGGTGACCAGCTCGGACAGGTAGCCCATCAGCTCGGCGCCCGCCGCGCCGCGTTCCTCGGCGGAGTTGTCCAGGTTCACCGCGCGCGCGGTGGTGTCCTGGAAACGCGCGCGCTCGTCGTACGGCACGCCGAGCAGCTCGCAGATCACCAGCGACGGGATCGGCAGCGCGAACGCGCCGACCAGGTCGGCGGGCGCTCCGGCCGCGGCCATCTCGTCGAGTCGGGCGTCGACGATCTCCTGGATCCTGGGCTCCAGGAGCCGCATCCTGCGCATGCTGAAGCGGCCGGTGAGCAGCCGCCGGTAGCGGGCGTGCTCGGGGTCGTCCATGGCGATGAAGAAGCCCGGCGGGACCACCAGGTCGGCCAGGCCCTCGGGCGGCGCCAGCTCCTTGATCGGCGGCGCGGCGCCCTGGGAGGTGTTGCTGAAGCGCGGGTCGTCGAGCACCGCGCGGGCCTCGGCGTGGCCGGTGACCAGCCAGCCGGGGCGGCCGTCGGCGTAGATCATGCGGTGCAGCGGGCCGTGCAGCCGGGCGAGCTCGGCGGGCGGCTCGAACGGGTCCTCGCGGTCGAGCGGCAGGCTCTGAAGGATGTCCATGCCCTCAGAAAACCGCAGAGACTGCGAATTTGCAACCTATGCATAAAAGCAGGGCATGCAGTAGGGTGGCGCCGTGGAAGGTCATCGCGAACGCAAGAAGGCCCGCACCCGCCGCGCGCTGCTGGAGGCGGCCGTCCGGCTGTTCGCAGAGCGGGGGTACGAGCAGACCACCGTCGCCGACATCGCCGCGGCGGCCGACGTCGCGCCCCGCACCTTCTTCGCGTACTTCGCGAGCAAGGAGGACGTGCTCTTCCTCCAGGCGGGCGAGCGCGAGCGGGTGATGCTGGAGGCGATCGCCGGGCGGCGGCCGGGAGAGCCGCTGGGGGAGCTGCTGAGCCGGATGTTCGAGGCCATGGTGCGCAGCCTGGCCGAGGACGACGAGCTCGGCTTCGCGCTGTCGCCGCTGCGGGCGCGGCTGATGGTCGCCGAGCCCGCGCTGCGCGCCCGCGGCCTGACGCTCATGATGGAGACCCAGCCCCGGCTGGCCAGGGCGCTGTGCGAGGTCTATCCGGGGCTCGACCCGGTGTCGGCGGGGGCGGCGGTCGGCAGCTTCATGGGCGCGCTGGCCGTGGCCGGCATGGTCGCCCAGGAGCAGGGCGGCTCGGAGGACGACGTCCTGGCCGCCGGGCGGCGCGGGATCGAGGTCGCGGTCAACGGTCTGTCGAGCCTCGACCGGCCCTAGTCCGCGCGGGGCCGCCCGGGGCCGCCGGGGGCGGCGTCCGCATGCCGCTCCCGGCGGGCGTGCGCCTGACGGCCGCTCGTCACGGCTCCAGGGCCTGGCGGGCGCGCAGGGCGCGGAGTTTGTGGCGGTTGCCGCAGCGTTCCATCGCGCACCAGCGGCGGGCGCCGGGGCGCGAGGTGTCGACGAACACCAGCGGGCAGTCGTCGCTCGCGCACTCGCGGATGCGTTCGGCGAGCGGCCCGGACAGCAGTTCGATCATCTCCCGCGCCATGGCGGACAGCGCCTGGGGGGCCCGCACCGGTGACGCCCATCCGGCGGTGACGCCGTCGGCGGCGAGTTCGGGGACCAGGGGCGGGGCCGTCGCGGCCCGGTTGATGACCGTGATCGCCCCGGCGGGCAGGGGGCGGCGCGCCGCCTGGGCGTGCGCCGCGTCCCAGATCGCCTGGCGCAGGGCCTTGGCGTCGGCGAGCTCGCCGACGGTCACGGGGGCCGTCATGATCGCTGTCAGCGGCGGCTGGGCCAGCCATTCGGCCAGGTCGGCGGGCTCGTGCAGGGTCTCGAAGATCGCATATTGACCCTCGCCGCCGGTGTGGGCGAAGTCGAGGCAGAGGGCGCCGGCGTCGAACCTGAACGACCCGCCCTTGGGATCGTGCAGCACCCGTCCGGTTGCGTTCACGCGCATGACACCACTATAACTGGTGTCGCAACGAAACCTCTTAAACCGGTTTCAGAACGTGAGGAGAAAGAACATGGGCGTACGGCACGTCAACCCCGAGGGCCTGCACCGCAGCCCGGCCTTCAGCCAGGCCGTCGTGGTCGAGCAGCCGGCCAAGACCATCTACATCGGCGGCCAGAACGGCGTCGGCCGCGACGGCAAGGTCGTCGGCCCCACGGTGGGGGAGCAGGCCAGGCAGGTGTTCCGCAACCTCAGGACGATCCTGGAGAGCGAGGGGGCGAGCCTGGCGAACGTCGTGCACTGGCGCATCGCCGTGCTGGACGGCCACACGTTCGACGAGGGAGTGGCCGCCTTCCAGGAGGTGTGGAACCGGGCCGACGCGCCGCCCGCCATCACGGTGCACGTCGTGGCCGGCCTGAACCCGGGATGCCTCGTCGAGGTCGACGCCGTCGCCGTCGTGTGACCCCGCGGGCCCCCTCGACGAGATCTCCGATCATGACGAACACCGCGGAGGCGCCACCGGCCGGGCGGGGCGCCGCCCGGCCGCCCGGCCCCCTCTGGCCGATCGTCGCCCTGGTCTGCCTGGCGCAGTTCATGATGGTCCTCGACGTGTCGATCGTGAACGTCGCGCTGCCCGCCATGGAGTCCGACCTCCGCCTGGGCGCCGAGGGGCTGCAATGGGTGGTCAACGGCTACCTCCTCACCTTCGCCGGGTTCCTGCTGCTGGGCGGCCGGGCGGCCGACCTCTACGGCCGCAGGCGCACCTTCGTCGCGGGCCTGGCCGTGTTCGCGGTCGCCGGCCTGGCCGGCGGGCTCGCCACCACGCCGGAGGTGCTGATCGCCGCGCGGGCGTGCCAGGGGCTCGGCGCGGCCGTGGTCGCCCCGGCCACGCTGACCATCCTCACCACCACGATCCCCGCCGGTCCGGCGCGGGCCAGGGCCATCGCCACCTGGGGCGCGGTCGGGGCGGTCGGCGGGGCGGCGGGATCGCTGGCCGGCGGGCTGCTCACCGACCACCTGTCCTGGCGCTGGATCCTGCTGATCAACGCGCCGATCGGGGCGGTCGCGGTCATCGCCGCGCTGCGCCTGCTCGCCGAGAGCCGCGACACCGGCGCCCGCGGGCTCGACCTGACCGGCGCGATCACGGTGACGGCCGGGCTGTCGGCGCTGGAGCTGGGCGTGCTGCAGACCCCCGCGCACGGGTGGGGTTCGGCGCGCGCGCTGGTCCCGATGGGCGTGGGCGTGCTGGCGCTGGGCGTGTTCATCCTGGTGCAGGCCCGGTTCGCGCGGGCGCCGCTGATGCCGCTGCGGATCTTCCGGGCCCGCGCGGTGTCCGGCGCGCTCCTCGTGCAGTTCCTGCTGGGGGCCGCGGGCTTCGCGCTCTGGTACTTCCTGTCGCTCCACATGCAGCAGGTGCTGCGCTACAGCGCGCTCCAGGCGGGCCTGGCGTTCCTGCCGCACACCCTCGCCGTCGTCGTCGCCGCCAAGGCCACGCCGTGGCTGGCCGGCCGGGTCGGGCTGCGTCCGCTGCTGGCCACGGGCGCGCTGGTCTCGGCGGCGGGGTTCGCCTGGCAGGCCGTCGTCACGCCGGAGAGCGGCCTGCTCGCCGGGATCGTGCTGCCGGGCGTGCTCGTCACCGGCGGGCTGGGGCTCACCTCGGCCCCGATCGCGATGACCGCCACGGCCGGCGCCGCCCCCGGCGAGGCGGGGCTGGTGTCCGGCATCCTCAACTCCGCCCGCCAGGTCGGCGGCTCCCTTGGGCTGGCCGCGCTGACCACCCTGGCCGCGGCCCCCACCGGCGCGCCGACGTCCGGGTACGCCCTGGCGTTCTGGGCGTGCGCCGGCCTCGTGACCGCCGGGGCGGTGGCCGTGCTCGCTCTGCCCAGGGCCTCGAAGGACCGTCCCTGACGGCGGATCGCGTCCGATAGTGGACAGCGTTCCCGGGTGGCGCGCGGCGGGTCGCGGGGCAGGGAAGAGGTGCCGCCGTCCCTTCGGAGGAAAGGGAACGTCATGATCATGCTGGTGCGACGGCTCGCCGTCGTCTCGGCCCTCGCCCTCGCCGGGGCTTCCCTGCCCGCGTCGTCCGCGCACGCGATGGGCTCGTGGGTCTGCTCCGGCGGCTCCCGCACCTACCTGGGCAGCGTCGTGGGCTACCACATCCTGGGTTCCGGCTGCACCGGGGAGGGTTCGGGAGCCGGGTCGATCACCATCCCGTCCGGCACCTACGGCTGCGCGGTCGTCAACCCGACACCCCAGCTGGGCATCGTCAGCGGCCTGAACTGCTGATCCCGGCCCGGTCACGTCATCGCGACCGGTCGAGCAGCCACCTCTCGACCGCCGCGCTCATCCGCCCGCCCGCCTCCAGCGCCGCCGCCTTGGCGGCGGCCGGGTCGGTGTGCGCGGCCTGGCCGAGGATGACGCCGAGCACCAGATGCCCCCGTACGCGCGAGGCCCACATCAGGTTGCCGCCCGCGGCCGTGCCCGAGCCGGTCTTGATGCCGATGACGCCGTGCCTGTTCAGCAGCGTGTTGGTGTTGTGCAGCCGCCGGGCGTCCCCAGGGACGGACGTGTCGGTCTGGGCCACCACCGCCCGCAGCACCGGGTCGCCCATCGCCGCCCTGGCCAGCCTGAGCTGGTCGGCGGCGGTGCTGACGGTGGTGTCCTCGTTGCCGCTGGCCCCCGTGTACGTGGTGTCCGCCATGCCCAGGCGTCGTGCGGCGGCGTTCATCCGGGCCACGAAGCGCTCCTGGGAACCGGCGTCCCAGTGGGCCAGGAGCCGGGCCACGTTGTTGCCCGAGGGCACCATCATCAGCTCCAGCAGCCGCCGCAGCCGTACCGTCCGGCCCTGGACGAGCGGGACGGTCGACTCCAGCCGCGACAACGACTCCTCGGCCGCCGTGCGGTCCACGGTGATCGGCGGGCCGTCGTCGCCGGGCCGGAGCGGGTGGCGGCGCAGGATCACGTAGGCGGTCATCACCTTCGTCACGCTGGCGATCGGCACCGGCCGCGGGTCGCCGCTGACGCCCAGGCTGCCCACGCCGGCCACCTCGACCGCCGCCTGCCCCTCCTGCGGCCACGGCAGGGACGCGTCCCCGGTGACCTGGGGAGCCCCGGCACAGCCCGACAGAACACCCGCCAGCAGCAGAAACATCAAGGAACGTCGCATACCGGCCAGGTTGCGCGACCGCCGTGTCCGTACGGCCGTGGCCGCGCATCCGTCCGCGCTCAGCCGTGTATCAGCCCGGCATCAACCCGCCGGGAGGTATCAGCCCGGCATCAACCCGCGGGGAGGCGGAGGACGGCGACCGCGCCGCCGTCCGGGGCGTTGGCCAGGGTCAGCTCGGCACCGATGACCCGGGCCTGGCCCAGCGCGATCGTCAGCCCCAGGCCGTGCCCGCGGCCCCGCTCGGCGGCGCCCGTGCGGAACCGGCGCGGCCCGTCGGCCAGCAGCTCCGGCGGGAACCCCGGCCCCCGGTCGCGCACCTCGATCACGTGGTCGCCGACCGCGATCTCCACCGGCGCCGCGCCGTGCCGATGGGCGTTGAGCACGAGGTTGGCCAGGATCCGGTCGAGTCGCCGCGGATCGGTCTCGGCCACCGGGTCCCCGTCGGCCAGCACCCGCGCCTCGACCCCCACCCGGGACGCCGACTCCGCGGCCAGCCCGGCCAGCGGCACGCGCACCCGCTCGGCGACCTCGGCCCCGGCGTCCAGCCGGGACACCTCCAGCAGGTCCTCCACCAGCGTCCGCAGCACCCGGACCCGGTCCCGCACCAGATCGGTGACCTCGCCCTCGTCCAGCAGCTCGACCACGGCGACCAGGCCCATCAGCGGGGTGCGCAGGTCGTGCGCGACGTCGGCGGTGAACCGCTGCTCGGCCAGCAGCCGGTGCTGCAGGCTCGCCGCCATCGAGTCCACGGCGGCGGAGATGCGGGCGATCTCGTCCCGGCCGCGGGCGTCCGTCCGGGCCGCCAGGTCGCCCCCGGCGATCCTGCGGGCGGTGCGCGCGACCCGCCGCAGCCGCCGGTTGGGCAGCTCGGCCGCCAGCACCGACAGCGGCACCACCCCGGCCAGGGCGAGCAGCCCGGCCTTGGCCATGTTCCGGTCGAGCGCCTGGAGGCCGAGCACTTCGGAGCCCATCGCGATCCGCACGCTCCTCACCTCGCCGCCGCCGCCGTTCGGCTGGACCGCCCACATCCACGGCTCGTCCCGGTGGTCGAGCCCGTACCAGACCACCCGCCGGCCGGATCGCAGCCGATCGGCCAGGGCGTCGGGGAGCTCGGCGACGGGCACCACGTCCTCGGCGGTCCCGGCGGCCAGCGACTCCTCCAGGGCCACCTCGGCCCGAGCCTGGCCGAGGTCGAGCGCCCGCTGCCAGGTCGCCCGGTGCACCAGCAGCCCCACCACGGCGGCGACGACGGTCGCGGCGAGCGTGACGAGTGCGGCGATCTTCCAGCGCAGCGAGGCCGGATTCACGTGACGGCCAGCTTGTAGCCGAACCCGCGCACGGTCTCGACGCGCTCGGCGCCGATCTTCCTGCGCAGCCGCTGCACGCACAGGTCGACCACGCGGCTGTCGCCGTCCCATCCGTAGTCCCACACGTTGCGCAGCAGCGTCGCCCGTTCCAGCACGATGCCGGGATGGGCGGCGAACTCCAGCAGCAGCCGCAGCTCGGTCGGCGACAGCTCGACGCGCCGACCGGCCCGGCGCACCTCCAGCGCGCCGGTGTCCACGCTCAGGTCCCCGAACTCCAGCACGGCCGCCCCGGCCTCGGGCCCGGCGGCCGGCGTACGCGCGAAGGTGGCCCGGCGCAGCAGCGACCGGATCCTGGCCACCAGCACCGGCAGGTCCACCGGCTTGACCACGTAGTCGTCGGCGCCGCCCTCCAGCCCGGCCACGATGTCCAGCCCGTCGCCGCGGGCCGACATCATCAGGATCGGCACCTGGCTGGTCTCCCTGATGCTGCGGCACACGCTGATGCCGTCGAGGCCGGGCAGCATCACGTCCAGTAGCAGCAGGTCGTGATCGCCCGTACGGGCGGCCTCCAGCCCGTCGAGCCCGTCGGCCGCCGTGGTCACCTGGTAGCCGTACCGTTCCAGGGCCATGCCCAGCGACGTGCGGATCACGGTGTCGTCCTCGACGAGCAGCAGGGATGTCATGAAATCGCACCATACCTAGCGAAGTGCATTGACCGGTTCCATCCGGGCGGCGCGCAGGGCCGGATACAGGCCCGCCAGCAGCCCGACGACGGCCCCGGCCACCGGCGCCAGGACGGCCAGCCCGACGTCCAGGACGGGCGTCCACTGCTTGACCGCGCAGACCCCGACGATCACCAGGATCCCTGCGGACGCGCCCAGCACGCCGCCGATCAACCCGGTCAGCGTGGACTCCAGCAGGAACTGCGCCGCGATGTGGCGGCGCGCCGCGCCCAGCGCCCGGCGCAGCCCGATCTCGGCGACGCGTTCCATGACGGTCACCAGTGTGACGTTGGCGATGCCGACCGCGCCGACGACCAGCGAGACCAGCCCGAGGATCAGGAACAGGGCGTTGACGTCGCCCTCCACCGCGTCGCGGGCCCTGGTGGGGCTGGGCGGCGAGATGACCTGGAGCAGGGCCTCGTTGCCGGGGCTGAGCGCCGCCGGCGCCTGCCGGGCGATCAGCTCGGCGGCCCCGAGCGCGGTGTCGACCACGACGCGGGTCACGGTGTCCAGGCCGTAGGGCCGGCCGGCCGTGGGCGGCAGGATGACCGCGCTCGCCAGGCTCCTCTCCCGCCGGAGATCCCCGAGCACCCCGATCACGGTGTACGCCCGGGTGCCGATGAACACGGCCGGAGCCCGGTCCAGCCCGGTGATGCCGAGCAGCCGGGCCGCCTGCTGGCCCAGCACGACGACCCGGTCACCCCGGGCGACGTGCCCGGCGTCGAAGTAGCGACCCTCGATCATCCTGCCCTTGACCGCCGCCGGCAGGCCGGGGCTGCTGGAGACCACGGTCAGCGTCTGGTCGGTGACGCGGGCCGGGTCCACGACGTCGTTGGAGCGGACGACGAGGTTGGCGCTGCGGTCGGACTCGGCGAGCGCGGCGGCCGCGACCACCCCGCGCAGCCGGGTCACCCGGCTCACATCGGCCCATCCGACCAGCGGGAACGGGTGCGCCGGGACCTCGACCGTGACGGAGGTGGCGGTCAGCTCGTCGAAGCGGCCGACGATCTGGTTGCCGGCCGTCGCGGCGACGCCCAGGGTCACCACGAGCGTGGTGATGCCGAGCACGGTGCCCAGCGTGGTCAGGGCCGAGCGCATCGGGCGGGCCAGCAGGCCCGCCACGGCCTCGGTCAGCAGGTCGCGCGGGTGCACGTCTACTCCTCCGTGAGGACGCCGTCGGTGATGCGGACCCGGCGTCCGGCCCGGTCGCTCACCTCGGTCTCGTGGGTGATGACGACGATGGTCATCCCTTGGGCGCGCAGCTCGTCGAACAGGTCGAGCACCGCGCCGGTGTTCGTGCTGTCGAGGTTGCCGGTGGGCTCGTCGCACAGCAGCAGCGACGGCTCGCCCAGCAGGGCGCGGGCGATGGCGGCGCGCTGCCGCTCGCCGCCGGACAGCCTGCCGGGCAGGAAGTCCACCCGGTGCGACAGGCGCACCCGATCGAGGGCGCGCACGGCGCGGTCCCGCCGTCCGGCGCGCGGAGCGGCGCCGTAGACCTCGGCCAGCATGACGTTCTCCAGGACGCTGCGGTGCGGCAGCAGGTGGAAGGACTGGAAGACGAAGCCGATCCGGCCCCCGCGGACGGCGGTGCGCGCCCCTTCCCTCAGCGTCGTGGTCTCGATGCCGTCGAGCCGGTAGCTGCCGCTGGTCGGCCGGTCGAGCAGGCCCAGGGTGTTGAGCAGGGTGGACTTCCCCGACCCCGACGGGCCGACGACCGCCACGTAGTCCGCCCGCTCGACCCGCAGGTCGACCGACGACAGCGCGCGGACGGGGGGATCGCCGGGGAACTCCTTGGTCAGCTCGCGGAGGTGGATCACCGGCTCAGCCACTGTTGACCACCACCCGCTCGCCCGGCCGGAGGTCGCCGGTCACCTCCACGGCCCCGTCGGCGGATAGGCCGGTTCGCACCTGCACCTCCTCGGTCCGGCCGGGCGCGGTCTCCACCCGCACCCGGGCCCGGCCGTCCGCCGCCGTGACGACCGCCGCCACGGGGACCACGAGCACCTCCCCGCCGGTGGCGAGGATGGTCACGCGGACCGTGACAGGCTGCCCGGCGAGCGCGCGCAGCCCCTTCGCGGAGGCGGGCGTGACCGTCACCGGGACGGCGCCCTTCGCGTCACGTCCCGCGACGGCGGTCACCGTGCCGGGGACGGTCGTGCCGGAGTCGGTCTCGACGCTCGCGGCCAGTCCCGCCTGCACCCGTTCGGCCTCGGCCGCGTCCACCGAGCCGGACACCACGAAGCCGGCGCCGGTGACCGTGGCGACCGCCTTGTCCACCGGCTCGCCCGCCTTGACGGCCGGCTTGTGCAGGCGGACGGGCAGCCTGGGCAGGAAGACGATCTCGCCGGGCGGCACGGTGGTGCCGTAGGTGCGGGAGAACTCGGCCAGCAACGCCCGCGCCGCGGCCAGGTCGCTGCGCGCGTTGGCCACCTTCAGCCTGGCGGGGGAGAGCTGCCTGGCCTGCCGCAGCGCCTGCTCGGCGACGGCCACGGCCTCCCGCGCCGCCCGTACGGCCTTCTCCAGCCCGGCCAGCCGCTTCGCCCGCGCCGCTCCGGCCGCCGCCCGCGCGCGTTCCAGCGCCGACCGGGCGGCGGCCAGGTCCGCGCGGGCGTTGGCGACCCGCAGTTCGAGCAGGCGGGTGTCGGCGGGCGACCCCGCCGTGGGGGCGGAGCCGGGCGCCGCGGCCGGCCCGGTGGTCGGCGCTGTGGTGGGCGCTGTGGTGGGCCCGGTGGTGGGCCCGGTGGTGGGCGCTGCGGTCGGCGTCGCCCTGGCCTGGGCGAGCTCCTGCTCGGCCGCCAGCAGCCGCTCCTCGGCCGCCCGCACGGCGCTCTCGGCGGCCTCGACGCCGGCCGCGTCCCCGGCCGCGTCCCCGGCCGTGCGGTCCTGGGCCCGCGCGCTCTTCAGCGCCTGTTCGGCCTCCTTCAGGTCGCGGCGGGCGCCGGTCACCCTGAGCTTCAGCGGGAGCACGTCCATGCCCTGGTCGAGGGCCTTGCTCTCGGTCGCCAGCACCTCCCGCGCGGTCCGCACGGACCGCGCCAGCTCGTCGCGCCGCTGCCGCAGCTCCAGGGTGGGCTGCTGGGCCTCGTAGCCGCGCCGGGCGTAGAAGCGCGACACCGCCGCGACGGTCGCCTGGTCGAACACGCCGGTCACCGGCACGCGGTGCCCGAGCCGGCGCAGCGCCTTCTGCAACTGCCGGACGTCGTCCCCCTCGGCGCCGGGGACGATGCCGCGGTGCATCGGCACCCTGCCCGCGAAGACGAACACCGGTCGCCCGTTCACCTCCATGAGCACCGCGCCCTCCACGAGCTTCCCCCGCCGGGGGGCACGGGTGGCCCGCTGGACGGCCTCGCCGCCGCCCGCCATCCCGCCCACCACACCGGCCAGCGACACCGCACGCGGGGAGCCGTACTCCAGCGTGCCGCTGACGACGACGGTGGCGACCAGCCTGCGCCGCTCGACCTCGACGGTGACCAGCGACGGCACGGGCGGCCTGCGCGCCGCCGCCTCGTCGGCCGGGGAGCGCAGCCGGGTGCCCACCCCCCAGCCGGTCCCGGCGACCGCCAGGACCACGACCAGCACGAGCAGCAACTTGCCGCGAGGAGTGCGCATCACTGCTCTTGGAACCCGTACTTCACCCGCGCCTCGTTGGTGAGCCGCCGTTGCAGCGGGACGAAGGCCGCGTAGAAGTCCTTGCCGCACTCCAGGTCGACCAGCGCCGACCTGATCTCCTTGGCCAGGTACGGCCGGGCCGCGGCGGCCGTGACCTCGCCCGCCTTGCCGAGCCGGTCGGCCTGCTCGCCCCACAGCATCGACCCCCGCGCGCTCAGCGCCAGCGGCCGGGCGGAGGTCACCCGCTCGCCCTTGGACTTCAGGCACTCCGCGAACGGCCCGGCCAGCTCCACCAGCTTCGGATCGCCGTCGAGCGCCTTGTCGATGTTCTCGATCTCGGTGCTCATCTGGTCCTGGTAGTCGGCGAGCGAGGTGACCTTCAGGCCGTTGACCTGGCGCAGGGCGCTGACCCGGCACTCGTTCATGGTCTTCTGGTAGGCGTCCCGCCGGGGGCCGGAGAGCCCGTCGAGCGTGGCCTGGTTGGGGTCGGGGGCCCGGGTCTCGGTAGGCTTGGGGTAGACGATCGCGGAGAAGACGCCGAAGCCGTTCCTGCTCCGCTCGGCCTTCATCGCCTCGTAGTCGGCCGGGTCGGCGTGGGGCGGCGCCGGGCGGCTGACCGAGGGCGTGTAGGCGAAGCCCTTCTGCTTCATGCAGGTGGCGATGACGGTCTCCCGCTCGCGGAGCTTGTCCGCCCCGGCCTCGCCCCCGCCGGACGCCGGGGCGGCCTGTCCCGCCGGAGCCCCTCCGCAGCCGGTCAGCACCGCCAGACCGAGCAGACCGCACACCAGCACACGCATCAAGGGCTCCTTCACCGTGGGGACGCGCCGCCCTCCGCGACGCCTCGGCCACTCTTGAGCCCTTTTCCGTCCGCCCGGCCTTGGCCGGGTATCACCGGGCGCTCGGCCGTGTATCGGCCGTGTATCAGCGCCCGTAGCTCGCCATCAACCCCCACGGAAACGGAGAAGAACCGTGCCGAATCACGTTCTCACCGGCACCCCGGGCGCCGGGAAGACGGCCGTCCTGCGGCTGCTGGAGGTCCACGGGTTCAGCGTCGTCGAGGAGGCGGCGACGGACGTCATCGCCCTCGGCCAGGCGCTCGGCCGCGCGGAGCCCTGGCGCGAGCCCGCCTTCGTCGAGGAGGTGGTCAGGCTCCAGCGGCGGCGCCAGGAGGCCGCCCCCGCGGGCGGCGAGGCCGCCGTCTTCTTCGACCGCTCGCCGGTCTGCACGCTGGCGCTGAGCCGCTTCCTCGGGTTTCCCGCCTCGCGCCTGCTCGCCCGCGAGGTCGAGCGGGTGGTGGACCGGGGGACGTACGACGGGAAGGTGTTCTTCGTGCGCAACCAGGGGTTCGTCCGCGCCACCTCCGCCCGGCGGATCGGCTACGAGGAGGCGCTGGACTTCGAGCGCCTGCACGAGAGGACCTACCGCGACCTCGGGTTCGACCTCGTCGAGGTGCCCGCCGGGCCGCTGGCCGACCGCGTCGCGCTGGTCGAGCGCGCCGTCAGCCCACCCGGCCGCTCTTGACGAGCGCCCAGCACAGCGAGGCGAACGCGCCGGTGGTGGTGATCGTCCGGACGAGGTTGTAACCGGCCCACTTGGCCTCGTCGAACGCGCGGCGCACCGCGGCCAGGTCGGCGATCCGGTCGGGGTCGCCGGCCGCCTTGATGGCGTCGTTGAGCGGCACGTTCACGGCCACCGTGAGCACGAAGGCGACCAGGTAGAGCACCAGCGCGACGATGATCCAGGGCAGCACCGCGCGCACGTTCTGGCCGAGGTGCAGCGCCGCCGCCAGGCCCGTGAAGGCCAGCGCGCCGACGAAGCTGAGCATGAACCACGGGTTGAGGATCGCCCGGTCGACGGCCTGGAACGCCCCGACGAACGTGCGGTCGTCGGTCGCGCCCAGACCGCGCATGATGGTGTGCGAGTAGAGCCCGAAGACGCCCGCCGCGAGCCCGGTCGCCATGGTCGCCGCGATCAGCACGACGGTGCGCAGAACCGACATCAGTGTGTCCCCTTGTTCGTTCCCGCGCCCGACGTCCCGGACGCGCGAGGACAAGTCAACGCGACACCGGGGGAGCGCGGCCATGGCCAGGACTCTCCCGCCCATACGCCAGACTCCAGGGGGCGCCGGGTCAGGGCGCGGGCGGGTTCCGGCGCGCGGTGACCAGCGCGAAGGACAGGTATTCCCCCTGGTCGGCTTCGAGCATGGCGATCGTCGCCGTCTCCTGCCGGGCGCGGGCCCACAGCAGCCAGTCGTGCCATCCGCCGTCCTGCAGGCGCGCGGACGTCACCGTGACCAGCTCGGTGATCTCCCACTGGAAGCGCCACCACGCGGCGGTGTGCCAGGCGATGGCCTCCCAGCCGACCAGCGCCTTGACGTGGGCGGGGATGTGCCCGAGGTCGCGGACCTCGCGGGTCATGCCGGGCGTGGCGACGCCGAGCTGCCCGCCGGGCCGCAGGAAGCGGACCAGGTAGGGCAGGTAGGAGTCGGCCGTGCCGAAGTACTCGAAGGCGTCCACGCTGACGATGGCGTCGAAGGACTCCTGCTCGAACGGCAGCGCGTGCGCCTCGGCCCGTACGGCCCGGACGCGGTCCGCCACGCCCGCCGCGGCGAAGACGGCCGCGGCCTTCTCGGGCGCGACCCACAGGTCGGCGGCCACCACCTCCACCCCGAACTCGCGGGCCAGGAAGACCGAGGTCGCGCCCAGGCCCGAGCCCAGGTCGAGCACCCGCATGCCGGGCCGCAGGTCGAGGTCGCGGGCCAGGTCCTCCAGCAGCCACAGCGGATGGGGGCCCATGTCCAGCCCGAGCACCCATTCCGGGTCGTACTTGGAGGAGAGCGGATAGACGTCGGGCCGCACGAGGTCCTGGATCGCTGACACAGCGGGCCATCCCACCACGAAGACCCCGCCCGTTCAACCGGTTATGCGCCGCCGGGGCCGGGCCTCGCAAGTCCGATCCGGGTCACCGGGTGAGGTGCGCCAGCAGGGCGGCGGCGGCCGGGTTCGCGGGAACGGGCGCCCGGCCGGCCAGCACGACCGTCCTGGCCGGATCGGGCTGGCGGATGCGCACGGTCGGCAGCCCCTCCTGCTCGGCCACCCGCCGGGGGACGATCGCCACCCCGATCCCGGCGCGCACCAGGTCGACCAGCAGCCGGATCTGGGTGACCTCGCAGGTGATCTGCCGGTGCAGCCCGCACCCGGCGGCCAGCCGGCGCACCGCCGTCTCCAGCCCGGTGCCGGCCTTGAAGTCCACGAACGGCTCCTCCGTCAGCTCCGACAGCAGGGCCCGCCCCGCGCCGGCCAGCCGGTGGTCGGGCGAGGTCATCAGCACCAGCTCCTCCTCCCAGGAGTCGAACACGGCCAGCCCCGCCGGCAGCTCGGCGCCGTCGAGCGCCAGGTAGGCCAGGTCGAGCTCGCGGGCCAGCAGCGCGTCGAGCAGCCCCGCCACCGGCGCGTCGCGCACCGAGATCTGGATGCCCGGCCGCAGACGGTGGAAGGCGGCCAGCTCGGCCGGCAGGTCGACGCTGGTGAGCGTCTGGATGGTGCCGATCGCCACCCGGCCGGTGGCCAGCCCGGACACCGCGGACACGGCGTCGCCGGCCGCCGCGGCGTCGGCCAGCAGCGCCCGCGCGGCCGGCAGGAACGCGTGCCCGGCCGGGGTGAGGACCGGCCGCCGTCCGGTGCGCTCGAACAGGTCGGCGCCGAGCTCGCGTTCGAGCTTGCGGACGGACGTGCTGAGCGCCGACTGCACGATCAGCTCGGCGCGCGCGGCGGCGGTGAAGCTGCCGTGGGTGGTGACGGCGACGAAGTGGCGGAGCTGGCGCAGTTCCATCCATCTACGATAACGATGGCTGCCAGCGAGACGATGTGTTGGATCGATCAGTGCACGCCAGGACATCCTGGTCCGCATGGAACGACACGTACCCGCCCTGTGGTCGGCCGCCTACTGCTCCCGCCGTCCCGCCCCGGTCCGGCTCGCCGGGCGGGGGCTGCTCAAGTTGCTCGACTTCGTCCTGGCGCTCGCCCTGGCCGACCACCGCACGTTCGTCTCGCACTGAGCACTGAGCACTGAGCACTGAGCGGGGCTCAGCCCGCGTTCTCCCGGTGCCGCAGGAGCAGCAGCGCGATGTCGTCGGTGTGCGGGGCGTGGTCCAGCAGCGTCCCGGCGACCTGCTGGAGCTGCTCGCGCGGGGCGCTGGTCAGGTACGCCGCCAGCGTCCCGATGGCCTCGTCCAGGTCCACGCCCGGCGCCTCGACCAGCCCGTCGGTGTAGAGGGCCAGGACGGCGCCCGGCGGGAACGGCACCTCCACCGTGGCGTACTCGGCGTCGGCGTCGATGCCGAGCAGCAGGCCCGCCGGGATGTCGATGATCTCGGCCGGCATGTTGGGCGGGCGCAGCAGCGGCAGGGGATGACCGGCGTTGGCCGCCCGCAGCGTGCGCAGGCGCAGGTCGAAGTAGATGAGCAGGCAGCTGGTGAACAGGTCGGTGTCCAGGTCCATGAGCAGCCGGTTGGTGTGCTGGAGCACGTCCCCGGGGCTGGCCCCGACGGCGGCGTGGGCGTGGATGGCGGTGCGCACCTGGCCCATGAGCGCCGCGGCCGTCATGTTGTGCCCCTGGACGTCCCCGATGACGGCGGCGGCGGTGGTCTCGTTGAGCCGGATCAGGTCGTAGAAGTCGCCGCCGATGCCGACGCCGCGGGTCGCGGGCACGTACCGGGCGGCCACCTCCAGGCCCGGCATGTCGGGCAGGCTGCCGGGCAGCAGCGAGGTCTGCAGGCTGTGGGCCAGCCGGTCCTTGGTGTCGTAGAGCAGCGCGCGGTCCAGGGCCTGGCCCATCAGCCCCGCCAGCGTGGTCAGCGTCGCGCACTGCTCCGCGGCGAACGGCCGCGGGTGGTCGAAGGCCAGCAGGCAGACGCCGAAGGTGTCGTCGGAGACGGTCAGCGGCAGGAAGGCCCAGGCGGCCATCCCGTCGTCCTGGGCGGTGTCGGGGAAGGCCCGGCTCAGCTCGGCCCGGTCGGCGTAGAAGGCGGGCTCGCCCGTGCGGACGACCTGCTCGGCGGGGCTGGGCGCGGCCAGCGTCTGGCCGTCGAACCGCTCCAGCACCTCGGGGACGTAGCCGTGGGAGCCGACGATCCGCATCCGGCCGCTCTCCGCCCTCATGATCGCCATGGCCTGCGCCTTGAACACCGGCATGACGTGCTCGGCGATGAGATCGACGACCTCCCTGACGTTCAGCGCCCGGGTCATCGCCGAGGCCATGTGCAGGAAGTTGTAGAAGACGTCGGCCCGCGGCAGCCCCGAGTTGTCCGGCATGAAGGCGCGCGCGGGCCGCTGCGCGGACAGGTCGGCCCCCGAGGGGGTGATGCGCAGGCTCAGGCCCGTCGGGTCCGGGTGCAGGACGAACTCCAGCTCGTGGCCGTCCGGCCGGCGGGCCGAGCAGGAGGCGACCTGCTGGCCGACCACCGCCGCCCGGCAGCGGTCCTGGAAGGCCGGGTCCTTCAGCCACGTCGCCGTCTCCCACAGCGGCGTGCCCAGCAACTCCGAGACGGTGGTGCCGAGCAGTCCGGCGGCGGCGGGGCTGGCGAAGGTGACGACGCCGTCCAGGTCGAGCGCGACGGAGCCGTCCCGCAGCCGGTCCAGGTAGCCGGCCGCGGCCACGGCCTCGTACGGGTCGGGCATCGGCGGCGGCACCGGGGTCAGCACCCGCGGCTCGCCCCCGGGACGCAGCGGACATCCGCTGTCGGCGGCCTGCTCCAGGACGGCCGCCAGGCGCTCGCTCGTGGCGGCGATGACCTCCTGCTCCCGCCCGCTCAGCTCGGCCGGCCGCCCCTCCGGCCAGAGCAGGATCCACGAGCCCCACATGCGGGAGTCGCTGTGCAGGGGCGCGGCGGCCGAGGCGAAGGCGTACGGGAAGGCCAGGGCCGTGCCCGGGAAGCGGCGGGCCAGCTCCTGCGCGGTCGGCACCCACACCAGCCGCCCCTGGCGCACGGCGGCGGCCACGGGCGCGCCGCCGTCCAGCCTGACGGTGGTCCACGGCTTGACGAGCTGCGCGGGCAGCCCGATCTCCGCCTCCATCACCAGGACCTGCGGGGAGCCCGTCAGTAGGTACACCGCGCCGATGTGCGCGCCGGTGTCACGGGCGGCCTGGGCGAGCAGCTCGTCCAGCGCCGAGGTGTACGGCCGGGTCCCCTCGTCGGCGTGGCCGCCCACGGGCTACCTCGTTCCGTCCTGCGCTGACGTCGGCGCCGCGTCCCGTTGATCGCCCATAGGACAACTGTAGATATCCGTATTGGGGGTGATGCTCACCGTTGCCGGATTCTGGCGAAGAGGAGGGACGAATATGAGCTTTGCGGCGGGCGCTCGTCTGGTGGGGCCAATTGGCCGGAACGTGACAAAGCGGCGGGGTTCTCGGCCAGTTGATCGCTGTCTACACTCCGGTTCGGACGCCAACCCACCCCGCCCACGGGGAGGGGAGGCGGTCCCGCTCGTCACCCGCCGGGGAGGGTCATCGATCTCTCCGGCATGCGCGCGTGGGGGTGACATGACGTCCTCGGCCGGGCCCGCGGGTTCGTGCAGCTCCTCGGCCAGGAGGTCTTTGTGTTGTCCCGTTCGTTCTCATCCCGTTTACGCCGGTTGACATCGTTAGCCGTCGGGCTCGGTGTCGTGCTGACCATGAGCCCGGCCGTGGCGCGGGCCACGCCGGCCCCGCCCGGCAAATGGCGGTCGGTGCCGCTCACCGGCGCCGAGGTGGTCGAGGGCGCCAAGTCCCCCACCGGCAAGCTCGCCAAGAGCGACGCCGCGCTGCTGAAGGTCACCTCGCCCGCGCCGGTCAACGTCATGGTCAAGCTGGACTACGACTCGCTGGCCGCCTACCAGGGCGGGCTGGCGGGGCTGCCGGCCACCAGCCCCGCCGTCACCGGCAAGGCCCTCGACACCAGGAGCGCCGAGGCCAGGAAGTACGGCACCCACATCCAGGACGTCGAGAACGCCTTCCTCGGCGAGCTGGCCAAGAAGGTCCCCGGAGCCGTCGTCGGCCAGCGCGTCAGGACCGTCTACGGCGGCATCGCCCTGCGCGTCCCGGGCAACAAGGTGGCCGACGTGTTGCGGCTGCCCGGCGCGGTCGCCGTCCAGGAGGACAGGCCGCAGCAGCTGCTGACCGACTCCAGCCCCGAGTTCATCGGCGCCGACACCGTCTACGGCAAGCTCGGCGGCAGCTCCTCCGCGGGCAAGGGCGTGATCGTCGGCGTGCTCGACACCGGCGCCTGGCCCGAGCACCCGTCCTTCGCCGCCGCCCCCGGCCTGCCCGCCCCAGGGCCCACCAAGGACGGCACGCCGCGCGTGTGCAACTTCGGCGACAACCCGCTGACCCCCGCCAGCGACCCGTTCACCTGCAACAACAAGCTGATCGGCGGCCAGCCGTTCATGGAGACCTACAACGCCGTCTACGGCGGCGAGGTCTACGGCGACAGCGCCCGCGACTCCAACGGGCACGGCACGCACACCGCCAGCACCTCCGCGGGCGGCCCGGTCGCCGACGCGAACCCGCTGGGCATCAGCCGCGGCCCGATCCACGGCATCGCCCCGGCCGCCGAGGTGTCGGTCTACAAGGTGTGCGGCGCGCAGGGCTGCTTCCCCTCCGACTCGGCGCAGGCCGTGGCGCGGGCCGTCCTGGACGGCGTCCGCGTGATCAACTTCTCGGTCTCCGGCGGCAGCGACCCCTACAGCGACCCGGTCGAGCTGGCCTTCCTCGACGCCTACGCGGCCGGCGTGCTGGTCTCGGCCTCGGCCGGCAACTCCGGGCCCGGCGCCGGCACCACCGACCACCGCGGCCCCTGGGTGACCACGGTGGCCGCCTCCTCGCAGTCCAGGACGTTCCAGTCCACGGTCACGCTGTCCGGCGGCGGCGCCACGGCGACGATCAAGGGCGCGTCCATCACCGCGGGCCTGGCCTCGCCGCTGCCGGTCGTGCCGGCCTCGGCGCCGCCGTACTCGCGCGCCGCGTGCGACGTCCCGGCCCCTCCCGGGCTGTTCACCGGGAAGATCGTCGCCTGTGAGCGCACCCCCAACCGCGTGCTGAAGAGCTTCAACGTCAGGCAGGGCGGCGCGGCCGGGATGATCCTCTACAACGCCTTCCCGTTCGACGTCTTCACCGACGCCCACTGGCTGCCGTCGGTGCACGTGGACAAGCCCGAGGCCGACACCCTGCTGGCCTTCCTGGCCGCCCACCCCGGCGCCACCGCCTCCTTCACGCAGGGCGCCAAGTCCACCTGGCAGGGCGACGCGATGGCGCACTTCTCCTCGCGCGGCCCCGGCGGCGACTTCCTGAAGCCGGACGTCACCGCGCCCGGCCAGCACATCATGGCGGGCATGACGCCGACCCCCGAGTCGCCGCTGGAAGGCCCGCCCGGCAACCTCTACCAGGTCATCTCCGGCACCTCGATGTCCGCGCCGCACGTCACCGGCTCGGCGGCGCTGGTGTTCGCCCTGCACCCCACCTGGACGCCCGGCCAGGTCAAGTCGGCCCTGGAGACCACGGCGAAGACCGCGGTCACCAAGCAGGACAGGGCCACCCAGGCCGACCCGTTCGACATGGGCGGCGGGCGCATCGACCTGACCAAGGCCGGTGACCCCGGACTGACCCTGGACCAGGACGCCGCCGGCTTCGTCGCCTCGGCCACCGACCCACTCAACCGGATCGACCTCAACCTGCCCTCGGTGAACGCGCCCACCATGCCCGGCGTCATCACCGCCAAGCGCACCGTCACCAACACCACCGGCTCGCCGCTCACCTTCACCGCCTCCGGCACCACCGTGAGCGGAGCCGCCGTCGCCGTGCTGCCGCCGCTGTTCACCGTCGCGCCCGGCAAGAGCGCCAAGCTGAGCATCGTCGTCACCGCGCCGGAACTGCCCGACGGCCAGTACTTCGGCCAGGTCAACCTCAAGCAGGTCGGCGGCTCGCGCGCGCTGCACCTGCCGGTGGCGTTCTACCGCAAGCAGGGCGCGGTGCCGGTCGAGCAGACCTGCGCCCCGGACACCATCGCCACGAACACCGGCGAGTCCACCTGCACCGTCACCGTGCGCAACACCACGTACGAGGACGCCGAGGTGACCGCGCTCAGCACCCTGGACGCCCGCCTGCGCCTCAACGGCGTCACGGGCGCGACCAAGGTCGGCACCCAGGTCGCCACCACCAAGGCGACGCTGGCCGCCACCCAGCCCGCCCGGCCGGCGATCGCGCCGGGCGCCGGACCGGCCGGCTACATCCCGCTGGACGCCTTCGGCGTCACGCCCACCCCGATCGGCGACGAGCAGGCGCTCAACTTCACCGTGCCCGCCTTCCAGTTCGCCGGGCGCAGCTACACCCGGCTCGGCGTCACCTCCGACGGCTACAGCGTCGCGGGCGGGGCCACCGGCGACGACGTCTCACCGACGCCGCAGACGCTGCCCGACCCGGCGCGGCCCAACGGCGTGCTCGCCCCGTACTGGACCGACCTGGACGGCACCGCCGCGCCGGGCGTCCTGGCCACGATCCTGACCGACGGGGTCAACGACTGGCTGGTGGTGGAGTGGCGGCTGAACCTCTACGGCACCACCGACCTGAAGGTCTTCCAGCAGTGGATCGGGCTCAACGGCGTGGAGGACGTCAGCTACGCCTACGACCCGGGCAACCTGCCCGGCTCGCCGCCCGCCGGTTACGGCCTGACGGTCGGCGCCGAGAACGCCGAGGGCACCGCCGGCGCCCAGATCTCCGGGCCGCCCACCCAGGATCTGGTCGTCACCAGCACGCCGGGGGCGCCCGGCGGCAGCCTGACGTACTCGATGAAGGTCAAGGGGGTCAGCGCGGGGGTCGGCAAGATCACGACCGCCACCTCGACCCCGCAGGTCAAGGGGATCACCGTCGAGGTGGACAAGATCACCGTCCAGTGACCCGCCGGTGACCGCGGGCGGCGCACCCGCCCGCGGTCACCGCGGCACGGCTTCCGGCCGAGGCAGTACAGGCCGGCGCCAGGTGCGTCGCAGGTCGTTCCGAGGTCTCCGCCAAGGGCGTTAGCCGAGCATGGGAGCCGGACGGCCGGCGCGCTCCTGACGTCGTCCTGGTGGGCGGCCTAGTGGGCGGCCTCGTACTTCTCGACCACCGAGGCGGCGATGCGGCCGCGCTCGCTGACGGGCAGGCCGTTGGCCTTGGCCCACTGCCGGATCTCCGAAGACTTCTCCCGGCTCAACGCGCGGCTGCCGGTGACGGCCGCCCGGCGCCCGCGCCCACCGCGATCCACGCGAACAGGACGGGCCTTCACGATGAAGGGCGCCAGTGCTTTCCGCAGCGCGTCCGCCTTCTCCTCATGAAGGTCAATCTCGTAGCTGCTGCCATCGAGTGCAAAGACGACGGTCTCATGAGCCTCCCCACCGTCTACATCGTCGATGAGAATCTCTTGAATCTGCTTAGCCATGGTGGCACTCCATGCTCGATACGGTTGTTGCGTACTGTAGCGCCCTTCAGTAGCGTGCGGGCAACTTAGCTCGGCCCGGCGCCGGTGAACGCGGAGAACTCGCCGGGCACACCGCCCGTCAAACGCATTTCAAACGCGACCGGAACCGCGCGTGCCCGGGGTGTCACGGCGGCCGCCTCGCGTATCTCACCTGCGAATGCCCGGGTCATGTTCCAGGTCGCGGGGCGGGCGGGCGGTCGCGGCGGACACGGGGCCGCCCGGCGCGGGCACGCGGACGGGGCAGCCGCGGGAAGGCGGCGGCCAGGGCGGTGCGCATCTTATCGAAGATGAATTCAAAGGTGTGCTTCAATGTGTCCGCACCGCTCCCGCGTGCGCGCCGCCGTCGCTTCCCGGCTTCGGCACACGGTTTTCCGGCGCCCCGCGAGCTGTGCGCCGGCGGGGCCCTATGGCGTCAACTCCGGGCAAGGCGTAGAAGTGCAAGTGCGAATGCGACGGGCCCGGCCGTCTTCCGCCCTTTTGTTTCTGACCGATTTATCGGGCGGGGCGGCCGAAGCACTCCGTGACGCGGCGGAGGGCGGCGTCCGGGCCGTCGAGGTCGAGCAGGAGCTCGGGGGCGGCGAGCGCGGCCACCTCCTCGAAGGCGTCCTGATGACAGGTCAGCCGCCAGCCGGGCCAGCGCTCGGCCGGCCGCGACGGGGGCAGCGAGCAGTCCAGCGACCACCAGTCGAGCGTGCGGGCGGCGGCGTCGAGGTGCACGCCGTTCCAGGGGACGGCCTCCAGCGCCGCGAAGGGCGTCGCCCGCTCCTGGGGGCTCAGCAGGGCGGCGGGACCGGCGAGCAGCACGCGGGCCAGGCCGGTGCCCCACCAGCCGGCGAACGACAGCCTCCCGGTGGTGTCCCGTACGGCCACGAGGGTGTCGGCGACCACCGACAGGTCGTCGTCCTCCGCCGGGCCCTGACCCCATTGCGGCGGCAGCGGCGCCGGCGGGTCGTCGAGGCCGGCGACGGTGTCGTAGCCGAGCCCGAGGTGCTCCATGACCTCGTGGAGGCCGCGGGCCGCCCACTTCAGCGTCCAGCCGGGCCACCGCGCGGCGAGCACGCCCAGCCACGCCCGGATCTCCGGCACGGACGTGCGCCACACGGGCCCGCGGATCTCCAGGGAGCAGTGGACCAGCAGCAGGCGGCGGGACACGTCCAGCACGGCCACGGCCTGCCGGCGCACCGCGTCGCCCCAGCCGAGGGCGTGGCCGTGCTCCTGCTCGCGCACGAAGGCGGCCAGCCGGTCGGGGCCGCGCAGCAGGTCGCCGTAGAAGGTGCCCGCGCCGCCCCGGCGTGACCAGACCCGATGGCCGCCCGCGTCGACGATCACGTAGTGCGCGTGCTCGGTGCCCATGCCGCCCAACCTAGCCCGCGCCCGGCCGGGGGCGGCCTCCAGCTGATCCGTGGCGGGACGGGCCGGGGCTCGTGACAATGGGCCCATGCGCTACCTGGATGCGGCGGACCCGCTGGCGGTGTCGGCGGCGGCGGCCGTGCGGCTCGGCGACCTCGACGGCGTACGGCGTCTGCTGTCCGGGCACCCTGGGCTGGCCCGCGTCCGGCTGGGCGAGGCGGGCGGGGTGTCCCGGACCCTCCTGCACGTCCTCACCGACTGGCCGGGCCACGTGCCGGGCGGCCCCGCCCTGGTACGGGAGCTGGTGGCGGCCGGGGCCGAGGTGGACGCCCGCTTCGCCGGCCCGCACGCCGAGACGCCGCTGATGTGGGCCGCGAGCTGCGACGACGTCCCCGTGCTCGACGCCCTGCTGGACGCCGGGGCCGACGTCGAGGCCATCGGCGCGGTGATCGGCGGCGGCACGGCGCTGTCGGACGCGTGCGCCTTCGCCCAATGGGACGCCGCCCGCCGCGCCGGCGCCGACGACCTGGCGTCCTGGCTCACGGCACGCGGCGCCCGCCCAGGCCCCCGGCACCCCGCAGGCTGACCCCCGCTCAGGGCCTCGCGTCGCGCGCGGTCTCGGTGGCGCGGGTGAGGAGGGCGCGGCGTTCCTGGTCGCTGTGGGCGACGGCGGCGGCCCGCCGGAACAGCGCCGCCGCGTGGGCCGGGTCGCCGTCGCGGGCGGTGAGGTCGGCCTCGGCGGCGATGGCCAGCGGATGGCCGTCGAGCTCGGCGCGGGAGCGCTCCAGCAGCGCGAGCCCGGCCCGCGGCCCGTGGGCGTACCCGTGAGCGACGGCCCGGTTCAGCTCCACCACGGGCGTGGGGTGGAGCAGGGCCAGCTCGTCGTAGCAGCGGGCGATCCGCGACCAGTCGGTGCCGGGCAGCGAGGACGCCGTGGCGTGGCAGGCGGCGATGCGGGCCTGGAGCCCGTACGGGCCGCCGCCCTCGACCGCGGCCAGCAGGGCGAGCCCCTCGCCGATCGCGGCCCGGTCCCAGCGGGAGCGGTCCTGCCGGTCGAGGGGCACCAGGTCGCCGGCGGCGTCGCGGCGGGCGTCCCGGCGGGAGTGCTGCAGGAGGAACAGCGCCAGCAGCGCCGTCACCTCCTCCTGCTCCGGCATGAGCCGCCGCAGCAGCCGCGCCAGCCGGATCGCCTCCTCGGCGAACGCGGGCTCGCCGCCGGCGTCGTACCCCTGCGTGAACAGCAGATAGAGGACGGCCAGCACCCCGGGCAGCCGATCGGCCAGCGCCGCCCCCTGCGGCACCCGGTACGGGATGCCCGCCTCGGCGATCTTCCGCTTCGCCCTGGTCAGCCGCCGGGTCATCGCCGACTCGGTGACCAGGAAGGCGCGGGCGAGGTCGGCCGTGGGCACGCCGCAGATCGTCCGCAACGTCAGCGCCACCCGCGACTCCAGGGCCAGCGCCGGATGGCAGCACGTGAAGACGAGCCGCAGCCGGTCGTCCACGACCTCCTCCTCCCGCCCGTCCCCGGGCCCGTCCTGGACGGTCAGGGCCAGCGCCGCCAGCTCGGCCAGCTTGCGGCGCTCGATCGAGACGCGGCGCAGCGCGTCGATCGCGCGGTTGCGCGCCACCGTCATGAGCCAGCCGCCCGGGTTGGACGGCACGCCCTCCTCCGGCCACCGCCGCACGGCCAGCGCCAGCGCCTCCTGGGCGCAGTCCTCGGCGAGGGTCCAGTCGCCGGTGACCCGGATGAGGGCGGCGACGATCCGCGGGTACGCCTCCGCCGCCGCCTCCTCCAGGTGCCGTCTCACTGCTCGAAGTCGGCGAACGGCCGCAGCTCCAGCCGTCCGTGCCTGGCCATCGGGTGGCTGCGGGCGACCTCGACCGCCTCGTCGAGGTCGGCGCATTCCAGCAGGTCGAAGCCCACGATCACCTCTTTGGTCTCGGCGAACGGCCCGTCGGACAGGACCAGCTCGCCGCGGCGCACCCGCACGGTGGTCGCGGCCGACTCCGGCGCCAGCACCGCGCCGCGCACCCGCCGCCCGCGGGCGTCGTTCTCGGCCACCCACGCCTCGACGTCGGGCAGGTTCTCCTGGTCGGTGTCGGGCTCGGTGTCGGTGCAGACGAACATCATGTACTTCATCTCGCGCTCCTCGTTTGGACGGCGTCTCACCATGGTGACGAACGGGACCGACGGAACCGGACGTCGTCCGCCGAGATTTCTTTCGCGGAGAGAGAAGGGTCAGGCCGGCACGACGCGGCGCGCGTCCAGGCGGCCGGCCCCGCGACGGGCCCGCAGGTCGAGCGTCAGCAGCGAGCCGAGCCCGGTCTGCTCCAGGACGACCTCGTCGCAGAGCTGCTGGATGACCCACAGGCCGTACCCGTGGGAGGCGGTCGGGTCGAGGCGGGCCGAGGCCAGGTGCTCGTGGGTGAGCCGGCCGGCGACGTCGAGGATCTCGACGATCACGCCGTCGGCGCCGCCGCGGGAGGTCACCATGCCCGTCCGGCCGCCGTGGTCCAGCACGTTGGTGACCGCCTCGTTGACCGCCACCACCAGGTCCTCCAGCCGGTCGGCGGGCAGCCCGCAGTGGCGGCCGTGGACGCGGATCAGGTCCCTGATGAGGGCAAGGTCAGTGCTGATGGGGCACTGGAGCTCGAACTGAAGGGTCATGATCGTCTCGCGTGGCGGGGTCGGATGGGGTGGCGGGCCAGTCTCCAGCTTTCCCGCCGGCGGCCACTCAAACGTGTACCGCCGCCGTTCGCAAGTCGGCGGCATGAGGGGCGCAGGACCGGGTAGCGCCATAAGTGCAGAATCTTCCGGCACGCCCACGGTCCCCAGACGAACCCGGAGGCTGACGAATGCGGCATGGCGACGGCGACCAGAGCACGGGCATCGACCATCGCAAGGGGAGCGGCCAGATCGCGGGAAGCGGCGGGCTGGGCAGGGCCGCGCTGTGGCCGGCCTCGGTGCTGACCGCGGCGGTGACCGCCGACCTGCTGCGGCGCCGGTTCGCGCCGGCCCGGCTGCGGCTGGCGGAGGCCGCGAGCGGGCTGCTCGAACGTACGGGCGTGCGGCCGGCCAGGCCGCGCCTCACCGACCGGGAGCGGCTGGACCGCCAGTTGCTGACCTGGCGCCAGGCCCACCCGGAGACCCCGTGGCCCACCGGCCGCATGGGCCCGGCCGGGACCGGCGGCGGCTGACCGGGCTCCCGCCAAGGGTCTGCGGGCGGGCGGGTCAGGTGGGGTCGGCGGCGCTCCGGCGGGCCGTCTCGGCGATCGCCTGGAGCGCGTCGAGGTGCCCGGCCAGTGCGCGGCGGCCCTCCTGGGTCAGCGAGAGCCACGTGCGGGGGCGCTTGCCGACGTAACCCTTGCGCACGTGCACGTAACCGGCCTCCTGCAGGGCGGAGACGATCCGGCTGACGCTGGCGTCGGAGATCTCGGCGTAGTCGCGGACCGCGGCGAACTCCGCCTCCAGCGCGCCCGACAGGAACGCCATGACGGTCAGCCGGGTGGGGTGCTGGATGACCTCGTCCAGCCGGGGGTCAGCGGGCATGGCCGTCCAATGCCGTGACCGCCCACAACGCGGCCCCGCCGAGCACGGCGGCGCACACCGCGCCCGCGCCCTGCCCGAACGGGATGGCGGCGAGCCAGCCCAGACCGTAGACGGCGGCGGGGCCGAGCTGGTTCATCAGCCGGCGGGGGAGCGGGCCGCCCGGCATGGTGACGACCCCGCCGCGGCTGATCACCGCCGCGTGCACGGCCAGGAAGGACACCAGGGCCACGATCCCCGCCACCATCACCGGCACCTGCTGCGCCCAGGGCCCGGTGAGCAGCCCGAAGCCGACCGCGAACAGCAGCCCGCGCGCCGGGGCGAACCAGCCGGGGGCGGCCGGCCGCGAACGGGCCGCCGCCCGCGCCGCCTCGGCCGCCTGCAACGCCTGACGGGCGGCGTGGGCGTCGACGTGATCGCGCAAGGGACCTCCTCGGTAGAAGTACTTTCACCGTAGCATCTACTTTTGCCTCGCAAAAGTGCATCAGCCGGTTCCCCAGCTGGCGGACGCCGACATGTGCGACGTTCGCCCGGTGACCACCGGGAACGCCGCGCACAACGGCGCCCTCGCCTCCGGAACCACCACCACCGGCCTCGGCCTCCAGGCGACCCGCCCGCACGGCGACACCGCGCTCCCGTCCGGGTACGCCTGCGCCTGACGGCCGCCGCGCCTACGCCTGGCCCGCGTGCAGGTGGGAGCGCTCGCCGTCGTGGTCGAAGATGGTGAGCAGCTCCACGGGCCCGTCGTGGGCGCCGACGGCGTGCGGGGTCATGGTCGAGAACTCGGCCGCGTCGCCCGCCGGCACCAGGACGGTCCGCTCGCCCAGCACCAGGCGGGCCGTCCCGGACAGGACGGTGAACCACTCGCGCCCGGGATGCGCCTGCGGTTCGAGCGGCCGGTCGGGGGTGATGCGCATCTTGGCCACCGTGACGCCGTGCAGCGAACGTTCCCGGGACAGCAGCCACACGGTCATCCCCGGGTGGTCGCAGGGCAGCGGCCGGATCACCACGTCGTCGTCCTCGGTGGACTCGACGAGCTGGTCGAGCGTCGTGCCGAGGGCCCGCGCGATGGGGACGAGCTGGTCGAGGGCGATCCGGCGGTGGCCGGTCTCGATGCGGCTCAGGTTGGACGGGCTCAGCCGGCACCGCGCGGCCAGGGCGTCGAGCGACCAGCCCCGGGCCAGCCGCAGGCCGCGGATGCGCCGCCGGACCACGGCGTCCAGGTCGACTTCTTGCGTCATAGGCAAGAGTGTATGCCGCACACGCAGGAGCCCCCTACGGTGAAGGCATGGAAGGACATCACCACCACGAACATCACCATGGCGACGAATCAGCCCTGGCGGACCTGCTCGACCTGGACGCCGAAGTGCTCGGGCCGTTCCTGGACGAGCTGACCGCCTGGGTCGGCGAGCAGGCCGACCGCACCCCGCGCACGGTCGCCGACCTGGGCGCCGGCACCGGAACCGGCACGCTGGCCCTGGCCCGGCGGTTCCCCGTCGCCGACATCGTCGCGGTCGACCGGTCGCCGCTCATGCTCGACCGCCTGCGCGCGGCGGCGCGCGGCCAGGGGCTGGGGGAGCGGGTGCGCCTGCTCCAGGCCGACCTGGACGCGGCCCTGCCGCCGCTCGGCACGCCGGACCTGGTGTGGGCGGCGGCGTCGCTGCACCACGTCGAGGACCCGGCGCGGCTGCTCCGCGAGGTGCACGCCGCGCTGCCCCCCGGCGGACTGCTGGCGGTCGTCGAGATGGACGGCATGCCGCGCCTGCTGTCCGACGAGGCCGGGGCGGCGCTGGAGGCGCGCTGCCGGGAGGCGCTGGCGGGCAGCGGCCCGGACCCGTACCCGGACTGGGGGCCGGTCCTGGCGGCGGCCGGGTTCGAGGTGGCCGCGCGGCGCGACTTCCCGATCGAGGTGCGTCCGGCGCCGCCGGGGGCCGTCCGCTACGCGCGGGCGGTGCTGAGCGGCTACCGGTCGCGGCTCGCCGGGCACCTGGCCGCCGACGACCTGGCAGCCCTCGACCGGCTGCTCTCCGCCGACTCGCCGGAGTCCCTCCGCCACCGCGAGCTCGTCGTGCGCGGCACCCGGACCGCCTGGGCGGCCCGCCGTCCTTGACCCGGGACGGGTGGCGGGGAGCCCGGATGTTGCCAGCGGGACCGATACGTTGGGATGCGTGACGACTGCTCCCTTTGGCACCCCCCAGGTCGTTCGTCCGGAGGCGTCCAGGCTCGCCTGGCTGGACGCCCTGCGCGGCGTCGGCGCGCTCGCCGTGGTCGGCGAGCACCTGACGACCTGGGCCATGCCCTGGCTGCGCCCGACCTTCTTCAACCTGGGCGTGTACGGCGTCCTGGTGTTCTTCCTGGTCAGCGGCTACATCATCCCGTCGTCACTGGAACGGCACGGCGACGTGCGGGCCTTCTGGATCGGCCGCGCCTTCCGCCTCTACCCGCTCTACCTCGCCGTCATCGCCGTGGTCCTGGCCCTGTCCTGGTGGATCCCGGTACGCGCCGAGGTGCCCAGGGACGCCTCCTCGGCCGCGGCGCACGCCACGATGCTGCTGGACGTCGTCGGCGTCGCCGGGGTGATGAACACGATGTGGACGCTCTCCTACGAGATGGTCTTCTACCTGATGGTCACCGCCCTGTTCGTGACCGGCGTCCGCGACCGGCGCGGCCTGGTCGCCGTCGCGTTCGGGGTGACCGCGGTCGTGGCTGGCCTGGCGCTGAGCGCGGCGCCGCTGACCGGCGGCTGGCTGTCGTGGGTGTCGTTCGCGGTGTTCGCCGCCGGGCTGGCCGGCGTCGTCTCCGGCCGGCTGCGCACCGTGGCGGCGTGCGCGCTCGGCGTCATGGCCCTGGCCCTGCTGCTGCTGAGCAGCCGCGTCCCGTGGTTCGGGGCGGCGATCCTCGCGGTCATGTTCACCGGCACGGCGATCCGCCGGTGGGAGAGCGGCCAGGGTTCCCTGTGGCCGGTGGCCCTGGCCGCCTCGCTGGTGACGGTCGCCCCCGTCTGGGCGCTCAGCGCCGGGTGGTGGTGGGTGCAGCCGGACGTGTGGGGCACGACCGTCGTCCTGGCCGGGCTCACGTTCGCGGCCGGTCTGGCCTGGCGGGCCCGCCGGGTGCCCGCCGTGCTCACCTGGCTCGGGCTGATGAGCTACTCCCTCTACCTGGTGCACCTGCCGGTGCTCCTCGTGGTGATGGAGGTGGCGGGGGAGATGCGCTGGTCGCCGCTGCCCCTGCAGATCGGCGTCAGCGTGCTCTTCCTCGCCCTCGTGCTGCCGGGCAGCCGGCTGACCTACCGTTTCCTCGAACGCCCGATGCAGCGGCTCGGCCGCCGCCTGACCGCCTCCTAGGAGCTCCTACCGGCGCGGGTCGAGCACGAGCTTGCCGGTCGTACGCCGTTCCCTGAGCTCCGCGTGCACCTGCCGCACCTCCGACATCGGACGGTCCCCGCCCACGACCACCCGCAGCTCGCCCGCGATCACCTGCGCCGCCATCTCCGCGTACGCCCCGGCCAGGACGGCGGGCCGCTGGAAGGCGTTGAGCAGCCAGAAGCCGCTGACGGTCGCCGAGCGGGGCTGGAGCGCGCGCGGCGAGACCGGCTGCGGCTCCACCCCGCCCGCCATCCCGTAGAAGGCCAGCCGGCCGAACGGCGCCAGCGCCGCCAGGCTCTGGTCGGTGACCCGGCCGCCGGTCATCTCCAGGACCACGTCCACGGGCTCGCCGCCGTTGGCCGCGCGCAGCGCCGCGGTGAGGTCGTCGGCGGCCGGATCGACGGCGGTGTCCGCGCCCAGCGACAGGGCGAGCTCCCGCTTGGCGGGCGTGCTCGCCGAGGCGATCACCCGGCCCGCGCCCGCCGCCTTGGCGAGCTGCACCGCCAGCGAGCCGACGCCGCCCGCCGCGGCGTGCACGACCACGCTCTCCCCGGCCTGGACCCGGCCGGTGTGGCGGACCAGCCACCACGCGGTCAGCCCCTGGGCCAGCAGGGCCACCGCCGCGACGTCGTCGAGCTCCTCGGGCACCGGGAAGGCGGACGCCTCCGGGATCGCGGCCTGCTCGGCGTAGCCGCCGCGCTCCAGCATGGCGGCCAGGCGGCGGCCGTCGGCGGTCCTGCCGACCACCTCGCCGCCCGGGACGACCGGCAGCGTGGTCGCGGCCAGGTAGGCGTTCTCGCGCATCAGCGTGTCGGCGAAGTTCACGCCGCAGCGCGAGACGTCCACGACGACCTGGCCGGGGCCGGGCCGCGGCTCGTCCACCTCCCGCACCCGCACGACCTCGGGACCGCCGAACTCGGTGATCTGCACGGCTCGCATGGCAACTCCAATGGAATCCAGTTTCAAATGGTACTGAGTACCATAAGGGACGCCGTCCGTAAGCGCTAGACTGGGCCCGTGACCGAGCCCTCCCTGCGCGACCGCAAGCGACAGCGAGCCCGCGACGAGATCATCGAGGCGGCCTACCGGCTCTTCGCCGAGCGCGGCTACGACGAGGTGACGGTCGCCGACATCGCCGAGCGCGCCGAGGTGGGCCGCACCACGTTCTTCCGCTACTTCGGCGACAAGCAGGAGGTCGTCTTCGCGGGGGAGCACGACTGGCTCGACGGCCTGGCCGCCCACCACCGCGAGCTGCGCGGCGACCGCCCGCCCGGCCTGCCCGAGGCGCTCGCCCAGGTGCGCGAGCTCACCCTCGCCCTGTGCGCCAGGGCCACCCTCGACCCCGGCCGCTACGTCCTGCGCGAACGGCTGATCGCCGATCATCCCGAGCTAGACGACCGCACGGCGCGCAAGCAGCGCCGCTTCGCCGACACGATGACCGAGATCCTGCGCGAGCACGGCGCCACCCCCGAGACGGCGGCCCTGGCCCCGCAGCTCGCGCTGGCCTGCTACACCGCCGGCCGCGCCGTCGCCGGCGACGACCCGGCGGCGCTGGCCCCGAGCGTGGCCGCGGCCTTCGACCGGCTCGGCCTCCTCCCGCCCGCCGCCTGACCCGGTGGCCGGTCCCTCCGCACGCCCGGCCCCTTCGCACGCCCGGCTCAGCGCACGTGCACGCCGATCAGGCAGGTGTCGTCGTCGGTGTCGGAGTTGCAGTGGGTGAGCAGGTCGTCGAGCCGGTGGTCGAGGGTCGCGGCGGTCCGCGAGGCGACGGCCAGCAGCCGGTCCTGGGCGTGGCGCAGATTGTGGTCGCGCCGCTCGATCAGGCCGTCGGTGTAGAGCAGCAGCGTGTCGTCGGCCTCCAGCTGCAGCCGCCCCTCCTCGTAGACGGCGTCGGCGAACGCGCCGAGCAGCGGCCCCTTGACCATCGGCAGCTCCGTGCCCTGGGCGCCGCGCAGCAGGATCGGCGGCAGGTGCCCGGCCCTGGCCCAGCGCAGGACGCGGGTGGCGGGGTCGTACAGGCCGCAGATCGCGGTCGCCGTCATGCGGTCGGCCAGGTGCCGGGCGACCAGGTTGAGCCAGCTCAGCAGCCGGGCCGGGCCCGCGCCGGTGGCGGCCAGGCCGCGCAGCGCGTTGCGCAGCACCACCATGCCCGTGGCGGCCTCGACGCCGTGCCCGGCCACGTCGCCCACTGACAGCAGGATGCGCTCCGACGGCAGCACGACCGCGTCGTACCAGTCGCCGCCGACCAGGTCCTCCTTCTGCGCCGGACGGTAGCGGACCGAGATGCGCAGCCCGAAGGAGTCCATGCGGCCGTGCGCGGGCGGCATGATGGCGTGCTGGAGTTGGAGGGCCAGGCGGTTGCGCTCGGCGGACTGCCGTTCGGTGTGGGCCAGCCGGTCGCGGGTCACGGCCAGCGCGACCTCCGTCCAGTGCTGGGGCGAGACGTCCTGGTAGGCCCCCCGCAGCCCGGCCAGCCGGCCGTCGGGGGCGAACACCGGCTCGGCCACCACGCGCAGATGGCGGGCCACCCCGTCGGGGCGTTCGAGCCGGAACGCCGTCGCGGCCGGCCGCCGGTGATGCAGCACCGTGCGCAGGAAGAGGCCCACGGCCACCTCGTCGTCACGGTGCACGTGGTCGCGCAGGCGCTCCAGCGGGACCGGCCGGGCGTCCGGCGGCAGGCCGTACAGGGAGAACATCTGGGCGTTCCACATGATCTCGCCGGTGAGCGCGTTCTCCTCGAAGCCGCCGATCCGGCCCAGACGCTGGGCGTGCTCAAGAAGGCGGGCCTGGTCGTCGTGGTCGCGCCGGACGAGCAGCACGCTCCCGCCGTGGCGGGTGATGCTCACCTCGGCCGTGGAGGCCGCGGTGAAGGGCATGTCGGCGGCGCGGAACGGCTCGCCGGTGGCGTGCACGTGCTCGATCCTGGCCAGCAGCTCCCCGGCCGCGAACGGGTACGCCTCCAGCAGCAGCCCGCCCGCCCGCACCGCCGACGACCCGTTGGCGTGGTGGACGCGGAAGTCGGCGATGTGCCCCTGCGGGTCGAGGTGCGGCACCAGGACGAGCGCCGGGTCGGACATGGAGTCGGCCAGGGCGGCCAGCTCGGCCAGGGCGGCGCCGGCGCGCGCGGGCGGCCCGGGGGAGTTCAGGGTCAGGGCGCACAGGTCGGCCAGCGCCTCGATCTGCCGTTCCATCCTGGGCGTGGGCTCGGGACAGTCGCCCGGCCAGCAGATCTCCAGGACGCCGAGCACCCGTCCGCCCAGCCGGGCCAGCGCGGTGACGCGGCCGCCGGTCAGCTGGTGGCGGCCGATCGAGGGCGGCCCCTGCGTGGTGTGCCACAGCGTGCGGCGTTCGATCAGCGTGCTGGTGGCGGGCGTGACCAGGCCCGGCGGGACCTGCCGCCAGAGCCCGGCCTCCTCCGCGCTGAAGCCCGCGTGCCCGGCCAGCGTCAGCGACGTGTCCGGCCCGGCCGCCCACACCGCGACCGCCGTCGCGCCGATCGGCAGCAGGGCCGTCTCCAGCACGGCGTGGGCCGCCGCCTGCACGTCCGTGGCGCCGAGCGCGGCGCTCTCGGCCGTGCGCAGCCGCACCGCGGCCGCCGCGTGCCCGGCGGACGGCTCCGGACCGCCGTCGAGCCCGGCGGCGCCGGTCAGGGACGCGTCGGCGATGGGGTCGTCGGCGGCCCGGTTGACGACGTCGGCCGCCAGCTCGGCCAGCGGCCGCCCGGTCCTGGCCGCGAGCGTGGCGAGCTGGTCGGCGGCCTGCGCAGGGGCGCAGCGCAGGCGTTCGACCAGGATGCCCTTCGCCAGCTCGACCAGCGCGCGGTCGTCGGCGGCGCGGCGGACCTCGTGCAGCTCGGTGCGCAGGCGTTCGACGGTCGCGGCCAGCCTGGCCAGGCCCGTCTCCTCGGCTGAACTCCCCATGGCGCGACTCCTCACCGCGTCGCTTGCGCCCAGACGCCTGCTAGCCCCGAAGTTAGCCGAGAATGCCTCCGCGCGCCGCCCGTCACACGGAACGTTCCGCGGCGGCCCTGGCGGCGGCCACCGCCTCCTCGACGGTGTCGTGCACGGGGAGGTGCCCGAGCACCCCGGTGATGTCCAGCAGCCGGGCGGGCAGGGGTTGCACGGCGGCCAGGCGCACCGCGCCCGACCTCCTGAGCTGGTCGGTGGCGAAGGCCAGCAGGACGTGCAGGCCCGAGCTGTCCACGAACGGCACCCGGGCCAGGTCGAACACGACCTGGTGACCGGGCTCCGGACGATCTCGCAGGAAGCTCTCGAACTGGGCGCGGTTGGTGGCGTCGAGCTCGCCGGACACCACGATCACGGTGACGCCCGGCTGCTCCCGGCGCAGGAGCGTCAGCGGCGGCATCGCCGCTGCCCACCGCGCCTCGGGCGCGACGCGACCGGCGGCGGAGGGGCGCCACCCGGCGCCCGGTGATGACCGGCCCCGGCGCAGGCCGGGTGTGTCGAGAAGCCGCGTCCCGCGGGGGGCGGAGCAGTCACGCAAGCAGAATAGCCTCCCGGGGTCGCCGGGGACATCCCGTCAGTGACCGTGACCGTGACCGTGGCCGACGAACGCGCCCGCCGGCCTGCCGGGCGGGACGAGCCCGAGCGAGATCACCGCCGCCGCCCCCGCGACGACCGCGCACAGGACGAGCCCCGAGGTGAAGCCGCCGGCCCCCGCACCCGGCACCAGGCTGGACGCGGCGACCGTGGACACCACGGCCACCCCGATCGAGCCGCCCAGCTCGTGGAAGGTGTTGATCACCCCGGAGGCGACGCCGTTCTCGCCGGGCGGGACGTTGGCCATCGTCGTGGTGGTGGCGGTCACGAACGCCGGCCCGATCCCCACGGCGGCCAGCACGAAGCCCGGCACCAAGGTGGTGAACGCGCCCGCCTCGGGGGAGACCCGCGTCATCAGCGCCGCCCCCGCGGCGGTCAGCAGGAACGACGCCACGGCCACCGGCCGGCCCCCGACCTTGCCGATGAGGCGGCCGCCGAGGTGCGCGCCGAGCGTGATGGCGACGGCGACGGGCAGGAACGTGAGCCCGGTCCGCAGGGGGCTGTAGCCCAGGACGTGCTGCAGGTAGAGGGAGCTGAGGAAGAACAGGCCCAGCATCAGTCCGGTGGCGACCAGCATGACGAACGCGCCCGAGACGACGGGCCGCCTGGCCAGGGTCTCGACCCGCATGAGCGGCGCCCGTACCGACCGCTCGACCAGCACGAACGCGACATAGGACAGGGCGGCCCCGGCCAGCGGCAGCACGGTTCCCGCGGCGCCCCAGCCGCCGTCGCCGGCGGAGACCAGCCCGTAGATCAGCAGCGCGGTAGCCAGCGTGACGAGCAGCGCGCCCCCGACGTCGACCCGGCCGCCGCGCGGGGCCCCGTCCTCGACACCGTCCCTGACGCGGACGGGGACGACGCGGGGGACGGCGGCCAGCACCAGCAGACCGACGGGGACGTTCACGTAGAACACCCACGTCCAGCCGGGGCCGTCGGTCAGGACGCCGCCGAGCAGCACGCCGATCGCCGCGCCCGAGCCGCCGATGGCCGCCCACACGGCGAGCGCGCGGGCCCGGCGCTCGCCCTGGAAGACGGTGGTGACGACGGCCAGGGCCGCGGGGGACAGCAGCGCCGCGCCGACCCCCTGGACGGCCCGCCCGGCGATGAGCGTGCCGCCGTCGCCGGCCAGGCCGCAGACGAGCGAGGCCGCGGTGAACAGCGCCAGCCCGGCCAGCAGCGTGCGGCGGGGGCCGAGCGTGTCGGCGAGCCGCCCGCCGAGGACCATCAGGCCGCCGAAGCACAGCGTGTACGTGGTCACCACCCAGGTCAGCGCCTCCCGGTCGAGCGCGAGGTCGGCGCCGATGGTGGGCAGGGCCACCTGGACGACGGTGATGTCGATGATCAGCATGAACTGCGCCAGGCACAACAACGCCAGCACCGCCCAGCCCTTGCTCTGTGCGGGCGCGGCAGCCCGCGTCCCGACGTGATGACTCATCCCAGGTCTCCTTAACTTGTACACTGGTGTTCAAGTTAAGCACAACAAAACGGTACGCCGGTAGGGTGTCGCGGCGACACCGATCGGCTGGGAGGAGCCCTAAAGGGGAAGTGTCAGGCGGGGGAGGGGGGCATGAGGAGGGAGAGCATGGTGCGGGTCAGGACCGGCTCGACCTCCTCCGCGGCCAGACGGCCGGCCTCCCGTTCCTGGGCCGCGCTGTGGATGATCGCGAAGAACGTCGTCACCAGCCACTCCAGCGGCAGGTCGGTGCGGAAGTCGCCGTCGTCCTGGCCGCGGGCGATCAGGCGCTCCACCCGGCGCAGCGGGCGGTCGTGGTGCTCGCGGATGCGCTCGGTGGGCAGCACCCGGTCGGCGGCCACGAAGAGCCGCCGGTGGCGGTCGAGGATCTCCCACGACGAATGCAGCAGCCCGGTCATCGCCTCAGGCGCGGGAGCCGTGTCGAGGGCCTCGTCCTCCAGGACCGCGTCGGCCAGCCCGACGGTGTGGTCGAGGACGGCGTCCACCAGGGCCTCGCGGGAGGGGAAGTGCCCGTACAGGGTGACCCGGCCGACGCCCGCGGCCTTGGCGATCTCCGCCACGCTCGCGCCCGGGTCGTCGCTGAGCAGCCGCGTCCCGGCTTCCAGGATGGCGGCGATGTTGCGTTCGGCGTCGGCCCGCCGGGCGGGGACGGGCTGTCGGGCGGCGGCGGTCTTCCCCATGGGCCCCAGCCTACGACGCCCCCGGCCGGAGATCGCCGCTGCCCTCGGCGCGTCACCGGGCCCGGGGGAGGCGGTCAGAGGGCGAGCGCGTGATCCAGCAGGGACTGGAGGGTGACGGCTCCGGCGACCCGCCCGTCCTCCACGATCGCCACCAGCGGGCTGCGCGTGCGGGCCATGAGCGCCGCCAGTTCGAGCACCGTGGCCTTCATGTCCGCCACCGGCAGCTCGCGCGGCTGCTCGGGCAGGCACTCGCGGACGGTACGCGTGCCGAGCCGGCGCAGGAACAGGTCGGCGTGGGCCTCGTCCACCACCCGGGCCAGGGCCGGGTCGTCCTGGCAGTAGCGCGGCACGGCCAGCCGGAGCACCTGCGTGCCGGGGAGGATGCTGTGGGGGCGGCCGTCGTCGCCGATCACGATGAGGCCGGGCAGGTCGCGCTCGGCCAGCAGCCGGGCGGCGTCGAGCGCCGACATGTCGAGCGTGACCGCCGGGAACTCCGTGACGAGATCGCGTGCGCGCATGAGTGATCATCCTCCGGCCCACAGCCTAGCCAACCCCCCTCCCGCCCGGCGAAGGCCCCAGGCTCCCCGGCGGTGGGGTCAGGAGGGGAAACGCAGGTGGCCAGGTGGGACGTGGGCGGTGAGCCAGACGCCGTTGTCGCTGCGCAGGAAGACATGGCCGCCGGCGTGCATGTCCCCGGCGGCGACCGCCAGCACCACCGGCCTGCCCCTGCGCGCGCCCACCCGGACGGCGGTCTCCCGGTCGGGGGACAGGTGCACGTGGTGGCGGCTCATCGGCCGCAGGCCCTCCCGGCGGATGGCGTCCAGGTTGCGGGCCACCGTCCCGTGGTAGAGGTACGCGGGCGGCTCCACGGCGGGCAGGCCGAGCTCCACCGGCACCGAGTGGCCCTGGCTGGCGCGGATCCTGCCGTCCTCGATCGCGTAGCGCCGCTTGTCGTTGGTCTCCACGACCTGGTGCAGCTCGTCGGGGGTGATCGGGAAGCCGTGCGCCGCGGCGGCGGCGAGCAGGTCGTCGACGGCGACCCAGCCGGCCGCGTCGAGGGCGAGCCCGATGCGCTGCGGGTCGTGGCGCAGGTGCCGGGCCAGGTACTTGGAGATGCGGATCACGCGTCGTTCGTCCATGGGGTTCCCATGGTGGCAGCGACGGGCGGGCGCGGTCAGCTGGTTTGTGCCCGTACGAGGTCTTCGCCGACGGGCGTACGGCCGTAGAGGACCGAACGGCCCGCCCGCACGCGGCCGACCAGCCCCGCGTCGAGCAGCACCTTGAGATGGCGGCCCACCGAGCCCAGGCCCTGGCCGGTGAGCGCGACGAGCTGCGTGGTGCTCTTCGGGGTGTCCAGCAGCACCAGCACGCCCGCCCGCGCCCCGCCCAGCAGCCGGCCGAGCGCCTGCGGCGCGGGCGGCGGGCCGACGTCGGCCAGCGGCCCCGAGCACGGATAGACGATCGCGCAGCGGCGGGAGCCGTGCCAGCTCACCCAGCCCTGGCGCGGCGTGACCGGCACGAACATCAGCCGGGCGCCCGCCAGGTCCCGCGGCGGATGGTCGTAGGCGTTGATCTGCAGCCGTCCGTCGCCCAGCCAGCGCAGGCCGGGACGCATGCCGTCGAGAGCCGCCGCCCAGCCGCCCCGGCCCAGCCGCGCGGCGCGGGCGGTGACGTCGGCCTCGATGATCCGGCGGCGCCGCGGCCAGGCCGGCAGCACGGTCTCGCGCCACACCCACTCCAGCCGGGCGGCCATGCGCGCGGGCAGGTCGTCGCGGCGCAGCACGGCGGGCACCGGGCCGCCCAGCGACTCGACCAGGTCCGCGCGCGCCTGCTCGGGCGGGGTGTCGCGGACGCTCGCCACCTCTTCCTCGAAGGCCGCCTCGCCCTCTCCCTCGGGCGTGGGCGTGAGGAAGGTCGCGTTCCACGTACGGCCCAGCGCGGCGCGGACGAGCAGCGCCGTGACCGGGTCGGCGGCCTGCCCGGCGCGGTAGGCGGGCAGGTGGGCGGCCAGCCAGGCGTCCTCGCCGGGATGCGCGGCGACGGCGCGGTCCAGCGTCTTCAGCGCGGCGATCGTCTCGGCCAGCGGCGACAGGACGAACCGGCCGTCCGCGAGCGTGTCCGCGTCGACCTGCCAGAAGCCCACCACGTCCTCCTCGTCCCCGCGTTGTTTCGCGGGTGGGCGAAACAGTAACGCCTGCCGCCGCCGGTCGCGAAGACTGCCGTCCCATGCGCACGTACCGGGACCTGTTCGGCAGGTCCGGATTCACCCCGCTCTTCCTGGTCTCGTCCGGGCAGGTGGCCGGGCAGACGGTGAGCGGGCTCGCCCTCGGCACCCTCGTCTACGCCGACACCGGATCGCCGCTGCTGTCCGGGCTGGCCATGTTCGGCCCGGCGCTCGCCCAGGTGGTGGGCGCGGCCACGCTGCTGTCGGCGGCCGACCGGCTGCCGCCGCGGGCCGCCCTGACCGGGCTGGCGCTGGCGGCCGCGCTCGGCGCCGCCTTCCTGGCCGTGCCCGGCCTGCCCGTGTGGGGCATGCTCGCCGTCGTGCTGGCCTTCGGCGCGCTGTCCGCACTCGGCGGCGGCGTCCGGTACGGGCTGCTGAACGAGCTGCTCGACCGGGACGGATACCTGCTCGGCCGGTCGGTGCTCAACATGTCCTCCGGGATCGTGCAGATCGCCGGGTTCGGCGCGGGCGGCGTGCTGGTGACCGTCCTGTCGCCACGCGGGACGCTGCTCGTAGCGGCGGCCCTCCACCTGGCCGCCGCCCTGGCCGGGCTGGGGCTCGGACGGCGGCGGCCGCGCGCGTCCGGACGGCCCTCACCCGCCGAGACCTGGCGCGACAACGCCCGCCTGTGGTCCGATCGGCCGCGCCGGCACGTCTACCTCGCCCTCTGGCTGCCCAACGGCCTGATCGTCGGCTGCGAGTCGTTGTTCGTGCCGCTCGCGCCGGACCGGGCCGGGCTGCTGTTCGCCTGCGCCGCCGCCGGGATGCTCGCCGGTGACGTGCTGGTCGGCCGGTACATGCCGCCGCACCGGCGGGCGCGGCTGGTCACGCCGCTGTACCTGCTGCTCGCGCTGCCGTATCCGGTGTTCGTGGCCTACCCGTCGCCGGTGCTGGTCGCGCTCGCCTCGGCCGGGTTCGCCGCCACCCTGCTGCTCCAGGAGCGGCTCATGGCGCTGACGCCCCCCGAGCTGAGCGGGCACGCGCTCGGGCTGCACTCCTCCGGCATGGTCGCCATGCAGGGGCTGGCCGCCGCGCTCGCCGGCGCCCTGGCCGAGCACACCTCGCCCGGCGCGGCCATGGCCGTGCTGGCCGCGGCGTCGGCGGCGGTCACGCTCGCGCTGGCCCCCCGCCTGCGGTCCGCCCGTGTCGCAACCCCGGCGCAGGCTCCGGCGAAGTTACCGTTGACCAGGGGAAATCGCCGGGGGAAGGACACATCATGACGCAGACGGACGACTTCGTGCTCGACGTCACCAGGATCCGCGAGCAGGTGCGGCAGAAGATGGACGAGGGCCCGATCACGCAGACCTTCGGCCGCGACCCGGAGAAGGTCATCGAGATCCTCAACGACGTGATCGCCACCGAGGTGGTGTGCTGGCTCAGGTACACCAGGCACGCCATCTCGGCCAAGGGCATCGACCGCGCGCAGGTGGCGGCGGAGTTCACCGAGCACGCCAAGGAGGAGCTGGACCACGCGCTGCGCGCCGCCGAACGCGTCAGCCAGCTCGGCGGCGAGCCGGACTTCGACCCGGCCAAGCTCGTCCAGCGCTCGCACACCGACTACCAGGTGCCGGCCGACACCGACCTGAAGGCGCTGCTGGAGGCCAACCTGTGGGCCGAGCGCATCGTCATCTCCACCTACCAGGAGATCATCCGCTGGCTCGGCGAGGGCGACCCGACCACCCGCCGGCTCATGGAGTCGATCCTGGAAGAGGAGGAGGAGCACGCCGACGACCTCACCGACCTGCTCGGGGTCTAGAACCGGGCTTGGCCCGCCGTTGGGCGCACCGTGAGCGGGCCCGGGTAAGTGCCCGGCATGAAGAGCCTGGTCAACACGCCCGTCACGCACACGCCGCCGTCCCGCGAGATCGACGTCGAGACGCTGAGCCGCCGCCTCGCCGCGGCCGTGGACGGTGAGGTGCGCTTCGACCTGGGCAGCCGCGCCGCCTACGCGCGTGACGCCTCCAACTACCGGCAGGTCCCGATCGGCGTCGTCGTGCCGCGCGACCTGGACGCCGGGGTGGCGGCGGTGGCCGTGTGCCGGGCCAGGGACGTGCCCGTGCTCTCCCGCGGCGGCGGCACCAGCCTGGCCGGGCAGTGCTGCAACGCGGCGGTGGTGATCGACTGGTCCAAGCACTGCGGCGCGGTGGAGTCCGTGGACGCGGCGGGCCGCCGGGTCGTCGTCCAGGCGGGGGCCGTGCTCGACCAGGTGGACCACGAGCTGGCGCCGTACGGGCTGATGGTGGGGCCACGGCCGTCCAGCCATCGGGCCTGCACGATCGGCGGCATGATCGGCAACAACTCGTGCGGGGCCTCGGCGCAGGCGTACGGGAAGATGTCGCAGTCGGTGCTCCGGCTGGAGATCCTCACCTACGACGGCGTGCGCGCCTGGGTGGGGCCGACCAGCGACGCCGAGTACGACCGCATCCAGGCCCAGGGCGGCCGGCTGGCCGAGATCTACCGCCAGGTGCGCGACCTGCGCGACGAGACCATGGAACTGGTCCGCACCCGCTACCCCAGGCTGGAACGCCGCATCTCCGGCTACAACCTCGACCAGCTCCTGCCCGAGAACGGCTTCGACCTGGCCCGCGCCCTGACCGGCAGCGAGGGCACGCTGGTGACCGTGCTCCGCGCCGAGCTGTGCGTCGTGCCGTCCCCGCCGGCCAGGGCGCTGGCCGTGCTCGGCTTCGAGGACGTCTTCACCGCCGCCGACGCCGTCCCGGCCGTGGCCCGGCACGCGCCGATCGCGCTGGAGGCCATGGACGAGACCATGTACCGGCTGGCCAAGCGGGAGCACCCCGGCGACCCGGCGCTCCAGGACCTGCCCGAGGGCGGCGGCTGGCTGCTGGTGCAGTTCGGCGGGGACACGCCCGAGCAGGCGCGCGAGCGGGCCGAGACGATGATGCGCGACGTGGGGGAGCGGGCCGAGGCGCCCACGCCCACGCACGCCTTCCTCGGCGACCCGGCCAGGGAGGACCGGCTGTGGCGGTGGCGGGAGTCGGGGCTCGGCGTGGAGGCCTACCCGCCGACCGGCCGCCAGACCTACGAGGGCTGGTCGGACGCGGCCGTGCCGCCCGAGCGGCTGGGCGCCTACCTGCGCGACTACGAGCGGCTGCTGCGCGCGCACGACTACCAGGACTCCGCCCTGTACGGCCACTTCGGCCAGGGCTGCGTGCACGGCCGGCTGCCGCTCGACCTGCACACCGACGACGGCGTCGCCCGCTACCGCGCCTTCGCCAGGGAGGCCGCCGAGCTGGTCGCCTCCTACGGCGGCTCGCTGTCCGGCGAGCACGGCGACGGCCAGGCGCTGGCCGAGCTGCTGCCGGTCATGTTCGGCCAGGAGATGGTGGAGGTGTTCGGCCGCTTCAAGGCCATCTTCGACCCGCGCGACCGGATGAACCCGGGCAAGGTCGTCCACCCCCGCCACCTCGACCAGAACCTGGCCCAGCACCGCTTCTACCCGCACGAGCCGCGCCAGACGTTCTTCCAGTACCCCAACGACCACGGACGTTTCGGGCACGCCGCCACCCGCTGCGTCGGCACCGGGACCTGCCGCAAGCACACCTTCGAGGGCGGCGTCATGTGCCCCAGCTACCGGGTGACCCGCGAGGAGGAGCACTCCACGCGCGGACGGGCCCGCCTGCTGGAGGAGATGGTGCGCGGCGACGTCATCACCGACGGCTGGCGGTCGGCCGCCGTGCGCGACGCGCTCGACCTGTGCCTGTCGTGCAAGGGCTGCCGCTCCGAATGCCCGGTGAACGTGGACATGGCCACCTACAAGGCCGAGTTCCTCGCCCACCACTACCGGCGCCGCGTCCGGCCGCGCGCCCACTACTCGATGGGCTGGCTGCCGGTGTGGGCCGCGCTCGCCTCGGCCGCGCCCGGCCTGGTCAACGCGGTCAACTCGGCGCCCGGACTGTCGCGGCTGGTCAAGGCCGTCGCGGGGATCACGCCGGAGCGCGAGCTGCCGAGGTTCGCCCGGCAGCGGTTCACCGACTGGTTCAGGCGGCGTCCCCGGAGCGGGCCCGGCACGCGGGGGCGGGTGGTGTTGTGGGCCGACACGTTCACCGACCACTTCGACCCGCACATCGGGCGGGCCGCCGTGGACGTGCTGGAGGCGGCGGGGTTCGAGGTGGTGGTGCCGCCGGTGACGCTGTGCTGCGGGCTGACCTGGATCAGCACCGGGCAGCTCGGGATGGCCCGGCGGGTGCTGGCGCGGACGGTCGGGGCGCTCGCCCCCTGGGCCGAGGCCGGGGTGCCGGTGGTCGGCCTGGAGCCGAGCTGCGCCGCCGTGTTCCGCTCCGACGGGCCCGAACTGCTCAACACGGCCGAGACGCGGCTGCTGGCGGAGCGGTTCCTGACGCTGGCCGAGCTGCTGGAGACGCGCGCCGCCGACTGGCGGCCGGCCACGACCGGCGGGCAGGCGATCGCGCAGGTGCACTGCCACCAGAGCGCGATCATGGGCTACGACGCCGACCGGGCCGTGCTCGACCGCTTCGGCATCCGGACCAGCGTGCTCGACTCCGGCTGTTGCGGGCAGGCCGGCAACTTCGGGTTCGAGCGGGGGCACCACGAGGTGTCGCAGGCGTGCGCCGAGCAGGGGCTCTGGCCGGCCGTACGGTCGGCGGGGCCGGGGGAGGAGCTGCTCGCCGACGGCTTCTCCTGCCGTACCCAGATCGCCGCCGCCGGCACCGGACGCCAGGGCCGCCACCTGGCCGAACTCCTCGCCACGACCCTCGCCCGCCAGGACTGACCGGGCCCGTCCCCATCACGGCCCCTCACGGCCCCGGCCGGGCCCGTCCCCATCACGGCCCGATCACGGTCCCGGCCGGGGCCGGGGTCAGGCCGAGAGGCTTTGGGACAGGCGGCGGGGCAGGCCGGTGTTGCGGGGGCGGCCCACCCGGTGGACGGCCAGCTCCAGCGCCTCGCGCTGCCCCACCAGCACGACCCACGCCTTGGCCCGGGTCACCAGCGTGTACAGCAGCTTGCGCCGCAACATGATCCCGCCCGCCTCGGCCACGATCGGCGCCACCACGAACGGGTACTCGCTGCCCTGCGAGCGGTGCACGCTGATCGCGTAGGCGTGGGTGAGGTCGTCGAGCTCGCCGAACCCGTACTGGACGGTCTCGCCGTCGTCGGTGCGGACCTCGACCACGCGGTCCTGCGGCAGCACGGCGGTGACCGTGGCGGTCTCCCCGTTGAAGACGCCCTTGTCGTAGTTGTTGCGGATGGGCATGACCCGGTCGCCCACCCGGAACACCGACGCCCCCGACCAGTGCTCGGGCTTGTCGTCGGCCGCCGGGTTGAGGCGGTCCTGGAGCAGCCGGCCCAGCGTGACCGCGCCCGTCTCGCCCTTGCGCATCGGGCACAGCACCTGCACCTGCTCGGGCGGCACGCCCTGCTTGCGGGGGATCGCCTCCATGGCCAGATGGGCCACCCGCTCGGCCACCCGCGCCGGATCGTCGAGCTCCTCGAACCAGAACCCGCCGCGCCCCGGCGTCGCCGGCATGCGGCCGGCCCGGATGAGGTGGGCGGCCTCGACGATGCCGCTGCCGCTCGCCTGGCGGAAGACGTGGGTGAGCCGCACCCGCGGGATCGCCTCCACGCGCAGCAGGTCGGCCAGCACGTCGCCGGCGCCGATGCTGGGAAGCTGGTCGCTGTCGCCGATGAGCAGCAGATGGCTGCCCGGCTGGACGGCCGCCGTGAGCCGGGTGGCGAGGTGGAGGTCGAGCATCGACGCCTCGTCGACCACGATCAGGTCGGCCTGCGCGGGCGCCTCCTCGAACAGCGTGGACGGGTCGGGGTCGGGCTGGTGGGCGAGCATGCGGTGGATGGTCATGGCGGGCATGCCGGTCAGCTCCGACAGGCGTTTGGCCGCCTTGCCGGTGGGGGCCGTGAGCGTGACCGAGCCGCCCGACGCCCTGACCGTGGCGGCCACGGCCCTGACCGTGTGGCTCTTGCCGCAGCCGGGCCCGCCGGTGATGATCGAGACGGTGCAGGTCAGCGCCATGTTGACGGCCGCGCGCTGGTCGTCGTGGAGGGTCTCGTCCTCGCGGAAGGAGCGCAGCGGCAGCGTGGAGCGGGCCCGCAGGAGCCGGGTGAGCTGCTCGGTGAGCTGCCGCTCGCGGGCGTGCACGTGTTTGGCGTAGGCCACCGCCCGCCCCGGCTGCTCGTCGTCGGCCTCGACCACCACCCGCCGCTCGGCCACCAGCGCGTCGATCATCGGCCCGACCGCCTCGGGGTCGAGCTCGATCAGCTCGGCCGCCCGCGCCACCAGATGGGGCACCGGCACGAAGCAGTGGCCGTCGCGCACCGCCGCCGACTCCAGCCGGTCGAGCAGCGCCGCCTTGATCCGCTGCGGGCTGCGCTCGGGCACCCCCCGCTGCAGCGCGATGCGGTCGGCGACGCGGAAGGCGATGCCCCTGACCCGGCCGATCAGCCGGTAGGGGTCGGTGGCCAGGACCTCCTCGGCCTCGCCGCCGAACACCTGGTGGATCTTGGCCGCGAGCAGCGGGCTGACGCCCAGCCCCTGCAACGTCACCATCAGCGCGGCGATGGCCTTCTGCTCCTGCCACGCCTGGACGATCTGCGCCTGCCGCAGCGGCCCGATGTTGACGACCTCGGTCAGCCGCCCCGGCTCGGCGTCGATGACCTTGAGCGTCTCCTCGCCGAAGTGGTCGACGATCGCGTACGCCAGCCGCGGCCCGATGCCGCGGATCAGCCCCGACCCCAAATAGACGCGGATCGCCCGGACCGTGGCGGGCACCACCCGCTCGCACCCGGCCACCGCGAACCGCCTGCCGTGGCGCGCGTGGTGGCTCCAGTCGCCGGTCAGCCGGAGCGTCTCGCCGGGCTGCGCGCCCGACAGCGCCCGGCCGGTGGCCACGAAGTCGGGCACGCCCTCGGCGCTCATGCGCGCGACGGTGTATTCGTCGTCCCTGACGTAGACGAGCTGCTCGACCGAGGCCTCCACAGCAGCGATCAAACCATCTGCCACCGACAGTCCGTCACATGGCGCTGGGATAGGTCTCCGGCTCGACGTCGTCCCACGGCTCGGCGTGCAGCGGGTGCAGGGCCTCGGTGACGTCCAGCCAGATGAAGGCGTCGTAGCGGTCGCCGAGCGCGGTGGGCACGTAATTGCCCCACTTCTCGCGCTCCGGCCGGTAGACGACGCCGATCGCGCGGTGGTCCAGCGGCTGGTCGAACCAGCGCGGACGGGGCCGCCGGGGCGTCACGAACAGGGCGCGCTCGCCGCCGAGCGCGTCGTGCAGCAGAGCTTCCAGCGATCCGGGCCGGGCCGGCGGGACGGGCATGACGTGCGCCCGCGTGCCCCAGCTCGCCCCGGCCACGACCGTCCCCCGGTAGCCGCCGAAGCCGACCAGGACGACGTCCTCGCCGTGCCGCTCGCGGGCCAGCTGGCCGAGGTTGGTCATGCCGGCGGCGGCCATGTCGGTGGCGCGGGCGTCGCCGACGTGCGTGTTGTGCGCCCACACCACGCCCTTGGCCCCGTAGAAGGCGGTCAGCCGGTCCAGGGTGTCGGCCATGTGCACGTCCCTGACGTTCCACGAATCGGGGCCGCCGCCGACCATGGTCCGGTAGTAGTTCTCGGCCCCGGCCACGACCTCGGCGTTCTGCCGGGCCTCGAAGCCGTCCTCGTCGGCGGGCGCGGCCGCCACGACCGCCCTGAGCAGCTCCACGACCTCGGTCTCGCAGGAGTCAGGGACCAGGCGGGTCTCCAGGCCGTACCGCTGCGGGTCGTGGCCGTAGGACTCGAAGCAGTACAGGGCCTCCATCACCGTGCCGAGCTGGTCGGGCAGGTGGTCGGCGGCGTAGCGGCGCACGGCGCGCAGGGACTCCCAGAGGCTGTAGACGTCGAGGCCGTGGAAGCCGACGCGCTCGCCCGGCGGCAGGGCCGCGTTCCAGCGGCGCAGCCAGCGGCAGAACTCGGCGACCTCCTCGTTGGCCCACATGAACGCGGGCCAGCGCTGGTAGGCGTACAGGGCGTCGAAGGGGTCCTCGCCGTCGCGGGTGACCGCGCGGTGGACGCGCTCGCAGTCGGGCCAGTCGCCCTCGACGGCGACGAACCCGAAGCCCTTCTCGGCGATCAGGCGGCGGGTGAGCGCGGCTCGCCAGGTGTAGAAGTCGTGGGTGCCGTGACTGGCCTCGCCGATCAGCACGAGACCGGCCTCGCCGACGCGGTCGAGCAGCGGGTCGAGATCCTGCTCGCCCGACAGCCGCAGCGCCGAGCGGGTGACGTCATCCATAGCCGTCCTCCTCTGCCGGCCGGAAGACGCCCAGGCATTCGCGGGCGAGCTGGAGCTCCTCGCGCACCTGGACGACCAGGACGGGCACGGCGGCGCCCGGCCCGCTGACCGGGCCGTCGTCGTGCCGGTTGCCGGACTCGGGCGGCTCGACGCCGAGCAGCCCGAGACGGCGGCAGACCGCCTCGCGCACCTCCGGCTGGTCCCAGCCGATCTCGCCGGTGAACACCAGGGCGTCGATCCTGGACAGCGACGTGGCGGCGGCGGCGATCTCCCGGCTCACCCGGTGGCAGAACACCTCCAGGGCCAGGGCGGCCTCGGCGTCGCCGGCGCGTTCGGCCTCGACCAGCTCGCGGGTGTCGCCCGAGCGGCCGCCGGACAGCCCGAGCAGCCCGGACCGGCGTTGCAGGCCCTCGCCCAGCTCGTCGGCCGACAGGTGGCCCTGCGACAGCAGCCACATCAGCATCCCGGGATCGACGCTGCCCGAGCGTTTGCTCATCGGGACGCCGTCCAGCGGGGTGAACCCCATCGAGGTGTCCAGGCTGCGCCCGCCAGACACCGCGCACACCGACGAGCCGCCGCCGAGGTGGGTCAGCACCAGCTCCAGGTCGGCGAGCGGCCGGCCGAGCAGCTCGGCCACCCGGTCGGCGGTCCAGGCGTAGGACAGGCCGTGGAAGCCGTAGCGGCGCAGTCCGTATTGGTCGCGCCACTCGCGCGGCAGGGCGTAGACCGCGGCGGCGTCGGGCAGGCCGGCGTGGAAGGCCGTGTCGGGGCAGAGCACGTGCGGCACGGCGGGAAGCTGCTCGCGGGCCGCCTCCAGCAGCGCCAGCGCGGGCGGCAGGTGCAGCGGCGCCAGGCTCACGACGCCGCGCAGCGCCTCGACGGTCTCGTCGTCGGCGAGCGTGGGCGCGCGGACGACGTCGCCGCCGTGCACCAGCCGGTGCGCCACCGCGCGGATGTCGCGGTCGAAGTGGCCGCCGAGGAACGCCGCCAGCTCCTCGCGCGCCGAGCCCGGGTCCGCGGCCCGCTCGGCGTGCGCGCTGTCCAGCACGCAGCCGCCCTGCACGAGGTCGAGACGCAGGCTCGACGAGCCCGCGTTGACGGTGAGCACCGCCTCGGACTCCGCCACCTGCTCGTCGAACGCTCGCCCCATGCACCCCTCCGCGGCCCGATCCTCTCCCCGGCTACCCGCCGCCCGCGCCCCGACACCTGGACCCCGTCACCTTTACCCCGAGATGTCCGAGCCCGTGGTTGCCTCCGGCGGTGGCCGGGTAGGCGAGCGCCTATGGACATCACCCTGCAGGTGAACGGCGTGCCGCACACCGTGGCCGTCGACCCCAGGATCTCCTTGCTCGACCTGCTGCGCGAACGGCTCGGCCTGACCGGCTCCAAGAAGGGCTGCGACCACGGCCAGTGCGGCGCGTGCACGGTGCTCATCGACGGCCGCCGGGCCAACTCCTGCCTGGCGCTGGCCGTGGCGGTGGACGGCAGCGAGATCGTCACCGTGGAGGGGCTGGCCTCGGGCGAGCAGCTGCATCCGCTGCAGGCCGCGTTCATCGAGCACGACGCCTTCCAGTGCGGCTACTGCACGCCCGGCCAGCTCTGCTCGGCGGTCGGCATGCTGGGCGAGCCCGGTCCGAGCGCCGTCACCGCCGACCTCCTCCTCGACCCGGCCCTGACGCCCGAGGAGATCAGGGAACGCATGAGCGGCAACCTGTGCCGGTGCGGCGCCTATCCCGGCATCGTGGCCGCGATCGGCGAGGTGGCCCGGTGAAGCCGTTCGACTACGTCCGCGCCCAGAGCCCGTCCGACGCGGTCGGCCGGTACGGCCCCGGCACGATGTACCTGGGCGGCGGCACCAACCTGGTCGACCTCATGCGCCTCGGCGTGGCCGCCCCCGACCACCTCGTGGACGTCAGCCGCCTGCCGCTGGACGCCGTCGAGCCCGTACGCGACCGGCTGCGGATCGGCGCGGCCGTGCGCAACAGCGACCTGGCGGCCGACCCGCTCGTCCGCGCCCGCTACCCGATGCTCGCCAGGGCCGTGCTGTCCGGCGCCTCCGGCCAGGTCAGGAACATGGCCACGGTGGCCGGCAACCTGCTGCAACGCACCCGCTGCCCCTACTTCCAGGACGTCACCAGGCCGTGCAACAAGCGCGAGCCCGGCACCGGCTGCCCCGCGATCGAGGGCGACCACGGCAACCTGGCCGTGCTCGGCGCCTCCGACGCCTGCGTGGCCACCCACCCCTCGGACATGGCCGTGGCGCTGGCCGCGCTCGACGCCGAGGTGCACGTCACCGGCCCGGCCGGCGACCGGATCATCCCCATGCCCGGCCTGCACCGCCTGCCCGGCGACGAGCCCGAGCGCGACACCGTGCTCGAACCCGGCATGCTGATCACCGCCGTCGAGCTGCCCGCGCCGCCGCCCGGCGCCTCCCTCTACCGCAAGGTGCGCGAGCGGGCCTCGTTCGCGTTCGCGCTGGTGTCCATCGCCGCCGTGCTCGACGTGCGCTGGGACGGCGTGGTCACCGGCTGCCGCATCGCGCTCGGCGGCGTGGCCCACGCGCCCTGGCGGGCCGAACGCGCCGAACGGGAGATCATCGGCGGTCCCGCCACGGGGGAGGCGTACCTGCGGGCCGCCGAGGCCGAGCTCGACCAGGCCCGCCCGCTGCCGCGCAACGCGTACAAGCTGCCGCTGGCGCGCAACCTGATCGTCCGCACGCTGGAGGAGCTGACGCCGTGAACCGCATCGAGGGGCGCGTCAAGGTCACGGGGCTGGCCACGTACGCCGCCGAGTACCCGGTCGAAGGCGTCGCCTACTGCTACCCGGTGCAGTCCACGGTCGCCAGGGGCCAGGTGACCGGGGTGGACGCCGGGCCGGCGCTGGCCATGCCGGGCGTGCTCGCCGTGCTGTCCGTCGAGGACCCGCCCGACCTGGCCGAGGACGCCGACCCCGAGCTGGCGCTGTTCCGCTCCCGGGACGTCGTCTACCGGGGCCAGCTCGTGGCCGCCGTCGTCGCCGGCACCTACGACCAGGCCCGCGCCGCCGCCGACGCCGTCCATGTCGCCTACGAACCGCAGGCCCACGACGTGCGCCTGCGCGCCGACCACCCGGACCTCTACCGGCCCGAGAAGGTCAACCCGAACCTGCCGCCCGACACCGGCAAGGGCGACGTGGAGGCCGGGCTGGCCGCCGCCGCGTCCGCCGTGGACGTGACGTACACGACGCCGCCCCTGCACAACAACGCGATGGAGCCGCACGCCGCGGTGGCCGTGTGGGCCGACGACGGCCGGCTGCTGGTCTACGACTCGACCCAGGGCACCAGCGGCGACCGGGACAGCATCGCCAAGACCCTCGGCCTGCCCGCCGAGCGGGTGCGCGTGGTGTCCAGGCACGTCGGCGGCGGCTTCGGCTCCAAGGGCACCACCAGGCCGAACGCCGTGCTCGCCGCCCTGGCCGCCCGGGCCGCCGGCCGTCCGGTCAAGGTCGTCTTCACCCGGCAGCAGATGTTCGACCTCACCGGCTACCGCACGCCCACCGTCCAGCGGCTGCGGCTCGGCGCGGACGCCGACGGCCGGCTCACCGCGGTCGAGCACACGGCGTACGTGCAGACCAGCAGGATCGTCGAGTTCGCCGAGCAGGCCGCCACCCCCGGCCGCGTCATGTACGCCACGCCCGCGCTGCGCACCGCGCACCGGCTCGTCCGCCTCGACGTCGCCACCCCGTCCTGGATGCGCGCCCCCGGCGAGTGCCCCGGCATGTACGCCCTGGAGTCGGCGATGGACGAGCTGGCCGAGGCGGCCGGGATCGACCCCGTCGAGCTGCGCATCCGCAACGAGCCCACGACCGAGCCGGACGGCGGGCTGCCGTTCAGCTCCCGCAGCCTGGTGACCTGCCTGCGCGAGGGCGCCCGCCGCTTCGGCTGGGACCGCCGCGACCCGGCGCCCGGCGTCCGGCGCGAGGGGGAGTGGCTGGTCGGCACCGGCGTGGCCGCCTCCACCTACCCGGCCAGACGCGGCCCTTCGCAGGCCACCGCGACCGTGCGCGACGGCGACTTCGTCATCCGGGTGGCCGCCGCCGACATCGGCACCGGCGCCCGGACCGTGCTCACCAGGATCGCGGCCGACTGCCTCGGCGTCGCCCCCGACCGGGTGCACGTCGAGCTCGGCGACAGCGACCTGCCGAAGGCCCCCGTCGCGGGCGGCTCGATGGGCACGGCGTCGTGGGGCTCGGCCGTCGTACGGGCCTGCGAGGCGCTGCGGGCCGACGGCGGCGAGGGGACCGCCGACACCACCGAGGAGGTCAAGGCGGACGAGGAGCTGGCCAGGCACGCCTTCGGCGCCCAGTTCGCCGAGGTCAGGGTCAGCTCCGTGACGGGCGAGATCCGCCTGTCGCGCCTGCTCGGCGTGTTCGCCGCCGGCCGCATCCTGGACGCCAGGCTGGCCCGGTCGCAGTTCGTCGGCGGCATGACCATGGGCATGGGGATGGCGCTGATGGAGGAGACGCTGACCGACGACGAGTTCGGCGGCTTCCTGCACCGCGACCTGGCCCAGTACCACGTGCCGGCCTGCGCCGACGTGCCGGCGATCGAGGCCGTCTGGATCGACGAGCAGGACGGCCTGCTCAACCCGATGGGCTCCAAGGGCATCGGCGAGATCGGCATCGTGGGCACCGCCGCCGCGATCGGCAACGCCGTTCACCACGCCACCGGCCGGCGGGTGCGCGACCTGCCCATCACCCCCGCCAAGATCCTCAGCTGACCCCGCCATCCATGTTTCGACCGGCCTCCGCCAAGGAAGAGGGGAACATCCAACAAGGAGGCCGAGTGAAGAACGAGTCGCACGAGGAACGCGCCGACCGCAACTTCGTCGAACTGCTGCAGGGCGCCCGCGTCGCGGTGACCGGCGTGCAGGTGCTGTTCGCGTTCCTGCTGACCGTCCCCTTCTCACCCGGCTTCGTCAAGCTGGACCAGACCGACCGCTGGCTCTACTTCGCCGCGCTGGTCAGCGCCGCCGTCGCGTCGATCTGCTACATCGCGCCGACCGCCCAGCACCGCGTGCTGTTCCGGCAGGGCCACAAGGAGAGGCTGGTACGCCGGTCCAACACCTACGGCCTGTTAGGAGCGCTCGCCCTGGTGGTGTCGATGACCACGGCCACCATGCTGGTGATCGACTACCTGTTCCACTCCACCCTGGCCTGGGTCACCGCCGGCATCCTGGCCGGGCTGGCCGCCTGGACCTGGTTCGGCCAGCCCGCCCTCGACCGCAGGGGCGATCAGTCCTCCTCCGAGGGCGGCATCTCGGTCTCGTCCCGCGACGACTGACGCGAGTAGGCCGCCCGCCCCACCATGTACGCCGCCACCGACACGGTGATCACCTGCGAGGCCCCCACGATCAGCAGCGGCCCGGCGTTCCACCAGGTGGGCCGGTGCAGCCACATCGCGGCCAGCACCAGCAGCACGCCGAGCACCTGCGGCTTGGTGCCGGCGTGCATCCGGTCGAGCGTCGTGCGGAAGCGCACCAGCCCGGCGCCCGCCGACAACGCCAGCACGGCCCCGAGCACCAGGCAGACCGCCGCCGCGATCTCCATCACGCTGCCCATCACGCTGCCCATCACGCTGTCCGTCACGCTCACCCCGACCGCCCCGGGAAGAACCGGGCCAGCGACACCGAGCCCACGAACCCCAGCAACGACAGCACCTGGAGCACCGGCAGGTCGGAGTAGTCGTCCCTGACCACCGCGAACAGCCCGACCGCGCACATCGCCAGCGACGTCAGCACGTCGAGGGCGACCGCGCGGTCCAGCATCGACGGCCCGCGCCCCACCCGCCACAACGCCGCCGCCGCCCCGCCGCCCAGCAGCGCGATCGTCACCAGGTACACCGCGCTCACCGCAGCTCCTCCCGGTCCGCGCGGGTGCCGAACGCGGCCACGATGCGCGACTCCAGCGCGGCCAGGTCCCTGCGGACCGCGTCCGGGACGCCCTCCCCGGCCAGCCCCAGCACGTGCAGCATCAGCTCTCTCCTGTCCATGTACGCCTCCACCACCAGGCTCCCCGGCATCGTGGACAACGCCACCATGATCATCACGGTCATCGACTCCGACGACGTGCGCAGCCGCACCAGGACCAGCTGCGTGGGCGGATCGCCGGGCCGCACCACCCACGCCACCACCCGCACGGTCGAGAGCAGCATGTCCCACCCGAACCACAGCAGGAACCGCGCCAGCGGCAGCGGCCGCACCCTGATCCCCGGGTCCAGGACGGGCAGCGGCAGCAGCCACGTCACCACCAGCGCGGTCGCCAGGCCGCCCAGCACGTTCCCCGCCGACAGCTCGCCCCACAGCGTCACCCACACCAGCGTCAGCCACGCCACCAGCGGCAGCGGCACCCGCCGGCCGAACAGCCGCGGCGCGAGCACGCCGCCGCTCACCGCCGCGTCCCCAGCACGGCGGTGATGTACGTCTGCCGCTCGCTCAGCTCCGTGGCCACCCGCTGCGTCAGCGCCGCCAGCGGCCCGGCCAGCACCGTGAACGACAGCCCCAGCGCCACCAGCGCCGCCGTCGCGCCCAGCAGCACGGGCGGCAGCGCCGTCGTCGTCACCACCGGCTCCTCACCCGTCGCCTCCTCGCTCTCCATCACCTGGCCCAGCCGCTCCTCGCGCGGCGCGCGCCAGAACGCCTTGCCCCACGTCTTGGCGATCGCGTACAGCGTCAGCAGGCTCGTCAGCAGCCCGCCCGCCACCAGCACGAGCGCCGCCGGGCCGCCCTTGTCCAGGCCCGCCTGCACCAGCAGCAGCTTGCCCAGGAATCCCGACATCGGCGGGATGCCCGACAGGTTCATCGCGGGCACGAAGAACAGCACGCCCAGCACCGGCGCGGTCCTCATCAGCCCGCCCAGCCGGTTGACCGACGTGGTGCCGGTGCGCCGCTCGATCAGCCCCGTCACCAGGAACAGGCTCGTCTGCACGGTGATGTGGTGGACGATGTAGAACACCGCGCCCGCCAGTCCCGCCACCGTCGACAGCGCCACCCCGAACACCATGTAGCCGATGTGGCTGACCAGCGTGAAGGACAACATGCGCTTGATGTCGGTCTGCGCCACCGCGCCCAGCACGCCGGCCAGCATCGTGGCCAGCGCCACCGCCATCAGCAGCGTGGAGACCGGCCCGCCGGGGAACAGCAGCGCCTCCAGCCGGATGATCGCGTACACGCCGACCTTCGTGAGCAGCCCGGCGAACACGGCCGTGGCCGGCGCGGGCGCGGTCGGGTAGGAGTCCGGCAGCCACGCCGACACCGGGAAGATCGCCGCCTTGATCGCGAACGCCAGCAGCAGCGTCAGCTCGACCAGCAGCTTGACCTGCGCGGGCAGCGTGCCGAAGCGCTCGGCGAGCTGCGCCATCGACAACGTGCCCGTCGCGCCGTAGGTCACCGCCAGCGCGATCAGGAACAACATCGACGACGCCAGCGCCATCAGCGTGTACGTGGCCCCCGCCCGCATCCTGGACTCGGTCCCGCCGAAGGTCAGCAGCACGTACGAGCCGCTCAGCAGCATCTCGAACGCGACGAACAGGTTGAACAGGTCACCGGACAGGAACGCGTCCGCCACGCCCGCCACCATGACCAGGAACGCCGGATGGAAGATCGCCATCGGCGCGTCGTGCTCGGCCTCGTCGTAGGCGTTGGCGATCGAGTACACCATCACGCAGAGCGTCACCGCCGACGACACCACCAGCACCAGCGTCGAGAGCCGGTCGGCCACCAGGCAGATCCCGACCGGCGAGGCCCAGCCGCCCAGCTCGGTCACCAGCGGGCCCTGCGTGTCGGCGTGCGCGAGCAGCAGCACCGACACCGCCAGCGAGATGCCCAGCGTGGTGAGGCTGATGGCCGACTGCAGGTGCCGCAGCCGGCCGCCGATCGCCAGCTTGATCCCGGCCGCCAGCAGCGGCAGCAGCACCGGCACGCACACCAGCCCGCGCAGCTCGACCAGGTCACCCACGGGCCCCGCCCCTGCCTGCCACTAGTCGTCGCCCTCCAGTTCGGGGTCGTTGGCGAGCGCCTGGCGGGCCCGCTCCTCGCGGATGGCCGAGCGCATCTGCCTGCGGGCGTCGCGCTGCCTGGCCTTGATCCGCTGGCGCAGCTCCCTCTCGCCGGCCGCCTGCTCGGCCCGCCGCCGGGTGTGCTCGCGGCGCAGCTCGTCGATGCGCTCGGCGTTGTCGCCGGCCGTGGCCTCCTCGTCCGGCACGTCCCGCTGCCCGGCCTCCTCGAAGCCGCGTTGCAGCTCCTCCTCCGACAGCCCTTCGGCCATCCGGGTGCGCATCCACTCCTCCAGCTCGGTGTGCACGCGGGCGATCCGCCGTTCCAGGTCGGCCTCCTGCAGCCGCTCCCGCTCGGCCTGCTCGGCCTCCAGCCGGGCCAGCTCCGCCCGCTGCTCCACGACCAGCCGCCGGTAGGCGTCCTGGCGGGTGCGCAGGGCGTGGCTCAGCTCGCCGCGCCTGGCCCGCAGCCGCACGCGCCGGTCCTCGGTGTCGTCCTGGACCTCGTCGCTGCCGGTGAGCTGCCACGACCGGTGCACCATGGCCAGCACGAACGCCGTCACGCCCAGGGTGATCACGATGGCGGTGAGCACCATCGCCTGCGGCAGCGGATCGGCCATGTCCGCCACCGGCGTGCTGCCCAGGATGGGCGGCCCGCCGGCGTTCCCGCCCGCGGTGACGATCAGCAGGTTCACGCCGTTGCCCAGCACGACCACCCCGGCCAGCACCCGCACCAGGCTCCGCTCCAGCAGCAGCGTCACACCGGTCGTGATCATCACGCAGCAGCACAGGAACGGCGCCAGGGAGATCGTCACGCGCTCTCCTCCGCCTCGATCTGCCGGTCCAGCTCGGCGCCGAGGCCGCGCAGCACGTCCTGGACCATGCCGGTGACCGAGACGTACACGCCGAGGTCGAACAGCAGGCCCGTGGACACGTGCAGGCTGCCGACCAGCGGCAGGTGCACGTCGGCCGCCAGCATGTCCAGCGCCGCCCGCCCGAACAGCAGCCCGGCCAGCGCCGTGCCGGTCGACAGGGTCAGCCCGGCGCCCATCAGCACGCCTGCGTGCACAGGGACCGCCGCGGCCAGCTCGTACCGGCCGCCGGCCAGGTAGCGCACGGTGATCGCCAGCCCGGCCACGATGCCGCCGGCGAACCCGCCGCCGACCCCGCTGTGCCCGACGAACAGCAGGAACACCGAGAGCACCAGCACCGTGTGGAAGGTCAGCCGGGCCGCCACCTCGAAGGCCACGGCCCGCTGGCCGCGCGGCAGCGTCGAGGACAACCAGTGCGTGCGCTCGGCGGGCACCCGGCCGCGGTCGTCCCGCTCGATCTCGTACGTCCGGCGCCGCAGGAACACCAGGCTCGTCACGCCCAGCGTCAGCACGACCAGCACCGTGCTCTCGCCCATCGTGTCCCAGGCGCGGATGTCCAGGATGATCGCGCTGACGATGTTGCGCGCCCCCGCCTCGCGCGCCGCGGCGGGCATCAGCGACCCGACGGCCCAGGTGCTCCGCGCGCTGGTGGCCAGCATTCCCGCCCCGGTCACCACCACCCCCACGGCCAGCCCGAGCCCGAACCGGAACAGCCGCGGCAGCCGCGCCCTGACCGGGGTCACCGGCAGCCGCCGCAGCACCAGGGCGAACACCACCAGGGCCAGCGTCTCGGCCAGGAACTGGGTCAGCGCCAGGTCGGGCGAGCCGTGCGCGAGGAACAGCAGCGCGGTGCCGTACCCGATGACGCCGACGACCACGGCCAGCAGGATGTAGGCGCGGGCGAACAGCGCCAGCGCCGCCGACGCGGTGATCAGGACCGCCAGCACCGGCTGCTCCACGCGCTCCCAGGCGACGACCGGCACGTCCAGGTGCGGCACGCCGCCGTAGGCGACGGCGAACACGCCGACGCCGGTCGTGGCGGCCAGCGTGAGCAGCAGGTAGTCGGGCAGCGAACCGCGCTGGACGAAGCCCGTGGCCTGGACGGCGAACCGGTCCAGCCGGCGGACGAGCGACCAGAAGAGCTGCGTCGAGTCCAGCACGTGCAGCGCCGCGCCCGCCCTGGCCACCGGTTCCCTGGCCAGGAACAGCAGCACCCCGGCCGCCAGCGCCACGGCCGACAGCAGCAGCGCGGGGGACAGGCCGGCCCAGATCGCCAGGTGCGTGGCGTGGCCAGGCTCGCGGAAGGTGCCGGTGTAGCCCGACATCGCGCCGCCGTACCAGGAGGCGAAGGGCGCCAGCGCCAGGCCGAGCACCGCCAGCAGCGCGGCGGGCGCGAACATGGCCGCCGCCGTCCGGTGCGCCGGCGTGACCGGCACGCCGGGCTTGGCGGCGAAGGCCCCCCACAGGAACCGCAGCGTGTACGCCGCCGTCAGCGCCGACCCCGCCACCACCCCCGCCAGCACGAGCGGCCGGTCCAGCAGCGACTCCAGCGCCGCCTCCTTGCCGGCGAACCCCGCGAACGGCGGCAGCCCCGCCATCGACGCCCCCGCCAGCACCGCGGCCGCGCACACCCAGGGCATCGACCGGCCGACCCCGCTCAGCTCGCGCAGCTCACGGGTGCCGGTCGCATGGTCGACGACGCCCACGACCAGGAACAGCGCGGCCTTGAACAGCGCGTGCGCGGCCAGCATGCCCACCCCGGCCAGCGCCGCGCCCCGGGTGCCCGAGCCGAACAGCGTGATCAGGAAACCGAGCTGGCTGACCGTGCCGTAGGCCAGCAGCCGCTTCAGGTCCGTCTCGCGCAGCGCCCGCCAGCCGCCCAGCAGCATCGTCAGCACGCCGAGCGGCACCGCGACCGCCCGCCACAGCGGCACGTCCCCGAACGCCGGCCCGAGCCTGGCCACCAGGTACACCCCGGCCTTGACCATGGCCGCCGCGTGCAGGTACGCCGACACCGGCGTCGGCGCCGCCATCGCGGCCGGCAGCCACGTGCTGAACGGGAAGATCGCCGACTTCGACAGCGCCCCGGCCAGCACCAGCACCAGCCCGGCGGCCAGCGGGCCCGCCTGCGGCGGCCGGGCGACGACCCCCGACAGCGCGTACGTGCCCGCCGCCTGCCCGACCACCACGAACCCGGCCAGCATCGCCAGCCCGCCCAGTGTGGTCACCGTCAGCGCCTTCATCGCGGCCCGCCGGCCCGCCCGGCTCTCCGGGTCGTAGCCGATCAGCAGGTAGGAGAAGACGGTGGTCAGCTCCCAGAAGACGTACAGCAGGAGCAGGTTGTCGGCCGTGACCAGCCCCAGCATCGACCCGGCGAAGGCGGCCATCGCGCCGCCGTAGCGGCCCAGCCCGTCGTCGCCGGCCGGGAAGTAGCGCACGCTGTAGACCAGGACCAGCACGCCCACGCCGGTGACCAGCGCCATCATCAGCAGGGTCAGCGAGTCGGCCCGGAAGGACAGCTCCAGCCCGAGCGCGGGCGCCCAGCGGGTGTCCTCCCGCGCCGGCAGCCCCCGCACCCCCAGCCACACCGTGTACGCGAAACCGGCGCCGGGCGCCACGGCCAGCAGCAGGAAGGAGGCCCGTCCCATGCGCCGGGCCAGCCAGGGAGCGCAGACCGCCGCGAGCGCGTGCAGGACCAGCAGCGACTCCATGGGCTCCTCGGGCGGGAATTTCCGGCTACGTCCGCCCAATCTCTCCCGCCCGGTCGTGCCCGCCGCGCAGGCGCGGCCAGGGTTGACCCGAACGTCACCAGTCCCTCACCCGCCCATGAGCGGGTGAGGGAGCGAGGCCCACGCCCTCAGACCCTCGCGCAGGCTCCCGGGCGCGGCGCGCGAGCCGTGATCACGTACCGGTCGATCTGCCGGTCCAGGCAGGACGAGCTTCCCTTGTACGCCGTGTGCCCGTCGCCGTCGTGGGTCAGCAGCACGCCGTGCTCCAGCTGCCCGGCCAGCCGCCTGGCCAGCTCGTACGGCGTGGCCGGGTCACGCGTCGTGCCCACCACCACGATCGGCGGCGACCCGTGGGCGCGCACCTTCCTGGTGAACCCCTTGCCCTTGACCGGCCAGTACGCGCAGCGCTGCTCGGGATGGTCCAGGCAGTTGACGGCCGTCAGCGCCTCGGTGCTGTTGTCGTAGCTGCCGTCGGGACGGCGTCCGTGGTTGACGTCGGCCAGGGCGAGCATGGCCGTGCCGTCGCCCTTGAAGGCGAGGGTGAGCGCCTGGCGCAGGTAGGGCCAGCTGTCCCTGGCGTACATGGCCTGGTTGACGCCCGCGCGCAGGATGGCCTCGTTGACCTGCCTGCTGTCGCCGTCGTTGCGCAGCGGCGCCCGGTCGGCCCGCTTGTAGAGCGCCTCCAGCCGCCTGGTCGCGGCGGCGACGGTGTGCCGGGGGAACGGGCAGTCCCTGGCCCTGAAGCAGTCGCGCAGGAACGACTCGCGGGCCAGCCGGAACCCCCGCTCCTGCGCCGCGCCGAACTCGGCCAGCGTCTGGCCGGGGTCCTCGGCGCCGTCGAGCACCATGGCACGGATCCGGGTGGGGAACAGGTCGGCGTAGCGGGCGCCCAGGTAGGTGCCGTAGGAGAAGCCGAAGTAGGTCAGGCGGGCCTCGCCCAGGGCGGCCCGCATCACGTCCAGGTCGCGGGCCACCTCGCCGGTGCCGACGTGCGCGAGCAGCTGCTTGCCGGAGTTGGTCGCGCAGCCCTGGGCGAAGATCTTCATCCACGCCTTGGCCCGCTTGACCTCGGCCGCGTTGTCGGGGGTGGGGTCGGCGGCGAAGTAGGCGTCCAGGCCGAGAGGGGACAGGCAGCGCACGGGGGCGGAGGCGCCCACGCCGCGCGGGTCGAAGCTGACCACGTCGAAGTGCTGCCGGACGGCGGCCGACATGACGGTCTTGTCGGCCTTCAAGATGGTCGTGCCGGCGCCGCCGGGGCCGCCGAAGTTCAGCACGATCGAGCCGATCCGCCGGCCGGTCGCGGGCAGCCGGACCATGGCGATCCCGATCCGCCGGCCGCCGGGCTTCGCGTAGTCGAGGGGCACCGTCAATTTCGCGCACTGGAACCCGCTGCCGCACCCCGACCAGGCCAGGCGCTGACCGTAATAGGCGTTGAGCCCGCCGTTCGCGGCCGCGTCCGCGGCTCCGGACAGGCCGGCCGCGGCGATCAGACCTGCGAGTACGGGGGAAAGAATCGTGATTAAACGTCGCATAATCAAAAGTTGACGGGAATACCTTGCGAGCCCCTTTAAGCGTGGTGGCACAGATCATTTGCAAGAAGCGCGCCGGGCTGGGTATCGAGCAGGTCATCCGCACGACTACCAGGGGGAACAGGCCGCCATGTCGAAGCAGAACCGTCCCGTCGAGGGCGAGCACAAATACGAGCAGCACGTCACCTCGACCGACGAGCACGAGGAGCGGCCCGGCCGCAGCCTCGTCACCACCGACCACGACGTGATCCAGGAATGGGCGCAGGAACGCGGCGCCAAGCCCGCGACCGTGCCCGGCACCGAGCACCAGGGCAGGGCGGGCGTGCTCCGCTTCGACTTCCCCGGCTACGGCGGGGACGACCTGGCGGAGATCACCTGGGAGGAGTGGTTCGAGACCTTCGACCAGCGGAAGCTGAACTTCATCTACCAGGAGCACAAGAAGGACGGCAAGCAGAGCAACTTCTTCCGGCTGGAGAACCCGGACCGCGAGGACGCCTGAACCCCGGAGGGGCGGGCCCGCCCCCGCCCGCCCGCCGGGCCTCTGCCGCCCCCGCGAAGAGCCGCCCCCGCGAAGAGCCGCCCCCGCGAAGGCCACCTTCGAGTAGAGCCGCCCCCGCTTGCGCGCCGGACTCAGCCGCTCCCGGAGAAGCGCGCCGTCCGGCCGCGCTCAGGAAGGGCCGTCGTTCAGCCGCCTTCGGAGACCCGGCGGGTGACCTCGTCGGCCAGCCGGTCGAGGGAGCGGTCGAGCAGCTCGCGCACCTCGCCGACCCTGGCGCTGGAGGCGGGCTCGTCGAGCAGCGACAGGTGCACGGTCACCTCGCTCGTGCCGGCCGCCGAGTCGGACACCTGCAGCCAGCCCGCGTAGTCGGGGTGGTCGCGGCCGCCCCACTCCACCCGGAGCTGGTCCTCCTGGGCGCGGAACAGCCCCTCGTGCCGCCCGCTGCCGGGCACCAGCTCGCCGCCCGCCTCGACGGTGCCCGCCCCGCCGTCGCCGACCCACAACCCCTGCGGCAGCCACCGGTCCATCAGCTCGACGTCGGACGCCACCCCGAACACGATCATGCTGTCGGCCGGCATCCCGCGCGTCGCCTCGATCTCCGCCATCACAGGCCCCCGTCCTCCCCGAATGCCGCCGTACCGGGCGCGGACCGCGCCGCCTGCCACCGGCAGCCGAACGCGGCGACCATACCCGTGGCATCTGCTCGCAAACCGGCCCCCGCGGTGCCCGTCTCTGCCACTACGGTGGCTCCGGTGAAACCGCGGCGAGAGGGGAGAACGGCGCGATGGCGGAGCTGCCACGAGTGCCGCCGGAGATGTTCCGGTTCGCCACCACTGAGCGGGCGGATCTGCACACGGCCCTCCTCGGCGTCCTCGGCGCCGCCGCCGAGCGCCTGGAGCCCGCGCTGACCGCCGGCGAGGTCCGCGACCGGCTGCGCGACCGCGGCTGGTACGCCCCCGTCGGCGAGCACGACCTCACCGGCGCGCTGCGGCAGCTCGCCGGCTGGCGGCTGGTCGAGGTCGTCTTCGACCACGCCGCCGGCTTCGCCACCGCCGAGGAGTACGAACGCGGGAACCTGCGCTACGCCCTGACCGCCCAGGGCGAGGCCGCCCACGCCGGGCTGCGGCAGGCGTCGGCGACGCTGGCCACCGCGACACCGGCCTCGGGGGGCGCGCTCCACGCCGCCGTGCTCGACGCCGTCGCCGACCGGCTGGAGGAGCTGGAGGCGCTGCTGGCCGACCCCGACCCCGGCCGCGACCGACGGGTGTTCACCTGCCTGCGGGAGCTGGAGTGCCACCTCGACGGGCTGCGCAGCGACACCGTGCGGCTCAACGGCGAGCTGCGGCGGCTGCTGCGCGCCGACGGCGCCGGTGTTGGCACGTTCCACGAGGCCGAGGCGGCCACGGTGGCCTACCTCCAGGAGTTCCTGACCGGGCTGGAGCAGCGCGGCGAGACGGTGGCGCGGGCGCTGCGCGGCGTGGCCGCCCGGGGCGTCGGCGTCCTGCACACCCGGGCCCTGGCCGGCGCCGACCTGCCCCGGATCCCCGGAACCGACCCGGCCACGCCGTGGCTGGCCGCCCGCGCCGCCGCCTGGGCCGAGCTGCGCCAGTGGTTCGACCCGGACCTCGTCCCGGCCCCCGAGAGCGGCAGCACCGGAAGTGGCGGCACTGGGAGCGGGGGCACCGGGAGCGGGGGGACCGGGAGCGGGGGCGGGCCCCGGTTGCGGCGGCTGCAGGAGGTCGCGGGCGAGGCCATCGTCACCCTGCTCGGGCTGCTCGACCGCGTCACCGCCGCCCGCCGCCCCGCCTCCGGCGCCGCCGCCGACTTCCGCGCGCTGGCCCGCTGGTTCGCCACCGCGCCGGCCGAGGACGACGCCCACCGCCTCTGGGACGCCGCCTTCGGCCTCGGCCCCGCCCGGCACGCCCACCTCGGGCACGCCGACGCCGAGCTCGTCCCGGCCGGGACGCCCTGGGCGGAGGCCGGGCCGGTGGCGGTCTCGGCGCTGCTGCGCTCGCGGGGCAGGACCGAGCGCATGGGCCGTACCGGGCGGGTGCGCGACGTGGCCGCCCTGCGCGCCGAGCGCCGCGCCCGTGCCGAGAAGGAGCACGCCGGGCTGGAGGCCGCCTGGCGGGCGCTGGCCACCACCGGCTCGGTCCGGCTGTCCCAGCTCGGCGCGCTCGACCACGACACCCTCGGCCGGCTGCTCGACCTGCTGGGCCGGGCCCTGGCCGCCCGTCCCGACGCCACCGGCCTGCGCCGGGCCGTCACCTCCGACGGCCGGGTCGAGGTCGTGCTGCGGGCCCCCGGCGACGGCGCGGTCGCGGTGCTGCGCACCTCCGAGGGCTGGTTCCGCGGCCCCGACTACCTGCTCGACGTGCGCTCCCCGGGCGCCCGCGACCACGGGAGGGCCGAAGGGGCATGAGCAGCCTGGCCAACCAGCTCGTCAGGGCCGAGAAGGAGGAGATCGCCCGCGCGATCAGGACCCTCCTCGCCCGGCCCTTCCTGGCGGCGGACGACGAGCCCGCCGCCTTCGCGGTGATCAGGAAACGGCGGGAGCCGCTGACCCGGTGGTTCGACTACTTCTGCGGCTGGCGGCTGGTCGTGGAGCCCCGCGAGGGCTACGCCCGCCTGGTCAAGGTCGGGTCGCGGCCGACGGCCACCCGCCCGGCCCGCCGCCGCGCCGGCGGCCCGCCGTTCGACCGCCGCCGCTACACGCTGCTGTGCCTGTGCGCGGCCGAACTGCTCGCCGCGCCGGTCACCACGATCGGCATGCTGGCCGGACGGGTGGCGCGGGCGGCGGCGGTCGAGCCCGGCGTGCCGCCGTTCGACCCGGTCAGCGCCGACGAGCGGGCCGCCTTCGTCGACGCGCTCGAACTGCTCGAACGGCACGGCGCGCTCACCCCCACCGACGGCACGACCGACGCCTACCTCGGCGACGAGGAGGCCAAGGTGCTCTACCGCGTGGACACCACCCGCGTGATCAGGCTGCTGGCCGCGCCCGTCCCGCCCTCCCGCCTGCCCGGCGCGGCCGGCGACCCCGTGGCTTCCACCGTGGCTCCCACCGTGGCTTCCACCGCGGCGCTCACCGTCGAGGCCCGTTACGGCGGCGACGAGCCCACGGAGACCCAGCGCGTCCTGTGGGCCCGCCACTCCGTCATCCGCCGCCTGCTCGACGAGCCCGTCGTCTACCGCGACGAGCTGACCCCCGCCCAGGCCGCCTACGCCGCCTCGCTCACCGGCCGCCGGATGATCCGCAGGGCCGCCGAGGAGGCCGGGTTCGTGCTGGAGGAACGCGCCGAGGGGCTGCTGCTCGTCGACACCGAAGCCGTCGCCACCGACACGAGGTTCCCCGACGACGGCGGCCCCGCCAAGGTCGCCGCCCTGCTGCTGCTCGACCTGCTGGTCACCGCCGGTCCGCTGCCCGCAGGACGCCTCGACGAGGAGGCCGCCGAGCTGCTGCGGCGCTTCCCCCAGTGGGCCAGGGCCTACCAGTCGGACGGCGGCGCGCCCCGCCTCGCGGCCGACGCGCTGGCGGTGCTCGCCATGTTCGGGCTGGCCCGCCGCACCGGCGACCGGGTGGCCGCCCTGCCCGCCGGAGCCCGCTACCGGGTCGATCGCGGCCCGGCCGACACGGAGGACGCATGACCGTCACCGAGCTCACGCCCGCCCGCACCGCTCCGGGCATGGACCGGCGCTGGATGCCCGTACGCGCCGGGATCCTCAACGTGTGGCGCTACCACGACGAGGTGTTCGAGTTCCACCGGGGCAGGCTGCTGCTGCGCGGGCCCAACGGCAGCGGCAAGTCCAAGGTGCTGGAACTGCTGCTGCCGTACGTGCTGGACGCCAGTCTCAAACCCAGCAGGCTGTCCACGTTCGGCGGCACCGAGCGGACCATGCACTGGAACCTCATGGGCGAGGGCGCGAGCGGCGTCACCCGCGTCGGCTACGTCTGGCTGGAGTTCCAGCACGCCGACGGCCGCTGGTTCACCTGCGGCGCCCGCCTCCAGGCCACCGCCCACACCAAGAACGTCACCGCCGCCTACTTCACCACCGGCTCCCGCGTCGGACTGCCCGGCGGCGTCCGGCTCACCGGCGACGGCGGCCAGCCGCTGACCAGGGCCCAGCTCGCCGACGAACTGGGCGAGGCCGGGACGGTCCACGAGTCCGCCGACGCCTACCGCGCCCTCGTGCGCCGTACCCTCTACACCGGGCTCAACGAGCAGCGCTACGACTGCCTGCTCACCGCGCTGCGCCAGCTGCGCACCCCCAAACTGTCCGAACGCCTCGACCCCGGCCTGCTGTCCGACCTGCTGTCCAGCGCCCTGCCGCCGCTCGGCGAGGGCGAGATCCACGAGATCGCCGACGGGTTCGAGCGGCTCGACCGGCAGCGCGAGGAGCTGCGCCTGCTCGACCGCGACGTGCAGGAGGCCGACCGGCTGGCCGACGTCCAGCGCGGCTACGCCCAGAAGGTGCTGCGCGCGGCCGCCGCCGCGGCCCTGGACGCCGGGCAGGCCGTCGACGCCCTAGCCGCCGAGGTCAAGGCCGGACGGGAGGCGCTCAAGCAGGCCGGCGACGAGCTGGCCGCCGCGGCCGTCCGGCTGTCGGAGGAGGAGGCGCAGGAGCTGGCCCTGGCCGCGCAGATCGACGGGCTGAAGGAGAGCGAGGCGTACCGGTCCGGGCGCGACCTGCACCGGCTGCGCACGCAGGCGCGCGAGGCGCACGAGTCGGCGGCCCGGCTGCGCGACCAGGCCGGGGCGGCGGCCCGCGGCGCGTCGGCCAGGCAGGAGCTGTCGTTGCGCGCGGCGGCCGTCGCCCGCGTCGCCACCGGCCTGGCCGACCGCGCCCGCGCCGAGGCCCGCCGGGCCGCCGAGCGCGCCGGGCTGCTCTCGGTCCACCTGGAGTGCGAACGCCCGGTTCCGGATCACTCGGGCGCTCAGCCGGGCGGCGAGGGGGAGCGGGGCGACGACGGCGAGGAGTCCGTGCGCCGCGCCCGCGAGCTGCTGCGCGCCGCCGTCACCAGCCGCGCCGGGCAGATCCGCGAGGTCGCGGCGGCGGCCGTCGAGCACGAGGAGGCGATCGGCCGCCGCACCACCGCCGAGCACGACCGCGACCGCGTCCGCGACGACCTGGCGGCCGCGACCGCCGCCCACGAGCAAGCCGGCGCGACCCGCGACGAGCGCGCCCGCGACCTGGCCGCCGCCCTGGAGGAGTGGGCCCGCGGCTGCGCCCACCTCCGGCTCGACCCCGAGGAGCTGGCCGGTCTCGCCGACCGGTCCGACCAGGCCGACGAGCTGGTCGGCGCGGCGCGCACGGCGGCCGCGGTCCGGCTGGCCGCCCGCGAGCACCACCTGACCGGCCTGCGCGACCGGCTGCACGCCGAACGCGCCGAACTGGCCCGCGAACGCGAACGCCTGGCCGACCGGACCGCCCTGGAGCCGCCCCCCTCGCCCGCCCGCCCCGCCTCCCGCTCCGGACGGCCCGGCATGCCGCTGTGGCGGGCGCTCGGCTTCCGCTCCGGCGTCGACCCGGTCACCCAGGCGGGCGTCGAGGCGGCGCTCGAAGCCTCGGGCCTGCTCGACCTGTGGCTGCTGCCCGACGGCGGCATGGACCCCGGCGAGCACGACGCCTTCGCCGCCTCCGCCCTGGCCCGGCCCGCGCCCGGCCACAGCCTGGCCGCCGTGCTGTCCGCCCAGCCGGGCGCCCCCGTCTCGGCCGAGCGGGTGCTCGCGGGCGTCGCCTTCGCCCCCACGGCGCTCGGCCTCGACCACCCGGCGGCCGTCGGCGCCGACGGCACCTGGCGGCTCGGCCCGGCCGCCGGGCGCTGGGTCAAGCCGGAGCCCGCCTACATCGGCGACGCCGCCCGCGAGCGCGCCCTGCGTCGCCGCGTCGCCGAGCTGGACGACCGGCTCTCCGACCTGGCCGGCACGATCGCCGAGTGCGACCACCTGTTCAGGGTGCTGGCCGGCGACCGCGACACGCTCGCGGCCGAGCTGCGGCGACGGCCCGACCGCAGGCCGTACGACGGCGCCGCGCGGGCGCTGGACGCGGCCGTGGGCAAGGTCGCCCTGCTGGAGGACCAGCTCCGCGCGCACGAGCAGCGCCTGCACGAGCGCGAGAAGGAGGTGGGCAGGTCGCTGCGCCGGCTCACCGAGCTGGCCGCCCGGCACGCCCTGCCCGCCGCCCGGCCCGCGCTCGACCGCCTGGAGGCCGCCCTGCGCGCCGCCGAGACCACCGGCGCCGTCTGGCACGACCGGCGCGGCGACGCCCGCGCGGCCAGGGAACGCGCCGGCCAGGCGGCCGAGACCGCCCGCGAGTACCAGGACCTGGCCGTACGGGCGATGGAACGGGCCGAGGAGGCGGCCGACGCGGCCGTCGTGCTGGCCGAGAAGCTGGCCGCCGTCGAGCCCGCGGCCGGCGGCGAGGAGCTCGACCTGCTCGGCCGGCTCCAGGACGCCCAGACCGCCCACCAGGGCTGCCGCCGCCGGATCCGGACGATCCACGACGACACGGCCCGGCTCAACGCCCGCCTCGGACGGCTCAGAGGCGAGCTGGGGCAGGCCGAGGAGAAGCACGCCGAGGCCGGGCGCGTCCGCGAGGCGGTCTGCGAGCGCCTGCGCCGCCTGCTGGCCGGCCACCTGGCCGCCGACGCCGGCCTCCCGGCCGGGCCCGCCCCCGACGCCGGGGTGCGGGCGGTGCTGGAGGCGGCCGGGGACGTGGCCGGGCGGCTCGCCGCGGTGCCCCACGAGCAGCGGACCGTCAGGGAGGCCGAGGCCCGCCTGCGGGACGCCTTCCACCACGCCAGGGAGGTCCTAGCCGGCCGCGCCGAGCTGGAGCTGGCCCCCGACGAGGACGTCCAGGTGCTGACCGCCACCGCCGGCGGCGTGCGAGCGGGCGCGGCGGCGCTGGGCAGGGCGCTGCGCGGCGAGCGCGACGAGCGGCGCGGCGACATCACCGAGGCCGAGCGCGACCTGTTCGACCGCACGCTCGCCGGTGACACGCGGCGGCACCTGGCCGACCGCATCCGCCAGGCCGCCGCGCTGGTCGAGGGCATGAACCAGCGGCTCGAACGCGTCCGGACGGCCTCGGGGGTCGCGGTGCGCCTGGTGTGGCAGGTCGATCCCACCCAGTCGCCGGCCACCCGCGCGGCCCGCGAGCTGCTGCTGCGCGACCCGGCCGGGCTGAGCGAGGCCGACCGCGAGGCCCTGTACGCCTTCTTCCGTGACCGCGTCGAGGAGGCGCGCGCCGACAACTCCTCGGCCGGCTGGGAGGACCAGCTCATGAAGGTGCTGGACTACACGTCCTGGCACCGGTTCGTGGTCCGCCTCGACCGCGGCGACGGCCAGGGCTGGCAGGACCTGACCAGGAAGCTGCACGGCGCCCTGTCCGGCGGCGAGAAGGCCATCGCCCTGCACCTGCCGCTGTTCGCCGCCGTGGCCGCCCACTACCGCACCGACCCCGGCTGCCCCCGGTTCATCCTGCTGGACGAGGTGTTCGTGGGCGTCGACCGGGCCAACCGCGGCCAGGTCTTCGACCTGCTGGTGAACCTCGGGCTCGACCTCGTGCTCACCTCCGACCACGAGTGGTGCGAATACCGCGAGCTGGACGGCATCGCCATCCACCAGCTCATCACCGGCGACGGCGACGACGCGGTGACCACGGCCCGCTTCGTGTGGAACGGCTACCGGACCGTCGCCACCGAGACCCTTGATTAGAAAGGTTCTTTACCACCAGCGATCGCGTCCGTATGGTGGGGGCAACCCTCGGGAGGCGGTCATGAAGATCCGCACCGCTGCGGTCGTGCTGACGACCCTGCTCGCCCTGTCGGTCCCTGCCTCGGTGACCGTCTCGCCCAGTGCCACGGCGGCGGCCGCCGTCGCCTTCGGCGCGATCGTGCCCGCTCCGGTGAGCGCGGTCCCGGCGGCGGGGGTGACGTACCTGATCACCGCCGCGACCGCCCTTTACTCCGACGCGCCCGAGGTGGGCGAGCAGCTCGCCGCGCGGTTGCGCCGCTCCACCGGCTATCCGGTCCCGATCGTGACCGCCCCGCCGGCGGACGGGATCGCGCTGCGGCTGGGCACGGTGGCCGGCGGCGAGGAGGCGTACCAGCTCGACGTGACCGCCACAGGGATCGTCGTGCTGGCCAACGCGCCCGCCGGGCTGTTCAACGGCGTGCAGACGCTGCGGCAACTGCTCCCGTACGCCGCCGAGGCCGGCACGGTGCAGCCGGGCCCCTGGCCGGTGCCCGGTGGGCGGGTCGTGGACCGGCCGCGCTACCCCTGGCGGGGCGCGATGCTCGACGTGGCCAGGCACTTCTTCCCGGTGGACGCGGTCGAGCGGTACCTCGACCAGATCGCGCTCTACAAGATCAACCGCCTGCACCTGCACCTGTCCGACGACCAGGGCTGGCGCATCGCGATCGACTCCTGGCCCCGGCTGGCCTCCTACGGCGGCGGCACGGCGGTCGGCGGCGATCCCGGCGGCTTCTACACCAAGGCCCAGTACCAGGAGATCGTCGCCTACGCCGCCGCCCGGAACATCACCGTGATCCCGGAGATCGACATGCCGGGGCACACCAACGCCGCCCTCGCCTCCTACGGCGAGCTCACCTGCGACGGCGTCGCCCCGCCGCGCTACACCGGCACGGACGTCGGGTTCAGCTCGCTGTGCACGTCCAAGGAGATCACCTACACCTTCGTGGACCAGGTGATCGGCGAGCTGGCCGCGCTCACCCCCGGCCCGTACCTGCACATCGGCGGGGACGAGGCGTCCTCCACGACGCCGGCCGACTATCGGGCGTTCGTCGACCGCGCGCAGGGCATCGTGGCCGCCCACGGCAAGACCGTGATCGGCTGGCACGACGTCGTCAACGCCACCCCGCTGCCCTCCACGGTCGTCCAGTACTGGGGCAGCGACCCCACCGAGACGGCGGTCTCGACGGCGGGCCGGAAGGTCGTCATGTCCCCGGCGAGCCGCGCGTACCTGGACATGAAGTACAACCGGCGCACCCCGCTCGGCCAGACCTGGGCGGGCACGATCGAGGTCAAGGACGCCTACGGCTGGGATCCCGGCGCCTACCTCAGAAGGCTCCCGCCCGAGCAGGTGCTCGGCGTCGAGGCGCCGCTGTGGACCGAGACGCTCAGGACGTCGGCCGACCTCGAATACATGGCCTTCCCCCGCCTGCCCGCGCTCGCCGAACTGGGCTGGTCCCCTTCCGCCACGCACGACTGGACCGCGTTCCGGCAGCGGCTGGGCGCGCAGGGCCCGCGCTGGCGCGTCATGGGGATCGCCTACTACCGCTCCACCCAGATCGCCTGGCCCTCCGGTTCGTAGGAGCCCCCTCAGGAGCTGCGCATGTCACGATCGATCAGATGCGTCCTGGCCGTGCTCGTCCTGCTGCTCGCCTCGGGGGTGGTGAGCGCCGGCAGCGCCGTCGCGGCGGCCGGTTCGACCGAGCTGGCCTCGGGCTGGGCGCTGCGCCCGGCCACCGGCCTCGCCGACACCGGCGCGGCGATCTCCACGCCCGGGTACGCCACCACCGGCTGGCACCCGGTCACCCTGCCCTCGACCGTCCTGGCCGGGCTGGTCGCGAACGGCGTCTACCAGGACGTCTACTTCGGCCAGAACCTCAAGAACGTGCCCGACCTGACCACCCAGGACTGGTGGTTCCGCGGCGAGTTCACCGCCCCGGCCACGGCCCCCGGCCAGGTGTACTGGCTGCGTTTCAAGGGCCTCAGCTACCGCGCCCAGATCTGGCTGAACGGCGTGCAATTAGACGCCGCGGCCGTGGGCACGTTCGTCGGCCACGAGTACGACGCCACCGCCGCGATCCGGCCCGGTGCGGTCAACGCGCTGGCCGTCAAGGTCACCCCGCCGCGCCACGACTGCAAGGACCTGTCCACCTGCACGGTCGACTGGAACCCCGAGGCCCCCGACATGAACGCGGGCATCTGGAACACGACCCTGCTGGACACCACGGGCCCGGTGGCCCTGCGCGACCCGTACGTGCGGACCACCCTGTCCGGCCCCGCCGCCGACCTATCCGTCTACGTGGACGCCGTCAACGCGACGAACGCCCCCGTCACCACCACGGTCAGCGGCACGATCACCAAGGCGGGCCGGCCCGACCTCACCTTCTCCCAGGCCGTCACGCTGGCCGCCCGCGAGCGCAAGGAGGTCGCCTTCGCGCCCCTGCACGTGAGCGATCCGGTGTTGTGGTGGCCGTACCAGTTCGGCAGCCCCGAGCTGTACCGCCTGACGGTCAGCGCGGGCGCCTCCGACAGCAAGACCATCGACTTCGGCATCCGCCAGGTCACCGACTACCGCACCACCGTCAACGGCACCTCGTTCGCCGGATACAAGATCAACGGCCGGCCGATCCTGCTGCGCGGCGGCGGGTACGTGTGGGACCTGATGCAACGCTGGGACACCAGGACGAACGCCGCCCACATCGCCTACGTCAAGGACATGGGCCTGAACACCATCAGGCTGGAGGGCACCCTCGGCAACGAGGAACTGTACGACATGGCCGACAAGGCGGGCATCCTGGTCATGCCGGGCTTCGTCTGCTGCAGCGCCTGGGAGGACGACAGCGCCTGGACCGCCGAACAGGAACAGGTCGCCCGCGCCTCGCTGGACAGCCAGCTCCGCTCGCTGCGCCACCACGCCTCGGTGTTCCTGTGGACCTACGGCAGCGACCAGCCGCCGACGGCCGCGCACCTGGCCGCGTACAAGAGCGTGGCCACCGCCCTGCACTGGCAGAACCCCACCCTGGACAACGTCGCCACCTGGTCCAACGCCGACGCCGGCATGAAGATGGACGGCCCGTACGTGTGGGAGCCGCCGGTGCTGTGGTGGGACGAGAGCCGCAGCGGCGGCGCGTACGGCAGCACGGGGGAGGAGGGCACCGAGTCGCCACCGCCCCTGGAGACGCTGCAGCGCTTCCTCGCGCCCGCCGACGTCTGGCCCATCGGGACGGCGTACAACTACCACGCCGGCAAGCCGGGCAGCGTGTTCGACACCATCGCCCCCTACAGCACCGGCCTGGCCAAGCGCTACGGCACGCCCGCCTCCGCCGCCGACCAGTCCCGCAAGTCCGAGGCGCAGAACTACGAGAACGCCCGCGCCTTCTTCGAGGCGTGGAGCGCCAGGCAGCACGTGCGCTCGTTCGGCTCGATCTTCTGGATGCTGAACAACGCCTGGCCGTCGGTCCACTGGAACCTCTACGACTACTACCTCAAGCCCGGCGGCGGCTACTTCGGCACCAAGAAGGCCACCGAACCCGTGCACATCGCCTACGACTACCTGACCCGGGCCGTCCACGTGGTCAACTCGACCCTCACCACGCGCTCCGGGCTGACCGCCACGGTCTCCGTGCACAACCTGCCGGACCTGGCCCAGCAGTACACCGCCTCGGCCCCCGTCACCGCCACGGCCAACGCGGGCGTCCAGGTGCTGACGATCCCGGCGCTGACCGGGCTGTCGCGGACGTACCTGATCAGGCTCCAGCTCAAGGACGCCGCCGGTGCGAAGGTCAGCGACAACGTCTACTGGTACTCCACCGCGCCCGACACGCTCGGCAACAAGAGCAACTGGTACCGCACCACGCCGAAGACCTACGCCGACCTCACCGGCCTGAACGCCCTGCCCGCCGCCGACGTCGCCGCCACCGGCGTCCGCGCCGTCTCCGCCGGGACCGAGACCGTCACGATCACCCTGCGCAACCCGTCCGGCCTGGCCTTCCTCGTGCGCCCGGAGGTGGTCGCGGACGGGCGCGAGGTCGTCCCGGTGACCTACACCGACAACTACGTCACGCTGTGGCTGGGGGAGAGCACGACCATCACGGCCACGTACCGCACGAGCGACCTCGGCGGCCGGCAGCCGGCGCTCCGCGTGCGCGGCTACAACGTCCCCACCACGACCGTCCCCCTCACCTGACCCGCCTTCTGGAGCACGAGGCTCGCCTTCTCGTCCACCAGGCCCGCCGACCCGGGCGGGATCCCGGTCGCTTGCCGGGGTCCCGCGCGGGCGGCGGTCAGGGGGTTGCCAGCGCCTCGGCCCAGGGCGGGTTCGCGCCCGCCACCGAGCACGTCAGCGCCGACACCCGGGCCGCGAACGACGCGGCGGCCACGGCGGTGTCCAGGTCGAGGCCGTCGAGCCGGCCGCCGAGCAGGCCGCGCGCGCCCAGGTCGTGCAGGAGCCCGGCGGTGAAGGAGTCACCGGCGCCGACCGTGTCCACGACGACGACCTCAGGCGCCCGCACCTCCGCCCGTTCGCCGTCGAGGGACACCAGCGCGCCCGCCGCCCCGCGGGTCACCACGACGAGCCGGGCCCCAGCGGCGTGCCAGGTGTCGCAGGCCCGTTCCACCGGCACGCCGGGCATCAGGAAGCGCAGGTCGTCCTCGCTGAGCTTGAGCAGGTCGGCCCACCGGCACCAGCGCTCGACCCGGTAGTCCTCGCGGGCGGCGAGAGTGGGCCGCACGTTGGGATCGACCGAGACCGTGGCCTGCGCGGCGGCCGCGCGCGCGAACTCCTCGACCGCCGCCCGGCCCGGCTCCCTCACCAGCGCCAGCGACCCGGTGTGCAGGCAGGCGGCCGGGCCGAGCCGGGCCGGGGTCAGCTCGTCCCGGCTCCACTGCCAGTCGGCGGTGCCGCCCGCGTAGAAGGTGTAGGCGGCCTGGCCGCCGCCGTCGAGCGCGGCGACCGAGAGCGTGCTCGGCTCCGCGGCCTCGACGGCCGCCGACAGGTCCACGCCCGAGGACGCCAGCCGTTCACGGAACAGCGCGCCGAACACGTCGCCGGAGATGCGTCCGAGGAAGCGGGCCGGCGTGCCGAGCCTGGCCAGCGCCACCGCCGTGTTGGCCGGGCCGCCGCCCGGCAGCACCCGCAACCCGAGCTCGCCGCCCTGCCCTGCGCCGCCTGCTGCGCCGCCCCCTGCGTCGCCTGTCGCGGTGGTGAAGCCGTCGGCGACGCACTCGCCCAGAACAGCGATCATCGAGCCTGCCTTCCTGGCGCGCGCCGCCGATGCAGTACGCCCCGGGCGGCATCGACGTCTCCGGATGGGAGCTCATCATCGCAGCCCGGCCGCCTTCTCCGCCCCTGTCGGCTCCTGGGCCGCGTCCGGCGTGGTGCGGGCCCGTCAGGAGTGCTGGTCGCCGTCCTTCAGGTGGCCGGGCAGGCCGGTGTTCGGGACGTCGAGCTGCCGCGCGTACCGGTCGTTCAGCTCCGACCAGCCGAAGCCGACCGCCGCCGCACCCCGGATCGGCGGGATCGGCCGCCCTTCGAGCAGCCTGTCGGCCACGTCGAGGCAGAGGTGCCATCCGGCCGCCACCTTCGGCAGCAGGTCGCGGTCCAGGACGGTGTGCCGCAGCGTCAGACGCGTGCCGCCACCGGTCGCCGCCAGCTCCCACCGCAGCAGGTCGGTGCCGAACGTGTACTCCAGCAGCGTCTGCGGCTGGACGCGGACGACCTCTGCCACCAGGTCCTGAGGCTTCTCGTCGTCGATCACCGTGAGGGTCGCGCCGCCGGCCTCGGAAAGATCACGGTCGGCGGTGTACGGCGCCCACGCCGCGAGCTGTCCGGGCTCGGTCAGCGCCCGCCACACCTTCTCCGGCGGATGCCGCAGGTCGCGGACGAAGACGAGGGTCCAGCGACCTTCCGTCACCTCGCTGCCGACCTGGGCCGGCGGGCTCGGGCGGTACGCGTCTGGGGTCATGGCTGCTCCAGGTTGTCGAGATGGCGCTCAAGGGCGTCGAGATGCGTGTCCCACAGGGCCCGGTACGGCTGAAGCCAGTCGTCCAGCGCCTGGAAGGGGCCGGCGTGCAGGCGGTAGATGCGCCGCTGCGCCTCGGTGCGGCAGGTGACGAACCCGGCCTCCCTGAGCACCTTCAGCTGCTTGGACACCGCGGGCTGGCTGACACCGAGCGCCTCGACCAGCTCGTTCACACTGCTCTCGGCCATCCGGAGCCGATCGAGGATCCGACGCCGGGTCGGCTCGGAGAGCACGGAGAACGCGTCGACGGACATGCCTTCATATTCCCGTTCGGGTATATGCCTGTCAAGGAATACACGCGTGCATCCCTTGTCGGCGGGCCCTTCGGCGAGCCGCGGAACTCGTCGCAGCTCGCGAGATCCCCTCGGCTCGCGAGGTCCCTTTGGGGCGGGAGGTCTCCTCGGCTGTGTCGCCCCGCCGGATTTCTGGCCCGAGAACGGGTCGTTCGCCCGCGTCCGTTTCGCGGAGGGGGCGTCCGAGGGTCCTGTCTCGGCGGTCGCGGGGGCCGGGATTCCGGTCGGGCATGTGGTTTTTTCGTGTCCGTCCGAGGGCTCGCTAATGTTACCTCTTCGTGATGTGCGGCGCTGGCGAACGATTTGTCCCGAGAGGGGGTCTCTAGAGGAGATTAGTTGCCCGACTTTTCGTTTTTATGCGGAAAAGTGGGACAGCGCTGCCCGATCATTCTTGTGGTTACGATTCCTTCGTCCAGTCGTTCTGCGGAGCGGAGGGGAAGAAGGGCGCCATCGATTCCCACGATTTGGCCGAACTCGAAAAGCGCCGAAACGACCCCGACTTCGCCGTGGCGTTCGCCGCCGTGATGCCGCCGCGCCAGCTCAAGAGCCTTCTGGCCGGTCTGCGCCGCGCGCATGCCATCCAGTCCACCAGCCTCGACAGGCTGGCCAGGGCGCTGAGTACGCTTCTCGGCACCGCGTCGCGCGCACCCGGCGCGGCCAGGATCTCGACCCCTTACGTTCACCGTCTGCTCGAAAACCTGGATGACCCGGAAACCGGTTTCGCGCTCGGGCAATTGTTGCGATACGGCTGTTTCGCCGACGTGTTCCTGCGCGACCTCGCCTTCAAGGTCTACGACTACGAACGCAGTCAGCCTCCCGCGTCCCCCTACTGGCGGAACCTCTGTCCGGACTCGCGGCCGATGTGCGCCATTCCCCTGGACGAACGCGACCCCATGGCGGCCGTCATGGCCGCCCTGTCCAACCACCCCCGGGCCGCCCGCGAATTCCTGACGGACGAACGGCGGGACCCGCTGGAATATCTCCTCTACGAGCGCTTCTGGCCCGGAAGCACCGAGGCGTACCTCGACCAGGCGATCGACATCGCGGGCCTCTGACAACCCCGGACCGCAGCTCGCGGCGGCACGACCGCACCCACCGCGCCATGATCAAGTTCATCCGCGCCCTCACTGCCCCCGCAGCCCGGTGAACGTCCTGGCGAATCCGAACTCAGTCGACGATCGCGCCGCTGGTCAGGTTGGCGATCGTCCCGGTCATGGCCCCCGCTCGATCCGACGCCAGGAACGCGGCCGTCTCCGCGATCTCGGAGAGCGTCGGCAGCCTCTTGAGCAGCGTCCCCTGCGCCATCGCCCCGCCGTCGAGCATCTCCTCGACCGACTGTCCGGTCGCTGCCGCCGCCTGCTCGAAGAGCTCCTTGGTGTAGGAACCGGCGGCCGGCGCATCGACGACAGCGTGGGGACGGATGCCGATCACCCGGACATTGCTCGGTGCCAGCTCCGCGGCCAGAACCCGGGAGAACGCCTCCTTGCCGGCCGCGCTCACGGCGTGTCCCAAGATGCCGCCAACGGCCAGCTTGGCGCCCGGCTCCGACAGCGTCAGGATCACACCGGGACGCTCGCCCCCCATGTGCCGGGCCACAGCCTTGCTGGTGATGAACAGCGTCCGCAAGAAGCCGTCGATCGGCCGCATGAACTCCTCCAGCGACAGATCCGCCAGCGAGGTTCCCTGGTCGTGCTGGACGCTCACGGCGTTCACGGCGATGTCGATGCCGCCGGCCGTCGCCGCGACCGCGGCGGCGTGCTTGTCGACCGCCTCCTGGTCGAGCACGTCGACCCGCGCCGTCTCGACCTTTCCGCCCGCGGCGGCGATGTCACGCGCCACGGCGTCGAGCTTCGCCTGCGTCCGCCCGGCGATGAACACCCGCGCGCCTTCCCTGGCGAAGACCCGTGCGATGGCGCCGCCGATCGCGCCGCCGCCTCCGTAGAGCACGGCGTTCTTGTCCTTGAGCAGCAATCCACTCATCGGTGACCTCCACATGATCGTTGTTCCGGACGGGCCGGCGGGCTCGCTGGTCACGCCGTGGTCGTGGCCATGGAGCCGTGCACCATTTCCAGAGGAGCACTTGCGTGATGCAAGCGACATTAGAGGGGTAGTCTTGCATCACGCAAGTGCTCCTCTGGGAGGTGGGGTCGCCATGCTCGGCAAGACCTACGACACGCAGGTGTGCTCGGCCGCCAGGGCGCTGGAGGTCGTCGGCGAGCGATGGAGCCTGCTGATCGTGCGTGACGTGCTGTTCGCCGGAGCGACCCGGTTCGCCGACTTCCAGCGCCTGGGCATCGCGACCAACATCCTGGCCAAACGCCTGGACAGCCTGGTCGACGCGGGCGTACTCGAACGGCGATCGAGCAAGGAGCAGCCCGACCGGGGCCGCTATGCCGCGACCGCGAAGGGGCTCGACCTGGCACCCGTGATCATCGCGCTGACGCAGTGGGGTGATCGATGGGCGGCACCCGACGGTCCGCCCATCCTGTATCGGCACACCGGTTGCGGCGGGGCCATCAGCGAGCAGACCACCTGCGGCACCTGCGGCGAGGTCACCGACCTCGGGCAGATCCACGTCGTCCACGGTCCCGGCTTTCCCGAGGCCCTCATGGCCTCCCGGACCCCGCGGTGACACTCCGCCCCGGGAGATGAGGGCTCGGCGTGCATGATCACTCACTCGTCGAAGCCGACCTGCTGGACAGGATGGAGCGGAACCTGGCGGAACACGCCTGCCACCTGCACCGGAGCATGACCGGCGCGACCGTCACGGAGACCGATGACCTCCTGGTCGCCGACAGCGGCCTGGACGACGACACCTTCAACATCGTCGCCGCGGCCCGCTTCACCGTCGCCGACGCCACGGCCCGCATCAGCGAGACCGCTCGGACGTCGGCTCGCACCGGCCGCCGTTTCTCCTGGTGGGTGGGGCCCGCCTCGACACCGCCGGACCTCGGTGCCCGCCTGACGGCGGCCGGTCTGGCGGCGTCCGAACGCGAGACGGCGATGTGGGCCGAGCTGGACGGTGCCCTGCCGCCGCCCGCCGTCCGGGGGCTGGACATCCAGCGGGTCGCCACGCCCGGACAGCTCGCCGACTACGCCACGGTTCTCGCCGCGAACTGGGATCCGCCCGCCGACACCGTCCGCCGCTTTTTCGCCCGGGCCGCCCCGCAAGCGCTGGCCGCACACTGCCCGGCCCGGTATCTGGTCGGCTACGTGGACAGCCGTCCGGTCTGTTCCGCCGAAGTGTTCCAGCACGCGGGGGTCGCCGGCATCTACAACATCTCCACCCTGGCCGCCCACCGCCGACGGGGCTACGGCGGCGCCATCACGCTCGCGGCACTGCGTACGGCCCGCGACCGAGATCACCGCGTCGCGGTCCTGCAGGCGTCGGCCGACGGCGAGCCCGTCTACCGCCGCCTGGGCTTCCGCCCCTGCGGCCACTTCACCGAACACCCCGTCAACCCCTGAACCCCGGGCGCTGGTTCACAGCCTCGTCAAGGGCCGGGCCCGCGGAGGCCCTGAGCGCGACCGGGCGACATGGCCTGGGAAGAACGCGCTACGGCCGGGGCGTCATCTGAGGGCGTGCCTCGTCAACCCCGGTGTCACCGGGGGCCGGCAGGGCCAGGCACAGGGCGTCCAGCGCGGCGGCGAACGCGTGCTCAGCTGGTGTGCCGTACCCGACGACCAGGCCGTCGCGTGCCGGCATGGCGCTGTCCGGATGCCGGTAGGGACCCAGGCCGTCGAGGGCGAGGCCGAGGCGGCGGGCGGCGCGCAGGGTGGCCTCCTCCGTCCCGGGGGGAAGGTCGAGCACGGCGTGCAGGCCTGCGGCGATGCCGCTGACGGTGATGTGCGGGGCGCGCTCGGCGAGCGTGGCCGTGAGCAGGCTCCGGCGGCGCCGGTAGATCGCGCGCATCCGGCGCAGCTGGCGGTCGTAGGCGCCGCAGGCGATGAAGTCGGCCAGGGCGAGCTGGTCGGTGACGCTCGACCAGAACTCGCGCGAACCTTTGGCGGCGAGCACGTCGTCCACCAGCCGGGTGGGCAGCGCCATCCAGCCGAGCCGCAGCGATGGGGACAGGCTCTTGCTGGTCGAGCCGAAGTGGACGACGCGGTCGGGGTCGAGGCCCTGCACGGCGCCGACCGGTTCGCGGTCGTAACGGAGCTCGCCGTCGTAGTCGTCCTCCAGCACCAAGCCGCCCGTGGCGCGGGCCCAGTCGATGGCCGCGGCCCGCCGCCGGGCGTGCAGGGCGCCTCCGGTGGGGTACTGGTGCGCCGGCGTCAGCAGGACCGCTCGCACGTCTGTGGCGGGAAGGTCCTCGACCCGGGCGCCGTGGGCGTCCACGGTGAGCGGGACGGTCCTCAGCCCGGCCTCGGTCAGCAGGGAGCGGTGGAAGGCGAGCCCGTAGGCCTCGACGGCGACCGGGCCGCGCAGTACCTGGCACAGCAACCGCAACCCGTGCGCGTACCCCGAGCAGATCACGATGTGCTCCGCCGTGGTGCGTACGCCTCTGGTGCGCGCCAGGTAGTCCACCAGCGCCTGACGCACCTCGGGCCGGCCGCGGGGGGCGCCGACGCCGAAGGCGTCGCTGGGCGCGGCGGTCAGCGCCCGCCGGGCCGACGTGGCCCAGGCCGAGCGGGGGAAGGCGGCGGCGTCCGGGGAACTGGGCGTCAGATCGTGGACGATCCGCGGGCGGGACGGACGCGCGGGAGCTCGCCGCAGGTCCGGTTCCACCGGCGCGGCGCGGTGCGCGACCTGGGTGCCCGAGCCCTGACGTGCGGTGAGCCAGCCCTCCTCGACGAGCTCGGCGTAGGCGGCGGCCACCGTGTTGCGGGCGATGCCCAGGTCCACGGCGAGGGCGCGGTAGGGCGGCAGCCGGATGCCGGGCGCCAGCCGTCCCGACCGGATGGCCTCGCGCAGGGCGCGCATCAGCCGTACGCGGGCGCCGCCGCTGCCGGTGAGCTCCAGATGCAGGTCGCTGCCGCTCACGAATTGGCCCAGGAAAGAGACATGAGAATGCACCATATCGTGGGCCGATCACGCTCCTAGCGTGATGGCATGACGAACGTTGCCATTGCCGAACGGATGAACCTCTCGCGTGTGGCCCCCAAGGTCTTCAAGGCCGTGCTGGCCCTGGACGCCGTGGCTCGCGAAGGGCTGGACCCCGTGCTGATCGAGCTGGTGCAGATCCGCGCCTCGCAGATCAACCGGTGCGCGTACTGCATCGACTACCACACCGGCGACGCCCGCCGGGCGGGTGAGAGCGAGGCGCGGATCTACCAGCTCAGCGCCTGGCAGGAGGCCGGCCTCTACACCGCGAAGGAGCGCGCCGCTCTGGCGCTCACGGAGGCGGTGACCCTGCTGCCGCGAGGAGTCGAGGACGAGGTGTACGACGAGGCCGCGCGGCACTTCGACGACAAGGAACTGGCCCAGCTCATCGCGCTGATCTTCACGGTCAACGCCTGGAACCGCATGAACGTGACCACGCGCAAGACCCCCGGCACCGAGTAAGCGCCCCGTGTCCCTGTTTCCGGGCGGTGGCCGCCTCGTCGCGGCCACCGCCCGCGCCTTGACCACACCCGGAGAGGCCCCCACCCCATGACCACCATCGACGCAAGCTCGCCGGACGCGGCCCAGGGCCCCGGCCCCTCACCGGTCCGGGGCTGGTCCGCGATCCTCGCCGTCACGCTGGGCATCTTCGCCCTGATGACGTCCGAACTGCTGCCCGTCGGACTGCTCACCCCCATCGGCGCCGCCGTCGACCTGTCCGAGGGCACCACCGCGCTGATGGTCACCGTGCCCGGGCTGGTCGCCGCCGTCGCGGCGCCGCTGGTCACTGTGGCCACCGCCCGGATCGACCGCCGCCTGGTGCTGGTCGTGCTGATCGGCATCGTGGGCGCGGCCAACCTCGCTTCCGCCTTCGCCACCAGCTTCGCCGTCGTCCTGCTGGCCCGTTTCCTGATCGGCATCAGTGTCGGCGGCTTCTGGTCCCTGGCCGGCGGCATCGCCCTGCGCCTGGTGCCCGAACGCCACGTGGCCCGCGCCACCGCGGTCGTCTTCGGTGGCGTCGAAACCGCCTCCGTGCTCGGCGTGCCCGCCGGCACCCTGACCGGTGACCTCGCCGGCTGGCGCACCGCGTTCGCCGCCGTCGGCGTGCTCGGCCTGATCTCGCTGGCCTGCATGGTCATCGTGATGCCGAAGGTGGCGCCGCAGCGCACCCTCACGTTCGCAGACCTGCCGCGCGTGCTGCGCACCCACCGCGCCGTCCGCACCGGTCTCGCCATGACCTTCCTGGCCATCACCGGGCACTTCACCGCCTACACCTTCCTGCGGCCCATCCTCCACGACGACGGCGTCGCCGACGGCATGATCAGCGTGCTGCTGCTCGTCTTCGGCGTCGCCGGCATCTGCGGCAACTTCCTCGCCGGCGCCCTGGTCACCACGCGCCTGCGGCAGACCGTGTGCGGCATCGGCCTGCTGCTCACCGCCGCCATGGCCGCCGTGGCGATCGGCAGCCACGACGTCCGGTCCGCGGCTGCGATCCTGGTCGTCTGGGGACTGGCGTACGGCGCCGTCCCGGTCACCTTCCAGACCTGGATGCTCAACGCCGCCCCTACCGCCACCGAGGCCGCGTCCTCCCTGTACGTCTCGACGTTCAACCTGTCCATCGCCCTCGGCGCCTTCGCCGGCGGACTGGCGGTCGATGCCGCCGGCCCGGTGAGTGTGCTGTGGATCGGCGGCGCCCTGGCCGTTCTGGTGCCGCCGCTCGTCACCGTCGCGGGCCGCCGGACATGACGACGGCCCGCACCGCCTCAAGGCATCACCCTTGGTTCGCTCTACGTCGAGGGCGGACACCGTTCCACGGGTGAGTGCAAACGGGTAGGCACGCGAAACGCTGCAACGAGTGGTCCCGTGGATGCCGACCCTGGCCATCGATATCACTCACTGCAGGCGAAACTTCTGCGATGCTCGCCGCGCGAGTGGTGTTGAGGTGTGTCATCAGGCGGCTCGGCACCGACCGCTCAGCACGTCTGCTCGACCACATCCGCGCCGACCTCCGACAGCACGGCACCCCCGAGGAGGTCGCCGAACTCGACGCCGCCGAGAGGGAGCTGTCGGAGCGCCGCGCCCGCGAAGGGGGCAGACCCCCGAAGGCCGGCTGAATCCACGGGCAGCACGAGAGCTGCAACGAGCTCCAGCATGAGAGGCGCACGGAGGTCGTCAGATCGCATGATGGTCTTCGCGGTGCTCGGCGAGCCGGCCCCCGGCGTCGTCGGCCCGGATCCGGTCGCTCGACTCGAACCGGCTGCGGCACCGGGAACGGTCGTCGGGATGTCCGGCCGTGCCGCACTCACGCTTGCCGGCGTCGGACCGGGACCGCGACTCGGCGAAGATCCGGCACCGCCGGACAGTCCGGCGGGAGGGAGGGTCAGGGGCGGAGGCCGGTGAAGAGGTCTTCTTCGTGGTCGGGGGCGTTGACCTTGTTCAGCTTCCGTTCGAAGGCCTCGTGGGAGAACGCCTGGTGCTGGGCCTCGTCGGGCATGCGGAGGAGGAAGATGTTCTCGCCCTGGCTCTCGTGGGCCTTGAGGGCCTTGAGCTTGCGCTCGACGTAGGGGGTGACGTCGACGACGGCGTTGACCCGCTCGTCGGGGGTGCCGAAGTCGTCGGACGGCTCGAAGCCGCCCAGGTCGACGCCGCTGTCGCGCATCAGCTCGAACATGCGCTTGATCGCCGCCCGGGGGATCGCCGTGTAGTAGAACTTGTCGGGGATGCCGGTCGCTTCGACGGCGGCCACCGTGATGCGGTGGGCCTGCACGTGGTCGGGGTGGCCGTAACCGCCGCCGCCGGTCTCGTCGTAGGTGACGACCACCTGCGGGCGGTAGCGCTCCATCAGCTCGCCCAGCCTGGCGGCGGCCACCTCGACCGGCACGTTGGCGAACGCGTCGGGGTGGTGGTTGGTGTCCCAGCCGTCCATGCCGGAGTCGCGGTAGCCGAGCAGCTCCAGGTGGTCGATGCCGAGGTGCGCGACGGACTCGCGCAGCTCGGCCAGCCGCCGCTCGGCCACCCTGGTGGCGTCGTGACCCTCCTCGCCTGGTTTGACGCCGCCCGTGTCGTCACCCTGCTCGCCGTTGGTGCAGGTGACCAGCACGGTGCGGATGCCCTCGTCGGTGTAGCGGGCGAGGACGCCGCCGGTGCTCAGGCACTCGTCGTCGGGGTGGGCGTGGACGACCATCAAGGTGAGTTCCCGATCCATGAAGGGAACCCTACTCGGCGCGTGCGACACTTCCGGCCGCGCGTCCGCGGCGACCGACAAGGAGGGGTGGGTCAGGCGCCGGCGATCAGCGTCGCGGCCTTGCGGCGGGCGACGGCGGCGGCCGCGCGGTCGCCCAGCCCGTCGGCCACCGCCGCCTGCTTGAGCCAGTTGAACGGGCTGCACGGCCGCACGCCGATCCGCTCGCTCACCAGCGCCCGCGCCAGCTCGTGCCGCCCGCTCCGCAGCGCCGCCTCCAGCAGCGTCTTCTGCACGGCGTCCCGCTGGGCGTGGCTGCCGCCGAACTCGCCGACCCGGTGCCGGATCGGGTGCAGCAGGTCGACCACCGCCGCGAAGTCGCCCCGCCCGTACGCCACCAGGGCCCGGCACACCGGCAACCCCACCCGCACCGTCATCGCGACGTTGGTCACCCCCGGACGGCACTCCAGCGTGTACGCCTCCCGCGAGGCGATCAGCTTCTCCGCCTCCCCGATCCGCCCGGCCCCGACGTACGACATGACCGCGTGCACGTCGTTGAAGGCGTAGAACGGCTCGGCCACCAGCGGCGGCCACGCCTCGGCCAGGGCCTGCCAGCGTTCGTGCTGGTCGGAGCCCTCCAGCAGGAGCCGCCAGAGCAGCGCGGCGGCGTCCAGCAGCTCCATGGACGTGCGCCCGCCGGCCAGCGCCGCGTCGTGCACCTCCAGCGCCCGCCGCGTGTCGCCGCTCTCCAGGGCGTAGAGGGCGTAGTGCCACCAGGTGTGGACGTTGAAGAACGTGCCGGTGGACCAGTCGTCCAGGCGGGCGTCGAGGTAGCGCACGCCCTCGCCGAAGCGGCCCTGCATCTCGTAGGTGTGCACGACCGCGTGGATGCCCCACACGTCGCGCGGGTTGAGCTCGACGGCGCGCAGGCCGACCTGCTCCGAGCGGTCGTAGTGGCCGGCCTCCTCCAGGCCGAAGGCGTACATGCCGAGCAGGTGGCCGAAGTGCCGGTCGTCCTCGTGCCAGGCGGTGAGCGCGCCGCCGATCCGGTCGCGCAGCGAGCGGGCGTCGCCGGTGAAGAAGTCGAGCTGGTGCCCGGCGGCCAGGGCCAGCGCGTCGCGCGGGTGGGCGACGGCGATCTCGGCGAGCAGCGCGCCGCAGGTGGTCAGGTCGCCGTCGAGCAGCGCCTGGACGGCCGCCACGTGCGCGCGCTCGCGCGGCAGCAGCGACGACTCGTCGGCCCGGCGGCGGAAGGACGCGAACCGGGCGCGCGCGGCACGGGCGCCGGCCGCCTCGGTGGTCAGCAGGTCGAGGTAGGCGGCCAGCACGTTGCCCATCGGGAAGCCGGGGGAGTCGGCCAGCGCGGCGGCCGCCTCGGCGCCGACCTCGGCCCGGAAGTGCAGCAGCTCGTCGATCGCCCGGTCGTAGTGGCGCGCGGCGGCGGCGCTCGCGCCGGACATGGCCAGGCCGTGCTGGTCGGTGGTCACCCGGCCACTGTAACCGCGCGACCGTCGGTGGCTCAGGGCAACGGCACGCCGGCCTCGGAGGTCATTCGCATCCGTACGACCTCACAAGCACCCTTGTCGGGATAAGTCGCCCGACGTAATGTTTGTGGCCGAACAAGGTGAAGGAGAGCTATGCGTCTGGAAGACGTCGACCTCGCCGACCCCGGCCGGTTCACCGACGGAGTGACCCCCTGGCGCATGTTCGACGTGCTGCGCGAGCGGTCGCCCGTCCACTGGCAGGACGAGCACGGCCACGGCAGCGGCTTCTGGGCGGTCACCAGGCACGCCGACATCGTGGCCGTCGGCCGCGACCCCGAGACGTTCACCTCCGAGGGCTTCACCAACCTGGAGGAGGTGGACGAGCGGCAGGCCGCGATCCGGCGTTCCCTGCTGGAGACCGACGGCCCCCGCCACCACGCGCTGCGGCGGCTGCTGCTGCGCGACTTCTCGGCCAGGGCGGTGGCCGGCTACGAGGTGTTCCTGCGCGGCCTGACCGCCACGACCCTGGACGCCGCCCTGCCCAAGGGCGAGTTCGACTTCGTCAAGGAGGTCGCCGCCGACTTCCCGATCAACGTGCTGGCCCGCATGCTCGACGTGCCCGACACCCGGCGGCTCATCGACTGGGGCAACCAGATCATCGAGAACACCGACCCGGAGCGGCTGCGCGAGAGCGAGGAGTTCAAGGACCTGCCCTTCCGCAGCCCGGCCTCCCTGGAGGTCTTCGAGTACGGCCGCGAGCTGGCCGCCCGCCGCCGCGGCGGCCACGGCACCGACCTGGTCAGCAGGCTGGTCAACCAGGAGCCCGTGGACGGCCTGCCGCTGTCGGAGCGCGACTTCGACAACTACTTCCTGCTGCTGGTCGTGGCCGGGAACGAGACCACCAGGCACGCGATCTCGCACGCCATGCTCGCCCTCATGGAGCACCCCGCCCAGCTCGACCGGCTGCGCGCCGACCCGGCGCTGATGCCCCGGGCCGTGGACGAGTTCCTGCGCTGGGCCTCGCCCGTCTACCACTTCCGCCGCACCGCCACCCGCGACGTCACCCTGCACGGCCGCCGCGTCGCCGCCGGCGACAAGGTCGTCATGTGGTACGCCTCGGGCAACAGGGACGAACGCGTCTTCCCCGCCCCGTACCGGTTCGACGTCGCCAGGGACGCCGACGAGCACCTGACGTTCGGCAGGGGCGGCCCGCACTACTGCCTCGGCGGCGCGCTGGCCAGGCTGGAGATCCGGGTGCTGTTCGAGGAGCTGCTGCCGCGCCTGTCGTCGATCGAGCTCGCCGGCGAGGTGCGCAGGATCCGCTCGAACTTCGTCAACGGCATCAAGGAGCTGCCGGTCAGATGCTCTCCAGGTGCTCCATGACGCGCTTGAGCGAGCCGGCCAGCTCGCGCCGCTGATCGCTGTCGAGCTCCTTGACCACGAACGCCTCCTGCCGGTTGAACTCCGGGAACAGCTCGCGCATCAGCCGCTCGCCGGTCGCGGTGAGCGCCAGCATGACCCGGCGGCCGTCCGTGGGATGCGGGAAGCGGCGCAGGTGACGGTAGGACTCCAGGGTCTTGACCACGCCCGTGAGCGTGCCCTTGGAGATGCCCGCCTCGGCGGCGACGTGGCGGGTCTCGCTCTCGCCCCAGATCCACACCACCCACATCACCACGAACCCCGTCCAGGTCAGGCCGGTGTCGCGCAGGACGGTCTGCTCCAGGTGGTTGCGGATGGCCGAGGAGGCCCGGTAGACGTTCGACACCGCCCACATGGCCTCGAAGTCGATGTTGAGGTCGCCCAGCCGCTGGCCGATGGCCTCCTCGGTCTGGCGCAGCGTGTGGTGTCCCGTCATGGCACGAAAGTATATTCGGTACCTAACAATCTTCGCGTTCGCCGCTCAGGAACGGGACCAAACGACCCGGCCGCCGAACACCGTCAGGTCCACCGGCGCGGCCACGACGTCGTCGTCCGCCGTCGCCGCGCTGACGCACAGGTCGGCGACCTTGCCCGGGGTGAGCGTGCCCTTCCAGCCCTCGGCGAAGTCCTGCCGCGCCCCGGCGATCGTATAGGTGGCCAGGGCCTCGGCGAGCGAGATCCCCTCGCCGTCGCGGGCGACCAGCGCCGCTACGCCCGCCCGCCAGTCCGGCGCGGTCACCGGCGCGTCGGAGCTGCACGCGGTCAGCACGCCCGCGTCGATCGCCGACCGGGCCGGCCACTCCTGCTCGGCCGCCCGCGCGCCGAACAGCTCGCGCGTGGTGCCCGACTCCACGCGCTGCAGCACCGGCTGGAGGTTGATCCCGTAGCCCAGCTCGCCGAGCGTGGCCAGTGCCTGCTTCGAGGCGAACTGGCCGTGGATCACGTAGTGGCGGGGGTCGGCCCTCGGGTGCTCGCGGGAGATCGCGGCCAGCGCGTCCACGACGGCGTCCACGCCCCGGCTGCCCACCACGTGCACGCCCGCCTGCAGGCCGGCCACGTGCACCAGGCGCAGGATCTCGTCCAGCTCGGCGACCCGCTCGGCGTCCGTGCCGCCGTGCGTGCACAGCGAGCCGTGCCCGCCCGACGGGTACGCCTCCCGCATCCAGGCCGTCTCCGACGGCGGGATCCCGTCGGCGAACACCTTCACGCCCAGCAGCCGGACCAGCCGCTCGTCCACGCCGTCCAGGTCGTCCGGCAGGCGGTCGAGGTAGGCGGCGGTGTCGGCGACCGAGGCTCCCGACATCGGGCTCGGCAGGCCCAGCACGCTCACCCGCGCGGTCAGCTCGCCGGCCCGGGCCAGCTCCGCGTACGCGCCCAGCACCCCCGGCCCCATGCCGCCCGCGAACGCCTCCCCGCCGCCCGGCCCGAGGCCCGGCTCGGTGAAGCTGGTGATCCCGGCCCGGTTCAGCTCGGCCACCACCTCGCGCAGCACCCGCCTCAGCCCGCCGGGCGGCGGCGGCACCAGGCGCTGGACGAGGCCCTGGTCCCCGTGGTGCAGCAGGCCGTCGCCGTCGTCGGGCAGCCCGGCCAGCCGGAGCGCGGCGGAGTTCGCCCACGTCGTGTGGCCGGAGAAGTCCTGGAGGAGGACGGGATGGTGGGGGGCGACGTCGTCCAGGTCCGTCCTCGACGGCGACCGGCCCTCGGCCAGCCGGCCGGGGTTCCAGCCGATCCCGCGCACCCACTCGCCGGGCCCGGCCGCGCGTACCGCGGCGGCGACCCGCTCCCGCACCTCGGCGATCGACCCCACCGCGACGTCCACGCAGAACGGCGGGCGGGTCAGGCCGTAGCCGCAGGCGTGCAGGTGGGAGTCGTTGATCCCGGGCAGCAGGACGCGGCCCCGCAGGTCCACCACCTCGGCCGCGCTCCAGCCGGCGGCGTCGCCGACGTGCGCGATCACGCCGTCGCGCACCGCCACGCCGGTCGCGTACGGCCGCGCCGGGTCCATGGTGAGCACCCGCCCGTTGACCAGCAAGAGATCCGCGTTCGTCATGAATCATCTCCCAAATAGGCGCGCCTGAGCGCGGCATCCGACTCGCGCAGCGGCGCCGGGTCGCCGCCGTAGGTGATCGCGCCGTGGGCCAGCACGTACGCGCTGTCGGCCAGGGCCAGGGCCGCGTGCGCGAACTGCTCGACCAGCAGCACGGCGCAGCCCTCGTCGGCCAGCCGCCGGATCACCGGCAGCAGCCGGCGCACGACGCCCGGGGCCAGGCCGAGCGACATCTCGTCGAGCAGCAGCGCCGCCGGGCCGGTCCCGATGGCCCTGGCCAGCACCAGCATCTGCTGCTCGCCGCCGGACAGCAGCCCGGCCCGCACGTCGAGCCGCCGCTCCAGCTCGGGGAACAGCTCCACCGCGCGCCGGGGGTCGCCGGCCAGGGCCAGGTTCTCGCGCGTGGTGAGCGTGGCGAACACGGCCCGGCCCTGCTCCACGTGCGCCAGGCCGTGCCGGGCCCGGTGGGTGCGCGGCCGGCCGGTCAGCGTGGTCCCGCCGAGGACGATCTCGCCCCCGGCGGCGGGCAGCACGCCCGAGACCGCTTCGAGCAGCGTGGTCTTGCCCGCGCCGTTCGGGCCGAGCAGGACGGTGACCTGCCCGCGCGCGGCGGTCAGCGTCACGCCCCTGACCACCGGCTGGCCGCCCCTGGCCACGGTCACGTCCCGCAGCACGAGGTCCATGGGGACGCCTCCCGTCCGCCCGCTCACGCGGCGGGCTCCTGACCCAGGTAGGCCCGCAGGACGCCGGGCTCGGCGAACACCTCGGCGGGCGGGCCCTGGGCGATGACGCGGCCGAAGTCCAGCACGGTCACGCCCGTGCACGCCGCCCTGACCAGGTCCAGGTCGTGCTCGATGAGCAGGACGGCGGCGCCGTACCGGGCGGGGACCCGGCGCAGCCAGGCGCCCAGCCGTTCGCTCTCGGCGTGCCCGAGGCCGGCGGCGGGCTCGTCCAGCACCGCGACCGCGGGACGGGCCAGCAGCGTCCCGGCCACCTCCAGCAGCCGCCTGCTGCCCACGTCGAGCGCGGCGATCGGGTCGCCGGGCGCCGCCGCCACCAGCCCGGCCAGGCCCTCCGCCAGCTCGGCGTCGCTGAGGGCGCGGCGCGCGGCGAAGCGCAGGTACTCGCGCACCGACAGGCCCACCGGCACCCGGTCCTGCTGGAACGTGCGGCGCAACCCGGCCCTGGCGCGCCGGTGGACCGCCGTGCCGCCCCGGGCCCCGGCGACGGCCACGCCGCCGACCTCGACCAGGCCGCCCCCGGCGGGCACGAACCCGCTGATCGCGTCGACCAGGGACGACTTGCCCGCGCCGTTCGGGCCGACCAGCCCGTGCACCTCGCCGGCGAGCACGGTGAGGCCGACGCCGTCCACGGCCACGACCTGGCCGTACCGCACGCTGACGCCCTCGATCCGCAACGCCGGCGGCCGTCCGTCCGGGCCGGGCGCGGGGAGCTCGGGCGCCGCCGCCGCGGCAGGCACGTCCGGCCCGGCGCCGGACCCGCGCGAGCGGCGGGCACGGCGGGCACGGCGGGCACGGCGGGAGCGCAGGGCGGCGCGCAGGCCGTCGCTCATGCCCGAGCCCTGCGTCATCGCCTGCACCGCGCCCACCGCGAACACGACGTTCGCCCACTGCTGCGGCACGCCGAACCGCCGCAGCAGCTCGCTCACCAGCACGCCCAGTGCCCCGCCGACGAGCGCGCCCTCCGCGTGGTGGGCGCCCGCCATCACGGCCACCGCGTAGGCGACCAGCGACTGCCCCGGGTCGAAGTTGCGCGAGACCACCATGGCGAGCTGCCCGGCCAGCAGCGCCCCCGACACGCCCGCGATGAAGGCGCTCACCGCGAAGGCGCTCAGCTTGGCCCCCGGCACGCTGGTCCCGGCCGCCGCCGTGGCCCGTTCGGACTCCTTGAGCGCCCGCCACGACGCCCCGAGCCGGGTCCGCCGCACCACCGCCAGCGCCACCGCCACCAGGGCGAAGACGCCGCAGCAGAACAGGAAGAACTGGCGGTCGGAGGTCAGCCCCGCCGGACGGCTCACCACCACGCCCTGGCTGACGCCGGGGAAGGAGTTGGCGGCCATCACGACGTCCACGGTCGCGGCGAAGCCCAGCGTGACGATCGCCAGGTGCACGCCGCGCAGCCGCAGCGCCGGCAGGCCGATGAGCAGCCCGAACGGCACGGCGGCCAGGCCCGCGAGGGGCAGCCAGACGTACAGGCCGCCGGGGACGCCCCAGACGTTGAGCTGGGCGGTGGTCCAGGCGCCGATGGCGGCGAAGGCCATCTGGCACAGCGACACCATCCCGGCCTGCCCGGCCACCACGCCGAGGCTCTGCAGCAGCACCCCGGAGATGACCGCCGACATCGCCAGGAACACCCAGTACGCCGGCAGCCCGGCGGCCAGCCCGTAGGCCGCCGCCGCCATCAGGACGCCCGCGGCCGCCCACCGCGCCACCGGCCCGTCAGCGGGACGCATCCCACACCTCCCGCCGCCGGCTCCACACCAGGATCAGCAGGATGGCCGCGAACGGCACCACGTCCCGGTACTGCTGCACCACCGCCGACCCCGCGAGCACCCCTTCCAGCAGCCCGAGCGCCAGACCGCCGGCCAGCGCCCCGGCCAGCCGCCGCAGCCCGCCGAGCAGCGCCGCCGCGCAGGCGGGCACGATGAGCATGCTCAGCGACAGGATGTCGCTCGACCGCACGGGGGCCACCACCAGCAGCACCAGCGACGACAGCGCGCCGGCCAGGGCCCACACGGTCACGGTGAGCGCCCGGGTGCCGATGCCCAGCAGCTCCGTGGTCACCGGCCGCTCGGCCATGGCGCGCAGGCGCAGGCCCAGCGGCGTCCGGGTGAGCAGCAGCCAGGTGCCCGCGCCGATCACCACGGCCAGGGCGAGCAGCACGACCGCGCCCTGCGTCACCACCACCCCGGCCAGCGTGGCGACGCGGCCCGCGGCCGGGTTCGGCAGCACCCGCGGCTCGTCGCCGAAGGCGATGTAGGCCAGCGCGATGATCCCGATGAGCTGCGCGATCGACACCGCGGTACGGGTCTGCGGCCCGCTCTCGGCGAACCACCGCGTCATCACGAACCCGCACCCGGCCGACACCAGCGCCCCCGCCGCCACCCCGGCCAGGGCCGCCGCCCAGTACGGCCACCCCGTCCCGGCGAGTGCGGCCATCACGTACACCCCGGCCACGCCGGTCGCCGCGACGGCCAGGTTCACCGTCGCGGTCAGCCGGTACATGGCGGTGAGCAGGAGGCCGAGGGCGGCGAACGTGCCGCCCGCGGCCAGCCCCGAGACCAGGCCCTGGAGCATCAGCCGAGCGTCCCCGGGTAGCGCACCCACTCGCGGGTGACCACGTGCCACGCGCCGCCCCTGAGCTGGACGATCTTGCCGGCCCGGTTGGAGAAGTGCCTGGGAGCCTGCCCGAACTCGTACGGGGTGCCGGTCATCCGGGTCTGGACCGGCTTGAGCGCCTGGAACGCCGCCGTCACCGACGCCCGGGTGATCGGCCCCTTGATCGTCCTCAGCGTGTCCACGAAGTAGGTGGCCGCCAGGTAGCCGCCCTGGCCGAAGGAGGTCAGCGGCACGTTCTTGGAGGTCATGAGCGTGCGCCAGTCCTTCAGCGCGGGCGAGTCGGCCTCGGTGAACGGCTCGAACTCGGCGTTGGCGTACATGCCGTCGCCGTCGGAGCCCAGGGCCTTGGCGACGGCCTCGGTGTAGGGGGCGGTGGTCATCAGCCAGTCGATCCCGCTGACGCGCTGCTGCTTGACGACCTTCATCCAGGAGATCGCCATCGGCTCGGTGCCGTTGTACAGGACCGCCTGGCAGCCCTCCCGCCGGGCCCGCAGCACGAACGGCGTCGGGTCGGAGTCCGGCTTGACCGTGCGGTCGTCCAGGGTGAGCTTCTTGCCGGTGAGCGCGGTCCAGCTCTTCACGGCCCCGCCGTAGGCGTCGTTGGTGTTGCCGAGGATGGCCAGGAACATGCAGACCTTGTCCCGTTTGAGCACCTCGGAGGCGTAGTAGAGGTTGATCGCCATGTTGAGGTACGGGCCGGTGTTCACCGGGGAGATCGCCGGGGACTCGAAGCAGGTCGGGTCGACGCCGGTGCCCTGCACGGAGACGATCCGCGACTGCTGGTAGAAGGGGGCGTTCACGGCGCAGTCGAGCAGGCTGGCCGAGCCGACGAGCGCCACCACGCCCTGGTTGGTGACGACGTCCCGGGCGGCCTGGGCGGCGGCGGCCGGGTCGCCCTTGTCGTCGGCGCTGACGTACTCGATCTTGTGGCCGTTGACGCCGCCCTGCTCGTTGACCCGGTCGAAGACGGCCTTGGCGGCGGCCGAGGAGTCGGGGAAGGTGACCGCGCCGCTCAGTGAGCTGACGCCGCCGACCTTGATGACGTCGCCGGCGGCCCCGGACGAGGCGGCCGGCGGGTCGTCGGACAGGCCGCACCCGGCGGCCAGCAGCAGGGCGGCGAGCGGGACGGCGAGTGCCCTCATGGGGATCATGGGCGACCTCTCTGCGGATTTTGGAGGGATCGTAAGGTGCCAAACGATTGGGTTCAAGAGCTAGCTTGCTGAAGATCGTTCGGGTATGAATGCAAGATGAAGCAACCGCGCATGCAACTCGTGCTGTCCGAGAACTGGACGATGACCTCGGCCCGCGACCTGCCGGTGCTGGTCCGGTGGGCGCGTGAGGCCGAGGACGCCGGGTTCGACTCGGTCATGATCAGCGAACACCTCGTGCTCGGCCCCGACGCCGGCGCCCACGGCCGCATGGCCAACCCCCGCGAGTACGCGCTGCCCGGCAACCAGGACCCGTTCACGCCGTGGCCGTACTCGCTGGGCCTGCTGGCGGCCGTCGCCTCGGTCACCACCCGGCTGCGCCTGGCCGCCGCCGCGGTGCTCGCCCCGCTGCGCCACCCGCTGGCGCTGGCCCGCGAGCTCGGCACGCTCGACCTGCTGTCGCAGGGCCGGCTCGTCGTGCTGCCCACCGTGAGCTGGAGCCGCGACGAGTACGCCGCGCTCGGCGTGCCCTTCGAGCGGCGCGGGGAGCTCCTCGACGAGCACCTGGAGATCTGGGAGCTGCTCTGGCGGGACTCGCCGGTCACCTACCACGGCCGGCACTACCGGTTCGACGAGGTGTACTTCGAGCCGAAGGCGTACCGGGAGAGCGGGCCCGCGCTGTGGTTCGGCGGCGCGCGGATGAGCAGCCGGCTGCTGCGCCGGATGACCCGCTGGGGCAGCGGGTTCAACCCGCTCGGCTACCCGCCCGCCGAGGACATGAAGGCCCTGGCCGACGGCATGAAGGCGGCCGGTCGGGACATCGGCGAGCTGGAGCTGGCCGGCGGCACGCGGGCCGTCTTCCCCGACGCCGTCTCCTGCGCGCCGCTCGGCCCCGCCCTGGAGCACATCCCGGCCCGGATGGCCGAGGGGTACACCACGTTCTGCATCAAGCCGTCGCAGTTCATCGACGACCCGGACGGCGTGGGCGCGTTCTGCCGCGAGGTCATGCGCCGCGTGGGCGAGCTGACCGGCTGAGGACGTCGCGCGGCCGGCCCTCATCCGGCCGCGCGACGGGATCATGGGACGAGCGCCTCCCGGACCAGGGCCGTGTCGGTGAACTGCTCGAACCGGGTGGCCACGCCGTCCTCAAGGTGCCAGACGTGGGTGAAGCGCACCCTCATCGACTTGCCGGTGGCGCGGTAGGTGCCGCTGTAGTGGCCGATCACGACGACCACGTCGCCGCCGTCCACGAACTCCTCCGGCTCGGCCTGGTAGCCGTCCCATTCGCTGCCCAGCTTGGCGAACACCTCCGACAGCACCTGCTGCGGCCCCACGTACGTGCCCGCGTACGGGAAGCCGGCCATCTCCGTCCACCGGGCCTGCGGGCCCAGCAGGGACACGATGCCGTTCACGTCGCCGGCCGCCGAGGCCGCGTAGGAGGCGCGTACGGCGTCGAGATTGTCGCTCATCTGTGTTTCTCCTCAGACCGGTTCCTCACCGGCCGGATAGGTGACCTGACCCAGCGGCTCGATGTGCGCGCCGCCGGGGGAGTGGTGGATCTCGCCCTCGCCCGACAGGCCGAAGAAGGTGCCGACCGTGCGCAGGGCCGTCCAGTCGTAGAGCCAGGTGGCCGCGACCGGGATGCGGAACTCGCGGAAGGTGAACACGTACAGGCCGTCGGCGATCTTCCAGGCGGCGGCGAGATCGACGTCGCCGTGGCCGCGCTGCGCGCCGGCCAGGCACTGCCAGGCGTAGCGCTCGGAGCTGAGGTAGACGTGCTCGTAGAGGTGCTCGGGGCTGTAGCGGTACAGGGCCCGGCGGCCGATCAGCTCGCGGGTCGGCGCGGGCGGCTCGCCGGTGACCTCCCGGCCCTCGATCACGCCGGGCGTGAACGTCTGCGACACCCGCGGCTGCCCCGGGACCGGCTCGGGCGCGATGACCGAGACCACGCGCAGCGCCCGGCCCGTGCTGGTGTGCAGGACGGTGACCGTGTACTCGCGGGGCCGCTCGGCGTGCGCGCGGCCGACGTAGAACAGGTCCTCGCGCATGGCCACGGCCTCGTACGGCTCGGCGGGGCCGCCGTCGGCGTGCAGCTTGTACCGACCGGCGAAGGCCAGGGACGTCTTGCTGCCGTCGTCGAAGGTGAGGTCCACCTCGGTGCCCGCGAGCGCGTACGTGGCCGGAAGGCGGTTCGTGGCGATCCCGGGCGCGAAATCGTCCATGTTCTTCCAACCGGCAGGGCGATCGGTCATGGCCGCTCCTTCCTCCACGAATTCGTCTATGAAATCATATAGCTTCCCGTTGTAAAGGAGTAGGCGATGAGGCTCAAGGGAAAGGTCGCGCTGATCACCGGGGCGGGCACCGGCATCGGCGCGGCGACCGCCCGCAGGTTCGCCGCCGAGGGCGCCTCGGTCATGCTGACCGGCCGCCGTCCCGGGCCGCTGGCCGAGGTGGCCGCGGACCTCGGTGACGCGGCGGCCGTGGCCTGCGCGGACATGTCCGACACCGGCCAGGCGCGGGCGGCGGTCGAGGCGTGTCTGGGCCGCTTCGGCGGGCTCGACGTGGTGGTGGCCAACGCGGGCGGCCACGGGGGCGGGCCGGTCGGCGAGACCGACGACGAGTCCTGGCGGCTCAGCCTCGACGCCAACCTCAACACCTGCTTCGTGACCTGCCGGGAGGCGCTGCCGGCGCTGGTGCGGGCGAAGGGGGCGATCGTGGTCGTGTCGTCGATCGCGGGCCTGGCCGCCGGCCCTGCCGTATCCGGATATGTCACGACGAAACACGCGCTCATCGGCCTGACCCGCTCGATCGCCCGCGACTACGGACCCCAGGGCGTCCGGGCCAACTGCCTGTGCCCCGGCTGGGTGCGCACGCCGATGGCCGACGAGGAGATGGACGTGCTGGTCGGCCGGGACGGCATCACCCGCGACGCGGCGTACGAGCTGGTCACCAAGGACGTGCCGCTGCGCCGCCCGGCCACCGCCGACGAGATCGCCGCGATCTGCCTGTTCCTCGCCTCGCCGGACAGCGCCGTCATGACCGGCAGCGTGGTCGTGGCCGACGGCGGCGCCACCGCCGTCGACCTGCCCACCCTCGCGTTCGACTGATCGGCGACGCCTAGAACGCCGTTTTCCGGGCAAAGGGGAGTTCTTCCGCAAACCCCCAGGAGGAACGGTGAGCACCGCACAGAGCGCGGGCCGCGAAGCCATGGACGCGGGCCGCGAGGCCAAGAACGCGGCCCGCAGAGCAGCGGACAGCCCGGCGATGACCACGCTGGCCCGCATCGGGCTGGCCTGCCGCGGCGTGCTGTACGCGCTGATCGGAGTGCTGGCGTTGCAGATCGCCTTCGGCGACGGCTCGCGCCAGGCCGACAAGTCGGGAGCCATCACCACCATCGCCGGACTGCCCTTCGGCCAGGTGCTGCTGTGGATCATGACGGTCGGCTTCGCCGGGCTGGCGTTGTGGCAGGCGTCGGAGGCGCTGTTCAGTCACCGCAAGGCGAGTGACCGCGCGCAGTCGGCCTTCCGCACCGGCGTGTACGTCCTGATCTGCGTGACCCTGCTGAGCGTGCTGCTGGCAGGTCAGGCCAAGTCCGACGACAAGCAGTCGCAGAACCTGACGAGCAAGCTGCTCGACCTGCCCGGCGGCCAGGTCATCGTCGGCCTGATCGGGCTCGGCATCGTCGCCCTCGGCATCTACTGGATCCACGAGGGCGTCACCAAGAAGTTCGAGCGCGAGCTCGACCTCGGCCGCATGTCGCCCAAGGCCCGCAAGGTGATGGAACGGCTGGGCCAGGCCGGCTACATCGCCCGCGGCGTGATCACCGGCGGCGCCGGCGTCTTCGTCGGCTACGCGGCGGTCACCTTCGACCCCGACAAGGCGGGCGGCATCGACGCCACCCTGCGGCGCTTCGCCGACACGCCGGTGGGGCCGTGGCTGCTCGCGGTGGTGGCCCTCGGGCTGCTGCTGTTCGCGGGCTACTGCTTCGGCGAGTCCCGCTGGCGCCGTACCTGACGCCGTCCCGGCGGCGAACCGGCGGCGGGTCCCCGGCACGGGGGCCCGCCGCTTCGTGCGCGCACCCCGGTCAGGAGGGGCCCGCCGCTTCATGCGTGCGCCCGGTCAGGAGGGGCGTCCGGCGACCACCGCGCGGCCCATCGCCGGGTCGTCGCAGAACGCGCCGTCGATGCCCAGCTCGATGAGCCTGCTCAGCCAGCCGGCCACGTCGCCGGTGGCCCGCCCGTAGACCGGGCTGGCCGGGTTCCCCCTGCGGTGGTCGGCGGGCAGCTGGGAGTTCTCGTTGCGGATCGTCCACACGTGCACCTCCAGCCGCCTGCGGTGGGCGTCCTGGACCAGCGTGGTCGGGGGCAGCGTCGCGCCGGCGGCGTCCACCGGGACCACCCGGCGGGTGTCCACGCCGATCCCGGCGGCGTATCGGGCCACCTCGCGCAGCCCGTCGGGGGTCACCATGTCGTCGTAGGTGCCGGTGCTGCCGGCGGCGACCCAGTCGTAGGGCGCGCCGCCCGAGGTGATGAGCTGGATGAGCGGCAGCCGCGTCCGTCCGCGCAGCTCGCGCAGGTTCGCCGTCTCGAAGGACTGGATGTACGCCTTGCGCACGTGGTACCTGTTCAGCACCTCCAGCAGCGGCTCCTCCAGCGACAGGCCGATCGAGTCGAAGTACGTCGGGTGCTTGGTCTCGGGATAGACCCCGACGCCGTGCCGCTGCGCGAGCTGGACGACCTCCTCGAACGTGGGGATCTCGGCCAGCCCGTCGAAGGCGGTGTTGTCCGGCCGCAGGTCGGGCACGCGTTCCTTGGCCCGCAGCGTCTTCAGCTCGGCCAGCGTGAAGTCCTCGGTGAACCAGCCGGTGACCGGCCGGCCGTCCACGGCCTTGGTGGCGCGCCGATCGGCGAACTCGGGGTGGGCGGCCACGTCGGTCGTGCCGGAGATCTCGTTCTCGTGCCGGGCGACCAGCACGTGGTCCTTGGTGGAGACGAGGTCGGGCTCGATGTAGTCGGCGCCCATGGCGATGGCCGCCTCGTAGGACAGCAGCGTGTGCTCGGGCCGGTGGGCGCTCGCGCCCCGGTGACCGATCACGACGGGGGCCTGGCCGCGGCGCTCGGCCGTGGCGGATGGCGTCTGGGTCAGCACGACAGCGACCGTACCGCCGGCCAGGACGGCGGCCAGCACGCTCGCGAACAACCTGCGCATCGTCATGCGGGCACGGTAGACCGCCGAGGTGGCCCGGACGTTACGCCCGGGCGCACAGTGCAGGACGTGGCGGGACGGGTTCAGCCGAGGCCGAAGCGGGGGATCGGCAGGTCTTCGGTGGCGACGTGCACGATGTGCGCCTCGGTGTAGACGTCGATGCTGTACCGGCCGCCCTCCCTGCCCAGGCCGCTGGCCTTCACGCCGCCGAAGGGCGTGCGCAGGTCGCGGATGTTCTGGGAGTTGATCCAGAGCATGCCGGCCTCGACGGACTGGGCCAGGCGGTGGGCGCGGCGCAGGTCGCTGGTCCACACGTAGGCGGCCAGGCCGTACCGGGTGGCGTTGGCCAGCTCCAGGGCCTCCTTCTCGGTGGCGAAGGGGGTGACGCAGACGACCGGGCCGAAGATCTCCTCCTGGAAGATGCGCATCGCGGGCGTCACGTCGGCGAAGACCGTGGCGGCCAGGAAGTTGCCCTCGGGCAGGCCGTCCGGGCGGCCGCCGCCGGCCACCAGGCGGGCTCCCTCCTCGACGCCGGCTCGTACGTAGGACATCACCCGCTCGTAGTGCTCGGGGTGGATGAGCGCGCCCAGCTCGGTCGCCAGGTCGTGCGGCGGGCCGACGCGCACCCGTGCGGCGCGCTCGGCGAGCCGGGCCACGAACTCCTCGTAGACGGTGTCCTGGACGAGCACCCGCGAACTGGCCGTGCAGCGCTCGCCGTTGAGCGAGAAGACGCCGAAGACGGCCGCGTCGAGCGCCCGTTCCAGGTCGGCGTCGTCGAAGACGAGCAGCGGGGACTTGCCGCCCAGCTCCATCGACAACGTCTTGAGGCCGGTGGCGGCGTCGCGCATGATCGTCTGGCCGGTGGTGGTCTCGCCGGTGAAGGAGATCACCGGCACGTCGGGGTGGGCCACCAGCGCCGCCCCGGCCCGCTCGCCGATGCCGTGGACGAGGTTGAACACGCCCTCGGGCAGCCCGGCCTCCTCCATGATCTCCGGCAGCAGGCTGGCCGAGAGCGGCGACCACTCGGCCGGCTTGAGCACCACCGGGCAGCCGGCCGCCAGCGCCGGGGCCAGCTTCCAGGTCTCCAGCATGAACGGCGTGTTCCACGGCGTGATCAGCCCGGCCACGCCGACCGGCTTGCGCACGACGTAGTTGAGCTGGGCCGAGCCGACGCGGTAGACGTCCTCGCCCAGGCTGCTGATGACGTCGGCGAAGAAGCGGAAGTTGTGCGCCGCCCGCCGGGCCTGGCCCCTGGCCTGGGTGATGGGCAGGCCGGTGTCGCCGCACTCCAGCTCGGCGATGCGCTCGTCGCGCGCCTCGATGGCCGCCGCGATGCCGCGCAGCACCGCCGCCCGCTCCTCGCCCGGCATCCGCGGCCACGGCCCGTCGGTGAACGCCGTGAGCGCGGCGCGCACGGCGAGGTCGACGTCCTCGGCGTCCCCGGAGGCGACGGTCAGCGCGGGGCGGTTGGTCGCGGGTTCCAGCGAGGTGAACGTCTGGCCGGACACGCTGGGCACGTGGGCCCCGCCGATGTAGTGCTCCAGGTTCAACGGGCGATCTCCTTGCACTGGGACGGCGGCCCCCCGGCCACGGGTGCGATCGATCCCCTGTCGGACGTGCGGCCGGACCGCCCTCTCATGGCACTCCTCCTCCGCCCCGTCACGATGATTGCCCAGGTGGAAGGCCCAGCGGAAGGCCCCTCGCAACCCCGTCAAATCGTATAGGACATCGTCGATGATACATGGGGAACCTATGGACAGAAATATCTGATGTCGTACATGATTTGTCCATCGGGGCTGGACGCACGGCGCTTCGAGGAGGATGCGTATGCGATGTCCACGACGCCTGGTGTGGTGGGCCGCGATCGCCCTGGTGGTCTCCGCCTGCGGGACGGGCCAGGACGGCGGCGCCGCCAGAACGGCCTGCGGCACGGGGAAGCCCGCCACCGGGACCCCGATCACCGTCGGCGCGATCGTCACCGCGAGCGGCGGCATCGACTTCAGCTCGGCCACCAAGGCGGCCAAGGCGTACTTCGACTGCGTCAACGCCGGCGGCGGCATCGGCGGCCGTCCGGTCGAGTACCTGGTCGAGGACGACGGCCTCAACCCGCAGAAGGCCTCGGCCCTGGCCACCAAGCTGGCCGGCAACCGCGACCTGGTCGCCCTGGTCGGCGGCTCCAGCTTCGTCGCCTGCGGCGTCTCCGGCCCGATCTGGGAGCAGAACGGGCTGTTCGACGTGCTCGCGGTCGGCGTGCCGCGGGCGTGCTTCGAGTCGCCGCGCATCGCCCCGGTCAACGCCGGCCCCAGGGTCAGCGCCGTGGCCGCCGCCCAGTACGCCGTCGAGGTCAAGGGCGCCAGACGGGTCGCCCAGATCAGCAACCGGGTGCCCGGCGTCGGCGACTGGACCCAGGACGGCGTGCGCGCCTACCTCAGGACCAAGGGCCTGACCTCGGCCGGCGACGTGCTGCACGACCCCGGCGTCAAGGACGCCACCGCCGTGCTCCTCGAAGCCATGCGGGGCCGTCCGGACGCGATCATCCTCCAGGACCCCGCCCCCGACGACGCCGCCATCCTCAAGGCCGCCCAGGCGCAGGGCCTCAAGGACAAGGTCACCTTCGTCTGCCTGACGCCCTGCTACGACACCACCTTCCCCGGCCAGGTCGGCGGCTACTGGGAGGGCTTCGTGTCCAACTCCGAGTTCACCATGCTCGACGCCGGCACCCCCGACAACAAGCTCTGGCGCCGCGTCATGGACGAGTACGCCGACGACAAGGCCCCCCGCGACTCCTTCTCCCAGGGCGGCTTCCTGGCCGCCAAGATCTTCGTCGACACCCTGACCAGGACCGGCGGGACGATCGACCGCGCCTCGGTGAGCCGGGCCCTGTCGCAGGTCAAGGGCTTCCGCAGCGACCTGCTCTGCGCCCCCTGGTACTTCGGCCGGGCCGCCCGCCACAACGCCAACCACGACACCCGCTACGTCACGATGAAGGGCGGCGGCTGGTCGAGGATCAAGGACTGCACGCCGACCCAGGACCCCGACCTCGCGCCGCTGCTGCGGGAGGAGAAGCAGTTGGGGCTGACCGGCTGATGCTGCCGTTCGTCATCAGCGGGCTCGCCCTCGGCGCCGTCTACGCGCTGTCGGGCGTGGGCATCGTCGTGCTCTACCGCGCCACGGGCGTGCTCAACCTGGCCTACGGCGCGCTCGGCGCGATCGGCGCGCTGCTGTCCTGGCAGCTCCTGCAGGACGGCTGGCCGGTCGCGCCCGCGCTGGCGGCCGCGCCGCTGCTGTCGGCGCTGCTGTCCGGCCTGTACGGCGGCCTGGTCGGCCCGCTCGTCGCCGCCCGCGACCCGCTGGTCAAGGCGGTGTGCACGCTCGGTCTCGCGCTCGTGCTGCTCGGCCTGTGCTACTGGACGTGGAGCGACGACCCGCGCACGCTCACCCTGCCGACCGACACGGCCGGGTTCGACGTGGGCGGCGCGCGGGTCACGCTCACCCAGGCGCTCGCGCTGGCCCTGGCCGTGGCGCTGACCGCCGGGACCGCCGTGCTGCTGCGCCGGACCGGCTTCGGCACCGCCATGCGCGCGCTGGCCGACGACCGCGAGATCAGCGCGCTGCTCGGCGTGCCCATCCGGCGGGTCGAGACCGTCACCTGGGCCGCGGGCGGCGCGGTGGCCGGGCTGACCGGGCTGGTGCTCGGCTCGCTGACCCGGCTGGAGGCCGGCACCCTGACCTTCCTGGTGATCGCCTCGCTGGCGGCGGGCGTGGTCGGCCGCTTCGGCTCGCTGCCGGTCACGCTGGCGGCCGGGCTGGCGATCGGGCTGGCCGAGGCTCTGGGCGGGGCGTGGGAGCAGACCGCGCCGTACCGGTCGGTCGCGCCGTTCGCGGTGGCCGTCGCGGCGATCCTGTGGCTGCAGCGCACAGGGGCGCGGGCCAGGCGCGGCGGCACCGTCGAGGTGCGCCCGGCCGAGCCCGCGCCGCCGGCGCGGACCCGGCCGCTGCCGCCCGGCGACGCCCGCTCGGTGCTGCGCGTGGTGCTCGGGCTGGCCGCCGGGGCCGCGGCGCTGGCGGTGCTCGTGCCCCTGGCCGTGGACGGCTACTGGGTGCGGGTGCTCACCTCCGCGGTCATCTTCGTCATCCCCGCCGCGGGCATCGCCCTGCTGTACGCCCGGCTCGGGCTGGTCTCGCTCGGCCAGGTGGCGCTGCTCGGCGTCGGCGGCTGGGTGGCGCTGCGGCTGGCGTTCGCCACCGGATGGCCGTTCCCGCTGGTCGTGCTGGCGGCCGGGGCGATCACCTGCCTGGTCGGCATCGTGTACGGGCTGCCCGCGCTGCGCCTGTCCGGCGTGGACCTGGCCCTGGTCACGCTCATGGCCGGCGGGGCGTTCCAGGTGGCGTTCTCGGCGACCGGGTTCCCCGACGGCGGGCCCGGGTTCCTCGGCCGGGTGGCGGGCAGCGGGACGCAGCAGGCCATGCCGCGGCCCTCGATGGCCTCCTCCGACGCCGGGTTCTTCCGGTTCGCCGTCCTGTGCGCGGTGCTCGCGCTCGTCCTGGTCGTGCTGCACCAGCGCGGGCGGCCGGGCCGGGCGTGGGCGGCGATCAGGGGCGGCGAGGCCGGCGCGCTGGCCGTCGGCGTGGCCCTGACCAGGTACAAGGTGTGGGCGTTCGCGCTGGCGGCGTTCGTCACCGGGACCGCCGGGGCGTTGCTGGCGGCCAACACCGGGCGGCTGGACCCGATCTCGTTCCGGGCCTCGGACTCGGTGCTGCTGTTCGCCGTCGTCCTGGTCGGCGGCGCGTACGGGCTGACCGGCGTGGTGCTGTCCGGCGTGGTCGGCCAGGTCGTGCCCGCCGCCCTCGACGCCGCCGGGCTCGACGGCAACCTCATGCTCGTCGTCTTCGGCGCCGGCACCGTGCACGCCCTGGTCACCGCGCCGCGCGGCATCGGCGGGCAGCTAGAGGACCTGCGGCGGCCCGCATGAGGCTGGAGATCGAGGACCTGCGGGTGCGCTTCGGCGGCGTGCGCCCGCTGGACGGCGTCACCCTGACCTTCGACTCCGGCCTGTGCGGGCTCATCGGGCCCAACGGCGCGGGCAAGACCACCCTGTTCGACGTGCTGTCCGGCTTCGTCCGGCCGGTCTCCGGGCGGGTCACGGCCGGCGGCGCCGACCTGCTGGCGCTCGCGCCGCACCGGCGGGCCAGGTGGGGGCTGCGCCGCACGTTCCAGCAGGAGCAGGTGGTCGCCGAGCTGAGCGTCGCCGGCAACCTGCGCCTGGCCGCCGACCACCTGGGCGGCCCGGACGACGGCCTGCTCGCGTTCTGCGGCCTGAACGACCCCGGACGCCCGGCGGGCGAGCTGACGCTGCCGGAACGGCGGCGGCTCGAACTGGCCCGCGCCCTGGTCGGCACGCCCAGGATCGTGCTGCTCGACGAGCCGGCCGCCGGGCTGTCGGAGGCGGAGTCGCGCTCGCTGGCCGAGGTGGTGACGGCCGTGCCGGACCGGTTCGGGGCGCTCGTCGTGCTCATCGAGCACGACGTGGCCCTGGTCGGCGAGGTCTGCGCCACCACGGCCGTGCTGGACTTCGGCCGGCTGGTCGCCGCCGGCCCGACCGCGGCGGTGCTGGCCGACGAGCGGGTGCGCGCCGCCTACCTGGGGGAGGCGCCGTGAGCCTGGAGGTGCGCGACCTGCGCGTGCGCAGAGGCGGGCGCGAGGTGCTGCACGACGTGACGCTCGACGTGCCGCCCGGCCGGATCACCGCGCTGCTCGGCGCGAACGGCGCGGGCAAGAGCACGCTCGTGCTCGCCGTGGCCGGGCTGCTGCCGGTCGAGGCGGGCGCGGTCACCGCCGACCGCGACGAGCTGACCGGGCTGCGCCCCGAACGCGTCCGGGCGCTGGGCGTGGCCGCCGTGCCCGAGGGCCACCGGGTGCTGCGCTCGCTGAGCGTGGCCGACAACCTGCGCGTGGCCGGGCCCGACCCGGGACCGGCCCTTGCCGCCTTCCCCGAGCTGGCCGGGCTGCGCGACCGGCGGGCCGGCACGCTGTCCGGCGGCCAGCAGCAGATGCTCGCCCTGGCCCAGGCAGTCACCGGCGGGCCGCGCTATCTGCTGGTGGACGAGCTGTCCTTCGGCCTGGCCCCCGCCGTGGTGTCCAGGCTCGTCCCCGCCCTGGCCGCGCTCGCGGAGGCCGGGGCCGGGGTGCTGCTCATCGAGCAGTACACCCGGCTCGCCCTGGAGCTGGCCACCCGCGTGCACGTGCTGGACCGGGGCCGGGTCGTGCTGCGCGGCACGCCGGACGAGCTGCGCGGCCGGCTGCGGTCGGCCTATCTGGGAGCGGGCGATGGAGACCTTTGACGTCGTCGTGGTCGGCGCGGGCTCGGCGGGCGCCGCGGTGGCCCGCCGGCTGGCCGACGACGAGGCGCTGCGCGTGCTGCTGCTGGAGGCGGGCGGCCCCGACGTCAACCCCGACATCCACGACCCCGGCGGGGTGTTCCGGCTGTGGGGCGGCCCCGAGGACTACGACTACCGGGTGGCGCCGCAGCGGCGGCTGGGCGGGCGGCGTCCGCACTGGCCGCGCGGGAAGGTGCTGGGCGGCTCGTCCTCGCTCAACGGCATGATCTTCGTCAGGGGCGCGCCGGCCGACTACGACGCCTGGGGGCCCGGCTGGTCGTACCCCGAGGTGTTGCCGTACTTCAAGCGGCTGGAGGACTTCGACCGCGGGCCCGGCGACCACCACGGCGCCGGCGGGCCGGTACGGGTGATCGCCGACTACGCGCCGCACCAGGTCAACGCGGCGATCGTGGCGGCCGCCGTGGAGCAGGGCCTGCCGTTCAACCCCGACTGCAACGGCGAGCGTCCCGACGGCGCCGGGTTCTGCCAGCTCACGATCCGGCACGGCCGCCGGCACAGCACGGCCGACGCCTACCTGCGCCCGCGCTGCGACCGGCCGGTCCTGGAGATCCGCACCGGGGCCCGCGCCCGCCGGCTGCTCCTGCGCGGGCGGCGGTGCGTGGGCGTGGAGTACCGCCAGAACGGCCGCCTGCACCAGGTCGGGGCCGCCGCCCAGGTCGTGGTCAGCGCCGGGACCGTCGAGTCGCCGCGCCTGCTCCTGCTGAGCGGCCTCGGCGACGCGGCCGAGCTGCGCCGGCACGGCGTCAAGGCGGTGGAGGACCTGCCCGGCGTCGGGCGCAACCTGCACGACCACGCGCTCGTCCCGGTGATCGTGGCCGCCCGCCGGCCCGTGCCGCCCGCGATGCCCGGCCTGCAGCCGATGCACAGCCAGCTCTTCTGGCGCAGCCGCCCCGGCCTGCCCGGCCCCGACGTGCAGCCGCTGTTCTTCCACATCCCCCTGTACGACGAGGGCATGACCGGCCCGCCGGACGCCTTCACCCTCATGGCCGGGATCGTCCGTCCGGAGAGCAGGGGCCACCTGGCGCTGACCTCGGCCGACCCCGACGCCCCGCTGCACATCGACCCCGCCTACCTGGAGGCGGCCGCCGACCGCGCGTGCATGCGCGCGGCCGTCGAGCTGTGCCGGGAGCTGGCCCACGCCGCCGCCCTGCGGGAATGGGCGGGCGCGGAGCTCTACCCCGGCGACCGTGAACTGTCCGAGCACATAGAGAGGACCTTGGTGACCTACCACCATCAGGTCGGGACCTGCGCCATGGGAACCGTCGTGGACCAGCGGCTCAGAGTCCACGGCATCGACGGGCTGCGCGTCGCCGACGCCTCGGTGATGCCCGCCGTCACGTCAGGGAACACGAACGCGCCCGCCATCATGATCGGCGAGCGGTGCGCGGACATGGTGCGAGAGGAGATCGGCTCATGACCGGCCTGTACATCGGCGGCGCCTGGGGCCCGGCCGCGGACGGCGCGACGTTCGCCACGCTGGACCCGGCCGAGGCCACCGTCATCACCGAGTGCGCCGAGGCGGGCCCCGCCGACGTGGACCGCGCGGTGGCGGCGGCCAGGGCCGCGCTGGACGACCCGGCCTGGGCCGAGCTGCCCGCCGCCGCCCGCGCGAGGCTGCTGTGGAAGGTGGCCGACCTGGTGGAGGAGCACGCCGACGAGCTGGCCGAGCTGGAGACCAGGGACAACGGCCAGCCGTTGGCGGTGGCGCGGAACGTGACCGTCCCCGGCACCGCCGAACATTTCCGATATTTCGCAGGATGGTGTACGAAAATCGAGGGCTCGGTGTTGCCCGTCTCGTACCCCGACACCCTGCACTACACCCGGCGCGAGCCGGTCGGCGTGTGCGCGCTCATCACCCCGTGGAACTTCCCGCTGATGATCGCCGCCTGGAAGCTCGCCCCCGCCCTGGCCTGCGGGAACACGGTGATCGTCAAGCCCGCCGAGCAGACCCCGCTGACCACGGTCCGGCTGGTGGAGCTGATGGCGCTGGCCGGTTTCCCGCCCGGCGTGGTGAACCTGCTGACCGGCGGCCCGGAGACCGGCGCGGCGCTGGCCGGGCACGCGGGCGTGGACAAGATCTCCTTCACCGGCTCGACGTCGGTCGGCCGCTCGCTCGTGCACGCCAGCGCGGACAACCTCAAGCGCCTGACGCTGGAGCTCGGCGGCAAGACCCCGAGCATCATCGCGGCCGACGCCGACATCGACGCCGCGGTGGCGGGCAACGTCCAGGGCGCGCTGTTCAACAGCGGCCAGGTCTGCGCCGCGTACTCGCGCTTCTACGTCGACCGCAAGCGCGTCGACGAGTTCACCTCGAAGATGGCCGCCGCGGCCGACGCGCTCAAGGTCGGACCGGGCCTCGACCCGGCCACCGACCTCGGCCCGCTGATCAGCGAGGACCACCTGATGGCCGTGGACGCCCACGTCCGCAGCGCGCTGTACGATGGCGCGCAACTCGTCACCGGCGGCAGGCGCGCCGAGGGCCCCGGCTTCTTCTACCGCCCGACCGTGTTCGCCGAGGTGACCGACGCCATGGCCGTGGCCCGCGAGGAGGTGTTCGGGCCCGTCATCCCGGTGCTGGCCTACGACGACCCCGACGAGATCGCCGGCCGCGCCAACGGACTGGAGTACGGCCTGGCCGCCTCCATCTGGACCAACGACCTGTCGACCGCCCACCGCCTGGCCGCCCGGATCCGGGCGGGAGCCGTGTTCATCAACATGATCCATGTGCCCGACGCCGCCACCACGTGGGGGGGCTACAAGGCCAGCGGGTGGGGGAGGGAGATGGGCCCGTACGCCATCGACGCCTACACCGAGGTCAAGGGCGTCTGGACGCACCTGGGGAGGGTGTGATGGGAGAGCTCGTCCTGGCAGCCAAGATCACGCATGTGCCGTCGATCTGGCTGTCGATCCAGCCGGGCAGGCACTTCGGCATCCGCCGGCCCGCCGAGCTGGCTCTCACCGAGGTCGGCAGGCGGGCGCGGGAGCTGGGGGTGGACACGTACCTGATCGCCGACACCCACTGGATGAACAGCATCGGCTTCCACCTCAACGGCAAGGAGCGCCACCGCGACTCCTACGCCAGCCACGAGCTGCCGCACTTCATCCACGACCTGGACTACGACTACCCGGGCGACCCCGAGCTGGCCGAGCTGATCCGCGCCGAGATCGCCGCCGGCGGGCAGAAGGCGCTCGTGCACACCTACCGCGACCTGGGCCTGGAGTACGCGACGCTGGTCCCGATGCACTTCATGAACGAGGACTCCGCCGTGCGGGTGTTGCCGATCGGCTGCAACATCTACTCCTCGATCGACGAGAACCGGCGCATCGGCGAGGCGCTGCTGCGCGGCATCCGGCAGAGCGACCGCCGGGTCGCCTTCCTGGCCAGCGGCTCGCTCTCGCACGCCTTCCCCTCCAACGAGACCGCCGAGTCGCTGCTCAACGAGGTCAGCAGCCCGCTCAACCGGAAGATCGACATGGCCGTGCTGGACATGTGGGCCGAAGGGCGCATCGGCGAGTTCCTGGACATGTTGCCCGACTACAACGTGCGCTGCGCGGGGGAGGGCGCGATGGCGGACACGGCGATGTTGTTCGGGCTGCTGGGGTGGCGGTCGTACAAGGGGCGGGGGGAGCAGTTGTGCCCGTACTTCGGCTCGACCGGAACCGGGCAGGTGGTCGTGGACTTCCCCGTGCCCGCGTACGATAAGATCTGAAATCATATGTGAAATAGGACAGACGGAGGTTCTGGATGGCGGGGCTGATCTCCCGGTGGCCCGGCTCCCGCTCCTCCGGCGCCCCGTGCGGACGGGCCGTCCGCACGGGGGACCGGGCGCCGCTCGTGCTCGTGGTCGGGCAAGATGAGGGGATGACAGCGGGCGTCCAGCGTATCGTCGAGGTGACTCCGGGGGCGGAGCCGGTGAGGGCTCCGGGCGGTCGCGTCGAAGCGCCGGCGGGCGCGGGCTTCCGCGACGCCATCATGAAGGTCCTGCAGAGGTGATGGTGAGCAGCACGAGAAAACCGGCCCAGGCCAAGCGGCCCAAGGGCTCCAAGGCCGAGATCAGCTACGACCTGCTGCGGGCCCGCATCCTCGACGGCACGTACGGCCCCGGCTACCGGCTGGTCATGGACCAGCTCGCCCGGGAGACCGGCGTCAGCACGATCCCGCTGCGCGAGGCCGTGCGCAGGCTGCAGTCCGACGGGCTGGTCGAGGTCGTCCGCAACATCGGCGCCCGGGTCGCCGTCTTCGACTCGGTGCAGGTCGAGCACACCCTCAACGTGCTGGCCCGGCTGGAGGGCTACGCCACGGCCATCTGCGCGCCGCACATGGACGCGGCCAAGATCCAGGAGTCGCGGGAGATCAACGAGCGGATGAAGGAGGCGCTGGAGGAGTTCGACCCCACCTCCTTCACCGCGCTCAACCGCGAGTTCCACTTCTCGCTCTACCGCCACTGCCCCGACGAGCACCTCAACGCCCTGCTGGAGTCGGAGTGGGCGCGGCTCGACCACATGCGCCGCTCCAGCTTCACGTACGTGCCGGGGCGGGCGCGCAGGTCGGTGGAGGAGCATGACCACCTGCTGAGCCTGATCGAGGGCGCCGCCGAGGCCGAGGTGATCGAGCAGGCGGCCCGCAACCACAAGATCGCCACCGCCGACGCCCTGCACACCGCCCAGGTCTCCCGGCAACACTGACCTCCCGGCAGCGCTGACCTCCGTCCGGGCTGCAGAGCGGGTCGGGGGTTCAGGGGGTTCGGGTCAGGGTTGCAGGGTGAAGAGCGTCCATTCCTCGCCCTGGGCCAGCCCCGCCAGCTCGCGGCCGCACTCCCGCAGCGCCTGCGGGCCGGAGGTGATGTGCTGGGCCCCGGCGTGCGCGTCCCGGAACAGGCGCTGGAGCAGGCCGTCGCGCAGCGCCGTCGTGCCGCCCGAGGCGTAGGCGAACCCGGCCGCCTCGGTGAGCGTCGAGGTGGCGTGGTTGAGCGCGAGCCGCACCATCGTCTCCTGGCGGGTGGACAGCGCGCCGCCCGCGTCCAGGGTGCGTTCGGCGTCCTCCCACGTGTCGCGGACCAGGGTGCGCGCCGCCCGCAGGGACGCCTCGGCGCGGGCGAAGCCGGTGTGGAAGGCGTCGCTGACGGCGAGCTGACCCGGACGTCCGGCGCGGGCCGCGACGTGCCGGCCCAGCTCGTCCAGCAGGCGGCGGCCCAGGCCGAGCGCCCAGCCGGAGTGGGCGATCAGCGCCTGGTCCAGCAGGCCCAGCCGGTAGATCGCGCCGCCGCGCAGCGGCTCCCGCTGGGCGAACAGGTGCGTGCGCGACTCCGGCACGAAGCCGCCGTCGATGGCGTAGTCGAGGCTGCCGGTGGCGCGCAGGCCCAGGACGTCCCAGTTGCCGAGCAGTTCGGCGTCCTCGACCGGGGTGATGAAGATGCGCTCCTCGCCGGTGCCCTCGACGACGCCGAGGCTGTGCACGTACCGGGCGTGCGGCATGGCCGAGGCGAAGCTCCAGCGGCCGGTCAGCCGGAAGCCGCCGTCCTCGCGCACGGCGGTGCCCGGCCGGGTGCCCTGGCCGGCGAACAGCGGCGTGCGGGGGCCGCCGAAGATGTGCTCGACGGCGTCGTCGCCCAGGTAGGCGCCCGCCGTGCCGTTCTCCAGGGTGGTGGCCATGACCACCCAGCCGGTCGAGGCGTCGGCGTAGGTCAGCTCCTCGAAGAGGGCGAGCAGCTCCGACGGTGACAACTCCGAGCCGCCCAGCGGGGCGGGCAGCCAGATACCGAACAGCCCGGCCTCGTGCAGGGCGGCCACGACGGGCTCGGTCAGCCTGCCCAGCGCCTCGGCCTCGGCCGCCTCGCTCTCGATCAGCGGGCGCAGGTCGCGGGCGCGCTCCAGGTGGGTGGGGCCGGCTGAGTGCAGGCGCGGCGTGTCGCTCATGTCCCGGTGCTCCTGTTCGTGATCGTCGGCGGTCCTTCCTCCGTCAGATCACGTCCCCGCCCGGTTGTCCACCCTCCGCCGGAGATCCCGGCCCGCACCCGGAAAAGACGCTGGCTTTGCATGAACATGCGTTGCAATGCATAATCTTCTTCTATGTCCAAGGTTCTCACCTCCCTGCCCACCGGCGAGCGGGTCGGCATCGCCTTCTCCGGCGGTCTCGACACCTCGGTGGCCGTCGCGTGGATGCGCGACAAGGGCGCCGTCCCGTGCACCTACACCGCCGACATCGGCCAGTACGACGAGCCCGACATCGCCTCGGTGCCCAGCCGCGCGCTGGCCTACGGGGCCGAGCTCGCGCGCCTGGTCGACTGCCGCGCCGCGCTGGTCGAGGAGGGCCTGGCCGCGCTCACCTGCGGCGCGTTCCACATCCGCTCGGGCGGCCGGGCCTACTTCAACACCACGCCGCTCGGCCGCGCCGTCACCGGGACCCTGCTGGTGCGGGCCATGCTTGAGGACGAGGTGCAGATCTGGGGCGACGGCTCCACGTTCAAGGGCAACGACATCGAGCGGTTCTACCGCTATGGCCTGCTGGCCAACCCCCACCTGCGCATCTACAAGCCCTGGCTCGACGCGGACTTCGTCTCCGAGCTCGGCGGGCGCAAGGAGATGTCGGAGTGGCTGCTCGCCCACGGGCTGCCCTACCGCGACAGCACCGAGAAGGCGTACTCGACCGACGCCAACATCTGGGGCGCCACCCACGAGGCCAAGACCCTCGAACACCTTGACACCGGCATCGAGACCGTCGAGCCGATCATGGGCGTGCGCTTCTGGGACCCCGAGGTCGAGGTCCTCCCCGAGGACGTCACCATCGGCTTCGACCAGGGCCGCCCGGTCACGATCAACGGCAAGGAGTTCGGCTCCCCGGTCGACCTGGTCATGGAGGCCAACGCGATCGGCGGCCGGCACGGCCTGGGCATGTCCGACCAGATCGAGAACCGCATCATCGAGGCCAAGAGCCGCGGCATCTACGAGGCCCCCGGCATGGCGCTGCTGCACGCCGCCTACGAGCGCCTGGTCAACGCCATCCACAACGAGGACACCCTGGCCACGTACCACAACGAGGGCCGGCGGCTCGGCCGGCTCATGTACGAGGGCCGCTGGCTCGACCCGCAGGCGCTCATGCTGCGCGAGTCGCTGCAGCGCTGGGTCGGCACGGCGGTCACCGGCGAGGTCACCCTGAGGCTGCGCCGCGGCGAGGACTACTCGATCCTCGACACCACCGGCCCGGCCTTCAGCTACCACCCCGACAAGCTGTCGATGGAGCGCACCGAGGACTCCGCGTTCGGCCCGGTCGACCGCATCGGCCAGCTCACCATGCGCAACCTGGACATCGCCGACTCGCGCGCCAAGCTGGAGCAGTACGCCACGCTCGGCATGGTCGGCACCACCCACCCGGCGCTCATCGGCGCCGCCCAGGCGGCCTCGACCGGCCTCATCGGCGCGATGCCGCAGGGCGGCGCGGAGGCCATCGCCTCCCGGGGCGAGGTCTCCGAGGACGACGAGCTGCTCGACCGCGCCGCGATGGAGCTCGGCACCGACTGACCGGGCCTCCTGGGCCTCCCGGGCCTCCTAAGCCTCCCGGGCCGCCGCCGCGCGGCCCGGGGCGTGGCGCGCGGACGCCACGGGTACGGACCGGAGATGATGATCGACGAGCGGGACGGCGCGGACGTCACGCCCGCCACCGACTGGCTGCTCGGCCCGGTGTCCCGCGAGGAGTTCCTGCGGGACCACCAGGGGCGGCGGCATCTCCTGCTGCGCAGGCGGTCGCCCGGCCACTACCGCGAGCTGTTCTCGCTGGCCCGCCTCGACGAGCTGCTGTCCGGCTCCGGCCTGCACTCCGGGGCCGTGCGCGTGGTCCGCGACGGCCACGCCGACGGCGGCGCGGCCGGGCTGGAGGACCTCTACGCCCGCTACCGCGACGGCTCGACCCTGATCATGCCTTCGGTGCACGAACGGTGGCCGCCGCTGCGGGAGCTGTGCCGGCGGCTGGCGGGCGAGTTCAGCGCGGAGTGCCGGGTCAACGCCTACCTCACCCCGCCGCGGGCGCGCGGCTTCGGCGTCCACCACGACTCCCACGACGTGTTCGTGCTGCAGGTGGCCGGGACCAAACGCTGGCGGATCCACGAGGACGCCCGCCGCGAGGACGCCCGCCGCGAGTTCGACCTGTGCGAAGGGGACCTGCTCTACCTGCCGCGCGGCCTGCCGCACGAGGCCGCCTCGGCGCAGGGCGCTTCCCTGCACCTGAGCGTCGGCGTCCATCCCCTGACCTGGGCCGACGTGCTGCTGGCCGGGTGCGAGGCGGCCGTCTCCGCCGACCCCGGCTGCCAGGAGCCGCTGCCCTTCGGCTTCGCCCGTACGAGCGGCGGCCGGGCCGCCACCCGGGAGCGCATCCGCGAGCTGACCGCCCGCCTGATGACCGTCCTCACCCCCGAGAGGCTGGCCGACGACGCGGTGGACATGGCGTTGCTCGCCGAGGGCGACCGGCTGGGCGGCCATCTGCTCGACCTCACGGGCCTGGCCGGCCTCGACGCCGGCACCGCCGTCCGGCTCCGCCCCGGCCTGCGCTGGGAGAGCAGACGGGACGCCGGCACGCTGGTCCTCGCCTTCCACGGCAAACGGCTCAGCCTCCCGGCCCGGCACGAGGCGGCCTTCCTGCGCATGGCGGACGGCGAGCCCTTCACCGCGGCCGGCCTGCCGGGGGAGGACGGCCTCGCCCTGGTACGCCGCCTGGTCGAGGAGGGCTTCCTGACCCTCGCGACGTCAGGCCGACCCGGCGGCGCCATCTGAGCTTGAGGCGGCGGGCCTGCGGAAGACGCAGCGCACCACGTGCCAGCGTTTGGGCTCGTCCCTGGCGTCGACGCCGTCGTAGCGGTCCTCGCGCAGGACGACCGGCTCCAGCCGGGGGAACAGCGCGCCGGCCTCGGGGGCGCGCAGGAACGTGCGCCCCGGCCGCCCCGCCCAGGCGTCCTCCGGACCGAAGAACGTGCAGCACAGCACGCCGCCCGCGGCCAGGCCACCGGCCATCGCGGCCGCCACCCGGCGGACGTCGGCCGCGGGCAGGAAGGGCAGGACGTGGATCGCGACCATGAACGAATAGGCCCCCGCCGGGACCGGCACGTCCCGGACGTCGGCGTGCACGACCCGCAGCCGCGGGTGCCGCCAGGCCGCCGCCAGCGCGAGGGTGCAGGGGTCGGTGTCCACGGCCTCGACCGAGAAGCCCAGCTCCAGCAGGAAGCGGGTGTCGTTGAGCGGGCCCGCGCCGAGGTCCAGCGCCCGCCCGCGGACGCCGCCGAGCACGCCCAGCGCCTCGACGACCAGCGCGTTGGGCCCCCGCCCCGCCCGCAGGGAGGCGTAGGTCACGCCGCCGCTAGCCGCTCACCTTGAGGATCCGCTGCTCGACCAGCACCTCGGCCAGGGCGACCCGCTCCCGCCCGGTCAGGCCGCCGGGCAGCTCCCGCACGTAGAAGGCGCCGGTGCGGGCCACGAACTCCAGCGCGGGCGAGGCGATCATGTTGGCGGCCACCAGCGGTTCGCCCGACGGGGAGAGCAGCTCGACCTGGTTCCCGTCGCGGCGGGTGGTGAGCAGCCCGGCGCGCTCGTTCACCACGCGGCGGGTCAGCGTGACGGTGCGATGGTCGTACCAGACGTCGGGGAGCGGGCAGCCGAAGAGCTCCTCGTAGCGGTCGCGGAACTCGGCGAACGTGCCCGCCGGGGTCTGCTCGGCGGGCTCGTCCGGCGTGCCGGGGTCGTTGCTCGGGCTGTGGTGGACGTACCGGCCGAAGTAGGTGCGGCAGAACTCGGTGTACAGGCCGGTGAAGAGGATGAAGTGATGCCAGGCGTCGTCGACGCGCGTCGAGTGCATCGTCCAGATCCGCGACCGGTCGACCTGCGTGAGCACCAGGTACTTCTTCGCCTCGGCGAACAGCTCCCCGGCCTCCTCCTCCGTCGCGGCGACGCGCTCCTTGACGAGCCGTTCGAGCAGGTAGGGCGCCTGGTGGTCGAGCGCGGCGAGCGGGGTGTCGGTGATCATGGCGGTTCCCCTACTCCGGCGACGACTTCCTGCGGCAGGACGAGATGCACACGCTGCTGCAGTCGCGGCAGGTCATGCAGGGGCTGTGGCAGTCGGCGCGCTCGGTCTTGACCCGCAGGTGCAGCCGGCCCGTCCGGATCTCCCCGGCGTCCTCGGCGGCCTCCGAGGTCAGCGACGCCTCGGCCGTGCCGGCCTGCCGGCGGACGACCTTGGCGTCCCGGCGTACCCACAACACCTTCGCGCCGAAGAGCAGGATGTCCTCGGGCACGTCCTGGATGTGCAGGACGTCGCTCAGCGGGATGTCGAGGGCCGAGTTCAGATCCTCCAGGCTGGGATACAGCGTGACGCATCCGTCCTGGTACGGCGGGCCCACGTAGCCCCAGAACGTCATGGTGTCCGGAAAACCCTCCTGGAGCAGCTTGACCAGGAGAGGATGCGGCTCGGGCCCTTGCACGGCTTTGCTCATGGCGGCACTCCTCGTTCCCGGCGAGCGTGACATCCAGGACCCGGGAGCGGCGGCGCGCCGCGCCGCCGCTTTGCCGAACCCGGGGGCCGCGCCGGGCGGGCTCAGCCGAGGTCGCCCTGTGCCGCGCCCGGCGCGTTCGCCTCGGCGAAGACGCCCACCTGCTCGGACGCCGGTGACGGCGGCTGCTCCATGAGCGCCTGGATCGCGGACCTGCGCTTCTCCAGGCCCACTTCGTCGATGCTGATCCGCCGCCGGTTCCGGCTCTTGTCTTCGGTCATGCTCGGCAACCGTAGTGAGCCGCACGTCAACGCGGGGCAACGGCACCGTCTTGTTTGGGCGCGCTCGCCCCGGCCGGACGGCGCCGCGACCTGGTCTGTTCCGGTTTTCCGCCATCGAGGTCGGCGGCCGGACCCCATGGTGGCCCGTCCGTCGGCTGCCTAGCGTGGACCCTCGTGATCAGTCTGAAGGGTTTGACCAAGCGGTACGGCGACCGGACGGCGGTGGACGACCTGTCGCTGGAGCTCAGACCCGGCGCGGTGACCGGGTTCCTCGGTCCCAACGGCGCGGGGAAGTCCACCACGATGCGGCTCGTCCTCGGGCTCGACCGGCCCTCGGCGGGCACGGCGCTGGTCGGCGGCGTGCCGTACCACCGGATCAGGAACCCGCTGCGGACGGTCGGCGCGCTGCTCGACGCGCGGGCGCTGCACCCCGGGCGCAGCGGCCGGGCGCACCTGACCGCGCTGGCCCGCAGCAACGGCATCCCCGTGCGGCGGGTGGCCGAGGTGCTGGAGAGCGTCGGCATGGCCGGCGCGGCGGACCGCCGGGCCGGCGCGCTCTCGCTCGGCATGAGCCAGCGGCTCGGCATCGCCGCCGCGCTGCTCGGCGACCCGGCGGTGCTGCTGTTCGACGAGCCCGTCAACGGGCTCGACCCCGACGGCGTGCGGTGGGTGCGCCGGCTCATGCGGTCGCTGGCCGCGGAGGGCCGCACGGTGTTCGTCTCCAGCCATCTGATGAGCGAGATGCAGCTCACGGCCGACCACCTGGTGGTGATCGGCAAGGGCCGGCTGATCGCCGACGCGCCCCTGGCCGAGGTCATCGGGCGCAGCTCGCTGACGGCCGTGCTGGCCCGCACCCCGCACGCCGGGGAGCTGGCCGGACGCCTGCGCGCCGCGGGGATCGCCGCCGAGCGCGTCGCCGAGAACGAGGTCGTCGCCACCGGCGCGCCCGTCGAGCGGGTGGGCGACCTGGCCTACGAGGCCGGGATCAGGCTGCACGGCCTGCGCACCCGGGAGGCGTCCCTGGAGCAGGCCTATCAGGAGCTGACGGAGAGCAGCGTGGAGTACGGGACGACGCACGGGACGATGGAGGCGGGCGCGTGACGGCGGCGTTGTGGCAGGCGGCACGGGCCGAGTGGGGCAAGTTGTGGTCGGTCCGGTCCACGTGGTGGTGCCTGGCCGGCGCGGCGGCGCTCATGGTGATGACCGCCGTGGCCCTGGCCGCCGCCGCGGCCACCGACGCGGTGCGCGAAGGCGTGCCCGGCGCGCGGGTGACGGCGAGCGAGCCCGTGGTGTCGGCCACGTCGTTCGTGCAGTTCGCGCTGGTCGCCCTGGCCATGCTGGCGATCACGTCGGAGTACTCCTCGGGCGGCATCAGGGTCACGCTGCAGGCCACGCCGGTGCGCGGGCTCGTGCTGGCCGCCAAGGCGCTGGTGGTGGCGCCGGTGATGTTCGCCGCCGGGGTGCTGTCGGGGGCGGTGGCCACGGCGGCGGTCTACGTGGTGCTGCAGGCCGACGTGTTCGGCGGGCTGGTCGCGCTGCCGTTCGGGGAGGCCGTGCGGGACGTGGCGGGCGCGGGCGTGTTCTTCGCCCTGGTGGCGGTGACGACGCTGGGCGCCGGGGCCGCGATGCGCAGCGCGGCGGGCACGCTGACCGTGGTGTTCATGCTGCTCCTGGGCCTGCCGCTGGTGCTGCTGATGACCGGGAGCCAGGCGGCGCTGGACGCCTCGCTGCGCATGCCGACCTTCGCCGGGCTGGCGTTCATGGGCAGCGTGGACAACCTGACCGGCGGGCCCATCCCGTACTCGGCGGGGGAGGGCCTGGCCTGGCTGCTGGCCTGGGCGGCGGCGGCGCTGGCGGCGGGCTACGCCGTGCTGCGCCGCCGCGACGCCTAGACTTCGGGCCCGTGTCGGACAACTTCGGCCCCATGCCGGACAATCGGGAGAACCCCGGCTCCGGGCTCATGCCGGACAACCGGGAGAACACCGGTAGCCGGGCGGTCAAGGCGCTGGTGGGGGTGCTGGCCGGCATGGCGCTCGGCGCGGTCGAGCTGGCCTTCCTCTGCGCGGCCTGGCCCGCCTGGCTGGTCCCGGCCGCGCGCCCCCTGGCCCGGCGCGGCGCGGCGCGGCTCATGGCGCTCGAACGCGCCCGGCTGACCCGGTGGTTCGGCCACCCCGCCCCCACCCGCGACGGCGGCTACGCCTACCTCGCCGCCCGCGCCGCCCTGGGCGTGCTCGGCGGGTACGGCTGCGCCGTCGCCCTGTTCGTCGGCGGCCTGCTGCTGGGCGGCGGGGCGTGGGACCTGATCACCGGCGGCTCGGACCCCGTGCCCGTCGAGCTGCCGGGCGTGCGGCTCGTCACCACCGGCGGCATGCTCGGCCTGACCGGCGGCGTGGCCCTGCTGACGGTGACCGCGCTGCTCGCCCTGGCCGCCGGCGTGCTCGAACGCCGCCTGGCCGCCCACTTCCTCGGCCCCGGCGGCCGGGAGCTCATGCGCCGCCGCATCGCCGAGCTGACCGCGACCCGCTCGGGCATCGTCCGGGCCGTGGACGACGAGCGCCGCCGGATCGAACGCGACCTGCACGACGGCGTCCAGCAGCGCGGCGTGGCCCTGGCCATGCTGCTCGGCCGGGCCCGGCACGGCCGCGACCACGACCGGACCGCCGAGCTGGTCGACCAGGCCTACGCAGAGTCCCGCCGCCTCCTGGACGAGCTGCGCAGCGTCGCCTGGCGCATCTATCCCACCGCCCTGGACGAGCTGGGGATCGAGGCCGCGCTGGCCGGCGTCGCCGAACGCTCCGTCGTGCCGGTCACCGTCCACTACGGGCTGTCGGCCCAGCCCGCCACGGAGATCGAGACCGCCCTGTACTTCGTGACCAGGGAGGCGATCACCAACGCGGTCAAGCACGCCCGCGCCCATGACATCCTGGTCGTGGTGGCCGAGGACGAACGGACGGTGAGCGTGGCGATCTCCGACGACGGCGGAGGCGGCGCCGACCCTGCGGGCGGCGGCCTGTCCGGGCTGGCCCGCCGGGTCCTGGCGCTCGACGGCGCGTTCACCGTGGACAGCCCGCCCGGCGGGCCCACGAAGATCGTCGCCACGCTGCCCAAGGAGCCGCCGTGCGGCTGATCCTGGCCGACGACTCCGTGCTGCTGCGCGAGGGCCTGACCCGGCTGCTCGCCGAGGCCGGGCACGAGGTCGTCGCGGCCGTGGGCGACGCGCCCGCGCTGCTGGCCGCCGTCGCCGACGACCGGCCCGACGTGGCGGTGATCGACGTGCGCATGCCGCCCGGCCACAAGGACGAGGGGCTGCGGGCGGCCCTGGAGATCCGCGCGCGGTGGCCCGAGGTGGGCGTGCTCGTCCTGTCCCAGTACGTCGAGCCCCACTACGCCGCCACCCTGCTGGCCGGGCCCGCCGAGGGGCTCGGCTACCTGCTGAAGGACCGGGTCTCGGAGGTGGCCGACTTCCTCGACTCCCTCGACCGCGTACGCGCCGGCGGCACGGCCTTCGACCCCGAGGTGGTGCGGCGGCTGCTGGCCCGCACCAGCCACGCCGACCCGCTGAGCCGGCTCAGCCCGCGCGAGTCCGAGGTGCTGGCGCACCTGGCCCAGGGGCTGGTCAACGCGGCCATCGCCGAGCGCCTGCACGTCTCGGCGTCCACCGTGGAGAAGCACGTCAACGCCATCATGGAGAAGCTCGACCTGCCGCGCGACACCGGCTACAGCAGGCGGGTGCTGGCGATCCTGCGCTACCTGGAGGGCTGACCCGGGCCGGCGTTCACACGTCGATCACGCGGGGCAGCGCCGGCGGGTTCGGCCGCGGCCGCCACTCGCGCGGATAGCCGAGCGAGACCTCCACGAACGGCACGCCGTCGTGGTGGGTCAGGCGCGGGATGTGCAGGTGGCCGTACACGACGGCGGCGGCGTCATAGGCGAGGTGCCAGCGGGCGGTGCGCTCGGTGCCGCACCACTGCGCGAACTCCGGATGGGTGAGCACCCGCGTCGGCTCGCGGACCAGCGGATAGTGGTTGACCAGCACGGTCGGCAGCCCCGGCGGCCGGGCGGCCAGCCGCGCCTCGGTGTACTCGACCCGGGCCGCGCACCAGGCGTCCCTGCCGGGGTGGGGGTCGGGGTGGAGCATGACCTCGTCGGTGCAGACGATCCCCGCGTCGTAGGCCGTGCGCAGGGCCTCCTCCTTGGTGGTCGCGCCCTCCGGACGCCAGGTGTAGTCGTACAGGACGAACAGCGGCGCCACGGTGACCGGGCCGCGCGCCCCCTCCCACACCGGGTACGGGTCCTCCGGCGTGAGCACGCCGAGATCGCGGCAGAGCTCCACCAGGTACCGGTAGCGCTCCTCGCCGCGCAGCCGCACCGGGTCGCGGGCCGGCGTCCACAGCTCGTGGTTGCCGGGCGCCCACACCACCCTCGCGAACCGGTCGGCCAGCAGCCGCAACGCCCAGGCGATGTCCGTCGTCAGCTCGCCGACGTCGCCCGCGACGAGCAGCCAGTCGCCGTCCGACCCGGGGCGCAGCTCCTCGACGAACGCGCGGTTGTCGGGATGGTGCACGTGCAGGTCGCTGACGGCGAGCAGGCGGGGAGCGGTGATCACGTCTCGGATCGTACGCCGCCCGCGCCGCGACGTGGCGCGGGGTCCACCGCCAGGTTGATCATCCCGGCGGCGGGTAGGTACGTCACCTGCCCGCACCCGGAAGAGGACCGCCATGACGACCGCGCCGACCCTCGTGCTCTCCGACGGCCGCGCCATGCCGCGCCTGGGCCTCGGCACCTGGCCGATGGACGACCGCCAGGCCCGCCAGGCCGTCGGCCACGCGCTCACGCTCGGCTACCGGCTGATCGACACCGCCGCCAGCTACGGCAACGAGCGCGGCGTGGGCGCGGCGGTCGCCGAGTCGGGCGTGCCGCGCGAGGAGCTGTTCGTCACCACGAAGCTGCGCGGCGCCCAGCACGGCTACGACCTGGCGCTGCGCGGGTTCGAGGAGAGCCGGTCCCGACTCGGCCTCGACCACGTCGACCTCTACCTCATCCACTGGCCGCTGCCCGGCCACGGCCTGTTCGTCGACACCTGGAAGGCGTTCGTCCGGCTGCGCGAGGAGGGGCTGGCCCGCTCGATCGGCGTCTCCAACTTCACCCCGGAGCAGATCGAGCGGGTGGTCGACGCCACCGGCGTGTGGCCCGCGGTCAACCAGGTCGAGCTGCACCCCGGCTTCCCGCAGCCCGGCCTGCTCGCCTGGCTCACCGGGCACGGCGTGGCGACCGAGTCGTGGAGCCCGCTCGGCGCCGGCGGCAAGCTGCTCCACGACCCGGCCGTCACCGAGGTCGCCGCCGCGCACGACCGCACCCCCGCGCAGGTCGTGCTCCGCTGGCACGTGCAGCTCGGCGCCGTGCCGATCCCCAAGTCGGCCGACCCCGGGCGGATGCGCCACAACCTGGAGGTCTTCGACTTCGAGCTGTCGGCCGAGGAGATGGCGCGCATCTCGGCCCTGGGCGGCGGCGGCAGCCGCCTCGGCGGCGACCCCGACCACCACGTGGAGCTGTGACTCCAGGAGCGGCCCCCGGTCAGCGTTCGTAGACGATCCTGCCGTCCACCATCGTCATCGCGACCGGCACCTCGGGCAGGTCGGCCGGGTGCGCGTCCAGCAGGCTGTCGTCGAGCACGCACAGGTCGGCGACCTTGCCCGGCTCCAGCGAGCCCTTCCACGACTCCGCGCCCTCCTGCCAGGCCGGGGTGCTCGTGTAGGCGCGCAGCGCCTGGTCCAGGGCGAGCCGCTGGTCGCGCGCGCCCTCGACGGCCCACCGGGTGGCGGCCGCGGCCACGCCGTGCCGCCAGTCGGGGGTGAGCATGGGGGCGTCGGAGCTGAGGCTGAGCCGTACGCCGGCGGCCAGCGCGTCCCGCACCGGCCAGGCGTGCCCGAGCGCGGCCTGGCCCAGGGCGTCGCGCAGCATGGGGGAGGCGGCGGCGGCGATGCCCGGCTGGGTGGTCAGGCCGATGCCGGCCGCGGCCATCGTCTTGAGGGTGTCCGGATGCAGGACGTCGCCGTGGACGAGGTAGTGGCGCCGCCCGGGCGCTCCGGCCAGGGCGCGGGTGACCGTGCGGGTCGCGCGGCTGCCGGTGGCGTGCACCGCGACCTGGTGCCCGGCCGCGGCGGCGGTCTTGATCATGGTCGTCAGGGCGGTCTCGCGCTCGTCCTCCGAGCCGCCCTCGACCAGCGGGGCGCCGTGCGTGCCGTCCTCGTACGGCTCGTCGCTCCAGGCCGTGCGCATCGGCGGGATGCCGTCGGCGAAGATCTTCACCCCGGCCACCTTGAACCAGCCCGGCACCTCGGCGGGCGGCGTCAGGTCGCGCAGCCCGGCGACCAGGTCGGGCAGTGAGCTGCGCCCGTCCACCTCGGCGAACAGCAGCAACGCGCTCACCCGCGCCTTGAGCTCGCCCCGCGCGGCCATCCCGGCGTACTCGCGCAGGACCTCGACGCCGAAGCGCCCGCCGCCGTCGTGCTCGCAGGGGCCGAGGCCGGGCTCGGTGTAGCTGGTGATGCCCAGGGAGGCCAGCAGGTCGCCGGCGCGCAGGATCGCCGCCCGCCGCTCCTCCTGCTTGCCCAGCCGGGAGTCGGGGACGAGGTCGGCGGCGCCGGTCAGGCGGTCCAGCAGGAGGTCGGGCCAGCGCAGGCCGAGCCACGCGCCGTGCAGGTGGCTGTCGTTGATGCCGGGCAGCACCGATCTGCCGCGCAGGCGCACGACCCGCGTCCCCGGGCCCACCATGGCCTGGACCTGCAGTGGAGTGCCGACCCTGACGATGCGTCCGTCCTTGATCGCGATGCCGGACGCGAGATGGCCGGCCGCGTTCATCGTGTGGACGACGCCGCCGGTCATGACCAGATCCGCCGACCTGTTGTCAGCCGCAGATTTCATATCCGCTCCGCTCTGGACACTCTCATTTCCATCCGCATAACGTACATGGAATCAGATACGATTTCGTGCCGGGAGGTGACGATGCCTCTACCTTTCGAGGCACGGCGCATCATCGATCGGGCCCCTCGCGGACCGGCGCACGCGCCGGCCGCCGCGGCCGACGACCGCCGCCGGAGCCGCTGATGGGCGCTCCCGCGGACGACGTCCTCGACGTACGGGGCCTCAGCGTCTCCAGGGGAGAGGTGCCCATCGTCCATGAGGTCAGCCTCGGCGTCGCGCCCGGCACGGTCACCGTGCTGCTCGGCGCGAACGGCGCGGGCAAGACCACCCTGCTCGACGGCATCGCGGGCCTGGCCCCCGCCGCCGCCGGCACGGTCACCCTCGCCGGCACGCCGCTGACCGGCCTGCCCACCTATCGCCGCGCCCAGGCCGGACTCGGGTACGCCGAGCAGGCCCGCACCGTGTTCCGCACCCTCACGCTGGAGCAGAACCTGCTGGTCTCCGGCGACGGCGACCCGGCCATGGTCTACGACATCTTCCCCGAGCTGGACCGCAGGCGCTCCCTGCCGGCCGCCAACCTGTCCGGCGGTGAGCAGCAGATGCTCGTCATCGGCCGGGCGCTGATCGCCGGGCCCAAGGTCGTCCTCATCGACGAGATGTCGCTCGGGCTCGCGCCGGTCGTGGTCCGCCGCCTGATGGGCTCGGTGCGGGAGCTGGCCGAGCGGGGCATCGGGGTGCTGCTCGTCGAGCAGTTCGCCAACCTGGCCCTGGAGATCGGCGCCCGCGCGTACGTGCTGCGCAAGGGCCGGGTGGTCTTCGAGGGGCCGTGCGAGGAGCTGCGCGGGGCGCAGGACCGGCTGCACGAGTTCTACTTCGGCGCGGTCACCGACGACGGCCTCGCCCGGGCGGCCGGCACGGAAGGCGGGAGCTGATGAACGCGCTGCTGAGAACCTGGGGTCCCGGCCTGGGGCTGGCCGTCGCGGCGTGCGCGGTGCTGCCCTGGGCGCTGCCGCCGTACTGGATCTACCTGGCGATCGCGGCCGTGGTCAGCGGCGTGCTCATGCAGAGCTACGGCGTGATCGTCGGGCGGGCCGGGGTCATGTCGCTGTGCCAGATGTCGTTCGCGGCGATCGGGGCCTGGGTGGTGCTGCGGCTGAACCTGGCCGACGCGCCCGGCGGCTTCCTGCTGTGGCTGGTGCTCGGCGGCCTGGCGGCCGTGCCGGTGGGCGTCGCGATCGGGCTGCCCGCGCTGCGCATCCGGGGCGTCAACCTCGCCGTCGTCACGCTCGGCTTCGCCGTCTCCACCGACATCGTGCTGAACGCCAACCAGTTCCCCGGCACGACCGAGCTGAAGACGCTCGTCCGGCCGGAGCCGTTCTCCTCCGACGCGGCGTACTTCGTGCTGGCCATGGCCGTGTTCGTGCTGATCGCGATCGGGCTGGCGCTGGTCAACCGGACCAGGATCGGGCGGTCGTGGCTGGAGCTGCGGCACTCCGAGCGGGCGGCGGCGGCGCACGGCATCTCCGTGGCCCGCAGCAAGCTCACGGCCTTCGCCATCAGCGCGTTCATCGCCGGCATCGGGGGCGGGCTGATGGCGGGGCAGCTCGGCCTCGTCGTATCCGGAAATTTCGCGATGATGCAGTCGCTGGCGCTGTTCGCGGTCGCCGTGCTCATCGGGCCGCACAACACCGAGGGCGCCGTCCTGGGCGGCATCTTCGGCGCGGTCATGGCCACCGTCCTGGAGAAGCTGCGCCTGCCGCAGGACCTCGGCGGCATCCTGTTCGGCGTCATGGCGATCTTCGCCCTGCGCAGCGGGGTCAGCCAGACCGACTTCACCCGCGCCCGCAGGCGCGAACGGGCCGCCCGCCCGCTGCTGGAGGCCGCGGCCGGCGCGCCCGCCGAGGAGCCCGCCCCGGTCCCTCCGGCGGCGGGCGAGGGGAACGTGCTGGAGATCCGCGGGCTGAGCGTGCGGTTCGGCCAGGTCGTCGCCCTGGACGGCGTGGACCTGACCGTGCCCGCCCTCGGCGTCTCCGGCCTGATCGGCCCGAACGGCGCCGGCAAGTCCACGCTGATCTCCGCGGTCACCGGCTTCGCCGCCCGCTACGAGGGCTCGGTCGTGCTCGCCGGGCAGCCACTCGACCGGCTCAGCCCGAGCGTCAGGGCCCGGCGCGGGCTGCGCCGCACGTTCCAGACCACCGCCATCGCTCCGGAGCTGACGCAGGAGGAGTACCTGGCGATCGTCGCCGGGCGGCGCCTGCCCAGGCAGGAGGCGGCGGAGGTGCTGCGCTTCTTCGGCTGCCCGCCCGGCGAGGTGCCGGTCTCGATCCTCGACGCGGGCACCAGAAGGCTGCTCGACGTCGCCGCCGCGATCGCCGCCAGGCCGAAGGTCGCGCTGCTCGACGAGCCGGCCGCCGGCCAGTCCGCCGCCGAGTCGCTGCGGCTCGGCCACCGCCTGGCCCAGGTCCCGGCCCGCTTCGGCGTGTCGATCCTGCTGGTGGAGCACGACATGGATCTCGTACGAGCCGCCTGCGGCCAGGTCACGGTGCTGGACTTCGGGCACGTGATCGCCTCGGGGCCGACGCTCGACGTCTTGGACGCACCGGCCGTCAGGGCCGCCTACCTCGGCACCGTCTTGGAGGAGACATCGTGAAACGCGTACTCATGGCCCTGCCCGTCCTCGGCCTGCTGACCGCTCTGACGGCCTGCTCCGGCGGCTCGGGCACCGACGGGCCCATCAAGGTCGGCGCCGTCAACGGCGTCACCGGCCTGTTCCAGACCCCCGAGGTGCCGCAGGCGGTCAAGGCCGTCTTCGAGGAGGTCAACAAGGCCGGCGGGATCAACGGCCGCAAGATCGAGCTGATCAGCAAGGACGACGCGATGAACCCGCAGCGCTCCACGGAGGCGGCGCGCGAGCTGATCGACTCCGAGGAGGTCGTCGCGTTCGTCGGCTCCTCCAGCGCCGTGGACTGCGGGCTCAACCGGGCCACCTACAGCAAGGCGCAGATCGTCTCGATCCCGGCGGTGGGCGTGGACCCGGCCTGCTTCACCAGCCCGAACATCGCCCCGGTCAACCCCGGCCCGTTCAAGCTGCTGACCGCGATGCTCTACTACGCCTCCGAGACGCTCAAGCACGACAAGGTGTGCCTGGCCTTCACCGTGCTGCCGGGCAGCGGCGGCGGCATCGACGCGGCCATCAAGGAGTGGAGCGACATCACCGGCAAGACGCTGGCCGTCAAGGACACCTCGGTCGGGCAGGGCGACCCGACGCCGTACCTGGTCAAGCTCAAGAGCGGCGGCTGCCAGGCGGTCGTCTACAACGCCCAGGTCGGGCCCTGGTTCGCCCAGGCCAAGACCCAGGGCATGCAGGACGTCGACTTCATCCTCATGGCCAACGCCTACACCGACGCCAACGCCGCCCTCATCCCGGCCGGGATGAAGGCCCAGGCGGGCACCGAGTGGCAGCCGTACACCGACGAGACGCTGCCGGGCAACGAACGGTGGGCGAAGATCGTCAACGACAACAAGATCCAGAAGACCGCATTCAGCCAGGGCGGGGTGATGGCGGCCGACGTGTTCGTCCAGGTCCTCAAGACGATCAAGGGGGACATCACCCGGGAGTCGGTGACCAAGGCGTTCAAGTCGATGCAGCCCATCACCTACCCCATGGTCGGCACGCCCTGGGTGTTCGGCCCCGGCCAGACGCACAACCCCATCGAGGGCAGCCGCTTCGTCAAGGCCGAGAACGGCAAGTGGACGGTGCTGCCCGAGGGCTTCATCGTCCCGAAGCGGAACGGCTGATGCTCGACTCCGTGGTCGCGGGCCTGACCAGCGGCGGCGTGTACGCGCTGCTCGGGCTCTGCGTGGTCCTGACCTACCGGCTCGTCGCGGTGGTGAACTTCGCGATGGCGGCCGTGGGCGCCATGGGCGCCTTCGTCATGGTCACCCTCACCGACGCCGGCCTGAACGTCTGGCTCGCGCTCCCGCTCGGGGCGCTGGCCGGCGGGCTGGTCTCGGCGCTGCTCGGCCTCGGCCTGGTGCGCTGGTTCGGCGAGCACGACCTGCGCACCAAGGCGGCCGTCACCGTGGCGGTGTTCGTCGCGCTGATGTCGGTCGGGCTGCGGCTGTTCGGCAACAACACCAGCGGCGCGCGGCGCTTCCCGCAGCCGTTCGACGCGCCCGCCTTCACCGTGGGCGAGGTGGTCGTGCCGCAGGCGGTGCTGGTGTCGCTGTCGTTCGCGGTGCTCATCACGGTCGGCGTGGGGCTGCTGCTCGGGCGCACCCGGGCGGGGCTGCGGCTCCAGGCGCTGTCGGAGCGACCGGCCACCGCGCAGGTCGTCGGCATCCCCGCGCCCCGGCTCGCGCTGGCCGTCTGGGTGGCGATCGGCGCGGTCAGCACGCTCGTGATCGTCCTGGTCGCGCCGCGGCTCGGCGGCGACTTCTCCACGCTGGGCAACCTGGTCACGACCGCGCTGGCGGTGGCCATGGTGGGGGCGTTCAGCAGCCTGTGGCTGACGCTGGCCGGCGGGCTGCTGCTGGGCTGCCTGGAAGGGGTGACGGCGTCGCTGGAGGCGGTCCAGCAGTACCGCGGGGTGCTGCCGTTCCTGGTGATGGTGGCGTTGTTGTGGTGGCGCAGCCGCCACCAGGTCTGGGACTCGGAGGCGAACGTATGACGGTCAAGGTCCCCCAGCGCCAGATCGGCGCGCACGGCCCCGAGGCGTCGGTGCTGTCGCTGGGGTCCTGGCACACCTACGACCGGATGGACTTCGGCGCGGCCGTCGAGCTGCTGCGGCACGCCGTGGAGATCGGCGTCAACCTGTTCGACGTGGGCGTCTACGGCCTGCCCGGGCAGCGGCCGGTCTTCACCGACGTGCTCTTCTCGGCCATGGTCAGGGCCGCCGGCCTGGCCCGCGAGGACTACCTGCTCTCGGTCAAGCTCTGGCTCGACGACCACCCCGGGCGTCCGCTGCGCGACCAGCTCGAACGCGCGCTGCTGCGGGCCGGCACCGACCACGCCGACCTGGCCGTGGTCGGCGACGTCCACCGGGACGACCTCGACCTGCGCCGCCTGGCCCGCGAGCTGGCCGCGCTGGAGGCCGAGGGGCTGCTCGGCTGCTGGGGCGTCAACAACTGGTCGGCCACCTCGATCCTGACCATCCGCAACCACGCCCGCGACCTCGGCTCGCCGGGGCCGCAACTGGCCCAGCTCAAGTACAACCCGTGCCGCCGCTCGATCCCGGAAGGGGTGCCGTTCTCCGAGGTGTTCGACGCCGGCGTCTCGCTCCAGGCCAGCGACGTGCTCGAAGGCGGGCTGCTGGCCGGCAAGGACAGGCCCGCCCGGCCGGTCTTCCCCGACCCCGGCGGCGTGCGCGCGCGGGCCGCGACGGCCGCCGCCGGGCTGGCCGAGGTGGCGGCCGCGCTGGAGGCGACGCCCGCGCAGGTGTGCGTGGCGTTCTGCCTCACCCATCCGGCGGTGGCCAGCGTGCTGTTCGGCGTCACGAGCACGGCCCAGCTCGCCGACAACGCGGGCGCGCTCGCCCTGCTCGACCGGGTCGGCGCGGCGCGGCTGCGCGAGCTGGCCGCGCCGTTCTGGGCCGACGCCGACACGGTGGACCCCGAAGGCCCCTGACGGCCTCCCGGCCACCCCCGGAGACCGTCCGGGCTCAGCGGGGCGCCTGGACCAGCCCCGCGCCCAGGTCCGCGGCGTCGGCGTCCGGGACGAACACGTCCGTCGCGGCGGTCAGCAGCAACCGGCCGGTGACCGCCGCGGCCCGCGCGCCGTCGCTGCCCGCCCGCAGCTCCTGCCACCACAGCGCCGCCGCCCCGGCCACGTGCGGCGCGGCCATGCTGGTGCCGCTCTTGCTGGTCAGCCCGCCTCCGGTACGGGCCGAGACCACGTCCACGCCCGGCGCGCACACCTGCGGGAAGGTGTTGGAGAACCGCGCGACCGCCAGCCGCCCGGACGGCAGCCGCTGCACCGCGCCCACGGCCATCATGCCCTCGGCGGCCGACGGCAGCTCCGGCCCGACCTCGAAGTCCGGCCGCAGCTCCCGGTGGCTGGCGTTGCCCGTGGCCGCGACGACGATCGTGCCGGCGCCGAACGCCGCCCTGGCCGCGATCATCCGCATCAGCGAGTCGTAGAGCCGCAACGTGGCCCGGTACGACTCCAGCGCGATCGACGTGGCCAGGAACTGCGGCAGCCCGCGCTCCTCCAGCTGCCGCATGGCGGCCGGGAAGTCGATGCCGAGCGACATGGTGATGACGTCGGCGTCGTTCCCGAGCGCCCAGAGCAGGCCCTTGACCGTCGCGGCGGTCGAGCCCTTGCCGTCGTCGCCGAGCACCTTGCCGATCAGCGCCCGTTCGACGCCGGGCGCGACGCCGATGCGCATGCCGTCGACCGGGCGGCCGAAGACGGTGCCGGCGCAGTGGGTGCCGTGGCCGACCTTGTCGCCGCGGCCCGACCCGGTGAAGTCCTCCTCCACCAGCGTCATCCCGGTGAAGGCCGGATGGGTGGCGTCGATGCCGGTGTCGAGGACGGCGACCACCGTCCCCGCCCCCGTACGGGTGGAGGCGTCGGCGCCCACCGCCCGCACCCCCCACGTGACCTGCGCGCCCGCCTCCGCCTCCGGCGGCGGCGCCTCGGCGTCCTCGGGCGCGCCCGGGACGGTGGTCGGCATCGGCCGGGCGACCGCGGCCACCGACGGGTCCCGCGCGAGGTCGGCCACCTCCCGCTTGCCGAGCCCGGTGACCTCGACGTGCGGCTCGCTCGGCGTCTCGGCCACGGCGGCGGCCCGCTCGAACGGCGCGGCCATGCGGGTCCTGCTCAGATCGCGCAACACGATGAACTGGTCGGCCATCGTCTTCCCCTCCTGGAAGTAGCCCACCCCTGTGATGTCAGGCGTACTCCTGCCGGGGTCGCCTGGCAACAGCCCGCGGCCGCCGGCCCGCGACGAGCACCGCCACGATCGCCAGCAGCAGCCAGGCCGAGGTCAGGACGATCAGCCAGGTCCATCCGGCGTGGCCGTAGACGGCGCTGCCCGCGGTGCCGCCGGCGCCGCTGCCCAGGTAGTAGCACAGGGTGTAGATCCCGGCGGCGCGCCCGCGGGCGGCCGGCGGGGCCTGCGCGGCGACCCACGCGTTGGCCACGGCGTGCGCGGCGAAGAACCCGCCGGTCAGCACGGCGAACCCGGTCACGACCGCGGCCAGGGGGCCGAGCGCGGTCAGCGCCGAGCCGGCGGCCGTCACGGCCAGGGCCGCGACCAGGGCCGCCCGGCGTCCCAGGCGGTCCGCCAGCCGGCCGGCGGCGGCCGAGGAGGCGGTCCCGAGGGCGTAGGAGAGGAACACCAGGGAGGCCACGGCGGGGGAGAGCGACAGCGGCGGCGCGGACAGGCGGAAGGAGGCGGCGTTGTAGAGGGCGACGAACGCGCCGACGCCCAGCGCCCCCACCGTGTACGGCGCCAGCAGCGCCGTCCCGATCCGGCCGCCGCCCCCGGCGCGCGGGGCACGGACGACCGGCGGCGGGGCGGGCAGCGTGCGGGCCGCGTACGCCGAGCAGAGCAGCGACCCGCCGGCCACCACCAGCAGCGCGCCCCGCCACCCCCACGGCCCGGCGGCGAACCCGGCGCCCAGCCGGCCCAGCATCCCGCCCACCGAGTTCCCGGCGATCATCACGCCCACCGCCCCGGCCAGCCTCGTCGCCCCCACCAGATCGGCCAGGTACGCCGCCCCGACCCCGGCGAACCCGGCGACCGCCACCCCCTGCGCCGCCCGCATCGCCACCAGCACGGGGAACGTCGGCGCCAGCGGCAGCGCCAGCCCGATCAGCGCCGAGGCCAGCACGGACCACACGATCATCCGCCGCCGCCCGACGACCTCCGCCAGCGCGGCCAGCGGCAGCACCGCCACCGCCAGCGCCGCCGTGGCCACGCCGACGGCCAGCGACGCGCCGCCGGGGTCGAGCCGGAAGTCGGCGGCCAGCTGCGGCAGGACGGGCTGCGGCGCGTACAGCAGGGCGAAGGAGGAGACGCCGGCCGCCGCCACGGCCGGACCGGCCCGCCGGGTGCCGACTCGTTGAGCTTCGATGACCGCCACGCCTGGAAACGCTAAGCAAGGCTAATAAATACGTCCAATACGGAAATAGGCGATAATTCATGCTGTGGTGGATGAATACGAGCTCGTGGACGAGCGGCTGGCCGCCGGGCTGGCTCCCACGCTCGCCCTGCTGGCCGCCGTGGGGGAGACCGGGCACGTCACACGGGCGGCCGAGCTGCTCGGCATGCCGCAGCCCACCGCCAGCCGCCGCCTGGCCGCGCTGGCCGATCTGGTCGGCGCGCCCCTCGTCGTCCCCTACGGGCGGGGCATCCGCCTGACCAGGGCCGGGCGCGTCCTGGCCGCCGCCTCCGGCAAGGCGCTGGCCACCATGGAGTCGGCCGCCCGCGAGGTGCGCGAGGAGATCGACCCGGGCAGCGGCCGGATCGTGCTCGGGTTCCTGCACCTGCTGGGCCGCACGCTCGTCCCCTCGCTGATCCGGGGCTTCCGCGAGCGCCACCCGGGCGTGCGGTTCAGCCTGGCGCAGGGCTCGCGCCAGGACATGCTGCGCGCGCTGGCCGAGGGCGAGATCGACCTGGTGTTCGTCGCGCCCCTGCCCGACGGCGACCCGGGCCTGTCCGGGCACCCGCTCGCCGACCAGGAGCTGGTGCTGTCCGTGCCGCCCGGCCACCGCTTCGCCGGACGCGCCCGGGTGCGGCCCGCCGAGCTGGCCGGGGAGGAGCTGGTGACGCTCGAACACGGCTACGGCGTCCGCCAGATCACCGACGACCTGTGCGCGGCGGCCGGGTTCACGCCCAGGATCGCCTTCGAGGGGCAGGAGTCGGAGACCGTGCGCGGCCTGGTGGCGGCCGGGCTCGGCGTGGCCGTCCTGCCCCGTCTGACGCCCGCCGAGGGCGTCGTGCAGATCCCGCTGTCGCCCCCGGTGTTCCGGACGATCGGGGCGTGCTGGCCCGCCGGGGCCCGGCTCACGCCCGCCGTGCGCGCCTTCCTGGACCACGTGCGCTCCGGCGCCGCCGACGTCGGCCCGGGGTTGCGGCCCCGCCGACACCCGTCCTCGCAGAAGTAGTTGACGGCTCATCGATTCTGTATGGAGACTTCAGCTGCACACGCCCTTCTGCGGATGGGGACGACCATGCCTGCCGAGTCGTTCAACGCCGGCGTCCATCTCACCGACCGCCTGGTCGAGGCCGGGCACGGCGACCGCGTCGCCGTCGCCGGGCCGCTGGGCGCCATGACGTACGCCCAGCTCGCCACGCACGTCGCCGAGCTGGCCGGCGGGCTGCGGGTGATGGGCGTGCGGCCGGAGGAGCGCGTGCTGCTCGTCCTGCCCGACCGGCCCGAGACGCTGATCACGATCCTGGCCGTGCTGCGGATGGGCGCGGTCGCCGTCCCGGTGCCCGCCCTGTACGACGGGGCCGAGCTGGGCGCGCTGATCCGCGACTCCAGGGCGCGGGTGGTGGTCTCCGCGCCCGAGTTCGAGCCGGCCGTGCAGGAGGCGCTGCTGTCGGCGCCCGAGGTCGTGGCGCTCGTGCTCACCGACGCGGGCCAGGCCCCCGGCCACGTCGCGCGCATCGCCACCGCGACCGGAGCGGGCCCGTCGGCGGCGGTCGAGCCCGGCGTGCCGGTCTGCCTGTGGTCGGACGTGCTGGAGGCCGGCCGGGGCGCGACCGGCGCGTACGACACCTGGCCCGACTCGCCCGCGCTGTGGCTCTACACCGCCGGCACCACCGGCGCGCCCAAGGCGGCCATGCACCGCCACGGCGCGCTGCGCGACGTCCACGAGGCGTACGGGCGGCACGTGCTCGGCGTGCGCCTCGAGGACCGGTGCCTCTCGGCGGCCCGGCTGTTCTCCGCCTACGGGCTCGGCAACTCCCTGGTCCTCCCGCTCGCCGCGGGCGCGACCACGATCCTCGACCCCGCCGCGCCCACCCCGGGCGGCGTCGTCGAACGCCTGCTGGCCGAGCGCCCCACCCTGTTCTTCGCCGGCCCGTCGTTCTACGCCGCGCTGCTGGCCGCCGAGGCCCCCAAGGACGCCTTCGCCTCGGTCCGCCTGGCCGTCTCCGCGGGCGAGGCGCTGCCCGCCGAGCTCCACCGCCGCTTCACCGGCCGCTTCGGCGTGGACCTCATCGACGGCCTGTGCTCCGCCGAGTCGCTGCACGTCTTCCTCTCCGGCCGTCCGGGCCAGGCGCGCCCCGCCGCCTCGGGCGCCGTCGTTCCCGGCTACGAGGTGCGCCTCCTGGACGACTCCGGCGCGCCCGTCCCCGACGGCGAGCCCGGCCACCTGTACGTGCGCGGCGACTCGATCGCCACCGGCTACTGGTGCCGCACCGCCGCCACCCGCCAGGCGTTCCAGGGCGAGTGGCTGCGCACCGGCGACACCTGCGCCCGCGACGCCGACGGCTCCTACCGCTTCCTGGGCCGCTCCGGCGACCTGATCAGGACGGGCGGCGCCTGGACGTCACCCCTGGAGGCCGAGGCCCGGCTGCTGGAGCACCCCTCGGTCGCCGAGTGCGCGGTGGTCGCCCACGCCGGCGCCGACCGGCCGGACCGGCCGGTCGCCTGCGTGGTGCCCAGGCCGGGCCGCCCGATCGACGCGGGCGAGCTCATCGCGTTCTGCCGCGAGGGCCTGGCCGCCGACCGGCTCCCGCACGAGGTGCTGGTCCTGGACGAACTGCCCAGAACGGCGACGGGGACGGTCCAGCGCGCGGTGCTCCGGCAACTGGCCGCCGACCTGCTCGGCAAGTGACCGGCGCGGGGTCTCAGAAGGCGTCGCGCAGTTCGCGTTTGAGCACCTTGCCGGAGGCGTTCTTCGGCAGCGCGTCCACGAACACCACGTTCTTGGGCGTCTTGAAGGAGGCCAGCCGCTCGCGCAGGAACGCGTTCAGCTCGGCGGCGGTCAGCGCCGCGCCCTCGCGCAGCACCACGGCGGCCGTCACCGCCTCGATCCACCGCTCGTCCGGGACGCCGAACACGGCCGCCTCGGCGACCGCCGGATGCTGGTAGATGACCTCCTCCACCTCGCGGCTCGCCACGTTCTCGCCGCCGGACTTGATCATGTCCTTCTTCCGGTCGACCACCGACAGGTAGCCGTCGGCGTCCATGACGCCGAGGTCGCCGCTGTGGAACCAGCCGCCGCGGAACGCCTCGGCGGTCTTGTCGGGGTCGTTCCAGTAGCCGAGCATGGCGTGCGGGCTGCGGTGGACGATCTCGCCGACCACGCCCGGCGCCACCGGCCGGTCCTCGTCGTCGACGATCCTGGTCTCGACGTTGAGCGCGGGCCGCCCGGCCGAGCCCAGCCGGGTCAGCTGCTCCTCGGGCCGCAGGATGGTGGCCAGCGGCGCCATCTCGGTCTGGCCGTAGAAGTTGAACAGGCGCACGTCCGGCAGCCGGGCCGAGATCTCCTTCAGCACCTCGACCGGCATGATCGAGGCGCCGTAGTAGCCCTTGCGCAGCGAGGACAGGTCACGGCGGTCGAAGTCGGGGTGGCGCAGCAGGGCGATCCACACCGTGGGCGGGCAGAACAGCTTGGTCGCGCGCTCGCCCTCGATGGTGGCCAGGATCGAGGCCGGGTCGGCGCCCGGCAGGATGAGGTTGGTGGCGCCCAGGTAGATGCCGGGCGTCAGGAAGCAGTGGAGCTGGGCGCAGTGGTAGAGGGGCAGCGCGTGCACCTCGACGTCGTCGGAGCTCATCTCGCCGTCGACGACGCAGCTCACGTACTGGGCCAGCAGGCTCCCGCTGGACAGCGTGGCGCCCTTGGGCCGGGACTCGGTGCCGCTGGTGTACATGAGCTGGATCGGGTCGTCGGCGGCGATCTCCACCTGCGGCTCGGCGTCGTCGCCGCGCCAGGTGGAGAAGGACTCCCAGCCCTCGGCCGCGCCGATCACGCCGCGCACCCGCACGGCGGGCCCGGCCGCGGCCTCGGCCACCGGCAGCAGCGCCTCCTCCGCCAGCATCCCCGTCGCGCCGGAGTGCTCCAGGACGTAGGCCACCTCGCGCGGCCCGAGCATGAAGTTGATCGGCACGGAGATCGCGCCCAGCCGGGCCAGCGCGAAGTAGGCCACCACGAAGGCATGGTTGTTATGGCTGAACAGGGCGAACCGGTCGCCCTTGGCCACGCCGCGCGCCGCCAGCGCGTTGGCCGTGCGGTTGACCTCAAGGTCGAGATCGGCGTAGCTCTGGCGGACGTTGCCGTAGATCACGGCGGTCTTGGCGGGGAACCTGGCGGCCGAGCGCCGCAGGAGGTCGCCGATCGTGTGCTGGCGCGTGGTCATGCTGGGCACCCCCATGCCGAATGATGTTCGGCGATCGTACCCGACGAAGGAGGCGCCCGCCGACCCCCGGCGGACGCCTCCTCGGGGTCACCCTGGCTGGGTGACGCCGTTGACCTTCAGCGTGTACGGCGCGTACTGCTGGACCTGCTCGGTCGGCTCGTCATAGGCCACGATCGCGACCACCGACGGGAAGACCGCGAACGGCGCGAGCTGCAGCCGGTTGAGGCTGATCGAGCCCTTGCCGTCGAACTGGGCCTGCAGCACCACCGAGTGCCGCTCGTCCAGGCCGACCAGTCGCACGTTCCAGTTGCTGACCGGCGTCGGGGAGATCTCGGTCGGGGAGTCGAACGGCTCCAGGCTGGCCCCGTCGCTCACCGCCGTCGCGCCCACCGTGACGTCGTCGATCTTCCAGCCGCCCTCGTTGACCCCGCCGTCGCTGACGTACTGGAAGCCGACGAGGATCTCCTTGCCCGCGTAGGCGGACAGGCTGTAGGTGTGCGGCTGGAACCCGGTGGTGGTGCCGTTGACGGCCGGGCCGAGCGGGCCGGCCACCGTCTTGTCACCGGGGATCGCGGTGTAGGTCTTGCCGCCGTCCGCGGAGACGATCACGTAGCCGTAGTCGAAGCCGGACTCCGCGCCGTACTTGGCGAGGAAGCGCAGCGTCGGGTCGGCGGCCGGGACCGTCACCTTGGTCACCGCGGCGACGTTGAGGTTGCTGGCGTTGCCCGACCACAGCACCGGGTTGCCCGCGCGGTCGGGGTCGTCGGAGACGACGGTCCAGGCCAGCGGGATCGGCGGCAGCGTCTTGGCGCCCTGGAAGGACAGCGAGGTCGGCGCCGCGCCGCCCGGCTTGCGGATCTGCACGTAGTCGGCGCCGTTCGGGGCCGCTCCCGGAGTGTTGTACGCGGCCGGGTTGGCGAGGTTGACCGTGGAGTTCAGGCTCGCGGTCGTCACCCGCTTCTTCGGCACGCCCAGCACCACGCCGCGGCTGCCCACGACCTTGTCCACCAGCACCATCGTCTGGTAATCGTGCAGCACCTGGTACAGGTCCGTGCTGCCGAGCGCCGCCTTGACGCTGGCCAGGCCCTGCAGGGAGCCGTCACGGTGCAGCTTGGACAGGAAGTCCGCGCCGTACCGGTCGTACAGGAACAACATGAACGAGTACGCGTTGCCGTAGTCGGCCAGCACCGCGTCCGGGTTGCCGCCGTCGCCCCACAGGTTGAGCGAGTTCTGCGGGCCGCCGCAGTTGCGCGGGTTCGGGTTGTACGGCGTCTGGACGATGCCGAAGCCCTGGAAGCAGTTGATGTGGTTGTCGAAGCCCTTCTCGAACACCGTCGCCTTGGGGTTGCCGTAACCCGTCACCGAGATCGCGAAGTCCGACAGGCCCTCGTTCATCCAGGTGGTCTCAAGCGGGTCGGTGTAGTAGTGCAGCAGGTGCTGCCACTCGTGGGCGAAGACGCCCTCGTACTGGAAGGGCCGGGCCGAGCGCGAGGTGCACACGTCGGAGGTCGGGTCGTCCGGTGGGTTCGCGCCGGTCCTGTGCAGCCAGTCGAACGCGTCGATCGTCATCACGTTGCGGTCGAGCAGCTCGTTGTACTGGGAGGAGAAGAAGCCCGCGATGTACGTGGTCGCGGCCGGGAAGGTGTAGTAGTTGTCGTCCCGGACGTTGTCGATCAGCGTCACCGTGCGGTCGCCGGCGCCGGTGTAGACGCCGCCGTTGCCGTTGGCGTCGGGGCCGAGCACGGCGTTCGTGCCGTCCCGGTCCGGCGGCGTGCTGAAGGTCGCGGTCTCCTTCGGGTACATGTTCGTGTCGAACTGCTGCACCAGGTTCGTGACCTGGGCGTCGGTGATCTCCGTCGTCCCGGGCACCTGCATCCGGCAGTCGCCGGCCGGGAAGGCCAGGTCGTTGGCGACCCAGACCTCGATCTTGTCGCCGACGCCGCGCAGCGTGTAGTCCTTGCGGTACAGGCGGCCGTTGTAGTCGTCCGTGGCCAGCCACTGCCGTACGGTGCCGACCGGCGGCGTCTCGGCGGCGGCCTTGGCCGTGGCCTTGCGGGCCTCGTACTTCGCGGGGACCTTGACGGGCTTGCCGTCGAGGGTGAAGTCCTTGCGGGTGAGCTCCTTGACGTCGCTCGGCGGCGCGGCCGTGGCGGCCGCCTGCGGGGACTCGGCCGACGCGGGTATCGCGGTCAGCGTGGGCAGTAAGAGAAGTGCGGCAGCGATTCCGATGATTCGGGTGCGCGCCATTGAACCCCCTAGGTATGGGTGTTGCCCGGATGGAACAGGGGTGACATCCGGTAATTACCGGAACCGAATTGGCGCGCGCAATGGGGGCATTTGCCAACAAAATGCGGTCGAATTGGCGATCAAACCAGAACGGCCAGCCGCCGGTACGACTCCAGCCGCCGCTCCAGGTCGTAGGTGTTCATCGTGACCAGCACCTCGTCGGCGCCGATGGCATCCACCAGTGAGCCCAGCGCGACCGCCACCTCCGGCGCGGTGCCGTGGATCTGCCCCTTCAGCGCCTCCGCCAGCAGCGCCCGCTCCCGCCCGGTCAGCTCCAGCCGGGCGATCTCCTCGGCCGGCACCAGCGGCGGGAACGCGCCGCTGGTGCGCGAGCGCGCCGTGGACCACGCCTCCGGCAGCTGGAGCAGCGCCGCCTCCTCGCGGGTCGCGCCGACCGCGACGCTGACCGCCGCCATCACGTACGGCCGCGCCGCCCACTCCGAGGGCCGGAACCCCGCCCGGTAACGCGCCGCCGCCTCCACCGCCCGCGGCCCGGCCCCGATCACCATGGGCAGCCCGAGCTCCGCCGCCAGATCCGCCCCCGACCCCATGGCCAGCACGAACACCTGCGGCCGCAGCCCCTCGGCCGGGACGGCGTGCACGCCCGGATGCGCCCGCTGCCCGCCGGTGAAGTACCCCAGCAACTCGCCGACCTGGTCGCCGAACCCGTCCGCGGCCTCCTTGCCGTGCCCGAGCGCCCGCCGGACGCCGCCCGTGAACCCCACCGAGCGCCCGAGCCCCATGTCGATCCGCCCCGGGTGCAGCGACTCCAGCACGCCGAACTGCTCGGCCACCACCAGGGGCCGGTGGTTGGGCAGCATCACGCCGCCGGTGCCCACCCGGATCCGCCCGGTCGCCGCCGCGACGGCCGCGGCCAGCACGGTCGGCGCCGCCCCCGCCACGCCGGGCACGCTGTGGTGCTCGGCCACCCAGAACCGGTGGTAGCCCAGCTCCTCGGCCTGCCGGGCGAACGCGACGGTGTCCCGCAGCGCGGTGGCCGCGTCGGAGCCCCGGCGCAGGAGCGAACGGTCGAGAATCGAGTACAGGGTCACGCCTGCGTGCAACGCCGCACGCCCCGGGATCAATCCAGCGGGTCCCACGGGACGGCGTCGTAGCAGGAGAGCAGCCGGGCCAGCGTCGGGCCGTCCTGCCGCAGCGGGACGCCGTCGACCTCGCCGACCGGGACCACGCCGTGGGAGTTGCACAGGAACACCAGGTCGAAGCCCGGCAGGTCGGCGACCCGCAGCGGGCGGCGCTCCTGGGGCACGTCGATGCCTTCCAGCAGGCCCATGGCGGTGCCGTGCAGCATCGGCGCGTCCGGCCACACCAGGCGCCCGCCGGACCAGCAGCCGACGTTCGTGATCGCGCCCTCGCTGATCAGGCCGCCGGCGGTGGTCAGCAGCGCCTCGTCGAAGCCCAGGGGCGCGACCGTCCGCCGCAGGTGCGCCTGGGCGAACCCGGCCGCCTTCTTGATGTGCGGCAGGTAACGCTGGTAGAGGACCGCCGTGACGCGCTGGGGGCGGGTGGAGACCTCGGTGGGCGGGGCGGCCGTGGCCACGACGCGCGGCCGGCCGTCGTGCTCGACGACGTAGACCCGCACACCCGCGTCCCGCAGGTCGTCGCCGAGCACGGCCCGGATCGAGCCGAGCACCGCCGCCGGGTCGAGCCGGGCGCCGAACAGCTCCAGGTTGGCCGCCGCCAGCCGCTCCAGGTGCAGGGCCAGGCCGCGGGTGCGCCGGTCTCTGACCTGCATGGCGGTGAAGTGCCCGTAGCGGGCCTCCAGCGCGAAGCGCGCGTCGGCGTCCACCGGCCTGCCCTCGACCACCGCTCGTACGATCATGCGTCCAGCATGTCCTGTCCGCCGGCCCCCGCGCGCATGATCGTGAAGGGCGCCAGCTCGCCGAGCCCGCGCACCGACAGCCGGTCGACCGCGCGCAGCAGGAAGGCCCGGTCGCCCTCCAGCTCCTCGGCCATCTCGGGGTCGGCCAGGATCGTTCCCGGCAGGGAGAGCGCGGTGAGCCGGCTGGCCAGGTTGACGGTGGTGCCGAACACGTCGCCCATGCGCCAGATCACCGGCCCGGCGGCCAGGCCCACCCGCAGCTCGGGCATGTCCCGGCCGCGGTGGGTCTCCACCAGGCGCAGCGCGATCTCGGCCGCCACGTGCGCCTTGTCGGCCACGAACAGCACCGAGTCGCCGAGCGTCTTGACCACCCGCCCGCCCGAGGACGTGACCACGTCGGCCGAGCGGCCCTCGAACCTGTCGACCAGCCGGGCCAGCTCGGTCGCCGTGATCTGCCGGCTGAGCCGGGTGAAGGCCACCAGGTCGGCGAACCCCACCGCCATGCGCACGGCGCTCATGTCCTGGTCGGCCAGCCGGCCCGCGGCGGCGGCGAGCTGCCGCTGCCAGGCGTAGACCAGCAGCCGCGCCAGGTCGGGCACCACCCGCTCGGCCCGCCGCCGCCAGGCCCGCGGGCGTTCGGCCAGCGGCACGCCCGCCTGGTCGAGCGCCTCGGCGCCCAGCTCGGCCTGCGACTCGGCGAGCCGGGCCGTCGCCCGCCCGATCGAGCGGGCCATCAGCAGCATGTGCTCCTCGTCGTAGGCGCCGGAGCTGACCATCGAGAGCATGGTGCGCAGCGCCTCGACGTCGGAGTCGGTGAACTCGACCGCGTCGTCGGCCACGTTGGCGAAACCCAGCGCCCGCCACAACCGGCGCGCCCGGTAGACCGGGACCCCGGCCATGTGGGCCACCTGGTGGCTGGTGTAGCGGCGCGGCGCGCGCAGGAACGCCTCCGCCACCCCGTCCCCGTCCTCGCGTGACACGCGTGCAACATAACACCCTGTGGCGGGCGTCACTCCAGGAGGGCGCGCAGGGCGGGCCGCTCGGCGTCGGGCAGGTGGACGGCGTAGTAGTCGTACATGGACCGGCGCAGCAGGCGCGCGGCCGTGGCCCCGTCGCCGGCGCGCACGGCGGCCAGCACCTCCTCGTGGTGCCGGATGCTGCGCCGCATCAGCGACTCGCGGTCGGGCGCGTCGGCGATCTTCCCGGCGATCAGCCCCAGCACGACCGAGCGGACCACGTCGGTGCAGACCTGGATCAGCGTGTTGCCGCTGGCCGCCACGACGACGTCGTGGAAGGCCACGTCGGCGGCGCTGAAGGCGTCGTGGTCGGACACGGACGCGGAGGCGGAGGCCGTGGCGGCGGGCGCGGCGGCGTGCATGGCGGCCCGCATGTCGGCGATGGCCGCCTCCATCGCGGCGAGCTGCTCCTCGGTGCGCAGCCGCGCGGCCAGCAGCACGGCCGAGGAGTCGAGCACCATCCTGAACTGCACCAGCTCGGCCAGCGACAGCTCGGCCACCCGCGCCAGCGTGGTCATCGACTTGTGTAAGGCGGCGGGGGAGAACGGCAGCACCTCCGCGCCGTTGGGATCGCCCGGCCGGGACCGCACCAGGCCGCGCGCCTGGAGCACGCGCAGCGCCTCCCGCACCGTGGAGCGCCCGACCGAGAACTGCACCATCAGCTCGCGCTCGCTCGGCAGCCGCGCCCCCGGCCCGAGTGCCCCGCTCTCGATGGCCTCCTCGACCTGTTCCACGACCCGCTCGTAAGCGCGTACGGCCCGCACCGGCTCGAACCGTGCACCCATCGGAAGCCCCCTTGACCCGAGCCGTCACGGACTGGCAATGTGCGTAGCCTACTGGTCAGACCAGTGCACTAGCCAGGAGGCTGTAAGACATGAGGCGAATCGGAATCTGGATCGCCGTGGGCGGTCTCCTGCTGGTCACAGCCGCCTGTGGCGGCGGTTCCGGCTCGGGCGGTTCCGGCACCGCGGGCACCCCCAAGGCCCAGTCCCTGTCCGTAGGGTTCGTGGCCGAGCCGGCCAACCTCGACTTCACCGCCACCGAGGGCGCGGCCATCCCGCAGGCGTTGCTGGTCAACGTCTACGAGGGCCTCGTCAAGCTCGACCAGGACGGCTCGATCAAGCCGCTGCTGGCCGAGAAGTGGTCGGTCTCCGACGACCGGAAGACCTACACCTTCACCCTGCGCAAGGGCGTCACGTTCAGCAGCGGGGCGCCGTTCACGGCCGACGACGTGGTGTTCTCGCTCGACCGGGTCAAGAGTGACTGGAAGCTCAAGATCAAGGCCCAGCTCGACGTCATCGACAAGGTGACCAAGTCCGACGACGCCACCGCCGTCGTCACCCTCAAGCGGCCGAGCAACGGCTTCCTCTACGCCCTGGCCACCCGCCTCGGCGCCATGTTCAGCCGCACCGGCGTGGCCGACCTGGCCAACAAGCCCGTCGGCACCGGGCCGTACACGCTCGGGGCGTGGAAGCGCGGCGAGTCGATCCAGCTCGCCGCCAACCCCTCGTACTGGGGCGCCAAGCCGGCGCTGTCGGCGATCACGCTGAAGTACTTCAAGGACGCGACGGCGATGAACAACGCGCTGCTGACCGGCGGCATCGATGTCATCTCCGCCGTGCAGGCCCCCGAGTCGCTGCAGCAGTTCGCCGATCCGAACCGGTTCCAGACGGTCGAGGGCACCACCAACGGCGAGGTCGTGCTGTCGATGAACAACGCCCGGCCGCCGTTCGACGACGTCAAGGCCCGCCAGGCCGTCCGGTACGCCATCGACCACAAGGCGCTGCTGGACACCGCGTGGGCTGGGCGCGGCCAGCTCATCGGCTCGATGGTGCCGCCCACCGACCCCTGGTACGAGGACCGCACCGGCGACTACCCCCACGACCCGGCCAAGGCCAAGGAACTGCTGGGCGGCAGGACGCTGACGGTCAAGATGCGCATCCCCAACCTGCCGTACGCGGTGGCCGGCGCGCAGGTCGTGAAGTCGCAGCTGGCCCAGGTGGGCATCACGGCCGACATCGAGCCGCTGGAGTTCCCGGCCCGCTGGCTGGACGTGGTGTTCAAGCAGGGCGACTACGACCTGTCCATCATCAACCACGTCGAGCCCCGCGACATGGGGATTTTTGCCGATAAATCGTATTACTTCCACTATGACAACCCCGAGTTCGGCAAACTCCTCGCCTCCGCCGACGCCGGCACCGAGCAGCAGCAGACCGACGACCTGAAGAAGGCCGCCAAGCTGCTCTCCGACGACGCCGCCGCCGACTGGCTGTTCCTGTTCCCCAACCTGATCGTGGCGAAGAAGGGCGTCACCGGGCTGCCGAAGAACGCCATCGCGGAGTCCTTCGACTTCACCGGTCTCGCCAAGCAGTGACGCTCTACCTGCTCAAACGGCTGGCGGTGCTGATCGTGAGCGCCGCCGTCGCCGCCGTCGCGGTGTTCGCGTTCATGGCGCTGCTGCCCGGCGACCCGGCCGAGATCGCGCTCGGCGTCAACGCCACCCCCGACGCGGTCGCCGCGCTGCGCCGCCAGTTCGGCACCGACCGCCCGCCGGCCGTGCAGTTCCTCGACTGGATCGGCGGGCTGGCCCACGGCGACTTCGGCGTCTCCTACGTCACCAGCTCGCCCATCGGCCCGCAGATCGGCGAGCGGCTCGGCGTGACGGCCGTGCTGGTGCTGGGCGGCATGGTGCTGGCGCTGGCCGTCGCGGTGCCGCTCGGCACGTTCGCCGCCGTGCACCACCGCAACCCGCTCGGCGCGGCGATCAGCGCGGCCAGCCAGCTCGGCATCGCCGTCCCCGCCTTCCTGGCGGGCATCCTGCTGGTGTTCGTGTTCGCGGTGAAGGCCCAGGCCCTGCCCTCCGGCGGGTACGTCCCGATCGCCGACAGCCCGCAGGAGTGGCTGCGCTCGCTGCTGCTGCCGTGGTTGTCGCTCGGGCTCGTCCAGGGCGCCGTGCTCACCCGCTACGTGCGCAGCGCCGTCCTCGACGTCATGCGCGAGGACTACCTGCGCACCGCCCGCGCCAAGGGCCACGGCAGCACCGGCGCCCTGTGGCGGCACGGCCTGCGCAACGCCTCGATCCCCGTGGTCACCGTGCTCGGCCTGCAACTGGCCACCCTGCTGGTCGGGGCGGTCGTCGTCGAGCGGGTCTTCGTGCTGCCCGGGCTCGGCGACCTGCTGCTCAACGGCGTCGCCGGGCGCGACCTGCTGCTCGTCCAGGGTGTGGTGATGGTGCTGGTGGCCGCGGTCCTGCTGATCAACTTCGTGGTGGACGTCGCCTACCGCCTGCTCGACCCGAGGCTGCGATGAAGGGCCGGGCGAACGCCGCGCTGCTGACCGGCGGCGCGCTGGTCGGGCTGGTGACGCTGGCCGCGCTGGTCTCGTTCGTCTGGACGCCGCACGACCCGACCCTCGTCGACGCCGCCCGCAAGCTGCGCGACCCCGGCGGCGGCTACCTGCTGGGCGCCGACAAGTTCGGCCGCGACACCCTCAGCCAGCTCATGGTCGGCGCGCGCACCACCCTCTACGTCGGCGTGGTGGCCGTCGGGATCGCCGCCGTCCTCGGCGTGCCGCTCGGCGTGGTCGCCGGGATGACGCCGCGCGGCTGGCTGTCGGAGCTGATCATGCGGGTCAACGACCTGGTGTTCGCCTTCCCCGCGCTGCTGCTGGCCGTCATGCTGGGCGCGGTCTACGGAGCCGGCACGCTCACCGCGATGATCGCGATCGGGGTGGCCACCGTGCCCGCGTTCGCGCGGGTGGCCCGCGCCGCGACGCTCCAGGTCATGGTGACCGACTACATCCTGGCCGCGCGCGCCGCGGGCCGCCGCCGGGGCGCGATCGCCGTGCGGCACGTGCTGCCGAACATCGGGTCCGTGCTGATCGTGCAGGCGTCGGTGTCGTTCGCGATCGCGATCCTGGCCGAGGCGGCGCTGTCGTTCCTCGGGTTCGGCACCCGGCCGCCGACCCCGTCCTGGGGGCGGATGTTGCAGGAGTCGCAGGAGCTGCTGTTCTCCACCCCGCGTCTCGCGCTGTGGCCGGGCCTGGCGATCGCGCTCGCCGTCCTCGGGTTCAACCTGCTCGGCGACGGGCTGCGCGACCACCTCGATCCGAAGCTCAGGAGGGTCCGTGCTGACGGTTGAGGGGCTTTGCGTACGTGCCGGCGCGGTGGGGCTCGTGCACGACGTGTCGTTCGCGATCGGGCCCGGCGAGCGGGTCGGGCTGATCGGCGAGTCCGGGTCCGGCAAGTCGCTGACCGCGCTGTCGCTCATGGGCCTGCTGCCCGAGGGCGTCACCGCCGCCGGCACGGCCAGGCTCGGGGGACGCGACCTGGTCGGCGTGCCCGAGAAGCGGCTGAAGGACCTGCGCGGGCGCGAGGTGTCCATGGTCTTCCAGGAGCCGATGACCGCGCTCAACCCGCTCATGCGCGTCGGCGCGCAGGTCGCCGAGGCCATGACCCTGCACGGCGTCCCCCGCGCCGAGGCCGGGCGGCGCGCGCTCGCCCTGCTGGACCGCGTCCGGCTCCCCGAACCCGGGCAGATCGCCCGCGCCTATCCCCACCAGCTCTCCGGCGGCCAGCGGCAGCGCGTCATGCTCGCCATCGCCCTGGCCAACGAGCCGGGGCTGCTCGTCTGCGACGAGCCGACCACCGCGCTCGACGTCACCGTGCAGAAGCAGATGCTGGAGCTGATCGCCGAGGTCGCCCCCGCGCTGCTGTTCATCACCCACGACCTGGCGGTGGTGGCCTCCGTCTGCGAGCGGGTGATCGTCATGTACGGCGGCCGCGTCGTCGAGACCGGGCCCATCCGCGAGGTCTTCACCCGCCCCCGCCACCGTTACACCGAGGGCCTGCTGGCCGCCTCCCGGCTCACGCCGCGCGGCACCAGGCTGCCGACCATCAAGGGCAGCGTGCCGCCCGCGGGCGCCTTCCCCGAGGGCTGCGTGTTCCGCAACCGCTGCCCGCACGCCACCCCGCGGTGCGAGACCCCGCCGGCGCTGACAGGAGACGGCCATGCCCACGCATGCTGGCACCCCACCGAATGAGCCCTCTGGCGACGTGCTGATCGAGGCGCGCCGTCTCAGCCGCGTCTACCACCGCCCGCGCACCTCGCTCACCAGGCCGGGCGCGCCCGTCCACGCCCTGCGGGAGGTGTCGCTGACCGTCCGCCGCGGCGAGCGGTTCGGCATCGTCGGCGAGTCCGGCTCCGGCAAGTCCACGCTGCTGCGCCTGCTGTGCGGCCTCGACCGGCCCACCGGCGGGTCCGTCGTCTTCGACGGGCGGGAGATCACCGGCCTGCCGGAGCGGCGGCTGCGCTTCCTGCGGGAGAACCTGCAGATCGTCTTCCAGGACCCGATGAGCTCGCTCGACCCGCGCATGCGCGTGCGGGACCTGGTGGCCGAGCCGCTGGTCGCGCTCGGCCTGCCGGTCGGCGGCCGGGTGGCCGAGCTGCTGGCGGAGGTCGGCCTGCCCGCCTCGGCCGCCGACCGCTACCCCCATCAGTTCTCCGGCGGTCAGCGGCAGCGCATCGCCATCGCCCGCGCGCTCGCGCCCCGGCCGAAGGTGCTGGTCGCCGACGAGCCCGTCAGCGCCCTCGACGTGTCCGTCCGCGGCCAGATCCTCAACCTGCTCGCCGACCTGGTGGACGAGCTGGGCCTCACGCTCGTGTTCGTCTCGCACGACCTGTCGGTGGTCCGGCACGTGTGCGAGACCGTGGCCGTCATGAGCGGCGGCGAGATCGTCGAGACCGGCCCGGTGGACGACGTCTGGGCCGCGCCGAGCCACCCCTACACGCGTGACCTGCTGCAGGCCGTACCGACCCTGGAGGGATTGTTGTGATCGAGGTCGACGAGCGGGGAGTCGTGGAGTTCACGCAGGCCCTGGTGCGCATCCCCAGCACCAACGACCCCGCGCGCGGGCGCACCGAGCGGCCCGCCGCCGAGCTGGTCGAGGCCAGGATGCGGGAGTGGGGCTGGGACCCGGTCGTGAGCGAGGCCGCCGCCGGGCGGCCCAACGTCGTCGCGGTGGTCGAGGGCGGCGGCGGCGACGGGCCGACGCTGATGTTCGAGGGCCACACCGACGTCGTGACCGAGGGCGACCTGTCCACCTGGACCGTCGACCCGTTCGGCGGCGAGATCCGCGACGGGCGGCTGTGGGGCCGGGGCAGCGCCGACATGAAGTCCGGCCTGGCCGCCACCCTCTACGCCACCCGCGCGCTCCAGCTCGCCGGCCCGTTCCCCGGCCGGATCAAGGTGTGCGCGCTCGCCGACGAGGAGGGCCTGATGATCGGCGCCCACCACTTCGTCGCCTCCGGCCTGGCCGACGGCGTGGACGGCGCGATCGTCGCCGAGCCCGAGGCCGGGGAGATCTGCGCGGTGGCCAAGGGCGCGCTGCGGCTGCGCGTCGACCTCACCGGCAAGATGGCCCACGGCGCGATGCCGCAGCACGGCCGCAACCCCGTCCAGGCGGTCGGCACGCTGCTGGTCGCCCTGAGCGGCCTCCAGCGGGAGCTCCAGGAACGGCATCCGGCCCACGAGCACCTCGGCGAGGTGTACGTCACCCCGACCGTGGTCCGGGCGGGCAGCGAGGAGCAGGTCAACGTCATCCCCGCCACGGCGTCCGTCTTCGTCGACGTGCGCACGATCCCCGGGCTGGAGCACAAGGTGGTGGCCGACCGGGTGGCCGCCCTCGCCGCGGCCGGGGACGGGATCGAGGCGTCGGTGTCGGTCCTGGTGGACCGGCCGCCGGTGGACGTGCCGGTGACCGACCCGGTGGTGGCCGCGCTGGCGGCGGCCCACCGTACGGTGACGGGGGAGGAGCCGGTCTACGGCGGCGTGCCGGGCTCGACGGACGGGACCGTGCTGACCCACTGGGGCGGCGTCCCCTCGGTCGTGTACGGCCCCGGCGGCAAGTGGATCGCCCACCAGGCGGACGAGTACGTCGAGGTCGCCGAGATCGTCCGGTGCACCCGGGTGTTCGCCGAGGCGGCGCGGCGCTTCCTGCACCGGGACTTCTGATGCTCGCCGAACCCGCCCCCGGCATGCGTCCCGGGCCGACGAACTCGCTGGTGGACGTCGCCGGGCTGCGCGTCGGGCACGCGCACCGGGTGGGCGGCGGCTACCGCACGGGCACGACCGTGGTGCTGGCGCCGCCGGAGGGCGTGGTGGCCGGCGTCGACGTGCGCGGCGCCGCTCCCGGCACCCGCGAGACCGAGTTGCTCGATCCGCGCAACCTGGTCGAGCGCGTGCACGCCGTCGTGCTGTCGGGCGGCAGCGCGTACGGGCTGAGCGCGGCGTGCGGGGTGATGGACGAGCTGGCCGACGCGGGCATCGGCTTCCCGGTGGCGGGCGGCGTGGTGCCCATCGTCCCGGCGGCCGTCATCTACGACCTCGGGCGCGGCGGCGACTTCCGCGCCACCCCCGACGCCGCCCTCGGCGCCGCCGCCTACGCCGCCGCCCGCGCTCCGGCGCACGAACCGCCCTTCCCCGCACCCCCGCCCCGCCGCGGCGGCGCGGCCCGGCACGCCACCGCGCCTCCCACGGCCAGCGGGTCCATCGGAGCCGGGGCCGGGGCGATGGCGGGCGGCCTGGCCGGCGGCGTCGGGACGGCCAGCGCCGTCCTGCCCGGCGGCGTCACGGTGGCCGCCCTGGCCGTCGTCAACGCCGCCGGGTCCGTGCTCGACCCCGCGGGCGCCACCCTCGCCGGCGTCCGCTACGGCCTGCCGGGCGAGTTCGGCCACCTGCGCCGCCCGGACCCCGACGAGGCCGGGGCATGGCAGCCGGACAAGGTCACCTCGTTCAACACCACCATCGGCGTGGTGGCCACCGACCTCACCCTCACCAAGGCCCAGTGCGGCAAGCTGGCCGGGGTGGCCCACGACGGCCTGGCCAGAGCCATCCGGCCGGCCCACACCATGGTCGACGGCGACACCGTCTTCGGCCTGGCCGCCTGCGCCCGCCCGGCCCCCGGCCCCGACGGGCTCCAGGACGTCCTGGCCGCCGCGGCCGACGTGTTCAGCCGGGCCGTGGCCCACGCCATGCTCGCCGCCACCGGCCGCGAGGACGCGCCCGCGTACCTCGACGTGTTCCCGAGCGTCCTAGGGGGAGACAGATGACCTGGCCGGACGGCCTGCCCATCGGAGACGGATGGGCCGCCACCGAGGACACCACCGAGGTGATCTTCCCCTACGACGGCTCGGTGGTGGCCCGCGCCCCGCTGGGCACCCCCGCCCACGCCGCCCGCGCCCTGGAGGCGGCGCTGGCCGTCGCGCCCGCCATGGCCGCGCTGCCCTCGCACGCCCGCCGCGCCGCGCTCATGGCCGCGCACGACGCGCTCGCCGCCCGCCGCGAGGAGTTCGAGCGGCTGCTGGTCCTGGAGACCGGCAAGCCGCTGGTCGACTGCCGGGTCGAGGTGGCCAGGACGCTGCTCACCCTCGCCACGGCCGCCGAGGAGGTCGCCCGGCTGCACGGCGAGACCGTCCCGCTGGACCTGCTGCCGTCGGGGGAGGGGCTGATCGGGTTCTGGACGCGGCGGCCGATCGGCGTCGTCGTCGGGATCACCGGCTACAACTACCCGCTGCTCCTGGCCGCCCACAAGATCGCCCCGGCGGTCGCGGCCGGCTGCCCGGTGATCGTCAAGCCCGCCCCGGCGACGCCCCTGGCCACGCTCCGGCTGGTGCACCTGCTCCGCGAGGGCGGCCTGCCGCCCGCCGGCGTCCAGCTCGTCACCGGGGACGTCGAGGTCGGCCGCACGCTGGTCGAGGACCGGCGGATCGGCGCGGTCTCCTTCACCGGCTCGGCCGCCGCCGGGCACGCCATCGCCCGCGCCGCCGCCCCCACCAAGGTGCTGCTCGAACTCGGCTCCAACGCCGCCCTCGTGGTCGCCGCCGACGCCGACCTGGCGGCCGCCGCCGACGCCGTCGTGCGCGGCGGCTACTACGCCTCCGGGCAGGCGTGCATCGCGGTGCAGCGGGTGCTGGTGGAGGAGCCCGTACGGGCGGAGTTCCTGGCGCTGCTGGCCGCCCGCGTCAAGGACGTCGCCGTCGGCGACCCGCGCCTGCCCGGGACCCGCGTGGCCCCGCTGATCGACGCCGCCGCCACCGACCGCGTCCTTGAGTGGATCGGCGACTCGGGCGCCGAGGTGGTCGCCGGCGGGGTGCGCGAGGGCCGGGCGATCGCGCCGACCGTGCTGTCCGGCGTGCCCGACGGCGCCGCCGCGTGGGACGAGGAGATCTTCGGCCCGGTGGTGTGCGTCCGCGGGGTGCCGGACCTCGACGCCGCCTTCGAGGCCGTCAACCGCTCCCGGTACGGCCTGCACGCCTCCGTCTACACCCGCTCGCTGGCCACCGCCTTCACCGCGATCGAACGCATCCAGACCGGCGGCGTGGTGGTGAACGAGGTGCCCGGCTTCCGCGCCGACAACATGCCGTACGGCGGCGTCAAGGACTCGGGCAGCGGCCGCGAGGGCCCGCGCTTCGCCATGGAGGAAATGACGGTGACCAGAATGGCGATCATCCGCCCCTGACGGCCGCTGTAGGGTGGCGCCCAAACGGCGAGGAGGCGCGTGCCTTGGCTATTCGGACGGACGAGCCGGCGGTTGTCCCGCGAGCGCGCCGCGGCAGGGCCCTGCCCGTGCTCGCCGCCCTCCTGGCCGTCGCCCTGGCCTGCGCCGGCACGGCCTGGTGGCTTGAGCACGGGCAGGCACGGGACCGGGAGCGCGTCGCGCTGGCCCACGGGCTCGCGCTGCACGCCGCCGAGCTGCGCGGCGACGATCCGGTCAGGGCTCGCGACCTCGGCCTGGCCGCTGTGGGCGTGCACGCCGACGACCAGACCTGCGCCGGGCTGACCGACACCCTCCTGCTGTGGCGCAGGGACGACCTCCGTCCCCGCGGCCCCGGCGGCGCCTGGCACGCCGAGCTGAGCGGCGACGGACGCGTCGGCCTGGTCGCCGGGAACGGCAAGGCCGAGGTCTGGGAGCTCGGCTCCGGGAAATCGGTCACGCTGGACGGGCCCGAGGGCGCGGCGCCGGCGCTCTCCCACGACGGCCGCACCGCTCTGACCGGCGGCGACGACGGCGCCACGACCGTGTGGGACCTCACCGATCCCGCCCGCCCGGCCCGCCGGGCGACGTTGCCGGGCGTGGCGGCGAAGGGGCCGCTCGACGACGTCCAGGCCGTGGCGGTGAGCCGGGACGGCCGGGTCGCCGCGGTCGCCGACTTCGCCGGGAACCTGCTCGTGTGGGACCTGACCGTAGGCGACCACCCGGTCCGGCGCTCGGTCACGGCCGTCCACGACTCCCGGACGGAGGACCTCGACCTCAGCGGCGACGGCAGGACGGCGGTCACCACGACCGACGGGGGCCCGGTGACGATCTGGAACCTGGCGGACCCGGCGCACCCGGTGAAGGCCGCCGAGCTGACCCCGGCCATCTACACCGGCACGGCCGCCGCCCTGAGCGGCGACGGACGCGTCCTCGTCGTCGCGCGGCGCGACCCGGGGGCCGACTGGCGGAGCCAGGCGGAGCTCTGGACGCTCGCCGACCCGGCCCGCCCGGTCCGGACCGCCGTCATCGGGATGCCACCGGCGGACATGCTCGACGTGGCCCTCACACCCGACGGCGGGACCGCTCTCCTGGCGGGCTCCAACGGCAGCGGATCGCTCTGGGACCTGTCCGTGCCTTCCCGGCCCGTCCGGCTGGGCGGGCTGCGCGGGTACCCGTCGGAGGTCAGGGGGGTGGCGTTGAGCGACGGCGCCCGCAGCGCCCTGCTGGCCGCCCCCGACAGCGCCACCTTCTCCCTCTGGGACCTGCACGACCTGCGGCAGGTGGTCACCGACCCTGAGCAGGACCTGTGCGACCACGGCCCGCAGATCTTGAGGAGGGCGGACTGGGACCACTACACCGACGGCGCCGACCCTTCGGACTACGGCGGCGGTGACGGGGACGTGAGCCTCTGCTCCCTCCGATGAGGGTAACGGTTTGACCAGATGTCTTTACCTTGCCGCAGCGGTCGCGTTGGATGGCGCGCATGGTGGAGATCACGCGCAGAACGGTGTTCAAGGCGGGTGCGGCAAGCGCTTTCCTCGCGGGCGGCGGCCCGGGGACGGCGGCACTGGCGGCGTCCGGCCTGGTGGGAGGACCGGCCGCCGGGGGAGTGGCCGCCGAAGGGCTGGAGCAGCGGGCCATGGCGATGGACCCGCCGGTGTTCCTGCTGGAGAGCGCCGTCCCGCCGCACTTCGCCGCCGGGCCCGGCTCCACGTTGTCGATCAGCGACCGGGTCGCCGTGTGCGGGACGCGGTCGCTGCGCTGGGAGCACGCGAGCCGTGACGTGATCACCGTGCGGGCGCCGCTGCGGTGGGCGCCCGACCCCTACCGGCTCGGCGACGACCAGGCGTGGCAGGGGCTGGTGGACGCGTTCTGCGTGTGGGTGCACAACGCCGAGCCGGTGGACGACGTGCTGCGGTTCGAGTTCGGGCGGGGTGAGCGCACCGACCTGTGGTTCGAGTTCCGGCTCGGGTTCAGCGGGTGGCGTACCGCCTGGGTGCGGTACGCCTACGACATGCACGGCCGGCCCCATCCCGACATGGACACCCTGCGGATCGTCGCCCCGCGCAGGGCCGGGACCCTGCACCTCGACCAGCTCATGCTCAACGTGCCGCTGCGTCCCGACGCCCCCTGCCGCGACCACCAGCTCCCCGACATCGCCCCCGAGGGCGACGAGTACGACAACCAGCACTGGCAGGCCCTCCACCGCTTCGACCGGCTGCTGGCCACCGTCGAGCCCGACCTGTCGCCGCCGTCCGCCGCCGAGCTGGCCTCGCTGCGCGCCCTGCACGCCCGCTACCACGACGAGTACCTGACCGCCCAGGTCAAGCCGGACGTGCCGGGGCTGACCGCGCAGGTCGCCGCCCTGGAAGGCCGTCCCACGCACGCCTACCAGGCGCAGATCTACCCGGCCGAGATCGCCGCCGAGCTCAAGGCGTTCGTGAACCCGGTCACGCTGCGCGCCTGCACCGACCTGATGAAGACGATCGCCCAGGCCCACCAGGCCGCCCCCGCCGAACGTCCCGCGCTGGCCGCCCTCTACCTGCGCATGGTCGCCCACCTGCGGGAACAGGGCTGGACGAAGGGCAGCTGCCAGGGCACGATCCACCACCTCGGCTACGACGTCCGCGGCCTGTACGACTCCGCCTACCTCATGCGGGACGCCCTGCGCGAGGCGGGGGAGTTGCAGCGGGTACGAGCGGACCTGGAATGGCTGAGCGGACTCGGCCGGATCTTCCGCGGTTTCGGCTTCCGGATGGCCCGGGGCAGCATGATGGACCTCTACAACACCACGGTCCGCGGCATGCTGGCGGCCGTGCTGCTGCGCGACGGCGAGGCGCAGCAGGTGGCGTACCTGCGGGCGCTGCGCGACTGGCTGAACGCCACCCTCCTGCCCACCGACGGCATCCAGGACGGCATCAAGGTGGACGGCACCGCCTTCCACCACGTCGGCTTCTTCCCCGACTACGTCCGCGACGGCTTCGCCGGGCTCGCGCCGCTGGTCTACGTCCTGCACGGCGGCTCGTTCGCGATCTCGCCCGAGGCGTCCGGCTGGTTGCGCAAGGCGCTGCTCACGCAGCGGGTCTACGCCAACAAGAACCACTGGCCGATCTCGATCAGCGGCCGCAATCCCAGCGGCGCCACCGCGCTGTCGATCGTGCCGTTCGAGTGGCTGGCCCCGATCGACGATGAGATCGCCGCCGCCTTCCTGCGCCTGCTGCCCGGCAACCCGACGCCGCGGCAGAAGGAGCTCGCGGCCCGGCTCGCCGCGCGCGGCATCGCCCCGGAACCGGCTCCGACCGGCGCCTGGGCGCTCAACTACGCGGCGCTGGCCGTGCACCGCCGCGACGAATGGCAGATCACCGTACGTGGGCACAACCGCTACCTGTGGAGCACCGAGATCTACGTCGGCGCCAACTGGTACGGCCGCTACAACACCTACGGCCAGATCCAGGTCCTGCACCGCGGCGACCCCGTCACCAACCAGGACAGCGGCTACGCCCAGCCCGGCTGGGACTGGAACCGCCGCCCCGGCACCACGGTCATCCACAAACCGCTCGACCAGCTCAAGGGCGACCTCACCGGGGCCATCGAGGAGATGCTCCTCACCGACTCCCGTTTCGCCGGAGCCTGCACCATCGACGGACGCAACGCCCTGTTCGCCATGGACCTGCACGGACACCCCAAGTACGACGGCACGCACCGGGCCCGCAAGTCGGTGTTCCTGTTCGACGACCGCGTCGTGGCCCTCGGCACCGGCATCACCAACGACGACACCGCGGACGAGACGGAGACCACCCTCTTCCAGACCCGGCTGCCGGCCAGGACCGCGCCCACCGTGGTGGACGGCGCCGCGGTCACGGCCTTCCCCCACCAGGCGCTCGACGGCGGCCCGCGCTGGCTGCTCGACGACAAGGGCATCGGCTACTACCTGGCGCCCGGGCAGAAAGTGGCCCTGACCCGCTCGGCCCAGACCTCCCGCAACAACGCCACGGAAGAGCCCACCAGCGGAGACTTCGCCACAGCCTGGATCAGGCACGGCACCGCCCCTCGGAACGGGACATACGAGTACGCGATGGTGGTGAACGCCACGGCCGAGCGCATGGCCGGCTTCGCCGCCGCGATGGGGGACGCGGCGAGCGCCCCTTACCGGGTGCTGCGCGCCGACACGGCGGCCCACGTCGTACGGGATCGGGACACCGGCATCACCGGGTACGTGGTGTTCGAGCGCACCCGTCTGGAAGGTCTGGTACGCGAGGTGGACACGCCTTCGATGCTGCTCGTCCGTACGGAGGGGGAGACGCTGGTGATCGCGGTATGCGATCCGGACCTGCGCCTCTACGGCGGGATCGACCACGACCAGTACGAGAAGGGCCGCTACGTCGGGCACTACAGCCCGTGGTCGCGGCCCTGGCTGGCCGGCCCGAGCCACCCGCACCGCATGAGGGTGACCCTGGACGGCCGGTGGCGGGCGGACGCCGGCCAGCCGTGCCGGGCGAGGATCACCGGGCCGCGCACGGTCCTGGAGTTCGAGACCGTGCACGGACGGCCGGTGCAGGTGCGGCTGAGTCCCGCGACCTGACCCGGGCGGGGGCGGGGGCGCCCCCGCCCGGGGATCACGCCCGCGACCGCGACGACCACCGTCCCGATCAGCCGGTTCACGTCCTGGTCAGCCGGTTCGCGTTCCCGGTCGGACGGTTCACGTCCTGGTCACGGGGCGGGATGGTGCACGCCCGGTCAGCGGGTGTGCCGGTCGAGTTCCGCGCGGATCTCGCGCAGGTGGTGCCGGACCGCGGGGGCGCCGTCGCGCGCCAGGTCCCGCACCCAGCCGGAGTGACCGTCCCGCAGCTCGCGCCGGATCAGCGTGAGCGTCTGCTCGTGCGCCCCGGCCTCCAGGCGCAGCCACGCCCGGTCGAACCGGTGACCGGAACGGCGGGCGAGCACCGCGTCCAGGTCGTCGCGCTGGGCGGCGCTCGGCGCGTCAGGAAGGCTGACGCGCAGCCGGTGCGCGACCTCGCGCAGCCGGGCGTCGAGCTTGCGGTGGTCACGGATCAGCCGCCAGGCGATCTCGCGCACGTCCTCGTCGTGCGACCTGCGGAGTGCGGCCTTCCCGGCCGCGATCTCGGCGAGATTGCCGCGGTGCGCCTGCCGCAGGTACGCCCGGTCCTGGCCCGAGGCGTGGAACGCCTGGACGGACGGGGCGGCTGCGGCGCCGGGCGCGGCCACCGGCCGGACGGTGGTGGCGGCCTGGGCCGCGGCGGGGGCCGTGGCGGACACGGTCAACGCCAGCACGGCCGCGATTCCCGCGGGTGCTAAGTGGCTCCGTGCTGTTCTCATGAGTCCCTCCCTTCAATGGGACCCGTGCCTGCTGCCCCATCCGGTCGGGAGTATTCGAGTTAATTGGGTGGATCGAAACGGCCGTCCACGGCGGTCCAGCCGCCGTCCACGTACAACACCGAGCCCGTCACGAAGCTCGCCGCGTCGCCGGCCAGGTAGACCACCGCGCCGGCCATCTCGGGCGCGGTGGCCCACCGGCCGAGGGCGCTCTTGGCGGCGTACGCGGCGTACCAGTCGGGGTTGTCCTTGATCTGCCGGGTCAGCGGGGTCTCCACGACGCCGGGCGCGATCGCGTTGACGCGCACGCCGTGCGGGCCGAACTCGGCCGCCGCCGTCCGCAGCAACTGCACCAGCCCCGCCTTCGTGGCCGAGTAGACGCCCTGCCCCGGCTCGGTCACCGACGCCCGGATCGACGCGAACCCGATGATCGACCCGCGCCCTCGATGCACCATCCCGGCGCCGAAGGCCCGCACCACGTCGAACGAGGCCCGCAGGTTCAGCCCCACCACCCGGTCGAACTCCTCGCCGGAGTAGTCGAGCAGCCGCTTGCGCACGTTCGTCGCCGCCGTGAACACCAGCACGTCGGCCGGCTCCTCGGCGGCGGCCGCCCGGACGGCGTCGGGGTCCAGCACGTCGAGCAGCCGGCCCGTGCCCCCGCACCCGGCGGCGGTCTCCTCCGCGGCTGCCAGATCCCGGTCCGCGCACACCACGGACGCCCCATGCGCGGCCAGGGCGAACGCCGACTCCCTGCCGATCCCGCTGCCGGCCCCGATCACCACGGCCCGCCGCCCGTCGAGGCGGAACAGCGCGTCATATCCCGTCATGCTGAGAAACACTAGCGACTGGTCAGACCAGTACACCAGGTTCCCGCACCCCACGACCGTCCTGCGCCGCGACCGTCCTGCTCCGCGACCGCCCTCCCCGCGACGCCGCCTCGCGCTGCCCGTCCGGGATCGCGCGGGACGGCCGGTGGGTCAGGGGGGCCGCGCCGGGGCGGGGATCCCGGCGCGTGGGGGCGTACGGACGCCGGCCCGAAACTGTCGGCGGCGCCTGCCAGGATGCGACTCATGACGACCATCGCAGGCTTCTGGGACGCCGCCGCCGACTCCTTCGACGACGAAGCCGACCACGGGCTCCGCGACCCCGACGTCAGGGCCGCCTGGGCGGCGCGCCTGGCCGAGTGGGTGCCCGCCGGGCCGCTCGACGTGCTCGCCCTGGGCTGCGGCACGGGCTCGTTGTCGTTGCTGCTGGCCGTCCAGGGCCATCGTCTGACCGCCGTCGACCTGGCCCCGCGCATGGTCGAACGGGCCCGGGCCAAGCTGGCCGCCACCGGCGCCACGGTGCTGACGGGAGACGCGGCCGACCCGCCCGTCGGCGACCGCCGCTTCGACGTCGTGCTGGCCCGCCACCTGCTGTGGACCATCCCCGATCCGGAGGCGGCGCTGGCCCGTTGGGTGTCGCTGCTGCGCCCCGGCGGCCGGCTGGTGCTGGTCGAGGGCCGCTGGCAGACCTCCGGCGGGCAGTCCGACTACGTGCCGGGTGAGCACTTCCCGTGGATGGGCGGCGTCACCGCCGCCAACCTGACCACGACCCTCCGTCCCCTGGTCGGCGACCTTCGGGTGCATCCCCTGCCCGACCCGGCATTGTGGGGCAAGGAGATCACCGACGAGCGCTACGCGGTGGTGGCCACGGTCTGAGACCAGGCCGGGGCGGCCCTGGGAGTGTCGGATGCCCGGCTTCCTGGTCCCGGCTTCCTGGTCCAGGCTCCCCGGTCCCGGCGGGAGCCCGACCCGTCGTCACTGCTGGACGAGCGCCGCCCCGTCAGGGGGTGGCGGTCCCGGCGGTGAGGCGGCCGTACGATGGGCCCTTTCATCGGGGAAAGGGCGGGCGCGGTGGTGGGCAGGACGTTCGAGATCGCCGGTGAGCTGCGGGTGCGACGCCTCGGCTACGGCACCGCCCAGCTCACGGGCCCCGGCTACTGGGGCCCGCGCCTCACGCCCGGCGCGGCGGTCGCGCTCCTCCGCCTGGCCGTCGACCGCGGCGTCACGCTCATCGACACCGCCGACAACTACGGCCCGGACATCGCCGAGGAGCTGATCGCCCAGGCCCTCCATCCGTACCCCGGCGACCTGGTGCTGGCCACCAAGGGCGGCGTGATCCGCACCGGTCCGGACAAGTGGCACCCGGCCGGACGCCCCGAGGATCTGCGCGCCATGTGCGAGGCGAGCCTGCGCCGTCTGCGCACCGACACCATCGACCTGTACCAGCTCCATCGCATCGACCCCGCGGTGCCGCTCGCCGACCAGCTCGGCACGCTGGCCGAACTGCGCGAAGAGGGCAAGATCCGGCACATCGGGCTCGACACCGTCACCCTGGACCAGCTCGACGAGGCGCTGACCGTCCTGCGGCCGGCGTCGGTGCAGAACCGGTTCAACGTGCTGGACCGGGAGTCCGAGCCCGTGCTGGCGCGCTGCGAAGAACTGGGCATCGCGTTCCTGCCCTGGTTCCCCCTCGGGAACGGGTCCCTCGCCGCGTGGTCCGGGACGGGGGCGGCGATCGAGCGGGTGGCCGCCCGGCACGGCGCGACGTCCGGGCAGGTGGCGCTGGCGTGGCTGCTGCACCGCTCCCCGGTCGTCCTGCCCACGCCCGGCACCGGCTCGGCCGTCCATCTGGCGGAGAACCTGGCCGCCGCCGACCTCACCCTGACCGACGAGGACATGCGGACCCTGGACGCCCTCACGTCCTGATCCGCTGCGCCCACGAACTCCCGCCCGGCCAGGCTCCTCCGCTCCTCCGTCCCTTCCGACGCCCTCCGCCGCGACGAGCGCGCTGCCCGGCGGTGCTCGGGGCCGCCCTGAACGCGTTCAAAAGACGGGAGTAGGGTCGGCAGAGTGAAGATCGTGATTCCCGGAGGAACCGGACAGGTCGGCGAGATTCTCCGCCGGGCGCTGACCTCCGCCGGCCATGAGGTCGTGGTGCTGACCCGCAGGCCGTCCCGGAAGGGCGAGGTCGTCTGGGACGGCGAGACCCTGGGCGCGTGGGCCCGCGAGATCGACGGCAGCGACCTCGTGGTCAACCTGGCCGGGCGGAGCGTGAACTGCCGTTACACCCCCGCCAACCTGCGGGCCATGATGGACTCCCGGGTGCGCTCCACCCAAGTCGTGGGACGGGCGATCGCCGCCGCCGCACGTCCGCCCCGGGTCTGGCTGCAGATGAGCACCGCCACCCTCTACGCCCACCGCTTCGACGCCCCCAACGACGAGGCGACCGGCCTGATCGGCGGCGACGAGCCCGGCGTCCCGCGCTACTGGCGCTACAGCGTCGAGATCGCCAAGGCATGGGAGCGGGAGCAGGAGCGGGCCGAGACCCCGCACACGCGCAAGGTCGCCCTGCGCACCGCCATGGTGATGAGCCCCGACCGCGGCGGCGTCTTCGACGTGCTGCTGCGCATGACCCGGCTCGGCCTCGGCGGGCCGCTGGCGGGGGGCGCGCAGTACGTGTCCTGGATCCACGACCGCGACCTCGTCCGCGCGGTCGAGTTCCTGGCCGGGCGGGACGACCTGGACGGACCGGTCAACCTGGCCGCGCCCGGGCCGCTGCCGCAGGCCGCGTTCATGCGGACGCTGCGGTCCGCCTGGGGCGTGCCGGTGGGCCTGCCCGCGACGCGGTGGATGGCCGAGCTCGGCGCGTACGCGCTGCGGTCCGACACCGAGTTGCTGCTCAAGAGCCGCCGGGTGGTCCCGGGGCGGTTGCTGGGGGCGGGTTTCGCCTTCGAGTACCCGCAGTGGCGGGAGGCCGCCGACGACCTCGTCCGGAGGGTGTGTCGCGGGGGGTGAGTGCGTCGGACGCCTCGCGGGGGCGGGCGAGGATCCTTGCGCGAATATCGTAAGGTGCCTTACGGTTTTCCTCATGATCAATTACAGCGAGATGGAGGACAGGCTGGGCGTGCCCATCGGGGTCGAGGAGGCACGGTCCCGCTGGGGGGCGCTGGTGGGCGCGGCGGGTGAGGGGCAGATCACGCTGATCACGCGGGAGCGCTGGGAGTGGGCCGCGCTGGTGCCGCTGTCCAAGGTTCCCGGGATGCTGACCGGATTGCCGGTGGTGTCGTTGTCCACGGCCAAGGCGAAGCTGGGGGAGCTCGTCCGGCAGGTCTCGGAGCCGTACGACGACAGCCCTGTGCTCCTGGCCCGGCACCGGACGCCCGTCGCCGCGCTGATCGCGGCCACCCGCCTGCTCGGGCCCGGCTCCGGTGAGCGGGCCGCGCCGCAGAGGACGGCCGACGTGGAGACGCTGCTGCGCGACGGCTGCACGGTCACCCTGAGCCGCCATCCGACCGGGTCCGGCGTGATCGCCGTGGCGCGTGACGGCGACGGCGGCGAGGTGGCCGTCGGCACCGGCGACACCGTGGAGCAGGCCCTCCGCACACTGGCCTGAACCTTCCCTGGACGGGACGCGAACTCCCGCAGCGCCCCCCTGTGCCCCGCGCCTGTGGCCGTACGTTCCTGGGCTGGGATCTTGACAATCGGTGGGGTGAGCTCTTTCCTAGAGGGGGATTCTAGAAAGAGTGGGCATGAACGTTCAGGCGGTCCGGTGTGACTGAGTCCGAGGCCGTCGCGGCGGTGCCGGGGGTGGGGGCGGAGGATGAGGCGGCGCAGCTCCGGTACGCCTGGCGGGCCGTCTCGGTCACCAGCCTCGGCATGTTCCTGACCGGGCTCAACTCCAGCTCGCTCAACGTCGCCCTGCCCGCCGTCGTCGCGCACTTCCGCGTCGGCGCCTTCCTGGCGAGCTGGGTGCTGCTCGCCTACATGCTGGTCAGCTCGGTCGGGCTGGTGGTGTTCGGGCGGGTGGCCGACCTGTTCGGCAGGCGCGGCACGTACTTACTGGGGTTCGTGGTGTTCACCGTCGCGAGCCTGGCGGCCGGGTTCGCGCCCTCGATCGAGGTGCTGCTCGCGGCCCGCGTCGCCCAGGCGTGCGGCTCGGCCATGATCCTGGCCAACAGCTCGGCCATCCTGGCCCGCGCCTTCCCGCCGGCCCGCCTGGGCCGTGGCATGGCCGTCTACATGGCCATCATCTCCGTGGCGGGGCTCGTGGGGCCGTCGTTCGGCGGGTTCCTGGCGGGCGCGGCGGGCTGGCGGTGGATCTTCTGGTTCAACGTGCCCGTCGGGGTCGCGGCCATCGTCTGGGGCGCGGTCACTCTCCGCCCGGTGCCGAGGGGCCCGCGCGAGCGGCTGGACGTGCCGGGGATCGTCCTGCTGTTCACCTGGCTGAGCGGGCTGCTGCTGGCCCTGTCGCAGGGCAGCTCGCTCGGCTGGCTGAGCCCGTGGGTGGTGGCGGGCGGGGTGGCGTTCGCGGCGGCGGCCCCGGTGTTCGCGCTGGTCGAGTGGCGCAGCCGGACGCCGCTGCTCGACCTGCGGCTGTTCGGCGACCGCGGTTTCGCGCTGGCGAACCTGGCCGCCGTGCTCAACTCGCTCGGGCAGTTCTCGATCGTGCTGGTGATCTCGTTGTTCCTGCAGTCCACCCGGCAGTTCGAACCCGCCCAGGCCGGGCTCGCCGTGCTGCCCGTCTCGGCCGCCTCGGCCCTGACCTCGCTGGTCGCCGGGGCGCTGACCGGACGGTTCCACCCGCGCACGGTGGCGGTGGCCGGCTCGGCGGTGAGCGCGGCGGGCATGGCGGTCATGCTGGCCGCGCTGGACCCGTCCGTGCCCTACGCCTGGCTCGGGACGGCGCTCGCGCTGGTGGGCGCGGGCAGCGGGCTGTTCATCACCGCCAACACCACCGCGATCATGATGGACGCGCCGCAGGACCGGCTCGGCGTGGTCAACGGTGTACGGCTCATGCTGGTCAACGTCTCGACCGTGATCAGCACCGCCATGTCGCTGGCGATCGTCGCCGCGTCCGTGCCGGCCGCCGAGCGGCACCTGGTCTACGCCGCCGACCCCGCCCGGCTGTCCGGCGTGGCCGACGTGCTGCAGGACGGTTACCGGCTGGCGGTGGGCGTCCTGCTGGTGCTCGCCGTGGCGGCCACCGTGGTCACGGCGGTGAGCCGGACGGGGGCGCGCCGGGCGGCGTAGCGGCTGACCTGGCGTCGAGCGAACGCGTCGGCGGGGGGTGAGGTGGCCAGGGACGAAGTGGCGGGGCGGGAACTGGAGTTCCATGTTGCGCCGCGTTTGACGATTAGTGAGGAAATATGGTCATCTCGTGACCATTGTTTCTGATGGGATGAGTTAGACGGGTTCGGGGGAACGCTTCATGCCGCACGCCCTTCTGCGCGTGCTCGCTTCGACGTCCATCGCAGCCACGGCACTGGCAGGTCCGCCCGTCGTCGCGGCCTCCGGTCATGCCTTGACTGCGCGAGTGGTTCAGGCGTCGACGGGAGGTCAGGTGATGGCGCAGGTGGTGCCCGGGGTTCCGGAGCCGCCGCCTGCCGTGGTGCGGGTTCCGTCGGGTCCGTCGCCCGCCGTACGGGCGATGGGGAAGGGGCCGGTGGGGCCGGAACGGCCGGAGATCACCACGCCCGCCGGGACGGGTCTCGCCGACGCCATCGCCGCCCAGGCCGTTCGGCGGCAGGAACGGCAGGGGCTCGGACGGCGGGCCCCCGACCCCGCCGCCCTCCTGCCCGACACGACCGGCGCCGCCCCTCTGACCCTCCTGCGCCCGCCCCCGTCCGTCACCAAGGCCCTGGACGCCCTGCGCCTGGACATCGGCCCCCTGATCCGCCCCCAGGGAGGCCGCGCAATCCCCCCTCAGGGAGGCGGCTCGGTCGTCTCGGTGGGAGGGCCGGTGGGTGATGCGGCCGGTGGGGCTCTGCCGGCGAGACAAGGGGTGACGTATCGGTTGTGTGTGGTGGGGGTGGAGCGGGCGGTGGCGTGTTCGGCGCGCAGGCCCGTCGCCGTGCCGGTCGCCGCGGACGTCACCGGCGACGGCCTCCCCGACCTGGCGGCCGACCTGGTGCCCGTCGCGAACACCGGGAGCGGGGGCATCGGGCTCGGGTTCGCGGTCAGGAGCCTGTCCGGGAAGAGGGTCAGAGCGCTGGTCTGGGCCGAGTACGACGGCAAGGTGACCGTCGGCTTCGACGGCCTGCGCGGCGGCGCGTCGCTGTCGGCGCTCGACCGCGGGACGTTCACCATCGACCCGGACGGCCGGACGGTCAGGGCGAACGTCACCCGCAAGGACCCGGGACCGTCCGCCGTCACCCTGGCAGGACTGACCGGACGCACGGCGGTGAGCCTGCGCCAGACCCCAGCCACCGAACGACTTACGGTCGAGGCCACCCTCGACTCACCAACCCGGGCCGCCGAGCGGGACGCCACCACCTCTCCAGAGATCGAGCTGGACGTGACCGCGTCCCGTCCCGCCAGGCTGGACACGATCGCGGTCTCCCCGGGCCGCTACACGCAGGCCGTACTGGACCGCATGCCTGCCCGTGCCCAGGTGCGCCTGGCCGGCGGACGGATGCGCTTCACCGCCCCAGCCCCGATCGCCCGCGCCGAGCTGCACACCCACCTCTACCGCGACGGCCGCCTGGCCACGGCGGCGAGCGCCGAGTTGCGCGAGGTGCCCCGCTCGTTCACCGCCGCCCACGTCGCGTCCGGCGGCAGGCAGAGCCTGACCGTCGAGTCGTCGGGGCCCGCGCGGGCGGGCTCGGCCAAGGTGCTGTACTACGACCGGGCCGCGTCCGGGACCGTGCTGCGGGCCGAGCTGAGCGGGCTGCCGGCCCGGGTCCGGTTGGAGAGCGACCCGGCCGCGCACCGCGTCACGCAGACGGCCAGTTCGCCGATCGGCCGGTTCGCCGCGGTCCTGCAACGCGGCGGCGGCGCGATCTCCAGCCCCGCCGGCGGCCACGTCACCCTGATCAAGAACGGCGACGCCGCCGGGGTCTCGGCGCTGCTGTCCGGCGTGTCGGGGTTCGACGTCACGTACGGCAGCGCGCCGCACGCCCGCCTGGAGGGCAGGGCGAGCGGCCGGCCCTTCGTGGCCGCGGGCCTCGACGGAAGACGCCTGGCACGCCTGGAGATCTCCAACACCCCCGCCCAGGCCGACCTCACCCTCGACCCCGCCGCCGGAACGGCCGTCTACCGGGCCGGCGGCGCGATCGACCGGGTCCGGGCGGCCTACGCCGACGTCCGGAGCGGGCCGACGATCGACGGCACGGTCCGCGGGGTGCGTGGGGACGTCAGGACCGCGTGGACGCTGGGCGAGCGCTCGGCGGTCGAGGTCGCCACGTCCGGCCGGCTCCGCGCCCTCCGCCTCTACGCGGCCAGGTCGTACGTCACCGCCCTCGACGGCGCCTCGGCCGGGGACGACGTGCGGGTGGCGGTGGAGGGTGTGCCGGAGCGGGCCGAACTGGCCGCCGACACCGCGGCCGGGACCCTCGCCTGGACCGCGAGCGCCCCCGTGGCCAAGGTGTCGGCGCTGGCCCGGATCAGGACGGGCGGCCGGGTGCTCAGAGCCGCCGCCGACGTGACCGGCGTCCCGGCCCGCTTCGAGGCCGCCTGGAAGGACGGGATCTACCGCTTCCGCGGGCTGTCCGGCCCGATGGGGTCGGCGGCCCTGGCCGTCGCCAACCACGACGGCGCCACGTCCCCCAGCGGCCCGCACCTGGCCGCCCACTACGACAGGACCGGCGGCGACCTGGACGCGAGCGTGCTGGTCAGGGGCCTGTCGCGGGTCGAGCTCAGCCCGTCCGGCCAGGGGTTCCTGGCCCGGTTCCGGGCCGCCAGGCAGCGGCTCGCCGTGGACGCCGACATCGTCCTGGGGGACGTGCGCTTCGGCGTCCTCGGCAGGGTGGGGCCGGTGCCGGGCGACCTGACCGTCGCCGCCACGCCCGAGGGCAGGCTCACCTACTCCGGCTCCCGGCTCGGCGTGACCGCCCGCGCCTGGCTCGGCAGGACCGCCGCGCTGGCCCGCATGCGTCCCGCGCCCGCCGTCGAGGGCGGCCTCTCGCTGACGGACGGCGGCTGCCCGGCCGGCGGCTGCGGTCAGGGCCCGTTCTGCACGGCGGGACGCGGCTGCTACGGCCTGCAGGGCTACCTCGACGTCACCGGCCTGCCCAGCCAGGTGACGATCGACCCGGCGGGCGGCACGTTCGCCTTCTCCGGCTTCGCCCCCAGACGCCGGACCCTCGTCCTCCACCTGGACAGCAGCGTGCTCGCGCCGGTCCCGATCAGGGCGCGGGCCACGCTGACCCGGCTGCCGCCGAGGATCACCCGGTTGTCCGTAGGCCCGCTGGACGCCGGGCACGTCGCCTACCGCGTCGAGCCGCCTGCCACGCTGGGCGCGCTCGACGTGCGGGCCGAGGCGGGCGGGCTGCGCGGCCACGTGGCCCTCGACCCGGTGCCGGCCGCCGTGGACGTGCGGGGCACGTACGGGGCCAGGACCCGGATCCGGGTACGGAACTCCGCGCCGGTCGAACGCCTGACCGCCGAGGTCACCCTGCCCGGCCGGGGCAGCGGCGGGCTGCGGCTGACCGACGTCCCCGCGGTGCTCGGCCTGGACGCCGACGCCTCGGCCGCCGGGCTGAGCGTCCCCACGCTCACCTACCGGGGCGGCGCGAGCACCCTGGACGGCCGGCTGGCCGTGGACGGCCGCCTGGTGGACCCGTCCGGGCGGCTCGGCGGGGTCTCGCTCGCGGTCGAGGACCTTGCCGCCGACACGACGATCCGCCTCAATCCCGACCAGTCGCTCGATCTGGTCTCGAAACCCGGGCCGACGGGCCGCGTCGCGGTGGGCGCCGGGTTGCGCGTGGGCCCGGTCCAGCGGCAGCGGATCGCCGTGTCCAAGGAGGTGCCGTACACCTCGGGGTTCCTCACCTACCAGGTCGGCGGGGACTTCGCGCTCGGCGCGAGCGCGGTGCGGGAGGTGTCGCTGGCGGTCCGGCGCGTGTCCTGGCTGCGGGTGCGGCCGGGGCGCATCCCGTTCGGGCTCAAGGCGCCGGCCGCGGCCGGGTTCCTCGCGCCCGGCTTCGAGGGCGCCTACGACCGCCTCCGCCTGACCGCCAAGGGCGTTGACCTGCGGCCGGACGTCTCCCTGCGGGTCAGGCTGAGCAGGAGGATCGGCGCGGACGCCTTCACCGGCTCCCTGCGGCTCACCCGGGCCACCTCGCTCGCCCTGCGCCGCTACGACCAGCGCATGCGCCGCATCGGCGCCCGCCAGGAGATCGCCGCCGCCGGGATCGGGCTCGCCTGCCTCACCGTGGACGCCAAGCCCGGCTTCGCCTCCGGCGGCAGGGACGGCTCGATCACCCTGCGCGGCTCCGACGGCCCGCAGATGGTGTCCTTCCTCGACCCCGGCGGGCAGGCCCCCGACTACGCGGTGGACCTGCTGACGCACTTCATGTCGCCGTTCCCGGACGCGGGATGGAAGGTGGCGGCGGCCACGGCCGGCTCCTGCGCCCGCCCCGGCCGCCCGGAGCCCCGGACGCGGGACCGCTGAGCCGGGTTCACCACGGCCCCCGGTAACCGGCCGGGGGCGTGGCCCCCTCGTACGGCGGAACCGCCCGGCCCGCCAGGAACGCCCGCAGCGTCGCCAGGTACGCCCCCCGCCCCTCGGCGTAGACGAGCCCGGCACCGGGGATCGCCCGCCGGACGTCGGTGGCCGCCGACCAGCTCTCCCCGTCGCACGCCCCCTTGACCACCAGGACGGGCGCCGTCACCCGGGCCAGCCCCTCCCGCATCCCCGGCGGCGACGGCCGGTCCACCAGCCACGCATACCCACCCGAACCGTCGGACTGGGCCTGGGGCGGCTTCCCGGCGGGCCGGCCCTCCGGGCAGACGGCGGAGCCTGCGGCCCGGGCGTCGAGTTCGGCGTCGCCGGCGAACGCGTGCGCCGCCGCCGGTTCGACCCGCAGCAGCGTGTGGACCGCGAGCATCCTGGGGCTGGGCGGGCCGTCGTCCAGCAGCGTCGCGGCACGGGCCCGGTCGAGGTCGGCGGGGGAGGCGAGCACCGCCCTCGACACCGCGTCCGGATGGGCGGACAGGTAGGCCGCCGCGAGCCGGGCGCCCTCGCCGCGCGCGACCAGGGTCAGGCGGCGGGCGCCGATCGCCTGCCGCACCTGCTCCAGGTCCGCCACGTCGCGGCCCAGCCCGTACGCGGCCGGGTCCGGCAGCCGCGCCGAGCGTCCAGCGCCCACCCGGTCGTAGACGTAGACCTCGTGCCCGTCGGCGGCCAGCCGCCGGTAGAACGCCGGATCGGCGGCCAGGTCCGCCAGGCCGGCCGCGCCGGACAGGAAGACCACCGGCTCCGGGCGGGTGACCCGCTTCGGCGCGACCCGGACGTACGCCAGCCGCGACCCCGTCGGCAGCCGCCACTCGTGCTGCCCGGCCACCGGCGACGGGGTCGCGGACGGCGCCGGCGGCGGGGTCAGCGTCGCGTCCGCGACCCGCCAGACCACCGCCACCTCGACGGCCAGGATCAGCGCGGCCCGTAACCACCGCCCCCAGGTCGCGCGCGGCCGGGGCACGCACAGCAGCAGCCCGAGGTAGCACACCGAGGCGAACACCGCGAGACCGGTCACCGTGAACGCCCCGGGCCGCGCGCCCACCATCGCCGTCCCGGCCAGCGCGGCCAGCCCGGCGACGGGCGACAGCGCGAGCACCGCGGCGCCCGCCACCATCCCGGCAAAAGACCTCACAAAGGGGACGCTAGCCCGTGACGGGGGAGGGGAGCGAGCGGCCCAGGCGGATGCGCAGGCGGTCGCCGGTGCGCAGCGTCTCGCGCACGGTCCACACCCGCTCGTCGATGACGGTCCCGTTCGTGGTCATGTATCCGCCGACCCTGAGCACCGGACGTCCCGAGGCGTCGCCGAGGAGCTGGGCGCGCGACTCGGAGTCGTCGGTGAACAGCACGAGGAAGTCCTCGGCGTCCGCGGGGGCCTCCAGCACCAGGCCGGGATAGAGATGGGAGGAAGGAACCTCGATCACGTATTCGATCACGCGACCTCCACTACCCGGTACGCGCGCTTTCAGCTTCCGCCGGCGGAGGATAGCGCTTACCTGGGCTGATGAGGTGAAATATCAGGGTTGCCTACAGCTTGGAGTCCCCCCGTGTCCTTGTTCGACCTCCCGATCGAGCAGTTGCGCGCCTACCTCCCCGACCGCGACGAGCCCGCCGACTTCGACGACTTCTGGTCCCGTACGCTTGCCGAGGCCGAGGCGTTCGACCCGGCCGCCGAGTTCGTGCCCTACGATCTGCCGCTGAGCGGCGTCGACGTCTACGACGTGTCGTTCGCCGGGTGGGGCGGCCACCGGATCAGCGGCTGGTTCATCCTGCCGCGCGGCGTGCGGGAGCCGGTGCCGTGCGTGATGCACTACATCGGTTACAGCGGCGGGCGCGGGTTCCCGAAGGACCACCTGCTGTGGCCCGCGGCCGGCTACGCGGTGTTCGTGATGGAGACCCGGGGACACGGCGGCGCGAGCCCCACCAGCCCCGGCACGACCGGCGACCCGCACGGCAGCGCCAACGTCCAGGCGCCCGGCATGATGACGCGCGGCATCCTCGACCCCGAGGACTACTACTACCGGCGCGTGTTCACCGACGCGGCCAGGGCGGTCGACGTGGCCGCGGCCCATCCGGCGGTGGACGCCGGGCGCATCGTGGTCTCGGGCGGCAGCCAGGGCGGCGCGATCGCGCAGGCCACGGCGGCGTTGCGCCCGTCGGTGCGGGCCGCGCTGGTGGACGTGCCGTTCCTGACGCACTTCCGGCGGGCGCTGGAGATCACCGACCGGGACCCGTACCAGGAGGTGGTGCGCTTCCTGGCCTCCCGCCGGGACGGCGCCGACCAGGTGTTCCGCACGCTGTCGTACTTCGACGGCGTCAACTTCGCCGCCCGCGGCCGGGTGCCCGTGCTGTACTCGGTCGCGCTCATGGACTACGTCTGCCCGCCCTCCACGGTCTTCGCCGCCTACAACCACTGGCAGGGGCCGAAGGAGATCACCGTCTGGCCCTGGAACGGGCACGAGGGCGGGTCGGGCTACCAGACCGAGGAGCAGGTCCGCTACCTGCACAAGCTCCTGGCCGGCTGACCCGGGTGCGGGGCCGCCGTACCGGCGTGAGCACCGGTACGGCGGCTGCCCGTCACACCGCCTGCGGGGTCACCATGAACGACACGCTTCCCTGCGCGTCGGCCCCGGCGTCGAGGGACTTGTCGTCCAGCACGGTCGCGGCCACGGGATCGAGGTAGACCCGCGCGCCCTCGGTCTCCACCACCTCGTCGGCCGGCTCAGGGGCCGTGGCCAGGGAGAGGGTGAGCGAGTTCGCGCCCTCGCCCTGCGACGAGATGCGGATCCCGCCCTGGGCGGGTTCCGGCGCGGACGCGGTCAGGTCGCGGATCGCCTGGGCTGCGTTGGCTGTCAGGGTGAGCACTACGGCTCCTCCAAACGGTCGACGTACAGAAGTTGCCTGCCATTCCCCCCATCCCGGAGCCCAATCCTTCTTGGCGTTTTCTTTACCGTGAATTCCCGGCCGGTGGACAATCGCGACATGGATGCCGTCCGGCTCAGGCAGGCCATGGTCGCGGGCCTGCGCGAGCGTCAGGAGATCGCCGACGACGTGGCGGACGCGCTGCTCGCCGTGCCGCGCCACCTGTTCCTGCCCGGCGTCGATCCCCGCACCGCCTACCGCGACGTGCCGGTCGTCACCCGGCGGGACGAGCACGGGCTGCCGGTCAGCTCGTCGTCGCAGCCGTCCGTCATGGCGACGATGCTCGGGCAGCTCGGTGTCGAGCCCGGCCATCGGGTGCTGGAGATCGGCGCGGGCACCGGCTACAACGCGGCGCTGCTGGCGCACCTGGCCGGGCCGGACGGGCGGGTGGTCAGCCTCGACCTCGACGCCGGCATCGTGCGGGACGCCCGGCGCAACCTGGCGGCTGCCGGGTTCCCGCAGGTCGAGGTGGTGTGCGCGGACGGGGGCGAGGGGTTCGCCGGGGCGGCGCCGTACGACCGGGTGATCGCCGCCGTCGGCGTGTGGGACCTGGCTCCGGCCTGGCTCGACCAGCTCGCGCCGGGCGGGCGGCTGGTGGTGCCGCTCGACCTGCGCGGGGTGCAGGTGTCGGTGGCGCTGGAACGTTCGGGCGGCCATTGGGCCGGACGTACGGTGGCGCCCTGCGGGTTCATGCGCCTGCGGGGGCCGTCCGCGGGGCCGGAGGCGGTGGTCATGCTGCGCCGGGACCCTGACCTGTGGCTGGCGCTCCCGGTGGCGCGCGAGCTGGGCGACCTCGTGACCGCCCTGGAAACCGCCCCCACGACCGTCGCCGTCACCTCGCCCGCCCCGCTCCCGGAACCACCCGCGACGCCGGGCCCGCCGCCGGGCCCGACGCCGCCCCCGACGGCGGGCCCCACGGCGGCCCCGACGGCGGGGCGGGATCCGCTCGCGACGGCGGGCCCGGCGGCGGGGCGGGATCCGCTCGCGGAGGCGGGCGCCGACGTGGCGTTGTGGCTGGCGCTGCACGAGCCGCGCTGGTGCGTGCTCGGCGTCTACCGGAACGGCGGCTACGGCGGCACCTTCGGCCTCACCGACGGCTCCGCCATCGCCGTGCTCGCCCCCCGCGCCTCCCGCGCCCCCGGTCCGACCGGACGAGACACCCCCGACGCCGCCGATCCGACTGGGCGACGGAACCCCGACGCCCCCGGTCCGACGGCCGTGGCGAGTGGTGCGGGGGGCGCCGAGCTGGTGGCCGAGGGATACGGGCCGGGCGGCGCGGCGCTGGCCGAGGAGCTGGCTGCGCACGTCAGGGCATGGGCCGCCGCAGGCCGCCCACGCACCACCGACCTACGCCTGACCGCCCACCGCACCCCCGCCTCAGAAGGCCCCGTCCCAGAAGGCCCCGTCCCAGAGAGTCCCACGTCAGAAAGCCCCACCTCAGAGAGTGCCGCCCATGGGTCGGGACAGGAGTTCGTCATCGTGAAGCGGCACACCGCGCTGGTGCTGGGGTTCGGTTAGACGGTCCACTTCCCGTCGAGCATCAGGTCGCGCCCGGCGAGCTCGTTCACCTCGCGCCACGCCTGCACCAGCACCGGCGTGACCCAGAAGTACGTGTACGGGCCGCGCGACACCCGCGGGTCGAACCCGGTCTTCACCGCGAACGCGTCGCCGATGTCGCCGGGGATCGTGGCGGCCGGCTGCGCCGTCACGGTGCCGTGGATGAGGACGACGTCCCTGGTCAGGCCCAGGCCGAGGCGCACGGTGCCGCCGTCGAGCAGGTTGCGGGCGGTGGGCGTGGCGTCGGCGGTGGACAGCAGCAGCCGGTGCCCGTCCCACAGGAACGACAGCGGCGTCATGTACGGGCCGCCGTCGCCCGCCGTGGCCACCCAGGCGTCGACGTCGTGTTCGAGCCGGTCGAGCGTGTCCCGCTTGCGCTGCTCCGGTGATCGGGCCGGTGGCGTCATCCTTCTCCTCGCGCTCTCGGCGGTCAGGTCCGACCGCGTCTCGTCCGTCAACATGATGACGGCTCATGGCGGCGGCCCGCGACACCCGGCAGCCAGGGGTGCGACGCGGCGCGCCTGAGGGGGAAGTCGCGAGCGCATGGTTACTCTCTGTGTCGGAGAAGTGTCACCATGTCATAGGAAACCTCATGCGTACTCGTCTGACCATGCTGCTGGCCGCCGCGGCCGTCGTCGCCCTGTCCGGGTGCGGCGAAAGCGCCACCACCAACACCGCGGGGCTGGCGCCGCGGACCGACGCACAGCCGTCCGAGCAGGACAGGACCTGGATGGCGACCATCCACCAGGGGAACCTGGCCGAGATCGAGGCGGGCCGCCTGGCCGAGAAGAAGGGCGCCACCGACCAGATCAAGTCGATCGGCCGGATGCTCGTCGACGACCACACCCAGTTCGACAAGAAGGTGACCGAGACCGCGAGCCAGCTCGCCATCCAGCTTCCCGCCGCGCCGACCTCCGCCCAGGCCGCCATGGCCAAGCGCCTGCAGGACGCCAAGGGCAAGGAGTTCGACAAGGAGTTCGTCGTCGGCATGGTCAAGGCCCACAAGACGGCGATCGAGGCCACCAAGGAGGAGATCTCCAAGGGCTCCTCGCCGGCGGTGGTGGCGCTGGCCAAGTCCGCGTCCCCGACGCTGCAGGAGCACCTCAAGGCGCTGAAGAAGGCGCAGGAAGACTACTGACGAAGACGTCCGCGATGCCCGGCGGCACGGGCCCTCCGGCCGCGCTCGACTCCTTCGCCCGCGCCGCGGCGCGCGTGCTGGCCGGGCTCCGGCACGGCCGCGCGCTGCACCGGCGCGGGCTGCTCCTGGCGGGCACGCTGACGGTCGAGGCGGCGCCGCTGGGCGAGCCGGGCGAGCACGAGGTGCGGGCCCGGCTGTCCAAGGGGCTGTCCCTGCCGGGCCGGCTGCCCGACGTGCTGGGGCTGGCCGTGCGCCTGCCCAACGGGGTGGACCTGCTGCTGTCCACCGGCGCGGGCCCTGTGCCGGTGCCGCGCCGCACCTTCACGTCGGGGCCGTACTCCAGCCTCACGGCGTACGTGTACGGAACCGGCCGGTACCGGCTGGTCGCCCGGCCCGAGGGGGAGCGCGTGCCCGCCGATCCCGCGCTGCTGCCCGGCGCGCTGGCCCGCGGCCCGCTGCTGTTCCACCTGTGGGCGGGCGGTCGCTACCTGGCCCGCCTGCGCCTGCACACCGCGGACCTGACCTTCGACCCCGTGCTCAACAGCGCCCCCTGCCTGCGCCCGGCCGGATGGACGGCCAGGCTGCGGCGGGCCGCCTACGAGGGCTCCCGGCAGGGCCGCGGCGTGCCTCCGCCGTAGGCCGATCCATGGCAAAGACTGGCCGACCCGTGTGTGCAAATGCGACTCTCTGGGGTATTTGTCCTTTTTGAACCAGGACGAACAATCGGGGGGATCGTCGTGGCTATGCAAACAGAGATCCGGAGCCTGCTCGAGTGCCATGTGATCGGGTCGGACGGACAGTCGATCGGCAAGGTGGGCCAGGTCTACCTCAGTGACCGCACCGGTGAGCCGGAGTGGGTGACCGTGCGCACGGGGTTCTTCGGCATGAAGCAGACCTTCGTGCCGCTGGCCAACGCCCGCCGTTCCGGGGACGAGATCAGGGTCCCCTTCGACAAGGAGATGATCAAGGGCGCGCCCAACATCGACGTGGACGGCCGCCTGTCGCTGGAGGAGGAGGCCGAGCTCTACCGGTACTACGGGATGCAGCCGTCCACCATCCCGTCCCAGCGCTCGCCCGCCGCGGGGGAGCGGCAGGCCCAGCGGCCCGCCGGAGAGCCGCGGACGGCCGGGGAACGCGGCATGCGCCCGGGCATGACCGGCCAGCCGCCGACCGGCCAGACAGGCGCGATGGGCCAGCCGGGGCAGCCGGGCCGGATGCGCGGCAGGGACGTGGGCGACCGCGACATCGACATGACCACGTCCGAGGAGCAGCTCCACATCGGCAAGGAGAGCCGCGAGAGCGGCCACGTCCGGCTGCGCAAGTACGTCGAGACCGAGAACGTCCAGGAGCGGGTGCCGCTCGCGCACGAGGAGGTCGTGATCGAGCGCGAGCCCATCAGGGACGGCGAGCCCGGCACGTACGAGATCGGCGAGGACGAGCAGCAGATCACCCTGCACGAGGAGCGGCCGGTGATCGGCAAGGAGACCAGGCCGGTCGAGCACATCCGCGTGCACAAGGAGCGCGTCGAGCACGAGGAGACCGTCGAGGGCCAGGTCAGGAGGGAACGCCTGGAGGTCGACGAGGACGGCGACGCGCGCGAGCACACCCGCAACCGCAACCGCGGTGACGACCTCCCGCCCAAGCGGTAGGAGGCCGCGCCCGGTCCCGCGCGGGGGCGCCCACGCGCCCCCGCCTCACCGCACCCACCTCCAGAACACGTGCCGCGGTCAGGGCGAGCTCTCGGACCGACCGGCGTCCAGGGGAACCGACTCCTGGCCGGCGTTCAGGGAAGCAGACCCCTGGCCGGTGTCCGGGGGGACCGACCAGCTGGGGCGGGCGTTCAGGGTGGCCGGCTCGAAGCCCGCGAGCTGCTTGTAGTGCAGCGCGATCTTCTCCAGCGTGTCCCTGGGGATGACCTCCTCGATGTCGGCGAACCCGTCGGGGGCGCGTTCGTGCGCCATCCGCAGGACGACCTCGGGTCCGTCCTCGCGGTTGGCCAGCACGATCCGGTTCGTGACCGGCCGCCGCCGGCTCTCGTAGAACTCCAGGCCCTGGCCGGTGGCCAGCGCGTGGGCCAGCACGCGGGCGTCGATGACGGCCTGCGTGCCGCCGTTGGACCCGGTCGGGTACATCGGGTGCGCGGCGTCGCCCATCAGCGTCACCGTCCCCGACGACCAGTACGGCAGCGGGTCCCGGTCCACCAGCGGGTACTCGTACGCCTTGTCGGCCGAGGCGATGAGGCCGGGGATGTCGAGGGCGTCGGAGCGCACGTCGGCCACGTGGTGCAGGAACTTGCCGATCTCCACCTCCCGGTTCCAGTCGCCCCGGGGGACGGTCTCGGGGGCCCGGTGCTGGATGGCCCAGTTGACGAGCTGCGTGCCGTCGGGGTCCGGCGGCGCGATCGGGTAGATGACGATCTTCTGGGCGCCGTCGCCCGCCATGATCATGGATCGGCCGGTGAGGAACGGCCGCGCCCGGGACGTGCCGCGCCACAGCACGTGACCGCCCCACAGCGGCTCGCCCTCGCCGGGGAACAGCGCGGCCCGGACGCCGGAGCGGATGCCGTCGGCGCCGACGAGCAGGTCGGCGTCGTGGTCGAGGCCGGTGACGGGGGAACCGGTCACCACGGCGTCCGGGCCGAGCCGCTCGCGCACGGCGTCGAGGAGCAGGAGCTGCAGCCGGCCGCGGTGGATCGAGTACTGGGGCCAGGCGTGGCCGGCGGCCCGGCCGCGCGGCTCGGTCCAGATGCGCTGCCCGCGCCGGGTGACGAAGGTCAGGTCGGCCGTCTCGACGCCGACCCGGGCCAGGCGGTCGCCCAGGCCGAGCTCGATCAGCTCGCGCACGGCGTGCGGCAGCAGGTTGATGCCCACGCCGAGCGGCCGGATGTCCTTGACGGCCTCGTGCACGGTCACGTCCGTGATGCCGGCCGCGTGCAGGCTGAGGGCGGCGGTGAGCCCGGCGATGCCCGCCCCGGCGATGACCACCCGCCGCGGACGCCGTCCCGCGAGGCCCGTCATGACGAGCCGCCGGGAAGGAGCAGGGTGGAGACGTCGAACGGCGCCTCCAGGTAGCCGTTGCCCTTGAACTCCAGCATGAGGTCGGCCACCCGCTGCAACCGGGCCCTGTCGACGGTGGTGGAGTAGCCGCCCAGCGCCATCAGGTCGGCCGTCGCCTTGTCGATCCTCGTGTACTTGAGCAGCGCGGCCTTGGCCTGGGCCGGGTCGGCGACGGCCAGGTCCACCGCCTTGCGCAGGCCGCGCTGGAAGGCGGCCACCGTGCGCGGATTGTCGGCCGCGAAGCCCTCGGTGGTCAGGTAGCCCGCCATCGGGAAGTCGGCGGTGGCCCCGGTGAACAGGTCGGACAGGCTGCGGGCCCCGCTGGTGGCGGCCGCGGTCTGCCAGAACGGCTCGGGCAGCACGGCGGCGTCCACGTCGCCGTTGGCCAGGGCGCCGGCCATCTGCGGGAAGGGCCGTTCGACGAAGGTGATGTCGGCGGGCGCCACGCCGGCGGGCTTGAGCAGCGCGCTCACGGCCAGGGTGGCGACGTTGCCGAGGGTGTTGACGCCGACCTTCCTGCCCTTGAGGTCGGCCAGCTTCGTGACGGGCGAGTCCTTCCTCGTCATGAGGACGAAGTTGCCGGGCTTGGCCGCGTAGGCGTCGCCGACGACCTTCAAGCGGCCCACGCCGCGCGCGGCGGCCAGCATCGCCGAGACGTAGTTGCTGTGCAGGACGTCGAGCTTGCCGCTGATCAGGTCGGGCATCGCGGCGGCCCCGCCCTGGATCACGACGGGCTTGACGGTCAGCCCCTCCGCGGCGAAGAACCCCTTGTCGATGGCGATCTGGACGGGCGCGACCTCGGGAAGGGCCAGCATGCCGAGGTTCAGCACGGCCTTCTCCGGCCCGCCGGACGACGGCCGGGGATCCGCCCCGCCGCACCCGGTCATCGCCAGGGCGAGGGCGACCGCCGCGAGTAACAGACGCATGAAAACGCTCCCAGAGAGTTGAGTTCGTGAACAAAGCGTGCCGGGGAAAAAGAACAGCCGTCCGGCAATCTTCCGCATTCCCGGGCGGCTTTATTCGGTCGCGCCATAATGCGCCACCAACCGGCGTTCCAGAATCAGGAAAACCTGATTGAGCAGATAACCCAGAACCCCGAGCACGGTGACGGCCGCCCACATGCCCGGCAGGTCGAAGGAACGCTGGGCGGCGCGCAACCGGAAACCGACGCCGTCGGTGGCGAAGAATTCGGCGATCACCATGAGGATCAGCGCGAGCGACAGGCTGAGCCGCAGCCCGGCGAGGATCTTCGGGGCCGCCGAGGGCAGCACGACGCGCAGCAGGCGCTGCCCGGCCGACAGCCTGAAGACCCGCGCGGTGTCCAGGTGCAGCCGGTCCACGTCGCGGGCGCCGTCGGCGGCGTTGACCAGCACCGGCCAGACGATGCCGCACGCGATGGTCATGACCTGCATGAGCGTGCCGGTCGAGAACAGCGCCAGGAACACCGGCAGCAGCGCGGGCGGCGGCAGCGCCCGGCAGAACTGCACCGCCGGGTCCACGAACCTCGACAGCAGCGGCGAGCGGCCCATGGCGACCCCGGCCGCCACGCCCAGCACGCCGGCCAGCACCCAGCCGGTCAGCAGCCGGCCCAGGCTGTGGGAGAGGTCGTCCAGGGCCGTCCGGCTGATCCACAGCTCGCGCAGGCGCAGCGCGATCGTGGACGGCGGCGGGAAGTAGGGGTTGCCCGCCGCCCTGGTGGCCAGCTCCCAGACGGCCACGACGACGGGCACGGCCCACAGCCGCGCCACGGATCTGATCATCGTGCCGCTCCCGTCAGCGTCGTGTGCCAGCGCAGCAGCCGCCGGAAGGCGTGGGCGAGCAGGGCGTTGGTGAGCAGGCCGAGCGCACCGGCCCACAGGGTGGCGGCGATGGTCAGCCGCAGGCCGTCCGGGCTGCTCTCGGCCACGATGATGAAGTGGCCGATGCCGCTGGTGCCGGCCAGCAGCTCGGTGCTGACGGCCAGGATCAGGGCGATGGCCGCGGCCACCCGCACGCCGGTCGCCACGAAGGGGGCCGCGCTCGGCAGGCTGACCCGCCACAGGACGGCCGGCGGGCCGAAGCCGAAGGCCCGCATCGTCTCCTTGGCCAGCGGGTCGACCTCGCGCAGCCCGTACATGGTGTTGAGCAGGACGGGCCAGGTGGCGGCGTACACGATCATCGCGACCTCCGTCTCCAGGCGGCCGGTGAAGACGAACGCGGCCAGGGGGATGAGCGCCACCGAGGGGATGGGCCGCAGGAACTCCAGCACGGGCCGCAGGGCCCGCTCGACCGGCGGCAGGCTGCCCAGCAGCAGCCCGGCGGGCACGGCCACCGCCACGGCGGTCAGCAGCCCGAGCGCCCACGCGCCGCAGGTGGCCAGCACGTCGGCCAGGAAGGCGGGGTCGGCGGCGAGCCCGGCGGCGGTGGCCAGGACCGCCGAGGCGAGCGGCAGCTCCAGCTGGGAGACGAGCCCGAGGCGGCCGGCCGCCTCGGCGGCGCACAGCAGCGCGACGGTGCCCGTCACGCCGCACACGGCGGCGCTGTCGAAGGGGCGGGAGGGGATCAGGCGCACGGCGACGCCTCGGCGCCGGGGGAGTGGGGCGGCAATTTATCGGCTCTCCGGAACATCGGTCCGGCCATTCGTCACCGCGGCAGGCCGGAAGGCGGGCAGAGAGGAACGGAAGTCACAGTAACCGAGTCGCGCGTTTCCGCCCGGCCGGGAGAAACTCCGGTCCCGAAAAGCCCGCCGTGTCCGGGCGTCACATTCCGTAGGCTCGCGCCATTTCGGCCCGCCTGATAATCCGCATATTCCGGCCGGGTTCAGCGGCCGTAGAGTTCGAGTTCGCTGAGCATGCTGCAGGAGTCGCCGATCTCGGCGTCGCAGTCGTCCGTCGGCTCGGTGACGACCATGACGTGCGCGCCGGTGCGGGCCACCGTGTGGTAGCGCATGGCGTAGTCGGTCCGGTCCTCGACGGTGACGACGGGCTCGCCCCAGGAGCGGCCGTCGGCGGAGACGTACACGCGGGCGCCGGCCGCGTGCCCGGGGCGCAGGGCGAGGCCGATCCGATTGATCGCGTACGGGCGGTCGAGGTGCAGGACGTACCGGCCGGGGCCGGCGGCGACGGCGCCGGACCAGTAGTCGGTGCTGCCGTCGAAGGCGCCCGACGGGCCGGTGCGCGGCCGGCCGGGACGGGTCCAGCGCATGTCGGTCTCGACCTTGAGCGCGCCGCGGCGGTACAGGGCCGCCAGGTCGAGCAGGTCGGGGCCGGGGGGCGTGACGGTGTACAGGCGGCGCTTGATCGCGTACCAGCCGCCGTTCTCGAACTTGCCGTGGGCCGGGCAGGCCGTCTCGTTGAGCAGCCCGTCGGGGCGCACGCCGGGCAGCTTGCAGTTGTCGAACACCTGGATCAGCCGGTGCGGGCCGACCGCGGCCACGGCGGTGTAGCCCGAGGAGCCGTGCACGTCCCGCACGCCGTCGCTGTTGCGGTACGTCACCGTCTGCTGCCGCCACTCCTCGCCGATCCCGTCGGGGGCGATCGCCAGCCAGTTGTGCGGACGCCCGGCGCTGAGCACGAGCACGCCGTCCGGCATCAGCAGCAGCCGCGGCGCCACGCCGCGCACCAGGCAGTCCTGGCCGTCGATGCGCAGCGGCCGGACCGGCGACCAGGTGCGGCCGCCGTCGGAGGAGCGGCTCTGGTGCAGCGTGGAGGGCGGCTCGCCGTCCCTGCGCAGCACCGCCAGCAGGGAGCCGTCGAGCGTCTGGGCCAGGGCGGTCTCGTTGTGGACGAACGGCCCTTGGGGCGGGGCGATCACGCCGCGCCTGGCGAACGTGCGGCCGCCGTCGTCGCTGGCGAACACCTCCGCCTGGTAGGACTCGGTGTCGCCCTGGCGGATGTAGGCCGTGAACAGGATCGTGCCGTCGGCGAGCTGGATCGGCAGGCCGTGCGCGGCCCCGCCGGAGGCGCCGGCGTCCGGCGAGGAGACCGTGGCCTCCCAGCGCACCCAGCTCTCGTCGTGCGCCGAGGTGGAGGACAGCACGCCCAGCTTGGCGGTGCCCGGTCCGGAGCGCCGCAGGTAGTACTCCAGGGCCAGCAGCCGGCCGTCGCGCAGCTCGATCGGCGCCTCCCGCAGCGGCGTGCGGTTGCTCGGGCCGAACGTGACGCCGCCGTCGTCGGAGGTCGCCGACTCACTGGAGAGGGTGACGACCTTGTCCACGTTGGTGGCGTAGGTGACCAGGAGCTTCCTGACCGGAGCGCCGTCGCGGCCCACCGTGTCCAGCGCCGCCACGCTCGGGAACCCGGCGAAGTCGAGCCGCTGCTCCGACGACGGCTCGCGCTCGGCGGGCGTCGGGTACGGGTAAATCCACCGCGGTGAGACATCAGTGTCGATCAGGTAAGGCCCCTCCGGAACCGACTTGCCGGTGAACTCCGGCATACGGCAGAACGTCTCGCCGGCGTGCGTGACCCCATGGGCCGCGGGCAGCCCGGCGGCCAGGAACACCGCCGCCAGCGCGGCTCTGGGCATCGCCACCGGGGACTCCTTCCTCTCGTGGCCGCTCGCGGGCGGCCGCCTCGCGACGGGCGAGGCCATGCCTTGTCTCTGCCCCCTCAGGCCCCTTCTTTCACCTGCGTCCCAGGGTTGCCAACCGTGCGTCCGATAGGTATTCGTTAAGTGTCAGTTGACAGCGACGGGCTGCGACCCGAGGATCAGAGCTGCAGGATTAAGTGTCAATTTACGCAGGAGGGACCTTCGGGTCTGGAGGTGGCCTCAGATGAGCATCGAGCCCAGGGCGCGAGTCGCCCCCGAGCGCGTGCCGCCGGTCTGGGCGGCGGACCCGGCGCCGGTGGCGCCGGAGACGGCGGCGCAGCAGAAGGTCGTCCAGCGCATCTGCGCCAGGGTGGCCCCCGAAGGGGTCGAGGTCGGCGTCGGCGAGCTGCCCCCCGGCGGCCTGCAGGTGTGGATCGACGCCCCCGTCCACGTCGACCCGCGCGAGGCATGGGTGCTCCACCACCGCATGGCCCGCGAGGTCAGCCTCGTCGGCTGGCACTGCGAGGCCGACAGCGACCGGCTGCTGGTGCTCGGCTGGAGCGCCGCCTGCCTGCACAACCGCATCAGGCTGCTGCAGAGCGGGCTGAAGCGGCTGTCCGACTTCGAGCACACCGCGCAGCGGGCCGTGCAACTGGAGGGCGAGGACCCGCGGGGCCGCACCGCGGCCGACGTCGCCGCCGCGACCCGCGCCGCCGTCGAGCGGCGGCTGCGCTGGCCGGCCCGGCTGGCCGAGCTCGACGGGTTCGACCGCAGCTCCGGCCTGTCCCACCTGCAACTGCTCCTGGCCCAGGTGGTCGGGCTGGAGTCGAAGGTGGCCGCGGCCTGCGAAGAGCACCTGATCATGGCCCGCGCCCTCGCGTGGTCCGTCTGCGAGCACTACGCCGCCCACGGCGACCTGCCCAGGGCGCAGCGCGAGGTGCTGGCCGAGACCCGCCGGTGGGTGCACGCCAGCTCGATCATCCGCGGCACCGCCGCCGTGCGTCCGGCCGGCGCGCCCCGTCCGCACATGGGGCTGACCGAGCGCCGGATCGCCGCCAGCGTCATCAACCACGGCGTGCCGAGGGCGACCCCCACGGCCGTCATCCCCCGCTCCGGCCACCAGGAGAGCACGTGACGACCCACGTGCCGCTCCACGGGCGGCAGCACGCACAACCCGTACGAACCCTGTAGGAGAGCTCCCGTCATGCGAACCCCACCGCATCTGCCCGCGCTCGTCCGGCACGAGTCGTCCGACACCGGACGCACCCGCGCCCGCCGCCACCCCTACGGCCCGCACGACGTGCCCGCACAGGCCGCCCCGCGCGGCTCACTCGACTTCCCCGCCCCCGCCCCCGCCGCCGTCCCGCCCGCGCCGTACGAGGCGTTCACCGAGCAGCGGCTGCGTGAGATCAGGGAGATGTCCACCCAGGCCATCGGCTCCATCGACGACCTCCTCCAGCACACCGCCTGACGTGATTTCGCATCCCCCGAGGAGAGCCATGCAGGGACTATCGCGAGTGGATCTGCGGCCGCGTGACGTGGGCGCCCACCGACCGCGTTCGCTGGCGGGCACCGAGACCCCGCACACCCTGGACGAGGTACGCGCCCTCGTCCGCCGGGCCATGGTGAGCAAGAGCCGCCTCTACCCGGTCAGCACCGGCAGGAACTGGGGCATGGGCTCCGCGCTGCCGGTCACCGAGGACAACGTCGTCGTCGACCTCAGCCGGATGAACCGCATCCGCGGCCTCGACCTGGAGGCCGGCTACGCCGTCATCGAGCCCGGCGTGACCCAGGCCCAGCTCGCCGCGGCGCTGCGGGACACGCCGTGGATGCTCAACGTCACCGCCTCCTGCGCCGACACCTCGGTCATCGGCAACGCCCTCGAACGCGGCGACGGCTGCTTCCGCTCCCGGGTCCAGGACGTGGCCGGCATCGAGGCCGTGCTCGCCGACGGCAGCGTGATCACCACCGGCGGGCTCGACCCCACCGGCGTCTACCACGGCCGGGTCGCCGGGCCCGACCTGACGTCCGCGTTCGTCCAGCACAATCTGGGCGTCGTCACCGCCATGGCCGTCTCGCTGGTGCCGCGCCCGGAGACGATCGGGCTCGTGCACGCGCGCATCCGGCGCGACCAGGTCGGCGCCGCGATCGGCGCGATGACCGGGTTCCTGCGCCGTGGCAACCCCGCGGGCGGGCTCATGCGGCTCCGCGAGCTCGCCCTCGCGCCCGGCCGCGACGGCGGCTGGCTGCTGCCGGCGGGCGTGGACACCGGCAAGTTCACCGTCCTCGGTCCGCTGCTCGGCACCGGCGCCACCGTCGAGCTGGCCGAGGAGATGCTGCGCAAGGCGCTCATCGAGGTCGAGGGCGGCGAGACGCTGCGCGTGCTCGACGCCGCCGCGGTCGGCCCCGACGACCCGCTCTACACCAGGGCGCTCACCGCCCAGGGCATCCCGACCTGCCAGGGCGTGCGCAACGCGCTCGGCGTCACCTCCTGCGACCAGATCGACGCCGGCGGCATGGGCTTCCTCGTGCTGCTGCCGCTGATGCCGCTGCACGCCACGAGGACCGAGCGCATCCTCGACGCCCTGCAGAGCGCCGTCGACACCCACGGCATCGCCCTGATGGTGGAGTGGAACCTGGTCAGCCCGCACATGGCCAACGCCGTCATCCAGATCTTCTTCGACGGGGCCGACGCCGACGCCGCCCACCGCGCCCACCAGCTGCGCAACGACGCGAGCTGCCTGCTGCGCGGCCACGGCTGCGCCATCTACCGCTCCGACATCGACCACGCCGCCGCCGACGTCTGGTCCGAGACCAGCACCGCCAGCCTCGGCATGCTCCACCGGCTCAAGACCGCTCTCGACCCGGACGGCCTGCTCTCTCCCGGCCGTTACGGCGCCTGACCCCCCGAACCACCCCGCGCCGGTCGCACCCACCGCAGTGTGCCGGCCGGCGGGGAACCTGAGGCTTTCCTGCGAGGAGGACCGAGTGCGTGAGACACCAGTGGCCGTCAGAGCAACCGGCGTGACCCGCCGTCACGCCGTGATGCTGCGGCTGGTCGGCGCGGGCGTGATGCTGACCGTGATGGCCGACACCACGGCCACCACCCTGGCCGTCGGCGTGCTGCGTTACACCCCCGCGGGCGCCGGCATGCCGCTGGGCGACCTGGTCTGGCTGACCAGCGCCGCCTTCATCCCGATCGCGGCGCTGCTGGCCACGGCCGGCCGCTGGGCCGACCTGTTCGGCCGCCGCCGGGTGCTGGCGTTCGGGCTGGTGGTCTTCGTGGCCGGCGGGATCGCCACCGTGGCCGCGTCGTCCTGGTCGTTCGTGCTGGCCGCGCGGGCGGTGCAGGGCGCGGGCGCGGCGGCGATGATCCCGGCCAGCCTCGGGTTGCTGCTCGGCGAGCTGCCCGAGTCGCAGCGCCGGGGCGCGATCGCGCTGTGGAGCTCGGCCTCCGGGCTCGGCTGCCTGCTCATGCAGGCCGGCGGCGGCTGGCTGGCCGCCACCGTCGACTGGCGCGCCCTGTTCGTGCCCGACGTCGTCATGGGCGTCGCGCTGCTGATCGCCTGCGCCGCGCTCCCGTCCGGCAGGCGCGCCGCGGCCAAGGGCGTGCCGGACGTGCTGGGCGCCTGGCTGCTGGCCGCCGGGATCGCGGTGATCGTGCTGGCCATCTCCAAGGCCATGGCCTGGGGCATGGACGTCGTGTGGCTGGCCGTCGCGGCCCTGGCGCTGCTCGGCGGCGCGCTGGCCCAGGCCAGGCACCACCGCCTGCCGGCCATCGACCTGGCGTTGTGGCGGCAGCGCAAGTTCGTCTGGGGCTGGCTGGCCACCTGGTTCTTCGGCGCCCTGTCCTACGGGCTGCTCACCGTGCAGCCGCTGTACCTGCTGCACCTCGGCTACCCGATGCTGGAGGTGGCGATGTGGCTGACGCCCACCTCGGTGGCCGTCGTCGTCACCAGCTACCTGGCCGGCAAGGTGCTCAAGCACATCGGCGCGTACGGCCTGATCTACGCCGGCTCCCTGCTCTGCGGCGGCGCGTGCGTGCTGGTGCTGACCCAGTCAGGGCCGACGGTGTGGGGCCTGATCGCCAGCGTCGTGGTCGGCATGGGCGTCGGCGCGCTGGCGCCCGGCACCTCCGTGGCCACCACCCTGGCCGCCCGCCCCAGCCAGTACGCCTCCGCCGTCGGCGCGGCCACCATGGCGCGCATGGTCGGCGGGGCCGTCGGCATCGCCGTGGTGTCCCTCGTCATCGACCACCCGTTCATCCTGACCGGCCCGCTGGCCGGGCTGGCCGGCGCGCTCGCCATGTGCGTGGCCATCTCGGTGTTCATCGGGGCCATCGCACTCACCAAGATCACCCGGCTGCGGACCGACCCGGGCGACGACATGATCAAGGTGCCGCGCCGGCTGCTGCTGGAGCTGCGCATGACCCTCGCCACCGTCGCGGCGGAGGCCGACGCGCTGCTGCCTGTCGAGACCCGCACGACCCCCAGGGATCACATCCCGAGGCCCCGGGCGGCAGAGAGCTCGGAGACCTACGGAACCACGCACGTCTAGTACAACCTCAAGAAGGGCTCTCGTCATGGCAACCACCTCGTGCGACGTGGCCATCGTCGGCGCCGGGCTCGGCGGCTGTTTCCTCGCACTGCTGCTGCGCCGCCGCGGGCAGCGCGTCGTCGTCATCGAGCAGGGACCTTCGATCCCCAGCGCGGGCGCCGACTTCCTCAAGCCCCCCGGCCTGCGGGTGCTGGCCCGCCACGGGCTGGCCGAGCTCGTCGAGCGCCACGGCCTGCGGCGCGACCTCATCCGCTACTACCACGACGGCGAGCCGATCAGGGAGTGCCGCTTCCCCGACGGGGGCTTCCTCATCCGCCCCTACCGCGAGCTGGTCGAGCTCATCTACGCCTGCTGCGCGATGGAGGGCGTCGAGTTCTGCTTCGACGCCGCCATCGAGCACGTCGAGCGCGAGGGCGACCGCATCGAGCTGCTGACGCTGTCCGACGGCAGCCGGCTGCGCGCCGACGTGGTCGTGGGCGCCGACGGCACCAAGTCGGCCGTGCGCCGGGCGCTCGACATCGACCAGGTCACCATGCCCTACGACCGGCTGCTGATGCGGGTGGCCACCGTGCCGCTGAGCGCCAGCGTCGCCCAGCTCAACCGGCTCTACTTCAGCTCCGGCGGCTGGCTCGCCTACCTGTACCCGCTCGACAGGGACCAGGCCAGAGTGTTCGTCGGCCTGCCCCCCGAGCAGGACGACGAAGTCTTCGGCCGGGGCGCCGCCGGCCTGCCCGACATGCTGGAGGGCTTCGTCACCGACAGCACCGACGCCTTCGCCTCCCTGCAGGCCGCCGCCTGGCAGCCGATCAGGGTCTCGTCGCTGCGGGTGGGGGCGTACCACAGGGGCAACGCCGCGCTGCTCGGCTCGGCCGCCTTCGCCTGCCACCCGATGACCGGCATGGGCATGAGCTACACCCTGTACGACGCCGAGATCCTGGCCGACGTCATCTCCGCGGCCGGCGGCGACCTGCCGCTGCTCGACAAGCTGCTCCAGGCCCGCTACGAGCCGCGCCGGCAGGCGCACCGGCAGCTCATCGACTACGGCGACGCCCTGGCCGCCACGTTCCACGACCGGCGGGCGTACCTGCGGGCCTTCCGCGCCGACCTGCACATCTACGGCGACGAGGCGGCGCCCCGCACCGCTCCCGCGCTGCAGCCGATCTGACCCCGCCGCCCTCCGGGAGGCCCCGCCGCGCCCGCCTCAGATCCGTGCGGGCGGGGCGGCCGGGCCCCGGTAGGGCAGGGTCTGGCTGTAGACGATGCTGGTCGTGGTGCTGCCGAACCGGGCCAGCTCGTCGATGACGCGTTCGAGGTGGGGCATCGAGCCGGCCGCCACCTTCAGCGTGTAGCAGTCCTCGCCGGTGGTGCGCAGGCATTCGAGGATCTCCGGGCGCTCGCCGAGCAGGCGGCGCAGCGGCTCGTGCCGGCTGCCGGGATACTTCAGCCGCACGACGGCCAGCACGCCGAACCCGACCTTGCCCAGATCGACCTCCGCCCGGTAGCCGGCGATGACGCCCAGCGCCTCCAGCCGCCTGACCCGCTCGGTCGTCGCCGAGGCGCTGAGGTTGACCCGGCGGCCCAGCTCGGTCAGCGGCAGCCGGCCCTCCCGCTGCAGCTCCGCCAGGATCGCCCAGTCGGTGTCGTCGAGATCCTCGGCCATCCGGCGAATATACCGGCAGATCCACGGCGATCCCCGCCGCACACCGTGAGCGGGGCCTTCAACCCGGCGGGACGGCCTGGATAGCCTTCGGTGTCATGAGAATCGGCGTGAACGTACCGAACTTCGGGCCCGGCACCGACCCGGCCACGCTGCGGCGATGGGCGCAGACCGTCGAGGGCCTCGGCTACGACCTGCTGATGATCTCCGACCACGTCGCGATCACCCCCGACGTCGCCCAGCAGTACCCGGGTCCCTTCTACGAGCCGTTCACCACGCTCTCCTGGCTGGCCGGGATCACCACGCGGGTCAGGCTCGGCACCTCGGTGCTCATCGTGCCGTACCGGCATCCGCTGGTGATGGCCCGGATGGCGGCCAACCTCGACCGGTTCAGCGGCGGCCGGCTGGTGCTCGGCGTGGGCATCGGCTGGGCGCGGCAGGAGTTCGACGCGCTCGGGGTGCCGTTCGAGCGGCGCGGACGGCTGACCGACGACCACCTGCTGGCCATGCGCGCCGCCTGGTCCGCCGCCGACGACTACCGCGCCGGGCCCATCCCGTTCTGGGTCGGCGGCAACGGCGAGGCCGGCCTGCGCCGCGCCGTACGGCTGGGCCAGGCGTGGCACCCCCTGCGCAACACCCTGCCCTGGCTGCGCGAGGCCGCCGGGCGGCTGGCGGACGTGGCCGGCGAGCTCGGCCGCCCGGTCCCCGCGTTCGCGCCACGCATCCTGCTGCGGCTGACCGCCGAGCCGGTCACCGGCCCCGGCCGCCACGCCGGGGAGGGCACTCTCGACCAGGTCCTGGCCGACCTCGACGCGCTGCGGCAGCTGGGCGCCGACACCGTCGTGCTCGACCCGTTCGCCGGCGACCCCGCCGAGACGCTGCACCCCCAGACGGCCTGGCACGCGCTCGCCGCCGTGGCCGGCCACTGGGACCTCGAATCCCGCGACCCGTCCAAGGAGGACGACGATGACCCCCGATGACGAGACCCTGCTGCGCCGGGCCATCGAGCTGGCCGCCCGCGCCCGCGCGAACGGCGAGGCCCCCTTCGGCTCGCTGCTGGCCGGCCCCGGCGGCGAGGTGCTGGCCGAGGAGCACAACACGGTTCTCGGCGACCGCGACATCTCCGCCCACCCGGAGCTGAAGCTGGCCCGCTGGGCCGCCCGCGAGCTGACCCCGGAGGCCGCGGCCGCCACCACCATGTACACCAGCTGCCAGCCGTGCGGCATGTGCGCGGGCGCCATCGAACGCTCCGGCCTCGGCCGCGTGGTGTACGCCCTGTCGAACGAGCAGCTCGCCGGCCTCAAGACCGGCCCCGGCTGGCCGCACGTCCCGCAGGAGGGCCCGGCCCTGTACGCCGAGGCCAGCGCCCCGCTGGACGGCTACTACCGCTGACCCGCGCGGCCCCGCCGGGGGCCGCCGATGGTAGGGCCTGCCCCACCATCAGGACGGGTGACAGCGGGGGTCCGCCGGAAGGCCGCCGCCGCGATGCTGAGGAGTGTTCACGCCCGCCTCACCAGCATCGGAGAGAGCATTGACCGTGGTGGAAACCCCTCGCGCCGCGCCCCGGGGGAGCGACTTCGCGCAGCTGTCGCGCCGCATCGCCCAGGCGGGGCTGATGGAGCGGCGGCCCGCCTACTACGCGATCAGGATCGGCCTGGTGGCCGCCCTGTTCGCCGGAGGGTGGACGCTGTTCGCCGCGGTCGGCGACTCCTGGGGGCAGCTCGGCGTCGCGGCGCTGCTGGCCGTCGCCTTCGCCCAGGTCACGCTGCTGGCTCACGACCTGGCGCACGGCCAGGTGTTCCGGTCGCGGCGGCGCAGCAGGATCGCCGGGCTGGTGGTCGGCAACCTGACCGTCGGGCTCAGCTACGGCTGGTGGATGGACAAGCACACCCGCCACCACGCCAACCCCAACCACGAGGACCACGACCCCGACGTCGCGCCCGACATCCTCATCTGGTCGCGGCGGCAGGCCGAGGCCAGCCGCGGGCTGCCCCGCTTCATCGGCAGGTGGCAGGCGTTCCTGTTCTTCCCCCTGCTCACGCTGGAGGGCCTGAACCTGAAGGTGGCCGGCTTCCGCGCCCTGCGCAGGGTGAAGGGCGGACGCACCGAGGGGCTGCTGCTCGTCGCGCACAACCTGGCCTACCTCGCGGGGGTGTTCGCGGTGCTGCCGCCCGGCAAGGCGCTCGCCTTCCTCGCCGTCCACCAGGCCTGCTACGGCGTGTACCTGGGCTGCACGTTCGCGCCCAACCACAAGGGCATGCCGGTGCTCACCGCCGAGGACTCCCTGGACTTCCTCCGCCGCCAGGTGCTGACCTCCAGGAACGTGCGCGGCGGCCGGCTGATGAACGTCGCGCTCGGCGGGCTCAACTACCAGATCGAGCACCACCTGTTCCCCGGCATGCCCTCGGCCAACCTGCGCCGCGCCCGGCCCCTCGTGCGCGAGTACTGCCGCGAGCTCGGCGTCGCGTACGTCGAGTGCGGGCTCGTCGAGTCGTGGGCCCAGGCCATGCGGCACCTGCACGACGTCGGGGCGCCGCTGCGCGCCCCTCAGGAGGTGACCACCAGCTCCAGGCCCTCCTGATCCTCCCGGATCTCATGGCCGGCCCCGGCCAGGACCATCCGCAGCGCGAGCAGGACCGCGGTGCGGATGGTCGCGTACTTCGCCAGGTGGGCGGCGGTGTCGGCGCCGGCCGGCCCCCAGACGACCACCACGCCGCGGGACGGATCGAGCCAGACGGTGAGCCCCCCGTCGACCGGCAGCAGGGACGGTTCGACGTTGAAACCCGCGTCGGTCAGCTCCCGCCGGACCACCAGTTCCAGATCCGGCCCATCGCCTCGGGCGAAGTCCATCAGAGTCAGCTGCCCCCGCGCGGACACGCCGAACGCGCCGCCTGGTAAGTGTGGCGGTTGTGTAAGGATGGCGGCTGTGACCGCCGCGTCAGTCTGGCTGCGTCTGTCGCGGGCCGTCGTGTTCGCGACGGTCTGCGGCTTGGTGTCCGCGGCGGGGCACCTGCTGGCCGGTGGCGGGGCCGTCCCGCTCTGGGGCGGCGCGCTCGGGGTGCTGGCCGCCCTCGCCGCCGCGCTCACGATCAACGGCCGCGAGCGCGGCCCCGCGGCGATCCTGGCCGCCACCACGCTCACCCAGCTCGTGCTGCACCAGCTCTTCGAACGCCTCGCGCCCGCCACGGGCGCCGCCGCCGGGCACGGCCATCCCGCGCCCGCCATGGCGTTGGTCCACCTCACCGTGGCCGCGCTGACGGCGTGGTGGCTGCACCGCGGCGAGCGCGCGCTGTGGCTCATGATCCGCCTGTCCGCCGCGCCGCCCCCGATCCTCGGGCCGCTGATGCTCGCGCCGGTCGAGGCGCCGATCCCGCCGCGCCGCCCCGACGGGCGCGCTCGGGCGTACGCCGACGTCCCCACTCCGATGGGCAGGACCGCCTGCCGCACGGTCACCCGGCGAGGACCACCCCGGCGGCTCCGCCTCCGCTGAAGTCCCGCGTCCCGGTTCAGGACGCGTCCCCGTCCGTGCTCTTCCGTGCTCTTCCGTGCCCGGACGGCGCCCCGGCGCCGGTCCGGCCGTCCGCATCCGGAGTTCCCATGAAACCCTCCTGGCCCTTCCGCCTGGCCGCGCTCGCCTGCGCGGCCCTCCTGGTGCTGCTGCCGTCCACCGCGGCGCTCGCCCACGACACGCTCAAGAGCAGCTCACCGGCCAAGAACGCGCAGTTGTCCGCGATCGAGCGGATCGAGCTGGAGTTCAACGCCCACGTCCAGTTCCCCTTCGTCGTGCTGCACGACGCGGCGGGCAAAGCCGTCGAGGTCGGCAAGCCCCGCGTCGAGGGGCCCAAGGTGTTCGCCGAGGTGCCCCGGCAGCCCGCGCCCGGTTCGTACGTGATCGCCTGGCGTGTCGTGTCCTCCGACGGCCATCCGATCGAGGGCGAAATCCCGTTCGTCATGAAAGGATCTACTTCTCAACCGGCAGCGGCGCCCTCGCCCGTCGAGGAACGGCCCGCCGCGACGGGCGTCCCCGGCTGGATCTGGGGCGGGCTGGCGGTGCTCGTCGTGCTGGGCGCGGTCCTCCTGATCAGGGGCGCGCGCCGCGGCCCTGACCGGGAGGACGTGGATGCTGGTTGAGCGGGCCAGGCAGCTCGCGCGGCAGTGGGTGCTCGACGAGGGCGCCCGCCTGCCCGGGTTCGAGGGGGCGTTCCTGACCGGGTCCGCGCTGTGGGCGGCCCCGGGCACGGAGCTCGGCCCCACGTCCGACGTGGACGTGATGGTGCTCGCCGACCCGCCGCCCGCGATCGGCAAGTTCCGCTACGAGGGCGTCCTGCTGGAGGTCTCCGGCATCGCCCGCATCGGCTCCACCCACGAGGTGCTGAGCGACTACCACCTGGCCGGCAGCTTCCACCTGCCCAGCGTGCTGGCCGACCCGACCGGGCGGCTCGGCGAGATCCAGCGCCTGGTGGCCCGCGACTTCGCCGAACGGCCCTGGATCATCGCCCGCTGCACGCAGGCGATGGACCGGGTGCGCGGCTGGATCAACTCCATGGACGAGAACGCGCCCGTCCCCGAGCAGGTGGCGTCCTGGCTGTTCGGCACGGGCGTGACCACGCACGTCCTGCTGGTCGCCGGGCTGCGCAACCCGACCGTGCGCCGCCGGTACGCCGCCGTGCGCGAGCTGCTGGCCGGGCACGGCCGGCTCGACTGGCACGAGCACCTGCTCGAACTGCTCGGCTGCGCGCGGATGACCCCGCAGCGGGTGGAGCGGCACCTGGCGGCCCTGGAGGCGGTCTTCGACGCGACCGCCGGGCTGGAGGCGCCGTCCTACCGCTTCACCTCCGACATCACGCCGCAGGCGCGTCCGATCGCCATCGACGGCAGCCGCGAGCTCGTCGCCGCCGGGCTCCACCGGGAGGCGGTGTTCTGGCTGGTCGCCACGTACGCGCGCTGCCTGGACAAACGCGCCGCCGCCGGCGCGCCGGCGGGGTACGAGGAGGGCTTCCAGGAGCTGCTGGCCGACCTCGGCGCCGAGACGTTCGCCGACCGGCGCCGCCGCGGCGACCACGTGCTGGCCGCCCTGCCCAGCCTGTGGCAGACGGCCATGGCGCTGTGCTGACGGGCCGCCATGGCGCTGTGCTGACGGGCCCCGGGGCCGCGCGCCTCAGGTCCGGCGCAGCGAGCGCGTCAGACCGGCGGCGATCGTCGTGGCCAGCACCCAGCCGGCCATGATGAGCCCCCAGGCCAGCCACTGCGCGCCGCCCTGCGGGTTGTAGGCCTTCTCCTGCCCGAGGTCGATGATCGGCAGCAGCAGGTCGAGGGTGTAGACCAGCGCGTGGAACGGCGGCGCCTCGCCCGGCTTCAACGGCGGCGGCACGTCGAGCCCGAACACGACCGTGCCCGCGGCCAGCAGCGCGGCCAGCCAGGCCGCCGCGCGCAGGGGGCGGAAGCCGTAGCCGACGGTGGCGTCCTGGAGGTGGCCCCAGAAGCGGGCGTACCCGGGGAGCGCGGCGCGGCGTCGCCGCTGGCCGGCCAGCAGCGTCTCGCGGGCGTCGGCGTCGGCGCCGAGCCGCCGGTACATCGCGGCCAGCTGCTCGTAGGCGCCCGGCAGGTAACCGTCGGGGTCGGCACGCAGCCAGCGCAGCCGCCCGGCGGCCGGCAGCATGGGGTCGAGCACCTCGTACGACAGTCCGTCCATGCGCATCGCCCGCGGCCACCCGGCGGGGTCGTCACGCAGGACGCCGATCCGCGCGTACCGTAACTCCACCACCCCCTCGACCGGCGCGGCCGTGCGCAGCGCCAGCTCGCGGGCCTCCAGCCGCCAGCACTTCAGCGCCACCTCGCCGGGCGCCGACAGGGTGGCGTCGTCGAGGCACAGGCGGCTGCCGACCTGGGCGCTGGTCAGCCTGATCCGGCCGCGGGCGGAGAAGCCGTCGCAGAGGTTGAGCACCTTGCCCACCGACAGGCCGTTGGCCGACAGCGCGGCCCCGCCGGGGTTGACCAGGGTCGCGCCCTCGAAGTGCGCCGGTCCGGTGACCGTGGCGTCGAGCAGGCTGAACTCGCCCTCGGCGCGCAGCCCCCGCCAGGCCAGCAGCGAGCCGTTCACGGTGAGGCCGTCGGCGGCGACCACCACGCCGCCCGGGGCGCTCAGCCGCGCGCCCTCCAGGCCGAGGGTGCCGCCGATGACCGAGCGGTTGAGGCGCACCTGCCCCTCGGCCGTCAGCCCGGCCAGGAAGAGGCCCGCCTCGGCGTTGAGCCCGGTGGCGCGCAGCGCGAGCCCGCCCGGCCGCCGGATGCGCGAGCCGCGTAACGTGAGCGGGCCGGACACGCGGGCGAACCGCAGGCTGACCTCGCCGTCGGCCTCCACGTCCCGCGCGAACAGCCCGACCTGGACGATCACGTTGGACGCCTCCAGGGCCGTGCCGCCCGGCGCGTTGAGGCGGGCGCCGTCCAGCTCGACCGCGCCGCCGATCCGGGCGGAGGCCAGGACGAGCGTGCCGTCGCAGGCGAAGCCGTCCTGGGCGCGCAGGTGACCGGCCACGTCGAGGTGCTCGCCGTTGAGCGCCGTGCCCGCCGGATGGCTCAGGCGGGCGCAGTTGAGCACGAGGTTGCCGCTGATCCGGCCGCCGGGCAGCCGCAGCTCGCCGGTGACGTGGCTGCCCGCCAGCCGCAGGTTGCCCTCGACCTGGACGTTCGAGGCGGTCAGGCCGGGCAGCCGCGAGCCGCTGAAGCTGAGGAAGCGGGTGCGGGCGTGGTAGAGGTCGGGGGCGGCGTCGAAGGCGCAGCCCTGGAAGGTGACGGGGAAGGGGAGCTCGGCGAACGCCAGGTTGAGCGCGCCGGTGATCCGCGCCCCCGCCAGGATCAGCCGCGGCTTGGCGGCGGGCTCGTCGAACCCGCCGAGCAGCAGCCCGGCCAGCACCTCACCCCGGACCGTGCGGCCGGGATCCCAGGACGCGGCCGCGGCCGGGTCGTCGGCGGCGGGGTCGCCGGTGCGCAGGTCGACGGCGCGGCCGTGGGCGAGCGCGGCGGCCACGGCCCGCTCGGCGTCGTTGAGATCGGCGTTCGGCACACCGCCATCATCGCCGACCCCACCTCAGGCGCGGACCTGCTCAAGGCCCAGCGCCTCAGGAACGGACCTCCAGGCCCAGGGACTCGGCGACGACCGTGGCCTGGAAGGGGTCGATGACCGCCTTCTTGAGCGTGACCGTGTGCGGGTCGAGCGTGCTCAGGTCGCTGCCGCGCAGGTCACAGCCGGTGAGGTCGGCGCCGTGCAGCCAGGCCCCCGACAGGTCGGCCCGGCGCAGCTCGGCCCCGGCGAGCCGGGCCCCGGTCAGGTCGGCCTCGCGCAGCCGGACGCCGTGGAAGGCGCTGCCGCGCAGGTCGGCGCCGGGCAGCCCGGTGTAGGACCAGTCGCCGCCGTCGACCTTCAGCAGCCCGAAGGTGCAGCCGTCGAACATGCTGCCGGTGAGCTTGCACCCCCTGAACGTGGCGTCGAACAGGGAGCACCGGCTGAACAGGCAGTTGAGGAAGCGCGCGTCCTCGTGGGTGGAGACGTTGAGCCGCACGTTCCTGAACGTGCACTCCTCGAACGACGCCCCCTGGTCGACCAGCTCGGTCAGGTCGACGCCCTGGAACAGGACCCGGTGGAAGGTCTCACCGGCGATCTCCGTCCTGTCCCAGTCGTCGGCGTGGATCGTCGTCTCGATCGGGGGCGCGGGCACCCCGTGCTTACGGTCGGCCATGCGAACAAACTAGCGGATCACGCCTTGTTCGCGATGGCCGTGATGAGCGGCTGGACGAGCTTGGCCGCCAGCGGCCCGAACGCCGCCAGGATCAGCACGTACGCCGCCGCCAGGGCCCCGAGGTCGGGATGGGCCCCGGCGCCCACCGCCAGGCCCGCGATGACGATGTTGAACTCGCCGCGCGGGATGAGGGCGATGCCCGCCCGTGCCTGACCGGCCTTGCCGATGCCCGCCCGTCTGGCCGCGTACGCGCCCGTCAGGAGCTTGGTCACCATGCTCACCAGCGCCAGCAGCGCGGCCAGCCCCGCCACCGGCAGGATCTTCGCCGGATCGGTCTGCAACCCGAAGAAGACGAAGAACACCGCCGCGAACAGGTCGCGCAGCGGCGCGAGCAGCGCCTGCGCGTCGTGCGCGAGCTGCCCCGACAGCGCGATCCCGACCAGGAACGCGCCGACCGCCGCCGAGACCTGCAGCTGCTGGGCCAGCCCGGCCACCAGCAGCGCCAGCCCGACCACCTTCAGCAGCAGCACCTCGGAGTTGGGGCTCGACACGAACGCCTCGATGAAGCGCCCGAAGCGCAGCGCCACGACGAGCACGACGCTCACCGTGCCGAGCGCGATGCCGACCGAGATCGCCCCGCTGACCAGGCTCAGGCCCGCCAGCAACGTGGTGAGGACCGGCAGGTAGACCGCCATGGTCAGGTCCTCGAACACCAGCAGGGACAGCACCGTCGGCGTCTCCCTGTTACCGATCCAGCCCAGATCGGACAGCACCTTGGCGGTGATGCCGGAGGAGGTGGCGTAGGTGACGCCCGCCATGGCCACCGCCGCGACCGGCCCCCACCCCAGCAGCAAGGCGCAGATCGCGCCGGGGGCGGCGTTCAGCACGAGGTCGACGATGCCGGCCCGCGCGTTGCTCGTGAGGCTGGTGACCAGTTCGTCGGCGTTGTACTCCAGGCCGAGCGTCAGCAGCAGCAGGACGACGCCCAGCTCCGCGCCGACCGAGATGAACTCCTCGCTGGTCGCCAGCGGCAGCACGCCGCCCGTGCCGAACGCCAGACCGGCGATGAGGTAGAGCGGGATCGGTGAGATGCCGACGCGCAGCGCGAGCGCGCCCAGAACCCCCAGACCCAGAAGAACAGCACCGAACTCGAGAAAGATGACCGCGGTTTCGTGCACCCGCGGTCCTACCCGTCAGCCAGGATGCCGGCGACGTCCGCGGTGCTGTCCGCGCTCCCCACCACGACCACGACGTCGCCCTCGCGGAAGACGAAGTCGGGGCCGGGGCTGGCGAACACCTGGCCGCCGCGGACCACGGCGACGATGGAGGCGCTGGTACGGGTCCTGACCCGGGCCTCGCCCATGGCGCGCCCGGCGTAGGGGGAGCCGGACGGGATGGGGAGCTGGACGCTGACCAGGCCCTCGACCTGCTGGTGCAGCTGGTTGAGCCGCTGCACGATGCGGGGGGCGCCGAGGAGCTCGGCCAGGGCGTCGGCCTCCTCGTCGTTCAGCTTGACCGTCTGACAGGCGCGGTCGGGGTCGTCCTTGTCGTAGATCACCAGGTCGCGACGGCCGGTGCGGTGCGAGACGATGCCTACCCGCTGGCCGGCGCGGGTGGTGAAATCGTGCCGAAGCCCGATGCCCGGCAACGCTGTCTGCTCAACCTCCACCTATCCCACCCATCCCAAAAAATATGCATATTTCTGGACAACACTACCAACGGTCTCCGCCCGCTTGACCTCCTCGTATCCCGCCCTCGCATGCCGTCCGGCCGCCCGCGGCGGCACCCGTCCGGCCCGCCGGGAACGGGCGGCGCGGGCGGGACGCGGGTGGGAAGATGCCGGGGACGTTGCCGCGGGAGAGGCGAGACGAAGCGATGCCGACCACTTCCTCAATCCGGCTGCTGCTCGTGGAGGACCACGCGATGGTGGCCGAGGCCATCGGCCTGGCGCTCGGCCGGGCGCCCGGCATCGAGGTCGTGGCGCAGGCGGGCACGGTCGCCGCCGCACTCGCCGCGGCCGCCCGCCGCCGGCCCGACGTCGTGGTGCTCGACCGGCGGCTGCCCGACGGCGACGGCGTCGAGGCGATCAGTCGGTTCGCGGGGGTCGCGCCCGAGGCCCGGGTGCTGGTGCTGACCGGCGAGGCCACCGCCTCGGTCGCCGCGCGGGTGGTGGAGGCGGGCGGGGCGGGCCTGCTGGTGAAGTCGTCCAGGCTGGAGGACCTGGAGTCGGCGGTGCGCGAGGTGGCCGCCGGCGGCGTGGTGTTCGCGCCCGGCCTGCTGCCCGGCGTGCTCGACCGCCTGACCGGCCGGGTGCGGAGCCCGGGGGCGGCGCTGACCGCGCGCGAGCGCGAGACGCTGCGGCTGCTGGCCGAAGGGGCGAGCACGGACGAGATCGGCGCGCGGCTCGGCGTGGCCCGCAACACCGCGCGCAACCACGTCCAGCACGTCCTGGAGAAGCTCGGGGCCCGGTCCAAGCTGGAGGCCGTGGCCGTCGCGCGCAGGGAGGGGCTGCTCGACTGACGCAGACGCACCAGACGGCGCCCCCTCATCCGCACCGGTAGAGGTGGTTCCACTGCGTCTCGTGATCAGTCCTGTACTGCCCGACAGTAGGAGGATGGGCAGTTTCGCTGCGCCGTACCAGGTGGACACCCAGCTGCCGGAAGAGATGGGCAGCATCACCGCGGCCCGACAGAGAGCACGTGAGGTGCTGGCCGCGTGCGGCTACCGCGGGCGCCGCGAGGACGTCCTGCTCGTGGTCTCCGAGCTGGTGACCAACGCGCTCGTGCACGGCGACGGCCCGCCCGCCTTACGCATCCGCTGCACCCCCGCCCACGTGCGGATCGAGGTGCGCGACTGCGGCCCCCGCCTGCCCGAGCCGCGCGAGCCCGGTCCGGACAACGGCTGGGGCCTGCACGTCATCGAGCTGCTGTCCACCGGCTGGGGCGTCTCCCGCGCCGAGGGGGCCAGCGAAGGCGGCAAGGTGGTGTGGTGCGAGCTGGCGCCGCACGTCGTCGCGCCCGCCCAGGAGCGCTCCAGGGCATGATCGAGTTTCGGTCTGCCGCCGGGCCGTGCGAAGCTGCAGTATGCCCGGTCAAGACAGGCAGTCAGAGGACATCCAGCTGCTCGTCCGCAGCGTCGTCGACTACTCGATCTGTCTCCTCGACCCCGCGGGCCATGTGACCAGCTGGAACGCCGGCGCCGAGCGCATCAAGGGCTACCGCGCCGAGGAGATCATCGGCCGCCACTTCTCGGTGTTCTACCCGCCCGAGGACGTCACGGCCGGTCGTCCGGAACAACTGCTGGGCCGCGCGGCGGCGGCCGGCCGGGTGGCCGACGAGGGCTGGCGCGTCCGCAAGGACGGCGCCCGGTTCTGGGCGCGCGTGGTCATCACCGCCCTGCGCGACGAGCGGGGCCTGCTGCGCGGGTTCGGCAAGGTCACCGGCGACCTGACCGAGCGCCGCCTGGCCGAGCAGGCGATGCGCGACAGCGAGGAGCGCTTCCGCCTGCTGGTCCAGAACGTCGTCGACTACGCCATCTTCATGCTCGACGCCCAGGGCCGGATCGTCAGCTGGAACGCCGGCGCCGAGCGCATCAAGGGCTACCGCGCCGAGGAGATCATCGGCCGCCACTTCTCGGTCTTCTACCCGCCCGAGGACGTCGCGGCCGGCAAACCCGCCATGGAGCTGGAGGTCGCCGTCGCCGACGGCCGGTGGGAGGAGGAGGGCTGGCGCGTCCGCAAGGACGGCACCAGGTTCTGGGCCGGCGTGGTCATCACCGCCCTGCACGACGACCGCGGCGAGCTGCGCGGGTTCGGCAAGGTCACCCACGACCTGACCGAGCGCCGCAACGTGGCCCGCGCCCTCGACGAACGCGGCATGCTGCTGGCCCACCTGGTCCGCGCCCAGGAGGTCGAACGCCGGCGCATCGCCTACGACGTGCACGACGACACGATCCAGTCCATGGTCGCCGTCGGCATGCGCCTGCGCGCGATGGAGAGCGGCCTCGCCGGTGAGCGGGCCGCCGAGGTGCGCGGCATCGGCGAGGCCGTCGAGGCCGCCGTCGCCCGCCTGCGCGACCTGACCTTCGAGCTGCGCCCGCCGGCCCTCGACGAGGAGGGCCTGGTCGAGGGCCTGGCAGGCTACCTGCGGCAGGTGACGGCCGGCACCGGCCTGTCGTTCGAGATCGACCACCGCCTCGACGCCGACCCGCCGCCCGAGGCCGCCGTCACCATCTTCCGGATCTGCCAGGAGGCGATCACCAACGTGCGCAAGCACGCCCGCGCCACCTCGATCAGGCTCTCGCTGGTCTCGCTCGACCGCGGCGTGCACGTGCGCGTCGCCGACGACGGCACCGGGCTGCCGCCGGGCGCCGAGGGGCCGCTGCGCCACTTCGGCCTGATCGAGATGCGCGAACGAGCCGAGATCGCGGGCGGCTGGTGGAGCCTGACCGACCGGCCGGGGGCCGGGACCACCGTGGACTTCTGGGTCCCGGCCGTCCCGCACGCCTGACCGTCGCTCAGCTGCGGGGGAGCACCTCCAGGGACTGGCGGGCGATCTCCCACTCCTCGTCCGTGGGCACGACCAGCACCGCCACCTCCGCGCCCGGCGGCGAGACCGCCCGCTCACCAGCCGGGCCGGCCGCGTTCAGCGCGGGGTCCACGGTGATGCCGAGCCGGTCGAGCCCGGCCAGGGACTCCGCGCGGGTGGCCGCGTCGTGCTCGCCGACGCCGCCGGTGAACACGATCGCGTCCAGGCGGCCGAGCAGGGCGTAGTACGCGCCGACGTACTTGCGGATGCGCCGGGTGTAGACCTCCAGGGCCAGCCGGGCCTCCTCGTCGCCGCGGGCCCGCACCTCGCGCATGTCGAGCGTCCCGGCCAGGGCGCGCAGGCCGCCCTCGTGGCTGAGCGCGCGCTCCACCTCCTCGCCGCCCATGCCGCGCACCCGCGCCAGGTAGCCGGCGATCGCGGGGTCCACGTCGCCGGAACGGGTGCCCATCACCAGCCCCTCCAGCGGGGTCAGCCCCATGGAGGTGTCCACGCTGCGCCCTCCGGACATCGCCGTCGCGCTGGCGCCGTTGCCCAGGTGCAGCACGACCAGGTCGAGGCCGGCCAGGTCGCGGCCGAGCAGGGCGGCGGCGCGGCGGGAGACGTAGGCGCAGGAGGTGCCGTGGAAGCCGTAGCGCCGCACGCCGAGCTCCCGCCAGGCCCGCGGCACCGCGTACGTGTACGCCTGCGGCGGCAGCGTGAGCTGGAACGCCGTGTCGAACACGGCCACCTGCGGCACCCCGGGGAACGCCGCCCGCGCCACCCGGATCCCGGCCAGGTTCACCGGGTTGTGCAGCGGCGCGAGCGGCGCCAGCTCCTCGATCGCGGCGATCACCTCGTCGTCGACCAGCGCCGGGCCGGTGAAGCGGGTGCCGCCGTGCACGACCCGGTGACCGACCGCGACCGGCTCCAGCTCGGGCCCGGCCCGCGCGAACGCCTCCAGCATCGCCGCCAGCCCCTCGGCGTGTCCGGCGAACCGCTCCTCCCGCACGTACGGCGGCCCGCCGTCCGCGTGGTGCGTCAGCCGCCCGCGCTCCTCGCCGATGCGCTCCACCAGCCCGCGCGCCGGCCGCTCCCGGGTGCGCACGTCCACCAGCTCGTACTTGATGGAGGAGGAGCCGGTGTTCAGGACGAGTATTCGGCCGGCCATGTCCACGACCTGATCTCCGCCGGGTCCTCGCCGTGCTCCCTGGTGTACGCGCGGGCCCGCAGCCGCGCGTCGCTCATCCGCTGGCGCAGGTGCGCGGCCTTGGAGCCGAGCCCCGGCACCCGGTCGATGACGTCGATGACCAGGTGGTAGCGGTCGATGTCGTTGAGCATGGCCATGTCGAACGGCGTGGTCGTGGTGCCCTCCTCCTTGTAGCCGCGCACGTGCATGTTGGCGTGCCCGGTGCGGCGGTAGGCGAGCTGGTGGATGAGCGAGGGGTAGCCGTGGAAGTTGAAGATGATCGGCCGGTCCACGGTGAACAGCGTGTCGAACTCGGCGTCCGGCATGCCGTGCGGATGCTCCGACCGTGGTTGCAGCCGCATCAGGTCCACCACGTTGACGACCCGCACCTTCAGCTCCGGCAGGTGCTCGCGCAGCAGCGCCGCGGCGGCCAGCGTCTCCTGGGTCGGCACGTCGCCCGCGCAGGCCAGCACGACGTCCGGCTCGCTGCCCTGGTCGGTGGAGGCCCACGGCAGGATGCCCAGGCCGCGCGTGTTGTGCGCGATCGCCTCCTCCATGGTGAACAGGTCCAGCACCGGCTGCTTGCCCGCGACGATCACGTTGACGTAGTCGCGCGAGCGCAGGCAGTGGTCGGCCACCGACAGCAGGGTGTTGGCGTCCGGCGGCAGGTAGACCCGCACCACCGACGCCTTCTTGTTGACGACCACGTCCAGGAAGCCGGGGTCCTGGTGGCTGAAGCCGTTGTGGTCCTGCCGCCACACGTGCGAGGACAGCAGGTACGTCAGCGACGCCACCGGCCGCCGCCACGGGATCTTCTGCGACGACTCCAGCCACTTGGCGTGCTGGTTGAACATGGCGTCGATGATGTGGATGAACGCCTCGTAGCAGTTGAACAGGCCGTGCCGGCCGGTCAGCAGGTAACCCTCCAGCCAGCCCTGGCACAGGTGCTCGCTCAGCACCTCCATCACCCGGCCGCCCGGGGCCAGGTTCTCGTCCGTGGGCAGCAGCTCGGCCTCCCACGCCCGGTCGGTGACCTCGAACACGTCCTGCAGCCGGTTGGAGGCGGTCTCGTCGGGGCCCAGCAGCCGGAAGTTGCGCGGGTTGCCGGCGATCACGTCGCGCAGGAACCCGCCGAGCACCCGCGTCGGCTCGGTCAGCTGGGCGGCCGGGGACTTGACCTCGACCGCGTGCCGGCGGAAGTCCGGCAGCCGCAGCGGCTGCAGCAGCTCGCCGCCGTTGGCGTGCGGGTTGGCGCTCATCCGCAGCGGCCCCCGCGGCACCGTCGCCAGCACCTCCTCGACCGGCTTGCCGTCGGAGCCGAACAGCTCCTGCGGCCGGTACGAGCGCATCCACTCCTCCAGCATGGCCAGGTGCGCCGGGTTCTCCCGGACCCCGGCCAGCGGCACCTGGTGGGCCCGCCAGGTGCCCTCGACCGGCTTGCCGTCCACCTCGCGCGGGCCCGTCCAGCCCTTCGGGGTGCGCAGCACGATCATCGGCAGCCGCCGGTCCTGGCCGTCCTTGTACTCGGCCAGCTCGTCGAAGACGGTGTCGAGGGTGGCGGCCATCTCCTCGTGCGAGGGGCCGACCAGGTGGGGGCGGTAGCCGTACCCCTCCATGAGCTTGAACAGGTCCTGCTCGGGGATGCGGGCGAGCACGGTGGGGTTGGCGATCTTGTAGCCGTTCAGGTGCAGGATGGGGAGGACGACGCCGTCGCGCCGGGGGTCGAGGAACTTGTTGGAGTGCCAGCTCGCGGCCAGCGGGCCGGTCTCGGCCTCGCCGTCGCCGATGACGCAGGCGACCACCAGGCCGGGGTTGTCGAACGCGGCGCCGTAGGCGTGGGCCAGGGAGTAGCCCAGCTCGCCGCCCTCGTGGATGGATCCGGGGGTCTCGGGCGCGACGTGGCTGGGGATGCCGCCGGGGAAGGAGAACTGCCGGAACAGCCGCCGCATGCCCTCGACGTCCTGCGAGACGTCCGGATAGCGCTCGGTGTAGGAGCCCTCCAGCCAGGCGTGTGCGACGGCGGCGGGCCCGCCGTGGCCGGGACCGGCGATGTAGATCATGTCCTGGTCGCGCTCGGAGATCACCCGGTTGAGATGGGCGAAGCAGAAGTTCAGCCCCGGGGTGGTGCCCCAGTGGCCGAGCAGCCGCGGCTTGATGTGCTCGGGGCGCAGCGGCTCGGTGAGCAGCGGGTTGTCCAGCAGGTAGATCTGCCCGACGGACAGGTAGTTGGCCGCCCGCCAGTACGCGTCTATGTGGTCCATGCCCTTGCCCATTCCTCCGCAGGCGGTGCTGAATCCCCGGGCTGCCGATAATGTGCCGTCACATGGCGCTGCGCAGTTCCCTCTGGTACTCCGGTGACGACAGGAACTCCTACATCCACCGGGCCTGGATGCGCCGCGGCCTGCCGCGCGAGGCGTTCGAGGGCGAGCGGCCGCACATCGCGATCGCCAACAGCGCCTCCGACCTCGCGCCCTGCAACGCCCACCTCGACGAGGTCGCCCGCAGCGTCATGAACGGCGTGTGGGCGGCCGGGGGCGTGCCGCTCGACCTGCCCGTCCTGTCGCTGGGCGAGACGAACGTGCGCCCGACCGCCATGCTCTGGCGCAACCTGGCCGCGATGGCCGCCGAGGAGCTGCTGCGGGCCAACCCGATCGACGGCGTGGTGCTGCTCGGCGGCTGCGACAAGACCGTTCCGGCGCTGCTCATGGCCGCCGCCTCGGTCGACCTGCCGGCGCTCGTCGTGCCCGGCGGGCCCATGCTGACCGGCCACTTCCGCGGCGTGCCGCTCGGCTGCGGCACTGACGTGTGGCGGCTCAGCGAGGAGGTGCGGGCCGGCACGCTCTCCCGCGAGGCGTTCCTCGCCTCCGAGTCGTCCATGATCCGCAGCCGCGGCCACTGCAACACGATGGGCACCGCCTCCACCATGGCCTGCATGGCCGAGGCGCTCGGCATGACGCTGCCCGGCACGGCCGGCACCCCCGCCCCCGACAGCCGTCTGCTGGAACGCGCGCACGACAGCGGCCGGCTGGCCGTCGAGCTGGTACGCGCGGGCCGCCGCCCCAGCCACGTCATGACCAGGGCCTCCTTCCTCAACGCCATCGTGACGCTGGCCGCGATCGGCGGCTCGACCAACGCGGTCGTGCACCTGCTGGCCATCGCCGGGCGGCTCGGCGTCGAGCTGAGCCTCGACGACTTCGACCGGGCCGGCTCGGGCGTGCCGCTGCTGGCCGACCTCCAGCCCGCCGGTCGCCACCTGATGGACGACCTGTTCCGGGCGGGCGGCCTGGCCGCCCTGCTGAGAGAGGTCGAGGACCTGCTCGACCCCGCGGCGATCACCGTCACCGGCAGGCCGCTCGTCGAGCACCTGGCCGGCGCCGAGATCTGGGACGACACCGTGATCCGGCGGCGCTCCGACCCGCTGCTGCCCGACGCGGGCATCGCCGTGCTGCGCGGCAACCTCGCGCCCGACGGCGCCGTGATCAAGCCCGCGGCCGCCTCGCCGGAGCTGCTGCGCCACCGCGGCCGGGCGATCGTCTTCGACGGCGTCGAGGACGCCCGCGCCCGGCTCGACTCGCCCGGCCTCGACGTCGACGAGACCTCGGTGCTGGTGCTGCGCGGCTGCGGCCCCAGGGGCTACCCGGGCATGCCGGAGGTCGGCAACCTGCCGCTGCCGCGCAAGCTGCTGGCCAGGGGCGTGCGCGACATGGTGCGGGTCAGCGACGCCCGGATGAGCGGCACCGCGTACGGCACGGTCGTCCTGCACGCCTCGCCGGAGGCCGCGGCCGGCGGCCCGCTGTCGCGGGTGCGCACCGGCGACCCGATCGTGCTCGACGTGGCCGCCAGGAGGCTCGACGTGGACGTCCCGGAGGCCGAGCTGGCCGCCAGGGAGCCGGTCATGACCGGCCACGCCCGGCCGGCCCGCGGCTGGGAGCGCCTGTACGTCGACCACGTCACCCAGGCGCACCTCGGCGCCGACCTCGACTTCCTGACGGGCTCCTCCGGCGACGCCCCCGGCCGGGAGTCCCATTGAGAGCAAAGAGTGCCTGGCGCCATGCGCGGAATCTTCCCCGTGGGGTACGGGGTTCCCTACGGGAGCCCGGCTCAGCGGATCTCCCGCGAGTGCGGGACGATGTGATCAGGTTTGACGACGTATGAGGAGGAAGCGGTGAACGGCGACATCAGCCAGAGCCAGGAGTGGGCGGCTCTGGGCAAGCATCACGAGGAGCTGGCGGGAAAGCAGCTTCGTGAGCTGTTCGCGGAGGACCCGGGCAGGGCCGGGCGGATGACGGTGAGCGCCGGGGACCTCTACCTCGACTACGCCAAGCACCGCGCCACCCAGGAGACGATCGACCTGCTGGTGGCCCTGGCCGAGCGGGCGGGCCTGCGTGAGCGCATCGCCGCGATGTTCGGCGGCGAGCACATCAACGTGAGCGAGGACCGCGCCGTCCTGCACGTCGCGCTGCGCATGCGGGAGAACGCCAAGCTCGTCGTCGACGGCCAGGACGTCGTGGCCGACGTGCACGCGGTGCTGGACAAGATGAGCGCCTTCGCCGACCGCGTCAGGTCCAAGGAGTGGAAGGGCGCCACCGGGCAGCCGATCAGGACCGTGGTCAACATCGGCATCGGCGGCTCCGACCTCGGCCCGGCCATGGCCTACGAGGCGCTGCGCGACTACGTGGACGCCGGCGTCGAGGCCAGGTTCGTCTCCAACATCGACCCCGCCGACATCCTGGGCAACCTGCGCGACCTCGACCCGGCCACCACGCTGTTCGTGGTCGCCTCCAAGACCTTCACCACGCTGGAGACGCTGACCAACGCCAGGGTCGCCCGCTCCTGGCTGGTCGGCGCGCTGGGCGAGGACGCGGTCGCCAAGCACTTCGTGGCCGTCTCCACCAACGCAGAGAAGGTCGCCGAGTTCGGCATCGACACCGACAACATGTTCGGCTTCTGGGACTGGGTGGGCGGCCGCTACTCCTACGACGGCGCCATCGGCCTGTCGCTGATGATCGCCGTCGGGCCGGACCGGTTCCGCGAGATGCTGTCCGGCTTCCACAGCATGGACCAGCACTTCCGCACCGCGCCGTTCAACGCCAACATGCCGGTCCTGATGGCCCTGCTCGGCATCTGGTACACCGACTTCTTCGGCGCCGAGACCCGCGCCGTGCTGCCCTACAGCCAGCGGCTGCACCGCTTCCCGGCCTACCTCCAGCAGCTCACCATGGAGTCCAACGGCAAGTCGGTGCGCGCCGACGGCAGCCCGGTGACCGTCCCGACCGGCGAGATCTTCTGGGGCGAGCCGGGCACCAACGGCCAGCACGCCTTCTACCAGCTCCTGCACCAGGGCACCCGGCTCGTCCCGGCCGACTTCATCGGCTTCGCCGAGCCGTTCGAGGACCGCGAGGGCATGCACGACCAGCTCACCGCCAACCTGCTCGCCCAGACCAGCGCGCTGGCCTTCGGCAAGACCGCCGAGGAGATCGCGGGCGAGGGCACGCCGCCGGAGATCGTGCCGCACAAGGTGATGCCGGGCAACCGGCCCACCTCGACGATCCTGGCGACCAAGCTCACGCCGTCCACGCTGGGCCAGCTCGTCGCGCTCTACGAGCACATCGTGTTCGTCGAGGGCACGATCTGGGGCGTCGACTCCTTCGACCAGTGGGGCGTCGAGCTGGGCAAGAAGATGGCGCTCGACGTGGCGCCCGCGCTCACCTCCGACGAGCCGCCGCAGACCTTCCCCGACTCCTCGACCGAACAACTCGTGCGCAGGTACCGCGAGCTGCGCGGAAGGCGGGCCTAGAGATGGGGCGGGCGGGCGCGCTGGTCCTGTTCGGCGTCACGGGCGACCTCGCGCGCAAGATGCTGCTCCCCGCGCTCTACCACCTGACCGCCGACGGCAGGCTCGACCTGCCGATCATCGGCGTCGCCAAGACCGACATGGACCTCGACGCGCTGCGCGAGCACGCCCGCGAGGCGTGCGGCGGCGTCCAGGACGCGGCGTTCGAGAAGCTGGCCGGCAACCTGCGGCTGGTGGCGGGCGACTACCGCGACCCCGAGACGTTCGCGAAGTTGCGGCAGGAGGTCGAGGGCAAGGGGTTCCTCGTCCACTACCTGGCGGTGCCGCCCGCGCTGTTCTCCGTCGTCGCCGAGGGGCTGGCCGGGGCCGGGCTCAACCACGAGGCCAGGCTCGTGGTGGAGAAGCCGTTCGGGCACGACCTCGACTCCGCGCGCAGGCTCAACGACGAGCTGCTGAAGTACTTCGACGAGGACCACCTGCGGCGGGTCGACCACTTCCTGGGCAAGGAGCCGGTCGAGGACCTCATGGTGTTCCGGTTCGCCAACATGCTGCTCGAACCGCTGTGGAACCGGAACTACGTGCGCAGCGTGCAGATCACCATGGCCGAGGACTTCGACGTCGCCGACCGCGGCGGCTTCTACGACGCCAACGGCACGGTCCGCGACGTGGTCCAGAACCACCTGCTGCAACTGCTGGCCATCCTGGCGATGGACCCGCCGCCGTCCATGGACGCCCGCGCGCAGCTCGACGAGAAGTGGCGGGTGCTGCGCGCCGTCCAGGCCGTCGACCCGGCCCACGTCGTGCGCGGCCAGTACGACGGCTACCTCGACACCCCCGGCGTCCGGCCCGGCTCCACCACCGAGACGTTCGTCGCCATGCGGCTCTACATCGACAGCTGGCGGTGGGCGGGCGTGCCCTGGTGCATCCGTTCTGGAAAGGCGCTGCCCACCACCGACCTGGAGATCGTGGCCGAGCTGCGCAAGCCGCCGGTGACGATGTTCCGCGGCGGCGACGTGCCGCCGGGGCCCAACCTCATCAGGTTCCGGCTGCAGCCCGACGCCGGGGTGACCTTCGACGTGCTGGCCAAGGAGCCCGGCCGGCAGCGGACGATCCCGGTGCCGGTGAGCGTCGACTTCACCAAGGTGCTCGGGCCGATGGAGGCCGCCTACGAGCGCATCCTGACCGACGCCGTCAGCGGCGACCCGCGGCGGTTCGCCCGGTTCGACCTGGTGGAGGAGTCGTGGCGGATCGTGGGCCGGCTGCTCGACCTGCCCGACCAGCCGCTGCCGTACGAGAAGGGCACCTGGGGGCCCGAACCGGCGGAGAAGATCCCGCCGGGCGGCTGGCACGAGATCTCCACCACGTTCGACTAGCGGCCGATCCGGGTGAACGATGGGCCCATGGACATCAAGGAGCTGTTGGAACAGTCGAAGGACGCCGTCACCGTCAGGCGCGTCTTCGGTGAGCCGATCCACCACGGCGACGTCCTGGTCATCCCCGTCGCCCGGGTCGCCCAGGGCGGCGGGGCCGGTCAGGGGCAGGGCCGGGACGAGAAGGGGGAGGAGCTCGGCAGCGGCGGCGGTGGTGGCTTCGGCTACAGCGCCACCCCCGCCGGGGTGTTCGTCATCAAGGACGGCGACGTGCAGTGGCGTCCGGCCGTCGACGTCAACCGGATCGTGCTCGGCGGCCAGCTCGTCGGCCTCGCCCTGGTGCTGACGATCCGGACCATCTTCAAGAAGTGGCGTCACAGGAGGTAACGGGGGCACATCATCTGACGTGCTCATCGATCTGCTCGACGCGGGGCTGCCCGGCCACGAGGCGCTGCTGCCCGGCTCCAACCTGCCGGTGCGGGTCGCCCCGCTGGGCGGCGGCACGTCGCTGGTCCGCTTCCCGCCCCGGTGGAGCCGTCCCGGCCGCGGCCACTACCTGGCGGGGGAGGAGTTCGTGCTGCTGGAGGGCGAGCTGCGGGTGTCGGGGGTGGCGTACCTGCCGGGAGAGCACGCCTGGCTGCCCGCCGGCGCCCTGCGCCACTCCGGCGCGGCGCCGGCGGGGGCGCTGGTGTGCACGTTCTTCGACGGCGAGCCCACCTGGGTGTCCAGCGACCTGGACGAGCCCGACGGGCCCAGCCTGCGCACCCCGCTGGTGAGCGTCGTCGTCCCCGAAGGCGGGCTGCCGCTCACCTCGCACTCCGTGCTGCTGGACACGCCCGTCCCGCTCGACCATCCGGCTGAGATGATCACGGTGCCGAGCTGGACGTGGGAGCTGTCCACCTTGATCCCCGAGGGCCGGGTCCTCGTAAGGTGGACGCCATGATGACCTCTTTGACGCAGTTCGTGGGATTCGGCGCTCTGGTGCTGCTCGGGGCGATGTCGCCCGGTCCCGACTTCGCGGTCGTGGTGCGCCGCTCGGCGCTGTCCGGGCGCGGGCACGGCATGGCCGCGGCGGCCGGGATCGCCGTGGGCGTGGCCGTCTGGGTGATGGCCGCCGGCACCGGCGTGGCCGCGTTGCTGGCGGCCTCGGCCACGGCCTTCACCGTGGTCAAGATCGTCGGTGCCGCTTACCTGCTCTACCTGGGGGTCAAGGCGCTGCGCGCGGCCCTGCGCAAGGGCGGCGCGCTCGACCTCGGCCTGCCCGCCCCCGCCGACCGCGGCCCGTGGGCGGCCTTCGCCGAGGGGCTGCTGACCAACGTGCTCAACCCCAAGGCCGCGCTGTTCTTCGTGGCCCTGGTGCCGAACTTCGTGAGCGAGGGGGCCGCGTTCGGTGACACGTTGCTGCTGTCGGCGGTCGCGCTGGCCGGCACGATGGTCTGGTTCCTCACGGTGGCGAACGTGGTCAGCACGCTGCGCCGGGTGTTCGCCCGGCCCGGCGTGCGCAAGGCCGTGGACGGGCTGACCGGCGCCGCGCTCATCGGCCTCGGCGTCAACCTGGCCGTCGCCGGCCGCCCTTGACCGGCCCCTCGACGGCCCGGCCATGAACAGCGCGCGGCCGCGTCAGGAGACGGCGCGGCGACGAGCGGTGTGCGGCCGCGTCAGGAGACGGCGACGCCGAGCAGGTGGCCGAGGCCGAAGGTGACGGCGGCGGCGCCCGCGCCCAGCCCGAGCTGGCGCAGGCCGCCCAGCCACCACGGCCGCGCGGTCATCACGGCCACCGCCGCGCCGAACCCGAACAGCGCCACCATGCTCAGCGCCAGCGCCAGGAACAGCCCCGACGCCCCGAACAGGAACGGCGCCAGCGGCACCAGCGCACCCGCGGCGAAGGCGAGGAACGACGAGCCGGCCGCCAGGTAGGGCGAGGGCAGGTCGTCGGGGTCGACGCCCAGCTCCTCGCGCACGTGCACGCGCAACGCCTGCTCCGGATCGGCCGACAACCCTTCGGCGACCCGGCGGGCGAGGTCGGCGTCCAGGCCGCGCGACCGGTAGAGGGCGGCCAGCTCGGCCCGCTCGCCGTCGGGGTTGCGGGCCAGCTCGCGCCGCTCCACGGCGATCTCGGCCCGCATCAGCTCGGTCTGGGAGCGCACCGACGTGTACTCGCCGGCCGCCATCGAGCAGGCCCCCGCGACCAGGCCGGCGAACCCGGCGAGCACCGCGCCGCGCCCCGCGCCCGCGGCGCCCACGACGCCGGCGATGAGCGCCACGTTGGAGACCAGGCCGTCCATCGCCCCGAACACCGCCGGGCGCAACCAGCCGCCGGTGACGTCACGGTGGCTGTGGTGCTTCTCAGGAGAGTAGGGCCGGGCCAGCTCAATCGTCATGACAATCCTCCCCTTATTGGCAGTTCGTCACGGAATCTAGGCCCTTCCGGCATGATCCGCAACGAAGGAGAGGCTAGCCTGATCTGCGGTTTTCCCGCTGCGTCACCGCCCGTGCACGCGCGACCACGTGCCCGGGAGCGGAAACGCGAACGTCCCCCCGGAGCCCGCGGCGCGCGGGAGCCGGAGGGACGCGGACGGGGTCAGGCGTGCGCCGGGCTGGCGGGATCAGGCTGAGCGGAACCCGGCTGAGCGGCACCCGACCGGGCGGCCCTCGGGCCGTTGACGATCGCGTCGCAGTCGGCGATCGCGTCCTCCAGCAGCCTGCGCAGCAGCGCGTCGGGGTCCTTGATGCACGCCTGGACGATGCCGACCACGGCGAGCTGCACCGCGTTGGGCGCCGCGTACCGGCGGAAACCCTTCTCGGTGATCTTGGCGGCCCGGCTGAAGCGCCTGGCCTGCTCGGCCGCGTGCGGCACCTGCTCCATCGCCCTGCGGCTCAGCTCGCTCAGCCGGCCGGACGGCGCGCCGTCGAGCCTGGCCAGCATCTCCTCGGCCGCCAGCACCGACACCGCGAGCGCGAGCTGGCGCTCGGCGGCGGCGACGGGCAGGGCCGTGGTCGCGCAGCGCAGCGCGATGTGCGCGTCGATCCGCAGGTCGTCGCCGGCCAGCCCGATGATGGACGGCACGAGCCCGACCAGCTGGGCGCGGCTCTCGTCGCCGGTGTTGTCGTTGACCAGGCGGGCGAGCGCGGCCAGCAGCGGATGGGTGCAGGCCGGGTGGTCGCTCCACCGCTCGCCGGCCAGGTAGGACGCCAGCTCCATGAAACAGGCGCCGCGCTTCGGGTTGCGATGCCTGCCGCGGGACAGGACCGGCATGTGATCAAGGTGATTGTCCACGGGGTGCTCCATGCTCCACGCGATCGCCGTCCAGCCAGTTTGCGCTGTCGGGCGCGTCAAAGCCAGTGATCGGGCATCTTCCACAGGAATGGTTCCCTCAGGCGATGCGATCATTCCTCAACCGCTATTCATGGTTATGGCACCAAAGAATTTAATTTATGAGGAATTTTCGGCATTTATGACGAAAACAGCGGCCGTACGGGCCGGAACCGTCAGCGTGCCGGCCACCGAGTCGTAGGACGACCGCCTGACCACCTCGTCCGCCGACGCCGCCTGCACCGGGTGCAGCGCCACCCGGCGGCCCGGCGGCACCCCCGGCGCCCGCGTGCAGGGCGACGGAGTGGGGTTGAGCACCACGACCACCGCGTCCCAGCGCGGGTCCAGCCCCGCGGTGTCCACCCGCATCACGATCACGCCCTCGCCGCCGGCCGGGAACGACAGCCGCCGCCGCACCTCCTCCGCCGTGCCCAGCGCGAACGCCGGGGTCGAGGCCCTGATCCGCAGCAGCTCCCCGAACGCCGCGCGCGCCGCCCCGATCTCCGCGCAGCCGGGACGCAGCGCCGGGTCGGCCAGCAGCGGCCGGGCGTACGGCCAGGCGGCCTCGTTGTCCGCCCGCGGCGGCAGGCCCGCGCCGAACCCGTTGCCCGCCGAGCAGTCCCACAGCAGCCGGTTGAACCAGTCGCCGGAGTCGTAGGAGTTGCGGTCGAGCGACTTCGAGCGCAGCCGCTCGCTGCCCGCGTGCACGAACGCCGCCCCCTGCCCCAGCAGCACCGTGGCCACCGACAGCACCTGCATGCGCACCCGGTCGGCCATCGGCGTGCCCACGGGCAGCTTGTAGGCCAGCGCGTCGAACAGCGTCTCGTTGTCGTGCGCGTCCACGTAGGACACGACGTCGTCCGGCCGGGCGGCGTAACCGGCGGCGGCGCCGTTGTGATCGACCTCCGAGCCCGCGCGGCCCGAGGGCAGCACGTAGTCGCGCAGGCCGCCGGTCAGGCCCAGCATGACCAGCTCGGTGCAGTGGCGCAGGCGCTCGCGCTGCTGCTCCTCCGAGCCGTTGGCGGGCGCGCCGTTGGGCGCACCGGCCAGGCCGGAGCCGTACCCCTGCACGCGCGGGTCGGCGTCGAACGGGCCGCCGCCGCGCACCGCGTCCCGCAGCCGGTCGTCGAACGTGCCGATGCCGGTGCCGGCCATGTTGGCCTGCGTGGCCTGCTCGAACCTGGCGTCGCCGGCCACCTCGCCGAAGCTCCAGCCCTCGCCGTACAGGATGATCGAGCGGCCGTCCACGCCGTCGCGCTCGGGGGTGAGCGCGTCGAGGGCGGCGCGCACGGCCAGGATGTTGGCCTTCGGGTGGTGGCCCATGAGGTCGAAGCGGAAGCCGTCCACCTTGTACTGCCTGGCCCAGGTGCGCACCGAGTCGACCACCAGCCGGCCCATCATGGCGTGCTCGGGCGCGGTGTTGGCGCAGCAGGTGGAGGTGGCCAGGGAGCCGTCCTCCAGCAGGCGGTGGTAGTAGCCGGGCACGATCGGGTCCAGCACGTCCGCCGAGTGGGTGTGGTTGTAGACCACGTCCATGACCACGCGCAGCCCGGCCTCGTTCAGCGCGGCGACCATGGCGCGGAACTCCCTGATCCGCTCGTCCGGGTCGGTCGCGTACGAGCCTTCCGGGACGGTGTAGTGCAGCGGGTCGTAGCCCCAGTTGAAGGAGTCGCGGTCCGCGGTGAGCGCCACGATCTCCTGCTGCCGTTCGGAGTCGGGCGGCAGGGCGGCGAGGTCGCAGCCGGGCTCGGTGCGGTCGGACCGGCGCTCGGGGATCGTGGCCACGTCGAACACCGGCAGCAGGTGCACGTGGGTGAGCCCGTCCGCGGCCAGCGCGCGCAGCTCGCGCATGCCGTCGCCGTCGTGGCGGAAGGCCGCGTACGTGCCGCGCAGCTCCTCGGGCACGGTGGCGTCGGAGGCGGAGAAGTCGCGTACGTGCAGCTCGTAGATGACCGCGCGGTCCAGCGGGACCGGGGCGGGCTTGGCCAGCCGGTCCCAGCCGGGCGGCTTGAGCGCGGGGTCGTCCAGGCTCACCAGCCTGCTGCGCACCCCGTCGGGCGCGGCGGCCAGGCTGTAGGGGTCGGTGACCTCGTTCGTGACGACGCCTCCCGCGGCGGGGGAGTAGACGGTGACGCGGTAGGTGTAGTCCTTGCCGTACCAGGTGGGCAGGCCGCGGATCGACCACACGCCGGTCTCCTCGTCCAGCCGCATCGTGTGCAGGCGGCCGCCGAGCGCCAGCTCCACCCGCCGTGCGGTGGGGGCCCAGAGGGCCAGCCGGGGCAGCAGCCGTCCGGACGGCCCGAGCCCGGCGCGCACGGCCCCGGCGTAGACGTCGTCGAGCACGCCCGGGATCTGCACGCCGGTCGCCGCGGCCACCGCGCCCGAGCCGTCGCGGGCCACGGCCACCACCTGGCCGCGCAGCGCCTCCTTCACCAGCCCGGCGTCCTCGGGGCGCAGCTTGAGCGCGGTGCCGCCGGCCAGGTGCGGCCACGCCCGCATCCGAACCTCGCCCAGCGCGCCCGGCGTGAGCGGGACGGTCACGGCATGGCCGGTCAGTCGGCCGTCGTGGCAGGCGATGCCGCCGGCCGGGGCACAGGCCAGCGCGTGCGTCAGCGACGGATCCACCGTCCAGACGACCGTCTCCCTGTCGATCCAGTGGGCCCGCGCCTCGCCGTCGCCGATCGCGGTCACGTAGATCATGGTGCCCGCCCGGCGGCGGCCCATGCGAGGACGCCGCGCCGGAGGGGCCGGGCGCAGGCCCTAGCTCTCGGTGACGTCGGTGCCGTCGGGCATCAGCATGGCCGTGCAGGCGTATTCGACGTCCGCCCGGCCGTGGCCGCCGAAGGAGCACGCCTTGGCGGCGACGTTCCCTCCCGGGCTGAAGGCCATCGGCGACTCCAGCCATCCCCGGGTGCGCTCGCCTGCCGCGAAGAAGCGGGTCGCGTCCTTTCTGTCGGGCTCTGTCCAGGGCTGGAGATAGAAGACGTCGTTCTGCGGCTGCGCCCGCGCCCACAGGGTCTGGCAGGTGCGGCTCCAGCGCAGCTCCAGGATCATCCTCCCGGCGGCGACCGTCCGCACGGCGGTGCCGCCCGGCACGGTGACCGCGTCCTTGTCGCAGCCGGTGACGCTCGCGTCCTTCTTGTCGCAGTTCTCGCGGCTCGGGGTCGCGGCGCAGCCCTGGCGTTCCTTGGCGGCCTCCTGGTAGGCGACCGTGCCGACGAAGGTCACCACCGCCGCCAGCACCGCCGCGAGCACCGCGAACCAGCCGTTGATCCGCGCGGAGCGGATCTGGTCGCCCGGTCCCGGTGAATGCTGCTGCGGCAGCGTCGTCGTCATGATGCCTCGCTTCGGTGCCCTCGCTTCAGATGTACGCCCGGCAAGCCCCCGATGTGCGGAAATGCGGCTTTCCCCACAAGGCTCTAGCCGCCAGGAGAGGGCCGGATGACACGCCTCCGCTTTCGTGACCGTGTCATTACTTTGCGTAATCAGTGACTTTGCGTGATCCTGGGCTCATGGACGGATTCCTGGACCCCACCTGCGGAGGCATGACCGAACTACGTGTGCACGGCGTCTCCGGCACCCCGCCGGCGAGCATCCTCAACCATCCCCACCCCCGCCAGATCGCCGGCGACGCCACCACCGGCTTCTACCGCCGCTGGTGGCCCGGCGGCCGGCCCGACGGCGAGCAGGACGACCTGCCCGGCGTCCGCCACCGCGAGGCCTACGCCTGGGGCGGCCTCACCTCGGGCGGCAGGACCATCGCCCTCTGGCTGCTCCTGCTGCCCTTCTCCCTGGCCAACCTGTCCTACTTCATGCTCCCCAGACCTCCGGCCGGCGCCCGCCTGCGGCACGTGGCCGAGGCGGCGCAGCGGCTGTTCGCGCTGCTGCTCACCGGCACCCTCGTGGGCGCGGTCACCCGGGCGAGCGTCGACCTCGTCGGCTGGCAGTGCACCGCGGCCGGCCGGGCCTGCGCCCGCGAGAGCGCGCCCGCCTGGGTCCACTGGATGAGCGAGTTGTGGGGCGCCGACCCGTCGCGGCGGCTGGCGGTCGCCGCGCTGGCGCCGTTCGCGGTGGTCGTGCTGCTGTGGTGGCTGGCGCGGCGCACCTGGGAGCGCGACGAGCAGACCGGCATCCCGCACGACGGCGGCTCGCGTCCCGGGCCGTTGCTGGCCCGGCCGCGGTTGTGGCACGGCGGCGCCCCCGTGTGGCGGTTGCGGGCCGTGCACGTCGCCTTCGCGCTGGGGTCGATCGGCCTGGCGGTGTCGGCGCCGTTCGTGGGCGACCCGCGGGGGCTGGCGCTGACGGCCGCCAACGCCGCCGTCCAGGTCGCCGCCGCCGTGCTGGCGGCGCTGCCCGGCATCGCCAGGCGGCTGGCCCCCGGCGAGGCGGTCCCGCCCTGGCTCACCGGCGCGTGCCGGGTGCTGCGGGTGGCCGGGCCGCTGGCCTTCGTGGCCACGATCGCCGCCGCCCTTACCGGGATGTCACCCGCGCTGCCGGGGCGGCAGCTGCCCGGCATCGGCGTTGGAGCGTTCCAGGTCGCGCTGACTGTCGGGCTCGGGCTGTTCATCCTGGTGGCGACGTTCGTCCTGGCGCGCATGGACCGGCCGGCCGGGACCGGCGACCCGATCGAGCGGCGGGCGATGTGCGGCATGGCGGCCTGGTTCACGCTGATGGTGGCGGCCGGCAGCGCCAACGTGCTCGCCCTCGGCCTGCTGTTCTGGACCGCCACGTTCTTCGGCGTGCCCGCCTCGGTCGCCGAGCCGGGGCCGGTCGAGCGCAGGCTCTACCTCGACGACCCGGTCTGGTGGACGGCCGCGCTCGTGCCGCTGCTGGTGATCGGGTTCGTCGCCGTGGCGGCCGAGCTGTGGCTGGCCCGCGGGTCGGCCGCCGCCGCGCTCACCCCGAAGCTGACCCCCTACTACGGCGCCTACGACCGGGACGTGGCCGGCAAGTGGGCGCTGGCCGCGCTCACCGACCGCGCCGGGCTCGTGCTGGCCGTGCTCACCGGCATCGGCGTGGCCGGTTCCGGCGCGGTGACCGTGATCTACCGGTTCCACCTGTTCGCCCCGGTGGGCGGGCTGGCCGGGCTGCTGGCCTCGATCGGGAGCTGGGCCATGACGGCGATCGTCGTGGGCCTGGTCCTGCTGGGCCGCCGCACGTACAGCGACACGCGGCTGCGCCGCACGGTCGGCATCCTGTGGGACGTCTCGACCTTCTGGCCCAGGGCCATCCACCCGCTGGCGCCGCCCTGCTACACCGAGCGGGTGATCCCCGAGCTGCTCGCCCGGGTCAAGACCCTGACCAGGACCGCCGACGACGAGGTGGTGCTGTCCGGCCACAGCCAGGGCAGCGTGCTCACCGCCGCGCTCGTCCTCCAGGTACGGCCCGAGCTGCGGCCCCGGGTCCGGCTGCTCACCCACGGCTCGCCGCTGCGCCGCCTGTACGCCGCCTTCTTCCCCGCCTACTTCGGCACCCCCGGCCTGTCGGCGATGCGCGACGCCGTCCGCTGGACGAACCTGTACCGGCTGAGCGACCCCATCGGGGGGCCGGTCTTCCGCCGGGTCGACCCGTTCGGGCCGCGTCCGGCGGGCGAGGGGGAGCAGACCGTCGACCGGTTCTGCTGGGACCCGCTCCAGCCGGGGCCGGGCGAGCCGCTGCCCGAGGCGCGCTGGCACTCCGACTACTGGCTCGACCCGGCCTACGAGGAGACCCTGGCCCGGCTCACCAGGTCAGATGGAGCTCCTCGGGCGCGCGGTGGATGAGCGTGGCGGCCATCACGACGTCCGCGCGGGCCAGCCGGAGGCCGGGCAGCTCGGCCACCAGCAGCTCCAGCGTCACCCGGAGCTGCTCGCGGGCCAGGAACGCGCCGGGGCAGCCGTGCACGCCGTGCCCGAACGCCAGATGACGGGCGCGCGGCCGGGTGATGTCGAAGACGTCGGGCCGCTCGTGCACCGCCTCGTCGCGGCCGGCCGAGGCGAAGGAGACGAAGACCGTCGAGCCCTCGTCCAAAGGCGTGCCGGCCAGGGTGAGCGGCCTGGTGACGCGGCGGCGGAAGCCCTGGACGGGCGCCTCGTACCGGGCGGCCTCCTCGATCGCGGCCGGGATCAGCTCGGCCGGGCTCGCGCACAGCAGCTCCCACTGGCGGCGGTCGCGCAGCAGGCGGTGCACGACCGAGCCGAGCAGCGCGGTCGTGGTGAGGTGCCCGGCGAGCATGACGTTCTCCACGTTGGAGGCGATCTCGTCCCGCTGGGCGGGCGTCGGCTCGCCGGGGCCGGGCGCCAGGCCGCGCACCACCTCCCCGGTCAGGTCGCCGGATTCGCCTGAACGGGCGGCGTGGGCGGCCAGCAGCCGCCGCAGCGCGGCCACGTCGCGGGCGGCGGCGATCTGCTCGTCCTCGGGCATCGGGGTGAACAGCAGGTCCTCGGCCCGGAAGCCGCCCCTGATCGCGGTGGGCACGTCGGCCGGGGGAAGGCCCAGCAGGTGGCCGATCACGGCGGCGGGCAGCGGCCTGGCGTAGCGGGACATCCACTCGCCCCCGCCCGCCTCGGCGAACGCGGTGACCAGGTCGGCGGCCGTGGCGGTGACGAACGGCAGGGCGGCGGCCACCCGGGCGGGCGACAGGCCGCGGGTGAGCGGCCTGCGGTAGCGCCGGTGCGCCTCGCCGTCGGTGCTCAGCACCACCGGCGCGCCGCCCGGCACCCCGGCCAGCTCGGCGAAGGCCCGCGGGCTCGGGATCACGTCGGGCCGCAGGGCGCCCTGGGAGGAGAAGTCGTCCGGCCTGGACAGCACCTCGCGCACGTCGTCGTGCCGGGCCACCAGCCAGGCGTCCAGCTCCTCGATGAAGGTGAGCCCGGGGGCGGCGCGGGCGCGGGCGTAGAGCGGGTACGGGTCGCGGTAGAGCGCCTGTCGATCCACGCGTCCCATCGTCGGGCGTGGTCAGGGGCGCCACAAGATCTGAAATTTTCTTTTAGTTCACTCTGAAGTCTTGAAACTTATATCCACGAACGATTGAGTTCGGTCGTGCAGACCCTCCGTTTCCTGGCCGCCGCCGCGCTCGTGTTAGGGCCGGTGGCCCTGAGCGCGCCCGCGCAGGCCGACCCCGCCCCGCCCGCCGAGGACGCGCTGAAGGCGTCCTCCTACCCGCCGCCCTCCACGCTGATCAGCCAGGCCACCGCCGGGCAGCCCCGGCTGGAGACGGCCAAGAGGACCCGGCCGGTCGCGCCGGGCCTCTCGCTGACCTCGTTCGACACCTACGACGCGCTGGGCTGGCTGCGCGCCGACGCGCTGACCGCCGACCTCGGCGGCGGCAAGGGCGGGCCCAGGGCCGACTACGTCTTCTCCGGCGAGGTGACCAAGACCGAGCCGCTGTCCGGCCCCGCCGGGCGCTCCCGCGCGGTGGCGGCGGTCAACGGCGACTTCTTCGACATCAACAACTCCGGCGCCGCCCAGGGCATCGGCGTGCAGGACGGCACGCTGGTCCAGTCGCCGGCCGCCGGGCACGACAACGCGGTCGCCGTCACCGGCGACGGCGTCGGGCGGGTGCTCAAGATGTACTTCGAGGGCACCGCCACGCCCTCCGGCGGCGCGCCGATCGCGCTCACCCAGTTCAACCAGATGGTCCAGAACGGCGGCGTCGGCCTGTTCACGCCGCTGTGGGGCTCCTACAGCCGGGCCCGCGCCGTCGAGGGCGCCGCCACGGTCGCCGAGGTCGTGCTGGTGGACGGCGTGGTCACCGAGGTGCGCAACGCCGCCGGCACCGGGCCCATCCCGGCCGGCACCACGATCCTGCTCGGCCGGGACGCCGGCGCCGCCGCCCTGTCGGCCCTGAAGGCCGGCGACCGCGTGGACGTGAAGTACCAGCCGAAGGCGTCGGACGGCGCCGCCGTCAAGGCGGCCGTCGGCGGCAACTACGTCCTGGTCAAGGACGGCGTCGTGCAGAACAGCGGTGACCCGGCCGCGCACCCGCGCACCGCCGTGGGCTTCTCCGCCGACGGCAGGAAGATGTACCTGCTGACCGTGGACGGCCGCCAGGCCGACAGCCGCGGCGTCACGCTCAACGAGCTGGCCGCCATGATGGTGGACCTGGGCGCGGCCAACGCGCTCAACCTCGACGGCGGCGGCTCCTCCACCCTGCTGGCGCGCGAGCCCGGCTCGGCCGAGGTGCAGGTGGAGAACAGCCCCTCCGACGGCGGCGAGCGCCACGTGCCCAACGGCCTGGCGCTGTACGCGCCCGAGGGCAGCGGCAAGCTCAAGGGCTTCTGGCTGGAGACCGCCAGCGACCCGGCCAAGGCGCCCGGCGTCGGCCCGGTCGCGGGCGGCCGCCCCGACCGCGTCTTCCCCGGCCTCACCAGGCGGCTGACCGCCGCCGGCTACGACGAGACGTACGGCCCCGCGGCCGGCACGCCGTCCTGGCGGGCCAACCCGGCCGTGCACGGCGTGATCAGGAACGGCAGGTTCCACGCCCTGGTGCCCGGCCAGACCACGGTCACCGCCGCGCGCGGCGGCGCCAAGGGCACGATCGGCCTGACCGTGCTCCAGCCGCTGCAGCGGCTCGGCGCCACGGCCGACCGGCTCGGCATCTCGGGCGCCGACGGCAGCGCCGCCTTCGGCGTCGTCGGCTACGACCACAACGGCAACTCCGCGCCCATCGAGCCGGACGACCTCACGCTCGACTACGACCGGAACCTGTTCGAGGTCACCCCGGCCGAGCACGGCTACTTCACCGTCAAGGCCCGGCAGACCACCGGCTCCGGGCTGATCACCGCCAAGGTCGGCAAGATCACCACGGCCGTGCCGGTGACGGTCGGCTTCGAGTCCAAGCCGGTCGCCGACTTCGAGGACGCGGCCAAGTGGACCTTCGCCGCCGCCCGCGCCACCGGCTCGCTGTCGGCCGCGCCGGGCCAGAGCGGCGGCGGGCTCAAGCTGTCCTACGACTTCACCACCTCGACCGCCACCCGGGCCGCTTACGCCAGCCCGCCGCAGCAGATCGTGGTGGACGGGCAGCCGCAGGCGTTCGGGCTGTGGATCAACTCCACCGGCAAGGGGGAGTGGCCCAGCCTGGAGTTCTACGACGCGCTCGGCCAGTCGCAGATCCTGCGCGGGCCGTACCTGACGTGGACCGGCTGGCAGTACGTCGAGTTCCCGGTGCCCGCCGGGGTCAACTACCCGCTCAAGCTCCGGCGCTTCTACGTGGCCGAGACCAGGGCCGACGCCAAGTACACCAACGACATCCTGATCGACGGCCTGGTGGCCAAGGTGCCGCCGTCGATCACCGCGCCCGCCGTGCCCAAGGTCGCCGACCCCGTGGTCAAGGCGGACGTGGCCAAGGCGCCCTGGCGGTTCGCGGTCATGTCGGACGCCCAGTTCGTGGCCAGGAACCCCGACAGCGACATCGTCAGGAACGCCCGCCGCACGCTCAAGGAGATCAAGGCCGCCAAGCCCGACTTCCTGCTGATCAACGGCGACCTGGTGGACGAGGCGTCGCCGGAGGACTTCGCGCTGGCGAAGAAGATCCTCGACGAGGAGCTGGGAGGAGAGCTGAAATATCACTACATCCCCGGCAACCATGAGGTCATGGGCGGCAAGATCGACAACTTCAAGGCCGTCTTCGGCGACACGTACGGAGCCTTCGACCACAAGGGCACCCGCTTCGTCACCCTGGACACCTCCCGCCTGAACCTGCGCGGCGGCGGCTACGACCAGGTCGCGATGCTCCGCTCCGAGCTCGACAAGGCGGCGAAGGACGCCTCCGTCGGATCCGTCGCCGTGCTGTTCCACGTGCCGCCGCGCGACCCCACGCCGGGCAAGGGCAGCCAGCTCGGCGACCGGAAGGAGGCCGCGCTGGTCGAGGGCTGGCTGGCCGGCTTCCAGCGCGACACCGGCAAGGGCGCGGCCTTCATCGGCGGGCACGTGGGCACGTTCAACGCCTCGCGCGTGGACGCGGTGCCGTACTTCATCAACGGCAACTCCGGCAAGAACCCGGCCACCGCCCCCGAGGACGGCGGCTTCACCGGCTGGTCGCTGTGGGGCGTGGACCCCGTGACGCCCGCCGAGGCCGAGCACGTACGGCGCAACTGGTTCACCGACGCGCCCGACTGGATCGGCGCGCAGGTGCGGCCGCACGTGGACGAGCTGACGCTGACCGCGCCCGCGACCGTCGCCGTCGGCGCGCCCGCGCCGGTCACGGCGGCGATCCGGCAGGACGACCGGGCCGTCCCGGCCGCCTATCCGGTCTCGGTCACCTGGTCCGGCTCGCCCAACCTGCACGTCGGCACCCGCCAGACGGCCAAGCCGTGGCACGTGGCGGTGCTCGACCCGGGCACGGGCACGATCACGGCCCTGCGGGCGGGCCAGGTGACGGTCGCGGTCACCGTCAGCGGGGTCACCCGCCAGGCGACCGTGGCGCTCACCGCCAAGGCCGCCGCCTGAGGCCCCCGGCCGGGGAGGAACCCCCCTTCCCGGCCGAAACCTTCCCAGATACCGAAATATCGGGATGAAGGGTTAAGAATCTAGGCAGTCATGGGATTTCCCCTTCTTCCCCCGGATAGCACTCCTGACGTGCGGGGACCTGCCCCCGCGAGGCGCGGGACCGGGGGAAGGACTGGGGGTTCGTCGGTGAACGCATGGACCTTCGAGGGACAACCCGGCGCGCTGGGCGACACGGTCACGCTCGTGGAGGGCGGCTCGTTCTGCGTGTGCCAGTGCGGCGGCGACATCGTCCCCGGCGGCGCGCAGGGCGTCTACCACGCCGACACCCGCCTGCTGTCCCGCTGGATGCTGCGCGTGGACGACCATCCCGTCGAGCCGCTGCAGGTCATCATGGGCGAGCCCTACCACGCCACCTTCCTCGGCAAGGCCCGGCCGCGTCCCGGATGGGCGGAGAGCACGCTGCTCGTGGTGCGCGACCGCTACGTCGGCGGCGGGCTGCGCGAGGACCTCACGCTGCGCAACATGTCCGAGGAGGCCGCGGGCTGCGTCGTGTGCGTGCAGGCCGGCGCCGACCTGGCCGACCTGTTCGAGGTGAAGTCCGAACGCAGCTGGCCCGCCGAGGACGTCGAGATGAACCCCGGCGAACGCGGCATCGAGGTCTACTCGCCCAGCCGCGCCCGCGGCGCCAGGATCGCCGTCGAACCGCCCGGCACGCCGGTCGTCACCGCGCCGGGCCTGCTCACCTTCGACGTCGTCGTGCCCGCCCGCGGCGAATGGCACGTCACCGTGCTGGTGACGCCGGTCCACGAGGGTGAGGAGTCCGCGGCCCGGTTCCCGGTCGCCCATCCCCCCCACCACGCCGAGCCGGCCCGCCGCCTGGCCGAGTGGACCGCCAGCACCCCCGTCCTGGAGAGCACGAACGCCGCCCTCGTCGAGGCCCTGGCCCGCTCCCGCGAGGACCTGGGCAGCCTGCGCCTGTTCGACCGCGACCATCCCGACGAGCCGCCCGCGATCGCCGCCGGCGCGCCCTGGTTCATGACGCTGTTCGGCCGCGACTCGCTGCTGACCTCCTGGATGGCGCTGCCGCTGGACCAGACGCTCGCCCTCGGCACCTTGCGCCGGCTGGCCCGGCTCCAGGGCACCAAGGTCGACGCGCTGTCGGAGGAGGAGCCCGGCAAGATCATGCACGAGCTGCGCTTCGGCGTCCAGGACGGCTCCTCGCCGTACGGCGGGCGGGCCTACTACGGCTCGGTGGACGCCACCCCGCTGTTCGTCATGCTGCTCGGCGAGCTGCGCCGCTGGGGCGTGCACCGCGAGGCGGTCGAGGAGCTGCTGCCGCACGCCGACGCCGCCCTGGCCTGGATCGAGGAGTACGCCGGCCGCGACGGCTTCGTCTGGTACCAGCGCAAGACCGACCGCGGCCTGGTCAACCAGGGCTGGAAGGACTCCTTCGACGGCGTCAACTTCGCCGACGGCACCATCGCCCGCCCGCCGATCGCCCTGGCCGAGGTGCAGGGCTACGTCTACGCCGCCTACCTCGCCCGCGCCCACTTCGCCTGCCAGCAGGGCGACGAGGCCGCCGAGCGGCGCTACGTGCAGCGGGCGCGCGAGATCAGGGAGGCGTTCAACGAACGGTTCTGGCTGCCCGGCCCCGGCTACTACGCCATGGGCCTGGACGGGCGCGGCCGGCCCATCGACGGCCTCGGCTCCAACATGGGCCACTGCCTGTGGGCCGGCATCGCCGACGAGGACAAGGCCCGGCAGGTGGCCCGCCACCTGCTCTCGCCGGAGATGTTCACCGGGTTCGGGGTGCGTACGCTGGCCTCGTCCATGGGGGCCTACAACCCGATGAGCTACCACAACGGCTCGGTGTGGCCGCACGACAGCGCGATCATCGCCGCCGGGCTGATGCGCTACGGCCACGTCGAGGAGGCCCAGCGCATCGCCGTCGGGCTGCTGGAGGCCGCGCACGCCTTCGGGGGGCGGCTGCCGGAGCTGTTCTGCGGGTTCGGCAAGGAGGAGTACGGGCGGCCGGTGCCGTACCCGACGTCGTGCTCGCCGCAGGCGTGGGCCGCCGCCGCGCCCATCCAGCTCCTGCGCACGCTGCTGCGGCTGGACCCGTGGGTGCCGTACGGGAAGATGTGGCTGGTCCCGGCGCTGCCCGAGGGGTTCGGGGAGGTGACGATCAAGGGCATGCCGGTGGGCGACTCCAGGGTCGGCATCCGCGTCAGGGGCGAGGACGGCACGCCGCTGGTGTCCGGCCTGCCCGACGGCGTCGAGCTGGTCACCGAACCGCGCTGCCCGATCAGCGGCGCCTGCCGCTCCGGCCCCGCCCGCAGGGCGCACGGCCTGCCGGCGTTGTGACGACCGGACCGACACGGGGGAGGTGCTGGGATGACGACGGATCCCGAGGACGACTGGGAAGGCGCGCTGCGCATCGTGATGGTGGCTCCGCCCTGGGAGGAGGTCCCGCCGCGGGCCTACGGCGGGATCGAGCAGATGCTCGCCGACCTGATCACGGGCCTGTCCGCCCGCGGCCACGAGGTGACGCTGATCGGCGCGGGCAGCACCGGTCTTCCGGCCAAGTTCCTGGTCACCTACCCCGAGGCGCCCTCGGAGCGGATCGGCGAGGGGCTGCCCGAGGTGCTGCACGCCGCCCAGGCCTGGCGGGCGCTGGAAGGGCTGCCCGCCGACATCGTGCACGACCATTCACTGGCCGGGCCGCTCACCGCCCTCGGCCGGGCGACCCCGACCGTGGTCACCTGCCACGGCGATGCCGGCGGCGAGCTGGGCGAGGTGTACCGGGCGCTCGGCGAGCACGTCAACCTGATCGCCGTCTCCGACGCCCAGCGCGCCGACGCACCCGACCTCAACTGGATCGCCACCGTGCACAACGCGCTCGACACGGCCTCCTTCCCCTTCCGGGAGCACAAGGAGGACTGGGTGCTGTGGCTGGGCCGCTTCTGCCACAGCAAGGGCCCGCACCTGGCCATCGACGCCGCCCGCGCCGCGGGCCGCCGCATCGTGCTGGCCGGCAAGCTCACCGAGCCGTGCGAGCACCTCTACTTCGACGAGCACGTACGGCCGCGGCTCGGCCCCGGCGTCACCTACCTGGGCGAGGCCGACGCCGGGCGCAAACGCGAGCTGCTGGCCGCCGCCCGCTGCATGGTCTTCCCCATCCAGTGGGAGGAGCCGTTCGGCATGGTGGTGATCGAGGCCATGGCCTGCGGCACGCCCGTCGTCGCCATCGGCCGGGGCGCGGTGCCGGAGATCGTGGTGGACGGCGTGACGGGGTTCGTCCTGCGGGAGCCGGCCGAGCTGCCCGCGGCGATCGAGGCGGCCGGGCGGCTCGACCCGCGGGCCTGCCGCGCCCACGTCGAGCGGCACTTCGGCGTGAGCGCGATGGCCGCGGCCTACGAGGCGGTCTACCGCCGCATGCTGGCCGCCCCCCGCCCGGCGGCGCTCACCGGCGAGCCCACCGGGCGGTGACCCCGCCGGTGGTGCGCGCCGGTGGCGGGCGCCGGTGGTGGGCGCCGGTGGTGGGCGCCGGTGGCGCGGCCGCCGGTCAGCCGGCCGCCGGCACGGTGTACTTCCCGGCCAGCTCCGACACCGCCGCCTCCTTGAGGATGACGGCGCCGCCCACCGCCTGCTTGTCGGGCTTGACCACGTAGGAGGCGCGCGAGGCGGGCCGGTCGAAGACGCTGAAGTCCATCGGCGTGCCGCCCAGCCCGGCCTCCCACGACTTCTGCGACCGGTGGGCCGCGACGATGCCCGCCCGGCTGAGGTCCTTGGCCTGGCACGCCTTGCGCAGCGCGTCGCCGACGATGATCGCCGCGGTCCAGCCGGCCGCCACGCCGCTGTCCAGGGGCTGGCCGGCGTACTTGGCCTGGTAGTCGGCGATGAGCTTGGCGTAGGCGGGCAGCGGCGCGCTGATCGGGGCGCCCGCGGTCACGTAGAAGAAGTCCTTCAGCAGGGCCGGCGCGGCCGGGGTGGCCAGAAGCTGCGGGCTGTAGGCCGAGTTGCTGCCGACGAACGGCACGTCCATCCCGGCGGCCAGGGCCACGCCGACCAGCGAGGCCGCCTGGCGCGGGCCGACCGACACCAGCACGGCCCGCACGCCCGCCTTCTTGAACGCCGCCACCTGCGCGGTCATGTCCTGGTCGGTCGCCTTGATCTTCTGCTCGACCAGCGTGAGCCCCAGCTCGCCGGCGGCGTACTTGGACCCGGCGAGGGCGCTCTCGCCGTAGTCGCCCTCGAAGTACAGGTGGCCGATCCGGTCGCCGGTCTTGACGCCCTTCTCCTTCACCAGGAAGTCGACGGCGTTGATCATGTCCACGTCGTAGGTGGTGCCGGTGACCTGGATGGCCTCGCTGCCGAGCAGGCCGGTGGCCCACGCCATGGGCAGGGTGAGGATCTTGTCCGCGGTGATCCGGTCCTTGAGCGCGGTGACCATCGGCGAGCCGATGAACTGCGGGATCGCGGCCGTCTTGGGCGCGACCTCGGCGTAGGCGGCCATCGCCTTCTGCGCGTCGTAACCGTGGTCGCGGACGATGGTCTCGATCTTCCTGCCGCAGACGCCGCCGCTCTGGTTGACCTGCTCGAAGTAGAGCTGCTGCGCCTGGGTGAGGCTCTTGCCCAGCGAGGCGTAGGGGCCGGTCAGGTCGGTGAGCAGGCTGAGCGTGATCGTGTCGGCGGTGACGCCGGGGCCGGTCCTGACGCCGTCGCCGCCGGCGGCGGTGGCGGTCGCCTGGCCGCCGCCGGTGGCCTTGCCGCTGGCGCAGGCGGTGGCCGCCAGCCCCAGCGCCAGCAGCGCGGCCAGGACGGCCGTGCGGTTACGGGACATGTGAGCTCCTGGTCTTCGGGGACGGATCCGGTGACGGTGAAGCGGACGGGCGGCGCCCCGGTGACCGGCGGCGCAGGACGCGCGGCAGGCCGAGCAGGCCGCCCGGGAGGAAGAGGACGACGGCGACGACGGCGGCGCCGTACAGGATGCGGGCGGCCTCGGCGGGGGACAGGCCGCCGCCGGAGCCGGACGGCGACACCAGGGGGATGGCGTCGCCGTAACGGGTCAGCAGCTGCGGCAGCAGGGAGACGAAGACGGCGCCGAGCACCGCGCCGCCCACCGAGCCCAGGCCGCCGATGACGATCATCGCGAGGTAGTCGAGGGAGAGCAGCATGCCGAAGTAGTCGGGCACGGTCCGCTGGAAGACCAGGGCCAGCAGCACGCCGGCCAGGCCGCCGTACATGGACGACAACACGAAGACGCCGGCCCGGTAGCGGGTGACGGGCACGCCCATCACCCCGGCCGCGGTCTCGTGGTCGCGGATCGTGTTCAGCGCCCTGCCAGGCCGCCCGCGCAGCACGCCGCGGGCGAACAGCGCCGCTGCCAGCAGCGCCAGGCCGCCCAGGAACCACAGCCGCTCCAGCGCGCCGAACGGCACGTCCATGACGACCAGCTCCGGCCCGTCGGCGAAGGCGAACCCGAAGAGCTCCATCGCCGGCACGGCACGCCCGTTGAACCCGCCCGTGACCGGCCCGGCGTTGAACAGCAGATGCTGCCCGCCGAAGATCAGCGCCAGCGTGGCGATGCCCAGGTAGGCGCCCTTGAGCCGGCCCGCGATCGGGCTGAACAGCCCGCCCGCGACCCCGGCCAGCGCCACCGCCAGCACCGCGGCCACCGGGGTCGGCAGGCCCAGGCCGCCCAGCGACGCGGTGGGCTCGGCGGCCAGGTAGACGTAGGCGTAGGCGCCGACGGCCAGGAAGAACGCGTGGCCCATGGACAGCTGCCCGGTCGCCCCGGTCAGCAGGTTGACGCCGATCGCGCCGATCGCGGCCGCCATCGCGAACAGGCCCGCCTGCAGCCAGAACCCCTCCAGGTAGAACGGCACGGCGACGAAGACGGCCAGGGCCACCAGCGACCCGACGGTCCTAGACACGGGCCCGCTCCCGCGTCCCGAACAGCCCGGCGGGCCGCAGCAGCAGCACGACGACCATGACGAGGAACGGCGCCACGTCGCCGATCCCGCGGCCGAGGAAGGCCAGGTCGTTCTGGTAGCCGGTGGTCAGGGCCTCGGTGACGCCGACGATCAGGCCGCCGGCCAGCGCGCCCGTGGTGGAGTCCAGGCCGCCGAGTATCGCGGCGGGGAAGGCCTTCAGCGCGGCCAGCGAGGAGCCGCGGTCCAGGCCGGGCGTGGGGAAGACGCACAGGAACAGCGCGGCCACCGCGGCCAGCGCCCCGGCCACGGCCCACGCGCTGACCGAGACCCGGCCCAGCCGCACGCCCATGAGCGCGGCCGTCTCGGGGTCCTCGGCGGTGGCCCGCATCGCCACCCCCCACCCGGTGTACTTGAACGCCAGCAGGAACGCCGCGATCAGCACCCCGGCCACGACCAGCGCGACGACCCGGGTCTCGGCGACCGTGACCGGCCCGAGGCGCAGCACCCGCGAGCCCCACGGGTCGCCCATGGCCAGCACCTCCGTGCCGATCCGCCGGGTGAGCTCGGTGGTCAGCACGATGTCCACGCCGATGGTGACGATGGCCAGCACGCTGTGCGAACCGGCCTTCGAGCGGCGGATGACCAGGAACTCCACCAGCGCCCCGATGACCGCCGCCGCCGCGACCCCGGCCAGCAGGGCGGGCCAGAAGCCGAGGTGCGGATGCAGCCGCGCCACCACGTACCCGCCGGCCAGCAGCAGCGAGGCGTGCGCGAAGTTCACCACCTCGGTCGCCTTGAAGATGACGACGAAGCCCAGCGCGATCAGCGCGTAGACGGCCCCCAGCGAGACCCCGTTGACGAGCAGCTCCACAAAAGTGATCACTCCGTCACCTCCACGCCCAGATACGCGCCGATGACCGCCGGGTCGTTCTGCACCTCGGCGGGCGGCCCGTCGGCGATGCGGCGGCCGAAGTCCAGGACGGTCACCCGGTCGGCCAGCCGCATGACCATGCCCATGTCGTGCTCGACCAGCAGGACGGAGAGGCCCAGGCTCTCCCGTACCGACCTGATCAGCCCGGCCATCTCCTGCCGCTCGCCGCCGTTCATCCCGGCGACCGGCTCGTCCAGCAGGAGCAGGCGTGGCTCCATGGCCAGGGCCCTGGCCAGCTCGACCCGCTTCTGCACGCCGTACGGGAGCAGCCCGACCGGCGTGTCCAGCACCGCGGCGAGCCCGGCGAAGGCCGCGATCTCGGCGACCCTGGCGGCGTGCGCGCGCTGCTCGCGGCGCGCGCCCGGCAGGCCGAGCCCCGCGGAGACGAACCCGGCCCGGGTGAGCCGGTGGCGGCCCAGCAGCAGGTTGTCCCGCACCGGCTGGTGCGGGGAGAGCGCGATGTTCTGGAACGTGCGGGCGACGCCGAGCGCGGCGATCCGGTGCGGGCGCAGCGCGGTCAGCTCGCTCGCGCCGAACCGGACGCTGCCCGAGGCGGCCCGGCAGACGCCGGACAGCACGTTGAAGCAGGTGGACTTGCCCGCGCCGTTGGGGCCGATGAGCGCGTGCACGGTGCCGGGCGCGACCGTGAAGCCGACGCCGTCCAGCGCCGTCAGGCCGGCGAAGCGGACGGTCACGTCGCGCACCTCCAGGGCGGGCATACCATCCGGTTGGTATGTCTGGGTCACGCGGACCACCTCGACAATCCGGCCCTGGCCTGCGGGGCCGGGGTCCCGTCGTCCACGCCGAGGTAGCGGCGGCGCACCTCGTCACCGGCGGCCAGCTCGGCCGCGGGCCCGGCCAGCGCGACCGCGCCGACCTCCAGCACGTACGCGTGGGAGGCCAGCGACAGGGCCGTGGCGACGTTCTGCTCGACGAGCAGGATCGAGGTGCCGGCGGCGTTGATCGCCCTGATCGTGGCGGCGATCGCGGCGGCCGCCCGCGGGGCCAGGCCGAGCGTCGGCTCGTCCAGCAGCAGCACCGACGGCTCGGCCATCAGCGCCCGGCCGATGGCCAGCATCTGCTGCTCGCCGCCCGACAGCAGCCCGGCGCGCTGGTGCGCGCGCTCGGCCAGGACCGGGAACAGCTCGCGCACCCGCCGCCCGGCCCGGACGGCGGCCGCGCGCGGCGTGCCCAGGCCGCCGGCCCGCAGGTTCTCCTCCACCGTCATGCGGGCGAACACGCGGCGGCCCTCGGGCACGTGCGTGACGCCGCGCCGCACCACGGCCGCGGCCGGCTGCCCGTCCACCCGCGCCCCGGCCACGCTGACGCCGCCCGCCGCGATCCGGCCCCGGTGGAACCGGAGCGTTCCCGAGACCGCCCGCAGCAACGTCGTCTTCCCGGCGCCGTTCGCGCCCAGCACGGCCACCACCGCCCCGGACGGCACGCTCAGTGACACGCCGTCCAGCGCCCGGACGGGACCGTAGTCCACCACGAGACCGTCCACGCTCAGCTCGGCCATTCGTCTTCCTCACAGGACCCCATGGCGGCCCACCCAAACCGGCGGGCGGGGCCGCCGTCCAGATGCGGCGGCGAAGTCGGGCTCGCTGCCCACCGCGGCCGGGGGCCCGTTGTGCAGCCGCACAACGCGAGGTCACAAAACGCTACAGAGCCTTGTTCTGGAACGGCGGCCGGTGGCAGCCTCGGGGAATGCGTCCCCCTACGGTCGTGGACGAGGACGTCCGCCAGACGTTACGCACCGCAGCCAGGGCACTGCTCGAACGCCTGCCCGAACTGACCGGCGAGCTGGTCGCCAGGACGCGCGACGGCGACGACGTCTACAGCGCCTGCGTCCCCTACGACGAGCACTGGAAGAGCACCCTCGAAGGCGTGCGCCTGGGCCTGACCGCGATCCTGCAGGAGCCGTCCGAGCGGCGCGACCTGGTCTTCACCCGGTCGATGGCCCAGCGCAGGGCCGAGCAGGGCCTTCCGCTGGAGTCGCTGCTGCGCATGTACCGCCTGGCCGGCCAGGTGACCTGGTCGGCGATCGTGGACCACATGGAACGCGAGCGCCCCGACCGCCTCGACGTCCTGGTCCGCGCCGCCAGCCACGTCTGGCACGCGATCGACCGGCAGTCGCTGGTGGCCTGCGACGTCTACGCCCGGCGCGAGCAGGAGATCCTCGGCCGCAGCAAGGAACGCGTCAACGCGCTGCTGGACGCCCTGCTCGACGGCACCGCCGACGCGGGGGTGGTGCGCGCCGCCGCCGACTCGCTCGGCCTGCCCGAACGCGCCCGCTACGCCGTCGTCACCGTGCGCTTCCCCGGCGGACGCCACCACGACGACGTCCGGCTGCCCGCGGCTCTGGGCGCGCTGCGGCTGCTGTGGCGCATGCGCACCGGCCACGAGGTCGCCGTCGTCGCGCTCGGCCGGGCCACCCTGGACGACCTGTGCCAGGAGCTGAGCCTCATCGTCAGCGGCGTGGCCGGGGTCAGCCCCGTCGTCGCCGGCCTGGACGAGCTGGGCACCGCGCACGAGCTGGCCTCCCTCGCCATGCGCACCTGCGCCGACGGCGGCCCCGAGATCGCCCGCCTGGACGAACGCGTGCCGGCCGTGCTGATGATCAGCCGGCCCGGCGTCACCGGCCACCTCGTCGAGGGCGCGCTCGGCCGGCTGCTCGCCCTCGACCCGGCCGACCGCGACACGCTGCTGACCACCCTGGAGACCTGGCTGGCCTGCGACGGCTCGGCCGCCAGGGCCGCCGGCCGGCTGTTCTGCCACCGCAACACGATCATCAACCGGGTCCGCCGGATCGAGCAGCTCACCGGCCGCTCGCTCACCCGCCCGCGGGACATCGTGGACCTCGCGCTGGCCCTGGACGCGGTCCGCCTGCTGCCCCCGCCCCCCAGGTGAGCCCCCGGCGACGGGTTGATCGGCCCTGTACGGCGAGACGCGCAAAGCGTCGCATTCTCGGATATTTCAACCCTTAGCGAGAATGGCCGTTTTCGTGGCCGCACTCTTTGCTGTTCTCTTGTCATGCCGGAGATGCGATATGGGCGACCGGCGGGAATGTAGCTGTCGATCACCGTATTCGACACCCGGCTGCATACGAGCGGGCATCGCCGATGAATATCCGGACGACGCGTCCATGCCGCCGAATCGCTTGTGATCTCTCTTCATTCGCTTCTTCTGCACGGATCCACGGGAAAGTCATGCGAATCAACCGACGAATCGTCGTCCTGGTCGCCGCGATGTGCCTGGCGGCCGACCCCATGGGGGGCGTGCCCGCGCACGCCGACAGCACATTCCGGCAGACCGTCCCGCTCGTCCGGCAGGCGCCGCCGCCTGCCGGCACGGCCGAACCCGAGAAGGAGGCCGGCGGGCTGGTCTGCGGGCCGCCGTACGTGACCGGCGACCCGGACCTCGGGCCGACGATCCTGCCCCGCACCGGCTACCTCGGCACCCTTCTGCGTGACTACGTGCCGCTGGGCGGTCTCACCCCGCAGCACTTCCTCTCGCGCTACTGGGACTACGCCGCCAACAATTACCGTTTCCCGCCCGACTCCGGTTTCGGCCGCTCCGGCAATTACCCCAACGGAAGACTGCTGCTCAAGACGACGTTTCTGCAGATCGGCATGCGGCTGGACCGTTTCGGCGGTTACGGGGGAGCGTTCCTGTCGCCGCTTGGCGACCAATTCATCCTGCGCGCGCTGCCGCCGCGCAACCTGAACACCAATCCGCAGGATCCGCAGCATCTGTGCAATTATCACGCGTTCCGGGTGCTCAAGTCGTTCCGCGTCGAGGTGGGCCCGGCGGCGCCCGCGTTCGAGCAGTCGGGCGGCGGCACGCAGTACCACGTGCTCAGCAGGTACATCCCGGAGGCTCCGCAGACCAGCGAAGAGGTTCCGGTGAGCTGGCTGCTGGCGAACGGATACCTGGAGGAGATCGAACCGGTCCTGGTGACCGTCAGGACCGGCGGCGACACGGCGACCCGCGACACCAGGGCCTCCGACACCAGGGCCTCCGACGCTAGGGCCCGCGACACCGCCGCCCGCGACGTGATCAACGGCGGCACGTACGTCACGGCCGGCAGGCCCGCCCCGATGATGCGGCCATCCAGGTCCGGGCGGCCCTAGGCGCGCGACCGCGGCGGCCTGCGCACCCCTCACCCGTTCCGCGACGTCACCGGGCGGGGTACGGCGTCAGGCCGCCCGCGTGCACCAGCGAGATCGTCCGTTCCAGGTCGGGGGTCAGGTATCGGTCGTCGCCCAGCGGCGCGACGTAGCGCCTGAGCTCGTCGTGCAGGGCGCGGGTCGCCGTCCCGAGCGGCAGGCCGGCCATCTTCGCCGCGATCAGGTCGATGCCCTGCGCCGCCATCAGGTACTGCACCGCCAGCACGATCTCCAGGCGGTCGAGGTTCGCGTGCAGGTCGCGGGCCGAGGCCATGGCCATCGTGTTGTGGTCCTCCTGGCCGTCCTTGACCGGACGCGACAAGGTGCCCGCCGGATGGGCCCTGACCTGCATCTCCGGGACCACCGCCGCGGCCACCGACTGCGCCTGCACCATCCCGGAGTTCAGGCCGACGCTCCCGCCGGCCAGGTTCGCCGGCAGGCCGTAGCTCCAGCGGGGCGACAGCAGGCGTCCGGACAACTCCTGCGACAGGACGCCGAGGTCGGTGATCTCGGCGTTCAGGCTGTCGGCGAGGTGGCCCATGATCGAGCCGTCCCAGTTGCCGCCCATCACGAACTCGTAGCCGGGGCCGCGCTCGCGCCGGAAGACCAGCGGGTTGGAGGCCGAGGAGTTGGCCTCGCGCGCCAGCGCCCGGCGGGTGGCGGCGAGCACCTGCCGCAGCCCGGCCATGATGTGCGGGGCCGCGCGCACCGAGACCGCGTCCTGCACGCGCGGGGTGTAGTTCGCAGGGTCGAGCCGCCTGCGGCCCTCCTCGGTCATCCAGCCCGAACCCGCGACCATGGTCCGCAGCCGGGCCGCGACCGCGTCCTCCTCCGGGATGTGCCGCTCGCGGTGCGTGCGCGCGTCCAGCGAGCCGCGCTCGGCCCTGGTGGCCTCCATGAACAGGGCGAAGGCCCCCTCCGCCTGGTCGGCGAGCACCGTGGCCCGGTGCACGGCGTGCATCAGCGTGGCGGCCAGCACCGTGCTGCCGCTGACGATCGGCAGCGCCTCCCCGGCCTCGAAGGTGAAGCTCGCGGGCAGCCCGGCCCGCGGCAACATCCGCGAGGCCGGTCCGGTCTCGCCCCGGTAGTGCACCGGCGCGTCCTCGCCCAGCGCGGCCAGCCCGGCCGCCGCCTGCGGCTGCAGGTCGCCGGTGCCGAGCGAGCCGATCTGCGGCATCACCGGCACGACCCCGGCGTTCACCAGGGACAGCAGCCGCTGCGGCACCTCGGGCCGGACGCCCATCTTCCCCCTGGCCATCTGGTTGGCCTTGAGGACCAGGGCCAGCCTGACCACGTCGTCGGGGAAGGCCGGGCCGACGCCCGCCGCGTGCGAGCGCAGCACGTTGCGCTGGAACTGCTCGGCCTCCTCCGGCGAGAGCGGGCGGTCCTTCAGCGGGCCGAGCGCCTGGTTCCAGCCGTACACCCGCTGGCCGCTCAGGGCCGCCAGCGCCCCCGCCCGCGACTGCGCCATGCGGGCCCGCGCGGCGTCCGACACCCGCGCGAGCACGGGACGGCCGGCCAGGATCGCGAAGGCGTCCCGCAGCGCGAACCGGCCGCCGTCCAGCACCAGGTCCAGCACCGGCGCCCGCGCGGGCACCGGCGCCGCGACCGGGGGCGCCACCGGGAGAGGGGCCGGGACGGCGACGGCCCGCTCCGGCACGCACACCGCCGCGAGCAGGCCGACACCGGCGGCCATTCGTCCTACTTTGCTGATCGACACGGTCCCCGGCCCCTTCACCACGAAGATCCACTCCGCTCCGTTTATAACCGGCCGGACGGACGGCGCCGGGCACGGCTCCGCACCGGGGGACGAGTGCTGACCGGCCCTAGGGCAGGCGCTTACCTCCCGCCCTGGACGCCACCGCGACGTGCGGCCGCCCGGTGATCGGATGCGGCCCCACATGGGCCAGGACGCCGAAGACCTCCTCGATGAAGGCCGGGGTCAGCACCTCCAGGGGCGGCCCCTGCCCGGCGACCCGGCCCTCGCGCAGCACGACGATCCGGTCGGCGTAGGCGGCGGCCTGGTCCAGGTCGTGCAGGGCGGCCAGCAGCGTCAGGCCGAGCGAGCGGATCAGGTCCAGCAGCAGCAGCTGGGACCCGACGTCCAGGTGGTTGCCCGGCTCGTCCAGGATCAGCAGCGGCGCCTCCTGGGCCAGCGCGCGGGCCAGCAGCACGCGCTGCCGCTCGCCGCCGGACAGCGTGGTCATCAGCCGGTCGGCCGCCCAGTCCATGCCGACCCGTTCCAGGGCCGTGGCGACCACCGCCCGGTCGCCCGCGCTCTCCCGGTCCAGCGCCCGCTTGTGACTGTGCCGTCCGGCCGCGACGACCTCGGCCACGGAGAACCCCTCTCCGGCCGGGTTGTGCTGCGGCAGGACCGCCCGCCGCCGGGCGGCGTGCCGGGGCCGCATCCGCCACAGGTCGTCGCCGTCCAGCCGGACGACGCCGCCCGACGGGCGCAGCGACCGGTAGACCGTGCGCAGCAGCGTGGACTTGCCGCTGCCGTTCGGCCCGACCAGCGCCACGAACTCGCCGGGCCCGGCGCTCAGCGTGACGTCGGTGACGATGGGCCGTGCGTCGATGCTCGCGCTGACGCCCGCGAGGTCAAGCCGCATCGCCGCCGCCTCCCGCCCGCCGCCTGCGCAGCAGCCACAGGAAGAACGGCACGCCGAGCCCCGTGGTGAAGATGCCCACCGGCAGCTCGTTCGGCCGGTCGGCGATCCGCGCCGCCAGGTCGACCAGCACCAGGAACACCGCGCCGGCCAGCAGCGAGACCGGCAGCACCCGGCGGTGGTCGGCCCCGACCACGAACCGGACCATGTGCGGGACCATCAGCCCGATGAACCCGATGCCGCCGACCACGCTGACCACCGTCGCCGTCAGCAGCGACCCGGCCGCCAGCAGCCCGATCCGCAGCGCCGCGACCGGCACGCCGATCGCGACCGCGGACTCCTCGCCGGCCAGCAGCGCGTTGAGCGCCCGCGCCTGCGAGGACAGCCAGGCCACGCAGCACGCGACGAGCAGCGCGGGCACGCCCAGATCGGCCCACGACGCCCCGGCGACGCTGCCCATCAGCCAGAACATCATGCCCTGCAGCTCGGTCGGGTTGAGCTGGAGCTGCACGAACGTGGTGGCCGCCGAGCACAGGTAGCCGACGGCCACGCCGGTCAGCACCAGCCACGAGTCCAGCAGCCTGCCGGAACGCTGGGACAGGACGTACACCACCAGCGCCGACAGCAGCGCGGCGGCGAAGGCGGCCCCCGTGACGCCGAGCGCGCCGGTCAGCCCGGCCAGCGCGCCGCCCCCGAGCGCGGGCACCAGCACGGCCCCCAGCGACGCCGCCGACGACACACCCAGCACGTACGGGTCGGCGAGCGGGTTGCGGACCAGCGCCTGCAACGCGACCCCGGCGACCGACAACGCGGCCCCGGCCAGCGCGGCCAGCAGCGCCCGGGGCGTGCGGATCTCCCACACGACCTGCGCGAGCAGCGGATCGGCCTGCTCGCCCCGCCCGGTCAGGTACGCCCACACCACCCCCCACACCTGGTCCGGCGGCAGGTTCACCGACCCGGCGGAGATCCCGATCACCAGGGCCACGACCAGCGCGGCCCCGAGCCCGGCCAGCAGGAACCCGGTCGCCCGCCCGGACACCGCGTGCGGCCGCCGCGGCGGGACGGGGACGGCGCGGCGCGGCGGCGCGGCCAGCGTGTCAGCCACCGGGATGCACCACCTTGGAGATCTTCTCCACGGCCCAGGCGTTCAGCGGCCCGAGGTAGACGCCGTCGGAGACGACCGTGTAGCTCCTGGACCTGGCCGCGGCCCAGTGGGGGTAGGCGGCGAACAGCTTCGCCGCCGCCTCCTCGCCCTTGTCCTCAGGCGTGAACAGCCCGACGACCAGCACGTCCACCTGGGCGGTGGCGAGCTGCTCGCGGTTGAGGGTGCGCGTCATGTCGGCGGTCTGGCCGGCGAAGGCGTTGACCCCGCCGGCCGCCCTGATGACGTCGTCGTAGATGCCGCCGGTCATCACGGCGGGCAGGCCGTTGGCGTTCATCATGGCCATGCCGGGATAGGCGATCAGCACCTTCCTGGGCGGCAGCGCCGCGACGCGGGCCCGTACCGACTCCATCCGCGCCCTCAGCCGCCCGATCAGGTCGAACGCCTCGCGCTGCACGTCGAACACCCGCCCGAGCAGGCTGAGGAACTCCAGCGAGGAGTTGATCGACTGGTTGCGGTAGGCGCGCTTCTCCTGCTCGGTGGCCTCCGGCTTGCCCATCGCGCAGTTGACCGGGTTGACCAGCGAGGTGATGCCGGCCGCGGCGAGCTGCTCGCGGGTGGCGAAGCCGCGGGCGGGGTCGAACCCGCCCGACCAGGTGGAGACCACCAGGTCCGGCTTGAGCTTGAGCACCTGCTCGGCGGGCACGTCGAAGTTCTTGTTCATGGTCAGCCCGCCGGTCGGCAGCGCCTTGATGCGGGCCGTCATGGACGGGTCGTCGGACACGCCGTAGCTCTGGGCGTTGGCCAGGATGCTGCGCTCCAGCCCGAGCAGCAGGAAGCTCTCCACCTCGCCGACGCTGGTGCCGTTCAGGATCAGGACGCGCTGCGGCGGGCGGCGGAAGGTGACCCGCGTGCCGCAGTTGTCGAAGGTGAGGGGGTAGACGGTCCGGCCGGCGGACGCGGCCGCGGTGGCCGCCTCTGTGGCCGCCTCTGTGGCCGCCTCGCCGCCGGTCGCCGCGGGCGTGCCGCAGGCGGCGGCCAGCAGCACGAGCGCGACCGCCGAGGCCCGGCGGGTACGGGAAGGTCTCATGGGTGATGTCCTCTGAGTCGAGTCCGGAGGCGCGCACGCCGGACCGGCCCCACGGCGGGGGCGGGCACGGCGGCGAGCCGGGATTGTCGTCGGAGGAACCGCGGCGGACGGGCGCGCGAAGGACCGCGGGCGCGCCTAGGCGGGCAGGCCCACGACCGTCGGACGGACCGGCCGTCGCGGCTCCGGTCCATCCGCGGGCGGCCCCCGCAGCACCAGCACGTGCCGCAGGAACAGCCGCACGCGCGCCGTGACGTCGTCGCGCCCGCCCACCGGTGTGCGCGCCGGCGCGGCCCACCCGGCCACGACGAGGAACAGCACCAGCAGCGGGCGCAGCACCCACCCGGCCAGCTCGCGGACCAGGGCGCACAGCCCCGACTCCACCCAGCGCAGCCAGACCGACGTCAGCAGCACGCTCGCCGCGTGCACGAGCAGCATCCCGAACCCCGGGGCGCCCGTGTCGTGCGCGTGGACCACGCTCGCGGGGGCGGCGACGGGTACGGGATGGTCGCAGCTCAGGGAGAGCAGCAGGTGCAGGACGACCTGCGAGGCGCCCGTGGCGGGCACGATGGCGGGCAGCGTGCGCTCACGCCCGGTCAGCGCCAGGGCCGGCGCGAGGACCAGCAGGAACCCCGCCAGCAGCGCCCCGGGGTCGAAGCAGCCGCCGCCCGCCAGGTGGGCGAGCGCGGCCAGCGCGGCGCACGTGCCGGCGAAGCTCGCCGCACGCAGCCACCGCACCAACGACCATGGACCCATCGAGGCCAGATCCTCCCACACGCCCGGCTCGCCCGCTCCGCACGGGTGCGCGGGGTGGGTGTCGGGCTGGGGGAGGGACGGAGTCGGGGTGGGCACGGGCTGGGGGTGGGGTGTTCACCGGTGGGGTGGACGCGGGCTGGGGGCCGGGTGCTCATCGGTGGGGTGTGCGGCGTGGCCGGGGCGGCGTACGCTCCGGTTGTGACCCTCCGGTTGACTGCTCCGCCGCCCGACGACCGCTCGACGACGAGGGCTCCGTGAGGAGCCGCACATGACCGGCCTCGGACCGCGCGCGGTCCTCGTCCCCGACCTGGGCGAAGACCTGGCCCGCGCGGTGGGCGAGCTGGAGAGGCTGCTGCTGGTGCTGCGCGCCGCCGAGTCCGTGGGCTCGCCGCTGCCCGGCCCGCTGGCCGGCGGGATCGCCTTGACCGCGCTGCGCCGGCTCTGGCGCGCGATCGGCCCCACGCAGGGCAGGCGCGCCGCCGCCGCCCGCCTCGCCGGTCGCCTGTACGCCCCCGGCGGCCAGGTCGAGCACGTGCCGCTGCGCCTGGTCGACGTCGACCCGCTCGACGTGGCCACCCTGTCGGCCGCCGCGGTGGCGCTCGGCCTCGGCGCGGTCGGCAGGGGCGTGGTCCGCCAGGCCCTCGACGCCGTGTGCACCGGCCTGCCCGCCACCGAGCTGGTGTCGTCCGCCGCCCGTTTCACCGGGCTGCTCGACCTGGCCGACACCGCCGACTCCATCGTCCTGCGCGAACGGCTGGCCGCCGCCGGGCCGGGCGCCGACGTCGTCCTGACGCCGGAGGCCGAGCGCGCCTACCAGGCCACCGCCGGCCGCCTCAACACCATGTGGCCCGCCACCGGCACCGCCGCCTCTCCGTGAACCGCGCGCTTCACGGGGTCTGGGGAGCGGCGGCGGCGCGGTCGTGGGTGAAGGGCCGGGGCAGGCGCAGGCGGGCGCGCAGCGGCAGGCCCGACGGGATGAACGCCTCGGCCTGGAGCGCCGCGACGCCGATCCTGGGCAGGTCGCGGGCGTTCGGGTAGACGACGAAGCGCGGCTCCCAGATCGGCCGGAACTTGGCGTTGAACCGGTACAGCGACTCGATCTGGAACCAGTGCGACAGGAAGACCAGCACCGACCGCCAGGCCCGCAGCACCGGCCCCGCGCCGAGCCGGTCGCCGCGGGCCAGCGTCGAGCGGAACATCGCGAAGTTGAGCGACACCTGCGTGATCCCCAGCGACGGCGCGGCCTGCAGCGTCTCGGCGATCAGCAGCTCGTTCAGGCCCGGGTCGGCGTCACGGTCGCGGCGCATCAGGTCCAGCGAGACGCCCCGGGCGCCCCACGGCACGAAGTGCAGCACAGCCTTGAGGTCGCCGTCCCGGCAGGCGGTGGCCACCAGGCACTCGGCGTCGGCGGGGTCGCCGAACCGGCCGAGCGCCATCGAGTAGCCGCGCTCGGTCTGGGTGCCGCGCCACAGCCCGGCGGCCCGGCGGATGCGCTCCTTCTCCTCCTCGGGCACGTCACGGGCGCGGCGCACCCGGCAGACGTACCCGGCGCGGCGGGTGCGGTTGACCATCTGCCGCACGTTGCGCATCGCGCGGCCCTCCAGCGTGAAGCCGTCGACCTCGACGATCGCCTCGTCGCCGATCTCCAGCGCGGACAGCCCCGCCACCTTCGTCCAGACCTCGCCGCCCGTCTCGCCGCAGCCGATGACGGCGGGCACCCAGGCGTGCCGCCGCGCCTCGGCCATGAAAGCGGCGATCGCGGCCGGCCACGCCTCGCGGTCGCCGATCGGGTCGCCGCTGGCCAGCATCACGCCCGAGACCACCCGGTAGGCCACGGCCGCCTTGCCCGACGGCGAGAAGATCACGCTCTTGTCCCGGCGCAGCGCGAAGTAGCCGAGCGAGTCGCGCTCGCCGTGGACGTCCAGCAGCGCGCGCAGACGGCGTTCGTCGTCGGCGGTCAGCTCGGCGGCCGGCCGTTCCGGGCGCAGCGCCAGGTAGAGCGTCGTCACGGCGGTCAGCGCGCCCAGCGCGACCAGGGAGAAGTAGACCAGGTCGGAGACGCGTTCCACGGTGAACGTGACCGGCCCCTCGATGCCCGCCAGCCCCAGCGCCACGTGCTCCAGCCGCTCGGCCACGCCCGGACGGCCCACCAGCGCGCCCGGCCGGACGCTCACGATCAGGTAGCCGAGCGCCAGGTCGATCACGCCGAGCACGAGCAGGTTCCACAACGCCCGCCAGCGCGAGCGCGGGTCGGGCAGCGCCGTGAACTCCCGCCGGCCGGCCACCAGCACGGCCAGCAGCACGACGCTGATCGCGGCGGTCACCGGCCGCAGGTGCAGCACGCCCATGACGGCGCTCACCGGCAGCAGCACCACCACCGCCCGCCAGGCCCGCACCTTACCCCGGCGCAGCGCGTGCGCGATCATCACCAGCATGATGCCGACCACCAGCGACGTCGCCCGCGCCACGGTCGTCACCGTCCCGGGCAGCAGATCCGACCACTGGCCCATCCGCGTGTGCTCCAGCCGCGGCGCCACGGCCTTGGCGATGTCCAGCAGGCCGATGACCAGCGACGCGTAACCCGCCAGCGCGGGGATCCAAGGACGCTTCACAAATACCGATTGAAGCCCCTGCCGGTTAATCTCGCCGTTAACCACGCGCTTACGCCGGCCGGGATATTCCTGCTGTTCATGGGACTGACCTCGATCGCGCTGCTGGTGACCACCGCGGTGCTCGCGGTGGCCGGGCTCGCGGCCACCGTCTGGGTGTGGCCGCGGCTGGCCGGGCGGGGCCTGCCGCCGGTGCTCGGCCGGGCCGGCCTGCTGGCGGGCTGCCAGGCGCTCACCGTGGCGGCGCTCGCGCTGCTGGTCAACTACTACTTCGGCTTCTACGCCTCCTGGGCCGACCTGCTCGGCACCGACACCGGCGCCGCCCAGATCACCGTCGCCGGGGCCGCGGCCGGGCTGCGGGTGCTGGACAGCCGGGCGGTGCCGGGCGGGCGGATCGAGGAGGTCGTCCTGCCGGGCGCGACCACGCGCCTGAGCGAGGAGGCGTACGTGTTCCTGCCCTCGGCCTACTACAAGGACCCGCGGCGCAGGTTCCCCGCGATCCTCGCCCTGACCGGCTACCCCGGCGACCCGCGCAACCTCATGACCCGCCTCGACCTGCCCGGACGGCTGGCCCACGCCATCGCCCTGCACCAGGTCGAGCCGGCCGTCCTGGTCATGATGCGGCCGAGCGTGGTGCTGCCGCGCGACACCGAGTGCGTGGACGTGCCGGGCGGCCCGCAGGCGCTGACGTACTTCGCCACCGACGTCCGGCAGGCCGTGACCGCGCACTACCGGGCGGCGGCCGGCCGCGACTCCTGGGGCGTGCTCGGCGGCTCGACCGGCGGCTACTGCGCGCTGAAGCTGGCGATGAGCCGCCCCGACGCGTTCTCCGCCGCCGTCTCCCTGTCGGGCTACTACAAGACGATCCTGGACGGCACCACCGGCGACCTGTTCCACGGCGACAAGGCGCTCGCCGACCGCAACGACCTGATGTGGCGCCTGGCCCGGCTGCCCGCGCCGCCCGTGGCCGTGCTCGTCACCAGCAGCAGGAAGGGCGAGGCCGACTACCTGCCGACCGAGCGCTTCCTGAACGCCGTCAAAGCGCCCATGCGGGCCTCGTCGCTGATCCTGCCCAGCGGCGGCCACAACTTCAACACCTGGAACCGGGAGCTGCCGCAGGCCCTGCCGTGGCTGGTCCAGCAGCTCGCGGTGCCCGCCGCGGCCCCCTGATCGAGGCGCCGGATCGGGGCGGGGTGGTTCGTCCGCGCGCCCACGGGGGAGTAGATCTCTCCGTGACCGACGTGTACGCCACCGCCGCAGACCTCGACCTCGCCCCGGCCGGGTTCGTCCGGGCCATCGAGGAGCTGCCGCTGGTCGACCACCACGTCCACGGCGTGGTGCCGCGCGACCTGTCGCGCACCGCGTTCGAGGAGCTGATCACCGAGTCCGACCGGCCGGTGCCGGAGTGGATGACGCAGTTCGACTCCCAGACGGGGTACGCCATCCTGCGCCACTGCGCGCCCGTCCTCGGCCTGGAACCGCACTGCACGCCGGAGGAGTACCTGGCCAGGAGGGCCCGGCTGGGCGCCGGCGAGGTGAACCGGCTGCTGCTGGGCGCCACGAACGTGGCCCACTACCTGGTCGAGACCGGCTACCGGGGCGACGAGCTCGTGGGCCCGTCCGGCATGGCCGAGCTCACCGGCGCGCCCGCCGACGAGGTGGTGCGGCTGGAGACGGTGGCCGAGCAGGTCGCGGCCGGCGGCTGCGACGCGTCCTCGTTCGCCGACGCGTTCGCGCGGGAGCTGTGGGAGCGCACCGGCGGCGCGCGCGGGCTCAAGAGCGTCGCCGCCTACCGCCACGGCCTCGACCTCGACCCCGAGCCGCCGAGCCGGGCCGAGGTCACCGAGGCGGCCGGGCGCTGGCTAGGGTCCGGCGGCGGTAAGCTGACGGAGCCGGTGCTGCTGCGGCACGTGATCTGGGCCGGGATCGAGCGAGGGTTGCCGATCCAGTTCCACACCGGCCTCGGCGATCCCGACCTCGACCTGCGCCGGGCCGATCCGCTGCTGCTGCGCGGCCTCGTCGAGCGCGCGGAGCCGACCGGGGTGCCGCTGGTGCTGCTGCACTGCTACCCCTTCCAGCGGCACGCGGGGTTCCTCGCGCAGGCCTATCCCAACGTCTACTTCGACGTGGGGCTCGGCGTGACCTACACCGGGGCCCGCAGCGTGGCGCTGGTGGCCGAGAGCCTGGAGCTGGCGCCGTTCGCCAAGATCATGTTCTCGTCCGACGGATGGGGGCCGGCCGAGCTGCACCACCTCGGCGCGGTGTTGTGGCGGCGGGCGATGGCGCGGGTGCTCGGCCGGCTCGTGGTGGACGGCGAGTGGTCGGCCGGGCAGGCGATGCGGGTGGCGGCGATGGTCGGGGCGGACAACGCGCGACGCGTCTACGGACTGGGAACACGGGAGGAGAGCACGGGGTGAACGACTTCGGGGGCCGTACGATCAACAGGCCCGTCGACGGAGCCGTCATCGGGACCGGCGGCGTGGAGAGCGCCGCCTACGCGGCGCTGCGGGAGGGCCTGCTGCGGGAGCTGCCCGCGGCGCAGGCGCTGCGCCGCCAGCTGCACGCGGAGCCGTGCCTGTCCGGCCAGGAGGGCCCGACGCGGGACCGGCTGCTCGACGCGCTGCCCGCCGGGGAGGTCGAGCACGTCGCCGGCACGGGCGCGGTCCTGCGCATCGGCGGTCCCGGCCCGGCGGTCGGCGTACGCGGCGAGCTCGACGCCCTGCCGCTGACCGAGCGCACCGGCGTCGAGTGGGCCGCCCCCGAGGGCGCGATGCACGCCTGCGGCCACGACGTGCACATGGCGGCCGTGGTCGCCCTGGCCAGGACCCTCGACCGGCTCGGCGCCGACCCGCCCCTGCTGGTCGTGCTGCAACCGCGCGAGGAGGGCTTCCCCTCCGGCGCCTCCGACGTCGTGGGGTCGGGCGCGCTGCACCGCCACAAGGTCGGCGCCATGATCGGCGCGCACGTGCAGCCCCTGCTGGCGGAGGGCACGGTCGCCTCCGTGCCGGGGGCGGTCAACGCCTCCTCCGACGAGTTCAGGGTGGTCGTCAGGGGAGCGGAGGGCCACGCCGCCTACCCCCACCTCACCAGGGACCCGGTGGTGGCCATGGCGCAGGTCATCGTCACCGCCCAGCAGGTCGTCAGCCGGGTCGCCGACCCGATGACGCCCACCGTGGTCACCTTCGGCACGGTCAACGCCGGGACCGCGCCCAACGCCGTCCCGGGCGAGGCCGTGGCCAGGGGGACGCTCCGGGCGATGTCCGAGAACTGGCGCCAGGAGCTGCACGAACGTTTCACCCAGGTGGTCGAGGACGTCGCCAGGGCGTGCGGCTGCGTGGCCGAGGTGACGATCCTGCCGGGCGAGCCGGTGCTGGTCAACGACACCGGGCTGGCCGTGCGCGCCGGCGGGCTGCTGCGCGGCCACGGCTGGACCGTGGACGGCGGGCTGCGCTCGTGCGGGGCCGACGACTTCTCCCACTACGCCTCGGTGGCGCCGTCGCTCATGATGTTCGTCGGCGTGGACACCGCCGCCGGCCTGCACACCCCCGAGTTCCTGCCCGGCGACGCGGCCGTGGGCGCGGTGGCCGAGAGCCTGCTGGCCGGCTACCTCGCGGCCGCCTCCGCGCTGCCCGGCCCGGCCGGTGCGAACGGGCTCCTGTTCTCCAGGAACGCCTGAGACCGGGCCCCTGCCGCGTCCATTCCTCCAACAACCACGGCAGGGAAGTCCAAGCACCCCAGACGGGGCATCGCTGACGGAACCACCATCAACCCCTACTGTCGGAAGGGATGGATCTCGAAACCTTCGCCCCCGGTTCGGGCCGTCTCGAACCCCGCGCGGCACTCCGCTCCGACGCCCCCGCCCTCGACCTCGGCGGCCTGTGGCGCTTCCGCCTCTCACCCGTGGCCGACGTGCCCGACGACTTCGCCCGGCCCGGCTTCGACGACTCCGCCTGGGACGAGCTGCCGGTGCCGGCCCACTGGCCCCTGCACGGCCACGGCGCCCCCGCCTACACCAACGTCTCCTACCCCTTCCCCGTGGACCCGCCGCACGTCCCGGACGAGAACCCGACCGGCGACTACCGGCGCGCCTTCGACCTGCCGGACGGCTGGCGCGGCGGCAGGCTTCGCTTCGACGGCGTCGACTCCTTCGCCAGGGTCTGGCTGAACGGCCACGAGCTGGGCTTCTCCACCGGCAGCAGGCTGCCCGTCGAGTTCGACGCCGGGCCGTGGCTGCGTCCGGGACGCAACGTGCTGGCCGTGCGCGTGCACCAGTGGTCGGCCGCCAGCTACCTGGAGGACCAGGACATGTGGTGGCTGCCCGGCATCTTCCGGGACGTCACCCTCACCCGGTCGGCCGCCGACGTGTTCGTGCACGCCGCCCACGACGGCCGGCTCTCCTTCGAGGCCGCCGAGGGCCTGCTGAGCCTCCCCGAGCTCGGCGTGCGCGACCTGGCGCCCGGCGTCGAGATCACCGTCGAGGCCGAGCCGTGGACCGCCGAGACGCCCCGCCTGTACGAGGCCGTCCTCACCACCCCGCACGAGACCGTACGGCTGCGCGTCGGCTTCCGCACCGTCTCCGTCGAGGACGGCGTGCTCCTGGCCAACGGCCGCCCGCTGCTGCTCAAGGGCGTCAACCGGCACGAGTTCCATCCGGACCACGGCCGCGCGGTCCCGTACGAGACCATGCGCGAGGACGTGCTGCTCATGAAGCGGCACAACGTCAACGCCGTCAGGACCAGCCACTACCCGCCGCACCCCGCCTTCCTGGACCTGTGCGACGAGCTGGGCCTGTGGGTCGTCGACGAATGCGACCTGGAGACGCACGGCTTCGGCCAGGTCGGCTGGCGGCGCAACCCCACCGACGACCCGCGCTGGGCCGACGCCCTGCTCGACCGCATGCGCCGCATGGTCGAACGGGACAAGAACCACCCCAGCGTCATCATGTGGTCGCTCGGCAACGAGGCGGGCGTCGGCCGCAACCTCGCCGTCATGGCCGGCTGGACGCGCGAGCGCGACCCGTCCAGGCCGCTGCACTACGAGGGTGACCGGTCGTGCGCCCACACCGACGTCTACTCGCGCATGTACGCCACCCACGCCGAGGTCGAGGCCATCGGCCGCGGCGAGGAGGACCCGCTCGACGACCCCGCCCTGGACGCGCGGCGGCGCTCGATGCCGTTCCTGCAGTGCGAGTACGCCCACGCCATGGGCAACGGGCCCGGCGGCCTGGCCGAGTACCAGGAGCTGTTCGAACGGTTCCCGAGGCTGGCCGGCGGGTTCGTGTGGGAGTGGATCGACCACGGCCTGACCGATCCCCGCCACGAGTACGCCTACGGCGGCGACTACGGCGAATCCGTCCATGACGGAAATTTCGTCATCGACGGCCTGGTGTTTCCCGACCGCACGCCCTCACCCGGCCTGCTGGACCTGAAGAAGGTCTTCGAGCCGGTGCGGTTCGAGTTCGGTGACGGCGTCGTGCGGGTGGTCAACCGGCACGACTTCCGCGACCTGGCCCACCTCGCCTTCGAGGCCGTCGTCGAGGACGACGGGCTCGAAGTCGCGCGGTTCCCGCTGGCGGTGCCGCCGTCCGGCGGCGAGGTGAAGCTGCCCGCCCTGCCCCCGCCGCCGGACGGCGCGGGGGAGCGCTGGCTCACCGTCCGCGCCCCCCTGACCGGCGACCAGCCGTGGGCCGCCGCGGGCCACGAGCTCGCCTGGTCCCAGACCCGCCTGCCGAGCCCCGCGCTTCCCGCCGCCGCCGGTGCGGGAGTCCGGCCGCAGACGTCCGGCGGGCGGCTGAGGCTGGGCGGCGGCGAGTTCGACCCCCGCACCGGCCTGCTGCTGCGCCTGTTCGGCCTGGACGTCGAAGGTCCGCGGCTCGACCTCTACCGCGCCCCCACCGACAACGACCGCTACGGCGGGCTGGACCGGAAGTGGCGGCAGCTCGGGCTGCATCGCCTCACCCACCGCGTGGCCGGGATCGGGACGGGCGACGGCATCACCGTCCGCACCAGGGTCGCCCCCGCCGCCACCGACCTCGGCATGCTCGTCACCTGGGCGTGGACCGCCACGTCCGGCTCACTGAACCTGTCCGTGGACGTCGAGCCGGAGGGCGAGTGGCCCGCGCCGATCCCGCGGCTGGGCGTCCACCTGCTGCTGCCCGGCGAGCTCGGCCACGTCACGTGGTTCGGCAGGGGGCCGGGGGAGGCGTACCCGGACACCGGGATGGCCGCCCGCGTCGGCCGCTGGCACGCCACGATCGACGACCTCCAGACGTCGTACGTCCACCCCCAGGAGAACGGACACCGGGCCGACGTGCGGTGGGCCGAGTTCGGCGGGACGGGGCCGGGCGGGTTCAGGGTCCACGGCGACCCGGTGTTCGGCCTGACCGCCCGCCGGTGGAGCACCGCCGAGCTGGCGGCCGCCCGGCACCGCCCCGACCTGGTGCCCGGCGACCACGTCCACCTCCACCTGGACCTCGCCCACCAGGGCATCGGCACCGCCACCTGCGGCCCCGGCACCCTCCCCCGCTACGACCTGCGCCCGGCCCGCGCGACGCTCCGCCTCCGGTTCACCCCGGCCTGACGTGCGGGGAAGGAGGCCGGGATCCGCCCGTACGGCGGTTCCCGGCCTCCGCCCGTCAGGCGGGTGTCGTCAGGACGGTTCCCGCGCCGACCGTGAGGCCGCCCTCGCGGACGGCGAAGCCGAGACCGGGCTCGACGGCGACCGCCTTGCCCAGCTCGACCGTCACCGTCACCGTGTCACCCGGCTCGGCCGGCGCGGGCAGCGCCAGCTCACCGGGCACGTCGGTCGTCCGCAGGTAGAACTGCGGCCGGTACCCGGACGCGATCGGCCGCCGCCGGCCGCCCTCCTCCGGGGTCAGCAGGTACACGCGGGCGGTGAACGTCCGGTGCGCGCGCAGGGTGCCGGGCGCGGCCAGGACCATGCCCCGCCGTACCTGCTCGCGGCGCACCCCGCGCAGCAGGACGGCGGCGTTGTCCCCCGCCTCGCCCCGCTCCATCGTCCTGCCGAACGTCTCCACGCCCGTCACGACCGCCGTGAACCCGTCGCCGAACCCGACCACCTCTGCCGTGTCGCCCACCCGTACGGTGCCGCGCTCGATGGCGCCGGTGACGACCGTGCCGCGGCCGGTGACCGTGAGCACGTTCTCGACGGGCATGAGGAACGGCGCCTCCACATACCGGACCGGGACGGGGATGTGCTCGTCCACGGTCCGCAGCAGCGCTTCCACGGACGCCGTCCAGACCGGGTCGCCCTCCAGAGCCCGCAGCCCGGACACCCGCACCATCGGGACGTCTCGGTAGCCGTGCCCGGCCAGCAGCTCGGCGAGCTCCAGCTCCACCAGGTCCGTCAGCTCCGGGTCGGCGCCGTCGGCCTTGTTGACGGCGACGACCAGGTGCTCGACCCCGACCCGGCGGGCCAGCAGCACGTGCTCCCTGGTCTGCGGCATGATGCCGTCGTGCGCGGACACGACGAGGATCGCGCCGTCGAGCTGCGCCGCCCCCGTGATCATGTTCTTCACGTAGTCGGCGTGGCCCGGCATGTCCACGTGCGCGTAGTGGCGGGTGTCGGTCTCGTACTCGACGTGCGAGATGTTGATCGTGATGCCCCTGGAGGTCTCCTCCGGGGTCCGGTCGATCCGCTCGAACGGCGTGTACGCGCCTGCCCCCGCTCCGCGAGCACCTTCGTGATCGCCGCGGTCAGCGTGGTCTTGCCGTGGTCGACGTGCCCCATCGTGCCGATGTTGAGGTGCGGCTTGTTCCGCACGTACGCCTGCTTGGCCATGTCTTCTTCCTCGAAGCCTGGAATCCCGTGACCCGTCGAAGGGCCGGCAACCTCCCCCCGCCGGGTCACATCAGGACTTACGAGGAGAGGTCAGCGCTCCAGGCCGTCGCAGGCACGCCCGAACACGCCCGGCATGGCGGGCGTCGCGCGGCGGACGTGCGGGAACATGCTGACCATGGTGGGCCGCTCAGCGACCGGACGCAACGCATTATTCCCGCCACCCGGAGACCTCGGCCGCCCCGGCCGGCGGGGCCGGCCACGTCACCGCGGATGGTCATAGGGGGGGTGACGCGGCCGGTACGGCGGACCATGATGGCGGAGAGATCACCGGCCGGGCGAAGGAGTCGATGGGACGCGATGACCGATCACGACGAGGTGGGCCGACGTATCGCCCTCGCTCAGGAAGGCGGCGGCGAGGAACTCGACCTGAGCGACCTGGACCTCACGGAGCTCCCCGCCGCCGTGCACGGTTTCAAGGAGCTCAGAACGCTCGACCTGTCGAGCAATCGGCTCTCGTCGTTGCCCGAGGAGATCGGCGATCTCACCGAACTCAGGTCGCTGAACCTGGACGAGAACGAGCTGACGACGCTGCCCGCGTCGATCGGACGCCTGACCGCACTGGAACGCCTCGACGCGGACGGCAACCGGCTGTCGGCGCTGCCCCCGGAGATCGGCCGGCTGACCGCGCTCGTCATCCTGTACGCGCAGCGCAATCGGCTCACCGCGTTGCCGCCCGAGATCTCCGGCTGCACCGCTCTCAGCGAGTTGTTCCTTCAGGGCAACCGGATCAGCGCGTTGCCGAAGGAGATCGGAGCTCTCACCGCACTCACCATCCTGAGTCTGGAGGGCAACCGGCTCGACGGGTTGCCCGCGGAGATCGGCCGGCTCACGGCTCTCGTCGAGCTGGACCTGTCGGGCAACAGCATCTCGATTCTGCCGAAGGAGCTCGCCGACCTCACCGGCCTGGCCGCGCTGAACCTGTCGGCGAACGGCCTGTTGGCACTGCCCGAAGCGGTGGCCGAGCTCGGGGGGCTCCGCACGCTGTACGTGGCGAGCAACCTGCTCGAGACGCTCCCCGAGACCATCGGCGGCCTGCGGAATCTCGACACCCTGAACCTGTACGACAACGCGCTGACGGCGTTGCCGGACGCGCTCGCCCGGTGCACCGCCCTGCGGCATCTGGACGTGGACGGCAACCGGCTGCGCTCGTTGCCGGCGGCGATCGGGCGGCTGAAGGAGCTCACCACCCTTTACGCGCAACGCAATCAGCTCAGCGCGCTGCCGAGGGAGATCGGCGGGCTCACCACACTCACCGAGCTGTCGCTGTCGGACAACGAGCTCACGGCGTTACCCGTGGAGATCGGCGGTCTCGGCAATCTCGGCAGATTGCAGCTGTCGGGAAATCGGCTCAGCGCGTTGCCGAGGGAGATCGGCGACCTCGCCGCTCTCACCGTCCTGAACGTGTCGGGAAATCAGCTTGCCGCGCTGCCGGAGTCGATCGGCGGCCTGCGGAACCTCGCCGAGCTGAACGTGTCGCTCAACGAGCTGAGCACGTTGCCCGAGTCGATCGGCGGCCTGACGGCCCTCACCGAGCTGAACGTGTCGACCAACCGCCTTGCCGTCCTGCCCGACACGGTGGCCGGGCTGCGGGACCTCGCCGAGCTGAACGTGTCGGGCAACCAGCTGTCGACGCTGCCGGAGCCGATCGGCGGCCTCACGGCTCTCACGGCGCTGAACCTGGACGAGAACCGGCTGACGACGCTGCCGGAGTCGATCGGCCGGCTGAGTCTCCTGCAACGCCTGGACGCCGACGGCAACCAGCTGACGGCGCTGCCGGAGTCGATCGGCCGGCTGAAGGCGCTCATCACCCTGTACGCGCAGCGCAACCAGCTCACCGTGCTGCCGGACGCGATCGGCGAGCTCACCGCTCTGACCGATCTGTACCTGTCGGGCAACCAGCTCCGGGCGCTGCCCCGGACCGTGGGCGGTCTCACCGCACTGTCCGGGCTCGACCTGTCGAACAACCAGTTCAGCTCGTTGCCGGGCGTGGTCGGCGGCCTTTCTGGCCTGGTCAGGCTGGACCTGTCGGGCAACGCGTTCACGGCCTGCCCGGAGGTGGTGGGCGACCTCACCCGGCTCACCGAGCTGAACATGTCGCTCAACGAGCTGAGCACGTTGCCCGAGACGATCCGCGGCCTCACGGCCCTCGTCAACCTGAACCTGTCGGGCAACCTGTTCACCGAACTGCCGGAGGCGATCGGCGATCTCACGGCTCTCACGGCGCTGAACCTGGACGAGAACCAGCTGACGGCGCTGCCCGAGTCGATCGGCCGGCTCGTTCTCCTGGACCGTCTGGACGCCGACGGCAACGACCTGTCGACGCTGCCGGCCGCGATCGGCCGGCTCCAGGCGCTCAACACGCTGTACCTGCAGAACAACGCGTTCACGACGTTTCCCGAGGAGATCACGAAGCTCACCGCGCTCACCACACTCGCTCTGGCGGAGAACGAGCTTCCGACGCTGCCGGCCGCGATCGGCGGCCTCAAGGCGCTCACCGTACTGCAACTGCGGGAGAACCAGCTCACGACCCTGCCGGAGGAGATCGGCGAACTCGGCGGCCTCGTGCGGCTCGACCTGGTGGGCAACCGGCTGTCGACGTTGCCCGCGGCTTTCGGGCGGCTCGCCGGCGTCGCGCATCTGCATCTGTCGAGCAACCGGTTCACGGAACTGCCGGATGCGATCGCCGGACTCGGCAGGCTCGAGGAACTCCTCCTCGACGACAACGAGCTCTCCGTCATCCCGGATCTCGTCCTCCGGCTGCCAAGGCTTTCCGTCCTTTCCGTACGCGGAAACCGGATCATCAGCCCGCCTCCCGCCATCGTGGCCGGCGGCACCGTGTCCATTCTCACGTTCCTGCGCGCGCGCCGCGACGGAGCGGCCGAGCAATGGGTGTCCAAACTGCTGATCGTCGGCGAGGGCGGCGTGGGCAAGACGTCGCTGCTGAAGGCGCTGGCGGGAATGCCGCACGACCACGCCGAACCCTCGACGCACGGCCTGAGAATCGAACGGCTGAACATCCCGCATCCCAGCCGCGCCGACGTCGACATGCACTTGAGCGTGTGGGACTTCGGCGGCCAGGAGATCTACCACGCCACCCACCAGTTCTTCCTCACCGACCGGTCCCTTTTCCTGCTCGCGTGGAATTCGCGGCTCGGATGGGAACAGGGGAGACTCCAGTACTGGCTGGACATCATCACCGCGCGCGCTCCTGAATCGCCGATCCTGCTGATCGCGACCCACGCCGACCAGGGCGACCGCCCGGTCGACCTCCCCCTGGACGAACTACGCGCCCAATATCCCCGAATCGTCGCCGGCCTGTCCATCGACAGCGAGACGCGCCAGGGCATCGAGGCGCTGCGCGGCGAACTGCGCGAGCAGGCCGCGAACCTGCCGCTGATGGGCTCGGAATGGCCCACCACCTGGCAGGCGGCGGCCGAGGAACTGCGGGCGATGGAGGACAAGCACATCACCCCGGAACGCATGTGGGCGGTGATGGACCGCGCCGGGGTCGGCGACCCGATCCAGCAGCAGTACGTGGCCGTCATGCTGCACCAGCTCGGCGACATCCTGTACTACCACGACGACCCCAATCTCGCGCAGTCGGTCATCCTGCGCCCCGAATGGGTGAACGCCTACATCAGCAAGGTTCTCGACAGCGACGAGGTCGCGGCGCGGAACGGCGTTCTCACGCGGGAACATCTGAGCTTTCTCTGGTCTGATCTCGACCGCGGACTACGCCATCATTTCCTCGACATGATGGACAAGTACGACCTCTCTTATCAGATGGAGGGGAACGACGGTACGGATCTGAGCCTGGTGGTCGAACGCCTCGGCTGGAACCCGCCGCCGTACCAGCATCTGTGGGACGGCGGCGAATCCGGGCCGTCGAAGGAGATCCGCGTCCTGTACGAGCTCAATTCCATGCCGCCGGGAATCCCGACCTGGTTCATCGCCCGGTCGCACCGGTTCACCACCCACCACCACTGGCGTACGGGCGCGCTGCTGAGGCATCCCGACGGCCGGCACGTCGCGCTCGTCCGGGCCGACCGGCACCGCAACCTGGTCGAACTGGCGGTACGAGGCCCGCTGCCCACCGCGTTCTTCTCCCTTCTCGACGACGGCCTGAACAGGACGCTCGAACGTTTCCCAGGACTGAGCATCAAACGGCTCATCCCCTGCCCGTGCGGGACCGGGACGGACGTCGCCTGCGCGGAGCGATTCGATTACGAGGATCTGCACAGACGCCTGCTCCTCAATCCGCCGCGTGAGCAGATCGAATGCCGGAAATCGCTGGAACTGCTGAACGTGACGAGCCTGCTGCTGGGGCTGGCCCCGCCCGAACGATCCGTGAGCCGCGAGGACATCGAACGCATCACGGAGCTCGTCATGGCCCAGGGGGAGAAGATCGACGGGCAGACGGAGTTCATGCAGCGCATGTTCGTCAGGACGCAGCGCATCGCGCAGGCGTACCGGGAGATCCTCTGCCCGAGCGTCTTCACCCTGGTGGAGCTCAAGCGAAAGGCGCTCACCGGAGCCGCGTACGAACTGCGGCTCTACTGCGAGGAGCCCGGCGCCTGGCACCGCCTGCCGGGGAACGACGGCTGCTACAAGCTCGACGAGCCGCCCGAGTGGCTCGTCACCATCGCGCCGTACCTGAAGCATCTGCTCAACGTGCTGAAGCACGCCGCGCCGTTCGCGGGGCCGATTCTCGGGATGAGCGTGGACCACCTGAGCCAGCAGACCAAGGCGGAGGCCGACGCGATGAAGGAGCTGATCGCCCAGATCCCGGACCTCGCGATCGAGCGCAGGGAGCTGTCCGAGGCCGGGGGACCGGAAGCGCACGCCACCCTGGAGGCCGACTTCCGCGCGCTCGAAGCGCTGCTGGTCAAGTACGACCCGAAGCGGGCCTGGGGAGGTCTCTCGCGTACGACGACCCCCGAGGGGCTGACGCTCTATCTCTGCGCCGAGCACAGCCGCGCCTACCGCGGCTCGGTGAAGGTGGACCTCGACGAACAGCAGATCATGGGCGACAACCCGTAGGAGACTCGTGAACGGCGGGCATGGACGTCGTCATCGCCCGGCACTCGGTGCTCCTGGCGCGTCAACGCAGGCACGACCCTCGCCCTCGCGCTCCACGGCGTGAGCCACCTCGCCGACTCCGGCCTGCGGCCGAGCTCGGCCGCAGGGCACCGGCCGGGGTCCCGCGACCCCGGCCGGGCCGCCCTCCAGGACGGGCGCCCTACAGCGGGATCCACTCCGTGGCCGTCGTGACCTCCTCCAGGACGGACGGGATCGGCTCGACGCCGAGCCCCGGCCCCGTCGGCACCTCCAGATGGCCGTCCACCAGCTCGAACGGCTCGGTCACGTCGGTCGCGAAGTAGCGGCGCGACCCCGAGGTGTCGCCCGGCAGCGTGAACCCGGGCAGCGCCGCGAGCGCCACGTTGGCGGCCCGGCCGAGACCGGTCTCCAGCATGCCGCCGCACCACACCGCGATGCCGTTGGCCCGGCACAGGTCGTGGATGCGCCGCGCCTCCAGGTAGCCGCCGATGCGGCCCGGCTTGATGTTGATGATCGAGCACGAGCCGAGCGCGATGGCGGCCGCCGCGTGCTCGGCCGACTCGATGGACTCGTCCAGGCAGATCGGGGTGCGCAACTGGCGGGCCAGCCGGGCGTGCTGGACGAGGTCGTCGTTGGCCAGCGGCTGCTCGATCAGCAGCAGGTCGAACGCGTCGAGCCGGGCCAGCCGGCGGGCGTCGGCCAGCGAGTACGCCGCGTTCGCGTCCACCTGGAGCAGCAGGTCGTCGCCGAAGCGCTCGCGCACCGCGCGCACCGGCTCGACGTCCCAGCCGGGCTCGATCTTCAGCTTGATGCGGACGTACCCCTCCTCGACGAAGCCCGCCACGGCGTCGAGGAGCTGCGGGATCGAGTCCATGATGCCCACCGACACCCCGCACGGCACCCGGTCGCGGGCCGCGCCCAGGAAATGGCCGAACGACTCGCCGGAGGCCCGCAGCTGCGCGTCCAGCACGGCGGTCTCCAGCGCGGCCTTGGCCATGCGGTGGCCCTTGATCGGTTCCAGCGCGCGGCCGACGCCGTACGCGTCCAGGGTCGCCGGCAGGGAGGGCAGCAGGAACCGGCGGATCACCTCGGCGGCGCCGTCGACGTACTCGCTGGAGTAGAGCGGCTCGGACATGGCCACGCACTCGCCCCACCCCTCGGCGTCGGGGGTCACCACCCTGACCAGCAGGACGTCCCGGGCGGTCTCGGTGCCGAACGACGTGCGGAACGGCGCCACCAACGGCATCGCGATCCGGCGCAGCTCTACTCCTGTGATCTTCACACTCTCTCCAACTCGGTCGGCGCGCAGGTGCTCCCTGGCGACCGTACGACATGCGGCGACACCAGGGTTCGTGCCGGGCCACCAAAGGCCGGCGGTTCTTCGTCGCCGAGCCCCACAGCCCAGGAACGGCCTCAGACGACGATGCCGGGGGTGCGCGCGATCCGGATCCGGCACGGCGTGTCCTCGCTGAGCCGCACCGCCTCCAGCGGCACCGTCACCTCCGGCGTGCGGTACCGGCCGCCGGAGAACGCCGCCGCCAGGCGGGCCCGTACCGACTCGGCCGGCATCTGCCCGTCGATGGAGCTGGTGCCGTCGCGCCCGATCTCCGCCACGCACGCCCCCGGCTGCGTGGCCAGCGCCAGACCGGCGACCGTCGCCCCGGCCAGGGCGGACACGTCGCGCCTGGTCCAGCCGTAGTGCCACATGCCGGCCGCCACGACGGGCGCGGCCGGGCAGGCGGGCTCGGTGATCACCACGTCGAGCCCCTGGAGCAGCGCGGCGGCGATCTGTTCGGCGCCCCTGAGCGCCCCGGACCCGATCCGCAGGCCGGGCAGCTCGGGCAGCGGGCCGCCGAGCGTGTAGATCAGCTTGATGCCGGTGGTGAAGGGGCCAGGACCGCTGTCGTGCCAGCCACAGGCCACGACGCCGACCGACGGGGCGGCGCCCAGCGTGCCGATCCGCAGCATAAGGAAATGACTACCCTCTGCGGCCCCCGATCACACACCGTCAACCCCCCGGGCGGCGGATCCGGGCTGGTCAGCGCATGCTCCGGGCGTCGAGGGCGCGCAGCACCCGGGAGACCACCTGGGGATCTGCCCGCGGGTCGCGGCGGGCGTCCAGCACGGCCTGCCGGGCGGCCGACATCATCTCCTCCTGCACCCGCCGCACCAGCCGGGCCCGCCGCGCCCGCTGCTCGAACGCCTCGCGCCGCTCGTCGTCGGCGGCCTCGGGGCTGATCCGCAGCCCGAGGTCCATCATGCGGCGGCCGAGCAGCTCGACCACCTCCTCGGGCAGGTCCTCGGCCTCGTCGATCTCCCGCAGCCGCCGCTTGGCCGCGTGGGCGGCCCGGATCGCCAGGCGCTTCTCCAGGTCGCGCTCGGCCGCCGTGTCGGCCTTGACGCCGAGCCGCGTCACCAGCCATGGCAGCGTCAGCCCCTGCACCACCAGCGTCACCAGGATGACCGCGAACGCGATGAACACGATCACCGGCCGCTGCGGGAACGGCCGCCCGTCGTGGATCCGCAGCGGGATGGCCAGCGCCAGCGCCACGGACGCCACGCCGCGCATGCCCGCCCACCACATGACGACGGTCTCGCGCCAGCTCATCGGCACCTCGGTGTCCTCGCGCCGCCCCTTCTTGGCCAGCCACGCGGCCGGCAGCAGCCACAGCAGCCGCACCACCACGACGACGCCCACCACGGCGGCGCTCCACCACAGCACCTCGCCGAACCGCCCGTGGACCGTGCCGAACACCGCGTGCAGCTCCAGCCCGATCAGCCCGAACGCGATCCCGGTCACCAGCGTGTCCACCACCTGCCAGAACGTGGACGAGGCGAACCTGCCGAACACGTCGTCGGCGTCCCACATGCGGTCGCTGAGGTAGAAGGCGGTGGTCAGCACGGCCAGCACACCGGATCCGCGCAGCTCGTCGGCCACCGCGTAGCTCACGAACGGCACCACCAGCGACAGGCCGACCTGCAGCGTCGCGTCGCCCAGCAGCGCCATCAGCTTCCCGGCCGCCCAGCCCAGCGCGAACCCCGCCGCCACGGCCACCCCGGCCGACAACACGAACTCGCCCAGCGCTCCCGGCCAGGAGAACACGCCGGTGACGACCGCCGCGACCGCCACGTGGTAGAGCACGATCGCGGTCACGTCGTTGAACAGGCCCTCGCCCTCCAGCAGCGACACCATGCGCCGTGGCAGGCCCAGCCGTCCGGCCACGGCCGTGGCCGCCACCGGGTCGGGCGGCGCGACCAGCGCGCCCAGCGCCACCGCCGCCGCCAGCGGCAGGCCGGGGACGAGCGCGTACGCCGTGGCCGCCACGGCCGCCGTCGTCACGAACACCAGCGCCACCGCGAGCAGGAAGATCGGCTGCCAGTTCGCCGCGAACTGCCGCCAGGACGTACGCCGCGCCGCCGCGTACAACAACGGCGGCAGCAGCAGCGGCAGCACGATGGCCGGCGGGATGTCCACGTTCGGCACGAACGGCAGCACCGCCAGCAGGATGCCCAGCAGCGTCATCAGCACCGGCGCGGGCAGCCCCAGCCGCTCACCCAGCGGAACCGTGACCAGCGCGCCCAGCAGCACCAGCATGAGCAGCACGAACTGGTCCACGACGCCCCCCGGTGATCGTCGTCACCCAGCGTAAGCGCAGGCCGCCTCAGCGGTCGAGGACGTGCAGGGTGTGCGGCCGCGTGCCCAGCGGCACCGGCTCGGCGGCCGTGCAGGCCACCACGTCGGCCACCCGGGCGCCGAACAGGTCGGGCACGTAGATGGCCGGCTCCAGACAGACCGTCATCCCGGGGGCGAACACCGCGTCCTCGCCGGCCCGCGGTCCCTCGTCGTGGCCGAGGCCCACGCCGCGGCCCACGTGCGGGGCGGCGAAGCGGCCGTACCCGCTGGCGTCGATGACCTCGTGCACCGTCCTGGCCAGCTCCGCGAACGGCACGGACGGCCGCAGCGCCGCCAGCGCCGCGCGGTGGGCGGCCAGCACCACGGAGTACATCGCCTCGTAGTCCTCCGGCGGCTCGGCGACGGCGAACACCCGGCCCGCCTCGGCGCAGTAGCCGTCCCAGCGGCCGCACACCGACACCAGCAGCGCGTCACCCGGGTTGATCACGCGCCCGCCGGGCACGTGCTCGGGCCGCGCGGTGTGCTCGCCCGCCGACACGCGCAGCGAGATCACCTCCTCGCAGCCCGACTCCACGGCCAGCAGCCGCAGCCGGCGCGCCATCGCCCGCTCGGTCGCGCCGAACCAGGCCAGCTCGGCCGCCTGCGCCAGCACCGCCTCCGCCGCCGCGACCGCCCTGCCGAGCGCGGTCAGCTCGGCCGGGTCCTTGCGCAGCCGCAACGGCGCCAGCACCGCGGAGGCGGGCACCAGCTCGGCGGCGATCGCCAGCCGGAACAGCTCGCTCGCCCGCATCTCCGGGTCCACCCCGACCCGGCGCGCGGAGGCGGGCACCAGGCCAGCCGGGTCGCGGGTCTCGACGATCGCGTCGGCCGTCACCACGAGGAACACGCCCGGCGCGACGCCGCCGTCCGGCGCGGCGCCCTCCGGCAGGACGGCCTCAGGCAGGACGCCCTCAGGGAAGGCGCCTTCGGGGAGAGGGCCTTCGGGGGAGGCGCTCAGGAACCGGAAGTCGGGCGAGGGCCGCAACACCAGCACGTCGATGCCCTCCTGGGCCATCGCCCGCCGCACGGCCGCCACCCGCGCGGCGTGCCGCCGGCTCACGCCGGCTCGTGCAGCCAGCAGGCGACCGGCCCGAAGTCCGGCTCCTTCTCGCGGCACACCTCCATCACCAGCGGGCAACGCGGGTTGAACCGGCACCCGCCCGGCGGGTTCGCCGGATCGGGCACGTCCCCGGCCAGCTCGGCGGGCAGCACGCCCATGCCGTCCGGCTTGGGGATGGCCCCCAGCAACGCCCTGGTGTACGGATGTTTCGGGTCGTCCCACACCTCGGCCGTCTCGCCCACCTCGACGATCTTGCCGAGGTACATGACGGCGATCCGGTCGGCGATCAGCCGCACCACCGACAGGTCGTGGCTGATGAACAGCAGCCCGGCCCCGGAGTCCACCGCGAGGTCGCGCATCAGCCGGGCCACCTGGGCCTGGGCGGAGGCGTCCAGCGCGGAGATCGGCTCGTCGCCGATGAGCAGCCGCGGCCGGGCCGCCAGCGCCCTGGCGATCGCGATGCGCTGCCGCTGGCCGCCGGAGAACTCGTGGGGGTGCCGTCCGGCGAACTCGCGCGGCAGGCCCACCCGCTCCAGCAGGTCGGCCGGGTCGGTACGGGTGTCGTCCGCGGTGCGCAGGCCGTCGGCGATCTGGTCGCCCACCCGGCGCCGCGGGTTCAGCGACGCGTACGGGTCCTGGAACACCATCTGGATGCCCGTGAGCTTCCTGCGGCGCAGGCCGAGCGGCGTGACCTGCTGCCCCTCGAACGCGATCGACCCGTGGGTGATCGGGTTCAGCCCGCAGACCGCCCGCGCCAGGGTGGACTTGCCGCACCCCGACTCGCCGACCAGGCCCACGACCTCGCCCGCCCGTACCGTCAGGCTGGCCCCCGCCACCGCCCGCACCACCGGACGCCCGGGGGAGCGGTGCTCGACGACCAGGTCCTCGATGTCCAGCATCAGCCCTCCACGTCCGAAGCAGAATCAGGCACAGAAGAATCAGGCGCAGAATCAGGCAGCGAGTCCAGCAGCGCGCGGGTGTAGGGGTGCTCGGGGTCGCGCAGCACCCGTCCGCGCGGCCCGGTCTCCACGACCAGGCCGTCCTTCATCACGCTCACCTCGTCCGCGACCGCCGACATGACGCCCAGGTCGTGCGTGACCAGCAGCACGGCCAGGCCCAGCTCGTCGCAGAGCCCGCGCAGCAGCCGCAGCACGCCCGCCTGCACGGTCACGTCCAGCGCCGTGGTCGGCTCGTCGGCGATCAGCACCTTGGGCGAGCAGGCCAGCGCGACGGCGATCGCGATGCGCTGGCGCATGCCGCCGGAGAACTGGTGCGGGAAGCGCCCGTACGCCTCCTCGGCGCCCGGGATGCGTACCTTGCCCAGCAGCTCGACCGCCCGCGCCTTCGCCTCGGCCTTGCCCAGGCCCAGGTGGTGACGCATGTGCTCGGTGAGCTGCCGGCCGATCGTGAGCATCGGGTGCAGGCTGGTCGCCGGGTCCTGGAAGACCATGGCGACCTCGCCGCCGCGCACCTGGTTGAGCTCCTTGGGCGGCAGCGTGAGCAGGTCCCGCTCGCCGAGCCCGATCCGGCCCGAGACGCGCGCGCCGTGCGGCAGCAGCCCCAGCACGGCCAGGCCCGTCATCGTCTTGCCCGACCCGCTCTCGCCGGCCAGGCCGTGCACGCGCCCGGCGGCCAGCTTCAGGTCGACGCCGCGCAGGATCTCCTTGCCGTGGATCGACACCTTCAGGCCGGTGATGTCCAGCGTCACAACGCACGCTCCTTGATCGCGCGGGCCGTCCGCGGGTCGAGCGCGTCCCGCAGCGTGTCGCCGAGGAAGTTGAACGCCAGCACCACGGTCAGGATCGCCAGGCCGGGGAACGTCGCCACCCACCAGCTGTCGAAGACCTCCACGCCGGAGGCCACCATCGCGCCCCACTCGGGGGACGGCGGCTTGGCGCCCAGGCCCAGGAACGACAGGCCGGACAGCAGCAGCAGCGCCGTGCCGATGTCGAGCGTGGCCAGCACCAGGATCGGGCCGGTCACGTTCGGCAGCACGTCCACCCGCAGCGAGCGCCACACCGAGAAGCCCAGCAGCCGCCCGCTCAGCACGAACTCCCGCTCGCGCACGCCCAGCACCAGCCCACGGGTGACGCGGGCGTAGGCGGGCCAGGCCACCACCAGCACGGCCAGCACGGCGTTGCCCAGGCTCGCGCCCAGCGCCGCGGCCACCACCATGGCCAGGATCACGGTCGGGAACGCGAACACCAGGTCCGCGATCCGCATGATCGTCTCGCCGACCCACTTGCCGAAGTACCCGGCGCACGCCCCCAGCAGGCCGCCGACCAGCACCGACAGCACGACCAGCAGCAACGTCAGCGGGATCGACACCCGCGCGCCGTACATGACGCGGCTCAGGATGTCGCGTCCGAGCTGGTCGGTGCCGAACCAGTGGCCCGGACCCGGGGGCGCCAGCCGCGGCAGGTCCTGGGCCAGCGGGTCGTGCGGCGCCAGCCACGGCGCGGCCAGCGCGATCACCAGCCAGGCCACGGCCAGGACGGCGCCCGCGACGGCCAGCGGCTGCCGCCACGCCTCGGGCAGCCTGCCCAGCAGACCCTTGCCTCTCATTGCAGCCTCACTCGGGGATCGATGACGCCGTACAGCACGTCCACGATCAGGTTGATGACCAGGTAGACCACGCCCACGACCAGGCCGACGCCCATCACGGCGGGCAGGTCGAGGCTGGTGGCGCTCTTGTAGGCGTACTGGCCGACGCCGGGCCAGGCGAAGATCGCCTCGACCAGGACGGTGCCGGACAGCAGGCTGCCGAAGGCCAGACCGGCCACGGTGATGATCGGGACCAGCGCCGAACGCAGCACGTACCTGAACAGGATCACCCGGCCCGGCAGCCCCTTGGCGCGGGCCGCCCGGACGTAGTCCTGGCCCAGCACCTCCAGCACCGCGGAACGGGTGAAGCGGGTCAGCAGGCCGATCGTGTACAGCGCCAGCACCAGCGCGGGCGTGATCAGATGGCCGACGGCGGAGGTGAAGATGTCCCACCGGCCCGCCAGCAGCGCGTCGACCGTCTGCAGCCCGGTCACCGCCGGCGCCGAGCCGAGCGCCGCGTCCACGCGACCGCTGCCCGGCGTGATCTGCAACCGGAAGAAGAACACGTAGAACGCCACCAGCGCCAGCCAGAACGTCGGCACCGAGATGCCGATCAGGCTGACCAGCCGCAGCACGTGGTCGGACAGCCGGTCCCTGCGCAGCGCGGCGACCACGCCGAAGGCCACGCCCAGCACCAGCGAGATCAGGATCGCCGCGCCCGCCAGCTCCAGCGTGGCCGGGACGAACTCGGCCAGGTCCTGGCTGACCGGGCGGTGGCTCTGCTGGCTCATGCCCAGGTCACCCTGGACCAGACCCTGCAGGTAGATCCCGTACTGCTGCCACAGCGGCTTGTCCAGGCCGTGCTCGGACCGCCACTGCGCCACGATGGCCGGGTCGCCCAGCGCCCGCTGGCCCAGGTTGGCGGCCACCGGGTCGCCGGGCACCAGGTTCGTCAGCAGGAACGTGACGAGCGTGATGCCCCAGGCCAGCAGCACGGCGATGAGGATGCGCCGGATGAGGAAGCGCGCCAGCGGGTGCACACCCCGCCGCCGCGTGCCCGCGGCGGCCGCCTCGACCGGGGAGCCGGCGCCGGGGCGCGGCGGCGAGCCCGCCGCGCCCGGGTTGTCGGACACCTGACGGTCTCCTTACTTCGCGCCGAGGTCGGCGACGTCCACGGTCCAGACCGGGTGGTACTCCAGGCCCGTCACGGACGCGGCCGACACGATGTTCTGGCTCGGCTGGATCAGCGGCACGAACGGGCCGGAGGTGTTGAGCTTGGTCTGCAGGTCGGCGTAGGCCGTCTTGCGGGCCTCGTCGCCGATCGCGGTCGCGGCCTTGTCAGCGGCCGACTCGATCTCCTTGGCCGCGCCTTCCTTCCAGCCGGCCCGCAGGCCCACGGTCTTGCCGGGGGCGAAGGCCAGGTAGTCGCTCGGGTCCGGGTAGTCCGGGCCCCAGTACCACAGGCCCATCTCCTCCTTGCCGTTGCGGTAGTTGTCCAGCGCGGTCGTCACCGGCGCGGGCTGGAGGTCCACCGTGATGCCGACCTCCTTGAGGTTGGCCTGGATGCGCTCGGCCAGCGGCTGGAACGACAGGCCGTTGACGGTCAGCTCGCTCGGGAACTCCAGCTTGACGGTCGGGTTCGACACGCCGCTGGCCGCCAGGGCCGCCTTGGCGCCCTCGACGTCCCGCTTGGGAGCCTGCTCCGGCGGCAGCGCGCCGAGCAGCTGCGACGGGATCACGCCCGGCGCCTGCGTCGAGCCCTCGCCGGCCAGCTCCAGCAGGCCCGCGTAGTCGACGCCCTTGCGCACGGCCTCGACGAACTTGGCGTTCGGCGTGGTCTTGCTGACGCCCGAGTCCTGGTTGGCCAGCAGGAAGATGACGTTCGCCGAGGCGGTCTTCTTCACCTGCAGGGTGGAGGGCATGTTGGTGACCTGGTCACCGGACAGGTTCAGCGCCACCTGGCTGTCGCCGCGCTGCACGTTGAGCTTCTGCGTGGCGGCCTCGACGTTGCGGATGACGACCTTGTCGTAGGCCGGCTTGGTGCCGTAGTACTTCGGGTTCGCCTTGAGCGTGACCTGGCTGCTCACGTTGAACGACTCGATCGTGTACGGCCCTGACCCCGCCGAGGAGGCGTTCAGGTACTGCTCGGCCTTGTCCTGGGCGTCGGCCGTCGCGCCGTGCTCCTTGGCGACCTTGCTGTTGAGGATGCCCAGCGCCGGGTTCGGCAGGATGTAGGGCAGCGCCGGGTTCGGCGCCTTCGACGTCAGCGTGATCGTCGAGTCGTCGGTCTTGGCCACCTCGACGCCGTCCAGCAGGAACGACGGGGTGCCCTTCATGTCACGCACGCGGTTGAGCGAGAACACCACGTCGTCGGCGGTGATCGGCGAGCCGTCGGCGAAGGTGGGGCCCTTCTTGAGCTTGAGCGTCAGCGTCTTGCCGTCCTCGCTCAGCTCGTAGGACTCGGCCAGCGCCGGGACCGGCTTGGTCACGTCGGAACCGTCGAAGGTCAGCAGCGTCTCGTAGACGGCCTTGCCGACGATGAGCCCGGTCGGCTCGTAGGTGCGGCCGGGGTCGGCCGTCTTGAGGTCGAACGACGTGTCGATGACGAGCGTCTTCCCACCGCCACCGGAGGCCGCCGGGGTCTGCGAGGTGCCGCCGCTTCCGCAGGCGGCGAGGGCGAGCGCACCGGCGAGCAGCACTGCCGCCGTCTGCGAGCGGGTCGCCATGGGGTCCTCCAAATTGGACGTTCGGGAGAAGGATGTCGAGGATTGTCCGGCAGAACGTCCAGGTCATGTGCGGTCCGCGAGACGGATATAAATGGTCGAGGTGTAATGATGAGTGATATTTCCAGAAATGGTGCCAGCGGCGGCGGTCAGCCTGGACGGATCGGCATCGGTCTCGAACTGGACGACGTCCATATGAAGATCCTTGAGGTCCTGCGCGAGAACGGCAGGATCTCGGTCGCCGCGTTGGCCGAACGGGTGGGCATCTCCCGCGCGAACGCCTACACGCGCTTCGAGGCGCTGCGCGCCGACGGCGCGATCAAGCGCTTCACCGCGGAGATCGACCACGTGCGCGCCGGGCTCGGCATCACCGCGCTGATCTTCGTGACCGTGCGCCAGCAGATGTGGAAGCAGTTCAGGGCCGAACTGGCCCGGATGCCCGAGGTCGAGTACTGCGCGATCACCACCGGCCAGCACGACGCCATGATCCAGGTACGGGTGTCCGACGTGGCCGCCGTGCACGCCATGGTGACCGACCGCCTGGCCAACATCCCGGCGGTCAAGGCCACCGAAACCGTGTTCATCCTGGACGAAGTGCTCAGGCGGCCGTACGTGCTGCCGTCCGACCGGGACGCCTCCCGTCCCGCGCGGCGGACACCCCAGGAGACGCAAGGGGACGTGCCGCTCGGCATGATGCGCTTCGTCGGCGCGGCCGAGGGACGCGCCGCCCTCCGCAAGGACGGCTAGCCGCCGCTCTGCGCAAGGACGGTCGGGCGCCGCTCTCCGTGAGGAGGGCTCGGCGTCGCCCCCTGGGCCGAGAGCGGCCGGGTGGCCGGGCCGCCGGGGGCCGGTGCGTTGCCCGCTCCCGGCCGATCTGCCCACCGGCCCACCGGCCCACCGGCTTTCCGGTTTCCCGTCGGAGGGTCGGTCAGGAGGCCGGGACCTCGGCGCACACGCTGACGTGCAGCGTGTCGTCGCCGTCGAACCGGAACTCCTCGACCAGACGCAGCAGCCCGTCCTCGCCCTGCTCGACGCGGCTGCTGCTCTGTCCGCCCGCCTTGCCGCCCGCCTTGAGCGCATGGGCGTAGGAGATGGAGACGTCTGCGCCGTCGCGCGTCCCGACGAAGCGGCCGTGGGTCACGGTGTCGCCCGTGTAGCTGCCCCACACCACGCCGTCGGCCTCCCAGTACAGGAACTCCGTCGGGCTGTCGGGGTCCACCGCGCTCGCCGTCGAGCTCACCATCACGAATTTACGGCCGTTGAGATTCACGCCGTCCATAGTCACCATTTTTCTGGATCATCACCGACCGGCTGGACGTTTGGTCAGAACACCCGGTCATGATCAACGATCCGTCCAGCGGCGGTGCCGCCCCGGACCCCTGCGCGAGCAGGTTCTCGACGTCTTCGGTGCCTGCCCGGTGCCGCTCGCGCCGCTCCCTCGGCGGCCGACACGCTTGCCGCGACTTTACTTGCCGGTAGCTGACACCAGCGTTGCATAGTGTGATAGTCATGTAACACTGTGTATTCGAGAAGATTTGGGAGATCTTCATGCTGGCGTACACGCTCTCGATCGTGGCGGCCGTGGGCGTGGTGGCGCTCACCGCGCTGGTGTTCCGGCTCACGAAGAAGGGCAGCGAGGACGCCGAGCCCGACGGGGTCTCGGCCGGTCACTCCGGGGCGATGTTGTCGGCCCTGTTCCTGCTGGTGTTCGCGATCGCGATCATCGTGCCGTGGACCACCGCCGACGCCGCCCGCCAGAACGCCCAGGCCGAGAGCCAGGCCGCGATCGACGCCTACTGGGCCGCGGCCGACCTGCCCGGCACCGCTCAGCAGACGGTCCGCACCGCGCTGCGCGACTACGTCACCTTCGTGGTCAGAGACGAGTGGCCGCTGATGGCCGAGGGCCGGATGGACCCGGTCGGCGCCGCCCGGCTCGACGCCATGCGCAGCCGCGTGAGCGCCGTCGACGCCAAGACCGACGACGACAAGGACGCCCGCGACGCCGTGCTCGAACGCGTCGCCGCGATCGCCGCCGCGCGTTCCCAGCGCTCGATGGACGCCGCCGCCACCCCGCCCCAGGGGCTGCTGCTCCTGACCGTGCTCACCGGCCTCCTGGTCGTCGTCTTCCCCTACCTGGCCGGCGCGCGGCCACGCGGCCTGGCGGTCCTGCCGCTGCTCGCAATGGCCGCGATGCTCGGCTTCGGCACCTATCTGACCTGGGACATCTCCCACGCCTTCGCCGGGCCGCTGGCGGTCGGGCCGCAGGCGTTCCAGGGCGCCCTGCAGGAGTTCTCCCGCATCGCCGGGGGAATGTGACCGTGGGCGTCAGGCGTGCGCCGCTGCTGCTGGCCGCCGCTCTGCTCGCCGCGAGCGCGGCCGGCCCGGCGGCGGCCGACCTGCAATCCCCGGCGCCCGGCACCGTGCGCGTGCGTCCGTCGCAGCTCCCGAGCCCGGGGATCACGATCCACGGCGGGCGGGGGCGCGACGGCCGCACCGGGCCGGTGGTGTCGGTCCCGGGCGCCCAGATCTGGGACGATCCGGAGCCGCGGGTGTCGGTTCCGGGTGCGCAGATCCGGGACGATCCGGAGCCCCGGGCGTCGGTGTCGACGCGGCCCGGCGGGCGGGCGCCACGGACCGGCGCCCCTGTGCCGCGCGTGTCGATCGGCCCCGGCTCGGTGTGCGTGTACGGGCCGAGCGGCAGCGTCGAGGTGGGTGACTGTCACGTCCGCCCGTCCCCGCCGCCGCCTCCGCCGCCTCGCTCGTCGCCGCGGCCGACACCGCGTCCCACGCCGCCATCCACTCCGCCGCACACGCCGAGGCCGGTGCACCACCCCAAGCCCCGGCCGGTGCGCGTGGCGCCTCCGGTGCGGGTGCCCGTCCAGGAGGTCACACCGACGCCCAAGCCCACCCCGGCGGTCGCGATGCACAAGCGGGTCAAGCAGTTCCAGGCGCCGCCGCGGCGCAAGAACCCGCTCGGCACGGTCCTGGTCATGGTGGTCCTGGTGACGGCGATCGCCTCCACGACCGCGGTCGCTTTCAGGGCCCGCTGACGCCTCCCGGCGGGGTCCGGGCGGCTCGACGGCGGTGGCCGCTGCGCGCCGGGGTGCGAGGATGGCGGACGTGTCCGAGCGTGACGAGGGACTGCTGACCGGTTGTTGTGACGGCGAGTCGCTGACCGGCGGCGGTGACCGGGAACTGCTGACCGGTGGCGGCCCTGACGAGGGGGTGCTCGCCGGTGGCGGCGGTGGTTGGGAGCGGGTGACCGGTGGTGGCCCTGACGAAGGGCTGCTCAGCGGGGGCGGGTGTGCTGAGGAGCTGCTGACCGGGGGCGGTGTCAACGAGGTGGTGCGGGTCGGCGCCACCGTGCGCCGCCCGACCGGCCCGTGGACGCCGGCCGTGCACGCCCTGCTCGGCCACCTGGCCGCCCGCGGCTTCACGGGCGCGCCTGCCGGGCACGGGATCGACGTCCAGGGCCGGGAGGTGCTCGACTTCGTCCCCGGCGAGGTGCCCGGTCATCCGTTGCCCGACCACGCCCGCTCCGACCAGGCCCTCGGCGACGTCGCCCGGCTGCTGCGCCGCTACCACGACGCCACCGAGGGTTTCCGGCCCGCCGCCGGGGCCGCCTGGTACTTCCCGCCGCGCGAACCCGCCGAGGTCATCTGCCATGGGGACGTCGCGCCGTACAACTGCGTGTTCCGCGACGGGCGGCCGGTGGCTTTGATCGACTTCGACACCGCCCACCCGGGGCCGCGTGTGTGGGACGTCGCCTACGCCGCCTACCGGTTCGTCCCGCTGAGCGATCCGCGCCACGACGGGGCCGATCCGGTGGGGGAGCAGGCACGCAGGCTGCGGCTGTTCGCCGACGCCTATGGCCTGGCGGAAGGTGACCGTCCGGCGCTGCCCGTCACCGTCGCCGACCGGCTGGCGCACCTCGTACGGCACATGCGCGACCGCGCGGCGGCGGGGGACCGGGCCTTCGCCGCGCACATCGCCCGCGGCGACGACGTGTTGTACGGCGCCGACCGCGAGCACGTCCTGCGCCACCGCGCCCTGTTCGCCACGGCGCTGACAGAGCCGCCCCCCGCCTGATCCGGCCGGGCGCCGCTGCCTGATCCGCTCGGGCGCCGCCACCGGACCGACCGGGGGCCGCCGCAGGAACGGGCCGGGCGTGTGCAGGAACGGGCCGGCGCCGCTGCGGGACCGGGCAGGTGTCGCCGCACGAATGGCTCGGCGCCGTTGCGGGACGGGCCGGGTGTCGCCGCAGGAATGGCAGGGTGGGAAGAGCGGGCGGGTGTGCGGGGTTGCACTCGACCGTGGAGACGACCGAGGTTGTGGTGATCGGGGCCGGGCAGGCGGGGCTGTCCAGCGCGTACTTCCTGCGGCGGTTCGGCATCGGGACGATCGTGCTCGACGCGGCCGCAGGGCCCGGGGGCGCGTGGCGGCACCGGTCGCCGTCGCTGACCATGGACAAGGTGCACGGCATCTTCGACCTGCCCGGCGTGCCGGACGGGGTGGCGGCGGCCGGTGACCGGCCCGCGGCGGAGGTCGTCCCGGAGTACTACGGCGACTACGAGCGGCGCGTGGGGCTGGAGGTCCTGCGGCCGGTCAAGGTGACGGCCGTCCGGGAGGGGGAGGACGGGCGGCTGGTCGTGGCGGCGGACGCGGGGGAGTGGGCGGCCAAGGCCGTGGTCAACGCGACCGGCACCTGGACGCGTCCGTACTGGCCGTACTACCCGGGAGCCGGCGACTTCCTGGGCGAGCAGCTGCACTACGCGGGCTATCGCGGGCCGGCGGCGTTCGCCGGTCGGCGGGTGGTCGTGGTCGGGGGTGGGGCCTCGGCGATGCACGTGTTGTCGGAGGTGGCCGGGGTCGCCGCCGGCACCGTCTGGGTCACCCGGCGTCCGCCCGTCTTCAGGGGCGACGACTTCGGCGAGGACGCCCGGCGCGAGGCCGTCGCCCTGGTGGAGGCGCGGGTGCGGGACGGGTTGCCGCCGCAGAGCGTGGTCAGCGTCACCGGGCTCGGCTACAGCGTCGTCGTGCGGGAGGCGATGGCGAAGGGGGCGCTGGAACGGCTGCCGATGTTCCGCCGCCTCACCCCGTACGGCGTGGAGTGGGCGGACGGGCGGCGGACCGCGGCGGACGTCGTCGTGTGGGCCACCGGCTTCCGGTCGGCGCTCGACCACCTCGCGCCGCTGCGCCTGCGGGAGCCGGGCGGTGGCATCAAGGTGGACGGGACGCGGGTCGTCCGGGAGCCGCGGCTGCAACTCGTCGGCTACGGGCCCTCGGCCAGCACGGTCGGCGCCAACCGCGCGGGCCGCACCGCCGCCCGCAACCTCCGCACCCTCCTGACCCCACGCCCGGCCATCCCCGCCGCCTGACCACGCGCCAGGCCCAACCCGCAGCCTGACCGTGCGCCAGTGCCCAACCCGCAGCCTGACCTCGTGTCTGGCGCCTCGGGCCGCCTGGCCCTTCCCACGGCCCGACCCACGATCGGCCCTTCCCGCGGCCCGACTTCGTGTCCGACGCTTCGGGCCGCCTGGCTCCGCGCCCGGTGGTCCCGGCCGCCTGGCCGCGTGCCAGGGCTTGATCTCGTGTCCGGTGCTTCGGGCCGCCTGGCCTTGGGTGGCTTTGCCCTTACTTCGTGCGCGGCTTGGCGCAGGGGTCAGTTCTCGGCGACGCCGAAGGCCGTCCAGCCGAGGTCGGGGAAGCCCGCCGCCTTGGCGACGGCGGCCGAGGCGGTGTTGCTGACCGCGTGCATGTACGTCGGCACCGCCCCCTCGTCCAGCACCCGCCGCGCCGCCTGCGCCACCAGCCGTCTGGCCAGGCCGCGCCCGCGGGCCTCTGGCGCGGTCACCACCGACAGCTCCCGGCCGAACCGGTCGTGCCGCTTGACGCCCACCCCGGCCAGGTGCTGGCCGGTCTCGGGGTCCACGGCCACCAGCACCTCGCCGCCGAACACGCGCAGCCATCCGGGGACGGCGTCGTCCGTCGCCGGGACCCACTCGCCGGCGTCGGGCAGGGGCGTGGGTTCGGTGGTCCACCGGAAGACGGCGTCGAACCAGCCGCGATCCCCATATCCGATCAGCTCGGGGATCTCCCGGAGCGTCCGCGCGGCGCGCACCCGGGCGACGTGCTCGGGCGGCACCGACAACATCGCCCCCTCCGGGGTGCCGACGCCGACGGCCGGGTGCACGCGGCCGTCCCAGGCGGGCAGCGTACGCAGCGGCGAGCCCGTGACGTCGAGGTTTCCCGTGGGCGGCCAGGCCCCGAGCCATTCGCGCAGATGATCGGTGAGAGCCACGGACCTACTATAGGAAGTAGGAAAAATACCGATTGCGACAGGGGGTCGGTTACTCTTGCGAAGGGGCTCGACACGGCGTGTTACCTTCGGCTAGCGTCCTGACATAAGGATCTTTATCCGGTCAGGAGGGCCCGACATGGCTGTTCCCGGTTACACGGAGATCCGGGAACTCGGTCACGGAGGAACCGGCCGCGTCGTGCTCGCCGTCCGCGACTCCGACGGCTTACCGGTCGCGATCAAGCACCTGTCCGAGGCCCTGCGTGCGGACGGCGAGTTCGCCGCCCGGTTCCGCGCCGAGGCCGGGGTGATCGGCGAGATCGACAGCCCCCACACCGCCCGCCTGCTGGACTACGTCGAGGCCGGGGGCACGTCCGCGATCGTGATGGAGCTGGTCGACGGCGTCACGCTGCGCCGCCTGATCGCCGCCGAGGGCGGCACCGGCGTGGAGGCCGCGCTCACCCTGCTGAAGGGGGCCCTGCTCGGCCTCGCCGAGGCGCACCGGCGCGGGGTGGCCCACCGCGACTTCAAGCCCGAGAACGTCATCGTCACCCCGGACGGCGACAGCAAGCTGGTCGACTTCGGCGTCGCGGCCCGGTTCGGCGAGACCGGCGCCCTGGCCGGCACCCCCGCCTACATGTCCCCCGAGCAGTGGGAGGACGCTCCGGCCGGCCCGGCCTGCGACGTGTACGCCGCCGCCCTGGTGTTCTACGAATGCCTCACCGGCCGCCGCCCGTTCACCGCCGCGAACCTGGCCGCCCTGGCCTTCCAGCACCAGCACATGCCGCCCCCGCTGGAGCACGTGGACGGACGCCTGCGCGGGCTCGTCGAACACGGCCTGGCCAAGGACCCCGCTCACCGGCCCGCCTCGGCCGAGGCGTTCCTGGCCGAGCTGGAGGAGGTGGCGCGCGGGACGTACGGCGCGGGATGGGAGCTGCGCGGGCGGTCGGGTCTGGCCGTGCTGGCGATGCCGTTCGCCGCGCTGCTGCCGTCGGCCGGGACCGGCGGGGGGATGGGCGAGGGCCTCGGCGAAGGGATCATCGGGAGGAGCGGTGCGGAGCACGGCGTCGCGACGGGCACCAGCGTGGTGCGCAGTTCGCTGGGGCCACCGGCCAAGCTGGGGGTGACCGGCGGACTGGTGCTGGCGACGGCGGCGGCGGTGGCCTCGACGTTCGTGATCTGGAGCGGCTCGCCCTCGCCGGACAGCGGCATCGCGATGCCGCCGGAGTCCGCGGAGAGCTCGTTCGTGACGCCGCCCGTCTCGCCGGATCCGGAGCTGCCCGTGCCGAGCGGGTCAGGGACGGTCTCGCCGCCTGTGACGGCCACGGCCGGGGCCAGCGGGCAGCCGACTGCGCCGGCCATGCCGACTGTGCCCGGCGTGCCGACCGCGGGGCCCGTGTCGTCCGCGCCGCCCGCCACGAGGGCCCCGAACAGCCGGCCGCCGAGGCCGACCAGCGGGCCGTCGGAGTCGGGACCACCGAAGTCCGAGCCGCCGAAGTCCGGGGCGCCTTCGGAGCCGGCTTCGGGGCCGCCTTCGGGGCCGCCCACGCGGTCGTCGCCGACGTCCACCCGGCAGTCCGCCACCGGCGGGCCGGTTCCCAAGCCACCCGCCACGAGCGCCCCCGCCCCGGAGCCCTCCGCGAAGCCGCCCGCCAAGAGCCACGAACCGCTTCTGTCCGTCTCGGTCGGGTTGTCGCTCGGCGGCTCGCTGCTCGGCGGGGGCGGAGGCGGGTTGCTGGACGCCGACCTCGACGTCGGGTTGGGCTCCAGCCTGCTCGGCATGCTCGTGGTGCCGGGATCGGCCCTGCTCGGAGGCCGCATCGCGGTCAGACGCGCACGAAGATCACGTAGTCAGGAAAAGTCATGAGTTGCGGGGAATGATGCTTGATCCCCTACTATCAGCGTCGGAAAGAGGGCGTCCCGGACTCTGATTAGCTCCTGACCGGAACCTGCCCTGCGGCTCAGGCTAAGGAGGACAGTGGCGGTCGCCTCCTCCGCCGTGGGCCACGTGGCGCGGGCCGTGGTCGCCGTACTCGTCGGGCTGACGCTGACGGCGGGCAACGCCTCAGCCGGGCGCGCGGCCCCCAAACCCTCGGTGAAGCAGCTCAAGAAGGAGCTGGCCGCGCTGAGCAAGGAGTCGGACCGGCTCATCGAGGAGTACTACAACAGCCGCCGCGCCCAGCAGCAGGCCGAGAAGACCGAGAAGAGCGCGCGCGAGCGGCTGGCCGCCGCCCAGGAGGTCTACGACCGGGAGGCCCTCCAGCTCAGGACGCTGGCCGTGGCCCAGTACATCGGCGGCGAACCCAACCAGATCGCCCTGTTCACCGGCAGCCAGAACCCGGACGCGCTGCTGAGCCGCCTGGCCCTGAGCCGCCACCTCATCGACGTCCAGGACGCCCGGCTGCGCGGCTACGCCAAGGTCAGGGACGAGCGCCGCAAGGCCGAGCAGGAGGCCGCCGCCCGCGCCGAGGAGCTCGGCACCGCGGTGGCCGACCTGGAGGGGCGCAGGAAGAAGGCCGAGAAGCTGATCGAGAAGATCAGGGACCGGATCGACAGGCTCTACACGGCCCCGGGTGTGCGCCGCCCGGACGGCACGTGGGTGCCGCAGCTCCCGGACGGCTCCGAGAACATCACGCCCCGCATGCGCCTGGTCAAGACGCTGATCAAGGAACGGTTCACGGTGCCGTTCGGGATCGGCTGCTACCGGACGATCCAGGACGGCGGCGAGCACCCGCTCGGCCGCGCCTGCGACTTCATGCTCAGCCACGGCGGCGCGATGCCGTCGGCGGCCGAGGTCAAGCGCGGCTACGAGATCGCGGACTGGGCCATCAAGAACTCCCGGCGCTTGGGGATCATGTACATCATCTACCGCCAGCGCATCTGGCACGCCAGGACGGGCACCTGGCGGACGATGTCCAACCGCGGCGGCACGACGGCCAACCACTTCGACCATCCGCACATCTCGGTCTACTAGCGCGTCTCGGGACGTACCCGTCCGCGCGGCTTCAGGCGGATGGAGGGCAACGCCGGGGCGGGCAGCGGCTCGCCGTCGAAGCCCTCGACCGCGCCGAAGCCCTCGCCCTCCGCCCACTCCTTCCGGAAGGCGGCGATCTCCTCGTGGGAGCGCCCCACGAAGTTCCACCACATGACGATCTCCTCGCCGAACGGCTCGCCGCCGATCAGCAGCACCCGCCCGCGGCCCGACAGCCGCAACGTGCCGGGACCCGGCGGCAGGTAGCGCAGCGCCCCCGGCACGGCCTGCTCGACCTCGCCGTCGAGCAGCAGCAGCCCGTGCTCGAAGGCGGGGTCGAGCGGCACCTCGCCCGTGCCGTCGACCGTCACCTCGGCGCCCACCAGCGGGGTGTAGGTGGTCGCGGGCGAGGTCACGCCGCCGAGCGTGCCCATGATCACGGTGGCGTCGAAGCCGGGGCCGGACAACACGGGCAGGGTGGCGTGGTGCTCGAAGGCGGGGGCCGTGCGCCGGTGGGCCTCCGGCAGGGCCACCCAGAGCTGCACGCCGTGCAGCGTCGTGCCGGGCGACTCCTCCGAGTGGGAGATGCCGCGCCCGGCCGTCATCAGGTTGAGCCGGCCGGGACGCACCCGGCTCAGGCTGCCGACGCTGTCGCGGTGGAGCACCTCGCCCGCGAGCAGCCACGTCACCGTCTGCAGGCCGGTGTGGGGGTGGGGCGGGACGCGCATCAGCGCCGGCTCGGGGCCGTAGGCGTCGACGAAGCACCAGGCGCCGATCATCCGCCGGTGCACGCCGGGCAGCGTCCTGCTCACCCGCATCGCGCGCGGGCCGCCCAGCGGCACCTCGCGTCCGGTCAGCACCTCGCTCCGGTCGCCGCCGTCGGCGGCGCAGCGGAGTTCGCGGGGGTCACGTTCCATGTTGCTCACCCCACGACTGTAGGGGGCCGTACGGCCTCCTACAGTCGGCGTCCCCCGGACGGGACGGCTGTCCCAAGGTCTCCCACCAGCCGTCCAGGGATGGGACGGCTATCCCAGGGGCCTCCTGCCAGTTGTCCACGGGCGGGACGGCTATCCCAGGGTCTCCCACCAGCCGTCCACGGACGGGACGGCGGTGACGTCGACGCCCTCGCCCGGGCGGGGCACCACGATCTCGACGTCGCGTGCCTTCGCCTCCCGCCACAGGCGGTCCACCGGTTCGGCCCACGGGTGCAGCGCCAGCGTGAACGTCGCCCAGTGGACCGGCAGCAGCAGCTTGCCGCCGAGGTCGAGGTGGGCGTTGACGGCCTCCTCCGGGTTCATGTGGATGTCGGGCCAGGCCGGGCTGTAGGCGCCGATCGGCATCAGCGTCAGGTCGAACGGCCCGTGCGCGGCCCCGATGCCCCGGTAGCCCTGGAAGTATCCCGAGTCGCCGGCGTAGAACACCCGCTTGCTCGGCCCGGCCACCACCCACGAACCCCACAGGGTGTCGTTCCTGGTGAAGGCGCGCCCCGAGAAGTGCCGGGCGGCGGTGGCGACGAAGCGCAGGCCCGCCACCTCGGCCTCCTCGTCCCAGTCGAGCTCGATGATCCGGTACAGCGGCACGCCCCACCGCTCCAGGTGCGCCCCGATGCCCAGCGGGACCAGGAACGGCGCCTTCTGGGTGCGCGTGAGCGAGCGCACGGTGGCCATGTCGAGGTGGTCGTAGTGGTCGTGCGAGATCGCGATCGCGTCGACCTGCGGCAGGTCGCCGATGTCCACCGGCAGCGGGTGGTGCCGCTTGGGGCCGACGAGCTGGGACGGCGACACCCGGTTGCTCCACACCGGGTCGAACAGCACCCGCCTGCCCTCGATCTCCACCAGCGTGGAGGCATGGCCGTACCAGACCGCGCGCAGGCCGTCGGCCGGCGGCGGGCCGGACGGCGGCAGGCGCAGCGGGATGGGACCGGCGGGATGCCGCTGCTCCTTGTTCCTGGCCAGCTCGGCCAGCAGGCCCACCGGGGGCGTGGTCATCAGGGCGGTCGGCTCGGACATGGGGTTGACGAACGTGTCGCCCCTGAACTGCGGCGAGCGCCGCATCCTGCTCACCCGGTCCGGCCCCGACGTCAAAGGCCGCACGCCCAGCTCGGCCGGTATCCCGCGCAACGCCCACCCGGCCGCGGCGGCGAGCGCGCCGCCCGCGAGGATCCGCCGTGCGGTCCGCATTCCTGCCATTGCCCACACTCCCCTGGAGATGATGTCCATCCCGCCCAACCGGACGGGATTCCCCGGTGTTCCCGTTCTACGATATATCGCGATAGTTCATACCGTCTTGATCGCTCCGCCGTCGATGACGTAGTCGGCGCCGTTCACGCTCCCGGCGTGCGGCGAGGCCAGGTACGTCACCAAGGAGGCGACTTCTTCCGGTTCGACGAACCTACCGGTCGTCATTCCGGTGACCGACGGCAGCCCCGCGAGCAACTGCTCGTGCTCCATCCCGAGCGAGGCCGCCAGGGCGGCGCCGTACCCGTCGGGGGCCTCCCACATCGAGGTGCGCGAGGCGCCGGGGGAGATGGTGGCGACCCGCACGCCACGCGGGCCGAACTCCTCGGCCAGAGCCTTGCCGAACGCCGTCAGCGCGGCCTTGGCGGTGGTGTACACGACCGGCCCCATGTGCGGCACGCGGGCGCCGTTGGACGAGATGTTGATCACAGTGCCGCCCCGCCGCAACAGGCTCGGCATCGCAGCCCTGGTGGCCCGCACGGCGCTGAGGAAGTTCAGGTCGTACGACTGGCGCCAGGCGTCGTCGTCGAAGCCGAGGAAGCCGTTGAGCTGCCCCTGGCCGCCGTCGCCGCCGCCCACGTTGTTGACCAGGAGGTCGATCTCGTCAAGCTCGGCCAGCGCGCGTTCGACCAGCTCGGCCGGGCCCGCCGCGGTGGACAGGTCGGCCGTGACGGTGATCGCGCCGGTGCGCTCCAGCTCGGGGGAGATCGTGCGGGCCGCGGCCACGACCCGCATGCCCTCAGCCGTCAGCGCCTTGACGATCGCCAGCCCCAGCCCTCTGCTCGCCCCGGTGACGACGGCGGTCTTGCCGGTGAGTCGCATGTCCATGTGAATCGCCCTTCTTGCATCAGCGGTGATGCGATCACTCTAGAAGCTGCAACAGTGATGACGCAACTTCGAATCGAAGGGGTACCGTCCTGTACCCTCTGAGGTGTGAGTGGGACGACACGGGCCCTGCGGTCCGACGCTGAGCGGACCGTCCGGACGATCCTGGAGGCGGCCGAACGGGTGCTCAGCAGGAATCCGGCGGCCAGCATGGAGCAGATCGCCGAGGCGGCCGGGGTGGCGCGCACGACCGTCCACCGGCGCTTCGCCTCCAGGGAGTCGCTGGTGGAGGCGATGGCCGAGTGGGCCACCCGGCAGTTCGCCGCCGCCGTGGACGCCGCCCGTCCCGAGCAGGCGCCGCCGCTGGTCGCGCTCTACCAGGTGACGGCGAACGTGCTGCGGGTGAAGATCGACTGGGGGTTCGCGATGAGCCGCGGGCCGTCGGCGGGGGCCGAGGTGGCCCGGGTGCACTCCGAGGTCGAGGCCAGGTGCGACCGGCTGTTCCAGCAGGCGCGGGCGGCCGGGGTGCTGCGGGAGGACGTGGAGCCGGAGTGGGCCCGCCGGGTGTACTACGCGCTGATCCACGAGGCGGCGCAGAGCCGCGACGGCGAGCCGGAGGCGCTGGCGGCGCGGCTGGTGGACACCTTGCTGCGCGGCGTCGGCCCAGGCGCCGGACTTCCCTCCACTCCGCTTGCCGCCCCGAGCCCTCCTGCCGCGCCCGCCCCCGCGGGCCCTCCTCCCGCCTCCGCGAGCCCTTCCGAGTAGGAGGTTCGCGGCTTCCGGGGGCCGGCCATCCGTCAGGGGTTGCGAACCAGGGCGTCGCGGCGCTCGTCCGGGCGGCGTTCCGGGTGGGGCCACGGGTTCGGACGGCAGCGGCCCAGCGACTTCGACTGCTGGACCATCACCGGAGTCGGCAGACCGGGGCCGGGGCAGGCGCGGTGGCCGTGTCCCAGGCTGTGGCCGACCTCGTGGCTGATGAGGTAGTCGCGGTAAGCGGCCAGGTCGCCCTCGTACTGCGGGACGCCGTCGGCCCAGCGGAGCGCGTTGATGACCGAGCGCGTCCCGTTCCAGCACGACAACGTGCCGCCGGTGCGCAACGGCAGGCACTGGCGGACGGTCAGCCCCGGGCTGGACAGCGCCACCCGCACCCGTACCGGGCCGTGGTCGACGCGCTGGAAGCGGGCCCATCCGCGCGGGTCGTTGAGGGTGCGGTGCACGGCGGCCGCGAACACGGGCCCGTCGATCGGCAGGCCGCGTTCGACCTCCACCAGGTACCGCACCACCTCGCCCTCCCCGTCTCGGGCGGGCGCGCCGCCGGGCACCACGGCGTACGAGCCCGAGGCGGCGTACGGGACCTTGACGTGTGCGGCGGGCAGCGGGATCGGCGCGGGGATCGAGGGGCGCGGCGGACGGGGGACGGCGGGAAGGGCTCGTTCTGCGGGGCGCTCGGGCGCTTCCGTGCGTTCCGGGGCGGAGGCGCATCCGGCGGCCAGCAGCAGGACGATCAGCAGCGCGAACAGCGGCAACGCGGCCTCCCCACGAGATCACGGTGGGGAGAAATCCACCATATCCGCGCAGTGCCGCCCGGATCATGCCGGGGTCTGACCAAGGGGTCGCGCGGACCGGCGCGCGACTGCCGCGCCTCGGCTGTTCCTACGAGGCGATCGCCGACACCAGCTGCTCGGCCACCACGATCCGTGCCTCGACGAGATCGCCGTGGACGGCTCCTTCACCAAGGCTCCCGGAGGTGGAGAGGCGGCCGGCGTTACCCGGCACGTCGGACGCGCCCACGCCTGCCACCGGATCGCCCGCTGCTGCGAGCGGCGCGAATCGCCGGCCATGACCGCGCCCTGCCCGTACGGCCTCCTACGGCCCCGGGTGGAAGCCCGGAGAGCCCAGCTCCGCGAACCAGCTCGGTGGCTCCGGCGCGGTGAACGCGGTGGTCATCGCGTCCAGCCAGGCGGCGAACGTGGGGAAGTCCGGGATGGAGTCGGCCAGCTCCTCCCAGCTCCCGTCCTCGACGTAGCGTGCGCGCCCCTCCTGGTCGTCGTAGTGGTGGTGGTAGACCGGGTATTCGCCGTCCGCGTCCGGCCGGGTGACGTCGAAGCACCAGACCGCCTCGTTGTCCGCGTCCGCGAGGGCGAAGCCGACCAGGTGGTTGGTGGACAGCCACCGGCCGTCGCCGCGGTCCACACCCTCGGGCATGTGCACGAGATCGGAGTTCAGCTCGACGATGGCGTCGTCACCGACGACGACGAACTCGATGTACTCGTTGGACGAGACGTCCCGGCGCTTGCAGGCAAAGGTGTTGTGCTCGGCGAGGAAAGCCCGGTAGCTGGGCGGAGCCGTCCAGTCGACGGTTCCGAAATGGGGCTTCAGTCCAGTCTCGCGGTTGCGGACGGCTTCGGCGGAGGCGGGCTCCGACGCCGTGATGATGACCGTTCCGGATTCGGCGGCGCGGTGGAGGATTGCCAGACTCTCGTGTATCGACATCGCGGTCCTTGATCGGGGGATCGTACGGCTATGTGGGCGTGGCTTCACAACTGTCAGGTGCCTGATCGTGGCCGATGACCACGATCGGCGGAGTGGGCAATTCCTGTCCGGGCCCGCGGACAGCCTCCCTCCGCATCGATACGCATGGCCTTTTACGCCGACCTGCCACCAACCCCCGCCGTCCGGACGCGGCACGCCCTGCTCACGTCCTGGTTCAGCCTGCCGTCCGGGGGCGGCGTCATCGGTGTCTGGCGCCCGATGGACGCCGTTCCTCCAGCGCGGGGACATTCGCCGGGCGTCCACGGGCCGGCCTGGTCGGCGCGGGGCTCCGCGCCGGGGCGCGGTTCCGCCGGGCCTGCGGGTGGGTCAGACGGTGCGGGGGGCGTAGGGGGTGAGGTCGATGGGGGGTTGTTCGTCGAGGGCCAGCTTGGCGACGAGTTCGCCGGTGAACGGGCCCGCCGTCAGCCCGTACGCGCTCAGCCCCGTCGCCACGACCACCCGCGGCGTGAGCCGCCCGATGAGCGCGGGGCCGGGGGCGTTGACCGGCCGCAGGCCGACCCTCGTCTCGGACACCGTCGCCCCGAACAGGCCGGGCGCCACCCGCAACCCCGCTGCGATCACCTCTTCGAGCCCGCCCATCGTGACCCGGGGCGCGAACCCGACGTCCTCCACGGTCGCGCCGATCACCACCCGCGAGCCGGGGAACCCCAGCAGGTACGGCCCGCTCCTGGGCAGCACGATGGGCCAGAACGCGGTGTCCACGCCGTCTAGGGTGGCGTGCAGGATCTGCCCGCGCCGGGGGAACACCGGCAGCTCCACCCCGAGCGGACGGCACACCTCGCCCGTCCACGCCCCGGCCGCCACGATCACGACGTCCGCCTCCAGCGGGACGCCCTCGCCGGCGGGCACGCGTCCGGCCGCGGAGGGGGCGACGGGTTCGGCCGGCGGCACGGGGACGATCGGCTCCACCACGGGCGGCACGGGCTCGGAGGCCGGGGCGGGACCTCCGGGGGAGCCGTCCGGAGGGCCGCCGAAGGGCGCGTCGCCCGCTGCGCCGACCGGTCCTTCGTCGGACGCCTCAAGAGGGCTCTCGGTCAGGTCGCCGGTGGCGGACGGCGGGTGGTCCGGCGCGAGCGGAGCGGCCTGGCGCCAGGAGGTGGTCCGGCCGCTCACCGCGCCGGCTCCCGGCCCCGGCTGGGCCCACTGCGGCCCGTTCCCCGCCGGGATGTCCTCGTCGGCGGCGTGCAGGCGCACCTGCCCGTCGGAGGTGAGGACGGCGCTGCCGTGCAGCACCTCGGCGCCCCGGGCGACGGCGGCGCGCAGCAGCGCGTCGCGTACGGCGCTGCCGTCCACCCGGGCGGCGCCCGGCACGAGGAGCGCGCTGAGGTCGTCGGACAACGGCGGGAACAGGTCGGACGGCGTCAGCACGTCGGTGACCTCGCCCATCTCGGGCGCGTCGGCGTAGCGGCGGCGCAGCAGGGCCCGCACCGGTTCGAGATCGACCGGGTCCTCGGCCACGAGCAGGGCACCGACCTTGGCGTAGCCGATGTCCTCGCCCAGGGCCTCGACCAGCCTCGGGTAGTGGCGGGCGCCCTCGCTGGTCAGCCGGTACCAGGAGTCGTCCTCCGGATGGTCCACCCAGGGGCACACGATGCCCGCGCCCGCCTGGGTCGCCTGGCCCTGGGAGCCGCGGTCCACCACGGTCACGGCCACGCCGCGGCCGCTCAGGTAGTAGGCCGCGCTCGCCCCGACGATCCCGCTGCCGATCACCACAACACGCATGCACCCATGATCGCAGGCGCGGGCGATCTCGGACGATGACCGGATCGTGCGCTTACCATCCGGATACTCCCTCACGCCCATCCCCGGGGGCTACAGGACTGCCCACCCCTGCGGGAGCGGACCGGTGCGCGGAGGACCGGGCCGTGCGCGGGTCAGCCCACGCCCCACCCGTGCGTCTGCATGAGGACGGAGGCCACCCGGGCGAACCGGTCGCCGTCGAGCACCGCGCCCTCGCGGCGGATGTCGCCCTCGTCCAGCACGAAGACCCGGTCGAGCCGCAGGTACGACACCCGCCCGTCGCGGCCCCACGCGCCGATCTCCAGCCAGTCGGAGCCGTCGTCGCCCTTGCTCGACAACATCATGCCGAGCAGCCTGCGCCCGGTACGGCCCACGACCAGCAGCGGCCGGTCCTTGCCCCGCGACGGATCCTCCTCGTACGGCACCCACGCCCACACGATCTCCCCAGGATCGGCCAGGCCGTCGAGGTCGGGGGAGTAGGCCAGAGTGACGGGACCGTTGAGCGAGTGGACCTCGCGTACGACGCCCCGGGCGGGCCGGGGGTCCTCACCTGCATCATGCATTGGGGGAGCTTACGGCGGCCGGCGACCCGAAATCCACCCGCCGGAGGGGGGCGGGGGAGGCCAGCAGGCGGCGCAGGACCGTCGGGGTGTGGCCGACGTGGCGGCGGATCGTACGGGTCAGGTGGGCCTGGTCGGCGAACCCGAGGTCGGCGGCGAGCGCGGCCAGGCCGGTCTCGCCGCTCTCCAGCCGGTCGAGCGCCCGGCTCACGCGCACCCGGTTGCGGTAGTGGGTCAGCGAGACGCCCAGTTCGCGGGTGAAGGCCCGGCTGAGCCGGTAGGGGGAGACGGCAAGCAACTCCGCCAGCGGCAACAGCCCGGCGGCCGCCGGATGGTCGGCCGAGATCGCCTCGCGGGCGGCGTCGGCGATGGCCGCGGTGGAGCGGGCGGGGGAGGGGGCGGGCCGGCGCGCCGCGGCCGCCCCGTCCGCGGCGGCCGGGGTGGCGGGGCCGGCCAGCTGGGTGAGGGTGGCGCCGGTCAGCGACAGCAGGGATTCGACCAGGGCGAAGTCGGGGTCTCCCGCGCGGGCGGTGGCCAGCAGGCGGCGGTGCGCGAGCTCGAGGCGGGCGTCGACGTAGACCGTGGAGCGGGCGAGGCTGGTGGCGTCGCCCGCGAGCGTGCGCCAGAGGGCGGGGGACAGGGAGATGGAGGTGCAGACGTCGCCGCCCGCCGGGTGGGCGAAGCGTTCCTCCTCGCCGGGCGCGCCGAGGTAGGCCATCGTCGGGTCGACGGCGGCCTTGCGGCCGTCGGCCATGCGGCGGAACGCGCCGCGGTGGACCAGCACCATGCGGTGGGCCCGGCCCACCTCGGGCCGCGACCAGCCGCGGTGGTCGTCGGCGCAGGTCACCAGGTCGAGGGTGAAGCCCTTCCCACGGGCCAGCGGCTTGGAGGATCGCACCCGCCGAACGCTACGCCCCACCACCGACAATCTCCCCGCCAGGGTTCGGGGCCTTCGGCGACGCATGCGTCCCAGGGGGTACGGCCTCGGCCACGGTACGCGCCGAAGGCATCGGGCGGGGTGGGTGCAAGGATGTTCAAGACCTTGGGGGGTGGCACCGGCAAGGGTGGGGGCATGACGACAGTGATTTCCTCCATAGTTTTCGACTGCGCCGACCCCGTCGCCCTGGCGGGCTTCTATGCCAAGGCGACCGGGTGGCAGGTCGGCGACTCCGACCCCGACTACGCCACCGTCACCGGCGGCCCCGTGCCGCTGGCCTTTCAGCGGATCGACGGCTACCAGGGCCCGGGCTGGCCCAACGACGGCAAGCACGTGCACCTCGACCTCACCGTCCCCGACGTCGAGGAGGCCAGGCGGGCGCTGGTCGCCCTGGGCGCCACCCTGCCCGGCCACCAGCCGGGCGGCGACGACTGGACGGTGCTGCTCGACCCCGAGGGCCACCCGTTCTGCGTGATGCCCGGCTAGAGCCCGGCGAAGGACGTAGTGCCCGGCAGAACGGCTAGAGCTCGGCGAAGAACGAGCTGACGTCCTCGGCCAGCAGGTCGGGGGCCTGGAGGGCGGCGTAGTGGCCGCCGCGCGCCGGCTCCGACCAGCGCACCACGTTGTGGGAGCGCTCGGCGTAGCGGCGGACCGTGCTGTCGCCTGGGAAGACGGCCACGGCCGTCGGCGTCGTGCCGGGCTCGGCGGGCGGCGCCCAGTCGCCGCCGCTCTCCCGGTACAGGCGCGCGGCGGAGCCGGCGGTGCCGGTCAGCCAGGTGATGGTGACGTTGGTCAGGACGTCGTCGGGGGCGACCCCGCCGGCGTCCTGACCCCAGCTCGCGAACGCGTCCAGGTGCCAGGCGAGCTGGCCGGCCGGCGAGTCGGCCAGGGCGTAGGCGAGGGTCTGCGGCCTGGTGCTCTGGGTGGCGGCGTACCCCGAGAACTCGCGGTGCCAGCGCTCGATCCGCCGCGCGCGCTCGGTCTCGGCCTCGGTCAGCCCGGACAGGTCGTCGGAGACGAACGCCGTGAGCGCGTTCAGGTGCACGCCCGCCACCCGGTCGGGGACCATCCGGGCCAGGGCGGGCGAGACGAGCGAGCCGAAGTCGCCGCCCTGGAGGCCGTACCGGTCGTAGCCGAGGCGGTCCATGAGCTCGATCCAGGCGGCGGCGACCCGGCGCACGCCCCAGCCGGTCTCGGTGGTGGGGCCGGAGAAGGCGAACCCGGGCACGGACGGGATGACGAGGTGGAAGTCGCGGCTGAGCGCCTCGGCCACGCGGGAGAAGTCGGCGAACGTGCTCGGCCAGCCGTGCGTCAGCAGCAGCGGCAGCGCGCCGGGACGCGGCGAGCGCACGTGGGCGAAGTGCACGCGCTGGCCGTCGATCTCGGTCGTGTACTGCGGCAGCTCGTTGAGCCGCGCCTCGTGCGCCCGCCAGTCGTAGCCGTCCAGCCAGTACGCGGCCAGCTCGCGCACGGCCTCGGGCGGCACGCCGTAGGACCAGCCGACCCCCTCCAGGGCGTCCGGCCAGCGCGTGCGGTCCAGCCGCGCCCGCAGGTCGTCGATCGCGGACTGCGGGATGTCGATGACGAATCGGTTCATGCCGCCCACGCTAGGCAGCATTGCGGCCAGGATCGGGCCACAATGGACCCGTGCTCGACACCTCGGCGCGGCTCCTGCGCCTGCTCTCCCTCCTGCAGACCCGGCGCGAGTGGCCCGGCGCGGAGCTGTCGCAGCGGCTCGGCGTGGCCCCGCGCACGCTGCGCCGCGACATCGACCGGCTGCGCAGCCTCGGCTACCCGGTGGGCTCCACGCCGGGGGTGGCGGGCGGTTACCGGCTCGGTCCCGGCGCGGAGCTGCCGCCGTTGCTGCTCGACGACGAGGAGGCCGTGGCGGTCGCGGTCGGCCTGCGCACGGCCGCCGGCGGCACGGTGACCGGCATCGAGGAGACCTCGCTGCGTGCCCTGGCCAAGCTCGAACAGGTGCTGCCCGCCCGCCTGCGGCAGCGCGTCAACGCCCTGCAGACGCACACCGTCCGCGTCGGCGGGCAGGGCCCGACGGTCGACCCCGAGCTGCTGACCCGCATCACCGCCGCCTGCCGCGACCGCGAGCAGCTGCGCTTCGACTACACCGACCACGAGGGCGCCGTCACGCTGCGGCGGGCCGAGCCGCACAGCCTGGTCAGCAAGGGCAGCCGCTGGTACCTGGTCGGCTGGGACGTCGACCGCCACGACTGGCGCACGTACCGGGCCGACCGGATCGAGGTGCGCACGCCCAACGGCCCGCGCTTCGCCCCCCGCGAGCCGCCGGAGGCCGACGTCGCCGCGTGGGTGCGCCACCGGCTCGGCCACCAGATGTGGCCGGTCCAGGCCCGCTTCCTGATCCACGCCCCGGCCGGACGGCTGGCCGGCCGCGTCGGCGGCGAGGTCGAGCCGGTGGACGAGGCCACCTGCGTGCTCACCATGCGCGGCGACGACCTGCACCTGATGGCCGTGGCCGTGGCCTTCCTCGACCTCGACTTCGAGGTGCTCGAACCGGCCGAGCTGAAAGAACGCCTGCACGCCCTGGGACGGCGGCTGCTCTCTTCCAGAATATGATTCGGTGATGGCCACGTCAGCGTTCTTCACGCGCAAGGAGGGCGAGTTCGTGCCCGCCCCGCACGCGCGCAGCCCCTGGTCCCCCGACATGCTCCACGGCCGACTGCTCGGCGGCCTGGCGGCGAGCGCCCTGGAGGAGCGGCACGGCGAGCCCGGCCTGCACTTCGCCAGGCTCACCGTCGACCTGTTCCGCAACAGCCCCATGCTGCCGGTCACGGTGGAGACCACCCTGGTCAGGGACGGACGGCGGATCCGGGTCGCCGACGCCGTGCTCTCCACCGGACAGGGCGTGATCGGCCGGGCCTCGGCCGTGCTGCTCCGGCAGGGCGAGCAGCCCGGCGGCCGGCTGCCGCACACGCCCGCCTGGGACGAGCCGCCGCCCGCCGGCGACCCGGCCGAGGGGCAGGGCTGGAAGCCGCCGTTCGACCTGTGGCGGCTGACCGAATGGGGGCAGGGCGGGCGCGACCGGGTGTGGCTGCGCGAGACCCACCCGCTGGTGGACGACGAGCCGCTGACGCCGCTCACCCGCGCCGCCCTGGCCGCCGACTTCGCCAGCCCGCTGGCCAACGTCGGCTCGGCGGGCGTCAGCTTCATCAACGCCGACTACACGCTGACGCTCGCCCGGCTGCCCGAGGGCGAGCTGATCGGCGTCGAGGCCACCGGCCACCTCAGCGCCGGCGGCGTCGCGACCGGCCAGGTCACCCTGCACGACACGGCCGGCCCGATCGGGTTCTGCGTGGTCACGGCGGTGGCCAACCCGGTCGCGTTGACCGGCCGCTGACCGGCCGCCGAGCCGCGGGTGACGGTCAGGCGGGGTGCTCGTCGCGGTCGCCCGACCAGTCGGTGTGGAAGGCGCCCTCCCGGTCCACCCGGTGGTAGGTGTGCGCGCCGAAGTAGTCGCGCAGCCCCTGCACCAGCGCGGCCGGCAGGCGGTCGCGGCGCAGCCCGTCGTAGTAGGCCAGCGCGGAGGAGAAGCCCGGCGTCGGCACGCCGATGCGCACGGCCGTGGTCACCACGCGCCGCCACGCGTCCTGCGCGGCGTTCAGCGCGGCGGCGAAGGTCGGGTCGGCCAGCAGCGTCGGAAGCCGCCGGTCGGCGTCGTAGGCGGCGCGGATGCGGTCGAGGAACTTGGCCCTGATGATGCAGCCGCCGCGCCAGATGGTGGCCATGGCGCCCGGGTCGACGTCCCAGCCGTACTCCTCGGAGGCGGCGGCGATCTGGTCGAAGCCCTGCGCGTAGGCGACGATCTTGGACGCGTACAGGGCCTGGCGCACGTCCTCGATCAGCTCGCGGCCGCCGACGCCGGACAGCTTCGGGCCCTCCAGCGACGCGGCGGCGGCGCGCTGCTCCGGATGGCCCGACAGCGCGCGGGCGAAGACCGCCTCGGCGATGCCGGTCACCGGCACGCCCAGGTCGAGCGCGCTCTGCACGGTCCAGCGGCCGGTGCCCTTCTGCTCGGCCTGGTCCACCACGACGTCCACGAACGGCTTGCCCGTGGCCGCGTCGACCTGCTCCAGCACCTCGGCGGTGATCTCGATCAGGTACGAGTCCAGGTCGCCCCGGTTCCACTCCCTGAACACCTCGGCCAGCTCGGCCGGCGTCGCCCCCAGGGCCTGGCGCAGCAGGTCGTAGGACTCGGCGATGAGCTGCATGTCCGAGTACTCGATGCCGTTGTGCACCATCTTCACGAAGTGCCCGGCGCCGTCGGGGCCGACGTGCACGGCGCACGGCACCCCGTCCACCTTGGCGGAGATGTCCTGCAGGATCGGGCCCAGCGCCTCCCACGACTCCTTCGAGCCACCCGGCATGATGCTCGGGCCGAGCAGCGCGCCCTCCTCACCGCCGGAGATGCCGGTGCCGACGAAATGGATGCCGCGCTCGCGCAGCGCCGCCTCACGCCGCCGGGTGTCCTGGAAATGCGCGTTGCCACCGTCGACGATCATGTCGCCCGGCTCCATCAGCTCGGCGAGCTGGTCGATCACCGCGTCGGTGCCGGGACCCGCCTTCACCATGATGATCGCCCGGCGCGGCCGCTTCAGCGACGCCACGAAGGCGGCCAGCTCCTCGGCCGGCACGAACGTGCCCTCCCCGCCGAACTCCCTGACCAGCTGCTGGGTGCGGGCCGTCGTGCGGTTGTGCACGGCGACGGCGTACCCGTGCCTGGCCAGGTTCCTGGCCAGGTTGCGCCCCATGGTGGCCAGGCCGGTGACGCCGATGTCTGCCAAGTCCATCTTCAATGCTCCTCTGTGGGGGATACGCACGATCAAGCTGGGAGGTTCGGCGAGATATTCCCCCTTCGCTCAGGACGGGGAGCGCACGCCGAGCTCGTCCAGCCTGGCGAGCATGTCCGCCGGATCGGCGTACACGCGGAAGGCCCCGGCGCGTTCGAGCTCGTCCCTGCCATATCCACCGGACAGCAGCCCGATGCCGAGCGCGCCCGCCCGGCGGGCGGCCAGCAGATCCCAGACGCTGTCGCCCACCACCATCGCATGCAGCGGGTCCACCTGGACGAGCGCCGCACCGGCCAGGAACAGATCCGGGTCCGGCTTGGCCCGCCGCACCTGGTCGCGGGTGACCATCGGGGTGTCCTCCGGCAGGCCGAGCATGCCCAGCGCGAGCCGGGCCGTACGGGCGTAGCCGCTGGTCGCGATGGCCCACGGCACGCCGCGCGCGGTCAGCTCGCCGAGCAGCTCGGCCGCCCCCGGCAGCGGCCGGACCGACGCCACCTGCTGCTCGTACGCCTCGGCGTGGGTGACCTGCAACTCGTCGATCTGCTCCTGGGTCAGCTTCAGCCCGGTCTCGCGCAGCAGCGCGCTGACGAACAGGCCGCCGCTCATGCCGATGCGCCGGTGGATGCGCCACACCGACAGGTCGATCCCCATCCCGGACAGCGCCTGCCGCCAGGCGATGACGTGCTGGTAGACGCTGTCGATCAGGGTGCCGTCCAGGTCGAACAGGAACGCGGGCGTGGGGGCCTGCGGGAAGTCGTTCATGACGTCCATGACACCATGGGGGGCATGCGGATCATCATCGCGGGTGGCCACGGCAAGATCGCGCTGCGGCTGGCCGAGCGGCTCAGGTCCGGCGCGGTCGGCCTGGTGCGCAACCCCGCGCACGTGGCCGACGTCGAGGCCACCGGGGCCGAGGCCGTGCTGTGCGACCTGGAGCAGGCCACCGCCGACGAGGTGACGGAGATCCTGCGCGGCGCCGACGCCGTGATCTTCGCGGCCGGCGCCGGCCCGGGCAGCGGCGCGGCCCGCAAGGACACCGTCGACCGGGCCGCGTCCGTCCTGATGGCCGACGCCGCCGAGCGGGCGGGCGTGCGGCGGTTCATCCAGATCTCCTCCATGGGCGCCGGCCGCCCGCCCGCGCCGGGCAGCGACGCGGTCTGGGCCGCCTACATCGAGGCCAAGACCGCCGCCGAGGACGACCTGCGCGCCCGCGACGGCCTGGCCTGGACGATCCTGCGCCCCGGCCGCCTGACCGACGAGCCAGGCACGGGCCTGGTCCGGCTGGCCCCGCAGGTGCCGCCCGGCTCGGTGCCGCGCGACGACGTGGCCGCCGTCGTCATGGCGCTGCTGGAGAACCCGGGCACCGCGCATCGCACGCTGGAGCTCGTCTCGGGCGACACGCCGGTGATCGACCTCATAGCCACCGAGTAATGCGTCCCCTTTGCCGATTGCTGGCTATGACTTGCGGCTTCTTCGGCTAGATGTCCCCCTGATGCACTAGGGGGAGATCAAATGTCCGACATGCCGTTCAGGTCGTTCTTCGGGGGAGATCCGTTCAGGGGGTTCGAGGAGCTCACCGGGCGGGTGTTCGGCGGGATGGAAGGCTGGCCGCCGTCGCGTCCCAGCGTGCAGCGGGTCGACGTGGGCAAGCTGCTCAGCGCCTCGGCCAGGGAGGTGCTCAGCCGGGCCCTGGAGGTCGCCGGGCAGCGCGGCGCGCAGGACATGGACGTCCTCGACGTCCTCGACGCGCTGACCGAGTCCGACGCCACCCGCCCGCTGATGCAGGCGGCGGGCGTCGACCTCGGCAGGCTGCGCGACCGCATCGACGCCCTGGCCGGACCCGGCACCGGCGCCGAGCCGCCCACCACGCTCACCCCGGCGGCCAAACGCGCCGTCCTGGACGCCCAGCGCATCTCCCGCGCCCTCCAGTCCTCCTACATCGGACCCGAGCACCTGCTGCTCGCCCTGGCCGCCAACCCCGACTCCGCGGCCGCCCGGCTGCTCCAGGAGCAGGGCGTCTCGGCCAACGAGCTGCAGCAGGCCATCATGTCCGGCGCGTCCCGCCAGCAGCACGGCGACGGGCGGCGGCCCACGGACACCCCCGCGCTCGACGAGTACGGCCGCGACCTGACCGAGGAGGCCAGGCAGGGCAGGATCGACCCGGTCGTCGGCCGCGAGGACGAGATCGAGCAGGCCATCGAGGTGCTCTCGCGGCGCACCAAGAACAACCCGTGCCTGATCGGCGAGCCCGGCGTCGGCAAGACCGCCATCGTCGAGGGCATCGCCCAGCGCATCGTCAACGGCAGCGTGCCCGACACGCTCAAGGACCGCCGCGTCGTCGCGCTCGACCTGACCGGCATGGTCGCCGGGTCGAAGTACCGGGGCGAGTTCGAGGAGCGCATCAAGAAGGTCATCGACGAGGTGCGCGCGCACGCCGACGAGACCATCGTCTTCATCGACGAGGTGCACACCCTGGTCGGCGCCGGCTCGGCCGAGGGCGGCATGGACGCGGCCAACATCCTCAAGCCGGCCCTGGCCCGCGGCGAGCTGCACGTCATCGCCGCCACCACCATCGACGAGTACCGCAAGAACATCGAGAAGGACGCCGCGCTCGAACGCCGTTTCCAGCCCATCCTGGTCAGCGAGCCCACCGTCGAGCAGACGGTCGAGATCCTGGCCGGGCTGCGCGACGCCTACGAGGCCCACCACCAGGTCCGCATCACCGACGAGGCCCTGGACGCCGCCGCCAACCTCTCGGCCCGCTACATCTCCGACCGTTTCCTGCCCGACAAGGCCATCGACCTGATGGACCAGGCCTCGGCCCGGGTCCGGCTGCGCTCGCGCACCCCCGGCAGCGACGTGCGCGAGCTGGAGGAACGCCTGGAGTCGCTGCGCCGCGACAAGGACCAGGCGGTCACCTCCGACGACTTCGACCGGGCCAAGGAGCTCACCGTCCAGATCGACAAGCTCCGTCCCGAACTGGACCGCGCCCGGCAGGGTCACGACACCGTCCCGCAGGTCATGGTGGAGGACATCGCCGAGGTCGTCTCCCGGCGTACCGGCATCCCCGTCACCCAGCTCACCGAGCAGGAGCGCGAGCGGCTGATGCGGCTGGAGGAGCACCTGCACGAGCGGGTCATCGGCCAGGACGAGGCCGTCACCGCCATCGCCGAGGCCGTGCGCAGGGCCAGGGCGGGCCTGTCGGACCCCAACCGGCCCATCGGCAGCTTCCTGTTCCTCGGCCCGACCGGCGTCGGCAAGACCGAGCTGGCCAGGGCGCTGGCCGCCGCGCTGTTCGGCGGCGAGGACCACATGGTGCGCATCGACATGAGCGAGTTCCAGGAGCGGCACACCGTCTCCCGCCTGATCGGCGCGCCCCCCGGGTACGTCGGCTACGAGGAGGCCGGCCAGCTCACCGAGGCCGTCCGCCGCCGCCCGCACGGCGTCATCCTGCTCGACGAGATCGAGAAGGCCCACCCCGACGTCATGAACATCCTGCTCCAGATGCTCGACGACGGCCGCCTGACCGACGGCCAGGGCCGCACGGTGGACTTCACCAACACCATCGTCATCATGACCAGCAACATCGGCGCCCAGCTCATCCTGGACGCCGAGGGCGACACCCCGCGCCTGCAGGACGAGCTCATGGACCTGCTGCGCCACTCCCTGCGCCCCGAGCTGCTCAACCGCATCGACGAGGTGATCGTCTTCAAGCGGCTGGAACGCGAGCAGCTGCGCCAGATCGTGGACCTGCTGCTGGAGCGCACCCGGCAGCGGCTGCGCGGCCAGAACGTCACCCTGGAGGTCAGCGACGAGGCCAAGGACTGGCTGGCCCGGCGCGGCTACCAGCCCGAGTTCGGCGCCCGCCCGCTGCGCCGGACCGTGCAGCGGGAACTGGACAACCGCCTGTCCACGATGCTGCTGACCGGCGAGGTGGCCGAGGGCGGCAAGGTCACCGTGGACGTCGAGGACGACCGGCTCCGGCTCAGGGCCCACAACCCCGAGCCGGTCGGCTGACCGGTCAGCGCCGCGGCAGGCGGGCGCGCTCCCGGCACTCCTCCAGGGTGAGGGCCGCCAGCGCCTCGCGGACGACGGGCACGCACACGGGGGCCATCGACAGGCTGGACACCCCGAGCCCCACCAGCAGCGGCGCGACCGCCGGGTCGCCGGCGGCCTCGCCGCACACCCCGACCGGCTTGCCCGCCCGCAGCCCGGCCTCGGCGCACATGCCGACCAGCCGCAGCAGGGCGGGCTGAGCCGGGTCGAGCAGGTCGGACAGGCCGGGATGCTGCCGGTCGGCGGCGAAGGTGTACTGGGCCAGGTCGTTGGTGCCGACGCTGAGGAAGTCCACCTCGGCCAGCAGCTCGTCGGCCTGGAGGGCGGCGGCGGGCACCTCGACCATCACGCCCGCGCAGGCGAGGCCTCGGGCGCGCACGCGGCGGGCGAAGTCGGCGGCCTCGCCCGCGGTGGTCACCATCGGGGCCATCACCCGCACGTCGGCGCCCGTGGCACGGGCGGCCTCGGCGATGGCGTCGAGCTGGGCGTCCAGGACGCCGGGCAGCACCCGGTCGACGCGCAGGCCGCGCACGCCCAGCGCCGGGTTGGGCTCGGCCGGCAGGCCGAGGAAGGGCAGCGGCTTGTCGGTGCCGGCGTCGAGCGTGCGCACGGTCACCGGCCCGCCCCCGGCGAACACCTCCGCGTACGCGGCGACCTGCTCCTCGTGGGAGGGCGGCAGCCTGCGGTCGAGGAACAGGAACTCGGTGCGGAACAGGCCCACGCCCTCCGCGCCCGGCCGCAGGTCCGCGGCCGAGCCGATGTTGTGCAGCAGCCTCACCGGGTGGCCGTCGGCCGTCCGGCCGGGTCCGGCGCTTGCGGCCAGCCGCTCGCGGTCGCGCCGATCGGACTCCCGTACGCGGTCGGCCTCCTCGCCGGTGAGGCCGACCGTGACCTCGCCGGTGACGCCGTCCACGCCGACCACCGTCCCGTCGGGGACGTCCGTGACGCCCGCGCAGGCCACCACGGCGGGCAGGCCGCGGCCGCGGGCCAGGATCGCGGTGTGGCTGGTGGGCCCGCCGCGCTCGGTGACCAGCGCCAGCACCCGCGGGCCCAGGCCGACGGTGTCGGCGGGCGACAGGTCCGCGGCCACCAGCACGAACGGATGGCCGGGGTCGGGCACGCCCGGCATGGGCAGGCCCAGGGCGGCGGCCACCGCGCGGGACCTGAGGTCGTCGAGGTCGGCGGCCCGCTCGGCGAGGTAGCCGCCGAGTGCGGCCAGGGCCTCCTGGTGCGCGGAGAAGGCGGCGTCCAGGGCGTGGGGGGCGTCCAGGCCGTCGTCGCGCACGTGCGCCTCGGCCTGCTCGCGCAGCTCCGGGTCGGCGGCCATCATGGCCAGCGCCTCCAGGATCTCGGCCCCTTCGGCGCCGGCGTGGGCGGCGCGGCGTTCCAGGTCGGCGGCGAGGGCGTCGAGGGCCTTCGCGGCGGCGGCCGTCTCGGCGCCGGGGTCGGTGACCCGGCGGGGGGCGGGCAGCACCGGCGGGGCCGCCATCCGCACCACGGGCCCGGCGGTGCGGCCCTGGCTGACCCCCACCCCCTTCAGCGTCGCCTCAGCCATCGAGCGCCTCACCGGCCCCGGTCGCAGCCCCTGACTCCGCCGCGGTCGCGCCGGGCGCGGGGACGGCGTCGAGGTCGCGGGACAGCAGGGCGGCCAGCGCGTCGAGCGCCTCCTCGGCCCCCGCGCCCTCGGCCTCCAGCGTCACCACCGTGCCCTGCGTCGCGCCCAGCGACAACACCCCCAGCATGCTGCCGGCCGGCACCGACCGCTCGCCGAGCCGCACCCGCACCGGCACCCCGAGCCGGGCCGCCTCCCGCACGAACTCCTTCGCCGGACGCGCGTGCAGGCCGCCGGCGCTGGCCACGGCCACCGTTCGACTCGCCATCGCCAACCTCCTTCAGGGTTCTATCGTCACCTTGATCGCCTTGCCCGTGCTGACGAGGTCGATCCCGTCGAGCACCCGGGGCAGCGGCAGCCGGTGGGTGATCAGGTCGGACACCACGACGGCGCCCTCGGCCACCAGGCGCAGGGCCTCGGCGTTGTGCGCGGGGCTGGAGCCGTTCGCGCCCACGATGGTCAGCTCCCGGTAGTGGACCAGGTTGGCGTCGAGCGCGATGACCGGGTCGTCCTTCGGCAGCCCGCCGAAGAAGCTCACGCGGCCCTGCCGGGCGGCCATCCGGACCGCCTGCTCCTGGGCCGCGCCGGAGGCCGCCGCGGTGATCACGACGTCGGCGCCGCGGCCGCCGGTCAGCTTGAGCACCTGCCCGACGGCGTCGGAGTCGATCACCGCGTCGGGACGCACCAGCTCGGCCGCCATCGCCAGCCGGTCGGCGTTGACGTCCACCAGGAAGACCCGGGACGCGCCGCGCGCCCGCGCCAGCCGTACGTGCAGGCAGCCGATCGGGCCCGCGCCCATCACCACGACGTCGTCGCCCGGGCCCACCCCGGCCAGCGACTGGCCGTTGAGCACGCAGGCCAGCGGCTCGGCCACCGACGCCTCGGCGAACCCGACGCCGTCCGGAACGGCGTTGACGCCGTTCACGGCCAGCACCTTGGCCGGGACGACCACGTACTCGGCGAAGCCGCCGTCGTAGTGGTAGCCCATCGACTCCTGGCGCGGGCAGACGGTCAGGCGGCCCCGGCGGCACTCCGCGCACGTCCCGCACGGGATGGCGGCGATCACCTGCACCCGCGCCCCCGTGCCCACGACCTCGCCGGCGATCTCGTGGCCCATCACGCGCGGCGGCCTGATGTGGTGGTGGCCGTACCGGAAGATCTTGGCGTCGGTGCCGCAGGTCGAGCAGTTGCGCACCCGGATCTTCAGCTCGCCCGGCCCGGCCTGCGGCTCCGGCGCGTCCTCGATCCTGATGTCGCCCGGGGCGTGGAACCTGGCTACCTTCACGTCAGCTCCTTCAGCACCTGGCCCGGCTCCGTCGCCTCGCGCAACGCCCTGGCCCGGTCGGGGTCGAGCAGGATCTCGGCCAGCGCCGCCAGCAGCGGCACGTGCCCGTCGCCGGCGGCGGCGATGCCCACGCACAGCGTGACGCGCTCGCCGTCCCAGTCGATCCCGCCGGGGAAGCGCACGACGCAGATCGCGTCGCGCGTGACGTCCCGCTTGGAGGCGGCCGTGCCGTGCGGGACGGCCACCCCCTCGCCGACGTAGGTGGAGATCGTGCGCTCGCGTTCGAGCATCGCCTCGACGTACGGCTCCGCGACCGCCCCCACCTCCACCAGCACCCGCCCGCACCGGCGGACGGCCTCCTCCCGCGAGGCCGCGCTCTCGTGCAGCAGGATCGCCCGCGCGTCGAGCAGGTCCTCACGCATCGACGGCGCCGCCGTTCCTGATGGTGTTCACCAGCGCGGTCACCGCCGGGTCGCCGAGGAAGACCTGGAAGGACACCAGCGCCTTGCCCGGCGCGGCGGCCCTGGCCCTGGCGGCCAGCCCGGAGTGGCACACGACGACGTCGGCGTCGGCGGGGATGGAGTTCACCGGGGTGTGCTCGACGGTGACGCCGCTCTCCTTGAGCTGCTTGCGGAGCTGGGAGGCGAGCATGACGCTGCTGCCCATGCCCGCGTCGCAGGCCACGACGATCTTGTGGATGTCCTTGCTGTCGATGCCGGCCACGGCTCACGCCTCCTTGCTGACGGGTTCGGTCCTGACGGGTCGGGTGTTCGCGGGCTCGGGGCTCGCGGGTTCGGGCGCCGGCGGGTCCGCGACGGCGTCCTGCGGGCCGGGGACGTCCGGCGCCGGCTCCTTCTCGCCCCGGCCGAAGCCCAGCAGCACGGCGGCGACGGCGAACGACACGGCCGCGGCCACCGCGATCCCGGCGATCGAGCCGAGCCAGCCGCCGCGCGGCGTCACCGCGAGGTAGGCGAAGATGCTGCCGGGGGAGGGCGTGGCGACCAGGCCCGCACCGGTGATCATGAAGGTGAACACGCCGGCCGCGCCGCCCGCGATGACGGCCAGGATGAGCCGCGGCTTCATCAGCACGTACGGGAAGTAGATCTCGTGGATGCCGCCGAAGAAGTGGATGATCATCGCGGCGGGCGTGCTCGGCCGCAGCGGACGCGGCCCGAACAGCAGGTACGCCACCAGCAGCCCGAGCCCGGGGCCGGGGTTCGACTCCAGCATGAACAGGATCGACTTGCCCTGCCGCACCGCCTCGGCCACCCCCAGCGGCCCCAGCACGCCGTGGTTGACCGCGTTGTTCAGGAACAGCACCTTGGCCGGCTCGATCAGCACCGAGGCCACCGGCAGCAGGTTGTTGGTGATCAGCCACTCGACCGCCTGCCCCGCCGCGTCGGTGACCACCCGGACGACCGGCCCGATGCCCAGCACCCCGGCCACGGCCATCGCGGCGCCCACGATGCCGGCGGTGAAGTTGTCCACCAGCATCTCGAACCCGGCCCGGGTCCGCTGCTCAGTGAACTTGTCCACATATTTCAGGATCACGGCGGCGAGCGGGCCGACGATCATCGCGCCCAGGAACATCGGGATGTCCGAGCCCACGACCACGCCCATCGCCGCCACCGCGCCGACGACCGCGCCGCGCTGCCCATGGACCATGCGGCCGCCGGTGTAGGCGATGAGGATCGGCAGCAGGGCCTTGATGACCGGGTCGACCAGCGCGGCCAGCTCCTTGTCCGGCAGCCAGCCGGTGGGGATGAACAGCGCGGTGATCAGGCCCCAGGCGATGAACGCGCCGATGTTCGGCATGATCATCCCGGCCAGATGGCCGCCTAGACGCTGGATGGTGGCCTTGACTCCGGTGCCGTAGACCGGAGGGGTGTAACTGTCGGCCATGGACGTGCTCCTTCGGGGGGATGAGCAGTGGATCAGCCGTGCGGTGAGGGGGCGACCGGCTCCGGGACGGGCGGCGCGTGCGGGACGGTGAGCGGGCGGGCCGGGTCGGGGGCTCCCGTGCGCACCCCGGCGCGGTCGATGTCGGCGGGGCCGGGCATCCTGCTGCCGGGCAGCCGGACCGCCGCCGCGCCCCAGGCCAGCGCCTCGGCCAGGGCGGGGACGCCGTGCCCGCCCGCGGCCAGGAACCCGGCCAGCATGGCGTCGCCGGCGCCGACGGAGCTGCGCGGCCCGGTGACCGCGGCCTCGCCGTACCAGACGCCGTCGTCCTGGACGAGGACGGCGCCGTCGGCACCGAGGCTGGCCAGCACCGTGCGGGCGCCCGCGGCGCGCAGCCCGGCCGCCGCCTCGACCACGTCGCCGACCCGGCACAACGGCCGGCCGGTCACCGCGGCCAGCTCGTCGAGGTTGGGCTTGACCAGCGCAGGACCGGCCTCCAGCGCACGGGCGAGAGCCGGGCCGCTGGTGTCCACGGCGACGTGCAGCCCCGCGGCGGCGAAGCGGCGGCAGAGCCGGGCGTAGACGTCGGCGGGCACCCCGGGCGGCAGGCTGCCCGAGGCCACCACCCAGTCCGCCTCCCGCGCCGCGGCCAGCACGGTCTCGGCGATCGTGTCCAGCTCGGCCGCCGACAACGCGGGCCCCGGCTCGTTGATCTTGGTGACCGTGCCGTCGGGCTCGGCGAGGGTGACGTTGGACCGGGTCGTGCCCGCCACGGGGACGGTGACCATGTCCAGGCCCTCGGCGGCCAGCAGGCGGACGAGCTGCGCGCCCTCGTCCCCGGCGAAGGGCAGCACGGCGCGGGCGGCGACGCCGTTGGCCAGCAGCGCCCGCGAGACGTTGACGCCCTTGCCGCCCGGGTCGAGCCGGGCCCGCGCGGCCCGGATCACCGCGCCCCTGGCCAGGGCGGCGATCTCGATCGTGCGGTCGAGGCTCGGGTTGAGCGTCAACGTGAGGATCACGCGCGGATCACCTCCGGCCCGGCCGCGGCGACGTCGGCGGCCAGCGCCGGGTCGATCCCGGCGTCGGTGATCACCACGTCGATCTCGCCCAGCTCGGCGAACGTGGCCAGGTAGGTGTTGCCGAACTTGGTGTGGTCGGCCAGCAGCACGCTGCGCTGCGCGGCCCGGACCATGGCCCGCTTGATCGCCGCCTCGGCCGGGTCGGGCGTGGTCAGGCCCCGGGCGGGCGAGCAGCCGTTGGCGCCCATGAACGCGACGTCGACGTTGAGGTGGGCCAGCGGGCGCAGCGCCCAGTCGTCGACCGTGGCCAGCGTCTTGCCGCGCAGCCGCCCGCCCAGCACGATCACCTGGAGGTTGGCCCGCGAGGCCAGGACGGTGGCCAGCGGCGGCGAGTTGACGATCACGGTGAGCTCGCGGTCGGCGGGCAGCGCCTGGACCAGGCGGCCGGTGGTGGTGCCGGCGTCGATGATGACCGAGCCGTCCTCGGGCAGCTCGGCCAGGGCCGCCTTGGCGATGCGCTCCTTCTCCGCGGTCATCACCTCGTCGCGGGCGGCCAGCGCGGGCTCGAACCCCAGGCGCTCCACGGGGATCGCGCCGCCGTGCACCCGGCGCAGCACGCCCGCCCGCTCCAGCGCGGTCAGGTCGCGGCGGATCGTCTCGGTGGTCACGTCGAGCTCGGCGGCCAGCCGCACCACGTCCACGCGGCCCGCGTCCCGCGCTCTGCGGAGGATCTCCTGCTGCCGCTCCTCGGCGTACATGATGTTGGTTCACCGCCGTTTCTGTTTGGTTTCTCCTGTGTTTATACCCGCTTTCGTTGGACGGTCAAGGGGTGGACGACACAATCTGGTAGTTATAGGCGGGTGCGAATGAAGCTCCTGGCCGCCGCGGCGGCGGTCGTCCCCGTCGTCGCCCTGGCCACGCCGGCCCACGCCGCCGTCGCCCGCCCGATCCGGGTGCCGCCGGGCACCACGGCGGCCTGGGTGGTGTTCGACAGGAAGGCGGGCAAGATCGTCGCCGTCCGGAACGCCCACCGCAAGTTCCGCTCGGCGTCGGTCGTCAAGATCCTCATCGCGATCGACTACCTGGAGCGGCGCAAGAGCGTGCCCCCGGCCGACGCCCGGCTGCTGAAGATCATGCTGCGCTCCAGCGACGACGACGCCGCCTCGGCGTTCTGGGACCGCGGCGGCAAGGGGCAGATCATCGTCCGGACCGCCCGCCGGCTCGGCCTGGCCGACACCACCCCGCCGCCCGCGTCCAAGCCCGGTTTCTGGGGCTACACCTCGCTCAGCGCGTACGACGTCGTCCGCACCTACCGCTACCTGCTCGACACCGCCGACGCCCGGGTGCGCGACCTCGTCCTCGGCCACCTGCGCGCCTCCACACCGTGCGGCACCGACGGCTTCGACCAGACCTTCGGCATCCCGCGCGCGGTGCCGAGGCCGTGGGCGGTCAAGCAGGGCTGGTCGGGGTTCGGCGCGACGCCGCCCGGCACGTGCGACCCCAAGGCCCTGGCCGCGCCCGTCTCGTGGATCGCGCAGCGCGCGACCGGCTCGGGCGTGCCCGACTACGGCCGGCCCGTGCTGCACACGACGGGCCTGGCCGGCGCCGGCGACCGCCTGGTCATGGCGGTGCTCACCGCCCACCCGGCGGGCAGCGCGTGGAGCGGCTCGGTCAAACGCGTCACCGACCTGACGGCAGCCCTGTATCGCTCGGTGTCGTGACGCCCTGAATGCATCGGGAAATGCCGGGAGCCCGCCGGGAAATCGTTCCCGCGGGCTGTCGGGCCGCCTTTTCTGAGGCGGTTATTTTCTGATGAAACCCCTGGTCACAGCTGTAGGAAAATGACGTCGAACGTGAAAAGAGAAAAACCCTAGGTGTGCCGTTCCGGCGGCGTTACCATTTGTCTGTGCCTAGCGTGGACATCGCGAGGAATGATCCGGCCTGGGAATCGGCCGGAAAGGCGCTCGCCGCCGAGCTGCTCGACGCGCTGACGCCGCCGGCGCTCCGGGTGGAGCACATCGGCAGCACCTCCATCCCCGGCATGGACGCCAAACCGATCTTCGATCTCCAGGTGAGCGTGCCCGACCTCGACGCCGCCGAGGAGGCTCTGGCCGAGGCGCTGCACGCGCTGGGCTTCGCCCGCACCGCCTACTTCCACGACCACGTCCCCGCGGGCTCGGCCGGCCCGCCCGACCTGTGGCGCAAGCGGCTCTGGATGCGCCGCGGCCACCCCGGGCCCGACGTCAACCTGCACCTCCGCGCGGCGGGCGGCGCGGGGGAGCGCTTCGCCCTGCTGTTTCGCGACTGGTTCCGGGCCCATCCGGCCGCGGTGCCCGCCTACGCGGCCTTCAAGCGGTCCCTGGCCGAGGCGGTGACCGACGGCGCCGCCTACACCGAGATGAAGAACCCGGTCGTCGACCTGATCGTGGCGACCGCCGAGGACTGGGCGGCCCGCACCGGCTGGAAAGTGACCTAGCTCCGTGACCCGTCCCGGACAGCCCCGGCGGCCCGGCCGGCGCGCGCACCCGCGGTCGGGAACGCCCTCATGAAGCGGGCTCCCGTCAAGAAGTCGCTTCCCGCCGCCGTGCCCGCCGCCTTGCCCGCCGGGGCGCCGGCCGAGCCGGGGGCCGAACACGCCTGGAAGGCGCTCACGCTCGTCGTGGACCTGGTCAAGCACGCCGAGACCAAGGCGGGCCTCACCCTGGCCGCGGCGGGGGTCGTCGGCGGCCTCGTCTACACGCTCATCAGGAGCGTGCCCCGCACCGGCGTGGCCTTCGGCCTGGCGGCCGTGGCCTGCGCGGCGTGCGTCCTGACCGCGGCCTTCGCCGCCGCGCTGGCGCTGATCCCCAGGGTGCGCAGCGAGCCCACCAACGTGCTGCACTACCACCACGTCGCCACGCGCTTCGGCGCCCGGCCCGAGACGTACGTGGGCGAGCTGAGCGGCCTGGTCGCCCGGCCCGAGGCGCTCGTGCCCGCCATCGCCCACCAGATCTGGGCCAACGCCGGGGTGGCGAGGAAGAAGTACCGCTGGGCCGGCCTGGCGCTCGGCGCGCTGCTGGCCGGCCTGGCGATGCTCACCGTCATGGCCGTCGTCGCGGTGGTGCAGAACCTCTGACCGCCGCCGGTCATGCCGACAGTTCCAGCAGCTCCCGCACCAGCCGCGACAGCAGCCCGCCGTCGTCCAGGAGGCCGGCCCCCGTCGCGAAGTAGTGCCGGGCGGCGGCGGGCCGGCCCGCCAGCCGCTCCAGCCGGCCGAGCTCCAGATACGCCGTGGCCTCCCGCGGCGCGCGCTCGATCAGGTACGTGTAGGTCAGCCGCGCCGCCTCCGCCTCACCCGCGTCGAGCTGGGCGCGGCCCAGCCGCAGCAACGTGGAGGGCGAGGGGGCCGGCTCGGCCCGCAGCAGCTCCTCCAGCGAGGCGACCCCGTCGGCGGCGCCGGGCACGCCGGCCTGCGCCCGTTCCGACACCCACACCCACGCGGTCGCCGAGAAGCCCCGCTCCGGGATCGTGCCGTCCACCCTCCAGAACTCCTCGGGACGCAAGGAGCGGAAGCCGTGCCGGATCACGTCCTGGTAGAGATGGTCGGAGACGACCACCGCCAGCTCGGCGGCCGGATGGTCCACCAGCACGGACTTGACCGCCGGGCTGTCGAGCAGCCGGAAGCACTCGATGATCGCCGGGCCGCTGAAGCCGGTGGGCCCGGTGGACACCACGCCGTTGGTCAGCGACAACCGCAGCCGGATCCGGGCGCCCTCGCTCAGCAGCCGGTTCTCCTGCCGCAGCGCGACGGTCAGCCCGTGCACCAGCTCGGGGACGACCGCCGTCTCGTCGATGTCGCTCGGAGGCATGATCAGCACGCCGTCGCCGCTGCTCTGCACGATCTCCTCGGGCAGCCCGGCGGCCCGGCAGGCCGCGTACACGACCGTGACCAGGCTCTGCTGGGCGCGGATCTGCTCGGGCACGGGCCGTCCGCTCCAGCCCTTGATGTCGACGGCTCCGCAGAGCACTCTTCGCGGCGATGACATGCGCGTCCTCTCCTGTCGATGGTCGAGGTCATTGTCCGGGGGGCCCGCGACGGGCAACCCCTACTGGTGCGGGGAAGCCCGCCGGGACAGCGGCGATCCTGGGGGGAGCTCGGCCCGCCGCGCAGGGGCCGGCGGGACGGGAGGGGGTCCCGGGCGGCCTCTGCCGGCGCTCACCGTGGGGGATCGCCGAGGAGGTGGTCCGGGACGTCCATGTCGGCCAGCGCGGCCAGCCCGGCCACGTCCAGGATGACCACCCGGCCGCGCTGGCTGACGACCAGCTCCTTCATGGCGGCGATGGCCTTCTGCACCGTGCCCTCCTTCGCGCCGATCAGCATGGCCAGCTCCGCCTGGCGCAGGTCGGCGGCCCAGTGGCCGTCCACGACGTTGGCGTACCGCTGCACCTGGTAGAGCACGGCACGGGCGAGCCGCTGGTCCACCTCGTAGCCGGCCGCGTCCGCGCGGAAGATGTTGGCCTGCCGCAGCCGGTCGGCGGTGTTGGCGGTCAGCGCCACCGCGGCCCTCGGCTGCGCGCCGACGAACTGCTTGAACGCCTCACCGGCCACCACCAGCATGGTGGCCGGCACCCGGACGGTCACCGTGGCGGTGCGCGGCATGTCCCCGAACACCGCCATCTCGCCCAGGATGTCGCCGGGATGGCGGATCGCGAGCAGCGTCTCCGCGCCGTTCTCGACCGTGGCGTGCACGTTGACCCGGCCGGTGAGCAGCAGGAAGACCGCCTCGCCCGGATCGCCCTGGTGGACCACGGCCTCCCCCGAGCAGTACGTCTTGACGCGGCCCAGGCGCAGCAGCGCGTTGCGGGTCAGCTCGTCCAGCGCGCCGAGGAAGGAGGTCTTGGGCCACAGGTCGGGAGGCATGCGCATCACCTCGGATCATGCGGGTGGGGGGCGGGGGACGTTCGTCGTCCAGGGGGAGGCCGTCGGGTACAGGCCGTGCTCCTGGAGAACCCTGATTATGACGTCGCCGCCTTCCCGGGATGCGGCACCTGTGCAAACTTCCCGGAGGAAGTCCTTTCTGTCCTCACCGGAAACCCGGATCAGGGCGGTGCCGAGCAGCCGCCGGGTCGTCTGCAGGTCCCGGCGCCGGGCCGCCCGGAAGGCGAGCGGCACCAGAGGCAGCGGGCTGCGGGGATCGGCCTCGGCCGCCTCGTTGAGGAAGGCGTCGGCGACGGCGAGGTCACCCAGCGCGCTGCGCACGCAGGACAGGTCCAGCAGCAGCGCGCAGGTCAGCCGGTCGGCCGTCGTCCCCGTCGGCGCCGGCGTCCCAGTTGTGCCCGCCGTTCCCGCCGTTTCCGCCGTGCCCGCCGTTCCCGTCGGGAGCGGGCGGCTCCGGACCAGGCGCAGCCCCTCGGTGAGGTAGGCCAGCGCGAGGTGGGTGCGGTGGCGTTCCAGCTCCAGGCGGCCCAGCCGCTGGCACACCGCCGCGCACAGTGGCCTGCGTGCCAGCAGGAACGACCACGTCTGGGCCGCGGCCTCGACGTCGCCGAGCCGCCGGTGGCAGTCGCCGAGCCGCAGCAGCGACTCCTCGGCGTCGGGGCCGTCCGCGCCGGGCAGCAGCCGCAGCGTCTCCTCCAGGTCCAGGATCGCCTGCCGGTACTCGCCCCGCCCCAGCAGCCGCCCGGCCCGCGCCGCCATCTCCGCCGCCATCTCCGCCGCCACCTCCCCGGCCCGCAGACGGGACGGCCCGTCCGCGACGGGGACGTCCACGACGGGGACGTCCACGACGGGGACGTCCACGACGGGGACGTCCGGGGCATGGAGCCAGGCGATCGGGGACGCGCCACCGCCGATCCGGACGGGACGATAGTCCTCGGGACGGTGCTCCAGCAGCCCCCGGGCCACCACGTTCTGGAAGAAGGAGTCCGAGGCGACCACGGTCAGGTTCGCCGCCGTGGCCCGGACCGCGTCGCTGTCCAGCAGCCGGAGGCACTCGGCGACGGCGTGGCCCGCGATCCCCGGAGGCAGGACCAGCCCGCGGGCCAGCGCCAGCCGCAGCCTGATCCCGGACCGGGCGCCGCAGGCGCGGTTGGCGTCGTCGAGCGCGGCGCCGACCTCCCGCAGCAGGCGCGAGAGCACGGTCAGCGAGTCGCCGCCGGCGGGCAGCAGCAGGTGCACGCCGTGGGCGGGTAACCGGTGCTGCTCCCCGCCCCCGCCCCCGCCATCGGTGCCGAGCCGGGAGGCGGAACGGAAGGCCGCGGCCAGCGCCGTCTGGAGCCGGACCCGGGCGGCGGCCGTCCCGGGGGCGCGCTCGTCGATGCCGGCGGTCACGCACACACCGTCCACGCAAGCCTCCGATCCGGCCGGGGACAGGGCCCGTCAGCACGGCCCGTCATCAGAACTCGACGTGGTCGAGGGGGACTTCGCGGAAGCCGGCGACCCGCTCCGGGACCTGCAGCGTGTTGCCGGCGGCGGTGGCCACCAGGGAGTTGAGCATGGTGTTCAGCGCGGAGGTGATCGCCTCGGTGTCGGTCGCCGCGCCGGGCTCGGCGATGAAGGCCGCGACCGTGGCCATCCGCCGCAGCACCCCCTCGACCGCCTCGCCGAACCCGTAGGTGAGGACGTGCGGATGCGGACGCCACCGCGGGTCGGTCAGCGACTCGAACGCCTCCACCCATCTCTGCGCGGGAGTGTCGGCGGGCGCGCCGTCGGTCAGCAGGAACACGACGGGCCGCAGGGGACGCGACCCCCGCGCGGCCAGCGCCGACAGGTCGAGCTCGATGCGGTCGCGCAGCGTCTCGAACAACGGGCCGAAGTACGTGGACCCGCGGCACTCCACGGTCGGCAGGCCGGTCAGCGCCGCGATCTCCGTCATCGCCAGCACCACGTGCGGCCTGGTGCTGAAGGTCAGGATCGACAGATGGACGAACTCCGAGATGCGCGGGCTGGAGTAGAGCGTGTTGACGATGTCCTCAAGGGTGCGGTTGAGCAGGCTCTCGTGCGGCTTCATGGACTTGGACACGTCGAGCACCAGATAGGTCGGCAGGACCTGCGGCCCGGCCTGGCCGGGGCTTGGATCGTTCACGGGGGCTCCAGATCTGACGTCGTTGGGGACCGGACGCCGGCTCAGGCGAACAGGGACGCCACGAGCCCGGCGCCGGCCAGCAGCACCAGGACGGCGAGGCAGACCACGATCACCACGGGCAGCAGACGTCCCGGGGAGAGGACCCCGCCAGGAGACGCCCCCCGCCGGTCCTCGGAAGGGGCGGCGTCCGCGGGGCGGGGCTCCGGCCGCGCTGCCCGCCCGGCGGGCGCGGCGGCGGCCCGGTCCGCACGAGAGGCGCTCCGGTCCACGGGGGCGGCGGTCCGGTCCGCAGGGGAGGCGCTCCGATCCGCGGGGGCGGCGGTCCGGTCCGCAGGGGAGGCGCTCCGATCCGCGGGGGCGGCGGTCCGGTCCGCAGGGGAGGCGTGGCGGTCGTGGGGGACGCCCGCGGCCGGGCCGAGCGGCGGCCGTGGGACGGGAATCCGGACGAACTCGTCCGGGCGCGCCGTCTCCAGCAAGGCCAGCAGGTCGGCGACGGCCGGACGCCCCGCGGGGTCGGCGGCGGTCAGCGACCGGTGCAGCGCCCGGCCGAGCGGTCCGTCGCGCACGGCCGACGGCAGGGCGGCGTGGGCCGCTTCGGGGTCCGGTCCGCGCACCCCGGTCAGGCAGCGCACGACCAGCACCGCCAGCTTGTACCGGTCCGTGCGGACGGTCAGCCGGTCACCCGGCGCCACGCGGGGGTCGTCCCACATCTTGGACTCCACCCACGGCCGGTCCGTCAGCCCGCAGGAGTCCACGTCGATGACGAACACCCGGCCGCTGCGGCGCGTCCAGAAGGCGTTGGCGTAGGACCAGTCGCCGTAGACGACGTCGTGCCGCTCCAGCAGGGCCCCCACGGCGGCCAGGTTGCGCGCGACGGCCAGCCGCTCGGCCGGGCCCGGCGTCTCCCAGCCGCGCCGGGCGAAGAACCCCGGATCGGCCTGAACGAGATGGTCGACCTCAAGGAGCCGGACCGTCGTCGAGCCCGAGATCATCCGCATCGGGACGCTGAACTCCGCCGGGGCCCTGGCGATGACGACCCCGGCCGTCCTGCCGCCGTCCACGACCCGGGTGACCGGCCAGGACACGCTCCGGTCGATCAGCGCCCGATCGGCCGCCGGCATCCCGGCCGGCAGGGCGATCAGCCGTGCCAGCACGCCGGCCGCCCCGCCCGCCGCGGCCGCGTGGCCGGGCCGGTAGAGCTTCACCAGCCAGCCGGGGTGGGCGGCGCACTCGTAGACGATCTCCGACTCGCCGTTCTCGGCCGCGATCACCGCACCGCGCTCGGCGACCTCCTCGATCGGCGTGACGGCCTCGAACGGGCTGTCCGACCATGTCCTCACGACCCGCACCTCCCTTCCGCCCGCCTGCCGGTCATGGGGCGCACCACACGACGACGGCGGTGCGGTCGTCGAGCCTGCCGGGGGACTCGAAGCCGACGTCCCGCAGGAACTCGGCGATGGGCGGCGGCGCGCTCCACCGGCCGGCGAACCAGCCCGCCAGGGGGTCGCCGGGCGCCAGCGCGTCCCCCAGGCCGTCGGTGGCCAGCGCCAGCACCGCGCGCGGCGCGAGTTCGACGGTGACGCTCGTGACCTGGTCGGGATGGAAGGGCAGGAACTCCGTCAGCCGGCCCGCGTCGAGCCCCGACTTCTCCTCGCCGATCAGCCGCCGCCAGCCCCGCGGGAGCCGGAGCCAGCCGCCGACGTCGGCCAGCGCCATCAGCCTGGCCGTCCGCCGCCCGCCGGGGTCCGGGCTCACCGGGACGACGGCGACCAGCGCCGCCGCCCGCACGTCGTGCTCGGTGACGCCGTGCCGCACCGCCGAGCCGGCCATCTGCCGGGCCGCGTCGAGGAAGACGTCGCAGGCGCTCAGGGGCCCGCCGCGGTCCAGGTCCGCTCTGACCCGGCCGACCAGGGCGGTCACCGCCACGTTCGCGCCCAGGTGCGACTGCCTGCTGTCGGACATGCCGTCCGCGAGCGCCACGATCAGGTGCCGTTTGGCGGTGTCCCTGCCGAGGCGGTAGGCGTCCTGCCGGGGCACGGCGGGCTCGGCGCACCGGTGGCCCGGGCCCACGAGCGACACCGCCCGCACCGTCAGGCCGCCGACGCTGACGGCGTCCGCGGCGATCCCGGCCAGGGCCGGCTCGTCCGGCAGCCGCCAGGGCAGCCGCGCGGCGGGCGATGACGCCGACGCCGACGCCGCGGGCGGGGCGGGGACGGGAGGCGGCGGTTTGCGGAAGGGCCAGGGCATCACGGCTCCCCGACGACGTGCGGGCCCCCGTCGAACCCGCCGTCGAACCCGCCGTCGAACCCGCTGTCGAACCCGTCGTCGAACCCGTCGGCGGAGCGGGGGGCGGCGGCGTGGCCGTTGTGGTGGCGGCCGTTGCGCGCGGCGTCGGGCGCTGGGGTGGGCGCTGGGGTGGGCGCGGACGCGGGGCCGGGCGAGGGGCCGCCGGGCGTGGCCTGCGGAGTGCCGGTGTGCCGGCCGCGTTGCCAGGGAGCCGGGTGCCAGCCGGTGACGTGGTCCACCGATCCGGGCACCACCTGCGACGGCAGCACGTCCTCGCCGTCGTCCCGGGGGCCGGCCTCCGGCGGGGGAGGGGGCTGCAGGGCGGGCCGCGGCTCCCGCGCGCCGATCTGCTCGATGCCGAACGCCCCGATCGGCGCGGCGCTGGCGATCCCCTCGATGGGCTCGATGATCAGCTTGCGGATGGTGTCCATCTCCGCTTCCTGGATCATGTCGTTGTCCACGAGCTTGTTGAACAGGTCGATGCGGGCCTGCATGCTCAGCTCCTTGCGCTTGCGGATGTCGCCGATGACGTCGGCCACCCGCTCGGGCGCGCGGTGGAGCAGCAGCAGCATCAGGTCGTCCTCGGAGGTGATCTGGTGCCGCAGGCCGGTGATGCCCTCGGCCTCCAGCTGGCCCTCGATGCGGGCGTCCGCCTGGGCGGCCATCCAGCCGGCCGCCTTGCGGTCGTGGCTGACCTGCACGGCGAAGCGGAACAGCAGGATGCCCTCCTGCGGGTACTGCTGCACCCGGTCGTTGCCGAAGTCCGCCATGAGCTGCCGTTCCAGGTCGGCGTCGCGGGTGATGTCGAAGCCGCGGCAGACGGGCGAGACCGCCTCGCGGATCCGCGACTGCACCAGCGCGTTGCCGTCCTGGATCCGGGACGTCACGATCTTGACCGGATCGGTGACCCGCCACCCCACGTCGATCCGCAGCCGGAATCTGGCCGCCCGCGAACTGCTGGCCAGCTCCAGGTGCAGCACGGAGTAGTGGTCGGACATGTCCACCTCGTACCGCCACCGGTAGCGGCGGGTGAAGATGCCGGGCGGCTTGGCGAGATGGAAGACCTGGCCGGAGTCGTCGCTGTAGAGCAGCGCCCGTCCCGGCTGGATGGGCGCGCGGCCCGCCTCCTGCACCGTCTGCTCGACCAGGATGAGCGGGATCGGCGGCGGGGCGGGCGGCCCCCAGATGTCCTCGGGGGCGTGCTGGGGCAGGTGCTCGCGGGGGCTGCGCGAGTGCGGCGGCACCGGCGGGCCCTGGGGGAGCGGGCCGGTCATCCCGGCCGGGTAGTCCGGCGGGATGGCCGGGCCGGGCGGCACCGGCTGCGGGCCGGCGCCGTTGTGGGGCGGGCCGCCGTTCCCGGGCAGGGGCTGGGGAGGCATGGGCTGGTTCACTGCGGTCATCTCTCTTCTCGGACGAGGCGGAGCACCTCCGCGGCGGTGGCGGGCGCGGGACGCGAGCCCTTGGCCCACTTGCCGGCCTCGTGGGCCAGGATCGTGGCGCTGCGCGGGGTCTCGGCGACCGCCTGCATGAGACGCGCGAACGACCTGCGGGCCAGGGGATGGGCGTCGACGCTGTGCGCCCACTCGGCGAGGATCTCCTTGGCGTGCGGGTTCAGGTGGGGCGCGGTGACGGCGTCCCGCCACAGGGAGGCGATCTCCCGGTGGCGTACGGGATCCCGGGTGGCGATGTGGAGCAGGGCCGGCCAGGTGGCGCCGCCCACCTGGCGGACCAGGTCGGCCGCGGCCAGCAGGAACGCCAGGCGCGCGATCGGCTTGCGCGAGCTCTTGCCGAGCCAGCCCAGCAGGAGCGCGGGCGCCTCCAGACGTTCGCCGTCGACCTCCCACATCTCGGTGAGGCTGTTGCAGATCGCCGTCATCACGTCCAGGTCGGCGGAGGAGGCCAGCTCCTCCAGGGCCTTCATGGCCGCGGCGGGGCCGGCCGCGTCGTACTCGATCCGCCAGCACCGGGCCGCGGTGGCCCGCAGCTCCGGCGACTCGTCCGCCGACCAGGCGCGCACCAGGTTCCGGACGGGCGGCCCGAGGTCCGGGTCGGCCATCGCGGCGTGCCGCAGGGCCCGCGCGGCGGCGTCCCGCAGGTCGGGGTCGTCGCCCTCGGCCCAGGGCCTGATCACCAGAGCCCGGACGTGGTCGAAGGATCGGGCCCCGAGGACGCCGGTGGCGACCGCCGCCCGCACCCGGACCGACTCCAGCTCGTGCCGCGCGCACACGCGCAACCAGGCCAGCAGGGTGGGCCGCGCCTGGTCGTACTCGTTCCAGAAGTAGAGCAGGTACTTCTGCTGGAAGCTCGGGTCGCGGTAGCGCACCACCTCGGTGGGCGCGCCGCCGTGCCGGGTCTGCACCGTCGAGCGGACGACGTGGGCGCGCAGCGCGCGCAACCGGGCCCGCTTGCGCGCGACCAGCGGGGCGTCCCTGGCCGGCTCCGCGCTCTCCAGCGGGCGCTCGGGCTCCAGGCTCTCGCGCATCAGCTCGGCCGCGGCCGAGACCGTCTCGTACGGCTCCCCGCCCAGCACCGCCACCGCCACCGCCATGCTCTGGGTGGGCAGGTCCGGCAGGCCCTCGGCCCACCTCTCGAACTCGGCCGCGTCCAGCATCGCCAGCCGGTCGCCCACGGTCTCGGCCAGCGGCTCGCCCGCCTTGTACGCCTCGGCGGCGTACGCCGCGACCAGGGCGGCGTGCGCGGGCGAGGAGTTCTTGTCCAGCTCGCTCCGGAGCAGGGCCATCATCTCCCGGTCGCCGAAGACCCGCTCCGTGGCCTCGTCGTCGAGGTCGCGGCTCAGGTGCCGGTAGAAGACCTCGACGCGGTCGGTCACCTCGCCCAGCTCCATGACCAGCGCGCCGGCCCCGGCCCCGGTGATCCGGCCGCCGGCGGACATCGTCACGACGAGCCGCGCGCTGGCGCGTTCGAACACGTCGGCGAGCTGGCCGAGGTCGTCGGCGGTGAGCTCGCGGCAGGCGGAGCCCGGCAGGTCGGCCAGGATGTAGCCGCATCCCTTGGCCAGCACGTCGGGGGTGAGCGCGCTCAACCGGGTGTCGGCGTGCAGCCGGTAGACCGCCGCGCAGCCGAGCAGGAGCCTGGTGGCCGCCATGCACCTGCCGCTGCCGGGGTCGGCCCGCAGGAACAGCACCGGGCGCGTCCCGGCCGCCTCGACCAGGGCGTCGAAGTCGGCCGGGGCGACGAACCTCTTGTCCGCGTGTTCGAGGTCGGCCGGTCCCAGCTGCCACACGCGCGGGGCGTCCCTGGCCGCCGACACCGCGTGGTAGGTGATGTACAGGTCGCGGCCGGCCGCCTGGCCCGCGCGCACGTCGGCGCCGCCGAAGCTGGAGAAGGCGTCCGCCTCGGTGCCCAGCCGGTCCTGCACGACGCCGGGGGTGGCGGCTCTGGCGGAGATCTCGCGGCCCAGGTCGTGCGGCTTGCGCTCGCCCGGCTCGGGCTCGACGTCCGGGCTCTGGGGGTCGGGGTTCTTCGGCTCCTCCTGGTGCGGCGGTTCCTTGTCGCTCATGTCCTGTCTCCGTAGTGATGGTGGATGTCGCGGCCGGCGACGGAATCGGCGATGATGTGGGCCCCCGCGAAGGCCCCGCCGCCGGACCCGGCCGCGGGGGCGCCGGAGGCCGGCGCGTCAGGGGCGGGGGCGGCGTCGCAGGCGGGGCCGGCGCCCGCCGGATCGCCGGGCCAGGGAGGTCCGCCCGGCAGCCACAACCACGCCCGCCGGCCGCCCGCGTCCACCTCGCGCAGGTCCTTGGTCTCCAGCGAGGTGAGCTGCCCGGCGATGGTGTCCTCGACGACGTCCGCCGACATGACCACCACCAGCTCGGCCGTGCCGCGCTCCAGCACGGCCCGCGCGGCGGCGCAACCGGCCAGCTCCCTGGCCACCACCGGGCCCGGCCCGGTGTACCCGCCGGCCGCCTCCCCGGCCGTCATGCCGAAGTTGATCGCCAGCCGCAGGCGCAGCCGGCCGTCGGGCGCGGTCAGCCGGTTGTGCTCGCGCACCGCGGCCAGCACCTGGTGGACGAAGGCGTCGCAGACCACCGGCTCCGGCTCGCCCGGCGGCAGCACGGCCAGCTCGCCCCCGACCTCCCCGACCCGCCCCCAGGACGGCCGGTCGAGCCGGGCACGCCGGGCCGCCACGTCCAGCGCGCCGCTCAGTCCCTCCCGGATCAGCCCCTGCATCCTGGCCGTACGCGTGTCGTAGCCGTGCGCCCGCACCGCGAGCACCAGCCTGCGTTCGAAATCGTGGCCCATGCGCTCACCACCAGACCAGCAGGAGGCTCAGCACGATCACGGCCAGGACCAGGCCGGCCAGCAGCCAGCGCGGCACCCGCGCCGGCCGCCGCCACCAGTCGGGCGGCAGGCCCGGCGGCTGTGCCGGACGCGACGCAGGCAGGCGCGGCGCCGTCTCCTGGCGGGGCTCGGCCATCCGGTGCAGCAGGTCGGGCAGCAGCCGGTCGGCCAGGACGGCGGCCTGGCGCGGATCGTCCAGCCGGGCGTAGATGAGCGCGCCGGCCCGGGCCCACACCTCCGCGCCGTCCTCCCGTGCCAGCCGCGCGGCCAGCCAGCGCATCGGCTGCCCCCGGTCGAGCCGCGGGCCGAGCAGCGGTTGCAGCAGGCCGGCCAGCCGCGAGGGCGCGAGGTCGCGGTAGTGCCCGGTCAGCCGGGCGGCGTGCCAGTCCGCGTGGTTGAGCTGCTCGACGATCTGCGCCGCCTCGGCCTCCGGCACCCTCACCCGGCGGCCGGCGGCGGCGCAGATCCACTCGACGAGCTGGAAGAAGGCGTCGCCGTCCTGGGCGGGCAACATCCGGTACAGCTCGGCCAGCAGCTTTCCGTCCATGCCGTCCGTCTCTTGCGGGCCGCCCGGGGCGGCGGGCGGGGCGCTCACCGGGTCCGCGCCGCCGGGCGCGCGGTGCGCCCCGGTGGTGGCGGGCGAGGCCGGTTTCTGCACCGCGAAGACGTAGCCCGACGCGGGCGGGTCGGCGTACTGGCGCAGGCAGACGGCCGCCGCCTCCAGCCGGGCCTCCAGCGTGCGGTACTGCGACACGACCGCCTCCAGCCGCCCGGCCACGCCCGTCCCGCCCAGCTCCTGGTAGGCCCTGACCAGGCAGCGGGCGAGCGTGTCGCACTCGTCGGCGGGCGCCCGCGGCTCCTCCCACAAAGCGATCCTGTTCTCCTCCCGCGGCTGGGTGGGCGGCGCACCGCCGTGCGCCTGGGCCACGCGGAAGACCAGGTGCGGCTGCAGGCCGCCGCGGTCGTCGCCCTGCGCCGCCTCGAAGGTGGAGAACGACGGACGCCAGGCGTGCGCCGTCCCCTGGAGCAGCACCGCGGCGGTGAACCGCAGCCCCCGCAGGTAAGCGCCCGGGACGGGCGCCTGGGGGTCGGTGGCCGGGAGCATCGCCGCGAGGGGCCGTCCCGGCTGCCGCAGGACGGCGGCCACCAGGGCGGTCAGGCCCTGGACGGGCTGCGGCCGGCCGGCGGCGCGCGCGAGGAAGGACGCGGTCAGCTCCTCGTGGTCGGCGGCCGGCAGCCTGGCCAGCGTCCGGCCCTGCGGGACCTGGCCGGGCGGCTCTCCCAGGCTCAGCGCGCCCAGCCCCTGCCACAGGCAGGCCAGCGCCAGGTCGACGCTCACCGCCGCGCACGGCCCGATCAGCGCACGCGCCACCTGCGGATGACGGCCGCCGCCGGCCCGCGAGGACGGCGCGGTCAGGACGAGCGCGTCCGGGTCGTACGAGCGCTCGATGATCGTGGCCAGCTCGTCGCCGGGCAGGACGAGGTAGACCAGGCTGCGATGACCGGAGGTCACCCCCCGCGGCAGCGTGGCCATGGGCAGGATCAGCCGGGAGGCGTGGTGGACGCGCGGATCCTCGGTGGAGCAGGCGATCGGCCCGAAATCCTTGCCCGGCCGCCAGCGGAACTCGACCTGGTCGACTGACGTCGCGTTCATCAGATTCCGATCCTCCGGGCTTCTGGGGAGGTGAGCACGCCGGTCATCGCCATCAGCGAGATCAGCGGATTGAGCACCCGGCAGGGCCGCACGCCACGGACGAACGTCTTGTCCGCCACGGTGTCGGAGCCGGCCGCCGAGGCCACGTGGAAGGTGGCCCTGCGGCATTCGCGGTAGGGCCGCGTCCAGGCGTCGGCCTGCCTGGCCCGGAGGTAGGCGTAGACGTCGGCGCTCTCCCGCAGCGAGGACTCCGGGTCGAGCACCCGGTCCGGCTGCCGCAGCCACCACGCGATCGGGTCCTCGAAGCGCAGCAGGTCGGCCTTGCCCAGCACGATCGCCGTGCTCAGCTCGGCCAGGCGGCCCGACCCCTGCAGGAGCTCCAGCACGGTGGCGAAGGTGCGGTCGCCGAGCTCGTCCCGGCCCAGCTCGGCGGCGTTCACCACGAAGATCAGCCCGTCGGCCACGTCGAGGAAGCGGCGCGCCGACTCGATCTCCAGCAGGTCGCCGCCCGCCACGTCGAACAGCGCGACCGGGCGCGCGTCCCCGCCCGCCTCGCGCACCAGGAAGACGTCCACCAGGCCGACGGCTCCCGGCCGGGTGTGCTCGACCACCCGCGAGTCGTTGAGGAACGGACTGACCTGCTCGTCGACCAGGCTCTGGTGGGCCGCCAGGCTGATCGCCTGATGGCTCAGGCCGGGGCCGAGCCCGTGTTTCTCCAGTTGCGCGATCATCGAGATCAGCAGGTGCGTCTTGCCGGAGTTGGTCGCGCCGACGAACCCGTAGACCGACGGCGTGCCGTGCCCGCCGTAGGCGAGCGGGAGGTAGTGGGCCGCTCCGGGCCCGTCCTCCGCCGGTCCCGGGCAGCGGACGAAGGCCGTGCGCCGCAGCACCGCCCGCTGCGTGGGGCTCGCGCTGTCCGGGATCGTCAGCGCGACGTAGGCGCCCTCGCCGCGGTCGTAGCGGTAGAGCTCGCGCTCGTCCCACGTCAGGGTCGCGGCGCAGATCGGGCACGGCACGAGGGGGCCGCTCGCCTCGCGGGCGGCCGGGCCGGCCGGTGCGGATGGGGGCATGGGCGCTCCGTTGGCTCTGCGCGCGTAGTCGGCCACCAGCCGGCCGGCGACGCTGTCGTGGACGGGATGCGCGGGCAGCGTCCCCGCGCGTTCGCGGAACCGGACGAGCAGCCCCGGATGGCTGGGCGGCCTGGCCCGGTCGTCGTAGGTCTCGAAGGCCAGCGGCGGCAGGGTGTCCCACGGTTCGCCGGCGGCCGCGCCGAGGACGGCGTCCAGCCCCCACAGCAGCGCGTGCGCGCACTGCGACGGCGGCAGCTCGATCGGGCCCTCCGCGCCGGCCAGCACGTGCGACAGCAGCGGCACGAGCTGCGCCAACGGCTCCGGCGAGCGCGCCTCGGCGTCCAGGCCGGCCCGGTACGGCTCGACGCCGCGCACCGTGAGCGGCATCAGGCGCCCTCCCGGCCCGCGCAGCCAGCGCCAGTCGCGCAGCTCCAGCGCGAGCCGGGGCGTCAGCAGCGCGGGCGCGCCCACGAGCAGCCGGGCCAGCGCGCTGCGCCCCCCGCGCGGCTGCTCGCGCCGGACCAGCACGGCCTGCCGGTCGAAGATCGCGTAGACGTGGCTGACCCCCGGCGAGCCGCCGGGGTCCGTGCGCAGCCAGTGCTCGACCTGGCGGTGGAGCCGCGCGAGCTCGTCCGGCCTGAGCGTGGAGGCCGTGGGGCCGAAGGCCGGGCCCGACGCCGAGCGCTGCCACCCGTAGGTGACCTGGTGCAGGACGCTCATCTGCGCCGCCTCCAGGGGCGCCCGCGCCGGGCCGGCTCTTCGGGGGCGGCCGGGGCGGGCGGGACCGGCTCGGCGACCGGCGCGGTCTGCGGGTGTTTGAGCGCCCGCAGCGCGAAGAAGTCCGCTCGGCCGCGCTCCAGCGCCACGTCGGGCGACATCCCGCGCGGCACCGGGTCGGGGACGTCGAGCCGCCGCAGCAGCTCGCGGACCGACGGACGCCCCTCGGGCGGGCCGAAGACGCCCCGCAGCAGGCGCGCCAGGTCGGACGGCGCGTCGGCCAGGTCGGCCCGCTCCGGGGCGCGGCCGGTCGCCACCCAGAAGATGAGCCGTCCCGCCGCCCAGACGTCGTCCTCGCCGGTCACGACGCCGGCGGTCTGGCCGGGCCGCTGTTCGGGCGCCCACCAGGGCGGCGCGCCCGCCACCGACCGGGGCGTCCCGGCCAGGGCGGCCTCGGCGAAGCCGGTGATCTGCGCGCACACGGTGTCCCAGTGGACGGTCTCGGGCGACAGCGCCCGGTGCGCGATCCCGGCGGCGCTCGTCCACCGCAGCCCGGTCAGCAGGCTCCGCTGGAACGGCAGGTTCTCACTCGGCAGGATCCGGCCCAGCGTGCCGCCGACGGGCTTGCCGCGGTAGGGCTCCAGCAGGACGAACGGCAGCTCGCCGTCCGCCTCGTAGCCGATCAGCCGGGACACCTGCGGCGGGTACGGCGCCGAACCGCACATCCTGCTCAGCCGCAGACCCGCCAGGATCTCGTTGTCGAGGGCGTCGTACCCGGCCCCGGGCCCCGCGGCCGCCGGCCCGACGTGGCGGGCCTCGCGCTGCCTCCCGTCGGGCCAGGAGAGCGCGAGCAGGCAGGAACGCAGCGGCGGCGCGGGCGGGACGGGGTCCTCGCGGCGGCCGGTCACCGTGACCTCGGCGGAGGCGCCGTGGCGGTCGCGGAAGCGCAGCACCGTTCCCGGTTCGGTCATCGGCGCGGTCATGGGCGCGGTCATCGGCGCTCGCCCTCCTGGACGGGCTCCGGCTCGTCCGCCCAGGTCTGGCGGGCGACGCCCGGCCGTACCGGGACCAGGCGCAGCGTCCCGGCGTGGCGCGCCGAGGGCACCCACACCGTCCCGGCGGGCAGCGACTCCTCCAGCGCGGCCCGGCAGGGGCGCGGGGCGAAGCGCACAGCGGCGGGCGGCCCGGCGCCGACGTCCAGCAGCGACAGGTCGCGGGCCAGGCAGAGCTGCCACATGACGGCGGACACGTCGTGGCCCGCGGCCGAGGCCAGCTCCGGCAGGTCCTCCTCCGGCGCGGCGCCGTCGGCCTCGACCGCCCATTCCGTCGCGAACGGCGGCGGATCGTCCATGCCGTGCTCGGCGACGTGCTTCTCCCAGACCGAGAACAGCTCGGCGGCCCTGCCACCGGCCCGTTCGCCGTGCTCGGCGGTCGAGCCGGCGGCCAGCCCGCGCAGCGCCGGCGCCGCCGCCTCACGCACCAGGTCCGCCAGGAAGTGCTCGACCCGCCGGTCCCGCCGCCCGGGGACGTCGTGCGCCGCGCCGCCCGGCGGACGGGTGCGCTCGGCGACGACCGCGGCGACGTGCGCGAGGGCGGCGCTCACCCGGGCCGTCGCGTCGGCGGCGTCCACCCGCGCCCCCGCCCGCGCCCACTCACGGTCGGCCGCGCCGGCGACGGACAGCAGGTCGTCGACCGCCTTCGCGGCCGCGTCGAAGCGCCGCGCCGCCGCCCAGGCCGCCGTACGCCGCCGCCAGGAGCCGCGGATCGCCCACGCCGCGCCGGCCAGCGCCACGATCAGCACCAGCGCCCACGCCGGTTGCGGCAGGATCCCCGCCGCCTCCAGCGCCGCACCGGCCAGCCCGCCCGCGGCGCCGCCCACCACGGCGGCGGCGGCGTTCGCGGCGAGCGCGCCGAGGTGCCCGCCCGGCCGCCCGCCGGGCCCGCGCAGCACGGTCAGCGTGACCGACAGCGTCCAGAGCAGCGCCATCACCAGCCCGCTGGCCACCCCGAACGGGGTGAGCCCGGCCAGTGCCGCGCTCACCAGGCCGACGGCCGGCAGCCACGGCTGCGGACCCGCCATCGGCTCGGGATCGCGCAGCCCCGCCACCAGCGCGTCCGGGCAGACCTCCCGCAGCCGGGGCACCAGCGCCCGGCTGCCGTGCGGCATCAGCCGCGTCTGCCACCGGTCCAGGCCCTCGACCAGGCGGGGCAGCGGCGTGCCGGCCCGCAGGCCGGCGTCCAGGTACCGGCCGATCGAGGCGCGGACGCGGGCGGCGTCGAACTCCTCCGGCTCGGCGGGGACGATCCCGGCCGCGGTGACGGCCGCCCGGGAGCCGGCGTCGGGCCTGGCGCCGCTGTGGGCCGCGACGAACAGCTCCTCCAGCCGCTCCCGCAGCCGGCCGAGTGCCTGCCCTGCGGCGGTCGCCGCCGTTCCCGCGGGGACCGGGCCGACCATGAGGGACACGTCGTCGCCCAGCTCGTCCCCCAGGGCGGCCGCCTCGTCCAGGGCGGCCCGCGCCTGGTCCGCCAGGCTCGCCAGAGGCCCGCCGGGGGCCAGCCGCAAGGGCGGCGCCGTCGGCGGAGCGGCCGGCGCCGCGGCGGGCTCGGGCGGCTCGCCCCCGCCGGCGGCCAGCAGCCGCCCGCCGGCCGCGGCGAGCGCCTGGCGCAGGTCGCCGCCGCCCGCGCCCGTCCAGGCCAGCCTGATGCCCGGATTGGCGATGCGGCCGGGCATGCGCTCGACCCGGCGCAGCGCCTCGTGGAACACCTCGCTCAGCGACAGCACGTCGAGCAGGCGCAGCAGGCCTGCCTCGGCGCCCTCCGCCCGGTCCCGCCGTACCGCGGGCGCCGCCGCGGCCGGCCGCCAGTCGATCCCGTACGGATCGGGCACCCACAACACCCCGGCCGCCTGCGTCAGGCTGCCCGGCAGCGCGATCCGGTGCGGCTCGCCCTGCGGCCGGCCCACCGCCACGCACAGCACCTCGTCGGTGTAGCGGGAGGCCAGCAGCATCTCGTAGGCGCGGCGGTGCCCGGCCAGAGCCGCGACGTCGTCCACCACCAGCAGCGAGGTCAGGTCCTCCTGGCCGTCGTCGGACAGCAGCGCCGCCACCTCGCCGAGTGCGCCCTCGCCGAGGCCCCGCAGGTTCAGCCGGACCACCCGCCCGCTCACGCGGCGCCGCCCGTCCGGCGCTTGTACGCCTCGTACAGGGCGTGCAGGTTCTCCCGCGTCGCGCCGGGCAGCTCGAACGTGACGGCCATCGCCGCGGGCAGCGTCTCGTGCCAGAACCGGCGCAGCATCCGGGCCCTGGCCCGGTTCGCCGGGGCGATCTCGACGAGCATCCGGTCCAGGCAGTCGACCTGCTCCCCGGCCAGCCCCACGACCAGCTCGAACAGCTTCGACGGCGGATGCGTGCCCTCGTCCAGCTTGTACGGCGCCGCCTGCATGAGCTGGGCGCAGAACACCCGGGCGGCGTCGTCGTTGTCGGCCAGCGCCCACAGCTCGTACGCCTGGAGCAGGCTGCCCCAGGAGGAGGCGTCCTCCAGCGCCTTGAGGCCGAGCGACATGGCCACCTCGTTGAGCCGGACCTCCGCCTGGGACGGCGAGGCCGGGTCGCCCAGCACCCGCACGTCGCCGTTCCACATCGCGCACAGCAGCCGGTGCAGGATGAGCACCCGGTGCTCCTCCCGGGTGGCGAGGTAGCCGAAGTCGTAGCCGGTGCGCTGCCGCCAGGGCAGGAAGTCGTCCCGGCGCGGCCGGTGCACCGCGTCCGCCCAAGTCCGCAGGACGTGCCGGACCTCCTTGACGTCGGTGATGCCCATCGAGGACCGGAACAGCACGACCGAGACGGACTCGGCGGTGGTGCCGGTGAACTCGAAGGTGATGCCGGGTCCCTCGGGAAGCTGCAACGACGTGCGCAGGTAGGCGGCGATGGCCTGGTTCTCGGCGCCCGGGTAGGACACCAGCACCTTCAGCGGCCCGGTGCCCTGCGGCGTGAAGTTGGCCGGCACCAGGCCGGTGAGCCGGCTGCGGAACTCCTCCAGCTCCGTCTCCCCGAACCGGGGACGGTCCGAGCCCAGCCCCGCCGCCTGGTCGAGCAGGTCGCGCAGCTTGGGCAGCAGCGTCGCGCGCCCCTGCGTCTCCTCCTGCAGGTACGTCTTGACGTCGGTCTTGATCCGCTCGCGCAGCTCGTGGACCGCCCGTTCGGGGGTCGTCTCGATCGACTGGCGGTAGATCCGCTGCCAGCCGTCCTGGCCCATCAGGCGCCGCAGCACCTCGGCGTCGTCGGCGGTCGGCTCGATCATCAGCCGCTCCCGGATGCGGGTGACGGCGTTGCGGTAGAACTGCTCCAGGCTGCCGGTCGGCAGGTGGAAGACCACGCCGACCCGGGGCCGGTACAGGTGCTCGGAACGTTCCCTGAACCGGTTGGGGTCCTGCCGGGCCAGGTCGTGCAGCGTCTGGTTGAGCGCGCGCAGATGGTCCTCGGCCACGCCGAGCGCGCGCTCCCAGCGCTGGTGCTGGGACGCCCACGGCTCGGTCCACAACACCCGGCTGCGCCAGCTGTACCAGATCTCCTGCTGCTGCCGGGCCTCCGCCGGGGCGTCGTCGGTCCACTTGACCTTGACCATGCCGAGCGAGCGGTCGCGCAGCTGGGGCAGGGCGGGCGGCGCCTCGCGGATGCCCGGCGGCGGCGGCGGGGGCACGCTGCGGCGCTGCATCAGGCCCTTGGCCCCGGACTGGTCCACCGGGTCGGCGAGCGAGGCGTGCCCGAACAGCACGCGCCGCACCCGGAACGGGTCGATCGTGCCGAGCAGCCCGAGCACCGCGCTGCCCGGGTCGAACTGGCTCACCATGGCGGGGACGCTCTGGTCGAGCTGCGCCCGGAGCTCGTTCAGCCCGATCCGCATCGAGGCCAGGCGGTCGGCCAGCGCCGCCAGCACCTCGCGGGCGCCCGTGGCCGGCTCGGGCTCGGCGTACTCCACCTGCCGCCGGGCGAAGACCTGGTGGATGTGCGAGAGCGTGAAGAACTCCTCGATCAGCGCCCGGTTGCTCTCCGCGCCCGGCGACGGCTCGCGCAGCTCCTCGACGGCGGCCCGCAGCAGCCGTCCGGCCACGACGTCGGCCAGCTCCTCCACCGGCGTGGTCAGCGACGTCACCAGCGCCGTGGACACCCCGCGGTTGCCCACGCCGTTCTCGGCCATGGTCTGCCGCTGGGCGACGGAATTGATGAAGCTGTCGGCGAAGGACTGGTGCTGCTCGCCGTCGTTGCGGACCTTCGGGCTCAGCTCGGTGCCGATCAGCGACATCACCAGCGACACCACCGAGCGCCGGAGGTCGCCGGGCTTGGCGCCGGTCGGGCGGGAGAACAGGAACGCGGTCTGGGCGACGCCCGGCCGCATCGCCACGCGTCCCTCCAGCGGGTAGCGCACCGCGATCTCCTCCGGGTCGCCCTGGTCGCCCTCCAGACCGGGCAGGTGGCGGACGGCGTCGGCGGTGTTCTGGTGGTCCACCAGCTGGAACATGTCGAGCAGGGCCCGGCCCGCGTTGAGCTCGGCCGGTCGTCCGCCGCCCGCGCCCGACTCGAAGGCCGAGGGCATGAGCACCAGCGGGTAGATCTTGGGCTTCAGGTCCGTCTCCTGGAACTGCCTGCTGATCAGGTGGAGGTAGTCGTAGAAGATGCCCGCGCCGGTGCCCCCGGCGACGGAGAACGCCACGAAGACGTCCACCGCCCTCGGGTTGATCGTCGCGCCGTCGGCCAGCCGGAACAGGTCGGTGGCCGCCTGGTTGCCGGACAGGTTGCCGATGGCCGCGTCGATGTCGCGGATCGCCGGGCCGATCCCGTCGCGGAAGGTCTCGAACAGGGCCGCCCGCCCGACGGTCGGCATCTGCCCGGCGCCCTTCTGCAGGGGCAGCACCCGCGGTTCCCCGTGGCTGGGCGGCAGCCAGCCGCGCACGGCCTCCCCGGCCGCCAGCCGCAGGTTCACCGCCACCTGGGGGTAGGAGTCCACCTGCGGCACCAGGCCGCGCACGTAGTGGGCGGTGAGCTGCGCCGTGTGCACGTGCTGCGGGCCGGGCACGACGCTCAGCGGCAGCCGGTCCAGCTCGGCCTGGTTGACGTCGGCGTAGACGAACTGCAGGCAGGCCGGGAGCTGGTAGCGCTGGGCGTCCTCGCGTTTGCGCTGGAAGAGGCTGCCGTCGGGGCCGCAGATCTCCTCGCGCAGCCTGCGTTCCAGCCCGGCGCCGATCGCGCAGCCGGTGCCGCCGAGGCCGACGAAGAGCAGGGGTTGGTAGAGCTTCATGGGGTGTCTCCTCGCGGCCTCAGAGCCAGGGGCTGTCGTAGTCGGGGGCGGTCCGCTGCCAGGAGTCCTCCCGGTCCCGTGGCTCGCCGCCGGGGTCGGGGGCGGGGTCGGGGGCCGGCGGGGCCGGGTTGGCAGGGCGGCGGAGCCCGGCGCGCCGGGCCGTGCCGCGCCGCTTGGCCGCGTCCCGGAAGACCAGCCGGTGCCCGCTCGGCAGCGGCTCGCTCTCCACCCCCATCCCCAGCGGGTAGCGGTCGCCTTCGGGCGTCTCGACGGTGACGCCCGCGCCGGCCCGGCAGACGGTGAACACCTGGTCGCCGTCGTCGGGACCGGGCGGCACGAGACGCGCGGCGTAGGTGTCGCCGCGCAGCGCGAACCGGAAGCGGGGGGACCAGCTGCTGGGCGCCTTCAGCTCCGCGCCGGTGCGCTCACCGTCGAGCGTCAGCGCGACCGACAGGCCGCGCACGTTCACCCTGCGCCGGCGCGCGGCGCGGACCAGCAGCAGCGTCACGGCCGCCAGCAGCAGGACGAGCGCGGCCGCCGCGATGTACCTGCGGTAGGTCTCCCACCAGGTGGGCGGACGTTCGACCGAGACGGTGAGCAGTCCGGAGGCGTACGCCACGGCCGGGTCGCCGGCGTCGGCCAGCCGCACCTCCAAGGACGCGCCGCCGAGCGCCGCGTCCTTGCCGAAGCGGATGGTGAAGGGGGTGGTGGAGTCGCCGGGCGGCAGCGTGACCGGCCCGTCGGGGGCCGGCGTCGCGCGCACCCCGGCGACGCTCCGGAGCGCCAGCCGGGCCCGTCTGGGCGAGGAGGCGCCGTTGTGCACGGTCACCCGGCCGCGCACGACCTCCCCCTGACGCACGGTGCCGTCGCCGTCGAACTCGATCTGGCCCTGGACGACGGTCTCCGCGGCCCCCACCGTGACGGTGGTCGGCACCCGTTCGGCCCTGATGCCGGTGCCCGCGACGACCCCCGTCAGGGTGACGTCGCCCGGCCCCTGCGGTGCGGCGAAGACGCCCGCGTACCGGCCGTCGTGCTCCCTGTCGTCCGGGGCGCTTCCGTCGTCCCTGACCTGGACGGTCTGCGGCTGCGCCAGGCCGCCCCCGGTGGCGGTCACCGAGAACGTCAGGCCGCGCAGCGCCTCCTCGTCGGTGATCGCGCCCCTGCGGGTGACCAGCGAGAGCCGGATCCTGACCTCCTGCCCGGCGCGGGCCGAGGGCGGTTCCGGCACGATCGCGGCCTGCACCGCGCCCTGCCACAGCGCGGTCGCGCTCACCAGCCGCCGGCTGAGCCGCTGGGGCGCCTTCAGCCGGACCGTCCACGTGCCGTTGAGCGGGTTGACGATGCGCAGCGCCTCCGTCGCGGTGTTCGCGCCGCTGTGGGCGAAGGTGGAGTCGCCGGCCGTGCCGGTCGTCACCGTGCGGCCGCGGGGGTCGACGAACTCGGCCAGCACCCGGGGGTCGCTCTTGCTGACCGTGATGGTGCCGTCGGTGGCGATCAGCGGGATCTCGACCTTCAGCTCGCGCACCTGGCCGTCCTCGACGGTGGTGGAGTCCGTCGGGGTCAGGCCCGAGCAGGTGGCCGCGGCGTACGCCTCGAACAGCGAGCGGGTGACGTCCCTGTCGTCGCGGACGATGCGGGCCCGCGGCCGCGACTCGTCGCGGGTGTCGCACCCGGCGCGCGAGCCGCCGGCGGCGAACCTGTCCAGGTTCTCCTGCGTGACCCCCGCGCCGAAGCCCAGCGGCCAGATCTGCACGCCCTCCCGTTGCGTCTGCCCGATCACGTCGCCGAGTTGCTGCGCGGCGCCCTCGTTGCGGCGCTGCCGCACCACCGGGTCGGTCTCGGAGCCGCTGCCGTAGGCGGGGCTGCGCGGCACGTCCAGGTGGCCGTCGGTCAGCAGGAAGACCACCTTCAGCGCGTTGGCTGGCGACCCGTCGCGCAGCGTCGCCAGCGCCTGGGTGAGCGCCGCCACGTGGTCGGTGTCGTTCCCCTCCTCGTCGGTCCGCCGGTGCAGGCCCTTCACGCACTCCGACAGGTACTGCAGGCTGACGCCGTCGCCCACGACGGTGGGCCGGCACACCTGGTCGACGGCGTTCTGCCCCGGCCGGCCGTTGTTGCTGCCGAAGCCGATCACGGTGACCCTGCTCTGCGGGTTCAGCACGCTCTGGGCGATCGTGGAGGTGGCCTCGATCTCCCGGGACACGGCCCCGGCCGACAGGCTCCCCGACTCGTCGACCGCGACCACCATGTCCAGGGGCAGCGTCTCCGGGGCGGCGGCCGCCGCCGCGCGGGCGGGGAGGGCGTGCGGCGGTACCGGCAGCGCGAGCGTCAGCGCCCCCGCCATGACGACGAGAGCGCGCGTCGCCCGGCAGCGCAAGGCTGATGTCATATCCGAGTCCTTCGGTGGAAAGGCGTTGCCAGAGGAGGGCATGAATGGGTCTCGCCCGTTCGAGACGCGTAGCCCTCTCATTTTTAGCGGCCATGCTGACCGAATTAGATGCCATTTAGAGGGGTTTGTTACTTCACTGTGATCCGAACTAAATTCCAGGGAAGGTGCAGCCTTTGGGGGATGTTGTCCGGATTGTCGGTAATGTGAATCGGTTTCGGGTGAGGGTCGCGCCTGGAATGCTGACGCACGTCGTGACCTGCCAACCCGCAGCAATGCGGGTAAGCGGTGTATAGCGCGAATCGGGTGGATTGGAGGTGTTACTGGTGGTGCTGGTGGGACTGATGCCAACAATTGCCTGTTGAATCCGAATTGAAGAAGCCGGGTTCTCGCCCTGGGCTACGGACTCAACGGAAATATGCGGAGAAGGGGGACTTATCTGACTTACAGTCGTCTGCCCTTTTTGTGGGATTCGTTCCCGAAAGGGGGCTGTGCCACAGGGGTCCCATTCCGCTGGGACGCATCGTTGCCCATGCCGCGGCGCTCTCGCCGGGCCGGCGCGCGTCGCGCGATCGGCCGGGGGCATGCCGCGGCCCGGCGGGGGGCACGGGGGTCACGGTGGGCCGGCGCGGGGCGGGGTGGGTCACCGCTCGCCGGATCGGCCACGCCGAAAGAGACGCGCACCGGCAGCACGCCGGAAGGGACGCGCACCGGCAGAACAGGCCGGCGGCGCGCCTCAGAGGTGGTTCACGGACCGGGCGGAACGGGTCAGGGGCCGGTCTGGAGTTGCTGTTCCAGGCGGACCTTCTTGGGGACGCACATGCGCCACGCCTCCAGCACCAGCTCCCGCATCTCCGCCGCGTCGAGGGCGTCCATGCGGGCGACCACCCAGTTGAAGCGCAGATCGGACTCGCCGGGCATGAGGAACTTGTCCGGCTCGGCCGCCACCAGGGCCTCGCGTTCCTCCTTCGGGAACCCGAAGCCCATCAGCGTCTCGTCCCGCGAGAACGCCACGTAGACGATCTTTCCGACGCGGAACTTGACGCGGTCCCGGATCAGGTGCTCGGACGAGCGCGGAAGGGTGCGCGCGAAGCGCCGGACGTCCTCGACGGTGATCACACAACCACGTTAGCGGTTGCCCTCCGCGGACGAGATGTCGGCGAGCGCGGAGTCCGGGTCGCGCTCCACCGCCAGGTCGCCCAGGCTCACGATGCCGACGGGACGGCCGTCCTCGACGACCGGAAGGCGGCGCACGGCGTGCGAGCGCATGATCTGCACGGCCTGGTCGATGCTCGTGTCGGGCCCGACCGCCTCGACCGACGGGCTGCACGCCTCCCTGACCGGCGTCTCCGGCCCCCGCTCGGCGGCCACCACCCGGATCGTGATGTCCCGGTCGGTGACGATGCCCTTCATGCGCCCGTTCTCGTTGACGATCACCGCGCCCGCGTCGTTGTCGCGCATGAGCGCCGCGGCGGCCGACACCGGCTGGTCGCACTCGACCGTCGCCGGGTGGGAAGTCATCACGTCTGCCACGGTCTCTGCCATGGGATCCTCCTGATTGCTCACGTCCCGGCCGCTTACTACCCGGGCCGGGGGAGAGCTCACAGGGCTTTGTCGGATCCCGGCGTCCGGCCATGCGTGTCCGGTACGTCCGCAGGGAAGCCCTTTACCGGGCCTCAGAGCGTCTTCGCCGCCAGGCGGATCTCCTCCAGCAGGATCGTCAGGTCGTCCTCGGTGGTGTCGGGATGCAGGAAGCAGGCCCGCAGCGCGTCCCGGCCGCCCAGGCGGGTGCCGGTGAGGAAGGCGTTGCCGCGGGCCTGGACCGCGCCCGGCAGGGCCCGGTTGAGCGCGTCGAGCCCGCCGGGTCCGATCGTCGCGGGCGTGTGGCGGAAGGCCGTGATGGAGGTGGCGACCGGCGCGAGCAGCTCGAAGTCCGGGGCCTGCTCGACCATGGCGGCCAGCGTGCGCGCCAGGCCGCCGGTGTGCTCGACCAGGCGCGTGACGCCCTCCCTGCCCAGGTACGACAATGTCGCCCAGGTCTTCAGCGCCCGGAACGGACGGGTCTGCTCGGGCCCGTACTCGGCGAACCAGCCCAGGTCGTCGGCGCTGTCGTCGATCAGGTACGACGGCACCAGGCTGAAGGCGGCCCGCGCGGCGGCCGGGTCGCGCAGCAGCGCGCAGCCGCAGCCGACCGGGACGCCGAGCCACTTGTGCGGGTCCAGGGCCAGCGAGTCGGCCCGGTCCAGCCCCGCGTAGGCGGGCGCCGAGCGCGCGTCGAGCACGCCGAGCGCGCCGTAGGCGCCGTCCACGTGGAACCACAGCCCGTGCTCGGCGGCCACGTCGGCGATCGCGTCGAGCGGATCGACCGCGCCGGAGTTGACGGTGCCCGCGCTGCCCGCCACGCAGAACGGCCGCAGGCCCGCCGCCAGGTCGTCGGCGATCATCGTGCGCAGCGCGCCGACGTCCATGCGGAAGGAGGCGTCCACCGGCACCTTGCGGACGTTCCGGGCGCCGAGGCCGAGCAGCTGGGCCGCCTTGTGCAGGCAGCTGTGGCCCTCCTCGGTGACATACATGATCATGGGCGGGCGGCCGTGCAGGCCCTCCTCACGGGCGTCCCAGCCGTCGGCGAGCGCGGCGCGCTGCCGGGCCGTGGCCAGGCAGACGATCGTGGCCATCGACGCGCCGCTGGTCAGCAGGCCGCCGCCGGGCGGGTGGGGGAAGCCGACCAGCTCGGCCAGCCAGCGCACCACCGTACGCTCCAGCAGCGGGCCCGCGTGGTCGCCGCCCGCGCAGCTCGGGTTGAGCGCGGCGGCCAGCGGCTCGATGAGCACGCCGGCGGGGGATGGCGGCGAGTTCACCCAGCCGAAGAAGCGCGGATGCCCGTTGCCCATCGGGTACGGCAGCACATGGGCGCCCACGTCGTCGAGCAGCGCGTCGAGCGGACGTCCGGCGTCGGGCAGCGGCAGCTCGCCCAGCCAGGCGCGCTCGGCGGCGGGCACCGGCCGCCACACCGGCCCGGCCGGGACGCCCTCCAGATGGGCGGCCGCGATCTCGGCAGCCCTGACGCCGGCGCGGCGCAGCTCATCCATGCGGGGATTCCCTCCAGGTCTCGTGGTGGCCGCCGCCACTCAGCTCCATGGCCAGGTAGAAGACGCAGTCGGCGGTACCGTCGTTGGCGAAGGCGTGGCGGTGGTCGCCGGGGTAGGCGGCCGAGTCCCCGGCCGCCAGCTCGTACGGCCGGTCGTCGATCGTCAGGCGCAGCGTGCCGCGCTCGACGGCCAGGTACTCGCGCGAGCCCCGGGCGTGCGGGGCGAACTCGCCCGCGTCCACGCCGGGGCCGATCGTGGTCCGCATGAACTCGAACTCCACGTCGGCCAGCACCGGCGACAACACCCGCCGTTCCCAGCCGGACGGGTCGCGCAGCACCCGCTGCCGGTCGTGCCGCAGCACGCGCACGTCCTCGCGCGCCGGTTCGTCGAGCAGCCGGGAGATCGACGTGCCGAGGGCCGTGGCCAGCCGGTCGAGCACCAGCACGGTCGGCGACTTCGCGCCGCGCTCGACGTCGGAGACCATGCTCCGGCTGATGCCGCTCAGCTCGGCCAGGCGCTCGACGGACAACCCGCGCCCGCGCCGCTCGGCGCGGATGCGCCCGCCCAGCTCGGCCAGGGACAGCCCGCTGGACAGCACGCCTTCACCTTGCATTCCTCCACTATAGCGGAGAAATGTCCTCTTTAGCGGCCTTGGTCTGCTCGTAGGCTGCCAACACCTGCTTGCGGCGTTTGGCCGGCAGGCGGTCGATGTACAGGTAGCCGTCGAGGTGGTCGGTCTCGTGCTGGAGGCAGCGGGCCAGCAGGCCGGTGCCCTCGACCGTGACCGGCCGCCCCTCGGCGTCGAAGCCGTGGACGGTGGCGTGGTCGGGCCGGGGCAGCGGGGCGAACTGGCCGGGCACCGACAGGCAGCCCTCGTCGTCGGGGTCGAGGCGGCGCTCGCCGAGGCCGGGCAGCTCCAGGGCCGGGTTGACCACGACGCCCTTGTGGCCGACGCCCTCGGCGTCGGGGCAGTCGTAGACGAACACCCGCAGCGGCACGCCGATCTGGTTGGCGGCCAGGCCCACGCCCTCGGCCGCGTACATGCTCGCGAACATGTCGTCGACCAGCGCCGCCAGCTCGCCGTCGAACCGGGTGACCGGCTCGCACGGATTGTGCAGCACCGGATCGCCCACGTGCACGATCGGCCGGACCTCTCCCACGACCACGCCTTCCTTTTGCCGAGACATTGCCGCGACCAGTCTATGAGCGACGCCGGACGCACGACGCCGTCTCATATAGAAAGACACATCCTCTCGACAGATGAGACTCGCGCTAGGGTCGGAGTACACATCGTCGTGAAGGAGTCTTTCGATGGACGCCGTCTACACCCATGGGCACCACGAGTCCGTTCTGCGCTCGCACCGGTGGCGCACGGCCGAGAACTCGGCCGCGTACCTGCTGCCGCACCTGCGGCCCGCGATGAAGGTCCTCGACGTGGGCAGCGGGCCAGGCACGATCACCGCTGACCTGGCCGCGCTGGTGGCCCACGTGACGGCGTCGGAGGTGACCGAGGACGCGCTGGCGCTGGCCAGGGCCGAGATCGGCGCGCGCGGGCTGGGCAACGTGGACTTCGCCGTCGCCGACGCGCACGCGCTCGACTTCCCCGACGACACCTTCTGCCTGGTCCACGCCCACCAGGTGCTCCAGCACGTGGGCGACCCGGTGCGGGCGCTGCGCGAGATGCGCCGGGTGACCAAGCCCGGCGGGTACGTCGCGGCCAGGGACAGCGACTACTCGGCCTTCGCCTGGTACCCGCGCCTGCCCGCGCTGGACGACTGGATGGCCCTCTACCAGCGCCTCGCCCGCGCGAACGGCGGCGAGCCGGACGCCGGGCGGCGCCTGCTGTCCTGGGCCCGCGCCGCCGGCTTCCAGGAGGTCACCGCCACCTCCTCCACCTGGTGCTTCGCCGCCCCCGAGGACCGCGCGTGGTGGGGCGGCATGTGGGCCGACCGCGTCCGGCGGTCGGCGCTGGCCGAGCAGGCGCTCGCCACGGGCGCGGCCACCGAGTCCGACCTGGAGCGCATGGCCGCCGGCTGGCTGGAATGGGCCGCCTCCGACGACGCCTGGCTCTCCGTCCTGCACGGCGAGATCCTCTGCCGCCCCTGACCCGGCGGGCGGATGGCGGGCCGCCCCTGATCCGCCGGGCGGGTGGTGTGGGTCAGAGGCCGAGGGTGCGGGTGCGTTGCCACTGGGGGTCGCGGTAGAGCACCTGGTCGGTGCCCAGCAGCTCGTCGGGGGCCGACAGCATGGCGACCTCGCCCGCCGCCTGGAGCTGGAGCAGCAGGTCTCGCACCCGCGGCCCCACCGGCAGCCGCCCGGCGGGCAGCCCGAACCCGGCCCGCACCGTGTCGGCGATCTCCGACAGATGGAACGGCCCGTCGAACCCCGCCACGATGCCGCGCACCACGGTCATCGTGATCAGCTCCTCGGCCTCGGTGTGGGCGAGCTGCCAGGTGATCTGCTCCTTGCGGCCTCCGGTCGCCGCGCAGACCGTGCACCCGCGCGTCAGGTCGGGGGCCAGCTGCTCCACCGCCGAGCCGAGACAGGCCGAGCACCGGCCGTTCTCGGCGGCGTGCAGCTCGGCCGCCATCCGCCCGGCCAGCACCGCGCCGCAGTCGCAGCCGAAGCCGTCGCCCAGGATGCCGCTCTGCGGGGAGATCGTATGCTTCGTCATCAAGCCGACTTTACCGGCCCCGCCCGCCGCACCCGCGGCCCCGCCCGCCGCACCCGCGGCCCCGCAGTCGTGCCTGGCATTCCTCTCCGCAGAGCCGTGTCCCCGCAGAGTCGTGCCTCCCGCAGGCGTGTCCCGTCAGGTGCGGATGTCGGCGAGGCCGCGCAGGCGGCGCAGGGCCTTGCGGGCCGCGGCCGTGACGCGCTCGTCCGGGTGGTGGTCGATGACGACCCGCAGGACCCGTCCCGTCCACGGGTGGTCGCCGAAGGCGAGGATCGCGATCGTGCCCGCCTGCTCCTCCGCGTCCATCCCCATGGCGATCGAGTCGATCACCTCGCCCGCCTCGCCGCCGCCGAACTCCAGCAGCGCCGCCGCCATGTCCACCAGCACCCAGGCGATCTCGTCGGGGGTGGGCCGCCGTTCCTCGCGGCCCGTCCTGGCCGCGACCACCGCGCCCAGCCGGGGCTCCGCCAGCAGGCCGCGCAGCGCCCGGCGGCCCTCCTCGCCGAGGCTCGACTCCAGCAGCTCCACGCCGACCGCCCGGCTCAGCGGGCTCACCCCGGCCAGCGCCCCGGCGATCTCGGCGGCGGCCGGCTCGCGGTCGCGGCCGGCCAGCCAGCCCGCCAGCTCCTCGCTCCGCTCGGCCTCGGGGTAGGAGCGCAGGCCGTGCAGCAGCGTGGCGGCGTCGGCGCCGGCCAGCGTCCCCATGACGGGGATCTCCTGCCCGGCGGTCTCGGCGATGATCAGCCGCGCCACCCACAGCCCGAGCCAGCTCAGCGTGTACGGCTCCGCCTGCCGCACCAGCCCGAGGTCGGTCAGCGCCTGGGGCACCCGCCCGGCGACCGGCTCCCTGGACAGGAACATGCGGATGAGCTCCAGCAGCAGCCGCTCGTCGGCGGCCAGCCGCGCCCGGCACACCCGCGCCCACGCCTCCAGCACCCGCGCGTCGCCGGCACGCTCGTCCCCCTGCTCGTCTCCCTGCTCGGCCTGCGAGGCGTCGGGCAGGGCGGTCTGGGAGTCGTCGGGCGGGTCGAGCAGGGCCTTCAGCTCGCCCGCGAGCGGCGCGGCGCGGACCGCGGAGGCCAGGGTGGCGGCGTCGGGGAGCCGGATCGGCGGTTGCAGCGGCAGGGTGTCGTCGTCGTAGGACCTCACGGAGCCCATCCTGTCCTCATCCCTGTCCTCATCGTCGGCCGGATCGGAATCGTCCCGCCGGATCGCGAAACGCCGGAAACTGGACGCGGTCCAGCGTACTCACGTCGTCCTCCGGCCACGAGGGGAAGATCACGTCCGGGGAAAACGGCGAGCGGGCGACGGCAAGCTGGGCTAGAGTGCTGCGAAATGTCGGGAGAAGGGAGGCACTGAGATGTTTGGCAGTGTAAGTGTGATTTTCATTTCTCGGAGGAACTGTGCTTTTCCGTCCCGCGACCGAGGCTGACCTCGACCGCCTGCTCGGCTGCGTCGTCGACGAATCCATCAGCTGGGCCCATCCCGACCGGCTGCTCTCCTTCCTGGAGAGCCGCAACTACCGTTACGACCGCATCTGGCTCGCCGAGGAGAACGGCGAGATCCTGGCCCGCGCCGTCTGGTGGGGCTTCGCCGGCGAGGAGCGACCGCTCGCCCTCGACTGCGTCTACGTCCACCCCTCGGTCGAGGACCGTGTGGGGCTGGCTGCCGAGCTGCTGCGCCACGCGCACGCCGCGTTCGGCCGCACGCCGGAGTACCACGTCTTCGTCTCCAACGGCTGGCGCGAGGACCCGAAGGCGTCGGCGGCCATCGCCTGGCGCTGGGAGGCCGCCGGCCGTGCCGGGCTGACCGAGGAGCTGGAACGCCTGCGCTACGCCTGGACGCCCGGCTCGCCGGTGCCCGAGCCGTCCGACCGGCTGGTCTTCCGCGGCGATGACGACGACGAGGTGTTCGTGGACGCCTTCCGCCAGGTCGCCGAGGGCACCCTCGACTTCCACACCCGCCAGGCCCTGATGACCATGGACCCCGTGGAGCAGGCCCGCGAGGACGTCCGCGACAACCGCTCGATGCGGGGCGAGCGGTCCTGGTGGCGGCTGGCCTACGACAAGAGCGGCGACCTGGTCGGCGTCGCGCTGCCCTCCGCCAACGACGCCGGGCCCGTGGTCGGCTACCTCGGCGTGGTGCCCGCGCACCGGGGCCGAGGCTACGTCGACGAGCTGCTCGGCGAGATCACCCGCTTCCACGCCGAGCGCGGCGTGCCGGGCATCATGGCCGACACCGACGCGGGCAACGTCCCGATGGCGCGGGCGTTCGAACGCGCCGGGTACGAGAACGTCTCGGTCCGGCTCGTCCTGTCGGCCGACCCCGGCGCCGCCTGACCGCCTGTCCCGTCCCTGACCGGCCGCACCCCGTCAGGGACGGGACGCCAGGCGCGCCCGCACGGCCAGGTCGTGCAGGGCGTCGTCCGCGGTGGCCCGCTCGGGCAGCGCCGAGCCCTCGCGCGCCGCCTCCAGCGCGGCCGTCATCCGCGCCACGTCCTCGGCCACGCCCGCCACCTGCGGCGCCGCGCCGTGCTCGGCCTCCCGCTTGGCCGCCACCAGCTCCGGCAGGTAAGGCGGCCCGTACGGCAGCAGCCGCGTCAGGTCGGCCTCCAGCTCCCCGGTGCGCATGAGGTGGGTGCCCGTCGCCAGCACGCGGAAGGTGTACAGCAGCGGCTTCAGCTCGCCCGTACGCCCGAACAACCGCCACTGCGTACGCGCGAACCCCAGGTAGTGGTGGGCGTGGTGCCGCGTCACGCATCCGGCCGCCAGCGCCACCAGCTCCTCGTGCACCGGCGAGGACGTCACCACCAGCGGCGACAGGAGCTGTTCCAGCACGTAACCGTTGCGGCCGAGGAGCAGGCGGCAGAACTTGACCAGGTCGTGCGTGACCAGGTCCACCTCGACGCCCTCGCGCGTCCACGTCCGGTCCAGCGTCTGCGGCCCGGTGCGCAGCCCGGCCACCTCCTCGACCGGCAGCACGTGCACGCCGCGCAGGTCCACGTCGGAGTCCACGGACGGGAACCCGTACAGGTGGGCGCCGCTCACCGTGGCGAACGCCACCGGGTACGGCTGCTCGCCGGGGACCTCAGGCAGCCACGACGGCAGCCCGGACGGCGGCAGCGTGGTCACAGGTGCTCCTTCCGCACGCCCACCAGGAAGTCCTCCACGCGTTCGCGGTCCGGCCGCTCCGGCAGGACACAGGGTTCGGCGGCCAGCTCCGCCGCCAGCGCGGCCCGCCAGGCGTCCACCTCGGCCCACGTGACCTCGCCGCGCCGGACCGCCAGCAGCCGTTCGCGGTGCGCCCCGACCTCCACCAGCGGCTCGCCGTGCCGCATCAGGTGCAGGCCGCTGAGCAGCAGCCGCAGCATGTGCATGGCCTGCTTCCACTTGGGCGCCGCCGGGTCGAGCCGCCGGAACTGGTCGACGGCGTACCCGGCGAACGTCTGCCGCGCCCGCCGCGACACGAACGCCCCGCGCAGCTCGCGCAGCCGCCGCCCGGCCGGGGTCTCCACCTCCACGATCGGCGACCACAGGCACTCCAGCACCGTCGGGTTGGCCTCCAGCGCCAGCACGCAGAAGCGCTCCACCTCCCACGAGAACTGCTCGGGCAGCGGCCCGTCGCGGTGCGTGGGCGGCTTGGACAGCCGCCAGAAGTCCGCGGTGGGGGCCACGAACACGCCGCGCCGGTCGGTGTCGGACGCCGCGGTCTCCAGCCCGTACGCCCGCGAGCCCGTCACGACGGACAGGATGAGATCGTCATTCATCCGGACACCCTCCCACGGGGCTTGCGTTCGGGGGCCGGCGGCTGGTCTGATCGAAAAGTGGGCGGCTATGACGAGGCTTACCGGCGGAGCATCCAGCGCCCGGAGGAGTTCTGGGCGCAGGCGGCGCGCGACATCGACTGGGACGTCGCGCCCGCCGTCGTCAGCGACGGGAGCCGGTGGTTCCCCGACGGACGGCTCAACACCTGCCACAACGCGCTCGACCGGCACGTCGCGGCCGGCCGCGGCGAGCAGGCGGCGCTGATATACGACAGCCCGGTCACCGGCGCCGTCCGCACGATCACCTACGCCGAGCTGCTCGACGAGGTGGCGCGGACGGCGGGCATGCTGAAGGCGCTCGGCGTGACGGCCGGCGACACCGTCGTGATCTACATGCCGATGGTGCCCGAGGCGGTCGTCGCGATGCTGGCCTGCGCGCGGCTCGGGGCGGTGCACTCGGTGGTGTTCGGCGGCTTCGCGGCCAGGGAGCTGGCCCTGCGCATCGAGCACGCCGAGCCCAAGGTGGTGCTCGCGGCCTCCTGCGGCATCGAGCCGGCCCGGGTCGTGGCCTACAAGCCGCTGCTCGACGCCGCCCTCGACCAGGCCGCCCACCGGCCCGCCCACTGCGTGATCCTGCAGCGCCCGCAGGGCCCCGCCGAGCTGACGCCGGGCCGCGACCTCGACTGGCACGAGTCCGTGCGCGCCGCCGAGCCCGCCGGGTGCGTCAGCGTGGCCGCCACGGACCCGCTCTACGTGCTCTACACCTCCGGCACCACCGGCCTGCCCAAGGGCGTGGTGCGCGACAACGGCGGCCACGCGGTCGCCCTGCGCTGGAGCATGACCAACGTCTACGGCGCCGCCCCCGGCGAGGTCTTCTGGGCCGCCTCCGACGTCGGCTGGGTCGTCGGCCACTCCTACATCGTCTACGCGCCGCTGCTGACCGGCTGCACGACCGTCCTGTACGAGGGCAAGCCCGTCGGCACGCCCGACCCCGGCGCGTTCTGGCGGGTGACCGCCCAGCACGGCGTGCGCACGCTGTTCACCGCGCCCACCGCGATCAGGGCCATCAAGAAGGAAGATCCCACCGGCAATTTCGCGAAAAAATGGGACCTGTCCGGGCTGCGGCATCTCTTCCTCGCCGGTGAGCGCCTCGACCCCGACACCTACCACTGGGCCAGCGACCTGCTCGGCGTCCCCGTCATCGACCACTGGTGGCAGACCGAGACCGGCTGGCCCGTCGCGGCCAACTGCGTCGGCATCGAGACCCTGCCGATCAAGCCGGGCTCGCCGACGAAACCCGTCCCCGGCTACGACGTGCGCGTCCTCGACGCCGACGGCCGCGAGTGCCCGCCCGGGGTGGAGGGCGCGGTCACCGTCCGGCTGCCGCTGCCGCCCGGCTGCCTGCCCACCCTCTACCGCGACGAGGAGCGCTTCCGGGCCTCCTACCTGTCCCGCTACCCCGGCCACTACCTGACCGGCGACGGCGGCCACATCGACGCCGACGGCTACCTCTACGTCATGGGCCGCATCGACGACGTGATCAACGTGGCCGGCCACCGCCTGTCCACGGGCGCGATGGAGGAGGTGATCGCCGCCCATCCCGACGTCGCCGAGTGCGCGGTGATCGGGGTGGCCGACGCGCTGAAGGGGCAGCTGCCGGTCGGGTTCGTGGTGCTCAAGTCCGGCTCCGACCGCGACCCGGCCGACGTCGAGCGCGAGCTGACCGCCCTGGTGCGCGAGCGCGTCGGGCCGGTCGCCGCCTTCCGCCGGGCCGTGGTGGTCGCCCGGCTGCCCAAGACGCGCTCGGGCAAGATCCTGCGCGCCACGATGCGCGACATCGCCGACGGCCGGCCGTACGCCACGCCGTCCACCATCGAGGACCCCGGCGTGCTGCCGGAGATCGCCGACGCGGTGAAAGGCCCATAGCGGAGCGGGCGTCCGGGCAGCGCCGGGGGCGCTTCCCGGCGCATGATGGGACCTCCCGGTCCCGGAGAGAAGGCTGATGATCGAGACCCCGAGTTACGCCGACGCCCTGAGGGTGCTCGGCTGCAAGGAGGGCAGGCTCGTCAAGGTGGTCGGCTTCGCCGCGGCCGCCGCCCGCACGGGGTGGGCGCTGGCCGGGGGCGGGCTGCTCACCATGGGCCTGGCCGACCTGCGTTCCGACGTCGTGCGCTACGGCGAGGAGGTCATCCGCAGGATGCCCGAGCTGAAGGGCGGCGTGGACCGTTACACCCGCACCCAGCGCCTGGCCGCCGCGCACGCCGTGATCGTCGTCTCGGCCTGGTTCGAGGCGCTGGGGGAGGCCAAGCTGCCCTTCACCCTGGAGCAGCTCGACCGGGCCGACAAGATCTCGCACGGCGTGCCCACCCCCGAGCGCTTCGCCCGCCTGGTGGCCGGTCTGCTCATGGAACGCCTGCCCACCCCCGAGCCGCACGTGCCCTTCGCCGAGACCCGCCAGGCCGTCGAACGCGCCCACCTGCGCATGTCGGAGGCGATGGCCGGGTTCGTCGGCGGCCTCAGCGTGTGGGACGAGCTGCCCGTCGACGACCAGCTCCTGTTACCCCGGATGCTGGCCGAGGGCCCGCCCGCGCACGCCCTGCGCATCTACGACGAGGACTTCCGCTCGCTGTCCCTGGACAGCCACGAGTTCGGCGTGCGCAGCCTGGTCACCGACCGCCAGACGCCGGGCACCGGCCTGTCGCGGGTGGCCTGGCTGCTGGCCGAGCTGGCCCCGCCGCGGGTCGGCGACCGTCCCATGATCCACCGGGTCAGGATGGCGGCGAACGCGCTCGACCGTCCCCTGCTGGCCGCCGGCAAGCTGCCCGAGGACGTCTCGCTCCCGCTGCTCGGCGAGGGCTACCTCAGCCCGCGCTGCCGGGTCGCCGAGCTGACCCGCGAGTCCGACCCCTCCTCCGTGGGCTGGTGGCGGGACCAGCGCCTGCTGCCCGACGCCGAGGCGTTCCTCGTCGGCCACCTCACCTCGCTGCGCGCCACCCAGGCGCCCCTGCTGGTGCTCGGCGAGCCCGGCGCGGGCAAGTCCAAGCTGACCGAGGTGCTCGGCGCCCGCCTGGCCAGGTCGGAGTTCCTGCCGATCAGGGTGGAGCTGCCGCGCGTCTCGCCGCGCGCGCCGGTCGCCGAGCAGATCGAGCAGGCCGTCGCCGCCGTGCTGGAGGAGGAGGTCGCCTACGCCGACCTGGTCGCCGCGGGCGACGGCGCGCTGCCGGTGATCCTGCTCGACGGCTTCGACGAACTGCTGCAGGGCGGCGTCAACCGCTACGACTACCTCGGGCACCTGCAGGAGTTCCAGCGCCGCGAGGCCGCGCTGGGACGGCCCGTCGTGGTGATCGTGACCAGCCGGACCGTGGTGGCCGACCGCATCAGGTTCCCCGACGGGCTGCTGGCGTTGCAGCTCCAGCCGTTCGAGGACGACCAGGTGCGTCAGTGGCTCGACATCTGGGACCAGGCCAACCGCGCCCTGCTGGCCCGCCGCGATCTGAAGCCCCTGCCCGCGGCGACCGCGCTGGCCCAGGGCGAGATGGCCCGGCAGCCGCTGCTCCTGCTGCTGCTCGCGCTCTACGACGCCGGCGGCAACGCCCTGCAGCGCGAGCACCGCCCGATCGGCCGCGCCCGCCTGTACGAGGTGCTGCTGCGCGACTTCACCGAACGCGAGACCGCCACCCCGCAGCGGGTGGTGATCGACAGCGAGCTCGTCCTGCTCGGCACGGTCGCCCTGTCCATGCTCGCCCGCGGCCGGCAGGTCGTCACCGAGGAGGACCTCGCCCGCGACCTGCCCGCCCTGTGCGAAGGCGGCGAGGACGAGCCCGACGAGCCGCGCCCGCCCGTCGACTGGGCCCGCCGGGCCACCGAGCGCTTCTTCTTCATCCGCCGCGACGGCCACTCCTTCCTCCACTCCACCTTCGGCGAGTTCCTGACGGCCTGGCTGACCGTGTACGCGCTGCGCGACCTCGACCGGCGCCGCCGCCTGGCCGGGGACGAGCCCCTGGCCCTGGCCCAGAGCGTGGACGACGACCTGCTGTACGCGGTCACGTCGTTCTCCTGCCTGGCCGAGCGCGGCCCGACGGTCGGGTTCATCCTGGAGCTGTTGGACGAGGTGCCGGCGGCCGTACGCGCCCGGTGCGTGACCCACCTGGCCGGGCTGCTGCGCCGGTCCCTGTACGAGCGCCGACGCCGCTGCTTCACCGGCTTCGAGCCGGTGCGCCATCCCGTCACCCGCCGCCTGGCCGCCTACTCGGCCAACCTGGCGCTGCTCATCGTGGCCGCCTCGCCGGAGCCCGTGCCCGTCTCGCACCTCCTGGGCGGGCCCGACCCGCTGGGCCGCTGGGCGTCCTTCAGCCACCTGTGGAAGGGCCAGCTCGGGCACGAGGGCTGGACGGGCCTGGTCAACGCCCTGTCGGCGCACCGCGTCGCCGGGCGGGGCCAGGAGGAGGTGATCCTCGGCGGCGGCGAGGGCACCGCCATGGGCGACGCCATCGTCGCGGCCGCCACCGGTCACGCGCCCCGCCACCGCAGGCTGCTCGACCTGCTGATGCTGGCCGTGGGGGAGGGACGCGCGCTGCGCTTCCACGACCGGGTGGCCGTCCTGCGGGAGCTGGTGGAGACGGCGGCCGTGCGGTCCCCGGCGGTGCACCGGGCGCTGGGCGCGTTGTGGCGCGAGGACGGCGCGGACCACGCCGAGCTGCGCCCGTTGCTCGGCCTGGTGCTGGCCGACCCGACCGAGCGCGTGGCGACCTGGGAGCAACTGGTCAAGGCGGGCGTGCCGGAGGAGGAACTCTGGCAGATCCGCCAGGACGGCGACTGATCCACCGGCGGCGGCACGCCGGATGTCACGGCGCGGACCGGTCCACCGGCGGCCCCGTGAGGGGCGTCAGGGCACGGACCGGTCCACCGGCGGCCTCGTGAGGGGCGTCAGGGCGCGGACCGGTCCACCGGCAGCTCCACGGTGATCGTCAGGCCGCCCTCGTCGCGCGGCCTGGCGGTGACCGTGCCCTCGTGGGCCTCGGCGATGACCCGCACGATCGACAGCCCGAGCCCGCTGCCCCGCTCCGAGCGCAGCCGGTCGCCGTGCAGCCGCCGGAACGGCTGGAAGATCGTCTCGATCTCGTACGGCGGCACGTGCAGCCCGGTGTTGGCCACCACCAGCTCGACCTGCTCGGCCCGCCGCCGCGTCGTCACCCACACCTCGCCCTTGGGCTGGTTGTGCCGGATCGCGTTCTCCACCAGGTTCTGCACCAGCCGCTCGACCAGCACCGCCTCGCCCGTCGTCGGCGCCGAGTCCAGCAGCCGGTGGATCGTCACGTCCCGCTCGGCCGCCTCCTCGCCGGCCTGGTCGAGCACGTGCTCGGCGACGTCGGTCAGGTCGAAGGGCCGCCGGTCCAGCACCGCCTGCTCGCCCTCGGCCAGGGCCAGCAGGCCGTCGATGAGGCGTTCGTGCCGGGCGTTGACCAGCAGCAGCGACTCGCCGAGCCGCTTGACGTCGTCGGTGGCGTCGGGGCGGCGCACGGCGACGTCCACCAGGGTGCGGTTGATCGTCAGCGGGGTGCGCAGCTCGTGCGAGGCGTTGGCGACGAACCGGCGCTGCCCGTCGAACGAGCGGGCCAGCCGGCCGAGCATGGTGTCGTAGATCTCGGTGAGCTCCTTGACCTCGTCGCGCGGGCCCTCGTAGGCGATGCGCTCGGTCAGGTCGTGGCTCTGGGCGACCCGGCGGGCGGTCTCGGTGACCGCCTTGACCGGCCGCAGCACCCAGCCCGCCGCCCGCCAGCCGACCCCGAACGCCGCGGCCGTGGCGGCCAGCACGATGAGCCCGCCCACCGTGCGCACGCCGCTCAGCGTCTCGCGCTGGTAGGCCGCGCGCACCCGCATCGCGTTGCGGTAGGCGGACTCGTAGGAGTCGCCGTAGGAGTACTGCCGGGGGAAGTCGGGCCTGATCAGGTCCGCCCGGTACTCCAGCTGCGACCGGACGACGAAGTACACCCCGGTCACCGTCAGGGCGCCGAGGAAGAGGAACACCCCGGCGCAGGCCAGGGCGAAACGCATGCGCACGGTCATGGGATGCGGTACCCCGATCCGGGGACGGTCTCGATCACCTGCGGCTCGCCGAGCTTCTTGCGCAGCTTCATCATCGTGGTCCGCACGGTGTTGGTGAACGGGTCGATGTGCTCGTCCCAGACCTTCTCCAGCAGGTCCTCGGCCGAGACCACCGCGCCCTGGGCGCGCAGCAGCTCGGCCAGCACGCCGAACTCCTTGCGGGCCAGCGGGACGTACACGCCGTCGCGGAACACCTGCCGGTGCGCCCAGTCCAGCCGCACGCCCGCCCGCTCCAGCATCGGCGGGTCGGCCCGGCGGGCGCGCCGCCCGAGCGCGTGCACCCGCGCCACCAGCTCCTCGAACGCGAACGGCTTGGGCAGGTAGTCGTCGGCCCCCAGCGACAGCCCCGTCACCCGTGAGCGCACGTCGCCGGACGCCGTCAGCATGAGCACCCTGACCAGCCGGTCCTGCTCCACCACCGTCCGGCACACCTCGTCGCCGTGCACCCCCGGCAGGTCCCTGTCGAGGATGAGCACGTCGTAGTCGTGCACGCCGAGCCGTTCCAGCGCCGCCTCCCCGTCATAGGCGACGTCCACAGCGAGCGCCTCGCCCCGTAACCCCTCGGCGATCGAGTCGGCGAGCATGCGCTCGTCCTCGGCGATCAAAACCCGCACTTGTAGCCCCCAAGAAGATCATAAATGCCGCAAGTCTGGACCAGACCGCATAACGCGGGCATAACCAGTTCCGGTGACGCTCAGGTTATCGGCGTCCCGCTGGACTGCCTCCCCTACGACCGGGACCGGCCCGGTCGGCTACGGGGGAGAAGGTCATGGCAGCCACCCTGGCCGGGACGCGTCCGCTCGCGTCCGCCGCGCGCCGCCCGCGCGGCCACGGGCTGTTCGCCTGCGTGCTGGCGCTTGCCGCCGCGCTGCGCGTGCTGGTCATGCTCGGGTACGACACGGCGCAGCTCTACTGGTACGACTCCTTCACGTACCTGGACACAGCCGTGCACCTGCGGCCCCAGGCTGCCTTCCACCCCGCCGGGTACTCCTGGTTCCTGTGGGCCCTGCGGCCCTTCCACAGCGTGGAGCTGGTCGCCGGGCTGCAGCACGCCATGGGCCTGGGGATCGGCGTGATGATCTACGCGTTGCTGCGCCGCCGTTCGCTGCCCGGCTGGGGGGCCGCCCTGGCGACCGTGCCGGTGCTGTTCGACCCCTCCTTCCTCCGGCTGGAGCACGCCGTGCTGTCGGACCTCCAGGTCATCTTCCTGATCACCGCCGCGCTGGTGGTCCTGATGTGGCGCCACGCCCCCTCGGGCGCGCCGCGCGGCCGGCCCGGGGTGCCGTCGGCGCGGGCCGCGGCGGTGGCGGGGCTGCTGCTCGCGCTGGCCGGGCTGACCAGGACGGCCGCCGTGCCGCTGCTCGCCCTGGCGGCCGGCTGGCTGGTGCTGCGCCGCGCGCCCTGGCGGCGGGTGGCCGCGCTGGTGCTGGCCGGCGCCCTGCCACTGGCGGCCTACGCCGGCTGGTACGCCCAGCACCACGGCCGTTTCGCCCTCAGCGGCTCCGACGGCGTCGCCCTGTGGGCCAGGACCATGACCTTCGCCGACTGCTCGATCATCAAGCCGCCGCCCGCCGAGGCCCCGCTCTGCCCGAACGGCACCGTCGCCGACGCCGCCTCGGAGTACGTCTGGGCCCCCGGCGCCTCGCTCAACCGGCTCCCGGGCGACCGGTTCGCCCACAACGACCTGGCCAGGTCGTTCGCCCTGCGCGCCATCGCCGCCCAGCCGCTGGACTACCTGCGCGAGGTGGCCCGGGACACCTCACTCGCCTTCACCTGGTCGCCGGTGCCCCACCCCCGGCGGATGAACCCGTCCACCACCTTCCCCCGCGGCTCCTGGCCGCTGCCCGAGCAGCAGGCCCTCGTCGCGAAGGTGCGCTCGGAGTACGACCCCGGCATCCACGGCATGAGCTCCGTCGAGCCGTACGCCTCGATCCTGGCCGCCTACCCCTACCCCTGGTTCCTGCACGGCACGGTCTTCGGCGTGCTGCTCCTGGCCGGCGGCCTCGGCTCGGCCGGACGCCGGCGCGCCGCCCTGCTGCCATGGGCGACGGCGGCCTTCCTGCTGCTGGCCCCGGTGGCGGCCCTCGACTTCGACCACCGGTACGTCCTGCCCGCCATCCCCTTCGCCTGCGTGTCCGCCGCTCTGGCCGTCGCGGGGGCAGCGACGGGAAGGGCGACGGGGGCAGCGGCGGGGGCAGCGGCGGGCGCACGGACCAGGCGGTTTCCGGGCCTGACCTTTCGGAGGCTGACATCCTTGCGAAAAAATACGTAATATCCACTGCATCGCGAGCGTTGGGGGCGCCAAGGTGCCGGGACAGAGCGTGGGTGTGGTCGTCGATCCGGAGGTTCCTCCGGAGGTCGCGGGGATGCTGCGGGCCAACGCCGCGCTGCTGTCCAGGATCCGGTCGGGCTGGGTGCCGCCGGCCGACGCGCGTCCGGGCCGGTTCAGGAACGTCTCCAGCGTCGCCCTGCTGGCCGCCACGCCCGGGGTGGTCGCGCTCATGGCCGTGCTGCTGGCCCTGTCCCACCCGGCCGCCGGGTTCACGTTGTTGGGCACGTTCGTCTTCATCGTCCTGGTCAAGATCGCGTCGATCAGCGAGCTGCCCGAGCACGACGTGTCGCGCGACCGCGAGGTGTACGAGCGGGCCCGCCCGTACCGGGACCGCTACCTGCTGCCCGAGGACTTCGACCGGGACGCCGCGGACGTGCTGACCAGGGCGCAGCGGGCCATCGGTTCGGTGCTGCGCTCGCACGTCAACGCCGAGGGGCTGCTCGACGGGGCCCGCAACGCGCTCATGCTGCCCGCCCAGGAGTGGGAGATCGCCCGCCTGCTGGCCAAGCTGTCGGGCTTACGCGCCGAGCACGCCGCCCTGGTGTCCAGGGGCGTCGCCCCCGAGGTGGCCGCCGTGATCGAGCCGCTGGACAGGGCCCTGGCCACCAGCGAGGCCGCCATGATCGCCCGCGTCGAGGCCCTGGAACGTTACGCCGGGCACGTCGCCGAGGCCGAACGCGCCTACCACGCCCGCGGCCAGATCGAGGAGCTGCGCGCCCGCCTGCCGCGCTACGAGGAGCTGCTGGCCGAGACCGGCGCCGACGCGCTGGCCGTCCCGGAGATCGACCGGCTCGCCGAGGACGCCGACCACCTGGAGCAGGTGTTGCGGCGCAGCGTGCGGTCGGCCCACGAGGCGTTCCGGTACCTGGAGAGCTGACATGCCGGTGGCCGGGCGGAACCGCCCTCGCAGGAGGTGAATCCCCATCCGATCCGACATCATGGCCGACGTCATCGTCGATCCCGGCGTGCCGCCGGCCGACGCGCGGCTCATCAGGGACAACCGGCGGCTGCTGCTCAGGACGCGCAGGGGCTGGGTCCCGGACGGCCCCGGCCTGCCCGCCGCGCCGTACTGGCGGCTCGGCGCGGTCTGCGGGGCGACCGTCTGCCTCGGCCTGCTGCTGGGCGCCGGAGGGCTCGGCCGCTCCCTGGGGCCGCTGTTGCTGGTGCTCCTCGCCATCCCGCTGATGATCGTGACGTTCGTCCGCACCGAGACGCCGGAGGGCGAGGAGGCCGAGCACGAACGCCGGGTGCACGCCCAGGCCGTCCGGCACGAGGGCCGGTACGTGCTCCTGGACGACCTCGACGAGTCCTCCCGCAGGCTGCTGCGCCGGGCCCAGCGGGCGGTCGCCACGGTCTCGCAGTCGCGGGTCAACCTCGAAGGGCTGCTGGACGACGTGCGCAACGCGGTGATGCTGCCCGCCCAGGAGTGGGAGATCGCCCGCCTGCTGGCCAAGCTGTCCGGCCTGCGCGCCCGGCACCGGCAGACCCTGTCGGGGGAGAGCGCGCCGGAGGTCGCGGCCGTGGCCGAACCCCTCACCAGGGCGCTGGACAGCAGCGAGCAGGCCGTCGTGGCCCGGGTGGAGGCGCTGGAGCGGTACGCCGCCAACGTGGCCGAGGCCGAACGCGCCTACCGGGCCCGGCAGCAGATCGCCGAGCTGCGCGCGCGGCTGCACGAGTACGAGGAGCTCGTCGCCGAGACCGGCGCGGGCGACGGCGCGATGGACGAGCTGACCCGCCTGACCGAGGACGCCGACCGCCTGGACCAGGCGCTGAGGCGGAGCGTCAGCTCCGCCCACGAGGCCTTCCGCTACCTGGAGCCGGGCCCCCCGGAACCCTGACCGCCCTGGACTCCGAAGCCCTGCCCGCTCTGACCGCTCTGGTCCCCGAAGCCCTGCCCGCTCTGACCGCCGTGGCCGTGCGGCGCGGGGGAGCCGGCGGCGTGCGGCGGGTGGGCGCCGCCGTGGGCGGCCTCCAGGAGCAGGTCGCACAGGGCGTCGGCGGCGTCGAGGCGGCCCAGCCTGCCCGCCGCCTGCCCCATCGCCGCGCGCAGCCCGGGATCGGCCAGCATCGGCATCAGCTCGGCCAGCAGCTGCTCGGCCGTCGGCCGCGGCTCCAGCAGCGCCCGCGCGGCCCCCGCCGAGACCAGGTAGCCGGCGTTCTTGCGCTGCTCGTCGCCGCCGGTCGGGATCAGCGGGATCAGCAGCGACGGCTTGCCGATCGCGGTCAGCTCCGACACCGTGCCCGCGCCGCTGCGCGAGATCACCACGTCGGCCGCGGCGAACAGGTCGGGCAGCTCGGTCCCCACGTACGGCACCGGGTGGTAACGGTCGGCCAGGCCGGGCGGCACCTCGACCGCCCGCATCTGGTCGATCCAGGCCGGCCCGCACTGGTGGACGACCTGCGCGTGCGGCAACAACCGCGGCAGGATCTCGGCGATCAGCGTGTTGATCTGCTTGCTGCCCTGCGCCCCGCCGGTCACGTAGATCAGCGGCACCTCGAACGTCAGCCCGAACAGGTCGTAGGCCGCCGCCCGGTTGCCCTGCAGCAGCTCCGGCCGCACCGGGTTGCCGGTCACCACGGCCTTCGCCCGCGCCGACGGCGGCAGGTACTCCAGCGACGACTCGTGCGACAGCGCGATCCGGGTCGCCAGCCGGGCCAGGATGCGGTTGGCCAGGCCCACCACGGTCGTCTGCTCGTGCATGACCAGCGGGCGGCGGATCAGCTTGGCCGCCACGCCGATCGGCACCGCCACGTACCCGCCGGTGGACAGCACCACGTCGGGCAGGTAGCGGGCGGCGTGCCCCACCGCCTGGAACACCCCGACGGGGATGCGGAACACGTCGGCGATGTTGGTGCCGAGCTCCTTGAGGTTCGGACGGCGGCGCAGCTTGCCCGTGGTGATCGCCTTGAACGGGATGCCGTGCTCGGCCGTGATCCGGGCCTCCAGGCCGTTCTCCGTGCCCACCCACAGCACGTCGTGCGGCACCTGACGTCGCTGGACGGCCGACAGGGTCGTCAGGGCCGGATAGGTGTGACCGCCGGTGCCGCCGCCGGTGATCAGCAGTCGCAGGGTTCGTGACATGCGATCAGACTATGGCCGCGCGGCGGAAGCCCGTGTGCCCGGTCCGGCCGCCGGGCGTGTTCGCCGCGCGCCCACCGCGCCCTGACCGCGCGCCCACCCCGCCCCGACCGGGCACCCGGCCGGCCGGTCGGCCCGCCGGGCTCGGCCGGGGGCAGTGCCGGCTTCGCCCGAAAAGCCGCAGACCGGTAGCGTTTTCCCATGCGACTAGGCGTGCTGGACATCGGCTCGAACACCGTCCATTTACTCGTCGTCGACGCCCACCGGGGCGCGCGGCCCATGCCCGCCTACTCCCACAAGGAAGAGCTGCGCCTCACCCAGTACCTGGGCGCGGACAACCGGCTCGCGCCCGAGGGCATCGAACGGCTCGGCGCGTTCGTCGAGGAGGCGGTGCGCCTGGCCGAGGACAAGGGGGTGGAGGACCTGCTCGCCTTCGCCACCTCGGCCGTGCGCGAGTCGGCCAACGGCGAGCAGGTGCTCGCCGAGATCGACGAGCGCTGCGGCGTGCACATCGCGGTGCTGTCCGGGCGCGACGAGGCCCGGCTGACGTTCCTCGCGGTGCGCCGGTGGTTCGGGTGGTCGTCCGGGCGGCTGCTGGCCTTCGACATCGGCGGCGGGTCGCTGGAGATCGCCGCCGGGGTGGACGAGGAGCCCGACGTCGCGGTGTCGCTGCCGCTCGGCGCCGGGCGGCTGACCCGCGACTGGTTCACCGGCGACCCGCCCTCCGCCGAGGAGGTGCGCAAGCTGCGCAAGCACGTCCGTACGGAGATCGCCCGCACGGTCGGCGACGTGGCCAGGTACGGCGAGCCCGACCGCGCCGTGGCCACCTCCAAGACCTTCAAGCAGCTCGCCAGGATCGCCGGCGCGCCGGCCTCCAGCGAGGGCCCGTACGTCTCGCGCGCGCTCTCCCGCGCCGACATGGCCTCCTGGGCGGCCAGGCTGACCGGCATGAGCTCCGCCGAGCGGGCCGAGCTGTCCGGGGTGTCCGAGGGCCGGGCCGCGCAACTGGCCGCCGGGGCGCTGGTGGCAGACGCGGCCATGGACCTGTTCGAGGTGGAGCGGCTGGAGGTGTGCCCGTGGGCGCTGCGCGAGGGCGTGATACTGCGCCGGCTCGACCTCCTGCCCGGACGGCTGGACCAGTCCACTGGGATCGCCGAGTAAGGCCGATATATCCCAAAAAATTGGCATAATTCGCTGGTGAGCGGGCACTTTTCGCCCAATGTTGACAGTCCTCGGTACGATCGGCTCCCTGGTGATCGTCTTCGTCCTCATCGTCCTGGCCGTCCTGGTCATCGCGGTGGTCGCGATGCTGGCGATGGGCGCGCTGGCCGGAACGATGGTCGACTGGCACACGTTGTGGCGGCGGCTGACCCGCCGAGGGGCACGGTTGACGCTGAAACTCAGCGCCCCCGAGGCGCCCGCGCGGCTGCGGGCCAAGCTGAGCGGCGGCACGCCCCTGGTGAGCCGCCGTCTCCGGCTGGCGCCCGTGATCCGCGGGGGCGACCGGCGTCCCGACGTGAGCCGTCCCGGCCGGAGCGCCCGCGTACGCAGGCATTCCGGCCTCACCACGACCGCCGTCTCCGGCAACGAACACTGAGAAACGAGAAGTGAGAAAGGGCCGGGGGGGGGGGGGGGGGGGGGGCCCGGCCCCGGGGGGGGGGGGCCAGGGGGGGGGTTTGGTTGGCCCCGCCCCCGGGGGGGTGGGCGCGATTATATAAAGGCACGA